>CAVTPJ010000013.1:0-91951 GCA_963736645.1 uncultured Thermoleophilia bacterium | reverse complement strand
CTGCTGGCGTTTCTGGAGTACTTGTCGACGCACCTGGCTTCCGTCCCCTTGATGGTAGTCGGGACGGCGCGGCCGGAGCTCTTCGAGCGGCGCCCGGGTTTCGCGGCGGGCGGCCGCGTCAATCGCCTGGAGCTCGGGCCGCTGACAGCGGCCGAGATGGGGCGGCTCGTCGGCAGCTTGCTGGGCGGACCGGTCGACCACGACTCTGCCATCGACCGGGTGGTCGAACGCTGCGACGGCAACCCCTTCTACGCCGAGCAGTCCGTGCGGCTGCTGAGTGACCTTGCCGCGGGCGCTGCGTTGCCCGAATCGGTGCAGGCGGTCATCGCAGCCCGCTTGGATACCCTTCCCGCGGAACAGAAGGCGCTTCTCGCAGACGCAGCCGTGGTCGGCAGCGTCTTCTGGGACGGGGTCCTCGTGGCGATGGGCGCGCGTGAACCGGACGAGGTCGACGGCATGCTGTCCGGCTTGCTGGAGCGCCAACTGATCCGCCGGATCCGCGAGTCGTCGATGGAGGGCGAGCGCGAGTTCGCCTTCGTGCACGCACTCGCCCGCGAAGTCGCCTACAGGCAGTTGCCGCGCGCCGCACGCGCCCGCAGGCACGGCGCTGTCGCCCGCTGGCTCGAGGCGAAGGCGGAGGGTCACCCCGAGGACCTCGCGGAGGTCTTGGCGCACCACTTCGCGACCGCGCTCGACTTGGCGCAAGCCGCTGGCGAGAGCGAACTGGCGGCGCAGTTCGAGGGACCCTCGGTACGCTGCCTGACACTGGCCGGCGACCGCGCCTTCAACCTCGACGTACACGCTGCCGAACGGTTCTACGCGGCGGCACTGGAGGTGCCGGCCGCGGACGGTCCCGGGCGCGCGCGCCTCCACCTGAGGCTCGGCGAGGCGGCCCTCTGGAGCGGGCGAAGCGCGGAGGCGGCGACGCACCTGGATCTCGCGGCCGTTGCCCTGCGGGCGACCGGCGACCTGCGCTCGGCTGCCGCGGCCCTGGCCCGACTGGCGCGAGCCCGTGACAATCTCCAAGCGGATCCACATGAAGTCGCAGGGCTTTACCGGGAGGCCGTCGGTCTCCTTCACGACGACGGGCCGTCGGAAGCGCGGGTCACCGTCTTGACCGAGTGGGGTCGCGAGCTCGGGAACGCGGGAGAAGCGAAGGCCGCGCTGGAGGCGTTCGAGGAAGCCCTGGAGGTTGCACGCGAGCTCGGGGTGCCGGAGCCGCCACTTGCCCTCTCTCTGCGCGGCAGCATCCGCGGCACTCAGGGCGATCCGGGATTCCTGGAAGACTACCGTCGCGCCCTGGCAGTCGCCGAGATGCGGGGTCTCGGCATCGAGCGTGCGCGGATCTGGGGCAACTTCGCCATGGACATCGGCCTCGTCGAGGGTCCCCGGCGCTCCCTGGAGGAGTACGAGCGCGTGCTCGCCTTCGAGGTGCAGCTCGGTTCGGCGCTCGGCTACGCGCGTGACAACCGGGTCGTAGCACTGGTGTGTGCGGGCGACTGGGACGAAGCGCTCCGGGAGGCGAACGAACTGGAGCGCGACTTCCTGGCAAGATCACTAGGCGGCCTCCGGGATCTCCTCCTGGTGCACCTTGTGAGACTCTTGCCGCTGGTCTGGCGCGGCGCGGACGCCGAGGTGCGCAAGTACCTGTCACCGACGGTGGACGAGGCGCGTCGAAGCGGCGTTGCCGTAGACCTCTGCTGGGGTCTGACGGTCGCCGCGATCGCGACCGCCCCCCACGATCTGGGCGAGGCGCGCGCCCTGCTTGAGGAGATGGCCTCGACGGCCAAGCACCTCCACGACGTGTCGCTCTACCACATGCTTCCCGAGGCGGTCCGCGTCGCACTCCATTGCGGGGACAGCGAACTTGCCGAGAGAATCTCCGGTGTCGTGCGCGGACGGCTCCCAGCTGTGCGGAACACTCAGGCGAGCGTTTCTGCGCTTCGCGGAGAGGCGCGCGGCGAGCACGAGGCTGCGGCTGCTGGTTTCGCAGACGCCGCTTCACGCTGGCACGACTTCGGCGTGCCCTACGAGGAGGCGCAGGCGCTTCTTGGCCAGGGACGCTGCCTCGTGGCGCTCGGCAAGGCGCCTGAGGCGGCAGCGCCGCTCGCCGCGGCCCGCGAGATCTTCGTACAGGCTCGGCGCCAAGCCGGCGCTGGCGGAGACGGACGGACTCATGCAGCAGGTCGCGTCCGCCTAGTCCAGCCGCCCATGTCAACTCGCTCGCGACCACCAGCCCCGCGATCAGGGCCGCCGCCTCCTCCTGCATCGCCGGGATCGCATGCGAGTAGGAATCGAGCGTGATCGGAGCGGCGGAGCCTGAGTCACTCTCCGAGCGCTGCCGACACTGACCGCTGGAAGACGTCTTCTTCCGGCGTCACGCCCGTCCACGACTCGAAGAGCTGCATCGCGAGTTGCACCAGCATCTCCACGCCGTCCACGACACCACAGCCGCGCTCCTTGGCCGTCGCGAGGAACGGCGTCAGCCGCGGGTTCGTGATCACGTCCACGGCCGTGAGGCCCGGGCCCGCGCTCTCCCACGCGACGGGCACGGGCGCGAGCTCGGGGGCGGCGCCGAGGGTGGTCGCGTTCATGAGGATATCCGTACCTTCGGGGATGGTGACGACCCCGTCCCACGCGAGCCAATCAGTCGGGATGCCCGCCGCGCGGTGGACCAGTGCAGCGACCTCCCGGCCCTGCTCCTCGCGGCGCGTGACCACCGTGAGGTGCGAGGCGCCCGCCCAGCCGAGCTCCACCGCCATCGCCCGCCCGGCGCCGCCGGCGCCCATGATGACCACGCGCTTGCCGGCGATGGGCGTGGCCTTGAGGATCGCCTTGACCACGCCCTTGCCGTCGTTGTTGTGGCCGATGAGCCGGCCGTCCTCGACGGTCACGTAGTTCGCCGCGCCGATGACGCGCGCATCTTCGTCGATCGCGTCCAGGTGGGGGATCGCGGCGATCTTGTACGGCACCGTGATGCCGTAGCCGCGGAAGCCCAGGGCTCTCGTGCCGGCGATCGCCGCCGGCAGGTCCTCGGCCGCGACGTCGCACTTCCAGAACTGCCAGGGCAGACCGCAGTGCTCGTAGACCGCGTCGAACATGCGGTCTATAGGGTTCTCCGCCACCGGGCGCCCCAGCATACCGGTCATCTGCTTCTGCGGAGGAAGGGGCGAGGATGTCATAGCGGAGCTCCTCTGTCGGCGGCCGGCAGCCACCAGTGTCGGTAGATTGGCCGTACTTCTACGAAGGCAGCGCGGCTACGCGGGTGTGCGAGCGAGCTACTCCTGTCGTCTTCCGTTCCTGCGACTCCTGGTCACTGCGCGCCTGCCATGTCGCGCTCCAGCGATTCCTCGTGGATCTTGCGCTGGTAGAAGATCTGCTCGAACGCCCCGCTCTTCTCGTAGTGCTCGACGCGCTCGCCGGCCTTGTAGCAGTCCAGGCTCGTGGCCGCCAGGAAGCGCATGTAGCCGCCCGGGTAGCGGATCAGCTTCATCAGTTCCTTCTCCCAGCCCTTGGCGAAGTCGATCCAGGTGTAGGCCACCAGCGTCTTCTGGCGCGTCATCATCAACTCGTAGCGCGTGTCCCCGTCCTCATAGTCGAAGGAGACCGCGTCCGGCTCGGGCTTGCCGGTCTTCTCGTTGATCTCGGCGCCGTGCGTCGTGAACGTCATCTTGGAGCCGTCGTCCGCGATGACCTTGCCGTCTCGGGCCAGCATGTACCAGTGGAACGGCGTGTAGCCGTACTTCTTCGTGGCCACGATGTGCGCCGCGAGGAATGTGTAGGGGCCGACCTCCCCTCTCGCCCACCACCAGTGGTCGATGAGGTGCCCGAGGTCGGTGTTCGTCCAGTTGTGGTCGTGGTACCCCCTGCCGGTGGCCTCGTGGACCTCGTCGCCGATCTTGTAGGTGGCCGTCACCTTGCCGAACGGCACGAACGGCGTCCAGCCGAAGAAGTGCTCATCCTTGGGCCCGAAGAGCAGAAGACCGCTCTCCGGGCGCCACGGCTCCGTGATCCCCTCGAGCCGGATGTCGGCCGAGAGCTCCTCGGCGTGCCCCGTGACCCTGTACTCGTGCAGGTCGCCGGTGAATCGGCAGTCGCCCATGCGGACGTCGCAGCCGTCCTTGGACGCGCTGAACTCCTCGATCTTGGGATACCAGGACCGCACCATGCGCGTACCGTCGGGCAGGGTGACGTCGATCTCGATCTGCGGCCCCAGAGGCTGGTGAGGCCGGGTGCCGTCCTTCGTCGCGAAGATCATGCACAGCCCGGTGCCGTCGTCCAGGTCCGCATCGATGTACCACCACTCCAGGTTGGGCGCGGCGGTGTCGATCCGGATGCCGTCCTCCCACGGCTTGATGAGGCGTCTCTCGAGCTTGAGGCGCGCGTAGTCCTCAGGCCTGTTGGCCTGACGTGCCGGTTGGATGGTCATCGGGACTCCCTCCTTCTCGTGCTCCCTTGCTCAGTCCAGAATCAGCAGTCTGGGGCAGACCTGCCTTCACTCCCGCATGAGCATCGCTACTGCCTCGCGCTCCAGGTTGAGGTACGGCTCGCCGCTCACGTTGACGGCCAACCGCTTGATGGTGCCGCCGGTGAAGAAGAAGGGGTGCTCGCCGGGGTAGTCGTCGGTGACCGGCGCGCCCGTGTCCTTGCCGACGCAGAGCCCCTCGCCGCCGAGCCCGAACTTGCCCGGCTGGGTCTTGATGCGACCCTCGCCCACCTTCCGGTCGCCGTAGTAGAGGGAGAGCGTGCCGACGGCGACGCCGGGCGGGTCCTCGCCCTGCTTCTCGAAGGCGACGGAGATGATCAGATTCTCACCGATGGGGACGTCCTCAGTCGCGTCGATCTTCTGCTCCAGCATCCCGATGAAACTGTTCACGTAGTGCAGGCGGTCGTCCTTGATGTAGAGGGAGTGCCCGCCAAAGCGCGCGCCGTGCGCGAACAGCACGCCCTCCGCACCCGGCGCCGGGATGTCGACGAGCGCCCCGATGGTGAAGGAGCGGTTGCGGGTGTTCACCGCCTGCTCCTCGGGGACGTCGGCGCCACCGGGGTAGTAGATGTACTCATCGCGCGGCGCCGAGAGCTGCGGCCGCTCGGTGAGCGCGATCTCGATCACGGTGCGGTCGTCGAGCGGGAAGGCGCCGTTGCGGCCGGCCTCGGCGAACCAGAGGTGGATCATCTCCTCCAGCTTCTCCGGCTGCTCGGCGGCGAGGTTGTGGATCTCCGAGCGGTCCACGTCGGTGTGGTACAGCTGCCACTCGTCGAGCGTGTACTCGCCCCAGCCACCGAGCCTCGGGTGGGTAGTGACGGCCTTCCAGCCCTCGTGCCAGATCGAGCGCGTGCCCAGCATCGAGTAGAACTGCGCCCTGCGAGTCCCCTTGGCCGAGCTGTCGTCCAGGCTGTAGCGCATGCTGACGCCGTCGATGGGGCTCTGGGTGTGTCCCTTGATCGCCTCTGGAGCCTGGACGCCGAGGCAGTCGAGGATCGTCGGGACGATGTCGACCGCGTGGTGGTACTGCTCACGGATCTCGCCCTTGGCCTTGCTCCCCGCCGGCCAGGAGATGATGCACGGGTCGGCGGTGCCGCCGTTGAACTCGTAGCCCTTCCACATCTTGAACGGCGTGTTGAACGCCATCGCCCAGCCGTTCGGATAGTGGTTGTACGTCTTCGGCCCGCCGAGCTCGTCGAGCATCGCCAGGTTGGCCTGCAGATCATCGGGCACGCCGTTCAGGAACAGACACTCGTTGACCGACCCGACGGGGCCGCCCTCGGGACTGGCGCCGTTGTCGGACACCACGATGACCAGGGTGTTTTCGCGCAGCCCAGCCTGCTCAAGGTAGTCGAGCAGTCTCCCGATGTGGTGGTCGGCGTGCGAGAGGAACCCGGCGTACACCTCAGCCATGCGCGCGAAGAGTCGCTTCTCACCATCCGACAGCGTGTCCCACGGCAGGGTGTCGTCGGCCGGCGGGAACGGCTGGCCGTTGGGTCCCTTGCGGGTGGTCGACGTGCCGATCGGGTTGACCGGCGGCAGTTCGGTGTCCGCCGGGACGAGCCCCATCTCCTTCTGCCGGGCGAGCGTCTCCACGCGCATCGCCTCGTAGCCGGCGTCGAAGCGCCCTTTGTACTTCTCGATCCACTCCTTCGGCGCGTGGTGCGGCGCGTGGCAGGCGCCCGGCGCGTAGTAGAGGAAGAACGGCTTCTGCGGCGCGATGGCCTTGGCGTCCTGGATGAACTGCAGCGCTTTGTCGGTGATGTCCTCCGTGAGGTGGTAGCCCTCTTCCGGGAGCTTCGGCTGGTCCACCGGGTGGTTGTCGTAGAACAAGTCCGGATACCACTGGTTGGTCTCGGCGCCGAGGAAACCGTACCAGCGCTCGAAACCGCGGCCGCTCGGCCAGTTGCGCCGCGGCGCGGCGAGGTTCATCTCGTCGGTCGGGCACAGGTGCCACTTGCCGACCATGTAGGTGTTCCAGCCGATCTCGCCGAGGACCTCGGAGAGCATGCCGTTCTCGGGAGGGATCGTGCCGCTGCCGTTGGGGAACCCGATGCAGGCCTCGGTGATGCAGGCCATGCTGTTGCGCGTGTGGTTGCGGCCGGTCAGCAGGCACGAACGCGTCGGCGAGCAGAGCGCCGTGGTGTGCCACTGCGTGTAGCGCACGCCCTCGGCCGCGATGCGGTCGATGTTCGGTGTCTCGATAGGTCCGCCGTAGCTCGACATCGCCGAGAAGCCGACGTCGTCGAGCACGATGTAGACGACGTTGGGGGCGCCGTCCGGAGCCTTCGGCGGCTCGAACGGCGCCCAGTCCGGCGTCGAGTCGCGGATGTCGACGTTGATGACGCCCTTGAACGGTTCACTCATGTCCCATCACCCCTCCAGCTCGACTGCGCGTGTTTGAACAGGAGCGCATCTCACCGCTCGCCGTGGATCGTGCGCTGCCAGTAGCACTCCTCGAAGGAGCCGTGCTCTTCGTAGCGCTCGGTGACCTCGCCACCGTCGTAGCGCTCGAGGACGACCGGCCCTGAGAAGCGGAGGTAGCCGCCCGGATACCTGATGATCTCGGCGAGGATCTTCTGCACGCCCGCCGCGAAGTCGACGAGGGTCTGACTGACGAGGGTGTGCTCGCGCGAGTAGGTGAGCACGTAACGAGCATCCCCGTCGCGGTACTCGAAGCACATCGCGTCGGGCACCGGCTTGCCGGTGTGGGCGTCCGTCTCGCTCCCGCTCTTGCTGAACGTCACCTTGGCGGCGTCGTCGGCGACGACCTTGCCGTCCCGGGCGAGCATGTAGTAGGGGAACTCCGCGTAGCCGTACCTCTTGGCTGCCGTGATGTAGGCCGTGACGTACGAGTAGGGGCCCACCTGCCCGCGTCCCCAGTACCAGTGGTCGACAAGGTGCGCCATGCTTCGATTCATCCAGTTGTGATCGTGGTAGCCCATTCCGGTGGTCTCGTGGACTTCGGCGCCGATGCGGTAGGTGGCCGTCACCTTGCCCATGGGCACGAAGGGTGCCCAGGCGAAGATGGTCTCGCCGTCGGGCCCGAAGACGAGGTGCCCGGTCTCGGGCCGCCAAGGCTCCGTGATGGACTCGAGCCGGACCTCGGCCGAGAGATCCTCGGCCGCTCCCGTGATGTGATACTCGCGCAGGTCGCCGGTGAAGTGGTAGTCGCCGATGTGCACGTCGCAGCCGTCCCTGGAGGCGGCGAAGTCATGGGCCTTGAACCGGCCGTACTTGGACATCCGCCTCCCGTCCGGCAGGTCCAGATCGATCTCGATGAGAGGCTCGAGGGGCTGATGGGGCCGGGACGCGTCCTTCGTGCAATGGATGACCGACAACTTGGCGCCGTCGTCCAGCAGCGAGTCGAAGTACCACCACTCGATGTTGGGCGCGCCCGGGTCCAGACGAAGACCGTCCTCCCACGGTTCGATCTCTCCCTTCTTGAGCCCGAAGCGCGCGTAGTCCTCAGGGCCGGCGGCCAATCGGACTGGATCAACGTGATCCCCCATGGCGTGCATCTCTCCCCTTCCGTCTCGCTCTCTTGCGGTCCCAGACGCCGCGCCGGCAGCTCCACCGGGTGGCGCACCGCCGCTCGTCCGATCAGAACACCGTCTTGAAGTCCTCCTTCATGCTCACCACGGTCCAGCCGCCGGCATCGGCCGCGGCCAGCGCCTGCTCCGCCCCCTGGTCGTAGGCGAACTCGCGCGCGTCGTCGTCGTGGTGAACGAGGAGCGCGAAGCGCGCGGCCTGCAGCATCGGGACGTCCCCGTCGGCGTTGCCGCCGGCGAGCAGCGGCTTGCGGCCGGTGCGGGTCCAGATGTGGATGGGCTTCCCCGGCCCGTCGTCGATCGGCTGCTCGACCTCCGCCGTGCGGTAGAGGTCGCCGTCGCGGTACTCCAGGGCCGCCGCCGAGCCGATCACGCGGTCCCGAGGCAGGCCGTAGACCTGCTCGCTCACGGCGCGCACGAAGTCGCGGCCGCCCGCCGAGCAGATGTAGACGCGAAAGCCGTTCCCTTCCAGGTACTCGATCAGCTCGCGCATCGGCCGGTACGTGGCGTCGACGTACGGGACGCCGAGGGTCGGATGTGTGGCGGACGCGAAGAACTCCCGCGCTGCCGCCTCGAAGGCCTCCGTGGTGATGCCCTCGTAGGCCTCGGCGACGCCCTTGATCAGCTCCGGCGCGTGTGCGTAGACGTCCGCGAGCCATTCGGTGTCGCCCTCGATGAGTGCCTTGTAGGGCTGCTTCGTCGCTCGCCGAGGATCCTCCCTGACCATTTCCTTCCAGCGACGAGAGACGAAATCGGCCTGGATGTACATGGGCTTCTCACACCAGAGCGTGCCGTCGTTGTCGAAGGCGGCGATCCGCTCGGCCACAGGTACGAATGAGTCTCCCGCCGCCGTCACCGAGCGGACGAACTCGAGGATGGCGGCCTTTGCCGGTCCGTCGTTCCAGCTGGGGAGTGGTGCGTCGTCCTTGATGGCGTCCTCCCGTCGGAAGAAGTACACGAACGACTACATTATGCCGCAACGGTGGTACTATCCCAGCGTTAAGGAGGGAGTCTCGTTTCTGCCGACGCAACGGAGCCGGAGCAGACGATGGAGCCAGGGGAAGACGCGGCGCCCGGCCGCAGGCGGCCGCGGAGGTCGCGCGAGGATGTCAGCCAGGCCCTGATCGACGCGGCGGCGGCGCTCTTCGCCGAGCGCCCGTCCGGCCGCGTCACGGTGCGCGACATCGCCGCCAGGGCCGATGTGAACCCGACCTTCGTCCACCGCTACTTCGGTTCGAAGCACGACCTGATGCGCGCCGCCATGGAGCGGGCGCAAGGCCATGTGGCCGCCACCGTGGAGGAGATGCCGGACGTGGTCGAGGGAGCGGCGGCCGTCGTCCACGCCACGCTCCAGGAACGGGAGTTCATCGCCGCGCTCGCGCGCGCGACGCTGGATGGTGTCTTCGACGGGGTGCCGGCCACGAGCCCGGCAATGGTCGGGCTGCTGGCGCGGTTTCGCTCGGAGCTCGAGAGCGGGGCCGTCCGCGGGCGCCACGACCCTCGCATCATCGTCGCCTGTCTCAGCTCGGCCACCGCGGGTTACGCGCTGCTCGGCCGGTACATCCGGCACGGCGTCGGCCTGGATACCGAGCCCGACGAGCGCGTCGAGGCGGCGATGGTCGAGGTCCTGCGTGATGTGGCGAGGCTGGCCTTTCATGAGTGACAGAACGGAGCTCGCAGATTCGCGCCCTGAAGGGCGAGAACCGCCGTCTCGACAGGGCAGCCGGAGGAGCCGTTCGTGCGCCGGCCGCCGATTGACGGCGTAGGGGAGGGGAACGATGGCCGAGGGCGTCACACCCACGCCGCAAGGACCGAGCGGCACTGCTCCGGACCCGGACGGGCGGCGGCCCCATCGCTCGCGGCCGTCCGTCTCGATGAGATGGGGCGTCTGGGTGGCGCGACACCGCTGGTGGGTGCTGGCGGTCTGGATCGTGCTGCTCGTTCTGGCCGTCCTGGCCTACCCGCATCTGTACAGGAACCTGTCCGCGCCCGACTACAGCGTCACCGGGTCTGACTCGGCAGAGGTCACCGACGTCATCCAGTCGGACTTCACGGCGGCCGGCGCCGAACAGGACATCATCGTCTTCGACTCGGACACGCTGGAAGTCACTGACAAGGAGTACACGGACGCGATCGACCGCGTCGTCAAGGCCGTCGAGAAGAAGCCGTGGGCCGTGGCCGTGGTCAGCCCTCTCGACGTCGGGGCGGAGAGCCAGATCTCCAAAGACGAGACGGCGGCTTACGCCACGCTGGGCCTGAACGGCGACGACCGGCAGCGCGCCGACCGCTCGAGCGAGCTTCAGGACGTGGTCAAGGACGCCGTGGGGGCGGCGGCGGTCGGGGCCTACATGACCGGCTATTCGCAGTCGTCCAACGACCTCACCGAGGTGGAGAACGCCGACGTGGAGCGGGCCGAGTCCATCGGCATCCCCATCGCGCTCGTCGTCCTCGTCTTCACGCTGGCCGCCGTGATCGCCGGGTTCCTGCCGCTGGTCATGGCGCTCTGCAGCCTGCTGTTCACGTATGGGGTGCTCTCGCTGCTCATCACCTGGCGGCCGATGGATTCGTTCCTGCTGTCGATCGTCACGATGCTCGGCGTCGGCATCTCGATCGACTACTCCCTGTTCATCATCAGCCGTTACCGGGAGGAGATGGTCAAGGCGCGCGACGCCGGCGACCCCGAGCCGGTCGTGACGGCCGTGGGCGTAGCGATGCGCACCAGCGGCCGGACGATCCTCTTCTCGGGCTGTATCGTCATGATCTCGCTGTTCTCGCTCTTCGTCGTCAAGTCGCCCCTGTTCATCGGCATGGCGTTCGGGGCCGTGCTGGTCGTGCTCTGCACGCTGCTGACGGCCTGGACGATGCTGCCGGCCCTGCTGGCGGCGCTCGGCTGGCACGTCAACAAGCTCAGCCTGCCCAAGAGGTTCCAGCCGGCGACCCTCGAGGACAAGTCCGTGGAGGACAGCGGTTGGGGCCGGTGGGCGCGCACAGTGCTCAGGCACCCGTGGCTGGCGATCCCGGCCGTCGCCCTGCTCATCCTGTTCGCCGTGCCGATGTTCGGCATGGAGCTGGGCATCGACCTCGGCCTCGCGGCCATCGAGGACACGGCCACCGGCAAGGCCGAGATGGTCCTCCTGGACAAGTTCAGCCCCGGATTGCTCTCGCCCATCCAGATCCTGGCGACGCACGAGGGGTCGGGAGGGCTGACCGAGGCCGACCTCGAGACTGTCGACAGGTTCACCAACGCGATGGCCGAGGACGAGCGCGTCGATCAGGCCTACTCCATCTCCACACTGCTCGACCAGACGGTGGGTGACGTGTCGCCGCAGGGCATCAAGACGCTGGAGCAGGACCCGCAGGCGGCGAGCTACGTCGACATGCTGGTGAACGTCGACAACGGTTCCACCCGCACCATCATCACCGTCGTCACCAAGGCGCCCATCGACTCGCGAGAGGCGCAGGACCTCGTCGGCGACCTTCGCGACGAGATCATCCCCAGGTACACCGCAGACGCGGGGCCGCAGATGCTGGTCGGCGGCGAGACGGCCCAGTTCGACGACCTGGGCGATGAGACGCTGAGCAAGCTGCCCCTGGTCATGACCATCGTGCTCGTGCTGTCGTTCTGTTACCTGCTGCTCGTGTTCCGCAGCCTGCTGATCCCGGTGAAGGCCGTGCTCATGAACCTGCTGGCCACGTTCGCCGCCTTCGGTCTCACTGCGTGGGTGTTCGCCGACGGCCACCTCGAGAGCGTGTTCGGCTTCACCAGCGTGGGGTTCGTGCAGACCTTCCTGCCGATCATGGTGTTCGCGGTGCTGTTCGGCCTCTCCATGGACTACGAGGTGTTCCTCGTCGGGCGCATGCGGGAGGAGTGGCTGAAGACCGGCGACAACGACCAGTCGGTGGTGGCCGGCGTCGCGCACACCGCCAGGGTGATCACCGCGGCGGCCGCGATCATGGCCGCGGTGTTCGGCTGCTTCATCGTCGCCGACGTGCTCGAGCTCAAGGAGTTCGGCTTCGCACTGGCGGTCGCGGTCGTGCTGGACGCCACGCTCATCCGGCTGCTCATCGTGCCCGCCGTGATGAAGGTCGCCGGCGGGAAGGCGAACTGGTGGCTCCCGGGGTTCCTCCAGAGGATCCTGCCCAAGGTCAACGTCGAGTGACCGGACGGCGAGCATGCGGGGACGGCGATAGCGTGGCGCTCTGACACGCGGACACGACGGGAGCCCGGCGGGCGATCGGAGACGACGATGACGGAACCTGCGGCACGGCGAGCGACGGGACGCACCTGGCCGGTCCTTCAGTGGGTGCCCGGCTACGAGCGGCGCTGGCTGCGCTTCGACGTCATCGCCGGGCTCACCGTGTGCGGCATCCTCGTCCCGGAGGGCATGGCCTATGCGCAGCTGGCCGGCGTCCCCCCGGAGTTCGCGTTCTACGCGGCGCCCATCGGGCTGCTCGCCTACGCGGTGCTGGGCAGCTCGCGCCAGCTGGTGGTGGCGGTCTCCTCGGCCGTCGCGATCATGTCGGCCGCGACGATCTCGGAGCTCGCGACCGCCGGCAGCGCGGAGTACGTCGCCCTCACCGCCGCTCTGGCGGTGCTGGCCGGCCTCGTCTCGATGGCGTTCGGGGTCCTGAGGCTCGGACGCATCGCCCAGTTCTTCTCCGAGTCGGTGCTCGTCGGCTTCGTGTTCGGGCTCGCCCTGCTGATCACCGTCAAGCAGATCCCCAAGATCCTCGGCATCGAGGCCCAGGGCGACACCGCGATCGCGCTGATACGGGACATGCTGCCGCACGTGAGCGAGACCGATCTGGTGACCCTGATGGTCGGCGCCGGTGGCGTCGCGGGGATGATCGTCCTGGAGCGGCTGCTGCCTCGCGTGCCGGCCGCGCTGCTCGTGCTGCTGGGATCCATCGCGGTCTCGGTCGTTGTCGGCCTCGAGGCCCAGGGCGTCGCGGTCGTCGGTGAACTCCCGGCGGGCCTCGCGGGCCCCTCGCTGCCGGGCGTGGGCCTGGATGCCGTGCCCCAACTGATCGGCGGGGCGCTGGGCATCGCGCTGGTCGCCTTCGCGGAGGCGATCGGGCCGGCCGAGGAGTTCGCGCGTGAGCACGGCGGGAGGATCGACCCGAACCGCGAGCTGGTGGCCCTCGGCGCCGCGAACACGGGCGCCGGCCTCTTCTCGGGCTTCCCCATCGGGTCGTCGCTGTCGAAATCGGCCGCGAACGATCGCGCGGGCGCCAAGACGCCGGCCTCGCTGATCACGGCGGCCGCGGCGACCGCCCTGGTGGCCCTGTTCCTGACGCCGCTGTTCGAGCCTCTCCCGGAGGCCACGCTCGGCGCCATCGTCGTCGTCGCGGTCGCGGGGATGATGAAGGTCGGCAAGATGAGGCAGCTGTGGCGGCTGCGTCGCATGGACTTCTGGCTGGCGTCGATCGCTCTGGTGGGCGTCCTCGTCATGCCGACCCTGCCGGCGCTGGCGATCGCCGTCGTGGTCTCGCTGGGGATGCTCGTCTGGCGCGCCAGTCAGGCACGCCTGACCTTCCTGGGCCGGGCTCGCGGTGGCCTTGAGCAGGTGGACCTGCGCACGGCGCCGGACGCGGCGATCCCGGGACTGCTGATCGTGCGCCCCGACGAGATGCTCTTCTTCGCCAACGTCGCCTCGGTGAGGGATGAGATCGTCGCGGCCGTAGCGGAGGCCGACCCGCGCCCGTCGGTCGTCCTGCTCGACCTGGGCCTCACGCCGGAGGCCGACGTCCCCGTGGTCGAGGCCCTGGAGCATCTGCAGGGGCGTCTTTCCGGCGACGGCATCGAGCTCTGGCTGAGCCACCTGCGGCCCGGTACGCGGGACCTCCTGGACCGTGCCGGCGCGCTCGCGGCCATCGGACCGGAGCGCGTGTACGCCCGCGTGATCGACGGTATCGTCGCGTTCGCCCTGCGCACGCCGGGGGCCGCGGAGCGCGTCACGGTCCTGAACGACCTGCTCGCCTTCATCCGCGAGCGCGCGGCGCGACCGGACGAGAGTGCGGAGGGAGTCGAGCTGCTCGCCGCCCTGGAGGAGCGACTCTCGCTGGAGCTGAGGGCTGCCGGTCGGCCGGGTGCGGATGCGGAGAGCCGGGGTTGAGGTCTGGCGGCGTCGCACGCGTGAACGCGTCCGCGGAGCCGTGCGTCGCCATGCCTGCTATCCTGCAGCGGATGGGGCCACGGCGGTGACCGACGCCCATGGAGAACGACTTGGCACGACGCGCATCCCGATGGAGCTCCTTTCGGCGTGGCCTGCGGCAGCGCAGCCCGCTGGTGCTGGCCTTCGCCGGCGCCGCCTGCCTGCTGCTCGTGCTCGGCGTGCAGCACTTCTTCTTCGGCGGCGGCATGCTGGCCGTGGCTGAGAGCCGCCTGCTGCGCATCGACCACGACGACTCCCTGCACATCGCCTACCGGGTGAACCAGCTCAGGGAGCACCCGCCGGAGGGCCAGACGGTCTACGTGTTCGGAGGCTCCGGGGCGATGGAAGCGGTCGTCGGCGATCGCTCGTTCGCGCGCCAGATCCAGGGCCAGTCGGGGACGCCGGTGACCGTGGTGAACCTGGCCAATCACGCCCAGTCGCTCGCCCAGAACCTGGTGATCGTGGACAACCTGCCGGCGGGCGAGGCGCTGCTGCTCATCGGCCTCGCGCCCATGCGCTTCAACACTTCGCCCGACGAGGACGTCGGGCTGCTCTCCTCACGCTCCCTGCTGCTGCGCAGCGCGCGCCTGCGGGAGCTGGCGCCGGACCTGTTCGGCACGGAGGCGCCGTGGACGGGGGGACTGCCGGGCGCCGCCGATTTCATCTCCGGCTACCTGCAGACGCGGGTCACGTCCGGCCCCCTGCCGGGCAGGCGGCAGCCCTATGCCCGGCACTATTACGGGAGAGACTCGGTGGCGGCCTCGCCGCGGGCGAAGCGGGCCACCCTCGACTCGGTGTGGCGCTACAACCGCACGCGGTACGCGGCCAACCACGTGTACAACCTCAGGATGCTCGAGGAGCTCGTGCGGTTCGCTCGCGAGCGGGGGTTCGAGCCGGTGTTCTTCGAGCAGCCGCTCAACACCGACGTCGCCGGCGACTGGGCCGGCGTCCTGCCGAGGTACCGTGCGGAGGTAGAGCGCCTCGCGGCCGAGTACGAGCTCCCCTACCTGCGCGTCGACCAGAGCCTGGCGCTCCGCGACGAGCACTTCGCCGACCTGTACCACCTCATGCCCCCGGCGCGCGCCCTCTGGCAGCGGCAGATGGCGCGTGAGGTCGGAGGCCTGCTGGCACCGTCGGCAGCGTCTTCTCAGGACTAGGCGCTCGCGCCCTTCTCAAGCTCGCGGCGGCGCGACACGGAGTCCAGGCGCCGTGCGCCATCGGCCTCGCTTCTCGAGGCCCGCCGTTCGTCCGGCGGCGTCGCTCCAACGGCGTCGGCGCGCCGCCGCCGGGGGATGCTTGCCGCACAAGACCAGATCACAGGAGAACCATCATGAACCTGCAGAAGAAGAACTTCGGCTCACCGGACGAGATCCGCACCATGGCCGACATGGGTCGCGTGGAGATACTCGAGATCGGCGGCGGCGTGGTCGGCAAGGCGACGTATGAGCCTGGCTGGCGCTGGTCGCTGCATGTGAAGCCGAAGGCCGGCACCGACAGCTGCCAGGCGACGCACCTCGGCTACGTCCTCTCCGGTCGCCTGAAGGTCGTCATGGACGACGGCGCTGAACTCGAGTTCGGCTCCGGCGACGTGGTCGCCATCCCCCCCGGCCACGACGGCTTCGTGATCGGCGATGAGCCCTGCGTCCTCGTCGACTTCGCCGGCATGGAGCACTTCGCGGAGTAGGGCGCGGGGAAGAGGCGCCGCGCACGCCGCGCACCATCGAGCCGGCGGCGGCCTTCGCGCCGTCGCCGGCTCATCGACCCGACAGAGGAGCGGCCGCATGCCCAAGTCGAGGGTGGACGTCCGGGCACGACAGGCGCCGATCCGGCAGCGCTTCAGCGACGATCCTGACAGCGCTCCGGAAGTGCTGCGCGTGACGGGCGGCAGCGCCGATCTCGCCGACCCCCTGCACTGCGCCGTCTCGCCGGCGTCGGCGCCCGGTGTCGTGTTCCACTCCGGGGCGCACTCCGCGGTCGGCGGCGACGGCGACGTGCCGTGTTCCGCGGACCTGTTGCTGGCCGCCCTGGCCGCCTGCCAGGAGACCACCCTGCGCATGGTCGCCGCCAACATGGGCATCGACCTCGAGCAGCTGGAGGTCTCGGTCGAGGGGGACTGGGACCCGCGGGGTACGCTGGCGATGGGCAGGCAGTTCCCGATCGGCATCACCGCCGTGCGGGTCCACACGCGCGTGGTGGTACGGGGGGACGAGCGCGGTGAGCGCGCGGAGCGCCTGCTGCGCAGTGCCGAGAAGTACTGCGTCGTCCTCGACACGCTGCGCTCGGGGGTCCCGGTCGACTCAACGTTCACGCTGGAGAGCGCGTAGCCGGCGGTCGGGCGCCCCTTCCGGCACCCGCCACCCCCGAGGCCTCGTTTTCGGGACCACCCGTCGAGGGGAGTCTCTCAGTGAGCCGAGCTTCGACGGACCGGGGCTCGCACGATCGAAGGATGGGACGAATGAGTGAGCCCTTGACCGAGACGCTGGAGTACGACGTCATCGTGGTGGGGTCGGGGCCGGCGGGCATCTCGGCCGCGGTCAATGTCGCCAATCGCAAACGCGGCGTGGCCGTGCTGGCCGGGCAGGCGCCGTTGGGCCGTATCGGCAAGGCGCACACGATCGCGAACTACCCTGGGTTCCCCTCCGCGAGCGGGCAGGACCTGGCGGCGGCGTTCGCCCGCCACCTCGCCGAGTTCGACGTGCCGCTCATCGCCGAGAAGGCGTCGAAGATCATCCCCGACGAGGCCGGGTTCGTGGTCTTCAGCGAGCGCCAGATGTATCACGCCGGCGCCGTGGTGCTCGCCACCGGCGTGTATCGCGAAGCGGAGATCGAGGGTGAAGAGGAGCTCGTGGGTCAGGGCGTGAGCTACTGCGTGACCTGCGACGGCAGGCTGTTCGCCGGGCGCCGGGGGGCCTTCATCAGCTACGCGCCCGAGGGGGAGGAGGAAGCGTCGGCGCTGGCGGAGGACTTCGGCGTCGACGTCACCTACGTGCCCCTGTACCAGGGTGAGTACCGCCTCCCTGAGGGCGTGCGCGTGCTGCCCGGAGCGCGCCCGACGCGGCTGGCGCGCGCGGACGACCACGTGCGGGTGTCGCTGCCCGGCGAGGAGCTCGAGGTCGACGCGGTGTTCATCTACAAGAACAGCGTCTCTCCCCGCACGCTCCTCGACGGGTTGGCCTCCGACGGCCGCCACGTGACCGCCGGCCGGCACATGGAGACCAGTGTGCCGGGCGTCTTCGCAGCGGGAGACTGCGCGGGCGAGCCCTACCAGACGGCCAAAGCCGTGGGCGAGGGCCAGGTCGCGGCGCTCGAGGCCGTGCGCTTCGTCCGGAAGCGGACCGCGAACGTGTCTGCGGATACGGCGTGAGACCGCGCCCGGGACCCCCGACCAGACGGTTTCCGCAGACCCGTCGTCGGGGTAGGTTCGCCTCGACTTCGGGTCCGGCCGTGCGTGGGGGATCCCCGCCGGGGGAGCCTCATCGGGGAGAGGTGGGAGCATGAGCGTTCAGCAAAGCCTGGCAGCCTCGGTCGCGGACATCCGCGAGCGAGGGCAACGCCTCGCGCAACTTCACCTCGAGCTGCTGCGCAGCGAGCTCAAGGAGAAGGGGCGCAAGGTCGGTACGGCCGCCGGGCTCTTCGCCGGCGCGGGCCTTCTTGCGCTGTACGCCATCGGGTTCGCCCTGGCGACGGTCGCCGTCGCCCTGGCTCTGGTCGTGCCGTGGTGGCTCGCGATGCTCATCGTCACGCTGGCGCTCTTCCTCGTCGTCGCGATCATGATCCTCGTGGGGCGCAGCATCGTGAAGAAGCTGCAGAACGCGCCGCCCGACAAGGCGCTGACCGAGGCCAAGGCGACCGCCGAGCTGTTCAAGGCCAACGCCGGCGAGACGGCCGCCCACGTGCGCGCCGGGGTCAAGCCTGGGCGAGCAGCGCCGGATGTGGATGCGGCGAGCGACGCCGGTACGGCCGGCGCAAGCGAGCCGGTCGCGGCCGAAGCGGCGGCTCCCGGCGGCGCAGCGCCGCAGGCATCTGCGCCACCCGCCCCCGCTCCGGAGCGACCCGACATGGGCCGGCGACCGTCCGAGCCGTCATCCGACACAGGAGTGAAGGACCAATGAGCACCGATACCTCCGGCTCCGAAGCCAAGGCCCCCGCGCGCCCGGCCGGCGAGATCCTCGCCGACATCGAGAAGGAGCGCGCCGGTCTCAAAGAGTCGTTCGACGCCCTGGGCGGCGACGTGGACGAAGCGATGGATGCCGGGCGGCAGCGCGCCCGAAAGGCCGGCAAGAAGGCGGCCGTGATCACACCCGCGGTCGCCGCCGTCATCCTGGTGATCGTCATCGCGCTCCTGGTGGCCAAGCGCCGCGCGGGCAAGAAGTAGAGGAGGACGAAGGGGATGAGGATCCGAGGCGACGCGCTCGAGCTGGCGTTCAGGATCGTGCTGAGCTGCCCGTGTCCGGTGACGAGCGAGCAGGAGGCACGGGTGTTCGCCTACCTGAGGGGCCTGGCGCCGGACGAGGTCGCCGACTACGATCCCGTTCTCGCGATCTTCGACTCCGCCGATACGCCGTTCCACGGTCTGGCGGAGTTCGCCGGGTGGATGGGGGATCCGAGGCCGGAGGCGACGATCGAGCGCGAGCACGTGCTGCGCTGCAACGGCTCCGGGTATCACTGGCAGCTCGCCGCGGAGTCGCTGCCGTCGCACTCACGGCACGTGTCGTCGGTCTCGCGCTGGCTGCTCTCACACACCGTGGTCCCGGTCACGCTGGCAGAGGCGGCTGACGGGTCCCCGCGTGCGGAGTACCGATACGAGGGAGGGGCGGCGGCCTTCGACAACATCTTCCTGCCGCCGGAGTTCGACCCGGGCGCCTCGCGGGACTGGGCGGCTCATCTCGGTGTCATCGTGAGCCCGCTGAGCGTCTCTGAGGCCGCGCTCGTCTCGCAGCTCAACGAGGCGAACCCGCAGCTCGTCCTGCATCGAGGCCGCGTCGCGCACATCGACTACGGGGACTTCGAGCTGCTGGGCGACTACCGCGAGTTCTCCCGCCGCCGTCACGCGCCGTTCTGGGGCGCCGTCGCGAGCTGAGGGCGCCCGGCCCGAGCGGCCACCGGCCGGGCCTGAGGACGGGGAAGTGCGCTTTTTCCCGTCTCGGGGAATAGATAGTTGCTTAGTCAAGCTGCGTAGCGACGTCGGTCGGAGCCTGCGGTCGTGCAGCAGGCACGGCCGGGAGTCGAGAGGACGATGACGGATGCCCACGGTCACCACCCCCAAGACCTTCGACTGCACCCTCTGCAGCGCTGCGCTCAAGTCGCAGCGGGACCTCGACAATCACATGTGTCTGCTTCATGACGATTGCGGCGAGGCGCGTCTCGGCACCCCGATCACGTTTCGCTGCATCACCTGCGGGGAGGCCTTCGCACGGCGCAGCGACCTCTTCGCGCACCAGCAGACGCTAGGCCACGGCCACCCCGCCGAGTGGGACAAGGCGCGGCCGCCGGGCGAGCAGCGTCCGCGCCGCCGGCCCAAGACGCGCTGACTCCGCTCGCGGGCGCCGTGGCCGACCGCGCCGGCCTCGTCGCGCCTCTACGGCTGGACGGAGTTCTGCCGATAGTAGGCTTGAGCGACTCGACCAGGGGGGAGCGATGCGAACGTGTGAGCAGTGCGGCTTGTCTATCGGCGACGCGGCGACCTTCTGCACCGTCTGCGGTGCGCGCGCCGGCTCGCCGGCCGTCACACCCCCCGTGGCGCCCGAGGCGGTCGCGCAGAGCGGCACGAGCGTGAGCGGCCCGTCTGCCGGCGGGGATGACGGTCCATCCGCCGAGCGGGAGGACGCGCCGTCGCGTCGCCTGCGCGAGGCGTCGCACCCCATGCATGAGGCGCGCGCGTGCGAGACCACGGACCCCGCACGGGCGACGGCGCTGTACCGACAGGCGATCCTGGCGCTGCTCGAGGCGGCGGCGGACCCCCTGGACCGCGAGAGCGTGCGCCACGACCTCCTGGTCATCTTCGATCGCCTGAGTCTCGTGCTCAAGCGCGAGGGGTTGCCCGAGGAGGCGCTGGAGGAAGTCGACTGTGCGGCCTCGCTCGGCCTGCTCGACTGCCGGGACCACGGGGTCAAGGGCCACCGAGAGGCGCTGCGCAAGCGCGGGGAGAGCCTGCGCCGCGCGCGGGAGGCTGAGGGCGCCCGTCGCTGACCGGGCCGCGGGCCCGTTCCCCGGCGCCCCCGGAGCTGCCGTCACTCGCGGTCGAGCTGGAGCAGCGGATACCCGGCCGCCTCCCAGGCACTCGTTGCCGCCGTGGCACTACACCACGATCTTCGCCGTCTTGTCCGCGGGCAGGCGGTCGACGAGCTCGGCGGCGCGGTCCTAGGGGAGGAAGAGGTCCGTGCTGCTGCCATCTCGCCCTCGTGAGATGTGGCCAGGCCGGCCGACCCGCCGCGAGGACCGTGCCCATCTGTCGATGCGCCATCACGAGGACTTGCCTGCCCGGCCTCTGGGCTCCCGGATCCGTCCGATTGCGGCGTCCACCGGGTAAGAGGGAGCGAGGAGGTGCGAGATGCATGCGGTCGTGATCGATGAGGGACGGCTTCACTGGCAGGAACGCGGCGATCCCGAAGCCGGCGACCACGAGCTGCTGGTCGCGGTGCGCGCCGCCGGGGTGAACGGCGCCGACCTCGCCCAGCTCGAAGGAAGGTACCCGGCGCCGCCCGGCTGGCCGCCCGACATCCCCGGCCTTGAGTTCGCCGGCGAGATCGTGAGCGTGGGCTGCCGGGTGACGCGGTTCGTGCCCGGTGACCGCGTGATGGCTCTCGTGGGTGGCGGCGCTCAGGCCACGCTGGCCACGGTCGACGAGGCGCACGCCCTGGCGGCGCCCGCCGGCCTCTCCTGGCCTGAGGCCGGCGGGTTCATGGAGGCGTATGCGACCGCCTACGACGCGCTGTTCTCTCAGGCGCGGCTCACGCTGGGCGAGCGCGTCCTCGTCACGGGCGCCGCCGGCGGGGTCGGATCCGCCGGCGTGCAGCTCGCGGCGCTGGCCGGCGCGCGCGTCGTGGCCTCGGTGCGTCGCCGAGACCAGCACGACCTGGTCGCGGCGCTCGGCGCGGCTCAGGTCGTCGAGCCCGATGAAGTGGGCGAGCACGGCCCCTACGACGTCGTCCTCGAACTGGTCGGCGCCGCCAGTCTCCCATCGGCCCTGCAGGCCCTGGCGACCACGGGCCGTGTGGCGATCATCGGCGTGGGCAGCGGCGCCGAGGTGGACGTCGATCTCCTCGCGCTCATGAGCCGCCGGGCGCGGATCTGCGCCTCCACCCTGCGGGCCCGCGACCGCGACGAGAAGGCGGCGCTGATCGCCGCACTCGGCGCCCGGATCGTTCCGTCGCTCGCCGACGGGCGCCTGCGCGTGCCCGTGTCCGAGACGTTCGGTCTTCCTGAGGCTACGCCCGCGTACGAGCGCTTCGCCGCGGGCGGGAAGCTCGGCAAGATCGTCCTCGTGGCCTGAGGGTGTCACGCCGGAAGTCGCATATGCATATCGCACACCTTTCAGCCGTCTTCATATGCTTCTGCACACTTCCGGTGCCTTCTCGCTCCTCGTAGTCTCGCGGCGACCGCGCCATATCACGGACGCAGTCGCCGATCGGCGCGAGAGAGGAGCTGCACATGAGCGCAGGCGCCCGGTTCGTCCCCAATTCCACCGGCAGGCTGCGCACGGTGCTACTCTGCCCGCCGAGCTACTTCGACTTCCACCCGATCAACGAGATCACGCGCAAGGTCCTCGCCGGCGGCGAGCACGCCGACCTCGAGGCGGTCAAGCGCGAGCACGAGGGGTTCGCTCAGGCCTATCGTGACGCCGGCGTCCATGTCGTGCTGATGGAACCGGATCCCGATCTGCCGTACATGGTCTACGCGCGCGACTTCGGCGCCTGCCTCGCCGAGGGCGCGCTGATCGGCAGCTTCCGCGAGCCGGTCCGTCAGGGCGAGGGGATCCTCTACGAGCGCAAGCTTGGCGACCTCGGGGTGCCGATCATCGGCCGCATCGACCGGGGCTTCTTCGAGGGCGGCGATTTCTGGTTTCTCGACGAGGCGACCGTCGCCCATGGCGTGGTCGCCCGCAGCGACTGGGAGGGTGTGCGCGCCGCGGCGAGCATCCTCGAGCCGCTGGGCTACAGCGTCGTCGGTGTGCAGCTGCCCTCCAAGAACCTGCACCTCGACATGGCGTTCAACATCGTCGCGCCGGGCGTCGCCGTCTGCGCGACGGAGCAGATGCCCGGCTTCTTCCTGCGCATGCTCCGCAAGCGTCGCTTCGAGCTCGTCGAGGTACCCAGCGAGGGCGTCTTCCTCCACCACTGCAATCTCCAGTGCCTGGGCGACGGGCGGGTGCTCAGCTTTGCGGGGAACAGCGTGGTCAACGCGCGGCTCGAGGCTCTCGGCCTCGACGTGATCACGCCCGAGTTGACGCAGATCCTCAAGGGAGGCGGCGGGCCGCACTGCATGACGTTCCCGCTGTCGCGCGATGCGTGAGCAGATGCTCATCGACCTCAGCCATCCGATTCGGCCCGGCATGCCCGTCTTCCCGGAGGACCCGGAGGTCTCGTTCGAGCCGGCCGGGGCGCTTGCGCCATGGCAGGTGACGCGGCTCAGCCTCGGGACGCACAGCGGCACCCACATCGACGCCGCGTCGCACTACGTGCCCGGCGGCACGACCATCGACCGCTACCCGCTCGAGCGCTTCGTGCTGCCGTCCTATCTCGCTCCGGTCCGGGCGGCGGCGGGCGAGGAGGTGCACTGGCCCTCGCTGGAGCCTGTCCTGCCGGACGATCTGCACGGTAGGGGCGTCCTCATCCACACCGGCTGGGATCGCTACTGGGGCGAGGACGAGTCGGTCGCACACCCGTATCTGGGCGCGGACGCGGCGGCCGGCCTCGTGGCTCGCGGCGCCGCCCTCGTCGGCACGGACGCGCTCAACGTCGACGCCACCGCCGGCGGGACCACCCATGCTCACGCCGCTCTCCTCGGCGCCGACGTCCTCATCGTCGAGAACCTGACCGGGCTGGACGCGCTGAGGCCCGGCCGCCCGTACATGTGCGCCTTCGTGCCGCTGCGGCTCGAGGGCGCCGACGGCTCACCCGTCCGCGCCTACGCCATCGCCGGCGATGACTGACCAGGCACCGTCCACGTCTCCCGCAAGGAGCGCCTCTGAGATGACCGCGACGCAGCCCACATGCTTGGCACCGAAAAAGGGGAGCCGCGAGACGCGGCCCGCGGCCGCTCACGCGGCTGCCTTCATCAGGGGGTGATCGAGTGGCGACGCCAGACGACAAGACGCAGCCGCAGGTCTTCGTGCGCAAGGCCAGCGGCCTGATCCGCACCGCGGGGACGTGGGACATCCTCGCCTACAACATCAACTTCACCAGCATCGGCCTGTTGTTGCTGTTCCTGTTCCTCTTCGGCCCCGCCTTCTATCCGGGGGCCAGTCTGCCGTGGGCGACGGTCATCTGCGTCATCTGCCTCGTGCCTCTGGCGCTCGTGTACGGCTACCTGGCCTCGGCGATGCCTCGCTCGGGCGGCGACTACGTGTACGTGAGCCGTGTTCTCGGACCGGCGCTCGGCATGATGAGCAACTGGAACATGACCATGTGGTGGTTCTTCTACGGTGGCGTGCCGAGCGCGTTCCTCGCTCGCTACGGCATCGCCCCGCTGTTCCGCACCATGGGCATCTATACCGGCAACGAGACGCTGACGGACATAGGCAATTGGTTCACGACCAAGGTCGGGACGTTCATCCTGGGAACGTGCCTCATCATCCTGCTGATCGTGATCTTCTCCATCGGGACGAAGACGTACTTCAAGCTGCAGAACATCCTCATCCTCTTTGCGGTGGCGAGCACGGTGATCACGGTCGCCGTGTTCATCGGCAAGGTGCCGGCCGATACGATCAGCGCCTTCAACGAGCACCTGCGCGAGGTCTCCGGCAAGGTCGATCCGGCAGCCTTCGTGCGACTCTCCGCGAAGGAGGCCGGCTACACCGGCCTCGCACCGACCTCGCTCTTCTGGACGCTCATGGTGATGACGTGGATCTATCTGAACCTGAGCTTCATGAGCTCGTCCGCCTACATCGGCAGCGAGGTCAAGAACGCGCGCAAGCTGCAGCTCTGGTCGATGCCCGCCACGCTCTTCATCGTCGGCATCGGAGTGCTCATCAGCGTGTGGGTGGTCGATGCTGCAGTGGGCTACAACTTCCTCGCCGAGCTCGGCTGGGCCGACCCGACTGGTCTCGGCCTCGAGTCGACCCCGGTGTTCACCGAGCTCGCCTCTTACGTCGCCAACAACATCTGGATCGCCTTCTTCATCCTGTTCGGCTTCATCTTCTGGAGCTACGCATGGCTGCCCGGGCAGATCCTGAACGGTTCGCGCAACATCTTCGCGTACTCGCTTGATGGGCTCCTGCCCAAATGGTTCAAGCACGTGAACCCACGCTTCAGCACGCCGGTCAACTCGCTGCTGACCATGGGCATCGCCAGCATCATCGCGCTGGGCATCTACGTGTTCACCGACCTGTTCTCGACCCTGGTCGGCATCTTCGGCTTCATCCTCAGCTTCATCGTCATCTCCATCGCCGCGGCCGTCCTGCCCTATCGGCTCAAGGACGTGTTCGAGACGTCGGCCGTGAACCAGCGCATCGCGGGAGTGCCGGTGATCACGATCATCGGCATCCTGAGCGTCATCGCGCAGGGGTTCATGGCCTGGGTGTTTCTGCGCGATCCGAGTGCCGGCCTCAACGGCAACCCGAAGATGATCTGGTTCAACGTGATCGTGTTCCTGAGCGGCCTGGTCGTCTACTACGTGGCCAAGTTCGTCCAGAGAAGCCGTGGCGTGAACGTGGACCTGAGCTTCAAGCAGGTCCCGGAGGAGTGACGGCCTGATGCCTCTGTTCGGCAAGAAAGCCAAGGGCAAGACGACGAAGCTTTTCTTCGTCACCGATGTGCATGGCTCCCAATCGACGTTCCGCAAGTTCGTCAACGCCGGCAAGTTCTACGAGGTCGACGTGCTGGTCCTCGGGGGTGACATCGCCGGCAAGATGGTCGTGCCGATCCTCGACCTGGGCGGCGGCAAGTACCGGGCCACCATCCAGTCGATCACGCATGAGCTGGACGGAGCGGACGAGGTGGCGGAGTTCGAGAAGCGTGCCGCCAAGCTCGGCTCCTACACGGCCGTCGTGACCAGCGACGACTACAGGGAGCTCGCCGCCGACGCCTCGCGGGTCGACTCCCTCTATCACCGGCTGGCGAAGGAGCGGATGCGCCAGTGGATCGACTTCGCCGAAGAGCGGCTGGCCGGCACGGGCATCCGCTGCTACATCACCGGCGGTAACGACGACTCGCCGGACATCCTGGAGCCGCTGCTCGCGCACCAGGGCACGAGCGTGATCGACTGCGAAGACAAGACCATCGTCATCGACGACGACGGGCACGTCATGCTGAGCCTGGGACTCAGCAATCCAACGCCGTGGGACACGCCGCGCGAGGTGCCCGACGACGAGCTCGCGCGGCACATTGAGGGCATCGTCGCCGGCGTGGACGACTTCTCGCGGGCGATCTTCAACTTCCATGCGCCGCCGCAGGACAGCACGCTCGACACGGCGGCGAAGCTCGACTGGAGCACGGACCCGCCCAAGGTCGTCACCTCGGGCGGGACGCCCGTGATGTACGGCGCCGGGAGCGCGGCAGTCCGGGCAGCGATCGAGAAGTACCAGCCACTGCTCAGCTTGCACGGACACATCCATGAGTCGCGCGGCCAGACCAACATCGGCCGCACGGTGGCGGTGAATCCCGGAAGCGAGTACGGCGAAGGCGTCCTGCGCGGAGCCATCGTCACCATCGCCGGGGACGCCGTGGCCAACGTGCAGCTCACATCGGGCTGACGAGACGGACGACGGCGGCGCGGCCCCCCGTGGCGGGCGCCGCGCCGCCGGGCACCACCCAGAGAGGAGCACGGATGCAGCATCACTTCAAAGGCAAGGACTTCCTCAAGCTCGCCGACTTCACCCCCGAGGAGATCGGCTACTTCGTCGACACGGCCATCGAGCTCAAGCGGCGCCACGCCATGGGCGAGATCTTTCAGCCGCTCGCCGGCAAGACGTTCGCGATGATCTTCGAGAAGCTGAGCACGCGCACTCGCGTCAGCTTCCAGGCCGGCGCCGCTCAACTCGGTGCGCAGACCTTCTACATGAGCCCCGACCAGATGCAGACCAGCCGCGGCGAGCCGATCCGCGACACGGCGCGGATCATCGACCGCTACTGCGACGGCCTGTTCATCCGCACGTTCGGCCAGGAAGTCGTGGAGGAGTTCGCGCAGTACATGCGCAACCCGGTGATCAATGCGCTCACCAACGAGACGCACCCCTGCCAGGGTCTGTGCGACCTGATGACGATCAAAGAGAAGAAGGGCGCTTACAGGGGCCTCAAGATCGGCTATCTGGGCGACATCTGGAACGTCTGTCACTCGCTGATGATGGGCAGCGCCATGATGGGTATGCACTTCTACGCTGCGCAGCCGAACGAGAGCTACCAGCCCAACGCCGAGCAGGTCGCGACGGCGCAGAAGTGGGCGACGCTCAGCGGCGCGACGATCACCTTCACCAAGGACCTCGACGAGGTCGCCACCGACGCCGACGTGGTCTACGGCAACACCTGGCACTCGATGGCGACCACTGATCCCGAGCAGCGCGTCGTCGACTTCGCCCCCTACCAGGTCAACATGCGCGTCATCGAGATGGCCAAGCCGGACGTGATCTACATGCACTGCCTGCCCGGCACGCGCGGCGAGGACATGGTCGACGAGGTGATTGAGAGCGAGTACTGCGTCTTTTGGGACCAGGGCGAGAACCGCATGCACACCGAGAAGGCCGTGCTCGTGCTCACGACGCCGTGAACGTGCTGCTTCCCAGCTGGATGACGGGCGGCGGGGCGGGCGGAGACGCGGGCCCCCCCGCCCGCCTCGTCGATCTGTCGCATCCGCTCACGGACAGCGTGCCGATCTACCCCGGCGACCCCGAGCCGCGCATCGCCACGGCCACCACGCTCGCCCGCGACGGCTACAACCTCAGCCACGTGCACATCGGGACGCAGACGGGCACGCACATCGACGCGCCGTTCCACTTCCGTGACCACGGCGCCACCGTCGACCGCATGCCGCTCGAGCTCACGGTCGGGTCGGGCGTCGTCGTGCGCGTCCTCGGCAAGGCGCCGGGCGAGCGCATCACGCTCGCCGATCTGGAGCCCCATCGCGATCGACTCGGCCCAGGCCGCATCGTATTGTTCGCGACCGGCTGGTACGCGCATGCGGGCACAGACCTGTTCTTCGACCACCCGTACCTGGACGCCGCCGTCGGGGAGGCGGTCCTCGCGGCGGGCGTGCGTACCATCGCCATCGACACCCTGAACGCCGATCTCACCGGCGGCGAGGAGTTCCCCATCCACGACCTGTTCGCCGACGCGGGCGGATTCATCGCCGAGAACCTCGCCGGGACGGAGGCGCTCACCCCGGGCGTCGACCCGCTGCTGCTCCTGCTTCCGCTGAACCTGGTGGGCTGCGACGGCGCACCGATCCGGGCCGTGGCCCTGGAGCCGGCGCGAGATTGATGTCGCGCGGCGCGGTCCTGACGGGCGCCGCGCCGCGCCGCCGCCGTGATGCCGTGGGGTATCATGGTAGTGCACCTGCCCACCCAAGGAGGGCGCGCGGTGGCGGAACGCCTACCCAACGAAGCTCTCACGATCCGCGAGCTCGCCACGGCGGGCGGGCTCGGCCTGGAAGTCGTCGCAGGCCATAGCCGGGATCGACCGGGCCATCGAGGCGGTCTACATCGGCGACCTCGAGGACCCCACGCCGTGGATGGTCGGCGGGAGCCTGCTGCTCACCACCGGGCCTCGCTTCGAGGAGGACCCTGCCTCAGCGGCCAGGCTGGTCGAGCTGCTGCGGCAGAGCGGCATGGTCGGCGTGGGGGTGGCGATCATGCCGCACGTCCACGCGATCCCGGCGGAGATGGTCGCCGCGGCCGATCGCGAGCACCTGCCGCTGCTCCGCGTGCCCGAGGGCACGCCCTTCCGTGAGATCACGAGCTACGTCTTCAACGCGCTGTCCTCGCGCGACATGCATCGTCTGCGCAGGAGCGTGGCCCTGCAGAAGCAGCTGCTCGAGGTGCTCCTCGCCGAGCAGGACCCAAGTGGCCTGGTACGGCGCGTCGGCGAGCTGCTGGGCGCCTCGATGCTGCTGTTCGCCGCGTCGGGCCGCGTGGTCGGGAGCTTCATGGCGGCAGCCGAGCGGGGCGGGGACACGTTCGCTCGTGACGCCTGGAGCGCCTACAAGACGGTAGCGCTGAGCGGGACGCCCCGCTCCGTCCTGGACGTGCAGAGCCGGCACGTCGCGTTCCGTGAGGTGCGCGCGGACGGCGCCGTGGAGCAGGTCCTGATGGCCGCCTATCCGGAGCAGAGCCTGATCTCCGAGTTTGCGGACGAGGCCCTGACCTTCGCGCAGCGCCTGCTCGAGGTCGAGGCCACGACGGGGCGCAACGTGTCGCTTCTCCGGCGGCGCACGCGGGCCGGGCTGCTGGACATGCTCATGCACGGCCGGGGGGCGACGCCGGAACTCGGTGAGCGGATGAACTACCACGGCATCGAGCCTACTGAGCTCTGGCGCATGATGGCGTTCTCGGTCGGCGCTCCCGGGGGGAGCCGCAGAGACCACCCGTCGGTCGCCGACGCCATGGCCGACGCCCTGCTGGGCACGATTGACCGGCTGCTCGAGGAGGGCGGCGTACCCTTCCTCTCGCGCCAGAGCCGCGGGCAGGTGCTGGTGCTCGCGCCGCTTCCCCGAGCACGAAGAAGCGGCGACCGTGCTCCGGTCCATCACCGAGATCGCCGAGAACGCCGGCACCCGCCTGCGCGCCGAGCGCATCGACGTCGGGTTCTCTTCCGCCATGTCGGGGCTCGATCTGGTCCCTCGCGCCGCCGGCCAGGCCCGCCTTGCGCTGCGTCACGCGGATCTGGCCGGCGGCGGGACCGCCCAGGTCGTCGCTTTTGACGATCTGGGACAGCGCTACAGAGTCCTCGACAGCCTCCGCGATGACCAGTTGCAGGAGCTCGAGGACGCGGTCGTCGGCCGGCTGCTCGATGAGGACCTCCGTGGCCACGGCGATCTTCTCAGGACGCTGGAGACGTATCTGGCGTGCGGCGGCTCCGCCGTGGGTGCGGCGGCCCAGCTGTACGTGCATCGCAACACGCTGCGCAAGCGAGTCGCCCGAATCGAGGAGATCCTCGGCGTCGACCTGGGCACTGCGGGCGGTCGCGTGGAGGCGTACCTGGGCGTGCGCGCCAGGGACGTCCTGGCCACGCGCCGGGGGTGAGGCACGAGGCAGGCTCACTCCCGCCGGCGGACTCAAGAACGTGTCCGCTGGTGTGCCGAGTGATTCCGCAGCCATCCCTTGACCTTCCCGGGGGGTAGGGGTTCATGCTTACGCGGGATGTGGTGCCGTCCACACGGCGAAGGGGGGTCGCGTGACCGACGATCTGTGCTATCTACCGGCGAGCGAGGCCCTCGAGCTGTTCCGCAGCCGGGAGCTCTCACCAGTGGAGCTGCTTCAGGCGACAGTCGACCGCATCGAGGGCGTCGATCCGGTGGTCAACGCGCTGCCGATCCGGCTCTTCGACGAGGCGTTCGCGGCGGCGCGGGCCGCCGAGGCCTGCTACGCGGGCCGATGCCCGAGGCCGCGCCCGCTCGAGGGCTTGCCGGTAGCCGTCAAGGACGAGGTCGAGGTGGCCGGTCAGCCCTGCACTGAGGGCTCGCTCATCCTCAAGGACAACGTCGGCGAGCGCACGGCGGCGTGCATCCAGCGGATCATCGACGCCGGCGGCATCATCCACGCGCGCTCGGCTACGCCGGAGTTCTGCTGCGCGGCGATCACCGACTCTCGGATCTGGGGCGTCACGCGCAACCCGTGGAACCTCGAGTACAGCCCAGGCGGCTCGTCGGGTGGCTCCGGTGCTGCCCTGGCCGCCGGCATGGCCAGCCTCGCCACCGGCTCGGACATCGGCGGATCCATCCGCATCCCGGCGTCGTTCTGCGGCGTGGTCGGCTTCAAGCCGCCCTACGGCCGGGTGCCGCAGGAGCCCCCCTTCAATCTCGACCACTACTGTCACGACGGGCCGATGGCGCGCACGATCGAGGACTGCCGCCTGCTGGAGAACGTGATGGCGGGGCCACATCGCGACGACATCGTCTCGCTACGCCCGAAGATCACGATCCCGCCCGATCCGCCCGGCATCGAAGGGTGGAGGATCGCCGTGAGCGCGGACCTCGGCGGCTTCGAGGTGGACGGCGAGGTCCGCGACAACCTCCGCGAGGCCGCCGCCGTGTTCGCCGCCTTGGGGGCCGAGGTCGAGGAGGTAGGCCTCGCGCTCGACATGGGCGACGTGCGCGAGGCGGCACGGGCGCACTTCGCGACCATCTTCGGCAGCCTGATCGGGCAGTCGCTGCCGGAGCACCGCGACCTCATGACGAGCTACGCCGTCGCGTTCGCCGAGGACGCCGCCCAGCCGAACGTGGGCTACTACCGGTCGCTCGAGATCGAGAGCGCGGTGTATGCCGAGGTCGCGGGCGTCCTCGAGGAGCACGAGCTCCTCGTCGCGCCCGTCTTCGGCGTGCCCGCCCTGAAGGCCACCGTCGCCGACTACGACATCGAGGTCATGTATCGCCACGGCATGACGCTGATCTTCAACATGTGCAGCCGCTGCCCCGTGCTCGTGGTGCCGTGCGGACGTTCCCGCGAGGGCGTGCCGCTCGGCATCCAGATCGTCGGCCGCACCTACGACGACGTCGGCGTGTTCCGCGCCGCGGCGGCCTTCGCCGCAGCGCGACCCTGGTTCGCCGGTCCTGCCACGCGTCCCGCCCTGGAAGGGAGCCCTGAATGAGCTTCAACGCACGCTCCGGTCGCCTCCTGCTCACCGTCCTGGCCGTCGCCGTCGTGGCCGCCGCCGTCGCGCTCGCCGCCGGCCTCGCGACGGCCCGGGCCGACAGCCCGTCTCCGGCCGCCAGCCCGGATACCCTGGCGCTCCGCATCGGGTGGACGTCGCAGCCGGACAACCTCAACCCGTTCATCGGATGGCAGAACGTCACCTACGAGATCTGGTCGGTCAACTACGGCTTCCTCTTCGGCTTCGGCAACGACAACAGCCCCACACTCGACCTTGCACGCGAGTTCCCGACGCTGGAGAACGGCGGCATCTCGCCCGACGGCAAGGTGTGGACGATCAAGCTGCGCACGGGGGTCAAGTGGTCGGACGGCCGGCCGTTCACGGCGGAGGACGTGGCGTTCACCTACAACTACATCGTCAAGAACCGGATGATGACGATGGCGATCACCACGGTCGGCATCAAGGAGGCCGAGGTGCTCGCGCCCGACGTGGTACGGATCACCTGCACCAGGCCCAAGGCCGACATGACGCACATCTTCCTGCCGATCCTGCCCAAGCACGTGTGGGAGAAGGTCGACCCGCAGAAGGCCCAGACAAGCTACGTCAACAAGCCGCCCATCGTCGGCACCGGCCCCTTCATCACCACCGAGTTCAAGAAGGGCAGCTACGTGAAGATGGAGCGCAACCCCAACTACTGGGGCACGAGGCCGACGCTCGACCAGATCCTGTTCCTGTACTACACGAACGGCGACACCATGACCGCCGACCTCAAGTCGGGCAACATCGACGCCGCCTGGGGCATCCCCGAAGCGCAGTTCGACTCGCTCGCCTCCGTCGAGGGCATCGAGTCGGTCGCCTACAACTTCTTCAACTGGGACTACCTCAGTCTGAACTGCTACGAGGGCAAATCGCTCGGCAACCCCGTCCTCAAGGACTGGCGCTTCCGCAACGCCCTCAACTATGCGGTCGACAGGCAGGCGCTCTGCGACATCGCCTACGTGAAGAAGGCGGCGCCCGGTACCACCATCCTTCCTCCCGGCATGTGGACGGACCCCGACTACCACTGGGAGCCGGCCGCGGACCAGCTGTTCACCTTCGACCTCACCAAGGCGGGGCAGCTCCTGGATGAGGCGGGCTATGGGCTCGGCCCGGACGGGCTCCGCCAGCACCGCGGGAAGCCCATCGAGCTGCGGCTCTGGACGACGACGGAATCGGCGCCGGCGCAGACGAGCCTCAAGCTCATCGCCGGCTGGTTCAAGAAGCTCGGCTTGAAGATCGAGGTGTCGGTCATCGACACCGGTGCGTTGCAGGACCGTGTCTGGAACTTCGAAGGCGACACCTACGTCCCGGACTTCGACATGTACATCTGGGACTGGGCCGGCTACAGCGACCCCGGCCAGACGCTCTCCGCCGAGATCACCGATCAGATCGGCAACACCAACGAGCCCTGCTGGTCGAACGCCGAGTACGACGCGCTCAACGACGAGCAGGCGTCGGAGCTGGACACCGCGGAGCGCAAGGTCATCATCGATCGCATGCAGGAGATCATGTACGAGCAGACGCCGTGGGTGGTGCTCACGTACCCGAAGTACCTGCAGGCCTACAACGACGCCGACTGGACCGGCTGGATCCGCATGTTCGACGGCGCCGGGCCGGCGTTCTTGACGACCGGTTACGTACAGTCGTACGTCGACCTCAAGCCGGTGGAGGCGGAGGCCTCGAGCGGCGGCTCCACGCTGTGGATAGCTGCGGTGGCCGCGGCCGCCGCCGCGGCGCTCGTCGTCATCATCTGGCTGGTCCGGCGCCGGGGGGTGCGGGCCGAGGAGACGTGAACGGTGCGGGACGGTGACCGCGACAGCGCGAGGGGCAGGGGCTCAGGCCCTGCGTGACCTGTACGGGTGGGCGTCGGCTCTGCCTGCGCCCCGGCGCGCCGCGCGCCTCACTCCCCGTGGTGGTCCCTGAGCCACACCGGGACCACCGGCGCCCAGAGGACGAAGAGGACCACGATCACCAGGGAGGTGGTGCGCGGCCCGAGGAGCGGCACGACGGCCAGGGCAGCCAGCGCCCCGAGCACCCGCGCCGTGTTGAAGCCGAGGTCGATGGCCGTGAACACCCTTCCGCGGTAGCGGTCCGGCACCGCTCGCTGGGCGAGCGTGTCCGCGGGCACCCGCGTCCAGCCGTAGGAGACGCCTAGGAGCACTGCCCCGACGGTGAACGCGAGAGCGAGCGCGTCCACCCCGACGACGATCGAGGGGATCAGGGCCAGCGCCGCGAGGACGAACGCCGCGCCGATGAGCAGCCGGTTGGGCATGAGCGCGCGCAGCGCCCCCGCCGTCAGAAAGCCGAGGAGGACGCCGACGCCGCCTGCGCCCACGAGCCCCGAGAACGAGACGAGACCGCCGCCGAGGCTCTCTTTGATGACCACGAGCACGGTCGCGATGACCATGACCTGGAGGAACTGCCCGGCGGCCACCGTCAGGACCGGGGCCAGGGCGGCCGGCGTGCGGCCGATGCGCCGGAAGCCGTCGGCGAGATCGGCCATGACCGCCGCCAGCTCGCCGCGCAGCGCCGTGGCCACCTTCTTCGGCGGCAAGCTGCTGGAGAGGCGCGCGGCGAGGGCCGACGTCGCCACCCACAGCGCCCCCGAGAGGGCGATGACCGCCCAGGTGCCGGCTGCCGACGCGACGAAACCGCCGGCCGCGATGCCGCCGAACAGCGCCACCGTCCCGACGACCGACGCGATCGTGTTGGCGGTGAACAGCAGCGTGTCGTCGGCCGCCGTTCCCGGCTCGTGCGCGTTCGCCTCTGCAGCGCCGACCACGCGGGGGATCACCGCGGTCGTCGTGGCCTGGAAGAGCCGGTTGGCCGAGAACACGATGAGCGCCCCGGCGTAGACCGCGGCGCTGCCGACCCCGGGCAGCGCGATCAGCGCGGCCGCGGCCCGCACGAGCGGCAGGACGACCAGGATGGGACGGCGGGGCCAACGGTCGACGAGGACGCCCGCGAACGGTTCGAGCAGGGCGAACGGCAGCAGGGTCAGCGCCGTCGCGACCGCAAAACCTCGCACGGTGCTCTGCGACTCGGGCAGGAAGACCACCGCGTTGAAGATGCCCGCCAGGAACGCACCCTCTGCGACTTGGCTGGCGAAGCGGCTCGCGAGAAGCACGCGGAAGTCGCGACCGCCGAGTACCGCCCTCACCCGATCGGACTTGCCTTCAGACAGTGCCGTCCCCTTCCCGTCTTCGCGCTCAGTCTATCCGTGTGCCGGTCTTCCGGCGCCAGTGTGCGAGGTCTATGGAGGCGTGATGAGGCGAGTCACCGCCACCGGCCACCGCCGCGACCCGCTTCTCATGCGGTAAGCTGTGAGGCGGTTTCTTGCGTGACAAGGGGGGACGCATGGCCGACGGGCGGATCATCCCGGCCGCGGGGAGCACGGCCCGGCGCCGTGACATCGACTGGCTGCGCATAGCGGCCGTCCTGCTGCTCATCCCGTACCACACGGCGCGTGTCTTCAACTGGGAAGAGGACTTCTACATCAAGAACGTCCCGACCGACGTGCCCGCCCAGCGCTTCATCGACTTCGTCGGACCGTGGCACATGAGCCTGCTGTTCCTGCTCGCCGGTGCGGCATCCTGGCTCGCGTTTCGCGCGCGCAGCGGGCGGCAGTACGCCGGCGAGCGCTTCAAGCGCCTGCTGATCCCCTTCGTCTTCGGCGTGCTGGTCATCGTGCCGCCGCAGACGTGGCTCGCCTACAACACCCATCAGGGCACGGACCTGACCTACTGGGAGTACCTGCCGAAATTCTTCACCACGGCCGACGAGGGCCTCAACGGCTATGCCGGTGGGTTCACGCCGGCCCACCTGTGGTTCATCCTCTTCCTGTTCATGTTCTCGCTCGTCGCGCTGCCGCTCTTCGTCTGGCTGCACGACCGCGGCGGGCGGCGCGTGGTGACCGCGCTCGGCGCGCTGTGGCGGAACCCCGCGGCGCTCATCGCGATACCGGTGCTGGTCCTCGTGCTGCCGTGGCTGGTGATGGAGGACGACCTCAGCGGGCAGCCTCCGTTCGGCTTCTTCTTCGTGTTCGTGCTCGGGTTCCTGCTCCTCGGCGACGAGCGCGTCTACCGCACCATCGCCCGCCACTGGGTGTGGATCCTGTGCCTTGGTGCAGCAGCCAGTGTCGCCTACATCTGGGCCGAGCCGCGAGCCGGCGGGTGGACCGACGGCATCGCCGGATTCGCCTCGGTCAAGGCTCTCTACGAACTCGGCGTCTGGTGCATGATGCTGGGGTTGCTGGGCCTCGCTCAGCGCTTCTTCACCGCCGGGGGGCGGGTGTCGGGCTACGCCACTGAGGCCGCCTACCCGTTCTACATCCTGCACCAGACCGTGCTCGTGGCCGTCGCCTACTTCGTCGTGCAGTGGGACCTGGCGGCGGGGCTCAAGTACGCGGCCATCGCGGTCGCGACGTTCGCGCTCAGCCTGCTGATCTACGAGGTGGCGGTGCGGCGGTGGGGCCCGGTGCGCTTCCTGTTCGGCATGAAGCCCAGACGGAAGCGCCCCGACGGACGCTGATCCGCCCTCCGATCCCTTCTCACGACCGCGCTCGCGGTGGATATTGGGCAGACGAGCGCCGGACTGAGGGAGGTTCCGCATGCCGCGTCCCGCATGGCGCGGCCGGGCGGCCGTCAGGCGCCCCCGGCCGCACCGGCGTCGACGACCTCCTGGATCCCGGCGACGGTCGCGTCGCTCGGCACCCCGGTTGAAAGGGTCGCGACCGCGACGGTCGGGCCGGAGGAGCCGGCCGCCCTGAACGCCGCCCGGAGGGCGGCGAACACGGCCGGCTCCTCGCCGCTGACGAAGGTGCTGAGGCGGCCGACGGTGATCTCGACGTCCTCCCGGCCGGCCGCCCGCAGGGCCGCTTCGATCGCCGGCCGCAGGTGCGGGCGGCGCAAGGGGTACACCGACAGCTGCAGGTTGACCTCGCCCGCGTCGCCGTCACCGGCCGCGTCACCGTGCACGTCCTCGGGGCCTTCCGACTGCAGCACCGAGAGGATGTTGCCGGCCGGGTCCCTGAACCACGCGATGGGCGGGCCGTACGCGGGGTCCGGCGGGCGCACCACGCCGCGCGCGTCGTGGGGCATGCCCTCGTAGCGTTCGAAGGCGACGCCGGCCGACGCCAGCTCATCGACCGCGCGGTCGATGTCGGCGACGGGGAAGTTCACCACCGTGAACGACGCCGGCCGGTGGTCGTCCTTCGGGTAGACGAGGACCCTGCCGCCGCCGGCGAGGTGCAGGGTCAGCATGCCGTTCACCTCTGTGACGTCGAGGCCGAGCGTGCCGGCGTAGAACTCCCGGGCGCGCGTGATGTCGTCGACCGAGAACCCGGCGAACGCGTGACTGTCCGTGAGCATCGAGGTTCCTCCTGCTGGCGGGGTGATGCCCTGCGTATTCCCGTCCGCTCCCGGATCCGACCCGGGCGACCTCGCGGCGCGCCGCTGTCCGGTCAGGGCTTCGAGCGCGCGAGGATGACGGCGATCGCGTCCTGGGCGGCGCGTGCCCGCGTCACCGGCAAGCCGCTGCCGTTCATGAGGATCGAGAAGCTCAGCGTGTGCCGGTTGGCCGTGGTGACGTAGCCGGAGAGGCTGCTCGCGGCGTTCAGGGTACCCGTCTTGGCGTGCACGTTGCCCGCCGCGGGGGTGCCGCGCATGCGGTACCGCAGCGTGCCGTCGACGCCGGCCACCGCGAGCGAGCGCCAGAACACGGGGAAGTCGGTCCGCCGGGACATCGCCCCGAGGATCTTGAGGATCGCGCTCGCCGTCAGCTTGTCCCGGTAGCTGAGGCCGGACCCGTCGTGGATGCGGAACCCGGTCGTGACGCCGATGCCCTGGAGGTAGCGTCTGGCGACATCCGCGCCGGCGACGGTGGTGCCACCCCCTCCAAAGCCGGCGCCGAGACCCTTGAGCAGCTCCTCGGCGAGGAAGTTGTCGCTCGGCTTGTTCATCGCCGCGAGGAGGCGGCTGAGGGGGGCCGAGCGCTCCGTGTGGGCGAGCGTGGCGGTGCTGGGCGTGATGCCGCGGGCCGGGGCGTGCGACACGCGGATACCCGCGGCGCGGAGCTGCCTCGTCAGCGTGCCCGCCGCCCACAGCGAGGGATCCTTGACGTAGCCGCCGCCAGATCTGAAACCTTCATTCAGCGTGAGCGCCGAGAGCGGGCCGCAGTACGCGGTCATGCTCGGCCGCCAGTTGGCCACCACGCGCGCGCGGTCGAAGTAGCCGTCGTCGGCGACCACGCGGCCGGTGATGCGGGTCACGCCCAGCGTGCGCAGCCTGGCGACGAAGTCGTGCACGTCGGAGGTGCGCATGTGGAAGTACCGTGACTGGAAGGAGGCCGTCGAGAGCGTGGGATCGCCGAGCCCGCGGAGGTAGACGTCGCCGCGCACGACGCCGTCCTCGTCCGGACCGGGGGCGGCGATGAAGAGCAGGGTTGTGAAGCGGTACGTGGAGGTCCAGCCGGCGAGAGCCGCCGCCGAGGTGACGAGCTTCTCGTTGGAGGCCGGCAGGCGCAGCACCTCCGGCCGCAGCCGGTAGACGGAGCGCTTCGCCGTGAGGTCGTAGACGGCGACGGAGGTGCCGGCGCCGCCCATCCCCTGGCGGGCGAGGGCGGCGGCGATCCTGTCCTTGAGTCCGGCCGTCGCCGCCGCCGGCGCCAGGAGCAGGAGCGCGAGGGCCAGGCTCGTCAGTCCGACGAGCAGCCTGGCCTTGACTGTCCGACCGGCGTCCATCGCCGTCCACGGTAGCATCCGGCCGCGTGCCGCGCCTACTCCCAATGCGCGGCGAACTCGCGCACCGCCGACTCCGTGAGCGGGTGCGCCGGCAGAGCGCGGATCACGTCGAGCGGCGCCGTGATGTCCTGAGAGCCGTCGAGGACCGCCTCCACCACCTGCGGCGCGCTCTTGAGACTCGCGGCCAGGATGCGCGTGCTGCTGTCGAGCTGCTCCAGCATCGCCGCCTGTTCCGCCACCACCGCACCGGCCGAGTGCCGCGCGGCGCGGTCCACGTAGGGGATGATCCACACGCAGCCGGCCTCGTGCGCGAGCAGCGCCTGCGCCGGCGAGTAGACCGCGGTCAGGGCGCTGTGGATGCCGTCCTTCTTCAGCGCCGCGGCCAGCGTGATCGCCTCGAGTGTGGCCGGGAGCTTGGCTACCACGCGCTCGGGCGCGAGAGCCGAGGCGGCTCGCGCCTGCTCGTTCATCTCTGCGAAGGAGCTGCGCGTCGGCTGGTAGCAGATGGGGCCTTCCGGAAACGCCTCGAGCAGGCGGGCGAGGTGCGCGAGCGGCTGCTTCGTCTCTCGCGCCATCAGCGCGGGGTTCGTGGTGATGCCGCGGACGAAGCCGAGCTGCGCGGCCGCTGCCGCGTCGTCCAGGGAGGCTGAGTCGAGCAGGATCGCCATCGGTTCACTCCAACGGTCGCGGGGCGTGGTCCGGTGCGGCGAGACGCGCCGCCGTCGGCTTCGCACGACGGCTCCGACGCGCCGCACCCGCGCAACCCTCGCACCATCGGCCTACCGCTTCAAGACCGACGTCGTCATTCGTGCGTCGCACGACGGGATGGCTTCCGGGACCAGCCGTGGCCGTGAGAACTCTTACCGTAAGGTAGAGGGTAATGGTTCTGCAGGGAGGGACGTGTCCTCGGCGCAGTCACCCCGTTCGTCCACGCGCCCCGGCCGGCTCCACACGAGCGGTGTATGCGACGCTACAATCGGCGCGGATCCCCCGTGTCGGTCTACCCTCTGGAGGTGGCGCGATGAGCGCGGACGTAGCCCCGGTACGCACCATCGATACGCCGACTCGCCTCGTGCACGGGATCGGCGCGATCGCGCGTCTCGCGGAGGTGACCGCCGGCCTCGGCGTCTCGCGCCCGCTGCTCGTGACCGACGCCGGCGTCGTCGCGGCCGGTCTCGCTGCCAGAGCCCTCGATGCGCTCGGCGACGCCGTCGTCTTCGACGAGGTCCGCGCCAACCCGGACATCGGGCTGGTCGACCATGGGGCTGCGGTCTATCGTGACTCGGGGTGCGACGGCCTGGTGGCCGTCGGCGGCGGCTCGCCGATGGACGCGGCCAAGGGGATCGGCGTCGTGACCACGCACGGCGGGTCCATCGCGCGGTACGAGTGGGGTCACGAACCCATCGAACGGCGCATCCCGCCGCTCGTCACTGTGCCTACCACGGCGGGGACCGGCAGCGAGGTCACGCTGTGGGCGGTCGTCACCGACCCCGTCCGGGGTGTCAAGTTCAACGTCGGCGGCACAGCGCTCATCGCCGCCCACGCCGCCATCATCGATCCGGAGCTGATGCTGGGGATGCCTCCGGCGATCACCGCGGCGACGGGCATGGACGCGCTCTCGCACGCGATCGAGTGCTACACGTGCGACTACCACCAGTTCTTCAACGACGCGGTCGCGCTCGAGGCCATCGAGCTTGTCGCCGCGTGGCTGGAGAGGGCGGTCGAGGACGGATCTGACCTGGCGGCGCGCACGGGCATGGCACACGCGGCCACGCTCGGCGGGATGGCCTACGGTACCGAGAGCGCCGGTGCCGCCCACGCCATGAGCCAGTCGGCCGGTGGCGTCCACGACTGCGCGCACGGCGCCCTCACGGCGCGGCTCCTCGGCCCGGTCTGCGCCTTCAACGCGCCGGCAGCCCCCGAACGCTACGCGCGCATCGCCCGGGGGCTGGGCGTGGCGACCTCGGGGCTGGACCCGCTCGAGGCCGCGCTCGCCGGGGTCGCCGAGCTCGAGCGCCTCACCGACGCCGTCGGCATCCCGTCGCTGCAGCAGCTCGGCTTCTCGGAGGACGAGACCCCGATGCTGGCGCGGATCGCCTTCGAGGACCCGCAGACCACCGGCAACCCACGCGATCTCGGCGTCGCCGACTACGAGGAGATCTACCGCGTCGCCTTCGCGCGCGGCTGACCACCGACCGCGGCGGACGCTCCTCACTCACCCGGCTCGTCCCGGTCCGCCGCCGCGAGGAGCTCTCGGACGGCGGCGGCCGACTCCAGCTCCAGCGCCTCGCGCGCCAGCTGCCTCGCGGCGGAAGCGGCCGTGGCGCGCACCGCCTGCTTGGCCGTGGGGATGGCGGCCGGGTTCATGGAGAGCTCTCTGACGCCGAGCCCGATCAGCAGCGGAACGGCCATGCGGTCGCCGGCGACCTCGCCGCAGACGGCGATGCTTCGTCCTGCCGCTGCGGCGGCCTGCGCCGCGCGGTCGATGAGCTGCAGCACGGCGGGATGCAGCGGGTCGGCAAGCGCGGCGACGCCGGCGTTGCCGCGTTCCGCCGCGAGCGTGTACTGGGTCAGGTCGTTGGTGCCCACGGAGAAGAAGTCGACCAACGGCGCCAGCTTCTCCGCGATGAGGGCCGCCGACGGTATCTCGAGCATGATGCCGACCTCGAGGCGCGCGGGAACGGCGACGCCGCGCCCCGCGAGGGATGCGCGGGCCTGGTCCACGAGCTCCCGGGCCCGGCGCACCTCCTCCGCGGTCGCGACCATCGGGAACATGACGCGCACCGGGTAGTCCGCGCTGGTGCGCAGCGCGGCGCGGAGCTGGCAGAGCAGCTGCCCGGGATGGACGAGTCCCAGCCGGAGGCCGCGCACGCCGAGGTAGGGATTCGACTCGGGCGGCATGGGGAGATATGCGAGCGGCTTGTCGGCTCCGGCGTCGAGCGTACGGATCGTCAGAGGGCGGCCTTGCAGCGCCGCGGCCACGGCGGCGTAGGCGGCCGCCTGCTCGTCCTCGTCCGGCGCGGCGTCGGCCTCGAGGAACAGGAACTCGGTGCGCAGCAGGCCGACGCCGTCGGCGCCGGAGGCCACGGCGGCCCGTGCTTCGTCCGCTCCCCCGACGTTGGCCTCCACGCGCACCGTCACGCCATCGCGCGTGACCGCTGCTCGGGCTGCGGCCGCCTGAGCAGCAGCGGCCTCTCGCGTCTGCGCCTGCCGCCGCCGGTCTGTGGCCGCCACCACGTCGGACGTCGGCTCCACGGTCACCGTCCCGGCGTCGCCGTCGACGGCGAGGAGCGTGCCTTCGGCGACGGCAAGCAGCCCGGCGCCCGCGCCGACGACGGCCGGCAGGCCGAGCGCGCGGGCGAGGATGGCGGCGTGCGATGTGGGGCCGCCGAGGGCGCACGCGACCGCCGTGATCATGGAGCGGTCGAGTCCGGCGACGTGCGACGGGCTGAGGTCCGACGCGATCACCACGCCGGGGCCGGCGGTGCTCGTTGCTGAGCCGGTTCCGAGCAGGTGGTCGAGCACCTGGTCCCCGACGTTGCGGAGGTCTGTCACCCGGGCTCGCTGATACGGGTCTTCGAGCGCGTCCCACGCTTCCGCCGCCGCCGCGACTGCCGTGTCCCAGGCTCGTGCCGCCGTGTCGCCGCGCTCGAAGACACCCTCACGGGCGGGCGCGAGCAGCGCCTCGTCCTCGAGGAAGAGGAGGTGGGCGTCGAAGATGGCCGCGTCCTGTGCGCCGGCGCGGCCTGCTACAGACGCGCGCGTGCGCAGCACGTCCGCGGCCGTCGCCTCCAGCGCGCCCTTCAGGGCCGCCCACTCGGCGTGTGGATCGCCGGCGGGCGCATCAGGGACCGGCACAGCCCGGCGTGCGAGCCGTCGCGCCGGCCCGATCGCGGCGCCTGGCGACGCCGGGATGCCGGCGAGCACCGTACCCGCCGCCGGCGCACCCCTTGCCGGGGCCGCGTCGCCGCCGGCGTCGGTCGCCGCCGCGTCCGCCCGGCGGCCCGGCAGCGGCTGCGCGCCCTGGGGTCCGTGATCCTCCGGCTCGCCGAAGGCGCCGTCTGCCAGGCGACCGATGGCGGCGAGGGCTTGGGAGGCCTGGGGCCCCGAGGCGATCACGACCAGGTCGTCGCCTCGGCGCGCGCCGAGGGTGGCGACGGCGTTGAGGCTGCGGGCGCTCACCGGCCCGCGCCCGCTGGTCGCGTCGGCGACGGTGACGTCGGCGTCGAAGCCGCCGGCGGTGCGCACGAGGAGCGCCGCCGGCCGCGCGTGGAGGCCGAGCCGGTTGAGGACGGTGACGCGGAGGGTCTCCGGCGGCGCCCCGCGACGACCGGCGTCGCCGCCTGCCCGACGGGCCTCCGCGTCGACGTCCGCCGCCCCGCCGGCGGTCGCCGGCTGCGCCCCGCCGGCCTCGGCCGCCGCCGGCGAGAGGTGGGCCGCCTTGGCGGCGAGCCCTCCGAGCGCCGCCGCGGCCACCTTCTGCAGCGGCTCGCCGATCCCCGCCGCGACTGCGGCCGCCACGGCGCCCTCCACGAGCGGCGCCTGCGTGAGGAGTACGCGTCCGCGCCGCCGCTCGTCGAGCAGGTCGACGGCCAACTCCGCGGAGAGGACGGCGCTGCCCAGGTCCATCAGGACCAGGACGCCGTCCTGGGACCACACCTCGTCGATCGCGCGCACCACTCGCGACGCATCGGTGCCGAGCGCCCCGCCGGGTTCGTCCATGCCACCGGCGGCGCCGATGCGAACGTCCGGCCCGGCCATCTGGGCGGCCAGCTCGGCGACGCCGTCGGCGAGCTGCGCGCTGTGGCTGACGAGGACGAGGCCGACCACGGCTACGTCGGGTCCGCCAGCGTTCGTGCGGCCGTCTCGAGCAGCAGCCAGGACGACGTCGCCCCCGGGTCCTGGTGCCCGGCGCTGCGCTCGCCGAGGTAGCTGGCGCGTCCCTTGCGCGCGACCAGGGGGGTCGTCGCGCGCATCCCGGCCTCGGCTGCTTCGGCGGCCGCGCGGAGCGCCTCCGCCAGGGACGCGCCGGAGCCGGCGGCGGCCCGCAGGGCCTCGGCCGCCGGCAGCAGCGCGTCGACCATCGTCTTGTCGCCGGGTTCCGCCTTGCCGCGCATCTGCACACCGGCGACCCCGGCGCTGACCACGCCCGCCCACTCGGCCGCCGAGAGCGTCGTCCTGTCCGCGGTGGCCTTGCCCATCTCGAGGAGCAAGGTGCCGTAGAGCGGCCCTGCCGCGCCGCCGACCGTCGAGACCAGGGTCATCCCGGCGGTCTTGAACAGCGGCCCGATCGCGGCCGGGCTCATCTGCTCCGGTGACGGCTCGCCGGAACCACCGGCCCTCTCCGTCGCGACCTCCGGAAGCTTGCCGGCCACCGCCCGCATCCCGCGGTCCATGTTGACGCCGTGGTCGGCGTCGCCGATGGCGGCGTCCAGTGCGGTGAGCTCGTCCCGGCGCGCCGCGACCTCGGCCGCGAAGGCGCGGAGCCAGGCGGTGACGCCCGCGGCGGTGACCACATCAGCGCCGGCCGCGGCGCTCATGCGCCCCACCGCAGGCCGGGAGTGTCGACCGGCGCGTCCCAGAGCCTCGTCAGCTCGTCGTCGAGACGCAGTAGCGTGATCGAGCAACCGGCCATGTCGAGCGAAGTCGCGTACGAGCCGACGAGGTTGCGCGCGACGGCGATGCCTCGCGCGCCGAGGAAGCGATGGAGCTCTCCGTAGACGACGTAGAGCTCCATGAGCGGGGTGCCGCCCATGCCGTTGACGAAGGCGAGCACCCGGTCGCCGCTCGCGAACGGGAGGTCGGTCACGATCGCCTCGGTGAGCGTCTCCACGACGTCGCGGGCGGAGGCCATGGGCCGCCGCTCCCTTCCCGGTTCGCCGTGGATGCCGACGCCGACCTCCATCTCCTCGTCGCCGAGATCGAACGTCGGCGTTCCGGCCATGGGCGTGGTGCACGAGGTGAGCGCCACACCCATGCTGCGGCTGCACTCGTTGACCCTTCGGCAGAGGCCGGCCACCTCGGCGAGTGGTCGGCCTTCCTCCGCCGCCGCCCCGCAGATCTTCTCGGCGAGCACGGTGGCGCCGACGCCGCGCCGCCCCGCCGTGTACAGGCTGTCCTTGACGGCGACGTCATCGTCGATGACGACCTGCTCGACGGTGAGCCCTTCATCGCCTGCGAGGTCCGCCGCCATCTCGAAGTTCATGACGTCGCCGGTGTAGTTCTTGACGATGTGCAGCACCCCGGCCCCCCCATCGACCGCGTGCGTCGCCGCCAGCATCTGGTCGGGGGTGGGTGAGGTGAAGACCTCCCCCGGACAGGCCGCGTCGAGCATCCCTTGGCCGACGAAGCCGCCGTGCAGCGGCTCGTGGCCGGATCCGCCGCCGGACACGAGCGCCACCTTGCCGGCGACGGGGGCGTCGGCGCGCGCGATCCAGTGCGGGTCGATGTGGACGACGAGCCGGCCGGCGTGCGCCAGGGCGATGCCGGCGAGCTCCTCCCTGACGACGTCCTCCGGCCGGTTGATGAGCTTCTTCATCGCTGCCCCCTCCGAGCTGCGGCCGGGGCGGGCGTCCCGCCGCCGGCGTCACGGTCACGCACACATCGTTGGCCGCGCCTGCGCCGGCGTCAAGGGCCGACGTCGGCTCCTCATCGTCCCGCTCGCTCCCGACCCCGGCTTCAGACCCAGCCGCGTTCCTCGTAGAGGCGCCAGCCGGCGGACAGCGCGGCCTGGATCTGATCCCTGAGCTCGGGCGTCAGCCGCCTGATGTGGAAGCAGGACTTGCCCTTGAGCGTCGCCAGCAGGTCGGGGCCGAACACCGCCGAGAGGTCCTGGTCGGCGTACACAGGCATGAAGTAGAAGCCGACGTGGCTCTTCTGGATGACGAGCCCGGCGAAGTAGACTTCTTTGCGCTCCCGGCCGGCGACGACCACATCCTTCTCCGACCAGAGGTCGTAGTAGCCGGGGTCGTCCCGGCGCACGGCGAGGCGACGCGCGTAGGGCTCAAGGAGGGCTTTGACTTCCGCGAACAGCGGGAGCAGCGCCTCGTTCTTCACGGTCATGGTCGGCCTCCCCGTACGCGGCTGCGGCCAGTGCCGCCCGTGGGTCTGCTGTACCCCGACGGTCGGTGGCGTAGACTCGCCGTGCACGCCGCATGGCGTGCTGAGACCCCGACAGGAGGTGCCGTCCATGCCCCGCACCGCGAAGCCCTACAGACTGGTCCCCGCCGAAGTGCCGCCGATGGCCGGCCGCGGCACGAACGTGTACGCCGAGGCTGTGGCCGATTTCGTCGCCTCCGGCATGGGCTCGGCGCTGATCGAGATGAGCGGGCGCAAGACGCAGGCGCTCACGCTGGGGTTGCGCAAGGCGGCGGCTGCGTCCGGCGCGGGCGTCAAGATCGTCACCCGCGCCGGCCAGGTGTATCTGCTGCGGACCTGAGCGCCCGCCAGTCCTCCGCCGCCGGCCACCGGCGGCGCCCGCCGCCGCCGCCGGATACACTCGTTCTATGACTGCCACCACCACCGGCCCCGCGCCGGAACCGGGTCTGCTGCGCCGTACCTTCCGCTCTCTCCACACGTTCAACTTCCGCCTGTTCTTCTTCGGACAGATCGTGTCGATGAGCGGCACGTGGATGCAGTCGCTGGCCCAGAACTGGCTGGTCCTCGAGCTCACCAGCAGCGGCATCGCCCTCGGCATCACCGTCGGTCTGCAGTTCGGGCCGGTGCTCCTCCTGGGCCCCTGGGCGGGCGTGCTCGCAGACCGGGTCGACAAGCGCAGGCTGCTCCTGATCACGCAGACGGTCGCGGCGCTGCTGGCCGTCGTCCTCGGCGTGCTCGCCGCCACCGACGTCGTCACCCTGTGGATGATCTGGGTGATCACGGGCCTCAACGGCGCCGTGCTCGCGCTCGACCTGCCGTCCCGGCAGAGCTTCGTCTATGAGATCGTGGGACCCGACGACCTGGCCAATGCCGTCGGACTCAACTCCGTCGTCATCAACGCGTCGCGCATCATCGGACCGGCGCTCGGCGGCGTGCTCATCGCCGGTTTCGGCGTCGCCCCGTGCTTCTTCCTCAACGCCGCTTCGTACGTCGCCGTGATCGCCGCGTTCCTCGTCATGCGCACGGCGGAACTCTCCCCGTCCAAGCCCGTGCGGCGCAAGCCCGGCCAGGTGCGCGAGGGATTCCGCTTCGTGTGGCGCACACCGTCGCTCCGCGTCCCGTTGGTCATGCTTGCCGTGGTCAGTACGCTCGCCTACAACTACTCGGTGATCCTGCCGCTGCTCACGAAGGACGTGTACGGACGCGGGGGTGGCGCCTACGGCATCCTGTCGGCGGCCATGGGCGTGGGAGCGCTCGCCGGCGCCCTGCTGATGGCGAGCAGGGCGCGGCCCTCGCGCCGCCTGCTGGTGGCGAGCACGTTCGGGTTCGGCGTCGTCACCCTCGTGCTCGCGGCGGCGCCGGGGTATGCGTTCGGGGCCGCGCTCCTCGTCCTCGTCGGCGCGGGAGCGGTGCTCTTCATCAGCACGACGAACGCGCTGCTGCAGGTCAACGCGCCCGACGCCATGCGCGGCCGCGTGATGGCGCTGTGGTCGATCGTGTTCCTCGGCAGCACCCCGATCGGCGGGCCGGTCACCGGCCTCATCGTGCGGGGGTTCGGCGTGCGCTGGGCGGTGGCGGTCGGCGGCATCGCCGCCCTGGCCACCGCCGCCGGCGCCGCCCTCGCCCTCCGGCATCGCCGGGTGGAGGAGGGCTCGTGTGAGGCGCCGGTCTGCCTGCCCGACGGTCCGGCTCCGGGCGACGCTCTGGGCGAGGCGGTGGCGGTCGGCGCCCGTGGCGCCGGCGCGCGCCGGGGCGACGAGCCCGCCTGATCGGGTCGCGGGGCCGCCGCCGAGGGTCCTCGCGACCGCCCCAGTCTCAAGTCGCGGTCCGCGTTGCCGATGGAGGATACGAGGCTGCGCACGGGCGCGGTCTCGCCCCGCGCGGGCGCCGGTCACGAAAGGAGGGTGATGCTTCTCCAGGGCAACCTGCAGGAGTTCAGTCTCCCCAACATCTTCCAGCTGGTGAAGATGAGCGCCAAGAGCGGCGCGCTGACCATCCGCCGCGAGGGCGAGTCGGGCAAGATCTTCTTCCGCAACGGGATGATCTACTACTCCTACGCCGCGCCGCAGCTGATGCCGCTCGGCGAGCGGCTGATCAAGGCCGGCGCCATCAGCGCTGCGCAGCTGGACCAGGCCCTCGCCGCCCAGAAGAAGGCCGGCGAGGGCGCCCGCATCGGCAGCATCCTTCTCAGGCAGGGCTGGATCGACAGGGAGACGCTGGAGCAGGCGGTGCGAGAGCAGATCCAGGACACCGCCTTCAACTTCTTCAGCTGGACCGAAGGCGAGTTCGAGTTCGGCGCCGAGGACAGCCCTCCCGAAGAGGACATCCTCGTCGAGATGAGCGTCGAGACGGTCATCATGGAGGGCTGCCGCCGCATCGACGAGTGGGAGCTCATCTTCGAGCAGCTGGGCTCGCTCGAGCGCGTTCCGCACCTGGCCTACGGTGACCACATCGACGCCGAGGGCTCCCTCACCCTGACCGCCGAGGAGTGGCGCGTGATCGTCCACATCGACGGTCGCGCCGACATCAACACGATCCTCCGCGACTGCGGCCTCGACCGCTTCCACGGAGCCAAGGTCATCTACGGCCTGTTCTCGAGCGGGCTGATCACCGTGAGCGATGCGGTGATCGAGACCATCGGCAAAGGGCCGAGCGTCGCCGTCCGCGGGCCGATCGACATCTACAACGAGGTCTTCCTCAACACCCTGACCGACTCCAACGTCGTGAAGCAGCTGCGCGTCGAGCTCATCGACGAGAAGGAGGTCGAGATCCCGGTGGTGGCCGGCCAGCTGCAGGGGAGCAACGGGAACGGAGCCGCCGGGGACGAAGCCGAAGCCGGCGGTCACGACGACGAGGACGTCCTCGTCTTCACCGCGGCTTCCACCTGCCCGGAACAGGCGTGGAAACGCCTGGCCGGCCAGTGCTCGGCGTGGGTCCTTCTCGCCAACGCCAACGACGCCGACAGCCTGCGCTCCACGCACGCCGACCTCGAGTTCGTCAAGGGTCTGGAGAACGCGACGTACGTGGTCGCCACGTACATGTCCATGGCCGGCGAGGAGATGGCGGCCAAGCAGATCACCAAGGCGCTCGGGCTCGATGCCAAGACGCCGGTGCTGCCCTGCCATCTCCGCGACAGGGAGTCGGTGACCGGCGTCGTCAAGGCCGCCCTGGAGCTCGCCGAGGCTCGGTCCGCCGGCTGAGGCGCGCCGTGCGGCGGCGACAACGCCGGGCCGCACTTGTCATCCTCGCGCCGCGGCGCGAAGATTGACCGCCTGGGCGGGCCGCTCCCGCGCCCGCACGAAGAAAGGACGCCACCACATGTACTACCCCAGCTACCGCATGAGGCGTCTGCGCAGCAGCCCGGCCATCCGGAACATGGTGCGCGAGACGAAGCTCCATCTCGAGGACCTCATCTATCCGCTGTTCGTCATCGCCGGCGAGAACATCAGGAACCCCATCTCGTCGATGCCCGGCTGCTACCAGCTCTCCATCGGTAATCTGCTCCCCGAGGTGCGCGAGGTGGTCAGGCTCGGCATCCCGGCTGTCCTGCTGTTCGGCATCCCGTCGCACAAGGACTCCGCCGCGAGCGGCGCCTACGACTCCGAGGGCGTCGTGCAGATGGCCGTGCGCGCGATCAAGGACGAGTTCCCGGAGCTCATCGTCATCACCGACGTGTGCCTCTGCGAGTACATGGATCACGGCCACTGTGGGGTCATCCACGACGGAGAGGTCGTCAACGACGTCACCCTGGAGCTGCTCTCGAAGATGGCGATCACGCATGCCGAGAGCGGAGCCGACATCGTCGCGCCGAGCGACATGATGGACGGGCGCGTGGCCGCCATCCGCAACGCGCTCGACGACGAGGGACTCACCGAGACCATCCTCATGTCGTACTCGAGCAAGTTCGCCTCGGCCTTCTACGGGCCGTTCCGCGAGGCGGCCGAGTCGGCGCCGGCGTTCGGCGACCGGAAGACCTACCAGATGGACCCGGCCAACCTCGAGGAGGCCGTGCGCGAGTCGCTCCTCGACATCGAGGAGGGCGCCGACATCATCATGGTCAAGCCCGCGCTCCCCTTCCTCGACGTCATCCACGCCGTCAAGCAGGAGACCAAGTTCCCGCTGGCCGCGTACAACGTGAGCGGCGAGTATGCGATGATCAAGGCGGCGGCGGCCAACGGATGGCTCGACGAGCAGCGCGCCGTCATGGAGGCGGTCACCGGCATCAAGCGCGCCGGCGCCGACCTCATCATCACCTACCACGCCAAGGACATCGCCGCCTGGATCGCGTAGGCGGCTGCCGGAGAGGGCCGGGCGGCGCACCCACAAGCGCGTTGCGCCGCCCGCCCGTCTCTGGCACACTGGAGCCGGTTTGCACCATCCTCACGCTGAAAACCCCCATGGCATGAGCGCGCGGCCCGGCGACGCCGGGGAAGGCGTCGCACCTCCGCGCGTCATCGCCTGGGAGGTCACGCGCAGCTGCAACCTCGCCTGCGTGCACTGCCGCGCCAGCGCCGTCCATGGTCCCTACGAGGGCGAGCTCAGCACCGCCGAGGCGTTCACGCTGGTCGACCAGATCGCCTCGTTCGCCGACCCGATCCTCATCCTCACCGGCGGCGACCCGCTGATGCGCGCCGACATCTTCGACATCGCGGAGTACGCCATCGGCAAGGGTCTGCGCACGGTCATGTCGCCGAACGGCACGCTGGTCACGCCTGAGGTGGCGCAGCGGATGCATGACGTCGGCATCGCGCGCGTCAGCATCTCCATCGACTTCCCGTCCGCCGCGGAGCACGACGAGTTCCGCGGCGTCCCCGGCGCCTTCGACGGCGCCGTGCGTGGCATCCGCAACTGCCTCGACGCCGGCGTCGAGGTGCAGATCAACAGCACCATCACCAAGCTGAACGTCCATCACCTGCCGGCATTGCTCCAGCTGGCCGACGACCTCGGCGCCGTCAGCTTCCACCCGTTCATGCTGGTGCCCACGGGACGCGGCAAGGAGCTCGAGGAGCAGGAGCTCCCGCCGGACGAGTACGAGCGTGCGCTCGAGTGGATGTACGACGCACAGCAGGAGAGCAAGCTGTTCATGAAGCCGACGGACGTACCGCACTACTGGCGTGTCATGCGCCAGCGTGCCAAGGCTCAAGGCCGCAAACTCGAGGTGCATCCCCACAGTCACGGCGGCATGAACACCCTGAGCCGTGGCTGCCTCGCCGGCATCGGGTTCTGCTTCATCAGCCACATCGGCGAGGTCCAGGGCTGCGGGTACTTCGACAAGGTCGCCGGCGATGTGCGCAAGACCACGTTCCCCGAGGTGTGGCGCGACTCGCCGCTCTTCAACGAGCTCCGCGACTTCGACGGCCTCAAGGGCAAGTGCGGCGCTTGCGAGTTCAAGAGGGTCTGTGGCGGCTGCCGCGCCCGGGCCTATGAGGCGACCGGCGACTACATGGCAGAGGAGCCGTACTGCGCCTACGTGCCGCGCGGCTGGTGCGCGCCGGCCGTCGGCTGACGTCCCCCGCCGGCACCGTCGAGCTCCCGGCGATGTCGTGCGAGTGTCAGGCGCTGCGCCTCGCCGGCCCGGCCGTCATGTCCCGAAGTGCGTCTCGAGCAGGACTGACGCCTCCGTGAGGCCGGCGTCGCAGTAGACCTTCTGCGCCGCCTCGTTCTCGGGGCCCGTGCTCACGGAGGCTTCGGCGCAGCCGCCGTCGCGGAAGACGCTCAGCGCCGTCGCGACGAGCCGGCGTCCGATCCCTTCGCCCCTGCGGGCGCCGGTCACGACCAGCAGCTCGATGAGTCCGGAGTCCGCCGCGTGGAACAGTCCGGGCACGATCGCGTAGCTCAGCAAGCCGATCGAGTCCTCTCCGTCCTCGGCGAGGAGGGCGCCGCTGACGGGTGAGGCCAGGAAGTGCCGCACGTAGTGCTCGTCGATCGCCGAGACGACTCCCTCGCCCTCGGCCATCTCGCGGACGAGGCGGGCGATGGCGGGTTCGTCCCCCGGGCAGGCATGGCGGATGGTCACGGGCATGGCGCGCTCCTCGGGCCGCGTTGCTGCTGTCCTGCCGTTCGGCGGTCGCACGCGTCTTCCTGTGGGGATGCGCCTCGCGGATTCCGGGTAGGTTGTGTGCTGCGGCACATGCCGCGCTGCGGCGCGTAGTATAGTCCACAGCCTGCACAGGCTTTCTCACTCGCAGGGAGGACCCGAGTGAACACGGTCACATCCGCACGTCTCTTCGAAGAGGCACTCAGCTACATCCCCGGGGGCGTGAACTCTCCGGTCCGCGCGATGAAGGGCGTCGGCATGCCGCACCCGCTGTTCATTTCCCGCGCGGAGCGCAGCCACATCTGGGACGCCGACGGCAACGAGTTCGTCGACTTCGTGTCCTCGTGGGGCCCTATGATCCTCGGCTGGGGGCACCCCGAGGTCGTGGGCCGGCTCAAGGCGCAGGTCGACCTCGGGACGAGCTTCGGCGCGCCCACGGAGCTCGAGGTCGAGCTGGCGCGCCTCGTCTGCGAGGCGGTCCCTTCCATGGACCTCGTGCGCATGGTCAACTCGGGCACCGAGGCGACGATGAGCGCCGTGCGCGTCGCCCGCGGCTTCACCGGCCGAGAGAAGGTCGTCAAGTTCATCGGCTGCTACCACGGCCACTCCGACGCCTTCCTGGCGGCCGCGGGCAGTGGCGTGCTCACGCTCGCACTGCCCGACAGTCCCGGTGTCACCAAGGGGACGACCGCCGACACCCTGCTCGTGGAGTACAACGACGTCGCCGCTCTCACGGAACTCTTCGAGGCGCGTGGCGAGGAGATCGCGGCCCTTATCGTCGAGCCGGTCGCCGGCAACATGGGCGTCGTGCCGCCGGAGCCCGGATTCCTCGAGGCCTGCCGTGCGCTGTGCACCGATCACGGCGCGGTGCTCGTCTTCGACGAGGTCATCACCGGTTTCCGCGTCGGCTGGGGCGGCGCCCAGGAGCGCTTCGGCGTCATGCCCGACCTCACCACGCTCGGCAAGATCATCGGCGGCGGGCTGCCGGTCGGCGCGTTCGGCGGACGCCGCGAGATCATGGAGACCGTGGCGCCGCTCGGCTCCACGTACCAGGCCGGGACGCTCTCCGGGAACCCGCTGGCCATGGCCGCCGGCGCAGCGACGCTGCGCGTGCTGGCCGAGCCGAACGTCTACGAGCGGTTGGAGGCGACCGGCGCCCGCGTCGAGGGGAGTCTGCGCGCGGCGGCCGACGCTGCCGGCCGCGCGGTCACCATCAACCGCGTCGGCCCGATGCTCACCATGTTCTTCTGCGAGGGCCCGGTACGAAGCTTCGCCGAGGCCAAGGGAGCCGACACCGCCGCCTACGCGTCCTACTGGCGACACATGCTGGAGCGCGGCATCTACCTCGCGCCTTCGCAGTTCGAGGCGGCGATGATCTCGCTGGCGCTCACCGACGACGACCTCGATCGCGCGGCCGCCGCTGCAGACGACTGGTTCGCCGGAGCGGGGGCCTGACGGTGCGCGACTTCGACAGGAAGAAGGTGCCCAGCGTCACCGTCCCGCGCCTCGCCCTGTACCTGCGCAAGCTGCGGGAGTTGCGGGCGCGTGGAGTCGACAGGGTGTCGTCCAGGGATCTCGCCGGCATGATCGACCTCAACGCGGCGCAGATCCGAAAGGACTTCTCATACTTCGGCGAGTTCGGCACCCGCGGCGTGGGCTACGAGGTGCCGGTCCTTGTCGACGAGATCACGCGCTGCCTGGGGTTGGATCACACCTGGAACGTCGTCATCGTGGGCGCCGGGCTCCTGGGCACGGCGCTCGCCCGCTATCGCGGCTTCGGCGAGCAGGGGTTCCGTCTCGTCGGCATGTTCGACAGTTCGGCGACGGTCATCGGCGCGCGCTTCGGCTCCGGCGAGGACAGCCGCGTGCGCGGCGTGCACGAGCTGGACGAGTTCTGCCGCAAGGAGAAGGTGGACATCGCCATGGTCACCGTGCCGGCCGCCGAGGCCGAGAGCACGGTCCAGCGGCTCGGAGCGGCAGGCGTCAAGGCCGTCCTCAACTTCGCGCCCATCAAGGTGCACGCCCCGGAGGGTGTCCTCGTGCGCCAGGTCGACCTCTCCAGCGAGCTCATGTCGCTGTCCTTCTACCTCGACAGGGAACAGGCCTGACCATGGACCTCGCCGCTGCTGTGGCCGCGGCGCTGGCGGCGGCCGGCGAGCCCTTCGGTCCGGCGCCGGCCGCCGCCCCCGTCCCGCGCTGGGGCGGCCTGTATGCGGCGCTCGCGCCGGACGCCCAGCAGGCGCTCGCCGTCGACATCGAGCTCATCTACGAGGGCTATCTGCTGCACTACCGCGAGAGCCGCGCCGTGGCGCTCGCGACGGACGACCTGGCCACCCGGCTGCTGGCCGGGGACTGCTACTACGCGCGCGGCCTGCGCGGTATCGCCGCGCGCGGGGACGCCGACGCCGTCGGCCTGCTCGCTCGCCTCATGGCCGCGTGCTCGTACCTGCGCAGCGTCGGCGCGCCCTTCGGCGGTGACGACGCTCTCTGGGCGTATGCGGTGGCCGGCATCGTCGCCCAGCACGCCGGCGCGGCGCCGGCCGCGGTGGAGGCGCTCTTCGACGAGGTCGACGCCGGCTTCCACGCGGCGCCTCCCGCGGACGTGCCGGCCGCCGTCGCACGCGCCGCTACCCGCCTCGGGCTGTCCGATCCTGCTCCGCTCCTCCGCGAGCTCGAATCCGTCGCCGGGAGGTGACCGTGGACCTGCGCGCCTTCATCAGTCTGCTGGAACGCGAGGGCGAACTGGCCCGCGTCCGCCCGGAGGTGGACCCCTACCTCGAGATGGCGGAGATCGCCGACCGCGCCAGCAAGGCGCACGGACCGGCGGTCCTGTTCGAACAGCCGAAGCGCCCGGCAGGGCGGCCCGCCGTGCCGGTCCTCATGAACCAGCTCGGCTCCTACCGTCGCCTCGAGCTCGCGCTGGGCGCGCCGCTGGACGACATCGCCAAGCGCATCGGCGGCCTGCTCGAGCTGCAGGTGCCGAGCGGCCTCGTCGGCAAGGTCAAGGCGCTCGGCCAGCTCAAGGAGCTCGCGTCCTACGGCCCCAGGTACGGCAAGAAGGCCGCCTTCCGCGAGGTCGTCGTCGACCCGCCGGACCTCGGCCGTCTGCCGGTCCTTACCACCTGGCCGGGCGACGGCGGCCCGTTCATCACGCTGCCGATCGTCGTGACCAAGGACCAGCAGGGCCGCCAGAACGCCGGCATGTACCGCCTGCAGGTCTACGACGGCCAGACGACCGGCATGCACATCCACATCCACCACGACGGCGCGGCCAACTTCCGTGAGGCGGGCGACCGCATGGAGGTGGCGGTCGCCCTCGGCACCGATCCGGCGGTCACGTACGCCGCCACGGCGCCGCTCCCGCCGGGCATCAGCGAGTTCATGTTCGCCGGCTTTCTGCGCGGCGAGCCGGTGGAGATGGCGCAGTGCGCAACCGTCGACCTCTCCGTTCCGGCCGACGCCGAGATCGTCCTCGAGGGCTACGTCGAGAAGGGCGAGACCCGGTTGGAGGGACCGTTCGGCGACCACACCGGCTACTACTCGCTTGCCGACCAGTACCCGGTGTTCCATCTCACGGCCATGAGTCATCGCCGCGACCCCATCTACCCGGCCACCATCGTCGGCAAGCCGCCGATGGAGGACGCCTACCTCGGCAAGGCGACCGAGCGGCTCTTCCTGCCGCTGCTCCAGCTGGTCCAGCCCGAGATCGTCGACATGGACCTGCCCGTCGAGGGCGTCTTCCACGACTGCGCCATCATCAGCATCCGCAAGGAGTACCCCGGTCACGCGCGCAAGATCATGAACGCCGTGTGGGGCATGGGGCAGATGATGTTCACCAAGTTCGTGGTCGTCGTGGACGAGCACGTCGACGTGCACGACTACAGCGAGGTCACCTGGCGGGTGTTCAACAACGTCGACCCCGAGCGCGACACCGTGATCGTGCGCGGCCCACTCGACGTGCTTGACCACTCGAGCCCGTACGCCCGATACGGCGCGAAGATGGGCATCGACGCGACCAAGACCTGGCCGGACGAGGGCCACGCCCGCGAGTGGCCCGAGGAACTGGCCATGGACCCGGCCGTCGTGCTCCGCGTCGACGAGCGTTGGGCGGAGTTCGGGCTGCCGTTCTCCTGAGAGCAGGCGCTTCGGCGTCTATCGCTTTACGCGGGCGCAGCGCGCTTCTACACTGGGGCCGACCGCGACGACGCCGACGACTCGAGGGGGCGGCTGTGCTCCACGGCAACATCCATCGCCACCTGCTGATCCTCTCGCTCGTGAACTGGGCCATCGCCATCACCTGCTGGACGATCAGCGCCTACCTCGGCAGCGCGCAACCCACAGGCATCTTCGTGTACTCCGTCCTCTTCGTCGTCGGGCTCTTCGCCGTGATCGTGGCCATCGGCTCCTTCGTCCTCGCCGACTTCGGCACCGAGCCTGAGCAACCCGCGGCCGCGACGGCCACATCCGGCGGGGCCGCGGACGCCGATGCGTCTCCAGACGAGAAGCCCGCGGACCGGGCGGTCGAGGAGCCGGCCGGCGTGGCAGCCGAGGCGACGGCCGACAAGACCGCCGGGCCCGGCGCCTGACCCGCGCGTGGCGTCTTCCGACGCCGTCCGCGTCGCCTCGCGGTCGACGCTGTTCGCGCGGCTCGTCAAGATCGAGCACAGCGTCTACGCGCTCCCCTTCGCCTACGCCGGCGCCTTTCTCGCCGCCGGCGGCTGGCCCACGTGGAGCCAGGTCATCTGGATCACCGTCGCCATGGTGGGGGCGCGCAGCGCCGCCATGGCGCTCAACCGGCTGATCGACGCCGGCATCGACGCGCGCAATCCGCGCACCGCCGAGCGCGAGTTGCCGGCCGGCCGGCTGGGACGGCGCGAGGTCTGGGCGTTCACCGTCGTCTCCGTCGTCCTGCTCGTGGTCGCCGCCTTCAACCTCTCGGAGCCGTGCCGCTACCTCTGGCCCATCCCGCTTGCAGCCTTCGTGCTGTATCCGTACACCAAGAGGTTCACGTGGTTCTGCCACTACTTCCTCGGCCTCACCCTCGGCCTTGCGCCGGCGGCCGCATGGATCGCGGTGACCGGCTCTGTGGCGCCGGAGGCGTGGCTGCTGTTCTTCGCGGTCGGCCTCTGGGTCGGGGGGTTCGACGTGCTGTACGCGGTGTTCGACCTGGACTTCGACCGCGCGCAGGGGCTGCACTCCCTTCCGGTGTCGATCGGGGAGCGCGGCGCAGAGGTCGTGGCGGCCGTCTCGCACGTGCTCACGGTCTCCCTGCTCTTCGCGGTGGGTGCGGTGGCCGGCTTGGCCTGGATCTATTGGGCCGGCCTCGCGGTGGTCGCAGCACTGCTCGCCTGGCCGCACGTCGACATCGCTCGGCGCGGCCTGCAGCAGGTCGGCATGGGGTTCATGACCGTCAACGGCGCCGTGGGACTGCTGTACGGCGCCGTGGTCGTGCTCGCGGTCGTCTTGGGGTAGGGGGGCGCGCCGGCGGCGCGGCGGCGCCGGGCAGGCCGCATAGGCTCGCCGCCACATACCCGGGATGGTACAATCGTGCGCGCCGGCCGCGGAGGGTGGGGACTCTTCCTGCCGGTAGGCCTGTCAGTGTGAGGAGCCGGGGAGTCACGGGAGCTTGACCGAAGGTCGCCAGCGCCACCGCTATCAACCCGAGCCACGCCCGTGGTACCGGACCACGTGGTTCGCCGCGCTTGCCGTGGTGGCCTTCGTGCTCATCGTCGCCGTCGTGGTCGTCATCCCCGTGTGGGCCACGGACACGCCCGCCTACTGCGCCTCGTGCAAGGCCACCGAGCGGGCCGGCGCACAGTGGGAGCGCTCCGCCCACGCGACGGTCTCGTGTGTGGAGTGCCACGTCCCTCCGGGCGCCGTCAACGCCGTCAAGTGGCGTACGCGGGAGTGGATCAACATCTGGGCGGACTATCTCAACGTGCCGCAGGTCCCGAGCAGGGGTCAGCGCCCCTCCAACGAGAACTGCCTCCAGTGCCACACCCTGCAGAACATCCCGCCGGAGTTCGAGGACGTGCGCATGCCTCACGAGGCGCACGTCGATCTGCGCAACCTCACATGCGCGGACTGCCACAAGCCGGCTGCCCACCCGAAACCCGGTCAATCCGGCTCCAGCGTGTCCATGGCCGTCTGCTCCATGTGCCACGAGGAGGCCGCGTCGACCACGGAATGCGACTTCTGCCACCTCACTCCGCCGCCCGCGGACGTGCACGCCGAGGGCTACCTGGAGACGCACGGCAAGCAGGCGCTGGCGGACCCCGCCTCGTGCCTGCGTTGCCACCACAGCAAGGCCGAGTTCTGCGACCCGTGCCACTCCAAGCCGACGCCCGACCACTTCTCCGGCACGTGGCGCTACGCGCACGGCGCGACCGCGAAGACGGACCCGCTGGGCTGCACTGGCTGTCACAGCCAGGACAGGTTCTGCGAGCAGTGCCACCGCGTGCAGCACCCTGACGACTGGGTGCAGACACACGGAACCGTGGCCGCGAAGAGCGCGGGCGCCTGTCTCGTCTGCCACCCGCGTGGCATGTGTGACGCGTGCCACGAGCAACAGGGAGTGCAGGTCGCGCCATGAGGAAGCCTGCGCTGATGCTGCTGGTCGCCGTCGCGTGCGCCGCATCGGTGCTCGGTTTCGCCGGCCCCGCCGCCGCCGCTGAGAGCGCGACGGCGACCAACGCCCTCAACGCGCCGACCAACGACGAGTGCTTCAAGTGCCACGGCTCTCCGGACGTCAAGGGCGAGACCATCGACGTGGAGGGGCAGCAGAAGAGCATCTACGTCGACCGCGCCGTCTACGAGGCATCCCGCCACGGCAAGCTTGCCTGCACGAGCTGTCATCTCGGTTTCAAGCCGGGGGTGCACGACGCCGCGCAGACCGAGGAATGGCTGCCCACCGCCAAGATCGCCGCCTGCCGCACCTGTCACGCCGACGTGTTCGACATGTATCGCGGCTCGTTCCACGGCGACCTCGTGTTCGACGAGGGAAGCGGCGACGCGCCCGTCTGCGCCGACTGCCACGAGGCGCACAACATCGTGCCGCCCGACTCGCTGGAGTTCAGGTCGCAGATCGACGGCCTGTGCGCCCAGTGCCACCAAGACGCGCTCAAGACGTACCTCGACAGCTACCACGGCAAGGCCTCCTCGTTGGGCGACATCGAGACCGCCGTCTGCACCGACTGTCACGGTGGCCACCGCATCCTCCCGCCGTCGGACCCCGAGAGCTCCGTGAACGAGGCCAACCTCGTCGCCACGTGCGGCGAGTGCCATCCGGGCGCCAACGACAACTTCGTCCAGTTCATGGTCCACGTCGACCCGCAGAGCCCGAGCTCGTCGTTCCTCGTGTGGACCTTCTACGCGGCGTATATCCTGCTCATCAGCGTGGTCTTCACGTTCGGCTTCGTGCACTCTGGCCTGTACATCTACCGGGGGTTCAAGGATGGCCTCTACAGGCGAAACCATCACGGCTGACAGACCCCAGAAGCAGGTGCGCACGCGCATCGAGTACCGGCGGTTCAACGTGTTTCACCGCTGGATGCACTTCCTCGTGTTCGTGAGCTTCACCGTGCTCGTGTTCACGGGCATGCCGCTCAAGTACCAGGACACGGCGTGGGCGCAGTGGTTCATGGACTGGTTCGGCGGCGTCACCGCCGCCGGCGTGTACCACCGCATCGCCGCCATCGTGACCGTCTTCTACTGGTCCGCGGAGATGCTGGTCATGGTCGTCATGGTCCTGCGCACGCGCGGGAAGGTGCGCAGTCGCATGCCGCTCATGTTCAACCAGAAGGACCTGCACGATATCGTGGGCATGTTCGCCTGGTTCTTCGGCAAGGGACCCAAGCCCCAGTTCGACCGCTACACGTACTGGGAGAAGTTCGACTACCTGTCGCTGGTCGCCGGGACGGTCATCATCGGCATGACGGGCTTCATGATGTGGTTCCCGCTGGCGGTCACGCACGTGCTCCCCGGCTACTGGCTCAACGTCGCCCTCGTGATCCACTCCAACGAGGCCCTGCTCGCCATGGGCGTCATCTTCATCTTCGTGCACTTCTTCAGCGCACACCTCAAGCCGGAGAGCTTCCCGCTGGACAAGGTGATCTTCACGGGTTCGTTGCCGGTGGACCACTACAAGGCCGAGCGGCCGCTCGAGTACGCGCGCCGCGTGCGCGAGGGCACACTGGACGAGGTCCTCGTGGAGAAGCGCATCACCTGGAAGACCTACGCGGCCGACGTGATCTGGTGGACCATCACCCTGATCGCCGGCGTCAGCGCCCTCATGATGACCGCGTTCATCATCTGGTCGGTGTTCGATTGAGCTCTGGACGGTGGCACGTGCGGGTGACAGAGTGGCTGTGCGTCGCCGGTCCGGCGGCGGGGAGGTGAGCTCGGTGAAGGGTCAGCTTCGAAGGGCGATGCCCGGCGTTGCCGTGGCGTCGGTGGCTCTCGCGGTCGTCCTGTGCGCGCTCGCGCTCGCGGCCTCGCCGGCAGCGGCCTTCTCGCAGTGGCAGCACGACGGCGCCACGAGCTGCGGCGTCTGTCATGGCAGCGGCACGCCCACCGATGCATCGTGCACCTCGTGCCATCCGGGGTTCGTCAGCTACCCCGGAGACACCTGCTGGACGTGTCACTACCCCGGCCAAGACACCTCGACCCTCTCGACGCCCGGCACTGCCTGCGGCCAGGAGTGCCACCTCTGGAACGCGATCCAGAAGGCGTACATCATCCCGTCCACGCACGGCGCCGACCCGCATCTGGGCTCGAGCGCCGACTGTACCGCCTGTCACGCGACCAGCGTCAGCGTCTTCGACCCGGGCTCCAGCCCGCACCACAGCGGGCAGGCGACCGGGTTCACCGCCTGCTCCGCGTGCCATTCCGGCTATCAGCAGCACGCCGGCAAGGTCCAGTGCACCAGGTGCCACACGACCGCCGAGGCGTTCCACCTGTACGCGGCGACCAGCCCCGGGTCCAGGACCTGCCGCAGCTGCCACGCCATGAAGCACGCCGGCAGGACGGTCGCCAACAGCAAGTGCACAGCCTGCCACAAGGGCATGGGCAGCGGCCCGGCGGCGGCCGCGCGGCACTCGAAGTCCATCAGCAAGAAGTACGTGTGCGGGGCGTGCCACTCCAAGCAGCTGCACGCCAGCGCGGTCAGCAAGAGGGTCAAGAGCTGCCGGACCTGCCATCGCGGCAACTACCACGCCGCACAGCGCGCCCCCGCCAAGTCGATCTGCATCAACTGCCATCCCTCTGCATCGCGACACGACGACGGCTTCCGGTGCACGCTCTGCCACCGGAGGGCCGTCCACAACCGGCGGCCGAGCGCCTCCAACTGAGGTCTGCCTGTGCGGTTCCGCCTCACCAAGCGCGGGGTCACCATCGGGGCCATCGTCCTCACGGCGGTGGTGGTCGGCATCGGCGTGGCGCTCACCGCCACCTCCACGCCCCAGTTCTGCGGCGCCTGCAAGAGCCACGTCCCCTACGTCGACGAGTGGAGGCAGTCCGCCCACGACGGGGTCAACTGCGAGCAGTGCCACAGCAAGCCGGGCCCGTTCTTCTTCCTCACCGCCAAGCTCGAAGCACTCCAGCAGCCCATCCATCAGATCCAGGGTGACTACGAGGAGCCCATCCTCGGAGCCGTCCTCAACCAATCGTGCCGGCGTTGCCACAACAACGACCTGCTCTACAACCCCGTCTCCAAGAACGGCATCCGCGTGCAGCACCGGCACCTCATCGACGCCGGGTTCCTCTGCATGCGCTGCCACTCCACGCAGGCGCACGGCGACGCCGTGCCCGAGGGATCGCGCACGTACCCGTCCATGGACCAGTGCCTCCTCTGCCACAACAACGAGTACACGACCATCGGCGGGAAGGTCGCGACCTCACGCTGCGACCTCTGCCACACCAAGCCGGGCTATGGCGCGGTGCCTGCGTCTCACGAGACCCCGGCCTGGATCGACAATCATGGGTCGATCGGGATCCTCTCGACCTGCAGCGCGTGCCACGTCAAGCCGGACGCCTGCTCCAGGTGTCACAACGGCGTCGAGATGCCGCACGACCAAGTCTGGATCTCGGAGCACGGCACGCGCGTCGAGGCCACCGGACAGAAGTCCTGCGAGCAGTGCCACGACACCAGGGAGTACTGCGTCACCTGCCACGAGGTGAAGATGCCGCACCCGGCCGACTACGTGGCCACGCATCCAAAGGCCGCGGAACGCATCGGCACGCAGACCTGCTTCAACTGCCATGTGGTCGCCAATTGCCAGGCGTGCCACGAGCAGCATGGCAGCGGCGATCCCCGCGCACATCAGCTGTTCGAGGGCGTCGAGTACGAGCTGCCGCAGTCGGGGGCGGGTGAGTGATGGGCGAGAAGAAGCCGCCCAAGAGCCGCGTCCTTCTGGACGTCCGCATCCCCGGCAAATGGATCGCCGGGGTGCTGGCCGCGCTCGGCGTGCTCCTGGTCGCGGCCGTCATCGGCTTCTCGGCCGTCAACCGCATCGACACCTGCGAGACGTGCCACATCATCAAGCCGGAGGTGGTCACCTACAAGCAGTCGGCGCACTACCGCGCCGGCGTCGGCTGCCAGAAGTGCCACACGAAGCCCGGTGTCTTCAACTACCTCATCCGCAACATCCAGGGCGTCACCAACCTGATCCTGTACGTCTCCGACACGTACCAGCGCCCGATCACCACGTTCGTCGGCGCCGACAACTGCGTGCAGTGCCATCCCAAGTCGCAGATCGAGCAGGATCTCGTGGTCGGCAACATCCGCGTCAACCACATCGGCCTGCGCGAGGCCGGCTACCAGTGCCTCACCTGTCACGCCAACATCGCCCACCCCGGCACCCGCCCGGCGGTGGCCCGTTCCAGCCAGAACAAGATGTCCATCTGCGCGCGCTGCCACGACGGCAAGCAGCTCCCCGACGATTGCGACACCTGCCACATCGGCGGGGTGCCGGCCGACGCTCCCAAGGTCGCCATGCCGGTGCACATCAAGCCGTCGCAGTGCACCGAGTGTCACCAGAGCAAGGTGTTCTGCACGGAGTGCCACAACGGCCTGCAGATGCCGCATCCCGAGGGCTGGATGAAGAGCCACGGCGGCATCGTCGTCGACCAGGGCAAGAGCATCTGCGTGTCCTGTCACCTCAAGGACGACCCGACGTTCTGCATCGACTGCCACGGCCTGCGGATGCCGCATCCCGGGAGCTGGCTCTCCAGCCACGGGGACTACTCACAGAAGAGCGAGAAGAACGAGAAGAAGTGCGTCAAGTGTCACGGCAAGGACAGCTGCATCAAGTGCCACGGCCTGCGGATGCCGCATCCGTCCGGCTGGCTGTCCGCGCACTCGGGCACCGCGCTGAGCTCGCCGGGCCTCTGCGACAAGTGCCACAGCGACTCCTTCTGCGTCGGCTGCCACGGTGTCTCGCTGCCGCACAGCGGCGGCTTCATCGCCGATCACCCGAACCACACGTACAATCAAGGCAGCGTGTGCATGAAGTGCCACGGCAACGGCGGCACGGGACCCCGAGGCTGTTACGGCGGCCAGTGCCACAGCGGTTCGATCGACTAGCCTGCGCCGAGCCACCCGGCTCGGGGAGCGTCGCGTATGCCCGGTAGAGCACCACAGAGCGTCTTCGTCGGCGTCAGCGGCGCGAGCGGAGCGCCCTACGCCGCGCGGGTGGTGCAGGCGCTGGCCGCGGCCGGCTGCGTGCTCCAGCTCAGCGTCTCGGACAGCGGCATCCTCGTGCTCGAGCACGAGCTTGAGCTGGACGCCGCCGGGCGCGATGCGGTCACCGCGGCGTTCCTCGAGCTGACCGGCGCATCGGCGGAGGTCTTCGCGCCGGACGACCTGGGGGCGCTCCCCGCCAGCGGAAGCAGCGCCCCCGACGCCGTCGTCATCTGCCCCTGCTCCGTGTCGACGGCGGCGCACGTCGCCCTCGGCACGACCCGCACGCTGATGCATCGTGCCGCCGACGTCGCCCTCAAGGAGCGGCGGCCGCTCGTCGTGGTCCCTCGAGAGACCCCGCTCACGCAGATCCACCTGCGGCGGTTGCTCGAGTTGGCGGAGGCCGGCGCCACGGTGATGCCGGCGATGCCCGGCTTCTATTCGCGGCCGCGGACGCTGCAGGATGCCGTCGATCACGTCGCGGGCAAGGTGATGAGCGCCCTTGGCTTCGAGCAGGACCTCTTCCCGCCGTGGGACGGGGGCCGGAGCTGACGGCGTCCGGCCGGCCCGCGCATGCGTCCGGCGACCTGCCGATCGATCGCGACCCCTTGCGGATCGAGACCATGTTCGGCGGCATCGCGAGGCGCTACGACCTCATGAACCGGCTCATGACGGTGGGGCTCGACGGGCGCTGGCGGCGGATGGCCGCCCGCGAGGCGAAGCTCTCCGCGGGCGACCAGGCCCTGGACGCGTGCTGCGGGACGGGTGACCTCACTTTCAGCCTTGCGGAGTCCTGCCCTGCCTGTCGCGTCACCGGGCTCGACTTCACGCCGGCGATGATCGCGAGGGCGCAGGAGAAGGCGGCGACTCGCGAGCGCCGCGGCCGGCCCGCACCGCACGCCTTCGTCGAAGGCGACCTGCTGGCGCTGCCGTTCCCCGACGGCGAGTTCGCCGCCGTCACCGTTGGCTGGGGGGTGCGCAACGTCCCTGACGTGCCCCGCGCCTTCCGCGAGATGGCGCGGGTCACGCGCCCCGGCGGCCGGGTCGTCTGCCTCGAGTCGACCCAGACGCCTGACGGCCTCGGCAAGCGCTTCCACGATCTCTGGCTGGGCCGGATGGTGCCGGTCCTTGGGCGGGCGATCACGGGTGATCCCACGGCGTACGCCTATCTGCCCGCTTCGGTGGCGGCCTTTCCGCGAGCGGGGGAGCTCGCCGCCATCATGGCCGCCTCCGGGCTGACGAACGTCCGCTACCGGCGCCTCGGCTTCGGCGCCGTCGCCCTCCACGTCGGCGAGGTGCCTGCGTGAGCGCCAGACCGTCGCTGACGTGGCGCTCGGCCGCACAGAAGCGGCGGGTCGCCCGCGGGCTCGAGCTCGTCGAAGAACGCCTGACCACGGTGGCCTCGGAGTACCCCGGCGACCTCGGCGACGCCTGCCGGGCGACGCTGTCCGCGGGGGGCAAGCGGGTGAGGCCACTCCTCGCATTGCTCTGCGCCGGCCGAGGCAAGGCGGCGGGTGAGCCGGTGTTGCGTGCAGCGGCCGCGGTCGAGCTCCTGCACATGGCGACGCTCGTCCACGATGACGTCCTCGACCGAGCGGAGCTCCGCCGCGGCCATCCGACGGTGGCCAACCGGTACGGCGCCGCCACGGCGCTCTCCGCGGGCAACTACCTGCTGGCCCGCGCCTTCTCCGAGCTTGTCGGCGCGGGCGTCCCCGCGGCCGTCGACTTGCTGAGCGCGACCGCCGTCGGGCTCAGTGAGGGTGAGGTCCTGCAGCGCGCGGAGGCCTACGACGTCGGCATCGAGGTCGACGCGTACATCCGTCGTTGCGAGCGCAAGACTGCCGACCTGTTCGCCGCGGCGTGCTCGCTCGGCGCCCTGCTCTCGGGAGCCGGGCACGACGCGGCCGGCGCTGTCGGCGAGTACGGCCGCCTCATCGGCCTCGCCTTCCAGGTCTTCGACGACATCCTCGACTGCACCGGCGACGAGGCGGTGACGGGTAAGCGTCCGGGCACCGACATACGTGACGGCACGATAACGCTGCCGCTGATCTACGCCCTCCAGGTGCGGCCCGAGCTCGCCGACACCCTCGGGAGTCCGGCTGCGGATGACGCTGCGGTCGCCTCCCTGCTCGACGCGGTCAAGGAGAGCGGCGCCCTCGAGCGTGCCCGCGGCGACGCTTTGCGGTACATTGGAGATGCCAGGTCGGTCCTCGATGCCTGCCCAGACACCGTCGAGCGCGGACTGCTCGCGCAGGTGGCGGCGCAGGTCGTCGACCGCTACAGCTGACGACGTTCGGAGTCGACCCCGTGAACCCAAGTGAGATCTCCGCGCTCGCCGCGCGCTCTGGCCTCGGGCACATCTGGCGCAAGGTCGAGGCCACCGAGCGTCTGACGGGCGACGAAGCCACCGAACTGCTCTGCAGCGCCGACATCCTCGCGCTCGGCGCGATGGCGGACTTCGCCCGCGCCCGTATCGCCGGTGACGAGGTCTACTTCATCTGCAACCGGCATATCAACCACACCAACGTCTGCCGCAACCGCTGCCTGTTCTGCGCCTTCAGCCACGACGAGGGCGATGCCGACGCCTACACGCTCAGCGTCGACGAGGTCGTCGCCAAGGCTCGCGAGACGCTTGCCGTCGGCGGCATCACGGAGATCCACATCGTCGGCGGCGAGCATCCCGACCTGCCTTTCGCCTACTACCTCGAGATGATGCGCGCGCTCCGCGAGCTGGCCCCGGATGTGCACATCCAGGCGTTCACCGCCAGTGAGATCTCCCACTTCGCCAAGATCAGCGGCAAGTCCGTGACCGAGGTGCTGCGGGAGCTCAAGGACGCCGGCCTCGGCTCACTGCCGGGAGGGGGTGCGGAGGTGTTCAGCGGCCGCGTGCGCGACCTCATCTGCGAGCAGAAGATCAGCGGCCAGAAGTGGCTCGACGTGATGCGCGCCGCCCACGCCGTGGGTCTCAAGTCGAACGCGACGATGCTCTACGGCCACGTAGAGACGCCGGCCGAGCTCGCGGACCACATGGTCCGCCTGCGCGAGCTCCAGGACGACACCGGCGGCTTCAACGCCTTCATCCCGCTGTCCTTTCAGCCGGCCAACACCGGGCTCAGCGAGCTGCCCGGTCCCACCGGCTTCGACGACCTCAAGATGCTCGCCGTGGGCCGTCTGGTCCTGGACAACTTCCGCCACGTGAAGGCGTTCTGGATCAACGTCGGCCTCAAGCTCGCGCAGGTCTCGCTGGCCTTCGGCGTCAACGACCTCGACGGGACCGTGGTCGAGGAGCGGATCAGCCACGCGGCCGGCGTGGACACCGCGCAGGAGCTCAGCAAGGCCGAGCTCGTGCGCGTCATCCGCGCCGCCGGCCGCCAGCCGGTGGAGCGTGACACGCTCTACAACGTCGTGCGGCGGTACGATGGCGCCGGCTCCTGAGAGGCCGGGGGGAGTCGCCGTGCCCGACGGTCCGCGCGTCCGCGTCGGGCGCATCGAGTTCGTCAACTGCTTCCCGCTCTATCATCATTTCGAGCGGGAGCTCGCCTCCCGCGGCGTGCGCGCCGAGATCGTCGGGGGGTACCCCGCGGCGCTGAACGAGATGCTCGTCAAGGGAGAGATCGACGTGGCGCTGCCGTCGTCGATCGCCTTCGCCCGCGACGCCGACCAGCTGGTGCTGCTGCCACAGGTCTCGATCAGCTCCTTCGGCGCCGTCGACTCGATCCAGCTGTTCGCGCGAACGCCGCCGGCGCACATCCGCCGGGTAGCTCTGACGGAGAAGAGCGCCACCTCCATCTGCCTGCTCAAGGTGCTCTGCCGGGAATGGGGCATCGAGCCGGAGTTCGCGCCCCGCAGGGGTCCGTTGTCGGAGGTCCTCGAGGATTTCGACGCCCTCCTGCTCATCGGCGACGAGGCCCTGCACCTGCTGCGTGTCGAGGCGTATCCGCACCACGTCGACCTCGGCGAGGAGTGGAAGAAGGTCACCGGCCTGCCCATGGTGTACGCGGTCTGCGCCGCGCGGCGCGACTTCGCCCACGCGCGCCCCGAGGCGGCGGCTGCCGTCGGCGCCGCGCTCCTCGCGTCGCGCGACGCGTGTGCGGCCGCCCCCCAGGAGACGGCCGCCGCCGCCGCTCAGGTCTTCGACTTCAGTCAGGCGTACCTCATGGACTACTTCGACAAGCTCAAGTTCGGCTTCGCGCCGGACTACCGTACGGGACTGCGTGAGTTCTACCGGCGCGCCGCCGCCATCGGCGAGCTGGAGAGCGTCCCGGATCTCGACGAGTCGTCCGGCGCGGCCGGCGGCGTCTGAGGCGGAGGGCAGCATGTCCTGCACGGGCCTCACTTTCCGCCGGCCCATCCCCGATGACTGGGAGCGCGTGATGGCGATCGTGCCGGGGTGGTGGGACGGGCGCGACCTGCGACCGCTGCTGCCCAAGGTGTTCTTCGAGCACTTCCGCGGGACCTCGCTGCTCGTCGAGCACGAGGACAGGCTCATCGGGTTCCTCGTCGGTTTCTTCTGCCCGGACCACGATGACGAGGCGTACATCCATTTCGTCGGCATCGAACCCGCGTGGCGCCGCGCGGGCCTCGCCGGCGACCTCTACCGGCGCTTCTTCGCGCTCGCCCGGGCAAACGGGCGCACCGTCGTCCGGGCTGTCACGGCGTCGGTCAACGGAGGCTCCATCCACTTCCACACGGCGCTCGGCTTCTCCGTCCTGCCCGGTGACGACGAAGTCCACGGAGTCGCCGTGACGACGGACCGGGGTCCGCACGGCGACCACGTGGTGCGGTTCCAGCTGTTCCTCGAGCCGGCGGCCGGCTCATGAGCGGCGGCCAGGCTGCACCATCTGCCGGCCCGGCCTCCGGGCAGGCCGCGCCGACCGCCGGCCCCGCAGCGGCAGTCGCCTGGCGCCCCGCGGGGCCGGACGATGCGGCGGCGGTCGCCGAGGCGATCGACGACTGGTGGCCGGGCAGGCACATGGTGCACGCCGTCTGCCCGCAGCTCTTCGAGCACCTCGGCGACACCTGCGTGATCGCCGAGCAGGACGGAGAGCTCGTGGGCTTCCTGGTCGGCTTCGTCTCGCAGCGCATGCCCGCCACCGGCTACGTGCACTACGCAGGCGTGCGTCCGGACAGACGTGGTCTCGGCATCGGAGCCGAGATGTACCGACGCTTCGCCGAGACCACCGTCGCGCGCGGGTGCACACGGCTCTACGCCGAGACGGGCGCGTGGAACGCCGAGTCGATCGCGTTTCATCGGACCGTGGGCTTCGTGCTCGAGCCGGGCGACGAGGTGGTCGATGGGCTGCCCGTCCACCACGACGCCGCCGGCGTGGGGGCTGACTTCGTGGTGATGGTCAAGCCGCTCGTTGGTGAGGCGTCGTGAGCACGCCCGACGAGACGGTGGCGCCCGTGCCGGGCGGCGAAGCCGGGCCGCCGGCCGGCCGCATCACCGACGAGGAGGCGCTCGCGCTGCTCGAGGGCGGCGACCTGCTGGGCGCCGGCGCGCGCGCCGACGCCGCCCGTCGCCGCCTGCACCCCGGCGACGAGGTCACCTTCATCGTCGACCGCAACATCAACTACACCGACTATTGCCTCTCCGGCTGCCGCTTCTGCGCCTTCTACAAGAAGCCGGGGAGCGGAGAGGGCTACCTGCTGGCCGAGGAAGACATCCACCGCAAGGTCGAGGAGACACTGGAGCTCGGCGGCACCGCGATCATGATGCAGGGCGGCCTGCACCCGGACCTCGACGTCTGCTGGTTCGAGCAGGTGTTCAGCGGCATCAAGGAGCGGTACCCGATCCACATCCACTCGCTCTCGCCGCCCGAGATCGCGCACATCGCCAAGCAGAGCGGCCTCACCGTGGAGGAGACGCTGACGCGGCTGCACGCCGCCGGCCTCGACAGCCTGCCCGGCGGCGGCGCCGAGGTCCTCGTCGACCGCGTGCGCACCGCCATCAGCCCGCACAAGATCCCCACCGACACATGGCTGAACGTCATGCGCGTCGCTCACGGGCTCGGGATGAAGACCACGGCGACGATGATGTTCGGTTCTCTCGACACCCTCGCAGAGCGCGTCGAGCACCTGCGCCGCATCCGCGACCTGCAGGACGAGACGGGCGGCTTCACCGCCTTCATCCCGTGGACCTTCCAGGCCGGCAACACGGAGCTGCAGGCCGGCCACACGCCGGCCACAGGCATCGACTACCTCATGATGCTGGCCGTCACGCGCATCTACCTCGACAACGTGCCCAACGTGCAGGCTTCATGGGTCACGCAGGGCCTGCGCATGGGGCAGGTGGCGCTCGCCTTCGGAGCCAACGACATGGGATCGACGATGATCGAGGAGAACGTCGTCGCCGCCGCCGGCGTGCGCAACCAGTGCGGCGTCGGCGACATGGTGCGGCTCATCCGCGCCGCCGGCCGCACCCCCGTCCAGCGCGACACGTTGTACCGCGAGGTCCGGCGCTACTGACCGTCCGCTTGTGCTGCCGTGTCACGGCCCTCACTCCGGCCCGCGCGGCGGCTCGGCCGCGAACGCCGTCCTCGCCCCGTCGGCGAGCCGCCCGAGCTCGGCCTGCGTCGGCATGTCCCCGGCCGCCTGGAGCCGCTTCCACGCCCGGTAGAGGATCGGCGCCGCCACCGCCAGCCCGGCCAGGGCGAAGATCCCGGCGAACGTGAGCACCTGTCCCGAGATCCTGGCGTACATCAGCGGCGCCGTCAGCGAGCCCAGCAGGCCGGCCAGTTGCATCGACGTCGCCTCGACCCCCGTCACGGTGCCGAGCCAGCGCCGCGGGCTCACCTGGATCAGGAACGCCTGCTTGGCCGGGTAGGAGAAGGCGATCGCGAATCCCTCCAGCACGTTGACCACGATGAGCGCCACCAGGTTCGTGGAGATGCCGTAGAACATCCAGGCGAAGCTCGAGAGAGCGTACCCGACGACGAAGAGCCAGAAGCGGCTGTGGCGGTCCGCGAACATCCCGCCGACGAAGCTGAGAAGCATCGGCACGCTGAACGCCACCCACGTCATGCTGATGTACGTCTTGGAGGCGCCGAGGTGGGAGAGGTACAGGCTCCACACGACGTCCCAGGCGCCCATGGCGTAGTGGCTGGTGAACGCGATGAGGATGAAGGCCAGGATGGGCGGCGTGAAGATCGCCCGGTAGCGTTTCAGCCCCATCCGCCAGCCTTCGTGCGCCTCGCGCTCGCGGCGGCGCTGCGTACGTCGCGTCTTCAGCGCCGCCGGCTCGCGCACGAAGAGCACGATCGCGGCCAGCGCGAGCCCCGACAGGATCGCGCCGAAGTAGAAGATGGCGTAGAAGCCGCTGGTGCCTCCGCCCCCCAAGGCGTAGAGCGGCGCGGCCAGGGCGGGTCCCACGATCAGCCCGCCGAACTGCGCCGTCGTCAAGAACCCGTAGGCCTTGCTGCGGTTCTCCTCCGTGGTGATGTCGGCGACGAAGGCTTGAGCTGCGGGGCCGAAGGCCGCCGTGCCGACACCCTCGAGCAGGCGGAAGAGGATGAACCAGTAGGGATCGGTGGTTGTGGTGAACAGCAGGAGCGCCACCGTGTACACGATGGCTCCACCGACCATCACCGGCTTGCGCCCGATCGTGTCGCTCAGCCAGCCGAGCGGCGACGAGAACAGCAGCGTGCCCACGTAGAACATCGCCGCGATGACCGCCCACAGCGTCATCGAGGTGTGCGCCTGTTCCTCGAGGAAGAGTGGGAGGTACGGGATGATGGCGCCGAAGCCTGCCCAGACCACGAACTCGGACGCGCTGATCACGCCGAGCTGGACCCAGCTCGTTCGCGGCGTGCCGGCGTCGCCGGTGGTCTGTGAGAGGTTCCGGGCGGTCATGGCGTCCTTGCGTTCGCGGCCGGGGACCCACGGCCGGCCCCACTCCGGCACGTCGCCCTCGGGATTCCGCCAGAAGGCTATCACCAGGCCGCCGGCCGGCGCAGCCGGCCGGCGGGTCAGAGCGCGCTCAGGACTCCCGGACCTCTCTCGACAGCAGACCGACCAGGGCTGAGGCAACCACGATCGCTCCGGCGACGACGAACAGCACGCGCACGTCGACGATCGCGGCCAGCGCGCTGCCCACCAGCACCGAGACGGCGTACATGCCTTGAGTGAGCGTGAACCGTGTGCCGAGCACGCGGCCGCGCATGCCCTGCGGTACGGCCTCCTGCATGTACGTGTCGACTGCGATGAGCGCGGCGGCGTTCGCCATGCCGAAGACGGCGAACGGGATCGCCGCGGTCCAGACCGAGCCGGCGGTCGCGACGAGGGCGAGGGCGCCTCCCATGAGCGCGAGGCCGGCGATCATGAGTCGGCCCTTGCGCACGCGCGGCGCGAACGCGACCACCGCCAGCGAGCCGGCGAGGTACCCGGCGCCCACCACCGCCTCGAGCGCACCGAAGGCGCCTGTGCCGGCGCCGAACACCCTGACTGCAAGAAGAAAGGTGAGTGGGTAGGAGGCGCCCAGTCCGGCCACGCAGACCAGGACCATGACGGTGTTGGCGCGCAGACCGCGGTCGCGGCGGAGGAAGCTGAAGCCATCCTGCAGTTCGTGCCAGAAGGCGCGCGCGCTGCGCTCCGCCGCCGCGCGCTCCGGCGCCCGGTAGCGCATCAGCGCGAGCGCGACGGCGGAGACGGCGAAGGTGACGGCGTCGAGCTGGAACGCGACCGACGTGCTCACGGAGGCGAGCAGCACGCCGGCGAAGGCCCAGCCGAGGATCTCGGTGAGGTTCTCACCGGTCGAGAGCAGCGAGTTGGCGCGCAGCAGCCGGCCCGGCGGCACGATCTCGGGGAGGATGGCGAGCTTGGCGGGGTCGAAGAACACGGCGGCCGTCGAGACCGCGAAGCTGAGGACGAAGACGGCAGGGAGCGAGCGGCTGGCGACGAACGGCACGGAGACGACGAGGGCTGCTCGGACGAGGTCCACCGCGATCATGAGCCGTCGCTTGTCGAGGCGGTCCACAGCGACGCCGGCAAAGGCGCCGAAGAGCACGTAGGGCAGCGTGTAGAGGGCGAACACGGCGCCTGTTCCCAGGGCGGACCCAGTCGCCGTGTAGACCAGCCAGGGGAGGGCGAGGGCGGCGAGGCGGTCGCCGATCTGCGACACGAACTGACCCACCCAGAGCAGCAGGAAGCCGGCGTTGCGGTTGAGCGGCACGACCTGAGCTTCCGTGGCGACGACGTTCGCCTCTATCGCAGTTCCCCCCAAGCACGGGTTACGCGGAACGAGGCCTCCCAAGACAACAGCCCCGCGGCGCGCCTGCGGCGGCCGCGCTCGAAGCGTACACCAAGAGGGTTGACGTGTCGCGGCCCAGCGGCGGCGCGGGGGGTGAGCGCGAAAGGCGTTGTCCATTCTGGCAACCATGGGTCCGCACCTTGCGCGTTATGTCCAAGTCGGAGGGGTAGGCGAGTCCAGCCTGGCGTCCGTAGAGTCGCGGCACAGCATCGTCAACCACATCGTATCGGCACGTGGTGGCGAAACCTTGAGCCCTCGGGAGGCGAGTCATGACGCTTCGCGGAAAGATGCACATCAGTTCCGCTGGCAAGATGCACATCAGCTTCGCCGGGAAGATGCACTGACCGCGAGCGATCGATCGACTGAGGTAGCAGCATGAGCAAGAGAATCGAGAAGACGCTCGCCTCCCTGCTGGTCGCGCTCGTCACGAGCGGCGGCAGCAGCAAGATGCACTGAGCGCTCAAGCTCCCTACAATCGGTGCCGATAGACGGGTCACCAAACACCCGGAGAGGTACCGTGTCGATAGCTGAGCGTGACTACCGCGTGCTCACTGCGGGCTTGGCGCTGTGCGCCGGGCTCGTCGTGGCGTACGCGTTCCGTTTTCCGGGGCCGATCCCCGTCTCGACGGCCGTCATCCGCGACGCGGTCGTGTTCGCCATCCTCGCCATCATCGCCGACGAGATGTCGGTGGAGATCTCCGACCGCGTGACCCTCGCGTGCATTCAATCTGCCGATCCTGCTGGCGATCATGTTCACGGGCAGGCTGCCGGCCATCGCTGTCGCCATCGCCGTCGGTCTCTGGGGCGCCTGGCGCGAGAGCTCGCGCTTCGTCGTGGTCTACAACACCGCCAACTATCGTGATTGCCGTGTTTCTCGCCTCGCTCGCGTTCGACGCACTGCTGGGGCCGCTCGGCGTGCAGCTCGACGAGGTGACGCTCGGCCTCATCGCCGCCGGCGCCGTCGCTGCGGTGACGTTCGAGGCCACCAACCTCGCCCTGCTCAGTCTGGGCGTGCGCGTCAAGTATCGCCGTCGACTTCCGCGCCTTCTGGCGCGAGGAGATGCCGCCGTTCCTACGCTCGCTCGGCGTGCTCCTGCTGCTCGGGCTCGCCATCGCTGCGCTCTATGCGGTCGCCGGTATCATCGCCGTGGCGCTGTTGTTCGTGCCGCTGTTCGCCGCCCAGTACATGTTCAAGCTCCTGGTGCGCGAGCGCGAGCACGTGGCGCGGCAGACCGAGCTGAGTGACCAGTACCTCGAGATGAACATCGGCCTCGCCGCCGCCATGGTCGTCCTGCTCGACAGCAAGGACGAGTACACGGCGCAGCACTCGGCGGCGGTGGCGATGTACTGCCGCGACATGGCGGGAGCCCTGGCGCTCGCGGAGGAGGAGGCGGAGGCACTGCATTTCGCAGGGCTCCTCCACGACCTCGGCAAGGTCGGCGTGCCCGACGCCGTGCTGCGCAAGGCCAGCACGCTCGACGACGCGGAATGGGAGTTCATCCGCCAGCATCCCGAGAAGGGCGCGGAGGTCCTCTCGCACCTGGCGGCCTATCAGGAGGTGGCCGACATCGTCCGCTATCATCACGAACGGCTGGACGGCAGCGGCTATCCGAACGGCATCCACGGGGAAGCGATCCCCGAGCTCAGCAAGGTCCTCGCCGTTGCCGACAGCTACCATGCGATGACGTCGGACCGGCCGTACCGCGGAGCCCGGAGCTCCTTCGAGGCGCTCAAGGAGCTGCGCATGATGGCCGGCACGACGCTCGATGCGACCTACGTGGAGGTCCTCGCCAAGGTGCTGCGGGACAAGGACCTCGCGTATCGCGACGGCAGCTCGACCGACTTCATGGGTGAGTACGAGCGCGGCCGCATCAATCTGCGGCTACGCGGCCACGCTCTTGCCGACGTCAGCGGCCTTGCCGGGTCGCGGCAGGAAGACCCAGCGGCAGGCTGACCAACGCGCGCGCCGTGAGCGCGGCGGCGACCGCCTTGGCCACGTCGGCCCACACGAACGGCACCACGCCCGTGAGCAGCGCCGCCCCGGTGCTCAGTCCAAGCTGCAACGCGAGCCACGACGTGCCAAGGATGTAGACGGGCACCAAGCCGGCGAGGCCGGCCACCAGCAGCCGCGGTACGGTGCGTTCTCCTCGGTCCGCGACGAGTCCGGTCACCACCGCCGCGCCGACGAATCCCCACAGGTAGCCTCCGGTGGGGCCGAGCAGCGCACCGAGACCTGACCCGCCGCCCGCGTACACGGGAGCAAGCAGGCCGAGAACCAGGTAGGCCGCCACGCTGAGCGCCGCGAGGCGCGGTCCAAGCACCATCCCCGCGAGCAGCACCACGTACACCTGCAGCGTGAACGGCACGGAGCCGACCGGGATCGCCGCGAAGGCCGAGACTGACATCAGTGCGGTGAAGAGAGCGGCGGTTGCGAGGTCTCGAGTTGTGAGACGGGACAATTGTCAACCTCTCGTCTGTGTGGAAAGGTGACAATGTAGCTGGCCCCCGGGCCGCCGTCAAACGGTGATCCGGGGGCCAGCCGCTCTTCACGTTTGGACGGTGACGTCGCCGGAGTGGAAGCTCCGGACGCGACGGTGAGGCAGCTCGACGAGGAGCGCACCGCGATCGTCGATACCCGCGGCGGCGCCCACGACGGCTCCTTGACGGGTCTCGACGCTGATCGTACGCGCCAGGAGGTAGTCGCGCTCGCGAAACGCCGTGAGGGCGCGGTCGAAGCCGCCGCGGAGCGCGGCCGTGTAGTGCGTCTCGAGACCGAGCAGCAGGCTCGCCAGCACGTCGCTGCGGTCGAGCGTCTCGCCCGCGGCCATCTTGAGGGACGTGGCGGTACGGCGCAGCGCGACCGGGAGCTCGCTGAACTCGGTGTTCACGTTGAGGCCGATTCCCAGGACGACCCAGTCGACCTCATCCTGTTCGCCTGAGACCTCCATGAGGATCCCGCCGGCTTTGCGGTCGCCGATGAAGAGGTCGTTGGGCCACTTGATCGTGACCCGTGCCGGGACGTGTGTCTCGATCGCTTCGGCCGCCGCCGTGGCTGCGACGATGGTCAGCAGAGGCGCCTCGCTCATCGGCAGGGAGGGACGCAGGACCACTGAGAAGAGCAGGCCCTTGCCGGCCGGAGACGTCCAGCGGCGCCCGAGGCGCCCGCGGCCTGCGGTCTGCGCCTCGGCGACCACCACCGTGCCTTCGGGAGCGCCCTTCCGGGCGAGGGCCTTTGCCTCCAGGTTCGTGGACTCGATCTCGTCGTGATACCGGAACGAATGCCCGAACATCGAATCCTCGGTCCGCTGCGTGATGTGACCCATCGAGAGCCGCGCGGGCTCGTCCTCGAGACGGTAGCCGCGACGGGACACGCCGACGATGCGGTACCCGCGCTTGCGCAGAGACTTCACGTGCTTGTGTACGGCGTTGCGCGAGATGCCGAGCACGTCGCTGATGGCCTCGCCGGAGACGAAGTCGTGGCTGTCTCGCAAGATGTCGATGACCGTCTTCTTGCGCTGGCTCATGGCGGCGGACTCGATGTAGGTGACTGAGATTGACGATTCCATCGCTGTCTCCTCGTGGGATCCATTTGCAGTGAGGGGAGGCTAGCGATGCCGTCTTCGCGCGGAATCATACCCAGGGTGGATTTCTGGTCACGGCTCTGGGTGGAGATGAGGCGGGCGGTGACTCAAGTCATCCCCGGTCGAGCCCGCGAGTCGCTGGTACTCGAGCACCGCTGCCACGCGAGACTTCAGGCCGAGTTTGCGAAGGATGTGAGTGACATGCGTCTTCACGGTCGAGATGGCGATGAACAGCTCGCCGGCGATGTCCTCGTTGGACCTGCCGTCGGCCATGAGCCCCAGCACCTGCCTCTCGCGCCGAGTGAGCTCCTCGAATGCAGTGCCGCTGCTGAGCTGGACGCGCCCGGCTCGCTCGCGTCGTGGGCGCTCCGCAACCGTCGCGCACACGTCTTCGTGAGCGCTCGGGCGTCGTCCGGCCTCGAGGTGGTCGATCCACGTGCTCACTTGTGACGGACAGGATCCCTTGAGGATCTCGGCGGCATGACCGAAGTCAGGGTGTCGGCTGAGCGCCTCGAGCAGGCTTGGCCCCAGCCCATTGCTGCGGTGCCGACGGAGTACGAGGCTTGCCAGCTCGGTGCGAGGGCAGAGTTCCTGGGCGATCTAGGTTGAAGTGTCCCAGCTTGAGCTGAATCGGCAGACAGCGCTCCAGCAGGTCGACGGCTTGTCTTCGCTCGTCGCGTTGCCCAGCGAGTACGGCTTCGTATAGGATAGCCTTCAGCTCGACGAACCTACAGTCCGGCTGCCTTCTGCTTGCGCAGACACCCGATCGAGCGTCAGCCCGCGAATCCACTCCGAGGAGACCTTCTGTGAATGCGAGATTGCCGGCGGCATTGAGCGCGAGATACGGATCTCGATCTGGCAGATACTGTCCTTACCGCGAGTCTGGTCGAGCTCCAGACTGGCCTCCAGGCTCCGGAGCGGCGAAGAATCGATACCCTCGTGGCAGTGAGGACGAACGCCGAACAGCGTTGGCTCGGGACATCAGCAGAGTCGGAGCCGAAGAGCCTCAACGGCGCGTAGAGACGCGAATTCCAGTGTCCCTTGGCGGCCGCAAGACACGCAAGGCTGTCCTCGATCATGTAGGACGTCAGCGCATGGCCAAATCCTGCGGCGGCCTGATGCGGCCTCTCGAAGGTGTCTCCCGCCGAGGCGTAGTCTCCCAGCGCCATCTCGATCATTCCCCGGCGTATTGAGCGTCGCTGCTCTGTGAGACGCCGTGTGGCGAGGATCGTTGCAGTGCGCGATCAGCCTGTGGGCGGCGCGCACATCCCCTCGGTAGAAGGCCGCATGAGCCTGCAACGCCTGCGCGCGGGCGGCCTCCTCCGGCCTCGCGCGCGGCAGCAGCGCCTCCGCTTGCTCGGAGGCGGTGGCGACGGTGTCCCATCGCCGCATGTCAAGGGCCGCGGAGACCAGGCTCAGCAGCGTGTGCAGACGCTGGGAGTCGGTATCGGCGTACTCCAGGGCGCGAGCGCTGGTGGCCATGCTGGCCGCGGAGTCGCCCGACCAGAATTCCGCCCACTCCGTGATAGAGAGCACCTGATAGAGCCCCCTGTGGTCATTCTGATGATCGAGAGTCTCGCCGGCGAGGCGCAGATCGGCGAGCGCCCTCGAGAAACGACTCTCGCGTGCTCCCAACACCCCGGCCACCACGAGCGCCCAAGCCCGGCCTGCCTCCAGCGCCGGCGACAGCTGCCCGACCCAGAGCCGCAGCTGCTCGGAGGGGCGGCGCTCCAGCTCGGCCTCACCTCCCCGCGCGATCACCTCGAGGGCGAGTCCGGATTCATTCGCCGCCAGGAGCAGCTCGACGGCGCCCGGTCTGTCGCTGCAGGCCTCGAGCGCTGTTGCGGTGTCCAGCTGCAGCGCATGGTATGCCGCATCGCCTTGGTCCTGGACGACGCGCTGACGCAGGAAGTCCCGAAGGAGATTGTGGTAGCGGTACGTCCCGGCCCGGTCGGTGTCGAACGTGAAGATGTGGTTGCGGGCGAGAAAATGGAGGTGGCGGGAGGCTCCACCGTTACCCGTCAGCCGTTCGGCAAGCTCCACGGTCACATGTTCGGGGCAGCAGGTACGCAGGAGAAACTGCTGGACCGCGGGGCGCTGGCGCTGCAGCACCTGCTCCGCGAGATAGGAGAACATGTCGGACCTCAGCCGGGGATCGCTCAGCGCGACTCCGAGCGATGCCGCATCGAGCCACGAGAGCGCCATCCCCGCCAGCACCACGCTTGCCGGCCAGCCCTCCGTGAGCTCGAGAAGCCGCTGGATATGTGCGGGGTCGTGATCCTCCCCGGACCTCTCGTGCAGCACGTCCGCGACCTGCCCCGCATCGAAGAGGAGAAGGTCGCGAGGGATGCGCGCGACCTCGCCTTCGAGGCGCAGCTTCTCGAGCCGGAAGGCCGGCTCGTAGCGCGTCAGAACGACGAAACGGATGGTCGCGGGGCAGTTCTCGAGGAGGTAGCCGAGCACGTCGTTCATCGCCGCCGCGTCCATGGCCTCGTGGTAGTCGTCGAGGACCAGGTGATGATCGTCCGTCACCAACCGGTCGCACTCGGAGCAGAATCGGGCGGCCAGCACGCCTGCCGGCAGCTCCCGGACCGGCCCGGACTCGAGCTCCACCAGGAGTGCGTCCCCGAAGCCCGGGCAGGCGCGCCGCACCGCACGGACCAGTCCGGCCAGGAAAGCGAGAGGGTCGTGATCGAGCAGGTCGAGCTTGTACCACGAGGTCTTGCAGTCGAGGCGCTCGAGCACGGCTGCCGCGGCGGTGGTCTTGCCGTAGCCTGCAGGTGCACAGACGACGGTGAGCCGGCGCGTGAGCGCGGCGGCGAAGGCCTGCTCTACGTCCGGCCGGAGGCTGGCAGCGTCGTGTCGCGGCCGGATGTACTTGGCCTCGATCGCCACCTGTCTCGCGTTGTCGTGACGCACCCCATCTCCCGTGTGACGCAGCCGCCTCCGGCAGGGAGCGGATACTATAGCAGCGATAGCGGTTCTCTTGGGCGCGGCTCGCGGGTCCGTAGGTGGACGATCGCCGAATGGGGTGAGAGCGGCGATCCTGGGGTCCGCGAGTGGGGCGTGCGCGGCGGCGGGCCTTGTGTCACCGCGTGGCTCGCGTCACCGCCGCTGTGAGGTCAATCAGGATCTCGGACGGCGAGCTCGACGGCCTCGGCGGGCGTCGCCGCCCGCCGCACCCCGTCGAGCTCGCCGCCGCCGGGCGGCGTCACCGTCCACGTGTCGAGCAGGATCACCGGCGTGTCCACGTTGCGTGCCAGCGCGATCTCGCTGAGCGTGCCCCACGCGCCGCCGAGCGCGATCACCACGTCGCCGCTGGCCACCACGCTGAGGTTGCGCGCGTAGCCGATGGCGCTGCAGACGGTGTAGGTGAGGTCCGGGGCGGCGCGCCGGCGATCGGCCTCCGGCAGGATGCCGATCGAAACGCCGCCTTTGCGGTTGACGCCGCGAGCGACCGCCTCCATGACGCCCTCGCGACCGCCGCAGACGACGACGCAGCCTCGCTCGGCCAGCAGCTCGCCGAGCTCCTCGGCCTTGGCTGCCAGCTCCGGCGTCGCCCGGCTGGCGCCGATCACGCTGACGTATCTCGGCTCGCTCATGCTCGGTCTCCGGTGTCCGTCCCAGCGCCCGGCCGTTTCGCGTAGAGCAGGTGGACGAAGGGGGTGAAGCCGCGCCGCTCGTAGAACCGGCGCGCGGCCTCGTTGCCGTGCATCTGGCCGACGAGGAGGTCGTCGATGCCGAGCCGCTCGACTTCGCGCATCGCGGCGTCGAACAGGCGGCTGCCCACTCCAGCGTTTCGCTCGCCGTCCGCGACCACGAGCGTCTGGATCCGTGCCATTCGCTCGCCGGTCTGGTAGGTCTCGTCGCCCTCGGTGATGGCGACGAGGATGTAGCCGATCGGCGCGACTTCGCGGCGCGCGACGAGGACGAAGGAGCTCTCGTCGGCGAGCCATCCCTCATACTGACGTCGCCGCCTCTTCCAGGTCTCCTCGGCGCTGCGCATCGGCAGAAGGGCCCACACCTCGGCATGCCGTGCAAGGAGCGCCCCCCAGAGCGGCTCGAGCTCGTCGAGGCGCTCTGGGTCGAGTCGCTCGATCGCGGGCTCGGGGTGCGTTGCCGGCACGGCGTCAGCCCTCGGACCGGCCGTCGGGCCCGGCGGTCCCCGGGCCGGGCGGCGCGAAGCGGCCCCGCCCCGCCCGGCGGTCCTCGTCCTCGCGCCGCAGGCAGGCCCACGGTCTGCCGCCGGGCGAGCCGTAGAAGATGCGGAAGTCGGCGCGGTAGCCTCGACTCTCGTACAGGTGGGTCGCGGCGTCGTTGCCCGTGTCGACGCCGATCTCGACGTCCTCGATGCCGCGCCCCTCGAGCTCGGCGTCCACGGCGTCGAGCAGCAGGCCGCCCACGCCGTTGCCGCGCTCGGCCTCGTCGACGCACAGGTGCGCCAGCACGGCATGCTTGTCCCCCGTGTACCAGACGGGATCCGGGCCTTCGACGCAGACGAAGGCGTAGCCGGCGATCCTGTCGTCCCGGCGTGCGACGACGATGAAGGCGTCGTCGTCCAGCTCCTTCAGCATCTCTCTGCGCTCCAGCTCCCACGACTCGTCGGAAGGGCGAACCGGGACGAGAGCGTCGGGAAGCGCGGCGACGTGGTCGATGAGCTGCTTCCACAATGGGCCGACCAGCTCGATGTCGGCGGGGTCCAGCCTCTCGATGACGATGTTGTCGTGCATGGCGAGTCTCCGGTCGATGGTCTGGGGGAGCCTATCGCAGCACTGCCTGCCTGCGCAGCGCCTCTGCGTCGCCCTCATCCGTTCGCGGCTCCCAGCACGACGTCGAGGAGTGACACGGCGCCTGCTTTGCTCAGCGGCTCGTTGAGATTGCCGCACTTGGGGCTCTGCACGCAGGAGGGGCAGCCGCTCTCGCAGGGGCACTCGGCGATCAGCGTGCGCGCGTCGCCGGCGAGGCTCTCGAAGGCGTCGTAGCCCCGGCGCGACAGCCCGATGCCGCCGGGGTACCCATCGTAGACGAAGATGCTCGCCACGTCGGTCTGCCAGTGCCACGGGGTGCTGAGGCCGCCGATGTCCCAGCGGTCGCACATCGCGTACAGCGGGAGCAGGGCGATCAGCGCGTGCTCGGCGGCGTGCAGGGCTCCGGGGGCTTCGGGCCGGCCGGTCTCGACGAGGCCGGCCAGAGCGCGGTCGAGCACGGGCTGCGGGACGGCGAGCCAGAACGCCTGCGTCGTGAAGGTCTGCTCAGGCAGGTCGAGCGTCGTCGTGTCCATGATGTGGCCGTCGGTCATGTCGCGGCGCTGGTAGGCGACCACCTGCTCGGTGACCTCGAGGTCGCCGGCGAAGAGGACGCCTCCGGGCAGTTCGCGCGAGCCCGCCTGCCCGGCGATGACGACGTTCTTGTCGGTCTTCGCCTGCGTGTAGTAGCTGCCGTCGAATTCGTCGATCATGACGACGCGGTCCCCGGTGTCGAGGTGCTGGACGAGGTAGCTCCTGCCCAGGTGGAGATACACGGCGCCGGGGTGACAGAAGCGGAAGACGCGCTCGCGCTCCACAGTGCCGATGACCTCGCCTTGCCGCCCCTCGACGATGGCGAACTGCTCGTTGCTCGCGGTACGCAGGCCGACGCCGGCGGCGGGGGAGTAAGGTCTCGCCCAGACCAGACCGTCGCTGCGCCGCCGCAACCGGCCGGCCTGCACCAGCCGCTCCGCCAGCAGCAGGCCTTGCTCTCCGAAGTACGGCTCGTCGGCCGGCGTGAGCGCCTTCTCGTACGCGGCCGCCTCGAGATGCGGCCCGCTGATGTGCGGGTTATGGAGGTCGATGATCGCCTCTTCCACGCTGCGGCTGAGGAGGCGGTCCGGCTCGCGCATGAAGTACTGGTCGAGGGCGTCCTGGCCGGCCACCAGCACGGCGTAGCCGTGGCCGGACCGGCCCGCCCGTCCCCAGCGCTGGCGCAGACTCGTGATGGTGCCGGGGAAGCCGGTCACGACCGCTACGTCGAGGCTGCCGACGTCGATGCCGAGTTCGAGCGCCTGCGTGGCGATCACGGCGTCGAGGTCGTGAGCGAACAGACGACGCTCGATGTCACGGCGCTGCTCGGGCGTGTAGCCGGCGCGGTACGGCTGCACGCGTTCTCCCGCGCCGCGCTTGCCGCGATCCTCCAGGCGGCGGCGGACGTGCCCGTACACGAGCTCCGCCGCCTTGCGCGTCGGCGCGAAGGCGATCACGCGCGCTCCGGCCAGCAGGCTCTCGGCGGTGACGTAGCTCGCCTCCGCGAGCGCGCTGCGGCGTACGCCGGAGGCGGGGTCCTCCAGCGGCGGGTTCCAGAGCACGACCGTGCGCTCCGGGCGCGGCGCCTGATCCTCGTCGACGACGGAGAAGGGCGCGCCGACGAGGCGCTCGGCGAACGCCTTCGGGTTGGCGATCGTCGCCGAGGTGAGCACGAACTGCGGATCGGCGCCGTACTGCGCACAGAGCCGCCGCAAGCGCCGCACGACCTGGGCGACGTGGCTGCCGAAGACGCCGCGGTAGACGTGCGCCTCATCGAGCACGACGAAGCGGAGCTGATGGAGGAACTCCGCCCAGCGCTCGTGCCCGGGGAGGATGCCCACGTGCAGCATGTCGGGGTTGCTGAGCAGGATCGTCGCGGTGCGTCGCAGCTGGGCGCGCTGGTCCTGCGGCGTGTCGCCGTCGTAGATCGCCGGGACGACGCCGGGGACGCGGAGCAGAGTGAGCTTGCGCGCCTGGTCCTGGGCGAGCGCCTTGGTGGGGAAGAGAAAGAGGGCGCGTGCCTGAGGCTCGGCGGCGAACGCTTCGAGGACGGCGAGCTGGTAGCAGAGGCTCTTGCCGCTCGCCGTCCCGGTGCTCACGACGACGTTCCCGCCGGCCGCCAGCGTGTTTCGGGCGGCGGCCTGATGGCCGAACAGGGAGCCGACGCCGGCCGCGAGGAGCGCGTCGCGCACCGCGGCCGGCAGATCCCCCGGTAACTCGGCGGCGCGGCCGCGCCGCGCCGCCTCGTGCGCCACGGCCACGATCTGCTCATGGCCGCCGCCGGTGAAGAAGGCCCGCAGCCTGCCGGCCGCCTGGGGAGTCATGCCGGCGTCGTGGTCCACGGTCTCATCCTACTCCGCCGGCCGTCGCCGTCCTCGAACGTCGGCTCACCGCTGCAGGCCGCGGAACGCAGAAGGGGCGCTGGCGCGCCCCTTCGCTCAACCCTCGCTGCCCCTGGCGGTTACTGCGCGATGCGTCGTCCGAGGTCGAGCGTGAAGAACCACACCGTCCCGTCGCAGCTCCCGTAGCCGTCGGTGGTCTTCACCGCTCCGATGCCGATATCGCGGAAGGCCTTGGTGAGGATCACGGCGCGGTGCGCCTTGGAGGCCATCCACGCCTTGACGACGAGGCAGGGACTCGAGTACAGCCCGCTGCCGTAGTAGATGTTCTCTCCGGCCCGCCAGTAGCTGTAGCCCGTCTTCCTGTATCCACAGCGGATGATGCGCGCCGACCACGTCTCACCGGTCGGCGAGTTGTGGCTGAAGTACTTCCTCGCGCCCATTTCTGCGGAGTGGACGCGCGCGGCGGACACGAGGCTGGCGTTCACCCGGAGCTGAGTCAGGTTGTACTTGGCGCGCTGCTTGTTGACCAGCGCGAGCACCTGCTTCTCGTAGCTGTTGAGCGAGACGGACGCCAGCGCCGGCGCGGCGAGGAACAGGGTGCAGGCGACAGCGATCAGGATGACGATGATCAGCTTCTTCATGGTCGACCCCCAAGCCTGCACGGCGTTGCGATTGCCCGCGGACCGCCGAACTGCGGTCCCACACGGCTCTGGTATCGGCGGGTAGCGACGGGAGTTGAGCGGTCGAGATGCACTTTCTACCGTCAGAGCTGGCAACGAGCGCCGGTCTGCGGCCCGGCATCGACGCGGGACGGCCGGGTCGCCCCGGCAGACGGCGAGCGGCTTGCGGCGTGCGCGCCGCCGTTGTAGCTTGGCGTGCGACATGCACACAAGCCCGGCCAATCAGCGACGCCGGCGGCAAGCTCGTCGTCGCGATCAGATTCGCCGCCGGCGTGTGGTCGCGCTGGTCGTTCTCGTGACCCTCATCTCTCTCGCGGTATGGGTCGCGTACGCCATCCCCGGCCAGACGCCGGCGCAGGTGCCCGCCGCGGCCGCCGAGCCGACCTACGGCCGTACCGCGGACTCCGGCGAGGCGGTCGTGGTCGCGCGCGTCGACGACGTCGAGATCCTGCTGCCTGTGGAACGGCAGGCGACGACGGCGGTCGCGTTCCACCCCGTGGACAACGGCGACTCGGTGGCGTTCGAGCCGGTGGGCGAGCGGCTCGGTGGAGGCGACCTCGGCCAGAAGCTCGCCGACATCTTCGCCGGCGGCGGCGACGTGCAGTACTACCTCATGGACGGCACGGGCGGTGAGGAGTCGTCATCCACGTCGGGCCTCGACGTCGGCGCCGTTCCCGGCTCTCCCGTCCTCTCTCCTGTGGACGGCAAGGTCACGGCGATCAAGGAGTACAGCATCCTCGGGCGTCACGACGACGTCGAGATCGACATCCAGCTGACCAGCGACCCGTCCCTGCTTCTGGTCGTGACTCACATCGCCAAGCCCACGGTCGCGATCGGCGATGCGGTGCAGCGAGGGACCTCGTCGCTGGGCGTCGTGCGCGGCTTCCCCGCCTCGCTGGAGCAGGCGCTCAGCCAGTACACCTCTGACCACGGCGACCACGTGCAGCTGGTCATGTTGAGGGTGACGCCGGAGCTGACGAGCCTGTGACCTCCCCGAGGACAGCCGTGCCTCCCGCGTCGCGCGCCATCATCGGTGGGTCAGGATCGCTGGCCGTGGACTTCCCGGGCGACCTCCATGCGGACGCTCGCGTGGTCGAGGCCGGTCTGGTCTTCGACACGCCGTGGGGCGATAGCCCGCCGTTCACGCTCTTCGAGCTCGGCGGGCAGCACGCCCTGCACGTGCGGATGCACGGCTGGCGCAAGGGCGTCTCGCGCGGCCGCGCCTCGCGCCAGGTGTTCAGCGTTCTGCATCGCGCCGGCGTCAGGCGGATCCTCTCGGACGCCGGTGTCGGCAGCCTCGACCACCTGCTCGACCCCGGTGACCTCGTGGTCGTCGACGACTTCGTGGACATGACGACCGATCGCGACCGCTACGGCGTCGTCGCCGGCGACCACCTGCTGATCATGCGCGACGCCGTGTGTGCCGCCGGGCGAGAGGCGCTCGTGGGCGCCGCCAGGCGACTGGCTCCGGAGCGCCGCCTCTTCACGCGGGGCACGTACGTCGTGACTGAGGGGCCGCGCTTCGAGTCCCCGGCCGAGGTCCGCTTTCTGCAGACTCTGGGCGACGTCGTCGGGCAGAGCTTCTGCCCCGAGGTCTGGCTGGCGCGTGACATCGATGCCTGCTACGCGGGCATCTACCTCGTCGTCAACTACGGGGAGGGCGTCGTGCGGGAGTGGGAGCACGACGTGCTCGCCCAGATCTTCCGTGAGGACGCCGGGCTCATGGGCCGCATCCTGCTGGATGCGCTCGCTGCCCTGCCCCCCGGCGACGACTGCCGCTGCCGCGAGCTGCGCAAGCCGACGCTGCTGCCCTGAACCCGCGGCGCCTGCCCACCGGCAGCGGGTCCTGCCTGGGGTGACGTCAGCCGGTGACCGCCCAGGCGATCACGGCGATCAGGTTGAAGAGGCCGTGCATGGCGATGCAGGTCCAGAGCGAGCCCGTCTGCCTGTACGCCCAGGCAAGCGCGAAGCCCAGTGCCGCCAGAGGCAGGAAGACGTCCAGCTGCAGGTGCGCCAGCCCGAAGACCGCGGAAGACGCGAGCGCTCCCCACACCCAGCCCCACGAGTTGGCGAATCCGCGAAACAGGAAGCCGCGGAAGACGATCTCCTCGAAGAGCGGCGCCATGATCACCGCGACCAGCACGAACAGACCGACGCCCATCCCGCTGCGGGGGAACTCGCTGACGATCTGCTGCTGCTCAGGATGCACGACGATGTCGTGGGCGATGCTGACCGCGTACACGGCCATCAGCCCCAGGGGCGCCGCCCAGAAGATGGCCTTGGTCGGACGCCGGAATCCCCACAGGGCGAGCCTTCGGCCGGCGGTCCGCAGTGAGAAGAGCCAGGCGGCGATCGCCTGCCAGCTGTAGAGCACGAGCGATCCCACGGCGAGGGCTGCGGCGCTCCCGGCCGTGACCTTGCCGGCGGTGCTCGTCGCGGCGCCGCCGAGCAGGGCGGCGAGATAGAGCAGCGCTTCGGGCGCGGAGCCGAGCGCGAGTCCGGCCAGCGTCTGCGCCCACCCCCACGTCGCGCCTGGCTGGTGGAACGGCTCACCGGGAGCGGCGGCACGGGTGGCAGGCGCGGCTTCCGCCGGGCCCGGCGCGCCGAGAGCCGGCGGCGCCGCCGGCGGCCGTGGCCCGGACCCCGTCGCCGCCGCCCCGGCCGCCGCCTCCGCGGGAGCCTCGACCCCCGGGACCGCCGCCGCGGCCTCCGGGACTGCTCGCCCGGGGACCTCCGGCGGCGGGACGTGCCGTGCGTCGGAGTCCCGCTCGTGCTCGGCGCGTCCCGCCGTCCCGCTCGTCTCGCCGTGCCCGTCGATGACCTCTCCTTCCGTTCGGCCTCAACCCTACCGGGAAGCAGGCCGGAATGGGATTCGCCAACGGGCGTCACGAGCCCGTCGACCAACGCTTCGTTTTGCCCGGCCCGTCCGCGCCTGCTATACTGCGCCGCCGTGGCCGCGACAGGCTTGCAGCCGCGTGCAGGAGCCGCCGGGAGGCGCGTTGACCCTCCCGCGGAGCGCTTGGTATCCTTACGTGCTTCTGTTTGAAAGGAAGACGACGTGCGTCAACTCGTCACGCTCGCTTGCCAGGAATGCAAGCGTCGCAACTACCACACCAACAAGAACAAGAAGAACGACCCGGACCGCATCGAGCTCAAGAAGTACTGTCGCTGGTGCGGCACGCACACCGTGCACAAGGAGACGCGCTAGCGTCCCTTCGTGCCTGTAGGGCTGTAGCTCAATTGGTAGAGCACCGGTCTCCAAAACCGGGGGTCGGGGGTTCGAGTCCCTCCAGCCCTGCCAATGACCATCGGAGCGGTTGAGTGGCGAAGACTGCGAACAACAAGAAGGGCACCCAGGGCAAGGCGAAGCCGTCCGGCAAGCCCGCCCAGGACAAGAAGGCGGTGGCCAAGCGCGCCGACGCCAGGCCCGCGCGCGCCAAGTCGCAGCAGAAGTCCCCGCAGAAGGCCAGGGCGAACCGCCCGGCCGAGAAGAAGGGGCTCATGAAGTTCCTGCGCGACGTGCGCATCGAGTTGGGCAAGGTCACCTGGCCCACGCGCAAGGATCTCGCGCAGTCCACGCTGGTCGTGCTCGTCGCCGTCGCCATCGCCGCCATCTATACCAGTGTCCTCGACTTCGGCTTCTCGAAGATCGTCGACCTGGTCCTCAACTTCCTCACCTGATCGGGGCCACCACGTGTACAGCTGGTATGTCGTCAACACATATTCGGGCCACGAGAACAAGGTGAAGGCCAACCTGGAGCACCGGCGCCAGTCGATGCACCAGGAGGAGCGCATCCACCAGATCGTCGTGCCCACGGAGCAGGTCGTCGAGACCAAGGACGGCGAGAAGGTCACGACCGAACGCCGCGTGTTCCCGGGCTACGTGCTCGTCCAGATGGACCTCACCGACGACACGTGGTCGCTGGTCAAGAACACCCCCGGCGTCACCGGCTTCGTCGGCGCCCAGAACAAGCCGGTCGCGCTGTCCCGCGCGGAGGTCGACCGCATCATGCACACCGCCTCGGTCGAGCGTCCCAAGCAGAAGGCCGAGTTCACGGTCGGCGAGGTCGTGCGCGTCACGTCCGGCCCGCTCAGCGATTTCTCCGGCGAGGTCGTCGAGGTCAACCTCGACCAGAGCCGGCTCAAGGTCATGGTGTCGATCTTCGGCCGGGAGACGCCGGTCGAGCTCGCCTTCGACCAGGTCAAGAAGACGTCCTAACCAGGAAGTAAGCGAGGCAACCAGTGGCCAAGAAGGTCCTCACCAAGATCAAGCTGCAGATCCCCGCCGGCCAGGCGAGCCCGGCACCGCCCGTGGGCCCCGCCCTCGGCCAGCACGGCGTCAACATCATGGAGTTCTGCAAGGCGTTCAACGCCCAGACGCAGGCGTCGGGCAGCACCATCGTGCCGGTCGAGATCACCGTGTTCGAGGACCGCACGTTCAAGTTCATCACCAAGACGCCGCCGGCCGCCGTGCTTCTGCGCGAGGCGCTCGGCATCGACAAGGGCTCGGGCGAGCCCAACCGCGTCAAGGTCGGCACTGTCACCCGCGAGCAGGTCCGCGCCATCGCCGAGACCAAGATGCCCGACCTCAACGCCAACGACATCGACGCCGCGATGAAGATCATCGAGGGCACTGCCCGCAACATGGGCATCGAGGTAGAGAACTAGGAGAACCTGAAGGCCGGGGAGGCTCCGCCGCCCGGCCCCCGACGTGGGAGGCGACCGGGTCGCCGCTCGTACCACAGGAGGTCATGCACATGGCCAAGCACGGCCGCAAGTTCACCACTTCCCAGCGCACCATCGAGCCTGACCGCCAGTACACGCCGCTCGAGGGCGTGCGCCTGCTCAAGAGCCTCGAGAGCGCGAAGTTCGACGAGACCGTCGAGGTCCACTTCCGACTCGGCGTCGACGTGCGCCACGCCGACCAGATCGTGCGCGGCACCACCGTGCTCCCGCACGGCACCGGCAAGGAGATGCGCGTCGCCGTCTTCGCCGAGGGCGACAAGGCGCGTGAGGCCGAAGAGGCCGGTGCGGACATCGTCGGCAGCGACGACCTCGCCAAGCAGATCCAGGAGGGCGTCTTCGACTTCGACATCGCCATCGCGACGCCGGACATGATGGGCACGGTCGGCAAGCTCGGCCGCATCCTCGGTCCGCGCGGTCTCATGCCGAACCCCAAGTCCGGCACTGTGACGTTCGACGTCGGCAAGGCCGTCGGCGACGCCAAGGGCGGCAAGGTCGAGTACCGCACCGATCGCTCCGGCATCATCCACCTGAGCATCGGCAAGAAGTCGTTCACCGAGGAGATGCTGGTCGAGAACTACGGCGCGGTGCTGGACGAGATCGTCCGCGCCAAGCCCGCCGCCGCCAAGGGCAAGTACATCAAGAGCGTCCACATCGCCGCGACGATGAGTCCGAGCATCGAGCTCGACCCGGCGCGCACGCGGGACCTGTTCGAGAACTGAGCCTGAGCGGGGACGCCGGCGGCCACTGCAGTTGCCGGCGTCCCTCCGCTGCTCTATACTGCCGTTTCGCGGCGCGTGTTGCTCGTGCCGCGGCCGATGAAGGTCGGTGCTCCTCCGGGAGCAGAATGGATCCACACGGGTCCGCCACCCGAGGCGAGACGTGCCAGGCGTTCCGCGCCCGCGCCCGCTTCCGCTTCGGGAGCGGGTTTTTTGTTGCGACTGCGAGGTCGAGATGCTGAGAAAAGAGAAAGACGCTGTGATCGCCGAGGTGACCCAGCTGCTCACGGACACGGAGAACCTGTTCGTCAGCGACTACCGCGGCCTCACGGTGACGGAGCTCGCCGAGCTCCGCGGCAAGCTGCGCGAGAGCGGCGCACGCTTCAAGATCGTCAAGAACACCCTCGGCGGCATCGCCGCCGACAAGGCGGGCCGCGAGCCGGTCAAGGAGCTCCTGTCGGGCCCGACCGCGGTCACCTTCTGCGGCGACGACCTGGTCGGCGCCGCCAAGGCCCTCGCCGATTTCGCCAAGACGCACCCGCAGCTCGAGGTGCGTGGCGGCCTGCTTGACGCGAGCCTCATCGACCCGGCCGGCGTCAAGGCGATCGCCGGCTTGCCTCCGCGCGACATCCTCGTCGCCCAGCTGGTCGGCACCATGGCGGCGCCGATGACGGGTCTGGTCACCGTCCTTCAGGGCACGATCAGCGGCTTCGTCCGTGCCCTCGATCAGGTGGCGCAGCAGCGCGCCGCCGCCGGCGAGGCGTGAGCCACAGCCGCATCATCCTGTCCAGCAAGGCTTTCAAGCCCCACGTGAGGTGAACTGACAATGGCAGACAAGGCTCTTACCAAGGACCAGCTCATCGAGGCCATCAAGGGTATGACCGTGCTCGAGCTCAGCGAGATGGTCAAGGCGCTCGAGGAGGAGTTCGGCGTCAGCGCCGCGGCGCCCATGGCGATGGCCGCGGCTCCCGCCGCCGCCGAGGCCGCCGCCCCGGCCGAGGAGCAGACAGCGTTCGACGTGATGCTCACCGCCTTCGGCGACCAGAAGATCCAGGTCATCAAGGTCGTGCGCGCCCTGACCGGTCTTGGTCTCAAGGAGGCCAAGGACGTGGTCGAGGGCGTGCCCAGCGCCATCAAGGAAGGCGTGACCAAGGACGAGGCCGAGGACGCCAAGAAGCAGCTCGAAGACGCCGGCGCGAGCGTCGAGATCAAGTAGAGCGTCTCAACCGCGGCGACGCTGCGGTCTGATCGACCCCGAAAGGCCGGGGCGCCACGCGGCGCTCCGGCCTTTCGCGCTGGAGGCCGCATCCGGCCGGGAGGCAAGCCGCGCAGCCGGTGGATCCGAGATCGTGCTTGCATCGCCTGCGCGATTGTGGTAGATTTTTCGGCCGTGCGTTACTCGCGGCCATACCTCGATTCCTCTGGTGTGGTGTGCTCATTTTCCCAGTCACCGCTTAGCTAGAGGAGACTCGCTTGAACGAGCCCCAGGCGCCTCGCGTGCGTACGTCGTTCGCGAAGCTCGAGCAGCCGCTCCCGCTCCCGAACCTGATCGACATCCAGAAGAAGTCGTGGGAGTGGTTCCTGAGCGACGGTCTCAGCGAGACCATCGCCGACATCAACCCCATCAAGGACTACTCCGAGAAGCTGCTCGTGCAGTTCGGGGAGCACCAGTTCGGGGAGCCGTCCAAGTCGCTGGCCGAGTGCCGCAACAAGGACATGACCTTCTCCGCACCGCTCACGATGAAGGTCGCCTTCATCAACGAGGAGACGGGCGAGATCCGCGAGCAGTCCGTGTTCATGGGCGACTTCCCCATGATGACCGAGCGCGGCACCTTCATCATCCACGGCACCGAGCGCGTGGTCGTCACGCAGCTGGTGCGGTCCCCGGGCGCCTACATCATGGAGCCCAAGCAGGCCGAGCGCGAGAAGCAGGTCCTGGTCGCCAACCTCATGCCCCAGCGCGGCTCGTGGCTCGAGCTCGAGATCGACAAGAAGGGCACCGTGAACGTGCGCATCGACCGCAAGCGCAAGTTCCCGGTCACCGTCCTCCTGCGCGCCATGGGCTACGGCGCCAACGACGAGCTTCTCGGCCTGTTCGACGACTCGGTCTACATCCGCAACACCCTCGAGAAGGACACCACCGGCTCCCAGGAAGAGGCGCTCGTCGAGCTCTTCCGCAAGCAGCGCCCGGGCGAGCCGCCGACCCTCGACGGCGCCACGGCGATGCTCAAGGGGCTGTTCTTCGACCCCAAGCGCTACGACCTCTCGCGCGTGGGCCGGCACAAGCTCAACGTCCGTCTGCACAACCACGTCAAGCCCGCCGACCGGCCGGACGCGGACGTGCGCGTGCTCGTGAACGAAGACATCATCGAGCTCATCAAGCGGCTCATCTCGCTGCCGAGCAAGCTGGGTGTGCCGGACGACGCCAAGGACTACGCCGCCGACGCGAACGCGTTCCTCGCCACGCGGCGCGAAGAGATCGCCCACGAGATCGACGAGTACGAGCACTTCGGCAACCGCCGTCTGCGCACCGTGGGCGAGCTGGTGCAGGACGCGTTCCGCATCGGCCTCGCGCGCATGGAGCGCGTCATCCGCGAGCGGCTCACGACCGAGGACCCCGACACCATCGTGCCGGCGACGCTGGTCAACATCCGCCCCGTCGTCGCGGCGCTCAAAGAGTTCTTCGGCTCCTCGCAGCTGTCGCAGTTCATGGATCAGACCAACTCGCTGTCCGGCCTCACGCACCGCCGCCGCCTGAGCGCTCTCGGCGCCGGCGGCCTCACGCGCGAGCGTGCCCCCATCGAGGTCCGCGACGTGCATCCCACCCACTACGGCCGCATGTGCCCCATCGAGACTCCTGAAGGCCCGAACATCGGCCTCATCGGCTCTCTCGCCTCGATGGCCACCGTGGACGAGTTCGGCTTCATCCGCGCCCCGTACCGCAAGGTCGTCAAGGGCAAGGTGACGAACGAGATCGTCTACCTGGACGCCTCCGAGGAAGAGGAGGAGATCGTCGATCCCAAGACCGGCGAGATCCGCTACGTCACGATCGCCCAGGCGAACGCCGGCTTCGACGCCAAGACCGGCAAGTTCGAGGACGACCTGATCCTCGCGCGCACCC
>CAVTPJ010000012.1:0-24733 GCA_963736645.1 uncultured Thermoleophilia bacterium | reverse complement strand
TCCGGAGACGACCACACGCGGTACTCCCGGCCGCCGACCCCGACGACGTCGCCCGGCCGGAGAGTCCGCCCGCGCCGCGTCTCGACCTCGCCGTTGACGGTGACGTCGCCCGATTGGACGAGGACCTTGGCATGCCCGCCGGTACCGGCCACGCCGGCGAGCTTCAGGAACGCCCCGAGGGGGAGCGGGCCACTGACGGCGACGTCGTCCATGTCGCGGCGGTCTCGCTCACACGCCGGCAGCCGTCAGCCGCTCAGGCGGATCGGCATGATGAGATAGGTGAAGTCGTCGCCGGGACCACTGAGAAGACCCGGGCGCAGGGGACTCGTGAAACGCAGCCTCACTCCGTCGCCGTCGACAGCGTCCACTCCCTCGATGAGATACGCCGGGTTGAAGCCGATCTCGAACGGCTCACCTGTGAACTCCACGTCGAGCGCCTCCTCGGCCTGACCGACGTCCTGCGTGAGCGCTTTCATGGTGAGCCGGTTGTCCGCGAACGATAGACGGAGCGGAGCGTTCTTCTGCGCCAGCAGGCTGACACGGCGGGCGGTCGCCATGAGCTGGCCGCGATCGATCGTTACCTCGTGCTCGAACGTGTCCGGCAGCAACTGCTTGTAGTTCGGGAACTGGCCTTCGATGAGTCGCGAGGCGATCCACACGTCGCCCGCAGGGTCGTTGAGCTTGAAGACCGCCTGGTTCTCGCCGATGGCGACCTCGATCTCGCCCGGCCCGAGCGCGGCGGCGAGGCGTGTGACCTCACCCAGTGCCTTGACCGGGACGATGGCCTGCACCTCGGCCTCGACCGAGTGGTCGAGCTTCGTTTCTTTGACGGCCAGACGATAGCTGTCGGTGGCGACCATCTTGAGCGTCTCGCCCATGATCGTCATGAGCACGCCGGTGAGGATGGGCCGCGTTTCGTCGCGTGAGGCGGCGCGGCCGGCTTTGTTGAGCGTCTCGACGAAGGGATCGCGCCCAACGGTGAAGGCGCCGGCCGTGTCGAAGGTGGACGTCTGCGGGAAGTCGGCTGCCGCCCAGGCGTTGAGTGAGAAGGCGGCGCGGCCGGCGCTGACCTTGATCGCCGCCTCGCCGGCCTCGATCTCGACCTCCTCGTCGGGGAGGTTGCGGATCACATCACTGAAGAGCCTGGCCGGCACGACTATCTCGCCTTCCCGCTCGACCGGGGTCGCGAGATTGGCCTTGATCGACAACTCCATGTCGGTCGAGAAGAGATCCAGACGACCTTCGCCGGCCTGCAACAGGATGCCGGACAGCACGGGCAGAGCGCTGCGCGTGGAGACGCCGCGCGCAAGGACGCCGAGCTTGTCGACCAGCGCCGAGCGATCACACGTGAACTTCATCCCGACTCCTTATGAAGAAAAAGAGAAGTAGATACTCCTCGTCGTCATCACAGTCCCTGTTGACGATGTGGAGAACTGCTGTTGTGGCTGCACAGGGAGGGCGAAGGCTTCTGCACGATTGTGTGGATGGTGTGTGCAGAACCCATCGCTTCTCCCACGGCTGCTCCACTGTTCCCGCGAAGCATAGCGGATTTCAGCGCTCTTTTGGTGATCGTCCACAGGCTGCACCCGCAACGTCCACAGGGGATGAGAGGAGGTGACGAAGGCGCGTCAGTGCGCGGTCTTGAGCCGCGCGCCGATGAGCGCCAGAAGGTCCTGCAGCTGTGGGTCGTGCCCGTCTTTGAGCTGCCGCTCCACTTTGTCGACGCCGTGGATGACCGTCGTGTGGTGGCGGCCGCCGAAACGGGCGCCGATCTGCGGGAGTGACGCCTCGGTGAGTTCGCGCGACAGGTACATGGCGATGTGTCGCGCGTAGGCCACGTCCTGGGTCCGGCGATTGCCGCGAAGGTCGTTGACGTGCAGGCCGAACTGCCTGGCGACCTCCGCCTGCACCATCTCGATGGTGACAGGGTGCTGGTACGCCTTGGGCAAGATGTCTTTCAGAGCCTCTTTGGTCGCCTCGAGGGTGACGTCGGTCCCCTGGATCGAGGCGAAGCTGACTGCGCGAGTGAGCGCTCCGTAAAGCTCCCGGATGTTGGTCGTCACCTTCTGGGCGATCCACTCGAGAGCCTCAGGCTCCGCGATCTGGAAGCCCTCCCACTTGACCTGCTTGCGCAGGATGGCGATGCGGGTCTCGAGATCGGGCCGCCCGATGTCGACGACCACACCCTGGCCGAAGCGCGAGCGCAGGCGCTCCTCGAGCGCCTCGAGCTCGCGCGGTGGCCGGTCGCTTGTGATCACGATCTGCTTGCCGGCCTCGTACAACGCGTTGAAGGTGTGGAAGAACTCCACCTGCGTCTGCTGTTTCTCGGCGAGGAACTGCACATCGTCGATGACGAGCACGTCGTTGTCGCGGTAGGTCTGCTTGAAGCCCTCGATCCGCCCCTTGTCGGTGACCGCGTTGATGAAGTCGTCGGTGAAGCGCTCGCAGGTGACGTAGCGGACCTGCAGCTCGGGGTGTTGCTCGAGCGCCTCGTGGGCGATCGCCTGGGTGAGATGTGTCTTGCCGAGCCCGGTGTCGGCGTAGACGAACACCGGGTTGTAGGCGGTCGCCGGTGACTCCGCGACGCTGCGGGCGACCGCCGTAGCGTACTGGTTGTTCGGCCCTGTGACGAAACGGTCGAACACGTAGCGCGGATTGAGATCGCCGACTGCGCGAGCGGTCCGTGACGACGTGCCCCGGCGACGCTTCGGCGGGGCAGGGGGCTTCTCCGGTGGCTCCGCTGCTGCGGACTCGGTTGCCGGCGCGTCGGAGAGCGCGGCCGCTCGGGCGTCGACGACCACGCGCACGTCGACGGTATCGCCGAGGACCTCCTCGAGCGCCTCGCCGACCTGTCTGGCGAGCCGTCGCTCGATCCACTCCCGGGCGAAGTCGTTCGGCACCCCGATGACGAAGGCGCCGCCGTCGAGGCCCAGGGGCACGGTCCGGTCGAACCAGAACTGGAACGCGGAGTCGTTGATGCGCCCGCGAAGATGTTTCTTCGCTTCTTCCCAGATGCGTGTGAGCTCGTCGTCCGTCGGAACTCCGAAACGTCGACCCCGGGGGATGCGGCGGCGCGCCCGGGGTGGTCGAGAACGTCGGTCAGAGGATGCTCTCGAGGAGGCGGAGACCCTCCTCGCGCAAGGCTCGCTTGCCGTCGCCGAGCGAGTGTATCAACCCCATGTCCTGCAGTACAACGAGCTCTCTGAAGACCGTCGCCGGTGAGAATCCGAGCTCCTTGGCGATGGCCGTCGGGCCGGCGGAGCCGAGTTCCATGAGGAGCACGAGGACCTTGGTCTGCCGCGTGGTCAGCTTGACCGAGGGCGCGCCGGCCGGCTCGGGCTGCGCCGCGGTTGTGGAGGGCATCTTGATGGTGAACACAGCCCCCCCTCCGAGGTTGTCCTCCACGGTCAGGATGCCGCGCAGGAACTGAAGTGACTCACGCGCGAGCGGCAGCCCGGATCCGACGCCGCGGATGATCTCCCTCTGATAGGCCGTCGCCGTGGTGAAGCCGGGCTGGAAGGCACGGTCCTTGTCGTCGACGCCGGGACCGTGGTCGGAGATGCGGATGGTCTGTCCGTTGTCGAGGATCGTGATCACGACGTCTCGGAAGTAGGCGTGCAGGAGGTTCTCGATCAGCTCCTGGATGACCGAGTACGGCACCTGCCCGCCCTGTTCGCGGCAGTAGTGGTAGGTCTTCTCGGCGAGTGAGGCGATCAGCGCCGGCAGGTCCTCCTCCTCGATGGCGACGACGCGAGGCGGGCTCGTCAGCGTGTCGTAGATGGCGATGCGCGGCGCCTCGAGTCCGAGCGGCACGTCCGGGAGCGGTCCGTCGGTCACGGGGCCGGGCTGCGTCGCGGGGGGAGCCGCGCCAGATGCGGCGGGTCCCTGCTTGCCGAGGGATCCCGTCGCTCCTCGCGGGGGCGGTGCCGTCGTGGCCGCAGCCCGTGACACGGGCAGCCGTGCGGCGGCCCCCTGGTCGGCGAGCAGCCTGTCGAGGAACGACTCCATTGGGGCGCCGAGTATAGCAGAGGGCGGTGGCCACACCGAAACCCTCCACGGGGCCTCGCGAAACGTGGTTTTGCAGGGCAAAAAGGCGAGTTGTCCACAGGCTGTTCAAGATGTGTGGAAAGCGCCTCTCCGGAATCCCCCGGACATGCCCAATTTGCGGGAGTTGTGGAAACCTTGGTTTCACAACCGACGCGAGGGCCCGGCCCGGGCGGAGACGCATCAACCTCAGGAGACGCCATCTGTCAACCCCCGCGCCGGAGATGCACCCGAGTGATATACCCCTGCAAATCGGGGACTTGAGCGAGTGAGTGCTCCATGAGTCCAGTGTCAAGGCAACGTTTCCTCGTCAACGCCTTATCCACCGGAATCGTGAGCCTGAGAGCATGACAAAAGGGAGTTATCCACATTCTCCACAGGGGACTGTGAACGGGGGGGACGGCCCGATGAAACGGCATAGCCTGTCGGAGCGGCGTGCGCTACACTGAAGTGGTCCCTGCGGAGCTCCCGCGTGAGGAGCTGAGATGGCGCTTCCTGGCGCCGACGCGTCGAACCTGACCGCCCTGCGGGGCGGCGGCGCCAGTGGGCGCTGCTGGGTAATGCCAGCGAAGGGAGAGATGTCCACCATGAGCACACCCTTGGTCCATTCCTCCGGAAGCACGCCGGATGTGCGCGCCCGTCTCAACCTGAACCCGGCGCACTGGGGCGTGAAGGCGATCGCCGAGATCGGCGTCGCGATCGCCCTGGCTGCGGTGCTGAGCTGGCTCGCGCAGGCCTTTCCTCTCCGCATGCCGCAGGGGGGCTCCTTCGGTCTCGAGATGTTGCCGATCCTGTTCATCGCGGTACGGCGGGGCGTGATTCCAGGCGTGGTCGCCGGTGGGCTCTTCGGCCTCCTTCAGTTGACGGGCGTCGCCGGCACCCCGTACATCTATCACCCACTCCAGGCGCTGCTGGACTATCCCCTCGCCTTCGCGGCCTTGGGTCTCGCAGGCCTTGTGCCGGTGGGGCCGCTCGACTCTGGAGCGCGCATGGCGCGCCTCATCGGCGCCGTGACCGTGGGCGCAGGCGCGCGCTTCATCTGTCACTTCCTCTCCGGGCTGATCTTCTTCGCTGAGTACGCTCCCGCCTGGGAGGCGCCGTGGCTCTACTCGGTCACCTACAACCTGCTCTACCTGGTGCCGTCAGCCGTCGTGACGGCGCTCCTTCTGTGGCCCCTGCTCCGCGCGTACGACACGGCCTTCCCCAACGACCGGTGGACCGCGGGGTGACCGGCCTGGCGCCCGGCGAGGCGGAGATCGGGCGTCCGCTCGCCGCCATCTTCCTTGACGGCGAGTACGGCGACCCTCGCTGGTATGGCGACCTCGCCGGACGTGCCGACATCGTGCTGGCCGCAGACGGGGGAGCCCGCTTCCTCGTCGGCATCGGGGTCACACCGCACGCGGTCGTCGGCGATTTCGACTCGCTGGGTGAGGCAGATCAGGCGAGGCTTCGTGCCGAAGGTGTGGAACTGCTCCGCCATCCCGTGCGCAAGGACGTGACCGACGGGGAGCTCGCCGTCGACGAAGCGCTGGTCAGGGGCGCCGGCGAGATCGCGCTCGCCGGCGGACTCGGCGCCCTCGACCATACGCTCGGCCATCTCGCCATCCTGCGGCGCCTTGCGGCGCGCCGCGTCGCCGCGAGCCTGGTGGCGCCCCGCCTGACGGCGACGGTGCTGGTCTCTCCGGCCGCCGTCGCGTTGTGCGCTGAGACGGGCACACGCGTCTCGCTCGTGCCGATGGCCGGTGACGCCACCGTGACCCTCTCGGGTCTCGACTACCCCTTGGACCGCGGCGTGCTCCCGGTCGCCGCTTGCCTGGGTCTCGGCAACCATGTGGCGGCGCCGGGCGACGCTCGCATCGTGCTGCATGAAGGCGTCGTGGCCGTGATCGTGGAGGGCGACGACGCGACCATCCGGGCGCTGCGAGCTCCGGGCGGCGGCGGGTGACCGCGTCTGTGCGGGCGTGGCGCGCCGCCGCCGCCGTGTGGGCCGCCGTGATCCTGGCAAGCGGGCTGCTGCCGACGCGGGGCGCCGTCGAGGCGGTCTCAGGAGGGCACGACGACGCCGTCACGACGGCCGGGCACTTCGCCGCCTACGTCCTGCTGGGGCTCCTGCTCGGGGCGGCCGCCGGTGGCCGGCGGGTGCGCGTCCGGGGGCTGCTGGTGGCACTCGCGCTGGCGGCGGCGCTCGGGGGGCTGATCGAGCTCGTGCAAGCGCCGCTGCCGTACCGCGACGCGCAGGTCTCCGACTTCGTCGTCGACGTCGCCGGCGCCGCCGTGGGGCTCGCGCTGTTCAGTGCTGTGGCGTCGGTGGGGCGATCACGAGGGCGTCGAGGATGATGCTTGCCGCCACTTCCTCCGCCGGTACGTCGTAGTCGCGGTCGGCGACCAGGTCCTTGAGGACGCTGACCCGCCGCTCACGCGACCCGGTGAAGTCACGATCGGCACGGCTCTGCTGCTGATCTCTGGCCACCAAGCCCTCCTTCGAGTCCTCGCTCGCCACAGTGAATCGGGCCACGAGGCCGGTGAGTTGACTAAGATGCGTAAACAGATATGACTCCACTCGGGAGACGCAGGTGATCAGCATCCACGAAGCGCTCGACAAGGTTCTGGCGGCCGCCCGCCCGCTGGGCGCGGAAGAGGTTCCCCTGCTGCAGGCGTTCGGACGCGCTGCCGCAGACCGCATCATCTCGCCCGAGGAGGTGCCGTCCTTCGCGAACTCCGCCATGGACGGCTTCGCCGTCTCAGGGGCGGAGCTGGTGGCGGGCCGCCGTGAGTTCCGCGTGACCGTCGACATCCCCGCCGGCCGCTTCGTCTCGGACCCGGTGGCGCCCGGGGACGCCGCGAGGATCATGACGGGTGCGCCCCTGCCGCCGGGCGTGGATACCGTCGTACAGGTCGAGCACACGTCGGTGGACGACGATGTGATGATCGTCGAGCAGGTCCCTGCTCAGGGTGCGAACGTGCGCCGCGCGGGCGAGGACGTCACCGCCGGTGACGTCCTCTTCGAGCGCGGCGCACGTCTCGGCGCGGCCGAGACCGGCCTGCTCGCCGCGGTCGGTGTAGAGCGCGTTCGCGTCGCGCGGCGCCCGCGGGTCGCGATCCTCGCCACCGGCAGCGAGCTCGTCGCGGCCGGCCGGCCGCTCCAGCCCGGGCAGATCCGCAACTCGAACTCCTTCACCGCGTACGGACAGGTCGTCGCCGCGGGCGCCGATCCGATCCTGCTCGGCATCGCCCGGGACGACGTCGAGGAGACGCGGCGCCTGATGGCGGCCGCGCTCGAGAACGACGTCGTGCTCACCTCCGGCGGTGTCTCGGTCGGCGACTACGACTTCGTCAAGCAGGTGCAGGAAGAGCTCGGCGTCGAGCGCCGGTTCTGGGGTGTCGCGACCAAGCCGGGCAAACCCTTGGCCTTCGGGGTCCGCGGCGGCACGCTCGTGTTCGGCGTGCCCGGCAATCCGGTGGCCGCCATGGTCAGTTTCGAGATGTACGTGCGGCCCGCCTTGCTGGCCCTGCAGGGCCGGCCTGACGTCTACCGCCCGTGGTTCTTCGCGGAGTCGGCAGAGCCGGTGGGACGCACGAAGGACCGCACAGAGGCGCGACGTTGCCGGCTCGTCCACAGCGAGGGGGCGGTCAGGCTCACCACGACGGGCCCTCAGGGATCGGGGATCCTCAGCTCCATGGCGGGCGCCGAGGCGCTGTGCTTCGTGCCGCCGGGCCATCCGGGGGGCGCCGCGGGCGAGGAGTTGCTCGTCATGCTGCTTGACGGGAGCTCCTCCGAGCGCCCGCCGTTCCCCGGGGTGACGCCGGCGGCCTGACGGTCGCGACCGGCGCCGGCGTCAGAGGCCCCTCGCCCTCCCGAGCGGTCTGGCTCTTTCCAGGGTCGCCCACACGATCAGCCGGCTCGCCGCGCTGTACGGTGGTGTGCAGGTGGTGAGCACCAGGCCGTAGCCGCGGTCGCGCAGCACCCCGATGTCGGACGGGCTCACCGTCGTCGTCTTCGCGACCGCGTAGCGGAACCTCCCGTAGGGCGTGTCCATGAAGATGGGATCGCCCTTGCGCAGCCTGTCGAGCTTGTAGAAAGGGGCGCCGTACGTGGTGCGGTGGCCGGCGACGGCAAAGGGTTCGCCGGCCCCCGGCAGCGGCGTCACGGCGTAGTGTACCGGGCCGCTGCGCAGCAGCGAACGGTCGCCGTCGGGATCCAGGCCCTGCCGTCCGCCGACTCCTTGCTGGACGAGGCGGTTCACGCCGATCCGCGGGATCCGCAGGCGCCCGATAGGGTCACCCGGCTCGAGGCCGCGGTCGAAGCGCGCGGCCAGCCGCCGGAGAACCTGTTCGTCCGAGAGGCTGCGCGAGCGGTCGCTCGTCGACGCTGCGACTCGCTCGACGAACGCGGCACTTTGCTCCCGGTAGGCTGAGTCGAGCCGCGACTGCTGTACCTGCGCGTAGGCCGCCGACCAGAACGGGTAGGCGAGCACCAGGCCGCCGACGATCAGGAGGAGGTCGCCGGTGAGGCGCAACCAGCGCGGCCGTCGACCGTGGGCGGCGCCGGTGGCGGCCGGAGTCTCGACGTGCTCGTCATCGCTGCTCATCCAGAGATGGTACCCGGCTCCGAGGGCGCGCCACAACGTGCTAGACTGGCGCCCCCCGACGAGGAGGCATCGCGCGTGCGTGCGTGCAGCGACGTTCAAGACCTGCTGAGCGACGAGGGCGTGCCCCACGAGATCGTCCACCTTCCCGTCGTCCTCGAGCACCGCGCAGCTCGCGGCGGACGCGTTGGGCGTGCCGGTGGCGGAGGTCGTCAAGTCGCTGGTGTTCGTGCTCGACGACCAGCGGCCGGTGATGGCTCTGGTCACGGGGGATGCGACCGTGGACGTCGGCGCGCTCGCGCGCGCGGCGGGAGCGGCTGAGGCCCGGCTGGCACGAAGCGGGGAGGTGCGCGAGCTCACGGGCTACCTCGCCGGGGGCGGTGTCGCCCGTCGCGCTCGAGACGGACCTGGCGATGATGGCCGATCCGAGTGTCTTCGAACCGGACATCGTGTACTGCGGGGGCGGCACGACGACGACCATGCTCAAGATCCGCAGCGCCGATCTGCAGGCGCTGCTCAGGCCCCGCACGCTGCCCATCGCGCGTCGTCGCTGACGCGCAGGCGGCCGGCCGTGATCGGGCGCCGACGGGCGGCCCCGGCCCGGCCATCCAGAATGGAGACCCGCGGACGAAGTGGAGAACACGACGATGACGGAGACCCTCACGCACACCATCGGCTCGGCCGGCCGTCTGGCCATCCTCTCGCGGGAGGACCTCGAACGGCTGGACGCGGCGGCGCTCGAGGTGCTCGCCCACACCGGCGTGTCGATGCCGTCCGAGCGCGCGCGCGAGGGCCTCGTGGCGCAGGGCGCCACGGCCGACGGCGTGCGCGTCACGATGCCCGCCGAGCTGGTACGCCGTCTGGTCGGGCTGGCGCCGGCACGCATGACGCTGGGCGCCCGCGCCGGCGCGCCGCTGGTCACTGGCGAACGGTCTCTGGTCACCACCGACGGTTGCTGCGTGGAGATCTACGACCTCGAGAGCGGCGAGAAGCGCGGCACCACCGCGGAGGACGTCGCCACCATCAGCCGCGTCGTCGACGCGCTTCCGGAGGTCGACTTCTGCTGGCCGGCGGTCAGCGCGCAGGACCGGCCGGTGGAGGTGAGGGGTCTGCACGAGCTGTACCTCGCCATCGCCAACACCGGCAAGCACGTCCAGACGGTCACGGTCGTCGAGCCTGACCTCGCGCGGGTCGCGGTGCAGATGGCGCTGGCCGTGAGCGGCTCGGAGGAGAAGCTGCGCGCCGAGCCGCCGGTCAGCGCCCTGCTCGGCACCGTCACGCCGCTCGGCAACGACGCCGGGACGCTTGAGGCCGGCCTGGTCTTCGCCGCGGCCGGCATCCCGATCGGCTTCGTCACCATGCCGATGGGGGGCTCTACCACGCCGATCACCATGGCGGGCTCGCTCGTCGTCGGCATCGCTGAGGCGCTGAGCTCGGTGTGCGCGATCCAGGCGGCCGTCCCCGGCGCCCCCGTCTTCATCTGCTTCATCCCCAGCATCATGGACCTCAAGAGCGGCGACTTCACCGGGGGGTCGCCAGAGGACACGATGATGGCCGCGGCCGTCGGTGACGTGGGCCACTTCTACGGCCTGCCCACGGAGTGCGGCATCAACGCGAGCGGCGCCAAGGAGCCGGGCTGGCAGTCGGCTCTGGACGACGCCACGACCTCCTACCTCTCGCTGGCCGCCGGCGTCGACCTGCTCACCGGGGTGGGCATGGTATCCGGCGGCCGCATCTTCAGCTATGAGGAGATGGCACTCGGCGTCGAGACGCTCACGCAGGCCCGCAGGATCGCGGCCGGCATCGACCTGACGGTGGCCGGGGGCTCGGCCGGAGGGCAGGTCCCGCCGGCCGCCGGCCCGTCCCTGACCGTCGACGAGCCGCATCGCTACTGGACGGCCGGCGGGCGCCAGACGGCGATCGACCGCGCCCACGAACGCGTGGCGGGCGCGGTCGCCTCGCACCGCCCGCCGGCCCTCGATGCGGCAGTCGACGCCGAGCTGCGGCGACTGGCGCGGATCGACTGACCCGGTCGCATCGCGCCACCTTGTGCGTCCGATTGTCTTTTGGGCCACGTGCTGGGTTAATTGGAGTCACCGGTCGTGAAATGGGATCCCGGCTCGTCTGGCGCGATCGCGACGCGTCGTCCGCTGCGGGTCCAGCCACGTGGGTCCGGGCTCGAACGCCGAGACGAAGCCAGGCGGAAAGGACGAGTGCATGAGCGTGCGCAAGAACCGCTTCCCCGCGGCCCTGCTTCTCGGTCTCGTCATCGCGACGACGGCACTCGCTGCCGGCTGCGGCCTCTCCGCGAGCAGCTCGAACGAGTCGGGCGGCAGTCCGTCGCCGGAGTCCTCGGCCGCGCGCGCACAGGCGATCCTGGGCCATGAGCCCACCGGGCTCGCCAAGTCGATCGTCGATCGCGGCAGCGTCATCGTAGGCGTCGACGCCGACTATCCGCCGCAGAGCTCGCTCGACGAGAACACCGGCAAGCGCGTCGGCTTCGACGTCGACGTCGCCGAGCGGGTGGGCAAGATCCTGGGCCTCACCGTCCGATTCAAGACCGCGGTGTGGGAGATGATCCCCGTCGACCTGAGACGAGACAAGTACGACGTGGCCATCGACTCCGTCGCCATCACGGACCAGAGCGAGAAGGTCCTGGGCCTCACCGATCCGTACTACTACACGATCGGTCAGATCTTCGTGGCGAAAGGTGGCGTGCAGATCACCGGCCCCGCCGACCTGGCCGGAAGAGACGTCGGCGTGGGTGCCGCCACGGTCTTCTATCCTTGGCTCAAGGCGAACACCGAGGCCGTCGTGAAGATGTACGCGACCGATGCGGAAGCCCTCAAGGACCTCGCCGACGGCAAGCTCGACTTCGTGATGACCGCGGGTCAGATCGGCCAGGAGGCCATCCGGTCCGGTCAACCGATCGAGTTCTCAGGCAAGCCCCTGTCCTACGAGCACCTCGCGTTCGCCACCAAGAAGGGGGAGGCGGATTGGCAGGCGCTCCTCGACTACTCGATCCGGCAGCTTCGCAAGGACGGGGCCCTCGAGGCCCTGTCGAGAAAATGGTTCGGCGGCGTCGACATCACCGCGAAGGAGTAGGAGAAGCACCGTCCCTCGTCCTCTCCGGACGTCGCGGTCGCGGCCGGACGGCGCCGTCAGACGCGGGCCCTCAGACTCGGCCCCGCGGCTGCGGATCGCCGCCTCGCCACTTGTCTTTCCGCTCGAGTGCTGGTTATATCGGACTCGACGGTCGCGTCAGGGGAGCGCGACACGGTATGGGTATGTCCTGACAGGCGGTGGGGGCCGCCACCCGCAAGGGTCCTCGCCAGTGGGCCACGCGGCCGTCGGGAACAGTCAGACGGAAAGGACGGAGGCATGCGTATCAGGAAGTCCTACATCTTGGGGGTCTTGCTCTTGGTCGCGGTGGTCGCCGCGATGCTGTTTGCGGTCGCCTGTGGAGGCGACGAAGCCGCGGAGGAACCCAGCGCGGCGGCGACGTCCGCCATGGACATCGCCACGGAGATCCTGGGCCAGGAGCCGACGGGCAAGGCCAAGGAGATCATTGACGCGGGCACGATGTCCGTCAACAACGATCCCAAGTACCCGCCGCAGAGCTCGATCGACGAGGCGACCGGCGACCTCGTGGGCTTCGACGTCGACGTCGCCAACAAGGTCGCCGAGATACTCGGCCTCGACGTCACGTTCGTGGACTACAAGTTCGAGCAGATCCTGACCGACGTCAACCAGGACCGCTACGACGTGTCGATCGGCTCCATGACGATCACGCCCGAGCGCCTGGCGAAAGTCGACATGACGGACGCGTACTACTACACGCCGGCAGGCATCATCGTGAAAGAAGGCGGGCCGCAGATCGCCGGCGTGGAGGATCTCGCCGGCAAGAAGGTCGGCGTCGGCGCCGGCACCACGTATTTCCAGTGGCTGCAGGAGAACAGCGATGCGGACATCGTCGTCTATGACACCGACGCGTCCATGTTCCCGGATCTGGCCCAGGACACGGGCCGCATCGATTTCGGGTTCACGGCCGTCCCCACGTCGATCGAGGCGATCAGGCAGGGTCAGCCGTTCGAGCTCTCCGGGGACCCGCTCTACTACGAGGATCTCGCGTTCGCGATCAAGAAGGGTGAGGCCGACTGGCTCGCGCTCCTCAACTACTGCATCCAGCAGATGCACGCGGACGGCTCGCTGACCGCGATGAGCGAGAAGTGGTACGCCGGCGTGGATCTCACGCAGAAGGCGCAGTAGCAGGCCAGAGGACGAACCGCCCGCGCCGGTGTGGCCGGCGCGGTGCTCTGTGACGGTGGCGGGGGTCTGATCGTACATAGGCCCCCGCCCCGGTCCCCGCACAAGGGAGGTCAGCGCCGGTGCAGATGAGACGCTTGTGCACACGAATCACCGTTCTCGCGGTCGCCGCTGCGCTCGCAGTGGTCATCCTCGTGCCTGTCGCCTGGGCGGCTTCGCCGACGCCGTCGCCGTCGGGTACCGTCGAGGTCACGGGCACCATCCCCAACCCGAAGGACCCCCTGAGCCTGAAGGGGTGGACCGGCCAGACCGTCATCGTCAACTACAAGCCGAACGGCGCCGAGCTGGACACCGCCAACTGCAGGCTCTTCATCAACGACAAGGAGCAGCAGCTCAGCCAGCCGCCCAAACCGCTCCCCACGGGCTCCCAGGTGACCGAGTCGCTGGAGTTCAGGTGGGACGAAGCCTATCCCGAGGGCGACTACGACTTCCGCGTCGTGCTCGCGACGACCACCGGCGAAGAGGTCGAGTACTCGTGGTCCTTCGGGTCCTCCGGCGAGGCGGGCTCCGGGTCGCTGGTCGACTTCCAGGTGATGCGCAACTGGTTCTGGTACATCGCCCGGGGCGCAATCGTCACGGTGGAGTTGACGGTCATCTCGATCGTCCTGGCCTCGTTGCTGGCCCTGCTCGGCTCCCTGGGGCGGCTCTCCAAGAAGATGACCTTCAAGCAGGCCTGGAACCGCTACCAGAGCTGGGGCTACATGGCCCGGATGGTCGTCGGCCGCATCCCCTACTGGCTCGCGACCTTCTACACGTCCCTGTTCCGCGGGACCCCGCTGCTTCTGCAGATCATCTTCATCTATTCGGTGATCCCGGAGGTGTTCGGCAAGCTCGGAATCCCGCAGTCGTACGCGCCGCCGCCGTTCTGGTGTGGCGTCGCGGCTCTGTCGCTCAACTACGGCGCGTACCTCACGGAGGTGTTCCGCGCCGGCATCCAGGCGGTGCCAAAGGGCCAGAACGAGGCGGCCTGGGCGATCGGCCTGAGCGGCTGGCAGACGCAGCGGCGCATCATTCTGCCGCAGGCCCTCAAGATCGTGATCCCGGCCGTGGGCAACGACTTCATCGCGCTCATCAAGGACACCTCGCTGGTGTCGGTCATCACGATCCAGGAGCTGCTCCGCCGCTCCCAGCTGGCGGGCGCGGCGACGTTCAGCTTCTTCAGCACGCTGCTCGTGGCCGCCGCGTGGTATTGGGCCCTGACGATCTTCTTCAGTTTCTGGCAGGCCAAGCTCGAGACGCGCATGGCGCGCGACAAGGCCCGCGAGAAAGAGAAGGGGAAGGCGTAGGAGCATGGGGACACAGACATACACTCACGAGACGATCACCGACGACAAGGGGCGCGAGCTCGTCGTCAAGGTCGAGGGCCTGCAGAAGTACTTCGGTCGCAACCACGTGCTCAAGGGCATCGACCTCGATGTCTACAAGGGCGAGGTGCTGGTGCTCATCGGGCCGTCCGGCTCGGGGAAGAGCACGTTCCTTCGCTGCCTCAACTTCCTCGAGGACCCCACCTCCGGCGAGATCAGGGTGGGGGACGTGCACGTCACCTGCGGCAGCCACGGCAGCAAGTTCAAGAAGGACGTCCACGAGATCCGCATGAAGTGCGGCATGGTGTTCCAGGAGTTCAACCTCTTCCCGCACAAGGACGCGACCGAGAACGTCATCGAGGGTCCGGTCCTGGTGAAGCGCGAGAAGAAGGACGAAGCCATCCGCAAGGCACACGCACTGCTCACCAAGGTGGGTCTCGCCGAGCGCATGGACTTCTTCCCCAGCCAGCTTTCCGGCGGCCAGAAGCAGCGCGTCGCCATCGCCCGCGCGATGGCCATGGACCCTGTGCTCATGCTCTTCGACGAGCCGACCAGCGCCCTCGACCCCGAGCTCATCGGCGAGGTGCTCAAGGTCATGAAGGAGCTCGCCGAGGGCGGCATGACGATGATCGTGGTGAGCCACGAGATGGGCTTCAGCCGCGACGTCGCCGACCGGGTCGTGTACATGGACGACGGCTACTTCATCGAGCAGGGCCCGCCGAGCGAAGTGTTCTTCCACCCCAAGGACGAACGCACCAAGCGATTCCTGCGGCACATCCTGCCGGAGAAGGAGCCCGAGCACGCCAAGGAGCTCGGCATTCTCGAGGTCGACCAGGAGCTGCCCGAACCGGACGAGGTCCCGCTTCAGGGCCCGCCCGGCGCGGACATGCAGGGCCCGCCCGGCGCGGCGCTGAGTGAGGACAACCTCGCCGACACCGCCATCCCCGAGGTCCCGCTCTCCAACGGCCCGATGGGCGAGACGCCCCTGCCTCCGGGAGACGAGAAGCTCTGAGAGGGCCGGCCGTGAGGCCGACAGAGAGAAGCCGACCGGGGCGGCGGGCGCGGTAGCGCCCGCCGCCCCGGTCGGCATAAGGCGGGTCTCCGCCGCCGGAGCGCCGAGGGCTACTGCACGTTGGCGTTCACGTTGAGCGGGACCGTCGCCAGGAGGCGGCCGTCAGAGCTCGCGCGCACCTCGAACTTCGCCTCGAGCCGGATCCGCTCCGGTTCGCCCATGTAGTTGCACTGGTCGATGAAGTGCCACGCGGCCATCGATGTCCCCCATGTATCGCTGCCCTGCGTGAAGGAGTAGGTGTAGCCCGACGTCATGCTCCGCTGCATCGGCACCGTGACCCATGCGTTTCCGGCGCCGGGCCACCAGTGCACGTAGGTGACCGCGCCGTGTCCGCCAGTATCCGTGTAGTAGTCGTGCCCGCAGACGCAGCCGCGGATCTTGCCGATCACGTACACGTTGCCCGCGTTCTTGGTCTGCCGCATGCTGTAGCTGGTGAGCCGGTACACGCCGGGGTGTGAGTCCGACACGTCGAAGTTGACTCTGACCCAGAGGCTGAGGTTGGCCGCACCGTTCGGGTACTGCCAGGTGCGGCTGTTCACCGTGCTCTCCGCGTGCCACACGGCGAAGGCGGACGCCGGCAGCAGGACCAGCACCGCCGCGGACAGCGCCAGTGCCAAGGTGAATCGCTTGATCATGATCTCTCCTCTTGTCCGTTGAGCTCTTGGCCCACCGCTCCATCCCATCGCCTGATCGATGGAGGTGATGCCACGATGCGAGCTGTGATCGGGGTCCGGCCCTCGAGCCACTACCGCAGTGAGGTAGCAGGCGACAGACCGACCGGCCGGCCCCGGGACGCGTCATGCGGATGGTCCGAGACGATGCGCTTCTCGCTCGGTCGACTCCGGCGGATCGAGCGGCAAACGTGAGCTCGATAGGCCGGTGCAATGCCTGCAGGCCGGTTGACCCTAGCGAGGCGGAGGAGTCTCCCGCAAGGCCTCCGAAGATGGGCAAGGGTGACAATGCGCCGATGGTCGCCGGCTCCGGCGTGACGCGCCGCCCGCCCGGCCGATAGCATCTCCGGCGGCGACCGGGAGGGACCATCCATGGCGGAGCAGACGGTGCGGATCGACCCCATCAGGCCACGCCTGCAGTGGCGGGTGCTCACGGATGCCGATATCGAGCGGCTCGAGTCGGCGGTCTACGAGACACTGGCCGGCGTTGGCGTGCGCTTCCCGCTGGAGCGCGCGCTCGACGCGCTCGAACGCGGCGGCTGCCGCGTCGATCGCGCGACGCGGGTCGCGCGGATGCCTGAAGAGGTCGTGCGGGCGGCGCTCCAGGCGGCGCCCGGGGCGCCGCTCCTCGCCGCCCGCGACCCACGTTGCGACATCGTGCTCGACGGCTCCGCCTGTCACCTGAGCAACGACGGCTGCGGGGTGCGCGTCATCGACCCGGAGGCCGGCGAGCTGCGCGCGAGCACCAAAGCCGACGTGGCCGACTCCGCTCGCTTCGTGGATGCAGTCCCCCAGGTGAGCTTCTACTGGGGCCCCATCGTCACCGCCGAGGATGTGCCGCTCGCGACGCGTCCGCTGCACGAGCTCGAGGCGGTCTTCGCCGGCACGAGCAAGCACTTCCAGGCGGTCGACATCGTCGGAGAGGACATGACGCGCCGCGCCGTCGAGATGGCGCGCGCGGTGGCGGGCGGGGCCGAGGAACTCCGCCGCCGGCCCATCATGAGCCTCATCGCTTGTCCGCTCGACCCGCTGAGCAACGAAGCGGTGAGCCTCGAGGCCGCGCTGGTCTGCGCGGAGGCCGGCGTGCCCGTCGGCTTCCTCTCGCTGACGCTCGCCTGCGCGTCCGCGCCGGCGACGATGGCGGGTAACCTGGTCGTCAATATGGCGGCCGTGCTCGCGGGGATCGTCCTCTTGCAGCTTGCCCATCCCGGCGCGCCCGTGTTCCTTGCCGGCGCGCCCTCCGTGATGGACCTCAAGACCGGCGGCTACACCGGCGGCAGCCCCGAGGACTATCTCCTGGCTGCGGCCGCTATCCAGCTCGCCCACCACTTCGGCTTCGCCATGAACATGGGGACCATGGCCAGCGGCGCCAAGGAGCCGGGCTGGCAGGCCGCAGTGGACGACGCGCTCTCCACGCTGGCCAGTGTCTCGGTCGGCGCGGAGATGATGAGCGGCTGCGGGCTGCTCGACGGGTCGAAGACCCTCAGCTACGCGCACCTCCTCATGGAGGCCGAGGTCTACCGGATCGTGCAGAAGGTCGCCGGGGGGATCGAGGTGAGCGACGAGACGCTTGCGCTGGACGTGATCCGCAAGGTCGGGCCGAACGGCACCTACCTTGCGGAGAGGCACACCCGGGCGCACATGGGCGAGATCTGGCGTCCGGGCGTGTGGGACCGGACGCCGTACGACGCGTGGCTGGCAGCCGGCAAGAAGGGCGCACTGGCGAAAGCGGAGGAGCAGGCACGTGAGATCCTGCGGACGCACGCACCCGACCCGCTCCCCGACGACGTGCGCGCCGAGCTCCGGCGGCTGGTGGAGACCGCCGACTCGGAGCTCGTGGAGTAGCTAGCCGACCAGCGTCCGCGCCGCCTCGCGCAGCAGCTCGGTGTGGCGGTCGACGTCGGCCGCCGTCGTCTGCGGGGCCATCAGCGCCATGTTGTGGAACGGCGTCATGAGGATGCCGCGGTTCAGCATGAAGAGGTGCAAGTAGCGGTCGAGCTCCTCGTCCTCGGCCGCGGCCGCCTCGCCGCCGTTGCGCGGCGGCACGGGCCGCGGCCAGTACTCGGCTCTGCAGCCGAGACGCTTCACGACCCACGGCAGGCCGAACTCGTCGATCACGCCCTGAACGCCGTCCGCCCAGCGGCCGGCGAGCGGGATCATCCGCTCGTAGGCCTCCTCCGTGAGCACCTCGGCCAGCGTTGCGCGGACGGCCGCCACGCTCAGCATGTTGCCGGCCAGCGTGCCACCGATGCCGCACTCGTCGGCGGCGTGGTAGTCCCAGCCGACGCGGATGAGATCGGCGACCGCCTGGCCGAAGCCGTAGACGGCCGCGGGCACACCGCTGCCGATCGGCTTGCCGAGGGTGACCAAGTCCGGCTCCAGGCCCCAAGCCTGTGTGCAACCGCCGGGGCCGGCGCAGATGGTATGCGTCTCGTCGATGATGAGCAGCGTGCCCGTCTCGCGCGTCAGGCGGCGCAGCGCGGCGTGGTAGCCCTCATCCGGCAGGATGATGCCGATGTTGGTCAGCGCGGGCTCGGCGAGGACGCAGGCCACGTCGCCGGGCGCGAGCGCCTCGGCGAGCGCGGCAAGGTCGTTCCACTCGATGACCTTGGTCGTCACGGTCGGGTCGACCGGCGGGCCGGCGTTGCCCGGCTTCGGTCCCGGCACCCCGTCGTTGATGGCGATGATCGTCTCGTCCACGGAGCCGTGGTAGCAGTAGTTGTAGACGAGGATCTTGGGACGCTTCGTGACGTGCCGCGCCAGGCGCACGGCGAAGCGGTTGGCGTCCGTCGCCGTGAGCGCGAGCTGCCAGTACTGCAGGCCGAAGCGGCGGCTGAGCTCCCCGGACACCCAGAGGGAGTCCTCGGTGGGCAGCATGGTCGTGATGCCGCGAGCTGCCCGGGCCGCGATGGCGCGGACCGAGGCGTCCGGGGAATGGCCGGTCATCGCGCCCGTGTCGCCGAGACAGAAGTCGACGTAGTCGTGGCCGTCGACGCACGTGAACTGGGCGCCGTGGGCCTCGGCCACGTACGGCGGGAAGGGGCTCGACCAGCGCGTCATCCAGTTCATGGGGACGCCGTCGAGCATGTGCTCCTGCGCCCGCTCGAAAAGCTCGAGCGAGCGCGGGTGGCGCGCGACGAAGAGCTCGTCCTCGCGCGCCTTGAGCACCGCCAGACGCTCGCGGTCGATGGTCGCGGTCATGAGGTCCTCCCCTCCGGGACCGGAGTGTCCGTCTACCCCACCAGATCCTTCGCCCGCTCCACCGCCATGCCGGCGTTGGCGCCGTAGCCGTCGGCGCCGATCTCGGCGGCGTAGGCCTCGGTCACCGGGGCGCCGCCGACCATCACCTTGACGCTCTCGCGCAGGCCGGCGTCCTTGAGCGCGGCGATCGTCTCACTCATGTGCGGCAGGGTGGTGGTGAGCAGGGCGCTCATGCCGATGATCTGCGGCGAGTGCTCGCGCACGGCGGCGACGAAGTCGGCGGCCGAGACCCCGGTGCCGAGGTTGACGACCGTGAAGCCGGCGCCCTGCAGGAGCATGCCGACGAGGTTCTTGCCGATGTCGTGCAGGTCGCCCTCGACGGTGCCGATGACGACGGTGCCGCCGCCGGCCTCGTCGCCGGCGGCCATGTGCGGGCGCAGGAGGTCGAGGCAGGCCTGCATGACGCGGGCGGAGAGCAGCACCTCGGGGATGAAGCACTCGCCCTCGCGCATGCGCGCCCCGACCACGTCCATGCCCGGCAGGAGCGCCTCGTCGAGGATCTCCCGGGCCGAGGCGCCGGTGGCGAGCAGCGCGGAGGTCATGGCCAGGGCGACGCCCTCGTTGCCGTCGATGATGGACTGCTTGAGCTGGTCTTTCATGCCACGCCTTTCTCACGGTCGGCAGCTTCGATGATGCGGTGGATCTGCTCGGCCACATCCGGGTCGAGCGGCATCGGCTGGTGCGACTCTACAAGCTCGAGAGCCCGGGCGCGCGCCCGTGTGGCGAGGTCGGTCGCACCCCTGCTCTCCCAGTCCTCGCGCACGCGGCGGTCGAGGACCTCCGGCTGGCTCAGCTCCCGCATGTGCTTGAGCGTCGCGTCCAGCGAGAGGAAGTCGCCGAACGCGCCCACCCTGGCGATGTCGTCGATCGCCATGGTCTCGTCGGTGACGGCGATGCCGGCGACGGCGAACTTGATCATCCGCGCGATCTCGTTGTCCATGACCAGCTGGCCAAGATCAAAGGTGACGCCCGATTCGATCATCCCCGCCCCGTAGATCTGGTTGGCACCTGCCAACGCAGGAAGGAGTCCGGTGAGGGTCTTCTCGTGACCGGTCTGCGCGTCACCGAGCTTGGAGTCCGCCTACAACCCCGCCACGAAGCTGGGGAGCAGGTACCGGCGGGCTATCTGGGCGCAGGCGGCACTGAACAGGGCGAGCTCGGGCGAGCCCACACATGCCGCGGCCAGCTTGAGGTCCATCGCGGTCGTTGACGAGCCGTAGGTGACCGGGCAGCCGCGCTCGACGAGCTGCGAGAGCACGATGCCGGCGAGCACTTCAGCGTTGTGCAGCACCAGCGTGCCGGCGAGCGTGACCGGCGACGATCCTCCGGACATGGCCATGCTGAGGATCGTGTCCGGGCACCAGGCGCGCGCTGACTCGATGATGACCTCGGAGGCGTCCCGCGGGATCTTGAGCGGGCTCACGGGGCAGACGCCGAAGCCGATGAGCGGGCGGCGGCGGAACTCGTCCTCGCCGCCCGCCACCACAGTCGCCATCTCGATCAGCTTCTTGCAGTCGTAGGCGCTCGTGGCCTCGGTGCCCACCGGCTTGCCGGTGTTGTGGATGGCCGCCTCCCACTTGTAGAGGCTGGCGGTCACCTCCGGCACGTCCCCGGGGTGGACGGCCGACTCGTACGTGTCGATGTCGCTGAGAGCGTCGACCAGCCGTGCCGCCTCGTGGACGTCCTGGAGCACGGGATGACGGTACTCGCCAGTCCGCGAGTCGACGATCATGATGCCTTCGTCGAAGTTGGAGACGTAGACGCGGCCGGCCTCGAGGACGATGTCCTGGTCCGGGTCGCGGCCGCAGAGGTAGCTCTTGCGCGGGGCCGAGCGGATCGCATCCTCGACGAGGTGGGGCGGTATGCACACCATGCGCGTCTCGCGGTCGACGATGCAGCCGCCGTCACTGTAGATATCGAGCGCGTCGTCGGCCTCGATCCACACACCCGTCCGTTCGAGGACCTCGAGAGAGCCGAGATGGATGTCGTCGAGCTCAGCCGCCGTGAACACGTTCAGGCTGAGCCCACCCGAGCTGGGCCGCCCGGCGTGCAGGTTTCTCTTCACTGGAGCACCTCCGCTGGCAGGCGATCGGTCGTAGCCGGCGAGACGACGGGCGGGGCAGAAGGGTGACGGGTCGCCCGGCCCCACGGGCGTGGTCGCAGGAGCGCCCCGCCGCTCGCAGGTCCGAGGGTATGGGCGTGGGGCGCGGGAGTAAAGCGTCGATGGCTCGCGCGCCCAACTTCGCCGAGCAATCCGCCGGTACCGGTCGGGCGAGCCCGCGAAGTTCGCCCAACTTGTCGACGTCCGGGATGGTATCCGCCGGTGGTATCGTGCGAAGAGCTGCCGTCGGGCGACCCGGGTCGCCGGCAGACCTGTCCACGCCACCGGAGGCGATAATGCCGCTGCTCGAACGCGACGACTCCATCCTCATCGTCATCGATCTGCAGCCCAAGTTCTGGAGCGACAGGCTGGACAAGCACGACGCGGCGGAGGTGACCAAGGCGGTCGCCCGCGCATCCTGGCTGGCGGGGACGGCCATGGCCCTGAGCGTGCCGGCCGTGCTCACCGAGGAGGATCCGGCGCGGAACGGGCCGACAGCGGTCGGCGTGCTCCTGGCCGTCGGCCGCAGGGCGCCGGTCTTCGCCAAGCCGGTCTTCGACCTCGCCGCCTGCCCTGACATCATGGCGGCGATCGAGGCGACCGGCCGCAAGACCGCCGTCCTCTGCGGCTTCGAGACCGACGTCTGTGTGGCGCACTCCGCCGCCGGTCTCGCCGAGGCCGGCTATCGCGTGGTCGTGGCCGCCGATGCCGTCTACTCGCCGGCGGGCGCGCAGGCCTTCGGCCTCGCCCGCCTGCGTGACCTCGGCGTCGAGCTCGTCCACTGCAAGGGCATCTACTACGACTGGGTGCGCACGCTCGAGGATGCTCTCGCCTTCGAGCGCGAGTACCCCGACCTCGCCGAGCCACCCGGCTTCTGGATCTAGCGCGGCGGTCGGGTCCGAAAGGACGCCGGCGCGGTCGCCGGCGAGACGGTTGAAGGAGTGAGCGGAGATGGCGGATTCGCAGGGCAAGGCGAGGGCGTGGAACGGCGATGCGGCGCGCCCGGCCGTCTACTGGCAGGGTGGCGACCCTCGCTGGCAGCCGCGCGACATCGTACCGCTGACGACCACCGAACGCGCCGACGTGTGCATCGTCGGCGGCGGCTTCACGGGTCTCTGGGCGGCCCTGTCGATCAAGCGGCTCGCACCGGGCACGGACGTCGTGCTCGTCGAGCGGGAGTACTGCGGCGCCGGCGCAAGCGGGCGCAACGGCGGCTGGGTGAACGGCTGGGACGACATGCTCCCCAAGCTCGTCTCCCGCTTCGGCAGGAACGTCGCGCTCTGGCTCGTCGACGCCTCACGGCGCAGTCTCGACGACATCCGCGAGACGGTGCGCGAGGGGCAGATCGACTGCGACCTCTCCTTCGAGGGCGGCCTCACCGTGGCTCTCTCACCCGCGCAGGTCGACGGCATCCTCGAGGCCGCTCTGCTCGCACGCGACATGGGTCGCGACGACTACTTCCGCATCTTGGGCAAGGAGGAGGCCATCGCGCTGTCGGGCTCGCCACGGGCGGAGGCCGGGTCGCTGATCCTCCAGGCCGGGAGCGTCCAGCCGGCGCTGCTGGTCCAGGGCCTTCGCCGGTTGGCCGTCGACGCCGGCGTGCGCATCTTCGAGGCCACTCCGATGGTGGGTCTGCAGCGCGGTCTTCCCTGCGTCGTGAAGACGCCGTCCGGCAGCGTGACGGCCGACAAGGTCGTGCTGGCCTCCGGCGCCCGGCTCGGACTCGTGCCGGAACTGCGCCGCACCATCTTCATCATCCCCTCGCACGTCGTCGCGACGTCGAGCTCGGGGGACACGCTGGACCGCCTCGGCTGGGGGCACGGCCGCCCGTTCGCCGACGGCCGCACGGCCGTGCACTACGCGCAGCGCACGGCGGACGACCGCGTCATCTTCGGCCGCGGCGGTGGACGGCTCGGGTACGGCGGTCACGTCATCCCTGCGCATTACCACGACGCCCGGGAGATCGCGGAGATCGTCGCCGACATGCACGACCTGCTGCCGGCCACGCGAGACCTCAAGGTCGAGTGGCGCTGGGGCGGGCCTCTGGAGCGCACCCAGCATGGTATCCCCTGGGTCGGCACCCTCGGCAAGTACCGAAACGTCCACTACGGCCTGGGCTACTCGGGTAACGGCGTCTCGGCGTCCAATCTCATCGGCCGCACGCTGGCCTCGGTCGTCCTGGGGCTCGACGACGACCACGCGCGCTCGCCGCTGGTGTCCGAGCCGCCGAGCTATCTGCCGCCGGAGCCCATCCGCTCGGCCGGTGCGCGCGCCGTGCGCAGCGCCATCGAGCGCTGCGAGGTGCTGGAGGACGAGGGTCGCAAGCCCGATCCGGTATCGCGGGCGCTACGGCGCTGTCTCACCATCTCGATGCCCAAGGGCGTCACGGTGTGGCGCAGGAACGAGATGGACTGACCGGCTAGACCTGCGGCACCTGCTGCGTGATGCAGTGGATGCCGCCGCCGCCGTAGCCGATGACCGGGCACGGGACGCCGACGACCTCATGGTCGGGGACGATCTCGCGCAGCGCGTCGAGCGCAGCCAGGTCGTCGGCACCGGTCCCGCCGGTCGGCACGACGAGTGCGCCGTTGGCGAAGTAGGAGTTGATGTAGGTCTCCACGATCGGCGTGTCGCCGATGAGCACCGGCGCGCTCCGCCGGTCGAATTCGACGACTTCGAGCTCCCGGCCGCGCGCGTCGGTGGTCTGGAGGCGGCGGCGGTTCTCGAGGAGGTTCTCGTGGTCCGGGTGCTGCGGGTCGCGCACCATGTGGAGCAGCACCCTGCCAGGGCCGACGAAGGCGCCGACGCCGTCCACGTGCCCGTCGGTGTCGGGGTCCTCGTCCAGTCCCAATCCGGAGATGAGCCAGACGACCTTCTCGACGCCGAGGTAGTCCTTGAGGACCTGCGTCATCTCGTCTTTGGTCAGCCCGGGGTTGCGCGAAGGATGTAGGAGGCAGCTCTCGGTGGTGATGAGCGTGCCCTCGCCGTCGACGGTGATGCCGCCCCCCTCGAGGACCATCGGGGCGGCGAACCGCTCCACGCCGAAGTGCTCGGCGAGCCGCACGCCGATGGCTGCGTCGTTGTCGTAGGGCAGGTACTTCTCGCCCCAGGAGTTGAAGGTGAAGTCGCTCATCGCGAGCCTGCCGTCGGGGTGCGTCACGAAGATGGGCCCGCTGTCGCGCAGCCAGGAGTCGTCGATGGGCATCTCGACGACCTCGACGTCGCGCCCGAGATAGCTGCGGGCGATCGCGCCTTCTCCGGGGCGGGCGAGCATGAGCACCGGCTCGAAGCGTGCGATCGCGTGGGCGACGGCCGCGTAGCTCGCCATCGCCAGCAGGTAGTGCTCGTTCCAGACGGAGCCGATGCGG
>CAVTPJ010000011.1:0-29638 GCA_963736645.1 uncultured Thermoleophilia bacterium | reverse complement strand
ATCCACGCGAGCATCGCCGCTACGGCTTCCTTGGCGTCGGTCTCGACCGCCAGCTTGCCGCCGGTGACGCCCGGCAGGTCCTGGGTCACGAGCTTGACCAGGTTGGGCGCTCCGGTCACGAACGGCACCGGGTTCACGTGGGTGTAGAGGCCGAAGGCCAGGGCGGCCATGGCGTCGATGGTGGCCTTCTGCTCCATGTACTCGGGAGCCGTGGCCACGACCGGCAGGTCGCAGGTGTCCACGCCGAGGGCGTCGGCGATGGCGCCCACCAGCAGCAGGATGCGGCCGGTGTCGGTGCAGGTGCCGAAGCTGAGCACCGGCGGGATGCCGAGCAGCTCGCAGACGGCGGTGAGGCCGGGGCCGGCGTACTTCTTGGCCTCGGCGGTCTCGAGACCGGCGACCTGCAGGCCGGCGTTGCCGCAGCCCATGGCCAGCACGAGCACGTCGTTCTTGATGAGCTCTTTGGCGATGGCGACGGTGTGGCTGTCCTGGTCGGAGTCGCGCAGGGTGGTGCAGCTCACGAGGCCGCAGACGCCCTTGAGCGTGCCGTTCTTGATGACGTCGAGCAGCGGGTCGAGGCTGCCGCCGAGGGCGCCGAGGATGCTCTCGGTGCTGAAGCCGGCGACGGCGTCACCGGTGCGCAGCTCGGGCGTCACCTGGCCGAGCGCCTTGCGCTTGGGGAAGTTGCCGATGGCCAGGTCGATGAGCTGCTGCGCCTGCTCGCCTGCCGTGGCCGCGTCGAAGACGATCGGCGTCTCGGCGCCGTCGACGCCGACGAGGTCGCTGACGGGCACGAGCAGCGTGCCGTGGGCGGCGCAGGTGGCGCCGAGGGTCGGCACGACACAGTTCATGTCGGCGGCGAACACGTCGAGGCCGCCGGTGGCGACCGCGAGCTCCTCCGTGAGCCAGTTGCCGGTGAGCCCGACGAACACGTCGTCGACCTCGAAGCGCTGGACGAGCTCCTGGCCGGTCTCGATGGAGCCGACGATGCGCAGACCCTTGGCGCCGGCCGCCTTGGCCTTGTCCTGGGCGCCGGCCTCGTGGGCGGCGTCGATCAGCGCCGCGCCGACCATCGGCTCGTGGCCGTTGACGACGATGTTCACGTACTCGGGGTCGATGATGCCGAGGTCGACCTTGATCGCGTGCGGCGTCGGCGTGCCCCACAGCGCGTCCTGGGCGAGCTCGAGCGGGATCTGCGCGCCGTAGGCGGTGGCGACGCCGAGGCGCAGGCCCTTGAGGGCGAGGCTCACGTAGTTGCCGTCGACGTTCGTCAGGCAGCTGGAGGTGGCGAACATGTTCTCGTGGAGCACGCCGCCCGGCATGATGCCGAGTTCCTTCCACTTGGCGACGCGCTTGGCCGGAGCCATCTTCTCGACGAACGGCGAGGGGCTCTTATGGTCGCGGTTGAACTCCGCGAGGATCGCGTCGGCGACGCGCTTGGGCAGCGTGTCGCGCGGCTCGACGGCCTCGCCGACGACGCCGGCGAGGGTCTCGAGCTTGCTCCAGTCCTTGATCTCGTACGTACCGCCGGGCTTCGCCTGCGCGAGGGTCTTCATCACCTCGACGGCGTGGTAGGTGTAGGTGGCGGTGCCCATCGTGTTCTGGAGCAGGAAGTTGCGCATCGCCATGCCGTCGGCGTCGATGCCGCAGACGCCGCGCGGCGACTTCTCGGTGAGCCGGCAGGGACCCTGCGAGCACAGCGAGCAGCGGATGCCCTTCTCGCAGAAGCCGCAGCGCGTGCCCATGTCGTCCATGCGGTCGAACGAGGTGCTCTCGCCGGACTCCCTGGACTCCTTGAGCATCGTGTGGACGGACTCGTGATAACTGTCTGCCATCGATCCCTCCCGGGGATTGTTGGAGCTTCAGGCGCCGGAGGCGCCGGTTCAGGTGACGGAAGGGGCGCGCTCGCCTCTCGGCCGCGCGCCCCGGTGCCTCAGCCCGGGCTCACCCGTGGATGAGCGCGGGGAGGCACTTGACGCAGACCCACTTGCTGTCGCCCTGGTAGCGGGCAGGGAAGAGGACGGCGTCGTTCTCGCTGCGGCCGCAGTTCATGCAGGTCTGCTGGATGGTGACGTGGGCGGCCAGCTTCTCGGCGATCTTCTCGGCGGCGGCGTCTTCGTCGAACGCCGGAGCTTCGCGCTTCTCCACGGTGAGGGCTCCTTCGGGGCAGACGGCGAGGCAGAAGCCGGCGCCGTCGCACAACTCATCCTTCATGACCTTGGCCTTGCCGTCGACGATCTCGATCGCGCCTTCGGCGCACGGGGTGACGCACAGGCCACACCCGGTGCACAGGTCTTCGTCGATCTTCACGATGCTGCGGACTGCCATGCATTGCTCGCTTTCGCGTGGTTTTCACCGTGGCCACGACCGGCAGGTCGCAGGTGTCCACGCCGAGGGCGTCGGCGATGGCGCCCACCAGCAGCAGGATGCGGCCGGTGTCGGTGCAGGTGCCGAAGCTGAGCACGGGCGGGATGCCGAGCAGCTCGCAGACGGCGGTGAGGCCGGGGCCGGCGTACTTCTTGGCCTCGGCGGTCTCGAGACCGGCGACCTGCAGGCCCGCGTTGCCGCAACCCATGGCCGGCACGAGCACGTCGTTCTTGATCAGCTCTTTGGCGATGGCGACGGTGTGGCTGTCCTGGTCGGAGTCGCGCAGGGTGGTGCAGCTCACGAGGCCGCAGACGCCCTTGAGCGTGCCGTTCTTGATGACGTCGAGCAGCGGGTCGAGGCTGCCGCCGAGGGCGCCGAGGATGCTCTCGGTGCTGAAGCCGGCGACGGCGTCGCCGGTGCGCAGCTCGGGCGTCACCTGGCCGAGCGCCTTGCGCTTGGGGAAGTTGCCGATGGCCAGGTCGATGAGCTGCTGCGCCTGCTCGCCTGCCGTGGCCGCGTCGAAGACGATCGGCGTCTCGGCGCCGTCGACGCCGACGAGGTCGCTGACGGGCACGAGCAGCGTGCCGTGGGCGGCGCAGGTGGCGCCGAGGGTCGGCACGACACAGTTCATGTCGGCGGCGAACACATCGAGGCCGCCGGTCGCGACCGCGAGCTCCTCCGTGAGCCAGTTGCCGGTGAGCCCGACGAACACGTCGTCGACCTCGAAGCGCTGGACGAGCTCCTGGCCGGTCTCGATGGAGCCGACGATGCGCAGACCCTTGGCGCCGGCGGCCTTCGCCTTCTCCTGCGCGCCGGCCTCGTGGGCGGCGTCGATCAGCGCGGCGCCGACCATCGGCTCGTGGCCGTTGACGACGATGTTGACGTACTCGGGGTCGATGATGCCGAGGTCGACCTTGATCGCGTGCGGCGTCGGCGTGCCCCACAGCGCGTCCTGGGCGAGCTCGAGCGGGATCTGCGCGCCGTAGGCGGTGGCGACGCCGAGGCGCAGGCCCTTGAGGGCGAGGCTCACGTAGTTGCCGTCGACGTTCGTCAGGCAGCTGGAGGTGGCGAACATGTTCTCGTGGAGCACGCCGCCCGGCATGATGCCGAGTTCCTTCCACTTGGCGACGCGCTTGGCCGGAGCCATCTTCTCGACGAACGGCGAGGGGCTCTTATGGTCGCGGTTGAACTCCGCGAGGATCGCGTCGGCGACGCGCTTGGGCAGCGTGTCGCGCGGCTCGCCGGCCTCGCCGACGACGCCGGCGAGGGTCTCGAGCTTGCTCCAGTCCTTGATCTCGTACGTACCGCCGGGCTTCGCCTGCGCGAGGGTCTTCATCACCTCGACGGCGTGGTAGGTGTAGGTGGCGGTGCCCATCGTGTTCTGCAACAGGAAGTTGCGCATCGCCATGCCGTCGGCGTCGATGCCGCAGACGCCGCGCGGCGCCTTCTCGGTGATGCGGCAGGGCCCCTGGGAGCAGAGCGAGCAGCGGATCCCCTGCTCGCAGAACTTGCAGCGCGTGCCCATGGCGTCCATGCGGTCGAACGAGGTGTCCTCGCCGGCCTCTCTGGACTCCTTGAGCATCGTGTGTACGGACTCGTGGTAACTGTCTGCCATTGATCCCTCCTGGGATGGGTTGGAGCGTCAGGCGCCGGAGGCGCCGAGTCAGGTCCTGGAACGGGCGCGCCCGCCTCGCGGCCGCGCGCCCCGCTGCCTCAGCCCGGGCTCACCCGTGGATCAGTGCGGGGAGGCACTTGACGCAGACCCACTTGCTGTCGCCCTGGTAGCGGGCAGGGAAGAGGACGGCGTCGTTCTCGCTGCGGCCGCAGTTCATGCAGGTCTGCTGGATGGTGACGTGGGCGGCCAGCTTCTCGGCGATCTTCTCGGCGGCGGCGTCTTCGTCGAACGCCGGAGCTTCGCGCTTCTCCACGGTGAGGGCTCCTTCGGGGCAGACGGCGAGGCAGAAGCCGGCGCCGTCGCACAACTCATCCTTCATGACCTTGGCCTTGCCGTCGACGATCTCGATCGCGCCTTCGGCGCACGGGGTGACGCAGAGGCCACACCCGGTGCACAGGTCTTCGTCGATCTTCACGATGCTGCGGACTGCCATGCATTGCTCGCTTTCGCGTGGTTTTCACGATGGTGACAGTGACAAAGTACCGCGAGAGGCCGGTGAAGTACCTTGACGTGCGTCAAGGGACGGCTCGTCTCGGCCGTCTCGAGAGGGGAGGCGGTCGTCAGGCGCGCGGCCGCTTGACGCGCCGCACCGTCTCCTCCACGCGGTGCGCTCTCGTCTCCGGTCGCTTCGCGGAGACGATCCAGTCGACGTACTCGCGCTGATGCGACGGCGGCAGCTGCAGGAAGGCGGCTGCCGCCTCGGAGTCGTCGTGCAGCTCGATCTGGAGGTCGTGAGGGACAGCGATCTCGGCGCGCGGCCTCTTCTGCTCGGGCATGTGGCTCCGCCGTCCCTTCTCCATGTCCTGGGGCGCCCTGGAGGATTCCTCGTCACTTCGGGTATGAACTGGTCGACCGTCCCCTCGCGCCAGGAGGCTCCGCGTGGATTCGTTCTCCGTCCTCATCGGCGGCAAGGCCGGCGACGGCATCACCCACGCCGGCAGCATGATCGCTCACCTGCTCAACGAGCTCGGCTACCGACTGTATACCTACGTGGACTCCCCGTCGCTCATCCGCGGCGGCCACAACTACGTGATCGTGCGCGCGCACCGCGGCCGGATCACCGCCCACCGCGACCACATCAATGTGATGATCGCCCTCAGCCCCGACACGCTGGAGCGGCACCACTGGCGACTCAAGCAGCAGCCGGTGACCGTGTTCGACAGCGAGAGCATCGAGTCGACGAGCCTGCCGAGCATGGCGCACCCGTTCCGGACGGGCGTCCCCGTCAAGACGATCCTCGAGCAGGAAGAAGCGCCGAGCGTGATGCGCAACAGCGCCATCCTCGGCGCGTTCTGCAAAGCCATCGCCATCCCCTGGGAGACGCTTGAGGACGTGATCCACCGCTACCAGCCCAAACAGACGGAGCTCAACCTGCGGGTGGCGAGACGCGGGTTCGACCTCGCTACGGAGAAGCTGCTCGTGGACCTGCCGGGAGGCGGACCCCGGCCGGTGATGACGGGGCTCGAGGCCACCGGGCTTGGGTCTCATCCGCGGTGGCCTGCAGGCGTACGCCGGCTACCCCATGACGCCGGCGAGCGGCCTGCTGCATTATCTGGCGCGGCAGGCGCCGCGCTTCAAGCTCAAGGTGGTGCAGCCGGAGGGCGAGATCGCCGCCGTCATGATGGCCCTCGGGCACGCGTACGCGGGCGACCGGGCCGCCGTCGGCACCTCCGGTGGCGGGTTCGCCCTCATGGTCGAGGGGCTCAGTCTGGCCGGCCAGGCCGAGCTGCCCATCGTCGTGGTGCTGGGCCAGCGCACCGGGCCGGCTACCGGCCTGCCGACGTACACGGCGCAGGCCGATCTGCATTTCGCCATGAGTGCGGGGCACGGCGAGTTCCCACGCTTCGTGGTCGCGCCGGCCGACGTGGAGCAGGCCTATGCCTGGAGCACCTACGCCATGGACGCTGCCTGGAAGTACCAGATGCCGGCCATCGTTCTCGGCGACAGGACGCTCAACGACGACTCACAGAGCTTCGACCGGGACGCCGTCCCCGTATCTGCCGCGGCTGGAGCCGCGGCTCTGGGACGGCGTCCCGCAGCGCAGCGCCGATGGCGTGCCACTCGCCGCCGGCGCTGGAACCGGCGCGGCGCGGGAGAAGGGCGGCGTCGGGCACGTCCCCGCCGCCGCGAGGTCCGTCGCCGCCGACGCGGGACTCGCGTACAAGCGCTACCTCTTCGCCGAGGACGGCATCTCACCGCTCGCCTTCCCCGGGCGCGAGGGCGCCGTCGTCAAGGTCAACAGCTACACCCACGACGAGTTCGGCATCACCACCGAGGACCCGGAGCTCACCGTGCGCATGCAGGACAAATGGAACGCCAAGGGATTCGCTCTCGCCGAGGAGCTCGACACCGTGCAGCAGGTGTACGTGTACGGCGATCCGGACGCGAGGGAGACGCTGGTCACCTGGGGCTCGCCGACGGGCGCGGCCCGCGAGGTCGGCGAGCTGGCGGGCATCCGCATCGTGCAGCCCGTCGTGCTGTGGCCGTTCCCCGACCGGCAGATGGCGGAGGCTCTGGAGGGAACGGAGACGCTGGCCGTGGCAGAGGGCAACTCCCGCGGCCAGCTCGCCCGGCTGCTCGAGCAGCGCGGCTTTCACATCGATGGGCGGTTGCTGCGGTACGACGGGAGGCCGTGGGGCGTCGGCGAGCTGCGCCGGCAGGCCGAGGAGGTGCTGGCATGAGCGCTGCGGAGAAGAAGGGCGCAAAGGGGGCCGGCCGGGCCGCCGCGCGCGTGCCGGCCTCCCGGCTCGCCACCTACGCGAAGAACACATGGTGTCCCGGCTGCGGCAACTTCGCGGTGCTCAACGCGATCAAGCCCGTCTTCCAGGAGCTGATCGCCGCCGGCACGAGGCCGGAGGACATCGTGCTGGTCAGTGACATCGGCTGCAACAGCAAGATCATGGACTACATCGGGGTGAACAGCTTCGACTCTCTGCATGGCCGGTCCATCCCCACCGCCATCGGCGTCAAGCTGGCCAACCCGAAGCTGACCGTGGTGGTGCACGCCGGCGACGGAGCCACCTTCGCCGAGGGGCTGGAGCACACCCTGTTCGCGGCCAAGCGCAACGTGGATCTCACGCTGATCGTGCACGACAACGGCGTGTACGGGCTCACCATCGGCCAGGCGGGGCCGGAGACGCCTCCCGGCTACCGCGGTCGCAGCACGCCGTACGGCAGCTGGGAGCGGCCCTTCAACCCGCTCGAGCTGCTCCACGTCGCCGGCGCGAGCTACCTGGCTCGAGGCTACTCGCACGGCAAGGAGCTGCTGAAGAGGCTGTACGCGGAGGCCATCGCGCACCGGGGCTTCAGCGTCGTGGACACGCTGCAGGTCTGCGTGACCTTCCGGAACCTCTACGACTACTACAACGAGCGTGTCTACGAGCTCGAGGGCCACGACCCCCGGGACGAGGAGCAGGCCTGGGCCAGGATCCGCGAGTGGGACTACCTGTCGGACGCGCCGGTCGCGTTGGGCACGCTCAGCGTGCGCGACCGGCCGGTCTTCGGTGATCAGTTCACGGAATCTGGTCCCGGGCCGGTGGACCTGGACGTCGCGCTCGAGCAGGCGTTCGCCGAGCTCACCTGACGAGGTGCTGCCGCGGCCGTCGCCGTCGGGGCGCTACTCCTGTGCGAGCCGCCGCAGCTTGTCGAAGCTGAGGATCTCGATCAAGCGGTGGTCGCCGCTCATGCGGATCACCTCCGCGCGCCTGAGGCGGTCGAAGGTCCGGCTGAGCGTCTCGGGGACGGTCCCGAGGCGCGCCGCAAGCTCGCGCTTGCTCACCGGGAGCGTGATGACGCGCGGCCCCTGGGTCGGAGCGGCCGGCTCGAGCTGCTCGTCGGCGCGCGCCAGCAGGTACCTGGCGAGGCGCGCCGGCACCGGCAGCAGCAGCTCTTCGACCCTCCGGTTCAGCAGCCCGAGGAGCTCCGCCATAGCGCCGAGCAGGCTGACGGAGAGCTGGGGATCGGCCAGCAGCAACGCCAGCGTCGCTTCCTTGTCGAAGCGGTACACGAGGCACTCGGTCAGCGTCTCGGTGCTCGACGGATACGCTTCGTGGAACAGCGCCGCCTCCGCGAAGGTCTGACCGGCCTCGACGTGACGCATCGTGGCCGTGCGCCCGTCGCGCAGCAGCTTGAAGACCTTGAGACGGCCCTCGGCGAGCAGGTAGAACGCCGTTGCGGAGTCGCCCTGGAGGAACAGCGTCTCCTCCGCCGCCAGCCGCCGCGGCTGGGCGACGGTCCTGAGGCGCTCCAGCTGGGCGTCGTCCAGCTGTCTGAAGAGGACGGCGTCGCGCAGGTCGGCGAGCGTGCGGTCGTCGGCGTTCATGCCGAGAGTATACCGGGGGCGACGCGCGCTCTGGCCGCCCTTCAGCCGGCGGCCGGCGCGCCGCCTCCGGCGAGGTCCGTATCGGTCGGCACGATGACGATGGCAGACTGCCCTTCGAGCGGGCACTTGTACTCGCAGATGCCACAGCCGATGCAGCGGCCGGGGACCACCCGCGGCCGCGCGAGGTAGTCCTGACTGCCGTCGCCACGAGTGATGAGTCGCTGCCGGCCGAGCTCTATGGCCTTGTCCGGGACGGGGCACATCTCCTGGCACACGATGCACGGGGTGTCCGCCGCCCAGGGCAGGCAGCGGTCCTTGTCGATCACAGCGACGCCGATGACCTGCTCACGCTTCCGCGGCAGCGCGAGCGGCGGGATCGCGCCCGACGGACACACCTGGCCGCAGGCGTTGCAGGCGTAGTCGCAGTAGCCGAGGCGCGATCTGAGGACGGGCGTCCACAGGCCCTCGAGCCCTGCCTCGGCCAGGGTCGGCTGGAGGCCGGAGGTCGGGCACGCCTTCATGCACTCGCCGCAGCGCAGGCAGCGGGAGAGGAAGCCGGCTTCGTCCTGGGCGCCCGGTGGCCGGATAAGGCCCGGGCGCTTGACGGCGCGGGCGACGCCGGTGCCGAGGAGAAGAGCGATCCCGAGGCCGGTGCCCACCGCGAGCACCGCCTCGCGGCGTCCCGGGTCGTACGCGGCCCACGGACCCGGCCGGGCGACGCCGAGCGTCATGCCGCCTTCCCGCTCGCAGGCCACGAGGCAGTCGAGGCACATCGTGCATTCGGACGTCACCACGCGCGGCGAAGCGGCGTCGTGCGCGCGGCCCCGCCGGCCGTCGACCTCGATCGCGTCCACCCGGCAGGCAGCGGCGCAGCTGCCGCAGCTGCCGCAGCCGACGCTCATGACCGGCCGCAGCAGCTGCAGTTTGGACACGAGGCCGAGGAGCGCGCCGAGCGGGCAGAGATACCGGCACCAGAAGCGGTCGGCGACGGCGTTCAGGAGGATCAGCGCGAGCAGCACGAGGAAGATACCGATCGCCTGCTCGTACCGCGGCTGGATGGTCGGCAGCACGGAGCCGCGGAAGTGCTCTTCGACCCATGCGACGAGGCCGACCGTGGGACTCCACGTCATCCCCGCTCGCTCGAGGGCGTCCACGAGATACACGGATCCGGGGATGACCGAGGTCGTCATCGTCCGCGTCAGCAGGGAGAGAGGGTCGAGCACGAGCAGCGTGAGGTTGGCGAGCGCGGCCAGCATGACGATGACGCCGAGCACCACGTACTTGACGCGACGCAGCGCCGGCGGCACGCTGCCGGCCAGGCGTCGCGCCGAGCGGAAGCGCAGCCACCCGAGCAGCGTCCCCATCGGGCAGATCCAGCCGCACCACACGCGGCCGAGCACCAGGGTCAGCCCGAGCGTGATGAAGGCGAGGGCGAAGGGCGTCAGCCAGGCGCGGGCGGAGAGCATCGTCGCCAGCGCCGCCAGAGGGTCGAAGCGGAAGAAGATGCTGGCGTAGGGCTGCGGGTCGAGTCTCTGGAGGCCGGAGAAGAGCAGGTAGACGAAGGTGACGAACGTGAGGATCTGGACGGTGCGCCGTGCCCAGCGGGCCGCCGTCCAGCCGCCCGCCCTCCGCCGCGACGCTCTCGCGGCGCCGCCTGTCTCGTCGTGCGCGGCGCCCGCCGGCTCGTGACCCTCGGTCACGGGCTCGTCAGACCTCGTACTTCTTGATCGCGAGGCCGGAGAGGCTGGCCTTGCCGAGCCCCATCTTGGCGGCCGCGGCGATGTAGGGGACAGAGGCCGGCGACCTGCCGAACAGGCGGGTCGCGTAGGCGTCGGCCGCCACCCAGTCCTTGCAGGCGATCACGATGTCCTTGCGGCGCACGTCGCTGAGCCTTCCGCCGGTCGGGCCGTTCCTCACCAGGATGCGGATGGCGTCGAGTACCGTGAGCTCGGGCCTGAGCTTGGCGTTCAGCTCGGCGATCGTGCGACTGAGGCCCAGCCTGTGCATGCGGCCGCGGTCGCTGGTGCAGCCCATCAGGTTCTTGCCCGCCAGAGTGAGACCGGTGGACCCGTGCTGCTTGGCGATGGGGACGTTGATGAGCACGTCGCACTCCACCATGTCGCGGTAGATCGGATGGCGCCCGAGCTTGCCGCCGGGGATGTCGTAGGTCCGGTAGCGGGAGCCGCTCATCACGTGCATCGAGCCTCCGGCCGCCTTGACCGCCGACCCGATCCCGCTGGCGGAGTAGCAGGTGCCGGCGCTCGACGAGATCGGGTTGTCCATGACGCGCACGCGGCTCGCGCCGGCGCCGCGCGCCAGCCGTACCAGCGTGGCGACGACCGTCGGGTTGGTGGTCGCCGCGTACTTCGGCGCGCGAGCGGCGCAGATGTTGGGCTTGATGATCACGTCGTCACCGCTACCGACGAACCGGCGCATGCCGCCGAGCTTCGCGATCGCCGTCCTCACGTTCACGTCGATGGGCGTGCCGTGGACGACCGTCATGTACGGGAGGGCGGCGGCGCGCGCGGCGTCGCCGTCAAGTGCCGCCTGGTCGAGATCGTCGTCCGCCCCCGTGATGGCGGCGAGGGCGTCCTCCGAGCCGCGCAGGAAGACGATGCCGCCGGCGCCTGCGGCCAGGATCTTGAGGAACTCGGCGCGGGTGAGCGGTTCGCGTGCCATGGTCCACCCCCTGGGGCTCCGGTCTCGCGTCAATGGTACTCCTCGGCGCGGGAATGGCCAGTGTGAGCATGCGGCGTCGCCCGGGCTGGAGACGGCCCGGGGCGCTTGGCGGACAGAGTCGGGCCGCCTCGCCGGCCGCCGTGGAGCTCCTTGACCCGTGACTCATCTGTGTCACAATCGTGTCACAGCGAGCGGAGGAGGCGGTATGCGGTTCGTCAGCGTCAGGGAGCTGCGCTCCAGGTCGGCCGAGCTCTGGCGAGACCTCCCCGTCGAGGGGCAGATGGTGGTGACCAGCAACGGCAAGCCGGTGGCGATCCTCGCCGCCGTCGACGCGACGACGGTCGAGGAGTCCGCGGCGGCGATCCGCCGGGCGCGCGCCGTGCATGCGGTGCAGTCCATCCAGCTGGCGTCTGTGGCATCCGGTCTGGACCGCATGACGATCGAGGAGATCGACGAGGAGATCCAGGCCGCCCGGCGCGCGCGACGTTCAGGATGAGGATCGTCCTCGACACGAACGTCCTCGTCTCGGCACTGCTGTCGCCCTTCGGGCCGCCGGCGCGGATCCTGGGTCTCGTCATCGCCGGAGCCCTCGAGTGCTGCGTGGACGCGAGGATCCTTGCCGAGTACGACGACGTCCTGCATCGTCCAAGGCTCTCGATCGACGCGGCGAGAGCGGACGACGTGCTGGAGGAGCTGCGGCGGTCCGGCTTGCCGGTGGCCTCCGTCCCTCTGCCGCGTCCGCTGCCCGACCTGGACGACGAGCGATTCGTCGAGGTCGGGCTCGCGGGAGGAGCCCGGTGCTTGGTCACGGGGAACGGTGCGCACTACCCCGACGACCACTGTCTCGGCCTTCCGGTTCTCTCGCCGGCCGAGCTGCTCGCGGTCGTGCGCAGGCTGAGCGGGGCGAGGAGCCCTGCCGGCAGCCGCCCTCCAGATTGACGCCTTCGCCCGGGCGGCTGTAGCCTTGCCGGGCATCTCTCAGCTGCTGGGAAGCCGGTGCAAGGCCGGCGCTGCCCCGCAACTGTAGGCGCCGACGAAAGCCGCACACAGGCCACTGCCCTCATGGGTGGGAAGGCGCGGCCGGTAGGACGAAGCGCGAGCCAGGACACCACGGCTGAGAGGTCACTGCGACAACGCCTCGAGGGAGGGCAGCGGTGGACACAGGTCACGACCAGTCCGTTCAGGGCTCACTCATCCTCGTCACCGGCGGCGCGCGCAGCGGCAAGAGCACGTACGCGGAGCGGCTCGCGGCGCAGCTGGCCGAACCGCGCGGCGGCTGGGTGACGTACATCGCCACGTCAGAGGCGCACGACGAGGAGATGGTGCAGCGCGTGAGCGCCCACCGGGCGTCGCGACCTGCCTCGTGGACGACGGTGGAATGCCCCATCGAGGTGCCGGCGGCCGTGCGTGCGGCCGCCGCCGGCTCGGCCGGCGCCCCGCCCGTCGTCCTGCTCGACTGCGTCACCCTCTGGGTGACCAACCTGCTGTTCAGCGGCGGCGCCTTCGGCGGCAGCGCGCCGCCTGAGGATGGCTACAACTACGACAAGGACCTGTTGCCGCCGGACGAGGAGCGCGCCGCCGCGGCGCGCGTCACGGCGGCCGTCGACGGCCTCGTCGCGGCCGTGGCCGAGACCGGCGTCACCCTCGTCGCCGTCACCAACGAGGTCGGGCTCGGGGTCGTCCCCGAATACCCGCTCGCCCGCCTGTACCGCGACCAGCTGGGCTGGGCCAACCAGCGTCTCGCCCGCGACGCGGACGGCCTCTACCTGCTCGTCTCCGGCTATGCGCTCGACCTCAAGACGCTGGCGCAGCCGCAGATCCAGTCCATCGACGACTCTTCGTCACCCTCCAAGGAGCTCCAGTGACCGACCTTCTCGACCGCACCGTCCTCGCCATCGGCCCCCTCGACGCCGACGCCATGCGCGCCGCGGAGGAACGGCAGCTGAAGCTCACCAAGCCGCCCAAGGCTCTGGGCCGTCTGGAGACGCTCTCCATCCAGCTCGCCGGCATCCAGGGCAAGGAGCAGCCGGTGATCGTAACCAAGGCGATCGCCGTCATGGCCGCCGACCACGGCGTGACCGCCGAGGGTGTCAGCGCCTTCCCCGCCGAGGTCACGCCGGCGATGGTCATGAACTTCGCCGCCGGCGGCGCCGGCATCAACGTCATCGGGCGTCACGTCGGCGCCCGGGTCCTGGTCACCGACGTGGGCGTGAACGCCGATCTGAGCGGGGCCGAGGGCGTCCGCCATCGGAAGGTCCGCATGGGTACGGCCAACATGGCTGTGGGCCCGGCGATGACCCGCGAGGAGTGCGTGCGCGCCATCGAGATCGGCATCGAGCTCGTGGAGGAGGAGCTCGCGAAGGGGCTCGACATCATCGCCACCGGCGAGATGGGGATCGGCAACACGACGGCCGCGTCGGCGGTCATCACGGCGCTCACTGGTCAGCCGGCCGCCGAGGTCACCGGACGCGGCACCGGCATCGCCAAGGAGGCGCTCCCGGCCAAGATCGCCGTCATCGAGAAGGCGCTCACCGCGAACGCGCCGGATGCCGCCGACCCCATCGACGTCCTCGCCAAGGTCGGCGGCCTGGAGATCGCCGCCATGACCGGTGTGTTCCTCGGCGGCGCGGCTCATCGCATTCCGGTCGTCATGGACGGGTTCATCAGCGCGGCCGCGGCGCTGGCCGCCGTGCGCCTGTGCCACGAGTGCGTCGACTACATCCTGCCCAGCCACGTGAGCATCGAGATCGGCCACCAGGTGGTGCTCGACGAGCTCGGCCTGGTGCCGCTGTTCGACCTGCAGATGCGCCTGGGCGAGGGCACCGGGGCGGCCCTGTCGATGAGTATCATCGAGGCGTCCGCCCGCATCCTCAGCGAGATGGCCACCTTCGAGAGCGCCGGCGTCGCCGGCGACCCCAGTGAGGCCGACGCCGAGCTGGCGCGGTAGCCGGGCGGACGACGCGGACTGAGACGAGGACGATGCTGCGACAGCTGACACTGGCGGTGACGTTCCTCACCGGCATCCCGCTCAGGGTCGAGGGCGACGTGAGCCCATCCGACCTCTGGCGCAGCATGGGCTGGTACCCGCTGGTCGGCCTGGCCATGGGCGCCGCCGCGTGGGCGGTCTACGCGGGACTGCTCTGGTTCCTGCCCGGCCTCGTCGCGGCGGCGCTGGTCGTCATCCTGCTTGAACTGCTGACGCGCGGGCTGCATCTGGACGGCCTGATGGACACGGCCGACGGCATCCTCAGCGGCGCGCCGCGCGAGCGCGCGCTTGAGATCATGAAGGACCACAACGTCGGCGCCATGGGGGTGGCCGCGGCGGTGCTGCTCCTGGTGCTCAAGGTCGCGGCCCTGGGCGCGCTCACGCGCGGCGACGCGGCCGCGCCCTTGCTCGCCGGCTGGTGCGCCGCGCGCGCGCTGCCGGCGCTCGACGTGTACTGGTGGCCCTACGCGCGCGCCGCCGGCACGGGCGAGGCGTTCACGCGCGAGCACACGTCCGGGCCCTTGCAGCTGGCCGGCGGCCTGCTGGCGGCCGGCGTCGTCCTCGCCGGCCTGGCCGGCTTGTGGGCCGGCGCGGTCGGTTCCTGGTACGCCGGCCTGGTCGCCGCCGCGGTCTCCATGGGCGTCGCGCTGGGCGTGCAGGCCGCCGTGGCGAAGCGCCTCGGCGGCCTCACCGGCGACGTGTACGGCATGGGCATCGAGCTCGCCGAGGCGGCAGCCCTGGTCACCGGCTGCGCCATCGTCGGTCTGGCGACCTGATGACCCCCAAGACCACCGAGGATGTCGCATGAAGCTGTATCTGGTCCGTCACGGTCAGTCCACGGGCAACATCGGCGGCACGCTGATGGGGCAGAGCGATCACCCGCTGACCCCGCTGGGGGAGGACCAGGCGCGCGCGGCCGCAGAGCGGCTCGCGCCCTTCGGCCCCATGCCCGTGTACTCCAGCGACCTTCCGCGGGCACGGGCGACAGCGGAGCACATCGTCGCCGCCTGGGAGGCCGCCCGCGCGCCCGGCGCGCCGCGGATCGTCCTCGACCCGCGCCTGCGCGAGATCTCGCTGGGCGACTACGAGGGGCGTCCCTGGCAGGAGTTCGAGGCCGACACGGAGCTGACGGCCGCCTTCGCCGCGGATCCGTACCGCACCGCACTGCCCAACGGAGAGTCGCTCGAGCACCTCGAGGCCCGCGTGCACGCCGCCGTGATCGACATCCTGCAGCCGTTCGGGGTGGACGACACCGGCGCGTACTGCGGCAACGCCGTGAGTCAGGGCGATGCCAGCGCGGCCGACCGCAACGCCGCGTCGGACGCGACCCGTGCCATGAAGGCGGGCGCGGCGGCGGCCGCCGTCGATGCCGCCCCCGCCGCGGTCGTCGACTGGATCACCGGTTCCGACGAGGATCCCGACGCCTGTCTGCCCGACACGATGGACGCGAGCGCCGTCGCCACCGGCTTCCTGCCCGTCGAGGGCGGCGGCAGCGCCTGCCTGGTGGCGCACGACGGCCCCATCCGCGCCGTCCTGAACCACTACCTGGGCGTGCCGCCGGAGAAGTGGTGGACGCTGTCCACCACGCACGGCGGCGTCTCCCTGCTCGAGTTCGCCGGGGGCTGCGTCACCGTCCGCTTCGTCAACGCGACCGGTCACCTCGCCGGGCTCGAGCCGGACAAGTACGTCCCGTCCGACGACGACTGACCCGGCGCTTCGGAAGCTCCGACTCCGGTGTTCTTCGTCCCTCATGATTGGCGACTGGCGCTCGCCACGGTGCTGCTCGGGGGGCTCATCGACGTGACTCTGGGCGAGCCCCCGAACGCGCTCCACCCCGTCGTCTGGATGGGGCGGCTGATCGGCGCGCTGGAGCGGCGACGGCCGCGCGGCCGGCCCGGCGCCGAGTTCGCCTATGGCGTCCTGATCGTCCTGGTGACGGCCGGAGCGGCGTTCGCGGCCGGCCTCGTGCTCACTCTCGTTCTGGAGCGGCTTCCCTGGTGGCTCGCGCTGCCGCTCGGCGCCTGCGCGCTCAAGACGACCTTCTCGCTGCGCGGGCTGGTGCGCGCCGGCCGCGACGTCCAGCGCGCGCTCGCCTCCGACACCGGCGCAGCGCGCGCCTCGCTCGCGGCGCTCGTCAGCCGCTCGCCGGACCTCGACCCGCCGCTCATCGTCTCCGCGACGATCGAGTCCCTGGCCGAGAACCTCACCGACAGTGTCGTCTCACCGCTGCTGTACTACGCGCTCTTCGGACTCCCCGGGGCGCTCGCCTACCGGGCGGTCAACACGATGGACGCCATGCTCGGCTACCGCGACGAGCGCGAGTACGTGGGCAAGGCCGCGGCGCGTAGCGACGACGCCGCCAACTGGGTCCCGACGCGCATCACCGGCCTGCTGCTGGTCGCCGTCTCTGCGCTCAAGGGCACCGCCGGGCGAGCTTGGCGGGCGTACCGCACCCAGCACCAGCCACAGCACGGACCGAACAAGACGCTGGTCATCGCGACCATGGCCGGCAGCCTGGGGGTGCAGCTGCAGAAGCCGGGCGCCTACGCGCTGGGCGCCGCCGACAGGCCGCTGACCGGCGAGGTCATCGACGACGCAGTCTGGCGTGTGTGGGCTGCCGGTGGCGCGGCCGTCGCGCTCGCCGCCAGCCTCGCGGCCCTCCTGACGTGGGCAGTGTGAGGGCTGGCCTGATTCGATAGCCGCGCCTCCGGGCACCGTCCTGAGCGTCGGCGCGGCGCACCGCCCCGCCGCGATCGTGCGTCTGACGAGGTGATCCACGTGTGCCGGAACATCAAGACGTTGTACAACTTCGAGCCTCCCGCGACCGATGAGGAGATCCGGGCGGCGGCGCTGCAGTACGTCAGGAAGATCAGCGGCTTCGCGACTCCCTCGACCGCCAACCGCGAGGCCTTCGACCACGCGGTCGACCAGGTGGCCAGGGTCTCGGCGACCCTCCTGGGCGACCTGGTCACGACCGCCGCGCCGAAGGACCGCGAGACCGAGGCGGCCAAGGCGCACGCCCGCGCGGTCCGCAGGTTCGGCGCCTGAGCCCGCGATGAGGATCCACCTCGTCGACGGGACCTACGAGCTCTTCCGCAGCCACTTCGGCGCGCCGCCGAGGCAGGACGCGGCGGGCCGTGAGGTCGGCGCGACGGTCGGTCTGCTGCGCAGCCTGTGGCTGCTGCTCTCGACGCCGGGGGTGACGCATGTCGCCTGCGCCTTCGACCATGTCGTCGAGTCGTTCCGTAACGAGCTGTACGCCGGCTACAAGACGGGCGCCGGCGTCGACCCGGACCTGCTGGCCCAGTTCGAGCTCGCCGAGCGCGCGGTTCGGGCGCTGGGGATCGTGGTCTGGCCGATGGTGGAGCTCGAGGCCGATGATGCTCTGGCCACGGCGGCCGCCCGCTTCCGCGACCTGCCCGGGGTCGATCGGGTCGTGCTCTGCTCGCCGGACAAGGACCTCGCCCAGGCCGTCCTCGGAGAACGCGTCGTGTGCTGGGACCGCCGCCGCGACATCGTGCTGGACGAGGCCGGCGTGATCGCGAAGTTCGGCGTCCCGCCGGCTTCGATCCCCGACTGGCTCGCGCTGGTCGGCGACGCGGCGGACGGCTTCCCCGGCATCCCCGGGTGGGGAGCCAAGTCGGCGGCCGCGGTGCTGGCCCGGTTCGGACACCTCGAGGCCATCCCCGACGACCCGTCCGCGCTCGGCCTCCCGGCGGCGCGGGCGGCCCGCCTCGTGGAGAACCTGCGGGCGAGCCGCGACGACGCGGACCTGTTCCTGCGCCTCGCGACGCTGCGGCTCGACGCGCCGATCGGCGAGGACGTCGCCGACCTCGAGTGGTGCGGCGTCGCCCCCGACTTTGCCGAGTTGTGCGTGGAGCTGGGTGACGAGGGCCTGGCCCGCCGCGTCCGGGAGGCCGGCGACCTGCGCTGACGGTTCGCCGCCTCACGCGGCGGGGGACCTTCCAGGTGCGAGGTGATGAGGCATGAGGCTTACGGTTGCGACATTCCTGACGTTGGACGGCGTCATGCAGGCGCCCGGCGGACCCGAGGAGGACCGCAGCGGGGGGTTCGAGCACGGTGGGTGGTCGTACCCCTTCGCCGACGAGGATTTCGGCCGGATCGTGACGGGTTGGTTCGAGCAAGCCGACGCCTTCTTGCTCGGGCGGAAGACCTACGAGATCTTCGCCGCCTTCTGGCCCCGGGTCACCGAGGAGGCGGACCCGGTCGCGTCCCGGCTGAACGCCCTCCCCAAATACGTGGCTTCGCGGACGCTGGAGACGGTGAGCTGGCAGGGTGCGCGACTGCTGCGCGGCGACGTGGCCGAGGAGGTCGCACGGCTCAAGGAGCAGCCCGGCCGCGAGCTGCAGGTCCACGGGAGCGGCGACCTGCTGCAGACGCTCATGTCGCACGATCTCGTGGACGAGTACCGCCTGTTCGTGTATCCGCTCGTGCTCGGCAGCGGCCGCCGCCTCTTCATGGAGGGGGCGGCGCCCAGGTCGCTCGCGTTCGTCGACGCGACGACGACCAGCTCCGGGGTCGTCGTCGCCACCTACCGGCGTGGGGGCCCGGTCGTCACCGGGAGCTTCACCATCGACGACCCTTGACGCCGGCCCGCGTCCTGCCGCCCGGCGGGTTCGCTTGCCGAGCCTGCGGCCGCCGGGCGATGATGCAGTCATGAGCGGAACCGCGGACATGACGGCCCTGGTGCTCTCCGCGCTGAGCGCCGACGCCGAACACGGCGCCTCGGCGCTCGCCGCCCTCCGCGCGACGCTGGCCGGCCGAGGCTACGACGTCGAGGTCGTCGACTGCCGGGCCGTCGACGTCATCCCCTGCACCGGCTGCGCCAGTTGCGGGATGCGGACGCCGGGCGCCTGTTCGGTGAAGGACGACATGCAGGACATCTTCAGGAAGATCGTGGCGAGCGACGTGCTGGTCCTCGCCACCCCCGTCCGGTTCGGCTCGTACTGCGCGGAGCTCAAGAAGGTCGTTGACCGGTTCCAGCCGCTCATGGTGCCGATCTACGAGGTGCGGGATGGCGAGATGCACTTCACGGGACGCTACGATCTGCCGCCGCTGGTCGGGGTCGGGCTGCTCCGGGACGGCGGCAGCGGGCCGGGCCGGGCCGGGTCGGGAGGACCAACCGCCGACGGGTCCGCGGCTGAGGCCGACGCCTTCCGCTTCCTCGTCGGCCGGCTCGCCGTGAACATCGACACCCGTCACGCCGCCGCTGTCTTCGCGGGCGGCGACGAGGCCGCGGCGCGAGCCGAGCTCGAGACGGCCCTCGACGCCGTCTCCCGGAGGACGCCGTGAGCGTCCTCGTCATCGACGGCAGTCGGCGGCCGAAGTCCAACACCGGCGCGATCGCGCGGGACCTGCGCGCCCGGATCGAGCGCGCCGGCGCGATCGCCGACGTGTGGCGCGTCCCCAGGTGGAGCGCTGGGCCGGAGGCGACGGGCGAGGCGCTGGGGCGACTCGCCGGCGCGGACGTGGTCGTGCTCCTCGCGCCGAGCTACCTCGACGAGCTTCCGGCCGTCACCCAGCGCCTGCTCGAGGACGTGTTCGAGCGGCGCGCGGAGCTGGACGGGCACGCGCCGCTCTTCTACGGCATCGCCCACTCCGGCTTTCCCGAGCCCATCCAGCGGCGCGCCGAGCTGCGCAGCATGCGGTTGTTCGCGGAGCAGATGGGCTGGACCTGGATGGGCGGCGTCGGCTTCGGGGGCACCTCGCCGATCGACGGCCGGCCCCTCGACGAGGCCGGCATGTTCTCGAGGCAGCTGCGCCGCGTACTGCCGCTCGCCGTCGCCGACATCGTCGCGGCGCGTCCGTTCTCGCCCGCGACGGTCGCGCGCTCCGACCGGTCGCCGTTCCCCATCCCCCTCAAGGCGATGATCGCCCTGGTCAACGCGCGTACGCGCAAGGCGGCCCGGGACCGGCGACTCGACCTCGACGCCACGGTGTATACCGAGGAGGGCTAGTGCGCGCGTCGCTCAGGAGGCGAAGCGCGCGCCGTCCTTCTGGCAGAGCGCGCGCACCGCGTTGCGGCCGGACTGCGCCGCGGTGGTGATGCCGCCCCAGCTCTCCACCCACTGCCCGGCCGAATAGAAACCGCTCAGAGTCGGCTCGTCGTAACGCGGGGCGCCCTGCAGGAGCGCCTTGATCATGCTCGCGTCCGGGCGGAACGCCTGCATCGCGCCCAGCGGCGGTAGACCGGCGCCTCCGGCGCCGTCCCCGCCAGGCCGGCGACGCTGCCGTCGAACAGGTAGCCCTTCCTGCGCCAGGAGGTGCACAGGCCGCCCGGCACCTGCCCCATCTCCAGGATGCTCGTCCGGTAGCCGGACCGGGCCGCGTAGCAGCCCGCGGTGAGTCCGGCGATGCCGGCGCCGATGATCGCCAGTCGCGCTCCGTCCATGCGCGATTTGTATCGTGACGCGCACAGTCCTCACAAACCACTGCTAAGCTCTCCCTCGTGATGGGCAGCAAGCAGGCATGAAGTACCTCGCCGACCTCTTCGCGCGAAACCGCGCCTGGGCCGCCGAGCGCATCGGCGCAGACCCGGAGTTCTTCTCGCGGCTGGCGCACATCCAGCGGCCGGACCTCCTGTGGATAGGCTGCTCCGACAGCCGGGTCCCGGCCAACGACATCGTCGGCCTGGCGCCGGGCGAGCTCTTCGTCCACCGCAACGTCGCCAACCTGGTCCCGGCCACGGACGTCAACGCCCTGGCCGTGATCGAGTACGCCGTGTCGTCACTCGAGGTGCGCCACATCATCGTCTGCGGTCACTACCACTGCGGCGGCGTGCGCGCCGCGCTCGAGGGGCACCAGGCCGGCGCCGTGGCGCTGTGGCTCCAGCCGCTCCGCAACCTCGCCGACGTTCACCGCGAGGAGCTCGCTGCGCTCCCGTCGGACGACGCCCGCTGGGACCGGCTCTGCGAGCTGAACGTCGCCGCGCAGGTGCGGGCGGTCGCCCGGTCCGAGATCGTCGAGACGGCCTGGGAGCGTGGCGCGGCGCTGGCCGTCCACGGCTGGATCTACGACCTCGAGGACGGCCTGCTCCGCGACCTCGGCGTCACGGTGGGCGCCGGCCTTGCCTGATGCTCCGTGCTCGCAGCTATGGTCCGGCAGGCAAGCGGGTAGGAAGGCGTCATGAAGAAGCCTGACCGCAACGCGCTCGTCGCCCTGCCGGTCGTCGTCCTGATCGCCGCCCTGGTGGCGCTGGCCGGCAGCCAGGGCGGGGCTACCGTCGGCGGCATCCCCGTCTTCGCGCTGTGCGTCGCCCTCGCCTTCGTCATCCAGTGGGTGGTGTTCGTCCCGTCGTACCTGCTCCAGACCGAGCGCTTCTTCGACCTCACCGGCAGCGTGACGTACATCACCGTGACCGTCGCCGCCGTCCTGCTCACACCCGGCGCCGACGCCCGCTCTGTTCTCCTGCTCGTCTTGGTCGCCGTCTGGGCCGTGCGGCTGGGCTCGTATCTGTTCCGCCGCATCCGAAGGGCCGGCGCCGACTCGCGCTTCGACGCCATCAAGCCGTCCTTCCCGCGCTTCCTGAACACCTGGACGCTGCAGGGACTCTGGGTGAGCCTCACGCTTGCCGCCGCGCTCGCAGCCATCACGACCACGGAGCACGTCGGTCTCGGCACCGTGACCGCCATCGGCCTGCTCGTCTGGGTGCTGGGCTTTGGCATCGAGGCGACGGCTGATGCCCAGAAGAGCCGGTTCCGCGCCGACCCGGCGAACAAGGGCCGCTTCATCCACACGGGGCTCTGGTCCTGGTCGCGGCACCCCAACTACTTCGGTGAGATCACGCTCTGGATCGGCGTGGCGATCGTCGCCCTCCCGGTGCTGCGGGGGTGGCAGTGGGTCACGCTGGTCTCGCCGCTGTTCGTGTCGCTGCTGCTGCTCCGAGTGAGTGGAGTGCCGCTGCTGGAGAAGGCCGCCGACGAGAAGTGGGGCGGCCAGCTCGACTACGAGGCATACAAGTACCGCACCTCGGTCCTGGTGCCGCGACCGCCCAGGCGTGTGGCGGGCGGTGGGGAGGACCGTTGAGTGTCCCGGCCGAGGCTCGGCCCGGCCCGAGGTCGCGGGTCTTCCTGGCCGCGGGTGACGACGGCTACATGGACGTCCTGCCGGGCATCCGCCGCAAGACCCTCTGCTTCGGCGACGCGACGCTGATGAGCGAGTTCCGCCTGCTGGCGGGGTCTCCGCTGCCGCTGCACAGTCATCCGCAGGAGCAGACGGGCTACCTCGTCCGCGGCCGGCTCCGACTCACGATCGGCGACGAGACCCATGACGCCGCGCCGGGAGACAGCTGGTCTATCCCCGGGGGTGTGCGCCACGGCGCAGACGTCCTGGAGGACGCCGTGGCGATCGAGGTCTTCTCGCCGGTGCGCGCGGACTACCTGCCGGGCGGAGACGCCTAGCTTCTCATTCGCGCGGCGAGCGGACCCGGTCCCGGCACGCAGCGGGGGTGAGCGTCCGCCTCGCGTCGCATAGAGCCACGGAGGTGCCTGTGGACAGGTCCTGTGCTACGGCGACTCGAACACGTGGGGCTCGGACCCCGCGGACGACGAGCGCCGTCGACGGCTGGCACTTCGAGGCCTCGCAGCACCAGCTGCTCGGCGCCGCGGTGGCCGCGAAGGTGCGGGGGCTGCTGCCGTAGACCCTGCTGTCACGCCGCGCGTGCTCTCCCGCCTGCGGTGACGCGGCGGCGCCCTGCCGCATGGCCCAAGAGGGGAGCGCCGCCGCTGATGCGTGATGGGACGGCGCGCCGGCACGAGCCGAGGCGCGGCTCAGCGCAGTGCGGAGCGGCGCTCGTCGGCGGACGCGACGAGCTCGCGGACCTCCTCCGGCAGGCGCTCGTCCTGCCGGCTGCGCTCCAGAGCGGCTGCCGACTCCCCGGACTCCCCGGCGGCAAGGCCGGCGGCCCGGACGGCGTAGGCGGCCGCTCCGAGCGCATGATCGGCCATGTGTGCCGTCGCCGCCGCATGGCCGGCGGCCCGGGCGGCCGCGACGGCCGAGCCATCAGCTGCGTCCCGTGCGGCCGCGTGCGCTGCGACCGCTGCCGCGCGAGCCGCGCCTGCGCTGATCTCGCTGCGAGACCAGGCGCGCGCCGCCTCGATCGCCAGACGCGGCCGGTCGTCGTGCGGGCGCTCGCGTGTGAACATCGGCAGGACGCGCTCAGCGCAATCCGCCGCCCAGCTTGCGAGCAGGCGGTGCCGCGCCGCGTCGAGCGATCCTCCGCGGTGCATCGCCACGAAGCGTGCGTCTCTGCCCAACCAGGCTCCCCTTGGTTCCGTCGATCGACGCCTCCCAGCATCCCACGGATGTCAGCCCGATGCGCGACGCGCGTCCGCCCGCGGGGTGTGGCCGCGTCTCGCCTCGCCGGCCGTTCACCGGCGTTCTCCAGGATGTGGCTCTGCACGGCCTTGCGGATCGCCGCTTGCTCGACGGCCAGCACGAGATGGCCTCCGCTGCCGAATCTGATGAGCCGTGCATCCGGGATGGTGGCGGCCGCGACCTCGGCGTTGTGGAAGAGCTGCAGCGTGTCGTCCTCGGCATGGAGGATCAGGGTCGGGGCTCGCACGGCGGCGATCCGCCCGTTCGGCATCGTCGCCTGGTTGTCGAAGGCGGCGCCGGCGAACCGCGGCGCGACAGGGTTCATGCCGTCGATGACCCGGTCGACCAGCGACCGCTGCTCTGTGGTAAGGCCGGAGACGACTTCGCCGCCGGCCCCCATCAGCGTCACCAGCCGCCTCCTGAACAGCGTGCTGACGGCCCAGTAGAGCCAGTCGTGCTTGAAGACCGTCACCAGCAGGTCGCCCCGCCGGTCGGCCCGCGCTTGATCCTCCCCGTCAGCGGAGGCGACGCCGCACGAGATGAGCGTCAGTGAAGATACCCGCTCGGGATGTAGCGCGGCGAAGAGGAGGGCCGAGGGGCCGCCGTGGCTGAGCGCCACGACGGCGGCCCTCTCGACGCCGAGGTGGTCGAGCAGACACGCATAGGCGTGCGCCTGATCGTCGAAGGTGGCGCCTTCGCGGAAGGTCGAGCGCAGATACCCGAAGCGCGACGGGGTGATCCAGCGAAAGCGCCCATCCAGCACCGTCTTCACCAGCAGTTCGCCCTGATCGTAGCCGCCGCCACTCCCGTGGATCACCAGCACGGGAGATCCAGACCCGCCTTCGGTGTGGTCGATGTCCCCGTAGGGCGAAGGCACCACGGCGCTTCTGCCCCGGATCCGTCCGTAGGCTCGCCTCATGTCCAGGAGATGGGCGGCCGCCACGGCCGCCACCGCGGCGACGGCCGACCCCGCCGCGACCCACAGCAGCACCTCGGCGCTCACTGCGTGCTCTCCGACGGAGCCGCAGCCTGCGTTCGCGGGCTGTCGACGGAGATGCGCCGCGTGAACACCAGCCAGAGAAGAGCGGCGTCGATCGCGATGGGGAGGACGGCCCAGCCGGAGATCCAGACCACCTGCAGAACGATGGAGGCGCCGGCGCCGGCGACGACCAGCCCGCGGAACCACGATCTCGGCACGAGCCATCCCAGGAGAGCGCCGGCGGCCAGGACGAGGCATCCGGCCGCCACGATCCCGAGGATCGGCGTGAGCACGTCGCGGATGCCGCCCGCCGGGAGCAGCGTGGCCGTGTCGGCGAAGAACGGCCAGAGAAGGCCGCCGCCGACCCACCAGGGCGGCGGGCCCTGCCCGGCCGCGGCGGGCACCAACGCGGTCAGGTTCAGGTGCGCGCCGAGCAGCAGCAGGATGAGGATGGAGGCTTTCTTGGACATCGTCTTCTCCTTCATTCTTGGAAACCCATTGCGGTCTGAGTTTCCCTCGGACCTGACAAAGGCCGCACCTCGATGCGGCCCGACGTACCGCTGGTCGACTAGCCTGCGAACCTGACGATGCGCTCCAGCAGTTCGGTGTCGCGGTCGTAGGACGGCTCCGCGTTCACCAGCAGGAGGTACTCGACGATCATCGCGGCGATCATCTTCTCGACCAGCGAGGCATCGCCGGGCCTGAACTCACCGGCGTCCATCCCTCCCTGAACGAGGTCGCGCAGCAGATCTCCGTTCGCCTTGCGAAACGCGTCCGCAGCGATCTCGTACTCGCGAAGCCACTCGGCCTCGCCGGTCTTCGCGATGTGGGTCCGGGCGACATCGAGCAACGACTGCACGGCGGCCTCCACTCGGGCTGCATACGTCGGCAGGGGAGCCACCGAGGCCGCGAGCTGCGTCTTCATGTGCTCCGCCTGGCGCGCGACCACGTGTGCGTAGATATCGCGCTTGCCGTCGAAGTGCACGTAGATGGTCTTCTTGGAGATCTTGAGCTCGCGGGCGACGTCGTCGAGATTGGCCTTGTCGTAGCCATCGCTCGCGACGTGCCGCTCGAAGGCGTCTGCGATCCGCCGTCCCGTTGCGTTCATCAGGGTCACCTGCTCGTGATGGAAACTCTCCGTGGACCCAGTTTCCTCCACGGAAACGTGTTTGTCAAGGAGTTTCCTGTTGACGATCCGCCGCGCCACCGCATCACCGCGGCATCAGCGCGAACACACCCCAGCCCAGGTATTCACGCGTGTAGGCGGCGTACCGCCCAGGTTCCGAGGTCAGTTGGGCTCGAACATCGTTCGCCAGCTCGTCGTCGGGATTGGCTTCTAGCCATCGGCGCATGGTGAGCCATTTGGCCGCCTCGTATCTGTCCCACCCGTCTTGGTCGGCCAGAACCATCTCGACGACGTCGTAGCCAAGGTGGCTGAAAGACGCGAGAAGCTCCGGAAGCATGAGGAAGTCGGAGATCGAGTTGGCCAGACACCCCATGGCGACATCTTCCGTCGGCGGCAACTGCCGCCAGTGGGGCTCGCCGATGAGGACGATCCCTCCGGCGCGCAGGCTCCGCGCCAGGAGCTCGATAGTGCCGGCCACTCCCCCGGCGATCCACGTGGCGCCTACACAGGCCGCCACATCGGCCTTCTCGTCACAGACATGGCCGGCAGCATCGCCATGGATGAACTTGACTCGATCGGCGACGCCGAGTTCTTCGGCACGGAGTCTCGCTTGCTCGGTGAACAACCGGCTCATGTCGATGCCGGTGCCCACGACGCCGTGATCGCGCGCCCAGGTGCACAGCATCTCCCCCGATCCGCTGCCGAGGTCGAGCACTCTGGCCCCGGGTTCCAGACGCAGCGCCGTGCCGAGAGTGGCAAGCTTCTCGGGCGTGATCGGGTTGTGGATGCGGTGAGCGCTCTCAGTGATGCTGAATATCCGTGGAATGTCCACTGGGAAGAGTCCTCCTTCGGGCGTGTGAACAGGATCGGTTCTGTCTAGGGCGCAGCGGATGAGCTGCGAGCACGCCGGCCTCCCGTGAGGCCGTCGGCGCTCCTGCGAGCCGGCTTGATCCGCTTGTTCGGCGATCGCGTCAACGCCCGAGGACGATGTCGATGCCGAGCAGAACGAGCTCGAGCTTCTTTGCGGGCAGGGCGCCGACGCGCTCGGTGAGCGCCTCACGGTTGAGGGTGACGAGCTGCGAAACGTTGGCGACCGAGTCCTTGGGCAGGCCGGTGGCGCGCGCCGTGAGGAGGACGTTGCCGGGGGCGTCGACCCAGCGCAGGTTGCTGGTCAGCGCGACGCAGACGACGGTGGCGATGCGGCTGCGGTTGAAGGTGTTGCCCTGCACGACGACGACGGGGCGGCGGCAGCCGGGCTCAGAGCCGGAGGGCTCGGCCAGGTCGGCCCACCAGACCTCGCCCTGGGCGGTCACCAGTCGGAGCGCTCCAGGGTGCGGCGCGCAGCGGCATCTGCGAAATCGCTGCGGCAGTCGACCTCGTCGCAGAGGCGATCGAGGGCCTCGGTGACGCTCTCGGCGGAGTGGCGGGCGACGTACTCGCGCACCGCGTCACCATAGAGGCGGCTGCGTGACTTCTTCAGCTCCCGCGCCAGCTGCTCGGCGTCGGCGAACAGGTCGTCGGGTATGGAGATCGCCGTCTTCATACCGTGAGTATAACCGGAGCTGGCGGAAACGCAGCGGCCAGAGGACAACGTCCACCCTGCGTTCCGACTCCGCCACGGGTCGCCCAGCGTATGCCCAACGTGTTTGGCTTGAGCGGCGCCCCACCGTTCATCACTCTCGTGCGTTCGCCGTCCGCTCGATGCCATTGTCGGGTAGGCGAGCCCACGCCTGCCTCACTGCGGCCGATACCGGCCCGTGCAGGATTGCGCCTAACGCATCGCGCATGAGCAGACGCGGCCGGCCTGCCGATTCACGGCAGACCTCCTGGCGTTCTGCTCGATGCGCTTGTCAGCCCCTCATGACGCTAGTGACCAGAACTCGTCGACAAGCCCATGCTTCGCGAAGGTGTCCTGCGCCTGCTCTGGCGTGAACGGCTGAAAGTCCAGGTCGAGTCTGGTTCCGTACCAGTCGCGCCCGAGGTCATAGACGGTCTGCGGACTCACCACCGCACCGACCGCGTACCCCGTCGACGTCAGCCACGAGCTGAGTTCGCCTTCCGACCGGAAGGCCGAGATGTTGGCTCACGTGAACCCTATGTCATCCCAGAACAGCTTCGCAGGCACGAGGAAGTGGACGATCGCATCACCTACCACGCGGCCGTCTTCGACGTCGAAGCGGATGGCCTCCCCTGTCTGTGGCGAGTGCGTCTCAAGTCGTCCGTCGCCGACGAGACCGAGAATCGAAAGCCCGTCCCAAACACAGTTCGCGTACCATGTGCGGCCACACGCGTTCACTACGAAGTCCGTCTCGATCCCTGAGAACGGATGCGCCATCCAGATCGCGTCCGAGGCGGGCCGCAAGACGAGACGATGCTGAGCTGCGAGTGAGTGAAGACCGGCGATCACGTCTGCTCGCGAGATCTCAAGCGAGTCCGAGACCTGGCCCACGCTCGGAGCCTCGCCTGTCTCGCGCAGGCCGTTCATGATGTGGGCCCGAACCCTGCGTTCGATGGGATTCACGGACGCATCCTCCCAGGCAGTGCAGTTGATGGGGCTAACGCACCGCGGATAAGCTGCGAGCGCCGCAGCCTCGTGATGCCGCGACGCTGTGGCGAGCCAGCTTGATCCGCTTGTCGGGCACGAGAGCGCTCACTCCTGGTCGATCCTCGTCGCGCTGGCTACTGACCAGAGGACAAGGAAGAGGCCGATCACGATCAGGATGACGCCGAAGACGAGAGACCTCGGCCAACCAGCTTCCAGGCCCCGTCCATGCGAGTCCCCGACCATTCGTCAAGCGTCGCTGTGGCGGCCGCTGCGCCGAGCCAGTTGACAGCGCAAAGCAGGACGCCGGCTAGGCAACACACGAGACCAGATACGAGTTGCTTCAACCTTCTCCCCTCTGTGCCCAACGCACCGCGGATAAGCTGCGAGCGCGACGGCCTCCCGTGAGGCTGCCGGCGCCCGTGCGAGTCAGCTTGATCCGCTTGCTAGCTGTGCGCATCCTCATCGCCTTCGCCCCCGTCCGCCCCTTGCAGGCCCTCGTCCAGGACGGCGCGGGCATCGTCTGCGTCACGCTCGCCGACCATGACCTGTGCTGAGCCGTAGGCGAGCGGCAGACCCATGGACGTCGCGACGGACTCACCGAGCACGACGTAAGGGACCTCAGCGGACTCGAGCAGCGACTTCGCAAGACCGAGTTCGAATGGGTCGGAGGAACGCAGGATGCAGACGAGGTCGTGCGTCGGTTCAGCGCTCATGCCTCAGGCCCTCCAACATCGCTGACAAGTCACCTTTGGATTCCATCACGCCCTGCTACAGCTAACGCATCGCGGACAAGCTGCGAGCGCTTCCGTCTGAAGAATACTACGGAAGCCGTTGGGCGCGTCACGTTGACGCGCCTGTTAGCCGTGCGCCAGTGTGTGGTAGCATTCATGTGCTACTGTGATTCCAGGGAAGGAGGGTGATGACCCGCGGACTGAAGCTCCGCCAGGCCGGCGGCTCGATCAGCGCCACGCTCCCGAAGGACATGGCCGAACGCCTGCATCTCTCGGCGGGCGACACGGTGCTCGCCGTGGAGACCGAGCGCGGCATCCTGCTCACGCCCTACGACCCCGAGATCGAAGAGGCGCTCGCCGTCGCCGGCAAGGTCGCCGGACGGTACCGCAGCGCGCTCCGCGAGCTGGCCAAGTAGCCGGTGGGCAGGCGCAGCGGAGAGCCGCGCTTCCTCGACCGCCTGGTCGTGGAGGCGGTGCAGCTCGACCTCATCCGCGAGCACGGCGGCATGCCCGGCCTGCGCGACGAGCACGCGCTCGAGGCGGCTCTCGCCCGGCCGCTTCAGCGGCGCGCCTATCGCCCTCACGCAGACCTCGCCGAACTGGCGGCGGTCTACGCACACGGGCTGGCGACCGGGCACCCGTTCCACGACGGCAACAAACGCATCGCCTTCGTCACCATGGCGGTGTTCCTCGAGCTCAACGGAGTCACGCTCGAGGCGGACGAGGCGGAGGTCGTCACGGTGATGCTCAGCCTGGCTGCCGGTGAGACGACCGAAGGCCAACTTGCCTCCTGGGTGAGGACGAGGACCACTGCGGCTGGGCAAGCGTCCGGCTAACGCACCGCGGATAGGCTGCGAGCGCGCCGGCCTTCCGTGAGGCAGTCGGCGCCGCGG
>CAVTPJ010000010.1:0-74557 GCA_963736645.1 uncultured Thermoleophilia bacterium | reverse complement strand
GGCGGCTCAGGAGGGGGCACTCGTCACGAAGACCAGCGCCAGTCCCACAAGAAAGGCGAGCATGCCGGCCTCGATCGCGAGCCGGCGCCAACGGTCCCGGCCGCCCGCACGAAGAGTCGCCGGACGCTGCGTATCCCGTATCGTCCTCATTCCCGATCCCCCACCCCTGTGCTCCAAGGCGTTCGCATGGATGGAGTATCGGCATGGACGCCGACAGGCTTGCTGGTACATCCGTTTGTGGCGCAGTCCCGCGCGGCGGCGCAGCCCCTCCGCGCCGCTTCTCAGTCGCGTCCGGCAGCTCCGCCGCGCACGAGCTCGATCAGCGCGTCGACCAGCTGCCCTTCGGGCAGCGTCTCGACGCGCTCGCCGTGATCGAAGAGCACGCCCTCACCCGCGCCGGCCGCGATCCCGTAGTCTGCGTGGCGCGCCTCCTCCGGGCCGTTCACGCGGCAGCCCATGACGGCGACGCTGATGATGCGGCCGGCGAGCGCCGGATCCGCACTGAGCCGCCGCTCGACCTCCTCCGCAAGCCCGACGATGTCGACCTCCGTGCGGCCACAGGTGGGGCAGGAGATCACTTCGGGGCCGCGCCGCCGCAGGCCCAGCGCGGCGAGGATCTGCCAGGCGACCCTGACCTCCTCGACCGGGTCGCCGGTCAGGCTCACCCGGATGGTGTCGCCGACGCCGTCGGCCAGCAGCGCGCCGATGCCGACGGCGCTCTTGATGCTGCCGCTCCACACGGTGCCGGCCTCGGTGACGCCGACGTGCAGCGGCGCCTCCGTCTTCGACGACAGCAGCCGGTAGGCGGCGATGGTGTCCGGCACTGAGGACGACTTCACGCTGAGCTTGTAGGCGGTGAAGTCCCACTCCTCGAACCGGGCGGCCCAGCGCAGCGCCGCCTCGACGAGCGCGCCCGGGGCATCGCCGGCGGCGCGCCCACGCAGGTCGCTGGGCAGCGACCCGGCGTTGACACCGATGCGGACGGCGACGGGGACGGTCTCCTCGCCCGACCCCGTCGGCACCCGCGCCTCCGCCGCCGCACGCACGATCTCGCGGACGTGCTTCTCCCCCATGGTCCCCGGGTTGATGCGCACCCCGGCCGCCCCGGCCTCGACGGCGGCCAGGGCCAGCCGCCAGTCGTAGTGGATGTCGGCGATGATGGGCAGGCGAGCCTCGCTCACCACGCGCGCGAACGCCGGGGCCTCCTCCGCCGTGGGCAGGCTCACGCGCACGATCTCGCAGCCCGCCGCCGCCAGAGCACGCACCTGGGCCAGCGTCGCCTCCGCATCGCCCGTGCGCGTGCAGGTCATCGACTGCACGGCCACAGGGGCGCCGCCGCCGACGGCCACGGCCCCCACCATGATGCGACGCGCGCTAGGCACGGCCGGCTCCGTCCGCCCCCGGGGTGGCCTGCCCCCCCGAGCCGGTGAACCACGCCCACGTCTCGGCCAGTCCGACCTCGAGGCTGGTCTCGGCCTCCCAGCCGAGCACCCAGCGAGCGCGCCCGGCGTCGGCGCGCGACGCACGGATGTCGCCCTCACGTGCAGCCTCGGTCCGCCGTTCCAGCGTCAGGCCAGCGCTCGCCTCGACGGCGGCGAGGACCTGCAGAAGGTCCGTCTCCCGGCCGGTGCCGACGTTGACCACGGACATGCCGGTGAGCGGCCGGCGCAAGGCGGCAAGGATGGCGCGCACCACATCGGCCACATAGACGAAGTCCCGCGTCTGCCGCCCGTCGCCGTAGATCGTCACCGCGTCGTTGGAGCTCGCCGCGGCGAGGAAGCGGCTGATGACGCCCGAGTACGCCGATCCGGGGTCCTGCCGCGGCCCGAAGACGTTGAAGAACCGCAGGCACACGGCAGCGATCTGGCCGGCGTCGGCGGCGTCGGCGCAGGCCTGCTCGGAGGCGAGCTTGGCGCCGGCGTAGGGACTGAGCGGACGGGTCGAGGCGGCCTCGGAGATGGGCAGCTCCGCCGCATCGCCGTACACGGCGCAGCTCGAGGCCAGCACGAAGCGCTCGATGCCGGCCTCCACCGCCTGCCGGAGCGCGTTCACCGTGCCCCCGTGGGTGACGGAGTCGCAGCCCACGGGATCCTCGACCGACCGCGGCACGGAGACGACGGCCGCCAGATGCACCACGCCCGAACAGCCGTCCACGGCGTCGCGCATGCGCACCTCGTCGCGCACGTCGCCCGCGATCACCTGCAGTCCGGCCCCGTGCTCCGCGGCCAGCCGCCAGGCGTCGTCGAGGTTCTCCTCCCTGCCGGTGCTGAAGTCGTCGAGGACGCGCACGTCGGAGCCGCCCGCGAGCAGCGCGTCGACGACGTGCGCACCGATGAACCCGGCGCCGCCGGTGACCAGGATGCGTTCGTGCATGGGGCTATCCTACGGCACGCATCGGTCGGGCGCCCTCACGGAGGGTCCTCCCCCGGACCCACCGGCTCCGGCGACACTGTCTCAGCCGCCGAACAGCCTCTTCACATCGTTGAAGGTGAGGAAGATGAACAGCATCACGAGCAGGACGGTGCCGAAGGCGACCATACGCTCGAACACGCGCGTGTCCAGCCGCCGCCCGCGGATCTTCTCGACCACGTTCATGGCGATGTGCCCGCCGTCGAACGGCAGGATGGGCAGCAGGTTGATGAGGCCGAGGTTGAAGCTCAGGAACGCGAGCAGGATCGGGTACCAGCTCTCCTGCACGGCCTGGCGGCTCACGTCGACGATGCCTACCGGGCCGACGGCCCCGTCGGGCCCGGTGGCGCTGATCTTGCCGCTGAAGAGCCACCAGAAGCCGGTGAAGGTGCCGACGACCACGTCCCTGAAGCCGGTGAGGCCAAGCTTGACCGCCTCAACAGGACCCGGCCTGTCACGCGTGACCCCGGCGCGCACACCGAGGTACCCGCTGCCGGGAGCCTGCGGGTTCTCGACGAGCGTGACGGACACCGTGCGCTCAGGCCCGCCGGCCGCAGGCCGGTAGCTGAGCGCGATCGTCTTGCCGGGGTTGGCGCGGAAGTAGGACGACGCCTCGTCCCAGGTGGTCCACGTCTTGCCGTCGGCGCCGGAGATGGTGTCGCCGGCCACGAGGCCGGCCGCCGCCGCCGGCGCCCCCTTGACGACCTCGTCGAGCGTCAGCGTCGCCGTAGGCACGCCCTGCACGCCGATGAAGAGGATGAGGATGACGGCCGCCGCGGCGAAGTTCATGAGCGGGCCGGCGGCGATGGTCACGTTGCGCTTCCAGATCGCCTTCTTGAAGTACACGCGATCGCCGGTGTCCTCGGGGACCTCTTCTTCCGGCGTCATGCCGCTGATCTTGCAGAACCCGCCGAGGGGGATGATGCCGATACCGTATTCGGTCTCGCCCCAGGTGCGGCGCAGCGCCGCCGGGGGAAAGCCGACGTAGAACTTCTCGACGCGCATGCCGAACGACTTGGCGGCGATGAAGTGGCCGAACTCGTGCACGGTGATCAGCAGCGCCAGCCCGAGGATGGCGACCAGCCAGACCCACTGGCCCAGCAGCAGGGCCGCAAGCATGGCGCCGCCGAGCAGGAGCGACCACGGGCTGAGCGCCCGCGGAGGCTTCTCGGGGGCGGCGGCGTGTCCGGGAGGCTCGCCGTGACTCGTGCCGTCGGCGGGCCGAGCGCCGGTCCCGATCTCGTTCTGTGGCGTCTGGTCGTCAGTCATATGCGTACACGATACCCGTTCCAGGTTACGAGAGAGTTAACGCGCCGCGAGGCGCCGAGGTTCGACCCGCCACCCGTCGCGCGGGCCGGTCGTCCTCGGCCGCGGGGGCAGCCGCGTCAGGCGGAGCGTCCGGCGGCCTCACGCGCGAAGCGTCGCGCCTCCGCGTCGCACTCGTACACGTCGTCGAGCGATTCCACCGGCTCGTCGGCGAGCCAGGTGAGGCACTTCTCGACGACCTCGGCGATGCCGAGGAAGGCGAGCCGCCCGCCGAGGAACGCCTCGACGGCGATCTCATTGGCGGCGTTGAGCACGATCGGGGCGGCCACGGTGCGCGGCGGCCCGCCGGCGGCGGCCGCCTCGCGCTCCACCACGGCTGCCTTCCTCCCCGCCTCCTCGGCGAGCGCCAGGCAGCGGAACGTCTCCGTGTCCGGCCGCGCAGAAGGCGATCTGCGTGGCGAAGAGGTCGAGCCGGCGCACCTGCGGCAGCGCAGGTCGCTGCGGATAGGCGAGCGCGTACCCGATGGGCGTGCGCATGTCGGGCACGCCGAGATGCGCGAGGATGGCGCCGTCGGAGAAGCGCGCCATGCTGTGCACCGTGCTGCGGGGGTCGAGCACGACGGTGATGTGCTCGTACGGGACGCCGAAGAGGTAGTGAGCCTCGATCAGCTCGAGCCCCTTGTTCATGAGCGTGGCCGAGTCGATGGTGATCTTGGGCCCCATCGACCAGTTGGGATGCGCGAGGGCCTCCTCGGGCGTGACGGCGGCCAGCTCCGCGGCCGTGCGGCCGCGGAAGGGGCCGCCGGACCCCGTCAACAGGAGTTCCTCGAGCGCGTGCGGCGGGCCGGCCTCCTCCCCGTTCCCGGCCGCCGGCCCCCCGCCGGCGGCGATGCACTGGAACAGGGCGCTGTGCTCGCTGTCGACCGGCAGGATCAGCGACCCGCTGCGACGGGCGGCGTCCAGGACGAACGGCCCGCCGGCCACCATGCTCTCCTTGTTGGCCAGCGCGAGCGTGGCGCCGGCCTCGAGCGTCGCCATCGTTGCGCGCAGGCCCGCGGCGCCGACGACGCCGTTGAGCACCGTGAGCGGCACGCCCTCACCGGCGGCGCGCCCCGCGGCGCCGGCGATGAGCTCCCGGATCCCGGTCTCGCCGGCGTGCACCCTGAGCCGCGGCGCCAGCGCCGCGGCCTCCGCCGCCGCGCCCGCGTCGTGCAGGCACACCTCGGGCACGTCATGCGCGAGCGCCTGCTCGCAGACCGCGGCGGCGGCGCGTCCCGCCGCCAGACCGACGAGGCGCAGCCCCGGCACGGCCGGGAGCACCTCGAGCGCCTGGCGGCCGATCGACCCGGTGGAGCCGAGGATGAGCAGGTGTCTGGAAGCCGCGTCGGTCACGGGCGCAAGGGTACCACGCTGCCCGCTACCGGCGCGGCAGACCGGCGAGGACCGTGGTCGTCGTCTCGAGCGGCGGCTTGCGCTGCAGCGCGTACCCGGGAGCAACGCGCACTGCCGGATACCCCAGCCCGCCGCAGGCCGCGCGCAGCTCGGCGCCGCTCCTGCCGTCGGTGTCCAGGAGGTGGGCCACGAGGGTCGGCACCTCACGATGGCGCCGGTAGTAGCTCACGGTCGCTTCGGGCAGAGGCGCCTCTGGGCCGGGCACCACCAGTTGATAGGTGTTGGCGGCGATCTCACCGGGCCAGCCCAGATAGCAGGCGGCTCCCCAGGGATAGACGAGGAGCCGGTCGCCGAGACGGCTCTCCGCGGCCAGGTCGGACGAGAACCCCTCGAGGCGCTCGCGTTGTGCGGCAGTGACGGCGATGCCCTTCCAGGGTCCCGACGGCATGCGCGCTGAGAGGTCATCCCATGCCGCAGCGCCCTGCTGGAACTGCACCTGGAACAGCAGTGTCACCGCAACCACGGCGGCGAGGCCGGCCGGCGCCGGCCACGCGAAGCCGTGTCGGCGCCCGCGAGCCAGCGGCTGCAGACCCCAGGCGAGAAACAGCCCGCTGGCGACGATCCCCGGGAACAGACCGACCGCGGAGTGCGTCAGGCCATCGCCACTCGTGTAGGCGGTCATCGCGCCCACGAGCACGGCCGGGCCCCAGACCCACAGCAGGAGACGGGCCCCATCCACTCTCCGCTCCTTCGGCACGAAGAGATACAGGTACGGAGCGGCCAGAGCGTAGACGATCACCGCCCCAGCGGCATGGAGGGACGAGGTGGTCGCCGTCAGCCAGAGCGACACGGGCGTGAGGAAGAGCAGCCATCGCCCTGCGCCCGGACGCCGGCGGAACACGATGTACGAGAAGAGCGCCGCGGCCACGACGTACCACTGCCCGGACACGAGAGAGAAGAAGCTCCCGGCGATCTCCGCGGCCTTGGACGTGCCGCCGAGCTGGTCGAGACGCCTGGCCATGTCGATCGTGTACTCCCAGCAGCGCAGGAGGTTCGCACGGCCCGCCAGCGTGACGATCAGCACGCACGCGGGGACCACGGCCAGCGCGCCACCCAGCGACCAGGTGCTCACGGCACGCCAGGCGCGCGGTCCCGTCGGCTCGCGCTCGCGCGCCGGCGGATGGAGGTACGAACCCTCCGCGATCATCGTCACCGCGCGATGGCCTACCGAGAACGCGAGAAACACGGCCAGGAACGGCGCCAGGAGCAGCACCGTGGGGTACGCGACGCAAGCGAGCCCGAAGACCAGGCCGGCGGCGAGCAGGTAGCCGCGTGCGCCCCCGATGACGGTCACGCCGCCCAGCGCGGCGCCGGCCGTCAGCAGCAGGGCGCAGAACGTGTTCGCGGTGAGCTGCGGCGTCTGGAACAGCACGACGGTCACCACCGGCGCGCTCACGAGCGCTGCCGGCGCGCCCGGCAGCACGCGCCGGGCGAACAGGAACACAGCCCCTGCAGCCAGCAACGCCAGGACGAGGTAGAGATGGCGCCCATACAGGACCACACCGCTCACGTCGCCACCACCGAGGACGGCATACAGCTTGAAGAACGGGTACGACAGGAGACCGGCCGTCTGGATCAGGTTCTGTTCGTCGACGAACGGCCGGTCCCCCAGCGTCCACCGCCAGGGAATGACCACTGAGAACGCCTCGTGGATCAGGTCGGCGCCCCGGAACAGCCGCCACCAGGTGAGGCCGAGCGCGACGGCGAGCAGGGTGCCGGTCACAAAGGCCGCGAGCAGCTTCGCTGGGCCCCCGTCTCGCCCAGCAGCGTCAAGGTCGGCCGGAGCGTTCCGGCCGCCCGTCTCACTCCCAGGCATCGGTGCGGACGGCGGCCTCCGACACGCCACACTCGAGCAACTGCCTGGAAAGCGCCGCGAGCATCTCAGGCGGGCCACTCAGGTAGAAGGCGGGATCATCCAGGGGCTCGATCGCGGTCCACGCCGCCGCGACGCTCAGGACGCCGTCGGACGCCTCGGCGACAAGACGGCACGCGAATGACGGGACCGCTCTGGCACAGGCCTCGGCCAAGGGACCGTACACGAAGAGATCCGGGGTCCGGGCGCCGTAGAAAAGCAGCACCCGCGGCGCCCGCGGGGCCTCGAGCGACCGCAGAAACGCCGTGAAGGCGGTCACCCCCGTCCCGCCCGCGAAGAGCACGGCGTCGCGCGCCGGGTCGATGACGAACTCCCCGTAGGGCAGCTTCACCCACACGCGCCGCCCCTCTGCGAGCTCGCCCTCCATGCGCGCCGTGAACCGTCCCTTCACGGCGTAGGTGATCGCGAGCCGGTCCCGCTGGCGAGGCGAGCTCGCGATCGAGAACACCCGTGACTCGGGCCAGAATCCTCCTGGCCGATAGTCGTCGAGCGCGAGGTGGAGGAACTGCCCGGGGGTGAAGCGCGGCACCGGCGCGGCGGCGTCCAGCTCCACGGTGTACACGCGCTCGCCATGGTCGGTGACCTTCGAGACCGTGCAGGGGATCTTGCGGACGACGGCCACGCTCGCGCCTCAGCGGCCCTGGTGGCCTGACGCCTCGCCGGCCGCGCCCGAGACCACAGCACGCTCGCCGTCCATGAAACGGTGAAAGACCTCGATCATGTACTCCATGCGCGACTCGTCGATGCCGGGATAGACGCCGACGAAGAACGTCCGCTCCATCACGGCGTCGGTCACCCTTAGATCGCCCACGACCCTGCACGTGATGTCCTCGAAGGCGGGGTGCCGCAACAGATTGCCGCTGAAGAGGTTGCGCGTCTCCACCCGGTTCGCCTCAAGGAACCGCGTGAGCTCGTTCCGCGTGAACCCGGCGTCCTCGCGAACGGTGATCACGAAGCAGAACCACGAAGGATCGGTGTGCTCCGGCGCGCGCGGCAACAGCAGGCGGTCCTCGTAGGCGCTCAGCGCCTCCAGAAGCCGCGCGTGGTTCCGTCTTCGCGCGGCGATGAAACCGTCCAACCGCGCCAGCTGGGCGCAGCCGATGGCGGCCTGCATGTCGGTGGCCTTGAGGTTGTAGCCTAGATGGCTGTACACGTACTTGTGGTCATATCCGTGCGGCAGGCTGCCGAACTGCTGACTGAAACGCTTGCCGCAGGTGTCGTTCTCCCCGCCGGCGCAGTAGCAGTCACGGCCCCAGTCACGGACCGAACGGGCGATGCGCGCCAGCTCCTCGTCGTCGGTGAGCACCATCCCGCCCTCGCCGGTCGTGATGTGATGCGCCGGGTAGAAGGACAGAGCGGCGAAGTGACCGAACGTGCCCGTTAGGCGGCCGCGGTGAAGCGAGCCGAGCGCGTCGCAGTCGTCCTCCACGAACCAGAGGTCGTGCTCCTCGACGAGGTCCATGACGGTGTCGAGGTCGAAGGGCACGCCCAAGGTGTGCGCCAGCATGATGGCGCGCGTGCGGCCGGAGATGGACGCGCGCAGCTGATCGGGATCCGCGTTGTAGTCACCGAGTCGCACATCCACAAAGACGGGTACCAGCCCGTTCTGTATGATCGGCGCCACGGTGCTGGGGAATCCGGCCGCCACCGTGACCACCTCGTCGCCCGGCGTCAGCCTCCGTTCACCGAGTCTGGGCGACGTCAGGGCCGTGAGCGCTACCAGATTGGCCGACGAGCCCGAGTTGACGAACAGCGCGTCGGACACGTCGAGGTAGTCGGCCACGCCTGCCTCGAACTCCTCGGTGAACCGACTGGCCGTGAGGTAGAAGTCGAGGCTCGCGTCCACCAGGTACCGCAGCTCTTCCTCGCCAAACACACGCCCTGCATAGCGCACGGGATCCTTCGCGGGGTCGAAGGGCCGACCAGCGTGACGCTTCTGGTAGAAGGCCCCTGCCAGGTCCAGGATCTGTTCTCTGCCATCTCTCATGCACTCATTCCGAGGGTCCGGCGACACCCGTCGTCGCTCCCGTCCAGGTCAGACCAGCCTCTCGGGCGGCGGACTCGTAGGCGCGCAGTTGGTCCTCCACGAGCTCGCGCGCACCGCCTGCCCGGCCGTAGAACTCGCGATACCACGCCGCCGTGTGTCGCACGGCCGCAGCAGTATCCCAGACCGGCGCCCAAGACAGCTGCTCCCGCGCCCTTCTGCTGTCAAGGCTGAGCAAGCCAGCCTCCTGCGGCTGCCCGACATGGTCCGTCAACGCAGTCCAGGATCCGGCACCCCATTCGGTCAGAAACGCCTCGACGACCCAGCGTACCGCACGCGACGCGTCCTCGTCGGCAGGGCCGAAGTTCCACGGCCCACCAAATGCGGCCCCGTCGCGCGCGAGGCAGGCGGCGAGCCACATGTAGCCCGCGAGTGGCTCGAGCACATGCTGCCACGGCCGAATGGCGTCCGGGTTTCGGACCATGACGGGATCGCCGGCCGCCAGCGCGCGCACGCAGTCGGGGATGATGCGGTCGGGCGCCCAGTCTCCGCCGCCGATGACGTTGCCGGCGCGTACGGAGGCGACGGCCGCCGACCCATCCGTGTCGAAGAAGCTCGCCCGGTAGGCGGCTGTGACGAGCTCCGCACAACCCTTGCTGGCGCTGTACGGGTCGCGACCCCCCATGGGGTCCCCTTCGCGAAAAGCGCGTCCGGTCTCCGCGTTGTCGTAGCACTTGTCACTGGTGACGATGACGACCGCCGCGACGGTGTCGCAGGCGCGCGCCGCCTCGAGCACGTCGACCGTGCCCATGACGTTGGTCTCGAAGGTCTCGTGCGGCTCAGCGTAGCCGAGCCGCACGAGCGGCTGAGCGGCCAGATGAAAGATGACAGACGGTCTCGCGGCAGCCACCTCGAGCGCCACCCGCTCGCGGTCGCGCACATCGGCCACGACGTGCCGCACGCGCGAAGCCAGATCAAGCGCGTCGAAGAGGCTTGGGTCGGTCGCCGGACGGAGGGCGTAGCCTGTGACCTCCGCTCCCAGTCCCAGCAGCCACGCCGTCAACCACGCGCCCTTGAACCCCGTGTGACCCGTGACGAAGACCCGCCGGCCGCTGAACAGGCCGTCAAACATCACCAGATCTTCCACGGCGCCGCGCCCGACTCCCACAGTTCCTCGAGCGCGCGCTTGTCCCGCAGGGTGTCCATCGGCTGCCAGAAGCCGTCATGACGGTACGCAGTCAGCTGGTTGTCACGGGCCAGCCGCTCCAGCGGCTCCTTCTCCCAGAGGGTCTCGTCGCCGCTGATGTACTCAAGCACGCCGGGCTCCAGGACGAAGAATCCACCATTCATCCAGCCGCCGTCGCCCTGCGGCTTCTCGACGAAATCAAGGACAGCCGTACCCGACTCGTTCATCTGGAGGGCGCCGAAGCGTCCGGGCGGTTGCACCGCGGTGACGGTGGCCAGGCGGCCCTGCGACTCATGAGCGGCCAGGAGCGCCGACAGGTCGACATCGGCGACGCCGTCCCCGTACGTCATCATGAACCGTTCGCCGCCCAGGTAGTCGGCGACGCGCTTGAGCCGCCCACCGGTCTGTGTCTCCGCACCGGTGTCCACCAGCGTCACGCGCCAAGGCTCGGCGGCGTTCTCATGCACGACCATCTCCCGGCCGCGAAGGTCAAAGGTCACGTCCGCATTGTGAAGGAAGTAGTTGGCGAAGTACTCCTTGACGAGATAACCCTTGTATCCCAGGCATACGACGAACTCGTCGAACCCCTGCTCTCCGAAGATCTTCATGATGTGCCAGAGGATAGGGTGCTCGCCGATCTCCGCCATGGGCTTCGGCTTCACCTGCGTCTCTTCCGCGAGACGGGTACCGAGACCCCCCGCGAGGATGGCTACTTTCACGCTCTCTCCCGTCCTCCCCGGTCGAGACGCCGATGCGCTTCGACCAGCTGCCCGGACACGATCCCTCCGGATTCTACGCCAACCAAGCGGGTCGCGGGCGATCGCGCGAACATCGAGCCTGGCTACGCTCGCTCTCCAGCGTCTCAGAGCCCCAGCAGCGTGGTCAGGACGAAATAGGCCGCCACAGAAGCCCAGATGAGGGCGTCGAAGCGGTCCAGCACGCCGCCGTGGCCGGGGATGCCGCGGCCGGAATCCTTGATCTGCACGTCGCGCTTGACGAGGCTCTCGAAGAGGTCGCCGAGCGGGCCGGCGACGGCGATCACGGCGCCCAGGACGAGCGAGTCGCCCGGGCCGAGCTCCGTGTAGAGGCCGATGAAGACGACGAGGAGCACGGTGCTGATGGCGCCGCCGGCGAACCCCTCCCAGGTCTTCTTGGGGGAGAGCACCGGCGCCATCGGCGTGCTGCCGAAGAACTTGCCGGTGAAGTACGCCATGGTGTCGCCGGCCCAGGTGCCGAAGATGACCGTGAGCAGGATCAGGCCGTCGTTGTCGAGCGGCCTCAGCAGGAGCGCGGCGCTGAAGCCGAGCCCCAGATAGAGCATCCCGAGCAGTGTGACGGCCATGCGCACGGTCACCCCCGGCTTCGGTCCGGAGAGCAGACCGAGCAGGCCGGTGAACAGCACGCCGGCGCAGATGGCGCCGAAGACGGCTATGGGGCTGTAGAACCAGGCCATGCTGACCATCAGCGCGACGCCCAGGAAGCCCGCCAGAGGCAAGGGACGGTACCTCCGGGTGAGCCGATAGAACTCGCTGAGCCCCAGCAGCGCCAGGGCGGCCATGAGCGCGAAGAAGATGAGGCCGCCGTGGACCACGACGACCACGGCGATCACGCCGAGGACGACCCCGGTGATGATGCGCGTCGTCACGACGCGCCCGCCTCGCCGGCGTCGCCCGCCGCCGTAGGATCGGCGGCTCCGTCGACGATCGCGCGGCGGCCGCCGAAGCGGCGCTGGCGGCCGGCGTAGTCGGCCAGCGCCGCATCGAGGTCATCGGGCCCGAAGTCGGGCCAGAGCCGGTCGCTGAAGTACAGCTCGGAGTAGGCGCACTGCCAGAGCAGGAAGTTGCTGATGCGCTGCTCGCCGGAGGTGCGGACGAGGAGCTCGGGGTCGTGCATCTCCGGCGCGTAGAGGTGGCGGCGCAGGTCGTCTTCCGTGAACTGCGGCCGCGATGCGGCGCCGGGCGCGCCGGCGCAGCGCGCCGCGTGCTCGGCGGCCAGTCCCTGCGTGGCATCAAGCAGCTCGCGGCGCCCACCGTAGCCGAAGGCGATGCAGAGCGTCATCCTCGTGTTGGCGACCGTCAGGGCTTCTGCCTCCTCGATGCGGCGCACCAGCTCAGGGGGCGCCCCCTCCCTGCTCCCGACGAAACGCACGCGCGCCCCACGCTCGTGCATGTCGGGCACCTGCGAATCTATCATCTCGATGAACAGCTGCATGAGCGCGTCGACCTCATCCTGCGGCCGGTTCCAGTTCTCGGTGCTGAAGGAGTACACCGTGACCTCGAGGATGCCGAGGTCGAGCGCGTGCTCGAGCACGCGGCGCAGCGCCCTGGCGCCCGCCCGGTGACCCGCGGCCACGGGCAGGCCTCTGCCCTTCGCCCAGCGGCCGTTGCCGTCCATGATGATGGCCAGGTACTTGCAGGTGGCGCCGCCGGCCGCAGGCTCGGCGGCGCCGATCGCCGACCGCAGGCGCCAGCGCGCCAGCCACTGCCGCAGCGAGGCCATGGGCTCCTATCCAGGGGTCGGCCGGGGCGCTCACCCGGCTCAGACCTCGAGGATCTCCGCTTCTTTGTGCTTCACGAGAGCGTCGATCTCGTGGACGTGGTCGTCCGTGTACTTCTGCAGCTCGTGCTCGGCGCGCTTCTCCGCGTCCTCGCCGACCTCGCCCTCGTGCACGAGCTCCTTGAGGTCCTTCATGCAGTCGCGGCGGACGTTGCGCACCGCGACGCGCCCGTCTTCGGCGAGGCGATGGACCAGGCGCACGAGGTCCTTGCGCCGCTCTTCGGTGAGGGCGGGGATCGGCAGGCGGATCACGGTGCCGTCACTGCTCGGGTTGAGGCCGAGGTCGCTCTCCATGATCGCCTTCTCGATGCCCTTCATGGCGGTCTTGTCGAACGGCTGCACCGTGAGCAGGCGCGACTCGGGCGCGGCGATGTTGGCCATCTGCTTGAGCGGCGTGGACGTGCCGTAGTAGTCGACGTGGATGCGATCGAGCAGACCCACGCTGGCCCGACCGCTGCGGACGGTGTTGAACTCGGTCTTCACGGCCTCGACGGCCTTGTTCATGCGATGCTTGGCGTCAGCGAGCAGCTCTTTCTCCACCGGTCCTCCCTTTGCCGGGGTCAGCTCCCGGCGGGCGTGTGCACCACGGTGCCCACACGCTCGCCGGACAGCACGCGCACGATGTTGTCGCCGGTCATCTTGAACACATGGATCGGCATGTGGTTGTCCATGCAGAGGCTGAGCGCGGTCGTGTCCATGACCTTGAGACCGCGCTCGATCGCCTGCAGGTGGGTGAGCTTGGGAATGAACTCCGCCGAGGGGTCCTTCTCGGGGTCGGCGCTGTACACGCCGTCGAACTCCCGCTTGGCCATCAGGATGGCCTCGCACTCGAGCTCGAGCGCGCGGAGCGCCGCCGCCGAGTCGGTGCTGAAGTACGGGTTCCCGGTGCCGGCGGCGCAGATCACGACGCGCCCCTTCTCCAGGTGACGTATCGCCCGACGCCGTATGTACGGCTCGCAGACGGCGCGGATCTCGAACGCGCTCATGACCCGCGTGTCGACGCCCTCGTCCTCGAGGGCGTCCTGGAGGGCGAGGGCGTTCTGCACGGTGGCGATCATGCCGATGTAGTCGCCGGTGGCGCGGTCCATGCCGCCGGCGGCGGCGGCCATGCCGCGGAAGATGTTGCCGCCGCCGACCACGATGGCGATGTCGACGTCGAGGCTGCGGGCGACCTTGAGCGTCCCGGCGATCGACTTCGTGGTCGCCGGGTCGATGGCGCGCGTCTCGCTGCCCAGGGCCTGGCCGCTGAGCTTGAGGAGGACGCGGTGGAAGGCGCGATCGGCAGGCTCGCCTTCCACGGCGGTCAGTCCGCCTCTACGGTCTCGCCGAGCTGGAAGCGCGCGAAGCGCCTGACTTCGACGTTCTCTCCGATGACGCCGACGAGGTCGGTACGCACCTGCTCGATGGTGCGGTCCGGGTCCTTCACGAACGCCTGCTCCATGAGACATGTCTCGCCGAAGAACTTCTCGAGCTTGCCGGTGATGATCTTCTCGACCACGTTCTCCGGCTTGCCCTTGATCTGATCAGACTCGGCGTAGATCGTCTTCTCCCGCGCGATGACGCCCTCCGGGACCTCATCGCGGGTGACCCACAGCGGCGAGGCTGCCGCGACCTGCATCGCCAGGTCGTGCGTGAACTCCTTGAAGGGCTCGCTGCGCGAGACGAAGTCGGTCTCGACGCCGACCTCGACCAGCACGCCGATCCTGCCGCCGGCGTGGATGTACGAGTCGACGGCGCCGTCCTTGGTCACGCGGGCGCTCTTCTTCTGGGCGGTTGCGAGGCCCTGCTTGCGCAGCTCGTCCATCGCCTTCTCGAGGTCGCCGCCGGTCGCGGCCAGCGCCTTCTTGCAGTCCATCATGCCCGCCCCGCTCTTCTCGCGGAGCTCCTTTACCAGTGCAGCGGTGATCTCAGCCACAGCACGATCCTTTCGTAGGGTCGGCGTTGTTCGCGTTCGGGTGGTTCAGCCGGCCGGCTTGTCGGCCTCATCGGCCTTGGGCTTGTCGGCCTCGTCGGCCTTGGGCTTGTCGGCCTTGGGCTCGGCCTTCTTGGCGGCCGGCTTCTTCGCCGGCTTGTCCTCGGCGGCCTTGGTCTCCGCCTTGGGCTCGGCCTTCTTGGGCTCGGCCTTAGCCTCGGCCTTCTTGGGCTCGGCCTCGGTCTTGGCTTCGGCCTTCTTCTCCGCCGGCTTCTCGGCCGGCTTGGCCTCGGCCTTCTTCTCGGCCGGCTTGGCCTCGGCCTTCTTCTCCGCCGGCTTCTCGGCCGGCTTGGCCTCGGCCTTCTTCTCCGCCGGCTTCTCGGCCGGCTTGGCCTCGGCCTTCTTCTCCGCCGGCTTCTCGGCCGGCTTGGCCTCGGCCGGAGCAGCCTTCTTCGGCTCCGCGGCCTTGACGGCCTCAGCGACCGCGGTCTCGCCGCCTTCCTTGGCCGAAGCGGCGGCTTCGGCCTTGGCCTTCTCGGCGTCGGCGGCCGCGGCAGCGGCCTGCTCGGCCGCCTCACGCTCGGCGGCGGCCACGGCCGCGGCGACCGCAGCCTCTTCCGCGGCCTTGCGCTCGGCTTCGGCCTTCATCTCGGCCTCGGTGAGCAGCTGGCGGCCCTGGGCCACCGCGTCCGCCATGACGCGGATGATCAGGCCGCAGCTGCGGATGGCGTCGTCGTTGCCCGGGATGATGTAGTCGATCTCATCAGGGTCGCAGTTCGTGTCCACGAGGCCGATGATCGGGATCTTGAGCTTGCGGGCCTCCTTGACGACGATCGCTTCCTTGCGGGGGTCGACCACGAAGACGGCGGCCGGGAGCCGGTCCATGCCGCCCACGCCGCCGAGGTTCTGCTCGAGCTTGCGCAGGTCGGCGCGAAGCTGCATGGCCTCGCGCGTCGGCAGCAGGTCGAGCGAGCCGTCCTCGGAGAGATGACGAAGCTCGTGCATGCGCTTGATGCGCTTGTTCAGCGTGGCGAAGTTGGTGAGGAGGCCGCCGAGCCAACGGTTGCACACGTAGGGCATGCCGACGCGCTCGGCCTGCTCCTTGATCTGCTCCTGGCACTGCTTCTTGGTGCCGACGAAGAGCACGTGGCCGCCACGCTCGGCGGTCTTCTTGAGGAAGTCGCAGGCCTCGTCGATCAGGACGGTGGTCTTCTGCAGGTCGATGATGTAGATCCCGCCGCGCTCGCCGAAGATGAACTGCTTCATCTTGGGGTTCCAGCGCCGGGTCTGGTGGCCGAAGTGGACGCCGCTCGTGAGCAGGTCCTTCATGCTCACCGTGTGCTGAGGTGCAGGCACGACTGACTCCTTCTGAAACGGTTGGTGGCGGCGCGGGCACGGCGCGGGAGCGCCGGACGCGTACGTCGCCTCTCTGTTCCGGCGGACTGGCCAGTGGAATCGGGCGTGGCACGCGCTCGAGAGCGCCTCCCGCCCGACACCGCCACGGACCGAAGGGTCCGCCGGGTCGGTATGGGCATAACGGCCGGAAATGATACCACACGCACGGGCGGCGGCGCTTGCGAGAGCGATGACCGTCAACTCCGGCGCAGCCGCGTGCGGCTGCGCCGGCATCACCCGATGGCGGCCGGCTCGATCTCGTCGCGCAGCCTGCCCTTGAGCCTCAGGATGGCCTTGGTGTGCAGCTGTGAGACGCGCGACTCGGTGACGCCGAGCACCTCACCGATCTCTCGCAGCGTGAGGTTCTCGTAGTAGTACAGCGCGATGACGATCTTCTCGCGTTTTGGCAGCGCGTCGATGGCCGCCGCCAGGCGGGCCTTCATCTCGCTGAGGTCAAGCATCCGCGAAGGGTCGCGGCCCTTCGGGTCCTCGATCGTGTCGATGAGCGCCGCTTGATCACCGTCTGAACCGGAGATCGACCAGAGCTCGTCGAGCGCTACGATGCTGGTGTTGGAGATCTGCGTGAGAGACTGCTGGAACTCGGGCACCGAGATGTGCAGTTCCTCTGCGATCTCCTCGTCGGTCGGCGCCCGCTGCAGGCGGTTCTCGAGGATCGCGCACACCTTCTCGATCTCGCGCGCCTTGCTGCGCACCGAGCGCGGTACCCAGTCGAGGGAGCGCAGTTCGTCGATGATCGAACCTTTGATGCGCGAGATCGCGTAGGTCTCGAACTTGATCTCGCGATCCGGATCGAAGCGCTCGAGGGCGCCGATGAGACCCAGCAGACCGTAGCTGATGAGGTCCGACTCCTCGATGTGCGACGGCAGCCCGTTGCTCATCCTTCCGGCGACGTACTTGACCAGCGGGGAGTACGCCAGGATGAGGCGGTCACGCGCCGCCTTGTCGCCCTGGAACTTGTAGCGCCCCCAGAGCTCCCTGACCTTGCCCTCGTCCAGCCGTGTCATCTCAGCTCGCCCTCAGGCTCGCGGGTGGTGGAGATCGTACGTGCGCCGCAGGTGAGCGCCGCTGACATGCGTGTACACCTGCGTCGTCGAGACCGAGGCGTGCCCCAGGAGCTCCTGGATGGCACGGAGATCGGCGCCCCTCTCGAGCATGTGCGTCGCGTAGGCGTGCCGCAACATGTGCGGCGACGCAGGGTCGATACCCGCAAGCCGGCTGTATTTTACTACGAGTCGGCGCACGTCGGAGGTGAGCAGGCCGCGACCGCTCTTGGAGAGCAGGAGCGCGGCCTCGCGACGCGGCTCCGCGGCGGCTCCCCGGGGGCGCGAGAGCTCGCCACGACCACGCTCGAGATACCGCCGCAGAGCCGCGGCGGCCTCGTCGCCCATCGGCACGATGCGGGTCTTGCCGCCCTTGCCGCGCACGATGAGCTGCGCCTGGGCGGCCTGGACGTCTCCCAGCCGCAGCGCGACGAGCTCCATGCTGCGCAGCCCGCACCCGTAGAGCAACTCGAGGATGAGCCGGTCGCGAAGCGCCAGCGGGTCGGTACCCTCCGTGGCCGCGACGAGGGTGTCGACGTCACCGAGGCTGAGCACGCGTGGCAGACGGCGGCGGCGGCGCGGGCCGGGCAGGCTGCGCGCCGGGTCGGCGGCGAGCACGCCGGATTCCGTGAGGTACCGGGCAAAGCTGCGCAACGTCGAGAGCTTGCGCGCCAAGGTAGCCGGAGCGTAGCCACGCCGTCCGAGATCGGCCGAGAAGGCGCGCACCTGTCGGCGCCCGAGATCGGACACCGTGAGGCCGTGTTCCGCCAGCCACTCGACGAGTTGCTGAAGATCCGAGGCGTAGGAGCGGCGAGTCGCGGCGCTGGCGCCCCGGACCTCGAGCTCGCGCAGAAACCCCCGGCGCATGCCGGTGGGATCCGCCGAGGCCGCGGCGGCGGCGGCGGCGTGCTTGGGCTGTTCGGAGCGGCGTTCGCGCGGAGCTGTCACCGGGTACCCCCTGAGGCGCCCTAGGCTTCAACGCAGGGCGCACTCCTTCCTTCCCTGCCTGCAGCTGCGCAGCGGCGAACGCACCGCGGTCTCGGCCGCCTGCGGGTCGCGACCGGAGGTCCGACCACCGCCTCAGGTGCGCCTCAGCCGATAGCGCCCTCCGTCCACGCGTCGCGCCAGTCCCTCCACCTCGAGTTCGCTCACCGCAGCGGCGACCTTCGGGGCCGGCAGACGGCAACGCCGCGCCAGCTCGTCGACGGTCAGCGCCGCGGCGCCGAGCGCCTGCAGGACGTCGCGGACCGCGCCCGCCCCATGGTCGAGGACCAGCATCGGGCGCGCGCCCGATGTCCGCGCCGAGACGTCCCCCGGCTCGGCGGCGGGACCCCGGTCGGAGGCGGCGATGGTGTGCAGTACGTCGGCGGCGCTCTCGCAGATCCGCGCGCCGTCCCGCAGAAGGAGGTTGGGCGCCGCGCTCAACCTGCGTCCCGCCTCCCCGGGCACGCACAGCACGTCCCGGCCCAGGTCGGCGGCATGGCCCGCGGTGATCCTGGCGCCGCTGCGCACCGCCCCCTCGACGAGCACGACGCCGCGCCCCAGCGCCGCCATCACGCGATTGCGCGCGGGAAAGCGCCACGCCCGCGCGGGCACGCCCCAGGTGAACTCGCTGACGATCAGCCCGTGCGCCACGACATCCTGGTACAACCGCAGGTTCTCGCGCGGGTAGACCACATCGGCGCCGCATCCGAGCACTGCCACCGTGCGCGGGCGCAACGATGAGTCGACCTCCACGGCGGCCGTCTGGGCGACGGCATCGATGCCCATGGCGAGCCCGCTGACGACCACCACGCCGGCGCGCACGAGGTCACCGCCCAGCGTGCGCGCCATCTCCTCCCCATACGGAGACGGGGAGCGGGTCCCGACGACGCCGACCAGGGGGACGTCGACGAGCGCCGAGACTCGCTCCCGCACGGGCTGGGCGTCGGCGGCCCCGCGCACGAAGAGGCAGAGCGGGGGGTCGTCGAGATCGCGCAGCTGGTCCGGATACAGCGGCTCGCTCCACGCGACGACGAGATCGCCTCGCGGCCGCTGCTCCGCCCTCCTCAAGCACGCTTCCGGCCCCTCCTGCAGCACCGCGGCGAAGCGCTGCGCCTCGCTCTGACGCTCGGCCTGCCGCCGCGGAGCCGAGCCGCCGGGTATCCGCGGCCCGGCCGGCGATCCCCGGCCGTCTCGCGTCTTCCTCCCGCGGAGCGCGAAGGCGGCGATCTCGGACGGAGGTCGCTCCAGCAGCGCGGCGGTGGACCGGTACTCGCGTACCAGACGGCCTGTGAGTCCGGGATACCACGATGCCAGCGTGCCCAGCCACACGCACATCGCCCGCGCACTGACCAGGCCGTTCCCGGAGGACCCAGGCCGATGGCCTGGAGCGACCGCTCAACCACCACTACCGCCCGTCTCTCGGTAGTTGAGGCTCTCCCGGATGTGGTCGGCGCGGATGCGCTCTGAGCCCTCCAGATCCGCGATGGTCCGGGCCACCTTCACGACCCTGTCGGCGGCGCGGGCGCTGAGCCGCAGTCGCTCGTAGGCCCGGTCGAGCAACGCCGTCGCTCCGGACTCGATGCGGCAGAAGCGGCGGACGAGGCGCGACGTCATGTGCGCGTTGGCGTGCACGCCGGTGCCGGCCAGACGCTCGGTCTGCCGCTCGCGGGCGGCCACCACCCTGGAGCGGACCGCCGCCGACGTCTCGGAGTCGCCCGCCGACCTGCGCTCACGGGGCGTGACGCGGGGCACCTCGAGCCGCAGGTCGATGCGATCGAGCAACGGGCCGCTCAGGCGCGAGCGGTACTGCCGCAGGCGGATCGCAGGGCAGATGCACTCCCGTTCCCGGTCGCCGCGGTAGCCGCAGGGGCACGGGTTCATGGCGGCGACGAGCATGAGACGTGCCGGATACGTGACCGACGTGAGGCGCCGGCTGATCGTCACCTCGCCGTCCTCCAGGGGCTGCCGCAGACCCTCGAGGGCGGAGAGCCGGTACTCCGGGAACTCGTCGAGAAAGAGCACGCCCAGATGGGCGAGGCTGACCTCGCCGGGCCGGGGCGTCCCACCGCCGCCGACGAGGCCGGGCGAGGAGATGGTGTGGTGCGGCGCCCGAAACGGCCGCCGCACGATCAGCGGCTCGCCGGCCGGCAGCAGACCCGCCACGCTGTGCACACGAGTGACCTCGATGGCCTCGGCCCGCGTGAGCGCCGGCATGATACCCGGGAGCCGGCGCGCGAGCATCGTCTTGCCGGCTCCCGGCGGTCCGCTCATGAGCACGTTGTGCGCGCCCGCCACGGCGATCTCGAGCGCCCGCTTGGCCAACGCCTGGCCGGCGACGTCGGCGAAGTCCGCATCGTCCCGAGGGGCGGCCGCCAGCAGCGCATCGAGGTCGGCCGGCGGGGACGGGCAGCAGCCGCCGGCCTCGATCTGCGCGACCGCCTCGGAGAGGTTCGCCGCCGGGTAGACCTCGAGGCCGGGCACGAGCGCGGCCTCGGCGGCGTTCGCCAACGGCAGCACGATGCCGCGGACACCGCGGGCGCGCAGGCTCTGGGCCACGGCCAGCGCCCCGGCGACCGGCCTCAGGCTGCCGTCGAGCCCGAGCTCGCCGACCGCGGCGAGGGGACCGCGCCCGTCAGAGCCGTCGGCCGCCTGAGCGGTGGCGAGCAGGAAGGCCAGCGCGATCGGGAGGTCGAACGATGGACCCTCCTTCCGCACATCGGCCGGGGCGAGGTTGACGGTGATGCGGCGCGAGGGGAACTCATAGGCGGAATTGACGATCGCGGCGCGCACGCGCTCCCGGCTCTCCTGGACCGCCGCGTCGGGCAGTCCGACGACGTTGAACGCCGGGGCGGCGGCGACCACGTCGGCCTCCACCACCACAGGGTGTCCGTGGAGGCCACTCAGGGCTTCGCTGGCGATCCGGGCAAGCACGCCGCCTCCCCCCCGCTCCGCCGGCTCACCGGCGGTCTCTCGATCCTGCTCCTCATCCGTCCAGCGTGAACGCGCCCGGGAGATGTCGGACAGACGGCGGGCGTCGCGAGGCGTCGACGGCCACGATGTCGAAGCGCACGTCGCGCACACCGCGGAGCGCCCACGGCCGCGCCGCCAGCCAGAGCTCCGCGAGCCTTGCGACCTGGCGGCGCTTGCGGCGGTCGACCGCGTCCTCCGGCGCCCCGAAGGCCGCCGAGCGTCGCGCCTTGACCTCCACGAAGGCGAGGACGTCGGCGCGCCGCACGATGAGGTCGAGCTCACCGCGGCCGACGCGGACGTTGCGCCCGAGGACCGTCCATCCCTCTCCGGCGAGGTGCCGAGCGGCGGCCGACTCGGCGGCGCGACCGAAGTGTTGGCGTGCGTTCACCGGTCCAGCGTAGCGGGAGGCGTGCGCCGCTCACACGGTGCCGATGGGGCGACGCGGGTGACGTTCGCGATCGTGACCCGACAGAAGCGGCGTAGGTCGGAGACGCCGGCCGGAGACGCGGGTCACCAGGCGCAGGAGCGCGAGATGACGGTCAGCAGTCGCTCGCGCGGCCCAGATCCAGACCGAGCTGGCTGTAGGCCACACTGCCGAACGAGAGACGGTGCAGCTCGCAGACGCCGTGTTCGGTGATGGCCGCCTGATGAGCCGCGGTCGCGTAGCCGACGTGACGATCGAACCCGTAGGCGGGGTAGGTATCGTGAAGGGCGCGCATCAGCCGATCCCGGGACACCTTGGCGACGATGGAGGCGGCGGCGATGGCGGCGGACAGCCGGTCCCCGCCGACGACTGCCCGGTGCTCCCGGGCACAGCCGGGCAGCCGGAACCCGTCCACCAGGGCCACATCCGGCAGGGGATCGATCCGCTCTATCGCCCGAGACAGCGCGCCGAGATTGCAGCGATGCAGCCCGTCCCGATCGATGGTGGCCGGCGAGCAGAGAACGACGACGACCTGACGGGCGCGGCGCAGGATCTGCGCGTACAACAGCTCGCGGCGAGCGCTCGTGAGTCGCTTGGAGTCGTCCAGGGCGTCGAGCGCCGCCAGGTCGACCTCGTCCAGCACGGCGTAGTCGAGGCACACGGAGGCGGCGACGAGCGGGCCGGCGAGGCAGCCGCGGCCGGCCTCGTCGGCGCCGGCGACCGCAGCGCGGTCCGCGCCCGCGGCCGCGAGATCGAAGACGACGCGTTCGTTCACGGCCGCCGCGGGCGCATCAGTCCACGCCGCCGATGCGCCCCGGCGGCCAGTAGCGGGCGAACGCGTTGCCGACGAGCTGGCCGCGACGCACCGGCCCGAACTCGCGGCTGTCGCCGCTGTCGATCCGGTTGTCGCCCATGACGAAGTAGCTGTCTGCCGGCACCGTGTAGGGCTTCTGCAGCGACCACGGCAGGCCGTTGTCGAAGGGCTCTGAAGGCACGGCCTCGCCACCCACCGTGCGCACGTAGGGCTCGTCCAAGGCCTCACCGTTGATGTACACCGCGCCGTCTCTGAGCGAGACCTCATCGCCGGGCATGCCGATGATGCGCTTGATGAGCACCGGCCCGGCGAAGGGCGGATTGAACACGACGATGTCGGTGCGCTGTGGGTCGGAGAAGCGCCACGAGATGCGGTCGACGAGCACGCGATCGCCGATCAGCAGCGTGTCCTCCATTGATTCAGACGGGATGCGATACGGCTTGACGAGAAAGGCCTGGATCAGCAGCGCCACGGCCACGGCCACGATCGCCAGCACGGCGTACTCGAGGATGGTGCGGCCCGTCGAGGCCTTCTTGCCCTTGCCGGCTTGGTCGCCGTCGGCGCCCTGCGTGCTGTTCATCACCCTCCTGATCCGCCTGCGGGAGTGTATCAGAGCGCCCTGAGGCGCGAGAGCGGCCAGTAGGTGGCCAGGCCCGCACCCACGATGGCGCTGCGAGGAACCGTCCCCCAGTCGCGGCTGTCGTCGCTGTCCGTGCGGTTGTCACCCATCACGAAGTAGCTGCCTGCCGGCACGCGAAAGGGCTCGGCCAGCGACCACGGATCGTGCATCGTGCTCCCCGCGATGGCGGCCTGAGCGACCGTCGGGTCGAGGCGGCCGCCGGTGCGGTGGACGTACGGCTCGGGCGCCTTCTCGCCGTTCACGTAGAGGCGGCCGCCCCTCACCTCCAGGACATCGCCGGGCACGCCCACGACCCGCTTGATGAAGACCACCTCCGGGTCCTCCGGGTAGTGGAAGACGATCACGTCCCCGCGATGGGGGTCGCGAAGGTGGAACGTGACGCGGTTGACGAGCACGCGGTCGCCCGGACGCAGCGTGTCGAGCATCGACTCGGAAGGGATGCGATAGGGCTTGAGCAGCCAGGACTGGACGGCCAAGGCGACGAGCACCGCCAGGGCGACGATCGCGACGTACTCGAGGGCGCGCTTCACGGCGGAGACGGCCCCGTGCCGCGGCAGGTCAGCGCTGCTTCTCGCGGACCCGCGCCTGCTTGCCGACCTTACCGCGGAGGTAGTACAGCTTGGCGCGACGCACGTCGCCGATAGCCATGACCTCGATCTTGTCGATCTTGGGCGAGTGCACCGGGAACGTGCGCTCGACGCCGACGCCGAAGGACTGCTTGCGGACGGTGAAGGTCTCGCGCACACCCTGACCCTGGCGCTTGATCACGATACCCTGGAAGACCTGGATGCGGTGGCGCGTGCCCTCGACGACCTTGAAGTGCACCTTCACGGTGTCGCCGGCCTTGAACTGCGGGATGTCGTCGCGCAGCTGCTGGCGCTCGATGTTCTCGATGATGTTCACGGACCCTCGTCTTTCGTCAGAAAAGCGGCGGCTAGTCTAGCAGGGCGGGCCGGAGGGCGCAAAACGTCTCGCCGGTCGCCGGCCACGAAGGAGTATCTTACCGCTTTCGCACCTGCTCCGCTCTCCAGCGCTCGATGGCGGCGTGGTGCCCGCTGCGGAGCACCTCGGGCACGCCCCAGCCGCGGAACTCGGCGGGTCGCGTGTACTGCGGGTATTCGGCGCCGCCCTCAAGATCCGGGGCGTGCGACTCGCTGACGATGCTCTCGGGGTTGCTGATGGCCCCGGGCAGCTTGCGCGTCACGGCGTCGAGGACGGCCATCGCGGCGACCTCGCCGCCGGAGAGCACGTAGGGACCGATCGAGACCCGGTCGGTGACGAGATGCGTGACGCGCTCGTCGATGCCCTCGTACCGGCCGCACAGGAGCACGAGGTCCGTACCGGCCAGCTCGGCGGCCAGGCCGTCGTCGAGCTGGCGCCCCTTGGGCGTGAGCTCGACGACCCTCCGAGCGTCCTTCACCTCCGCGGCGTCGCCCCCGAAGACGGCCTCGAGTGCGGCGCACACCACGTCGATGCGCAGCACCATTCCGGCGCCGCCGCCGAACGGCGCGTCGTCGACCTGCAGGTGGCTGAGCGGTGTGTGATCGCGGTAGTCGGTGAGCACGAACTCGTGGCCGAGCGCCACGGCCGCGCGGACGTGCACCTGGCCCAGGTACCACGCGAAGGCCTCCGGGAAGAGCGTGAAGACGTCGAAGCGCACCTGTTCAGCCCTCCGGCTCGTCGAGGAGGCCGTCGACGACGACGAGCGCCTCGTGATCGAGGGTCACCAGCTCGTCCACGAGGGGGATGAGCACCTCACCGCCGTCGGGCGCCCGCAGCGAGAGGATCTCGTGCGCCGGGGTCTCGAGCACGTCGACGACCGTGCCCACGATGCGCCCGGAGACCGTCTCGACCGGCAGACCCAGGAGGTCGCCGACCCGGTAGTGAGGCTGCGCGTCGAGCTCGTCGCCGGAGGCGAGGAGCTCGAGCCCCTGGAGGGCGATGGCTTCCTCGCGAGTCGCGGCGAGGTCGAGATGCACGAGAGGGCGCCGGTCCGTCCCGCCCACGCGCGTGACCGTGCAGGGGCGGGGCTCATCGGCGCCCTCGCCGGAGAGGTAGAACCTCTCGCCCGACTCCAGCCGCTCGAGGCCGCCGGGGCCGAGGTTGAGGTAGAGCTCGCCCGTGAGGCCGTGGACCTTGCCAAGCGTCCCGCAGGACCAGAGGGCGGAATCAGTCATCGGAATCGTGACGAGAGCCTACTGTCAGGTGCACCTTCGGCGCCCCTGACCTTGACCCCGCTTCGGCGGCCTGAGTACGGCGCGCTGTGCGCGCCCAGCTCAGGCCGCCTTGCATGGGTCACTGTGCGGTGCTGCTGCGTCGCCCCGCACCTTGGCCAGGCTACGCCGGCTAATCGACGATCTCCACGATGGCGCGCTTGCCGTCGCGGACGGCCGAGGCCTTGACGATCGTACGCAGCGCCCTGGCGATGCGCCCCTGCTTGCCGATGACCTTGCCGACGTCGTCCTTCGCCACTGAGAGCTCCAACACGACGGTGGTGTCGGTTTCCGTAGCCTCCACGTGGACCTCGTCTGGATTGTCGACCAGCGACTTGGCCAGATACTCGAGCAGGTCCTTCAACATCCCACTACTCCCTCCGTCGTCTCCGCGAGGACCTCTTACTTGTCGATGCCCTTGATGGAGAGCAGCTTCTTGACCGTCCGTGAGGGCTGCGCGCCCTCACCCAGCCACTTCTTGGCCTTGTCCGCGTCGATCTCGATGAGCGACGGGTTCATCTGCGGGTTGTACTGGCCGATGGTCTCGATGGCGCGACCATCACGCCGTGCGCGGGAGTCCACGACGACGATCCGGTAGATCGGATTCTTGGTGCTCCCTACCCGGGTCAATCTCATTCGCACTGCCAACTGGTGTCACCCCCTCAGGGAAGTAGAACGGCGCGCCACGACATGAACGGTCGCAGCGGTGTGTGAACCTTATGCGACCCGAGTGCGGGCCGCAAGAAAGGAGAGTCTACCCGCTCATGCCGGGCAGACGAAACCCCTTCATCTTGCCGCTCGAGAACATCTTGAGCATCTTCTGCATCTCGCGGTACTGCTTGAGCAGGCTGTTGACGTCCTGGACGGTGGTGCCGCTGCCGGCCGCGATGCGGCGCCGGCGGCTTCCGTCGATGAGGTCCGGGTGCCGGCGCTCCTGTTTGGTCATGCTGAAGATCATCGCTTCGATGCGGTCCAGCTGCCGGTCGTCGACCTGCACGTTCTTCAGGTCCTTCATGCCCGGCACGCCGGGCAGCATGCCGAGGATGCTCGAGAGCGAGCCCATCTTGCGCACCTGCTTGAGCTGATCGAGGAAGTCCTCGAAGGTGAACTCGGCGCGGCGGAGCTTGGCCTCCATCTCCGCCGCCTGCTTGGCGTCGAGCGACTCCTCCGCCTTCTCGATGAGGCTGAGCACGTCGCCCATGCCGAGGATGCGGCTCGCCATGCGGTCGGGGTGGAAGACGTCGAAATCGTCGAGCTTCTCGCCGGTGCTGGCGAACTTGATGGGCTTGCCGGTGACGGCGCGGACGCTGAGCGCAGCGCCGCCGCGGGCGTCGCCGTCCAGCTTGGTCAGCACGACGCCGTCGAGATCGACGTGCCCCTTGAATGCGTCGGCGGCGTTGACGGCGTCCTGACCGGTCATGGCGTCGACGACGAGGAGCACGTTGTGAGGCTTCACCGCGTCGCGGATGTTGACGAGCTCGGCCATGAGCTCCTCGTCCACGTGCAGGCGGCCGGCGGTGTCGATGATCGCGACGTCGCCGTGGGAGCGCGCGTAGGCGACGCCGTCGCGCGCGATGTCGACCGGATCCACGTCGGCGCCGGGCGCGTAGCAGGGGACGTTGACGCGCCCGGCCAGCGTCTGCAGCTGGTCGATGGCCGCCGGCCGGTAGACGTCGGCGGCGATGAGGACGGGGGACTTGCCGTCCTTCTTGAGCAGCTTGGCGAGCTTGGCGCAGGTGGTGGTCTTGCCGGAGCCTTGCAGGCCGGCCAGAAGGATGATCGTCGGCGGATGGCCGCTGAAAGCGATCCTGGAGTCGCCGCTGCCCATGAGCGCGACGAGCTCCTCGTTGACGATCTTCACCACCTGCTGCGCCGGTGTCAGGCTCTCCATCACCTCGGAGCCGAGCGCGCGCTCCTTGACGTGGGCGACGAACTCCCGCACGACCTTGAAGTTCACGTCCGCCTCGAGGAGGGCCAGACGAATCTCGCGCATGGCGGCGTCGATGTCCTCGGCGGTGAGCTTGCCGTGGCCCCTGAGGCCCTGCATGACGCCCTGGAGGCGTTCGGTCAGTGAGTCGAACATCAGGCTTCCCTGTCGAATGGCGGAGGAATCATGGTAGCACGCGGAGGATCAGCCGAGATCGAGCGGCGGGACGAGACGGCGCTCGCCGATCAGCCGCCAGCCGGCGCGCAGCGCGAGCCGCACAGTCTGCATGGGCAGCGTCGCGCGGGCGGGCGCGTCACCCCACGGCGACGTCGCCGGCAGCCTCGTAGCCCTCGGCGGAGCCGAAGATGGCGCGCGCGAAGATGTCCGGCTCGAACGGCCGCAGGTCCTCGAGCTGCTCCCCCACGCCGATGAGCTTGATGGGGATTCCGAGGGTCTCGTGGATGGCGACGACGATCCCGCCCTTGGCGGTACCGTCCAGCTTGGTGAGCACGACGCCGCTGATGTCCACGGCCTGCTTGAACTCCTGCGCCTGACGCAGGCCGTTCTGGCCGGTGGTGGCGTCGAGGACCAGGAGCGTCTCGTGGGGGGCGCCGGGCAGCTGCTTCTCGATGACCCGGCGCACCTTCTCGAGCTCGCGCATGAGGTTGACCTGCGTGTGCAGGCGCCCGGCCGTGTCGACGAGCACGACGTCGGCGCCGCGCGAGCGTGCCGCGGCCACGCCGTCGAACACCACGGCCGCCGGGTCGGCGTCGGCGGCCTGCTTGACGATCTCGCAGCCGACGCGGTCCGCCCACAGGCTGAGCTGCTCGACGGCGGCGGCACGGAACGTGTCGCCGGCCACCATGAGCGGCGTCTTCCCCATCTCCTTGAGCCGCCAGGCGATCTTGCCGATCGTGGTCGTCTTGCCGGTGCCGTTGACGCCGACCATGAGGATCACGGTGGGCTGGCTGGAGACGTCGATGCGCTGCAGCTCCGGGTCGTCCGGCCGCAGCAGCTCTGCGACCACGTCGGCCAGCTCGTCCTGGAACGGCTCCCTGGTCTCGATCTTCTTCGCCGTGCAGCGCTGTTCGAGCTCGTCGACGATCTTGATGGTGCCGTCGACGCCCACGTCGGCGGCGATCAGCAACTCCTCGGTCTGCTCGTAGAGACGGCGGTCCACGCCGACGTAGACGGCGCTCTTCAGCCCGTCGACCACGGCCCCGCGCGCCTTGCCGAGGTTGCGGCGCAGGCGCCCGAAGAGGCCCCTGCGCTCCTCCGCTTCTTCTTCCAGCACCGCCGCCGGCACGTCCGCCTCGGCGACGCCCTTGAACACCTCGTGCCATTCCACCGTGCGTCAGTCTCCCGTCCGCGGCCGCCGTGCGGCGACCGATCGCGTCATTCCGCCGGCGCGCCCTGGCGCTTCTGCGCTCTGGCGCGCTCTTCGCGCTCGATCTCTTCCTCGGCCATCCGTGCGCTGACCACCTGCGACCCTCCGTCCTGCCCCATGGTGACCCCGTAGAGCACGTCGGCGGCCTCCATGGTCCGCTTCTGATGGGTGATGATCACGAACTGCGTGCGCTCCCGGTAGTCCCGCAGGAGCTGCACCAGCCGGCCGATGTTCACATCGTCGAGGGCCGCCTCGATCTCGTCGAGGATGTAGAAGGGGCAGGGTCGCGCGAGCACGAGTGCCATGAGGAACGCGATCGCCACCAGCGCGCGTTCGCCGCCGGAGAGCAGCTGCAGACGCTTGCCGAGCTTCTTGGCGGGCTTCACCTCGACGGCGACCCCGCCCTGAGGATGATCCTCGTCGGGATCCAGGAGCTTGAGCATGCCGCGCCCGCCCGGGAACAGCACCGTCACCATGTGGCTGAACTGCTCCTGCACGGCGTCGAAGGTGGAGGCGAACTCCGCGTCCACCTGGGCCGTGAGCTCCTTGATGAGCGATTCGAGGTCGTCGATCGACTTCTCGAGGTCGCGCCGCTGCTCGCGCAGGAAGGCGGCGCGTTCCGAGAGCTCTGCGCACTCGGCCTCGGCGAGCGGGTTGACCGGCCCGATGCGCTCGCGCCGCCGCGACAGCGTGAGCGCCTTCTCTCTCAGACCGGCCTCCTCGGCTGCGTCGGAGGGCGGCGCGAACCCGGCCTGATCGAGCTGCTCGCTGACTTCGTCGAGGCTGCCGGAGAGCTCCCCCCGGCGGTCGTCGAGACGCGCCAGCGCCACCTGCACCTGCGTACGCCGCTCGCCCGCATCCTCCAGGTCGCGCCGCAGCTGGGACTCCTCGTCCGCCAGCCGGCGCAGCGCCCCGCGCTCCAGGCCGGCGCCTTCGTCGTCGCCGGTGTCCAGCTGCGCGATGAGCCGTGTGGAGTGCGCCCGCAGGGCTCCGGTGCGCGTCTGCAGACCCGCGCACGCCTCGCGCACACCGGGGATCTCCGCCAGCCGCCGGTCGAGTTCCTCGAGACGCTCCCGGTCGGCCGTCTCCCGGCGCCTCGCGACTTCGCGGCGCTCGGCTGCTCGTCCGGCCGCCGCGCTGCGCTCCTCGAGTTCCACCCGGTGCCGGGTCACCAGCGCCAGCGAGGCCGAGTGAGCCGCCTCCGCCTCGCGGAGTACGGTCTCGGCGTCGGCGGCGGCCGGTCGCAGCTGCTCCGCCTGCAGCAAGGCGTTCGCGGCCGCAGCGTCGGCGGTCTCCTTGCCCACGGCCGTCTCCGCCAGCTCGGCGGCCATGCCTTCGACGGCGCGCCGGTCCCGCTGCAGGTGCTCGTCGAGATCCCTGCGTCGCGCACGCACCTGAGCGAGACCGCGCTCGGCCGTCTCGGCAGCCATGCGCGCCTCACGTTCGGCCGCGCCCGCCGCATCCGCGGCCTCACGGGCCGCGGACCGCCGTCCGGCGGCGAGCGTGACTGCAGCCTCCTCGCGAAGCTCACGAGCCGAGACGGAGTCCAGCTTCTCGGCCAGGCGTTCGAGCGAAGCGCGACGCTCGAGGAGCAGAGCGGCCGGCACGCCGCCGGCAAGGCCGATCTGCCCTTCTGATGGCCGGTAGAACTCCCCCTCGCGGGTCACGGCCAGTCCGGTGAACTCCGCCGGGACCGCGCGCAAGTCGTCGACGATCACCACGTCGGCCAGCGCACCTTCCAGACCCTCGTGCCCGCCGAAGCTCACCTTGTCCGCGAGCGGCGCGGCGCCGGGGAAGGCGACCGACGGCCGCCGCCGCGCCGGGACGACGAGGCGGACGAGTCCGATCCCCGCACGCTTGAGCGCGTCGAGCAGGGACCACTGGTCGACCCCGCCGGGCACCGCAAGCGCCCCCGAGAGCTGCGCCAGGGCCGCCGCGAGGGCGCGCTCGTAGCCCGGCTCGCACGTGACGCTGCCGGCGAGCGAGACCGTCCCCGGGAACCCGCCGGCGATCTCCAAGACCTCGCCGCCGACATCCTCCATGTCGCGGAGCGCGGCGCGCAGGTGGTCGGCCTCGGCCTCGAGGGCGCGCCGCTCGACGAGCGTCGCACGATGCGCGTCCTCGGCCTCCGTCAACTGGCCCGCCGCCTCGGCCGCGGCGGCGGTCGCCGCTGCGGCGGCGGACTCTGCGGCGCGCAGCGCGTCGCGCGTGGACGCCTCCACGGCGACCGCCTCGCGCTCCTCTGCGGCCTTCGCCGCCACCTCGGCGGCGAGCGCCTCGTGCTGCGCCGAGAGGCGCTCCTGCTCCCCCGCGAGGGCGTCGCCGCGGCGCTCCAGGCGCGCCGCGCTCGCAAGCGCGCTCTCGCGCTCGACCGCCAGACGGTCGAGGGCCGCCCGGCGCTCCATCAGCGTCCCTCTGGCGGCCTCCAGGGCGGCCGAGAACGCGGCGTGCTCGGTCTCCGCCGTCTCGAGCACGCCGGCGAGACGCTTCTCCTCCTGCGGCCAGGTGTCGTCCTCGCGCTCCTCCGGGTGGCCCGCAAGCTCCGCGACGAGCCGCTCTCGCTCCGCCTGCGCCGCACGCTCCACCTCGCCCAGGAGGTTCTGGCGCTGCTCGGCCAGGCGGCGCACGCTCTCGAGCCTGCCGTCGAGCACGCGCGCGCGGAGCAGGCGACGGGCGCCGCGCTCGCGCTGGGCCACCCTTCGGGCGAACTGCTCTTCTTCGCGCGTCCTCGCCGCCGCGACGCGCGCGATCCCCTCCTCCGCTCGCGCGCGCTCCTCTTCGACCTCGGCAAGCTCGTCGCGACGCCGCCGGAGCTCGGCGTCGAGGACGACGAGCTCGCCGGTCAGGAGCCGCCCTCTCGTCTCGGCGATCTGGCTCTCGACGGCACGCAGCTGCTCCGCCGCAGTCGCCTGGCGACGCAGGGGCGCGAGCTGCGAGCCCACCTCGCGCTCCAGCAACAGGGCGCGCTCGAGGTTGCGGCGCACCTCGCGCAGCTTCAAGCCCGCCCGCTCCCGACGGCGCTTGTACGCGCCGAGCCCGGCCGCCTCCTCGATCTGGCTCCGCCGGTCCTCAGGCTTGCCGGCCAGGAACGACTCGACCTTGCCCTGGCCGATGATGGAGTGCAGCTCCTTGCCGAGTCCCACCCGGGCGAGGAGCTCGACGACGTCGGTGAGACGGCAGCTGGACTGGTTGATGGAGTACTGCGACGAGCCGTCGCGAGCCACCCGGCGCATGACGCTGACCTCCGGAGTCGGCAGCGGCAGGGCGCCGTCACCGTTGTCGAAGGTGAGCTCCACTTCGGCGGCGCCGCTCGCGCGGCGACCGTCGCTGCCGGCGAAGATCACATCCTGCATCGAGGAGCCGCGGACCGTGCTCGGGCTCTGCTCGCCGAGCGCCCAGATGACGGCGTCGGCCAGGTTGCTCTTCCCGCTCCCATTGGGGCCGATGATCACGCCCACACCGGGCTCGAAGACCAGCTCGGTCTGCTTGGGGAACGACTTGAAACCCTTGAGGCGGATCGCCTTGAGATACACCTCAGCGGACCTCGGTAGCGTCGCCGGGTGCGCTCGGGGGAGCATCGCCCGGGCCGGCCGTCGCGGCTTCGCCGATGCCGGCCTCGGCCTCGGGCGACGCGCGACGCGACCGGCTGCCGCGGAGGCGTGCCCTGCGGGCGGTGCGCCGCGCGCGCGCCTGCAGCTCGTGCAGCGCCTCGGCGGCGGCCTCCTGCTCGGCGCGCTTCTTGCTCGTCCCGAACCCGTGGCCGAGCGCCGCGCCGTCGACGACGGCCTCGATCTCGAACTCGCGGCTGTGCGGCGGCCCACTGAACCCCAGCACCTTGTAGGCGACCGACTGTCCGCTGCGCGCGAGGTACTCCTGCAGCTCCGTCTTGTGGTCGATGTAGCTGCTCTCGGCGAAGACGATGTGCTCGTCGAACACCTCGATCACGGCAGGCCGGACGGCCTCGTAGCCGAAGGTGACGTAGACCGCGCCGATCAGTGATTCGGTGAGATCGGCGAGGACGTTCTGGTTGGTCTGCAGCAGGGTGGCGTCGCCGCCCTCGCCGGAGCCGCCGTACTGGCGCAGCATCTTGCCGAGGCCCAGCTTGGTCGCGACCCTGGCGCACGTGGCGCGGCTGACGATGTACGCGCGCAGACGGGCCAGATGGCCTTCGGCGAACTCGGGAAAGCGGCGATAGAGCTCGGTGGTGATGCAGAGGCTCAGGACGCTGTCGCCGAGGAACTCGAGCCGCTCGTACGACTGCACGCGGTCCGGCGCCCAGGACGTGTGCGTGAACACCTGGCGCATCGTCGCCTGGTCGAGCTGCTGCGCGAGCGTGAGAAGTCGATGGGTCACAGCGGGTGCTCCACGACGACGAGGGGACGCCTCCTGCCAGCAGGAGACACCCCCTCGTCGTCCCCCTGGGGGATCGGCGCGGTTAGGCGTCGACCCGCGTCATGACGAAGTCGACCGCGTCGCCGACCGTCTTGATCTGCGCGGCCTCTTCGTCCGTGATCTTGATCCCGAACTTCTCCTCCATGGTCATGACGAGCTCGACCAGGTCGAGGGAATCGGTCTCGAGGTCCTCCTGGAAACGGGCATCCATGGTGACCTTGTCTTCGTCGACGCTCAGGGTCTCGACGAGGATCCCCTTCACGTGCTCGAACACCTCTTCGCGGGTCATCTAGTGAACCTCCGGGCGAGTTTGGCAGAGTCTACACCGAGGCGGTCTGCGTCCCAAGCTCCCGCGCTATGGTCGGGAGCAGGTCGCTCACCCTGCCGCGTCGACCCATCCGCACGGCCTGGGCGATGCCGCGGGCCTTGGAGTTGCCGTGCGCGATCACGACTGGCGCGTTCATGCCCAGGAGCAGCGCCCCGCCGAACTCCTCCGGGTTGAGCGCGTCCCGCAGGATCTGCAGGTCCTTGCGCAGCAGCAGGCCGCCTGTCTTGGTCCGGGCGTTCACCATGATCACGGCCTTGAGGGCGCCCATGATGGCCCGGGCCGAGCCCTCGATGGTCTTGAGGCCCACATTGCCCGTGAAACCGTCGGTGACGATCACGTCTACCAGCCGGTTCATGATGTCGCGGCCCTCGATGTTGCCGTAGAAATGCGCGACACGCGGGTCCGCGGCGATGAGCTGGTGCGCTTCGATGACCTCGGGCGTGCCCTTGGTGGGCTCCTCGCCGATGCTGAGCAGGCCGATCGTCGGCTCCGGGATGCTCATCACCTCGCGAGCGAACGCCTGGCCCATGACGGCGAACTGGCGCAGGAACTCCGCCCGGCACTCCGCGTTCGCGCCGACGTCGAGGAAGGCGACCGGCGCCGGCATGGCCGGCATGATGGTGCAGATGGCCGGCCGCTTCACGCCGGGGATGCGGCGCACGTAGAGCACGCTGGCGGCGACCACGGCGCCGGTGTTGCCGGCGCTCACGAAGGCGTCGGCCTCACCGGCGTGGACCATCTTGAGACCGACGACGATGCTGGAGCCGGTCTTGGCGCGCGCCGCCGTCGCAGGCTCCTCGTGGTAGCCGATCACGTCGGGGGCGTGCACGACGCTCACGTGCTGCACGCCGTCCGGCAGCAGCGCGCGGATGCGCGGCTCGTCTCCGACGAGGATGACCTGGAGTTGGGGGCCGACGGCGTCGAGCGCGCCCTTCACGATCTCATCGGGGGCGTTGTCGCCGCCGGCCGCGTCGACCACGACGCGCACGACGCGGTCGTCGGCGATCGCGCTCCACGCGTCGGTCACCCAGTGGGGTGACGTATACGGACGGCCCCTCTCGCCTCTCATGCCTGCAGGTCGCTGACGAGGCGGTCCACATCGACCGCTTCGTCGATCAGCCGCGCGATGAGGTCGATCTTCGTGCGGTCCTTGACGCGCAGGCGCCCGAAGAGGCGACGCATGCCGTCGGCGGCGGAGACGGTGTCGGTCTCGACCGACACGAGCGGCACGCCGCGCTCCTCCGCTCTCTCGATCACGGCGGGGCTCGGCACGTAGTTGCCGGTGAGCACCACCGCGACGGTGGGCGTGTCGAGTGCGGCGAGGACGATCTCGGCGCGGTCGCCACCGACGATGACGACCTTGTTCGGCGTGAGCCGGAAGTACCGCAGGGCGTGCTCGGAGCTCATCGCGCCGATCATGTACGTCTCGACCAGGTTCTCACCGTAGCGCTCGCCGCATACGTACGTGCCCCCCAAGGCCTCGACGATCTCCTCGACGGAGACGGCAGACAGCATGGCGCTGGAGACGAGTGCACCGTAACTCGCGATGTCCGCCTTGGCGAGGAAGCGCGTGTAGTCGTCGCGCACGAGCGCCAGCCGTGACTCGGGGACCATGTTGAAGAGCACGCCCAGCAGATGCTGCCTGAGGGCATCCTTGACGTACATGATGTCGTCGAGCAGGCGGGCGCCGGCGAACTTGGCGACGAGCAGCGTCCCGAGGTCGAGCTCGGCGACCACCTCGGCGCCGCTGGTGCGCAGGAACCGGCCCTGCCAGATCTCTCCGAGACCCTCGCAGACCACGACGTCCTTGCCGGCGCGGACGCGCTCGTAGGCGCCCTTGACGCGGCTCATGGCGTCGACCTCGTTGCCGCTCAGCACATCGTGAAGCGCGTCCTCGTCGAGGACCACAGGACAGATGTCGGTGAGCGCGTCGTCCAGCTCGAGCAGGCCGGCGACGAACTCGGCGTCCTCGTCGAGAAGGACGCCGTCGGCGTGCGCCGCCAGCGTCCCGACCGGCTTGAAATAGCCGGCGTCGAGGCCGCGCTTGCGCAAGGCCATGCACAGGCCCACGGCGATGGTCGTCTTACCGCCGCTGCCCTGGGTGGAGGCGATGTAGAGCGATCTGAGCACCACTCGCCCCGGCGGGGATCAGTCCGCTTCGAGGACGATGACCTCGCGGCCCTTGTAGGTACCGCACTTGGGGCAGGCGCGGTGCGGCAGCTTGGGGCTCTTGCACTGCGGGCAGACGCTCGCCGTGTCCACGACGAGCTTCTGCTGCGACCGGCGCTGGTCGCGGCGGCGCTGTGAGGTCTTCTTCTTGGGTACGGGCATGGAGTCTCCTCAGGTCAACCAGACACGGAACTGTACCATACGGCCGCCGCTCACGCTTCCTCGTGCCGATGGGCGGGGTCGGCGTTCAGGTCCGCTCCGCAGACCGGACACAGCCCGCGGCAGTCCTCACGGCACAGCAGCTGCTGGGGCAGGGCCTCGGCGACCAGGTCCCGGGCCCATCGCTCGAGGTCGACCTGGTGCGCCGTCGCGTAGGCGTCGTCCTCATCGTCCGTCTCCGAATCGCCGTGACGCACGTAGTCGACACCGCTGGCCGCGACGTCGAGCTGCGCGTCGGCGAGACAGCGCTGGCAGGGGCCGAGGACGCACGTGTCCACCGCGAGGGTCAGCGTCAGGTTGTCGCCCACGCGCGCAACAGTGAGCTCCGCCTCGACCACGTCGCCGGGAACGCGGTACTCGAGGCCGCCGAAGTGGAACGGCGCGACCTCCACCGGCAAGGTACGCCACACCTCGCTGGCATCGCGAAACCGCAGTGAGTGGAGGTCGAATCTCCGCATGACCAGCCCGCCCGGACGGGCGACGCCTTCGGCCTACGGCTGCAGATCGTCGCCGGCGCCGCGGCCTTGCAGGCGTTCGCGGCCGCGACGCACCGCGGCGGTGAACTTGTCGAGGTTCATCTCGAGATTGCCGAGCACCTCATCGGCGTAGTCCTCGGCGCCCAGGCGGACCTCGCGCTCGCGGTCGCGCGCGTCCTCCATGATCTGCTGCGCGTTGCGCTCGGCCAGACGGACGACCTCGGTCTCGGAGGCGAGCCGGTCGGCGCGCTCCTGCGCCTCGGCCAGCACGCGGTCGGCCTCCTGCTTGGCCTCGGAGAGCATCTCCTGCCGCTCCTTGACGATCCACCGCGCCTGCTTGATCTCCTCGGGGATGGTCGAACGCATCTGATCGAGGATGTCGTAGATCTCCTCGCGGTCGATCATGACGCTGTCGGTGAGTGGCACCGATCGGGCGTTGTGGATGATGTCATCCAGTTTGTCGATGAGAACGAGGACGTCCATGCTCAGCACTCTCCTTGGGTGGCCTTACCTGCGAGGCGGATAGATGTCCGCCAGGCGGCGGGCGACGGCCGGGGGCACCAGGTCTGCAACGGAGCCTCCGAACGCGGCGATCTCCCTGACGCCGCTCGAGCTCAGGAAGCTGTGCTCGGGCGAAGCCATCATGAAGACTGTTTCGATGTCGGGCGCCAGCTTCCTATTCAGCTGGGCCATGGCGAACTCGTACTCGAAGTCGGAGATGGCGCGCAGGCCCTTGAGGATGACGTGCGCGTCCCACCTGCGGGCGAATTCCACGACGAGTTCGTTGAACCTGTCGACCACGATGTTCCCGTGGCCGGCGAGCGCGTCCCTGAGAAACGCCTCGCGCTCGTCCGGGGTGAACAGCGGCGACTTGCGCTGCGGCACCTCGATGAGGCCGACGACGACGCGGCCGAACTTGGTGGCGCCGCGCGTGATGATGTCGAGGTGACCGACCGTCACGGGATCGAACGTTCCCGGGCAGATGGCCGTGACGTTGCTGGGCATCAGTCTGCTGTTTCTCCTTCTGCCTGCGGCTCGGCGCCGGCCACGAGGAACGTGACCCGCGTGTCGCCGTAGCGCTTCTCCCGCACGACGGTCCAGGGCAGCCCGGCCGCCGTGGCGGCGGCCGTTTCTACGACCAGCACCGCGCCGGGGACGAGCACCCGCCCGAGCAGCCTCGCAAGGGCGGGACGGACCTGCTCGTACCGGTCGTACGGCGGGTCCGCAAACACGAGAGTATACCGTGCGCCGCGGCGCGCGTCAGCCGCCAGAGCACGCCGCACATCGCCCGTCACCACCGTGGCCGTCGCATCCGGGCCGCCGGCCCGACCCACGTCGACGCCCATCCGCGTCAGGTTCTCGCGCAGGGCGCGCACCGCCGGAGGCGCCGACTCGATGAAGGTGCAGCAGTCGGCGCCTCGAGAGAGCGCCTCGATGCCGAGGGCGCCGCTGCCGGCGAAGAGATCGAGCACGACCTGGCCGCCGAGCGGGACCGCAGGACCGGCAGCCACCGCCGCCGTGCCGACGGCGATACCACCGGCCACGGCGCCGCCGCGGACCTCCGGGAGAGCGAGGAGCACGCCGAACGTGGCCTCGCGCACCTTGTCGGAGGTGGGACGCGTGCCGCGTCCCCTTGGAGCGCTCAGGGGCCTGCCGCGCCACACGCCTCCGACGACCCTCATGGCTCCCGGCCGAGGATGACCGGCCGAGGCTCCGGCTTCTCGGGGCCGACGCCGAACGCGGGCTCCAGCACCTTGCCGGCCTCCCTGCGCCGGGCCGGATCCCGCGAGAACACGGAAGCCAGCGGCTCACCCGCGTCCACTGCATCACCCACCGCATGCTCGAGCACGACCCCCGCCGCCGGATCGACTGTGTCGTCGACCGTGCGGCGGCCGGCACCGGCGAGCTGCGCGGCACGGCCGACGGCGAGCGCGTCGATGGTCGTGACGAAGCCCGCCCGCGGCGCCCGGACCTCATGCCCGGCGAGACGGTGGAAGTCGCCCGGGCGCCAGCGCCCGCCCTGGACGTAGCACCAGCGCTCGAAATGCTCGGCGGCGCGGCCGTCGTCCAGCGCCGCCTCCGCACGCGCCCGAGCCTCGGCGGCGGCGACGCCGACGTCGGACAGCGGCAGCAGCTCGGCGGCGAGTTCCAGGGTGACCTCGCGCACGTCGCGGGGACCCTCACCTCGCAGCACCTGCCACGCCTCCTCCACCTCGAACCGGTTGCCGACGGTGTGCCCAAGCGGTGCGTCCATGGCGGTGTACAGACACGACGTCGGGCGAGCATAGGCCCGCCCGATCAGACGGCAGAGGCGGCCGATCTCCCGGGCATGCCCGAGGTCGGCCGCGAACGCGCCGCGGCCGACCTTCAGGTCCAGCACGACGGCCGAGGTGCCGCTGGCGACCTTCTTCGCCATGATGCTCGCGGCGATGAGGCCGTCGCACTCCACCGTCCCCGTCACGTCGCGCAGGCCGTAGAGCAGCCGGTCCGCAGGCACGATCCGCTCGCTCTGGCTGACCACGGCCACCCCGATGCGCTCCAGCTGGCGAAGGAAGTCGCCCTGCGGGAGCTGCACACGGAAGCCGGGAATCGACTCGAGCTTGTCGAGCGTGCCCCCGGTGTGCCCAAGGCCACGCCCGGACATCTTGCCGAAGACCGCGCCGCAGGCTGCGACCAGCGGTGCGAGCACCAGCGTGACCTTGTCGCCGACACCGCCGCTCGAGTGTTTGTCGAGAACGGGGCGGCGGAGCACGCTGAGATCGAGCGTCTTGCCGCTGTCCACCATGGCCTGCGCCAGGTGGAGGGTCTCGTCATCGCTGAGGCCGCGAAGCACGATGGCCATGAGCAGGGCGCTCGCCTGATACGACGGGACGGCTCCGCTCACGACACCCTCGACGAACGCGCGCACGCGCCCTTCGTCGAGCTCGCGGCCGTCGCGCTTCCACGCGATCACGTCGTGCACGAAGTCCACGGTCACTCCCCCTTTGGCCGTTCGTCCAGCATGCTCGGCCAGCGCGCGACCAATGCGTCGACGAGGCCGGCCGCGAGCGTCCGGGCGAGGCGGCCGCCGGCGGCGAGCACGTCCTCGTGCGAGTCCACCGCCGCCGCGACATTGGCCACGAGCGCCACGAGGCAGCACTCGATGCCGGACTCGCCGGCGGCGCGGACCTCCGGCGCCGCCGACATCCCGACCACGTCGCCGAAGCGCCGCAGCCAGGCGGCCTCCGCCGGGGTCTCGAACTGCGGGCCGCATACCGACACGTAGGTCCCCGCGGCCCGCACGGCGGCAGGGCCGAACGCCGCCGCGACCCGCTCCGCCTCGATACTCTCGCAGACCATCAGGCTTTCGGGCGCCTCACTCTCCGGCGGACGCTGCAGGTCCACGACGCGGTCGCAGACCACGGCCCGGCCGACGCCGGCGACGGGCCGGAGGGCGCCGCACGAGTTGGTGAGCACGAGACGAGTCACACCGGCGCGCGCCAGCGCGCGTACCGGCGCCTCGAGCTCGGCGTCGGTCCAGCCCTCGTAGCGATGGGCGCGCCCGCAGGCGAGCGCCAGTCGCAGCCCGGGCCCGTCCCGCGCCGGCACGCGCGCGAGCCTCAGCACGTGCTCGTGACCGGGAACGGCGCCGTACGGCCAGCCGAGAGCGTCGTAGGGCACCTCCTCCTCGATGCACGCCCCCTCGGGAGGCGTCCAGAGCCCGGAGCCGTACACCACGGCGGCATGCGGTCGCCACGCGGCGATGCGACGCAATGCCTCCCGCGCCGGACCGGTCGTCATCCGATCGGCCGCCCCGGGAGGGGCGGCTCCTCTCCCGTCAGATGCGCGAACGCCGTGGCGCCGACGTCCTCCTGAGCCCCGTCGTAGCGCCCCGGCGCCAGCCCGAGCGCCAACAGTGGCGAGTACTCACGCGAGTGATCGGTGCTCTGCGTGGTCGGGTCGACGCCGTGATCGGCGCAGAGCATGAGCACGTCCTCGGGGCCCAGGAGCTGTTCCCACTCCCGGAGGGCGACGTCGACCGCCGCAAGTCCGTCTGCGAACCCGGCGACGTCGTTGCGGTGGCCCCACACCTGGTCGAAGTCGACAAGGTTGGCGAACAGGAGTCCGTCCTCCATCTCGCGCAGGTGCCGCGTGCAGGCCGCGATGCCGGCCGTGTTGTCCGTGGTGTGATCGTCCACGTCGACGCCGCGCTGCACGAAGATCTCCCCGATCTTGCCGACGCCGACCACCGGGACGCCCCGCTCGTGCAGCAGGTCGAGGTACGTCGGCCTGGGCGGCGCCAGCGAGAAGTCGCGCCGCCGCGGCGTCCGGGCATAGCCGCCGGAAGCACCGTCGAAGGGGCGTGCGATCACGCGGCCGACCGCGTGCGGACCGCGTAGCAGGTCGCGCGCCGTCTCGCACCACGAGTACAGCTCCGTCACGGGCACCACGTCTTCGTGGCAGGCGATCTGGAACACGGAATCCGCCGACGTATACACGATGGGTCGCCCTGTCGCCACGTGTTCGTCACCCAGCTCCTCGATGACCCCCGTTCCCGAGGCCGGCCGATTGCAGAGCACCCGCCGGCCGATCGCCGCCTCGAAGGGCTCGATCACCTCCGCGGGAAAGCCGCGCGGGTAGGTCGGGAACGGCCGCTCGAGAACGACGCCCATCATCTCCCAGTGGCCGGTGGTGGTGTCCTTGCCCGCGCCGCGCTCGACGAGGCGGCCGTACGTCGCCTCGGCGCGCGGGGCGCCGAGCGGCAGCCCGACGACCTCGGCCAGTCCCAGCCCCACGAGGTTGGGCAGCGGCACGTCGGTGCGCTCGAGCACGTGGCGCAGCGTGTCCGAGCCCTCGTCGCCGTAGGCGGCGGCGTCGGGCAGCGCGCCTGCGCCGCAGCCGTCCAGCACGCAGACGAACACGCGGGTCATGAGTACGTCCGCCGCGGGGCACCGCGGGCCGGCGGCCGCGCAGAAGCGCTCCGTGTACGTGGTGGCTGTACGGGCATCAGTCCTCCTCCCCACCTCGCCGCCGGCGCGCCCGGGGGTGCGTCTCCAGGAACACCTCCCGAAGGTGTTCGACGGTCACGTGAGTGTACAGCTGCGTGGTCGCCACATCAGCGTGGCCGAGCATCTCCTGCACGCTGCGCAGGTCGGCGCCGGCAGCGAGAAGGTGGGTCGCGAACGAGTGCCTGAAGGTGTGGGCGCTGGCGGCGCCGAGCATGTCGGCGCGGCCCAGCACGCGGCGCAAGACGTAGTCGAAGCCCTGGCGCGTGAGCGGACCACCGCGGGCGTTGAGGATGAGTTCGGGGCGGCGGCGGCCGTGCAGCAGCGCCCGCCGCCCGTCGGTCAGGTAGCGGCTCACGGCAGATGCGGCCGCGCCACCCATGGGCACGACGCGCTCCTTGTCTCCCTTGCCCACGCAGCGTACCAGCCCGCCCTCGACGTCCACGTCACCGTCTCGAAGCCCGAGCAGCTCGCTGACGCGCAGGCCGCAGCCGTACAGCAGCTCGATGGCGGCGAGGTCCCGCTGACCGAGGGGTCCGGCCGGGACCACGGCGGCGAGGATCTTCTCGACCTCTTCGACGGCGAGGACGCGCGGCAGGTCCTGCGGACGCTTGGGTGTACGGAGCAGAGCCGCAGGGTCGTCCTCGCGCGCACCCTCCCGCACGAGATAGGCGTAGAAGGCGCGGACGGCCGCCGTCCGTCTGGCGACGCTCGCCGGCGCGCCGTCGCCGCCCGGCCCTGCGAAGTAGGCGCGAACGCCATCCGCGGTCGCCCTGCCCGGCTGCATGCCTCCCCGCGCCAGGTGGGCTCCGAACGCATCCAGGTCGCGCGCGTACGCCGCAACCGTGTTGGGGCTGAGACCGCGCTCGTAGCGCACGTAGTCCAGGAACTCCGCGACCAGCGGGTCCCGCGGGTACCCGGCGGAGTGGCCGGTGTCGTGCCGGGGAGTCACGCGCCGCCCCGCGGCCGCTACGCGGCCGTGCCCGCCGCGTGAACCACGCCCGCGGCGAAGGCGTAGAGCTCGGCGAGGCGATCCAAGCTCATGCGCTCCAGCGGCGAGTGGGCGTCCTCAAACCCGACACCCAGGGTCAGCGCCGGCAGACCCCGGGCGTTGAAGACGTTGCCGTCGGAGCCGCCGCCGCCCTCGGCCAGGCGCGGCGATAGGCCCGCACGGGCGGCCGCCTCGGCGCCGATGGCCAGCAACGGGCTGCCGGCCTCGTGGCGATAGCCGCGGAACGCTTCACGCACGTCGATCTCCACATCGACGCCGCAGGCGGCCGCCTCGGTCGTGACGGCCGCCACCATGTGTTCCACTTGCGCGGTCACCTTGCCCAGATCGTGGCTGCGCGCTTCGCCCTGCACGACGCACCGCTCCGCGACCACGTTGGGGGCGGTCCCGCCGCTGACGACACCGACGTTGGCGGTCGTCTCCTCGTCGATCCGCCCCAGGCGCATGGCGGCGATGGCGCGCGCCGCGGCGCCGATCGCGCTTCGCCCGCGCTCGGGAGCGATGCCGGCGTGAGCCGCCACGCCGCGGAACTCGACGTCGATGCGCTTCTGCGTCGGGGCGCCGGTGATCAACGTGCCGGGCGGCCCGTCACTGTCGAGCACGAACATCCGGCGCGCCTCGAGAGCGCCGACATCGAGGGCCTTGGCGCCCAGCAGACCGGCCTCCTCGCCGGCAGTGAGGACGATCTCGACATCGCCGGCGGGCGGCTCGGCGACCAGGTCTCGGGCGAGGAGCAGCAGGACGGCGACCGCCGCCTTGTCGTCCGCGCCCAGGATCGTCTCGCCGTCGGTGCGCACGAAGCCGCCCTCGACCACGACCCGCGGCGCCCTCGCCAGCGGGACCGTATCGAGGTGGGCGCACAGGCCGATGGGCGGCGCCTCCCCGCGCCCGGGGACGCGGACGACGAGGTTGCCGCAGCCGCAGCCCGTGACCGGGGCGCTGTCGTCCTCCTGGAGGCCGAGGCCGAGCTCGCCGACGTACGCTCTGACCGCGTCGGCGAGCTCACGCTCGGCGCCGGTGGGCGAAGCGATCCCGGCCAGGCGGACGAACAGCTCGAGCAGCTCGCCTTCTACGGCTGCGCGCACAGGTCCTCCAGCTCGTCCTCGCGTTCGCTACGCAGGCGAGCGGCCGCACCCACGAACTCCCGGAAGAGCGGGGCCGGCCGCGTAGGCCGCGACTTGAACTCGGGGTGGAACTGGGAGGCGACGAACCACGGGTGATCGGGCAGCTCGCAGATCTCGACCAGGCGACCGTCCGGCGTGGTACCGCTGACCACGAGGCCGGCGGCTTCGAGCTGCGGGCGCAGGTCGATGTTGACCTCGTAGCGATGACGATGCCGCTCCCACACGGCATCCTCGTCGTAGGCTGTCTGGGCGCGGGTGCCCGGCACGAGCTTCACGTGAGAGGCGCCGAGCCGCATGGTGCCGCCCATGTCCTCCACGTCCTTCTGCTCGGGCAGGAGGTCGATGACGGGATACGCGGTGTCGGGATCGAATTCGGTGGAGTTGGCGCCGTCCATGTCGCAGACGTCGCGGGCGAACTCCGCGACGGCGCACTGCATGCCGAGGCAGACGCCCAGGAACGGCACCTTGTGCTCGCGGCAGTAGCGGATGGCCTCGATCTTGCCCTCGATGCCGCGCTGGCCGAAACCGCCGGGCACGATGACGCCGTCGGCGCCGCAGAGCCTCTCGGCGACGGTGTCGTCGCTCAGGTCCTCGGAGTCTATCCACTGCAGGTCGAGCTTACGGCCGTGATGGATGGCCGAGTGCTTCAGCGCCTCCCAGACAGAGAGGTACGCCTCGTGAAGCTGGACGTACTTGCCCACGAGCGCGATCGTCACCGGACGGTCGCAGGCATCGATGCGCTGGACCAAGGCTCTCCACTCGGCGAGATCCGGAGGGCCGACCTCGAGCCCGAGCATCTTGACCACGAGGTCGTCCAGCTTCTCGCGGTGCATGTTGAGTACGACCCGGTAGATGTCGTCCGCATCCGCCGCCGAGATGACCGCCTCCGGGTCGACGTCGCAGAACAGGGCGATCTTCTCGCGGATGCCCTGGGAGAGCAGTTCCTCGGAGCGGGCCACGATGATGTCGGGCTGGATGCCGATCTCGCGCAGTTCGGCCACGGAGTGCTGCGTCGGTTTGGTCTTGAGCTCTCCGACGACGCCGATCATGGGCACCAGCGTGACGTGGATGTACAGCACGTTGGCACGGCCGACATCTTTGCGGAACTGGCGGATCGCCTCGAGGAAGGGGAGGCTCTCGATGTCGCCGACCGTGCCGCCTACCTCGGTGATGAGGACGTCGACCTGGGTGCTCTTGGCCAGTCGGTGCACGCGACTCTTGATCTCGTTGGTGATGTGCGGGATGACCTGCACCGTGCCCCCGAGGTAGTCGCCGCGGCGCTCCTTGGTGATGACGCTGTTGTAGATGCCGCCGGTGGTGACGTTGGAGTCGCGCTGGACGAACTCGTCGAGAAAACGCTCGTAGTGACCGAGATCGAGGTCGGTCTCGGCGCCGTCCTCGGTGACGAACACCTCGCCGTGCTGGAACGGGCTCATCGTCCCCGGATCCACGTTGATGTACGGATCGAACTTCTGGCTCGCCACTTTGAGCCCACGCTGCTTGAGGAGCCGGCCGACGGACGCCGCGGTGATGCCCTTTCCGAGCCCGCTCACGACGCCGCCGGTGACGAAGATGTGCTTGGTCATGCCCCCTGTGCCCTCCTGGTGTCTGCCTCGCCGGTCCGTACGCAGCCGTCGTCGAACGCTCCGGTCGCACCCACCAGGAGACGCACCCGGGGCACGGCGGATCTGCAGCTGACAGGCGAGGGATTTTGTGGGGCCGGAGCCACGCCCGTTCGAAGACGACGGGCCGGCACGACGATATGCCCGGCGAGCCCACGGATCACGCGGGCAAGTATACCATCGGGCCCGGCCGCCGCAAGGCTGGCCGGAGGGCTCTCACGCGGCGCCGGACGCCTTGGCGAGAAGGCTCTCCGCGTGACTGCGGGCAGCCTCGTCGTCGGGAGCAGCGCCGAGCATCCGGCAGAGCTCGGCGAGGCGCTCGTCGCCGTCGACGCGGCGCACGACCGTCTCGGTCGTACCCTCGCCCACATCGCTCTCCTTGGCGATGGCGAACTGCCGGTCGGCGAACGCCGCCACCTGCGGCAGGTGGGTGATGCAGAGCACCTGGCGGCGCTCGGCCAGTCGGCGGAGCCGTTCTCCGAGCGCCCCCGCCGTCACGCCGCCGATACCCGTGTCGACCTCGTCGAAGATGAGGGTCTCGACGTCGTCGCCGAGCGTCACCAGCCCGCGGATGGCCAGCATGGCGCGAGAGAGCTCGCCGCCCGACGCGGTCTCGCGCAGCGGTCGCGGGGGCACGCCTGGGTTGGCGCCGAAGACGAACTCCACGTCGTCGGAGCCGTTTGGGCCGAGGCCGGCCCAGCCGTCCCCGCGGGGCGCCACCTCGATGGTGAAGCCGGCGTGTGGCATGGCCAGCCCACGCAGCTCGGCCTCGATGCGCGCCGCGACCTTAGGCGCAAGCCGGCGTCTCTCCTGGCTCAGCAGCCCGGCCGCGCGGACCGCCTCGTCCTGGGCGTCGGTGACCCGGGCGATCAGCGATTCCTCGTCGGCGGCGAACTCCTCGAGCGCTGCGAGCCTGACGCGAGCCGTCCCGAGGTAGGCGAGCACCTCGTCCGCCGAACCCCCGTACTTCCGCATGAGCGCCTTGAGCTTGTCGAAGCGCAGCTCCAGGGAATCGCGGTGTGCGCCGTCCACGTCGAGCCCGTCGACGTAGTCGCGCAGCGCGGCCGCGAGATCGTCCAGCTCGACGGTGAGCGCCCCGAGCCGCTCCGCCAGCGGTGACAGGCTCTCGTCGAGCAGTGCCGCCTCGTCGACCAGGCGCTGCGCCACGCGCACGCCGTCGAGGGCGGCCGCCTCAGACTCGCCGGCCAGCAACGCGAGGGCGCCGCCGGTCCGCTCGAGCAGCTTGCCCGCATGGCGGGCGCGCTCCCGTTCGTGCACGAGGCGCTCGTCCTCACCCGGCTCCACTGCGGCCGCCTCGATCTCGTTCACCTGGTAGCGCAGCATGTCGAGCTCGCGCTCGCGATCGCGCCCGGCTCCCCGCAGCTCGTCGAGCTCGCGCGTGAGCGCGCGAGCGCGCCCGTACGCCTTCGCGTACTCCGCCTTGAGCGGCTCGACCTCGCCGGCGACCGCTCCATCGAGCAGGTCGAGCTGGCGCTCGAGCTGGAGGAGCCGCCCGTGCTCGAGCTGCCCGTAGAACGCGAGGCGCCGCCGCAGGGCGTCCTCGACCGCGGCGGCCGAGCTGAGAAGCCCGTCCATACGCGCCCGCGACCGGCCCCCACGGGGCAGCTCGCGGGCGACTGCGAGCGTCTCGTCGCCGCTCTCGAACAGCGCCTGCACCAGGGCCCGCCGGGCCCCGGGGCGAACGAGATCGTCGCCCCCCTTCTGGCCCATCAGCAGGCCGATCGCCTGGGCGAGCAGGCTCTTCCCCGCCCCGGTCTCCCCCGTGATGACGTTGAGGCCGGGCGAGAACTCGAGCCGGGCGCCGGCGATCAGCACCAGGTCGTCGATGCAGAGCTCAGCGAGCATCTCTGCGGTCGAAGAGCTTCTCCTCGACGTTCTGATAGAACGACCCCTCGCTCTGCATGAGCAGATGCGCGACCTGCGGCCCCGCCGTGATGCTCACCTCGTCGCCACAGCAGAGCGTGCCCAGAGTGTCGCCGTCGGCGACCACCTCGGCCTGCTGCAGCGGTGAGACGTTGCGGGCGGTTATCACGTGGTCCGGGCGCAGGACGACGGGCCGGAAGCCGAGCGAGTGCGGAGCGATGAAGTTGAGGACGAGCACCCCGGCGTTCCATTCGACGATGGGACCGCCGCACGACAGGTTGTACGCCGTGGACCCCGTCGGCGAGGCGATGATGAGCCCGTCGCAGAACATGCTGCCCACGGTGACGCCGGCGACCTCGTATTCGAGCTGGAGGACGTGGCGAGGAGCGACACGGCTGAGAATGACGTCGTTGACGGCGCTGTACCGCTGCCCGTTCAGGCCCACATCGACGGTGAGCAACTCCACCACCCGGTAGTCGCCCGCGAGGATGGTCCGCAACCCCGTCTCCCACCCGTCGTGCGGCAGCGAGGCGAGGAAGCCGACGTTGCCGAAGTTCACCCCCAGCGTGGGAACGTCGCTGCCGAGCAGTCTCCCCAGACTCCGCAGGATGGTGCCGTCGCCGCCGAACACGAGACAGAGGTCGGCGGTGCGCAGCTCGGGCTCGTCGACCGTGCGGTAGCCGAGGGCCGCCGCGTCGGGGTGCTTGGCCGCTTCGTCGGCCGGCATGAGCAGCTCGAGGCCGAGCCGGCCGGACGCCGCGGCCAGCTGCGACAGCGCGCCCGAGGTCGCCTCCGTGAGATAGTGCGTGAGCACCGCGAGGCGGCGCAGGGGCTCACCCATGGACTGCCGCCACGGCGTCGTGGATGAGATCCACGGCCGGCTGCCGCGCCGGACCGGCGGCGCGCCCGTCCCTGAAGAGAATGAAGTACTCCACATTGCCTTTCGGTCCGGGATGGCCCGAGTCGCACACGCCTTCCACCACCGCGCCCCTCTCCTGGAGCCACGCTGCCACCGCGACCAGCACGTCGGCGTGCACGGCTGGATCCCTGACCACGCCCCCCTTGCCGACGCGCTCGCGGCCCGCCTCGAACTGGGGCTTGACCAGCACGAGCCCGCGGAAGCCCTCGCGCAGGCATTCTAGCACTGGGGCGAGAGCCACCGTCAGGGAGATGAAGGACAAGTCCGCGGTGACGAACGAAGGCGCGAACGGGAGACGTTCGGAGGTGAGCCCACGCGCATTGGTGCGCTCGAGGACGGTCACGCGCGGATCCTCGCGCAGTCTCCAGTCGAGCTGGCCGTAGCCGACGTCCACGGCGACCACGCGGGCCGCGCCCCCCTGCAGCAGCCGATCGACGAACCCACCCGTGGAGCTGCCGAGATCGAGCACGTCCTCGCCATTCACGTCCACGCGCAGCCGGGTGAGCGCGCTGTCGAGCTTGTCGCCGCCGCGCGAGACGTAGCGCCGCCGCGCGGCGACCGTGGTGACGGCCGTGTCGTCCACCTGGGTCCCGGGCTTGTCGACCACGCGCCCGTCCACGGAGACCTCGCCGGCGAGCACCGCGGCGCGGGCCTGCGCGCGCGACGCGAAGAGCCCGCGGTCGACGAGGAGCGCGTCGAGCCGCCCGCGCATCCCGTCGGCCTACTTGACGCGCGTCAGCGCCGGGCCGCGCGCGCCCGCCGCCAGCGCGACCGCCTGCGGCGTGAGTCCGATGTCGGCGAGGACGCGGCCACGGTCGCCGTGCGGCACAAAGGCGTCGGGGAGGCCGAAGCGCACGACCTCCGTGGCGCCGCCGATCGCCTCCAGGACGGCGCTCCCGAACCCGCCGGCGAGCGCATTCTCCTCCACGGTGACGATCCGGTCGTGCCGGGCTGCCAGATCGGCCAGGAGCCCGGTGTCCAGCGGCTTGACGAAGCGCGCGTCGACGAGCGTCGGACCTTGGCCATGCGAGGCCATGATCGCGGCCGCCTCGCGGGCGATGCCCACGCCGCTGCCGATCCCCACCAGCGCCACGTCTCTACCGTCTTCGAGCACGACCGCTCGGCCCACCTCGACGGGCTCGAGCTCCATCGGCGGACTGAAGGGCGCCGCCATGCCGCGGGGGTATCGCAGCGCCGCGGGCCCGTCACAGGCGAGCGCCGTGGCGAGCATGCGCTGGAGCTCCTCCTGGCTTGAGGGCGCCATCACCGTCATGCCGGGGATCATCCTCAGGAACGACAGGTCGAAGGCGCCGTGATGCGTGGGGCCGTCGTCCCCGACGAGACCCGCCCGGTCCACGGCGAAGACCACGGGCAGGTGCTGCAGCCCGATGTCCTGCACGAGCATGTCGAAGGCGCGCTGCAGGAAGGTCGAGTAGAGGGCGACCACCGGCCGCATGCCGCCAATGGCGAGGCCGGCAGCGAAGACGGCGGCGTGTTCCTCGGCGATGCCGACGTCGTAGAACCGATCCGGGAACCGCCGCTCGAACGCTTCCAGGCCGGTCCCCTGCGTCATGGCCGCGGTGATGGCCACGACACGCTCGTCGCGCTCGGCGAGGCGTACCAGCGCCTGGCCGAACGCGTCGGTGTACGTCGCTCCGGCGGCCACAGCGGCCTTCTTCGCGCCGTTGCCGATATGGAACGGCCCGGTGCCGTGGAACGTGTCCGGCCGGGCCTCGGCCGGCTCGTAGCCCTTGCCTTTCACCGTCTTGACGTGCACGACCACCGGGCGACGCGTGTCGATGGCCTGCCGGATGCTCTCACGCAGGGCGTGCATGTCGTGACCGTCCACGACGCCGATGTAGGCGAAGCCCAGCTCCTCGAAGAGCATCCCCGGCACGAGCAGGGCCTTCATCGACTCCTTGACGTCCTTGCCCAGGCGGTAGGCCTGCCGGCCGATGGCCGGGATCTTGGCGACGCCGTGTTCGAGATCCTCACGCAGCCTGGTGAGGGTCGGATCGAGGCGGATGCGGTTGAGGTAGAGCTGAAGAGCGCCGACGTTGGCGCGGATGGACATCTCGTTGTCGTTGATCACGACGACCAGCGGCGTACGCAGGTGCCCGGCCTGGTTGAGGGCCTCGAAGGCGACACCGCCCGTGAGGGCGCCATCGCCGAGCACGCAGACGACGTTGCCGCCGCCCTCATGGGCGATGCGCCCGGCCTCGACGAGACCGAGCCCGTACCCGATCGACGTCGAGGCGTGGCCCGTGCCGATGACGTCGTGCGGTGATTCCGCCCGATTGGGGAATCCGGAGAGGCCGCCGTACTGGCGGATGGTGCCGAAGCGGTCGCGCCGGCCGGTGAGCAGCTTGTGTGTGTAGCACTGGTGGCCGACGTCCCAGACGATCTTGTCCCTCGGGCTCTCGAGGATGCTGTGCAGCGCGACCGTGAGTTCCACGGTACCGAGGCTGGCGGCGAGGTGGCCGCCGGTCTCGCTCACACAGGAGAGGATCGCCTCGCGGACCTCGTCGGAGAGCAGCGTCAGCTCTCGCTCTGAGAATCGTTGGAGGTCGGCGGGGTCGGAGATCTTGTCGAGATACCGCATCGTCACCGGAGTATAGCACCGGCCTTTCGGCCGAAGCGCCGACGCGTCAGCGGCGGCGACCGTGAATGAAGCCGGTGACCGCGGCAAGGTCGGAAACGTCTCCGGGCAGCTCGCCCAGCAGCGCCCGGGCGCGCTCCTCGGCCTCGTCGGCCAGCACGAGCGCCCGCTCCATGCCGAAGCGCGAGACGTACGTGACCTTGTCCATGGCGCGGTCTTTGCCCACGCTCTTGCCCAGTTCCTCGACGACGCCCGTCTCGTCGAGGATGTCGTCCACGATCTGGAACAGCAGCCCGAGTTCCGCGGCGAAGGCGCGGTACGGGCTCACATCGTCCGCGCCGCTGAGCAGGGCGCCACAGACGACCGCCGCCGCGATGAGACGGCCGGTCTTGAGCGCGTGCACGGTGCGCAGGTCATCGTCGTCGACGGCTGCTCCGGCCACGTCCATGAATTGGCCGCCGACCATGCCCTGGACCCCGGTGGCGGCGCTGATCTCCGCCGCCGCCGCGAGAATCGTCTCGGGCCGTCCGGACTGCCGGGTGAGCACAAGGTTGAACGCCTCGGCAAACAGGCCATCACCCGCCAGGATGGCCACATCCTCGCCGTAGGCGACGTGGCAGGTCGGCCGGCCTCGCCGCAGCGTGTCGTCATCGATCGCCGGCAGGTCGTCGTGGATCAGCGAATACGTGTGGATGAGCTCCAGGGCGGCGGCGGTCGGCAGCACCGCCACGGGATCCGAGCCGCGACCACGGGCGGTCGCCAGCGCAAGCACGGGACGGACGCGCTTCCCGCCGGCCAGCAGGGAGTAGCGCATCGCTTCGGCGAGGCGGCCCGCGCGCCGGTCGCCGCCGAAGTCGAGAGCCGACAGGTAGTGCTCGACCAGAGCGAGCAGGTCGCCAGGGTATGCGGCCGCCGTGGAACTTGAGCTCAAGGCCGTGGCCTCACCCGGCGACGCGGCCCAGCTCTTCGAGCAGCCTGCCCGCCTCTTCGACCTGCTCGGTGGCGCGCTCGAGCAACGTCATCTCGACCTCAGCCGACGATGAGGCGGCGAGCCGCGGTTCCAGGTCCTCGAGCTGGTCGAGGATCTCCTGGAGCCGCGCGAGCGCCTGTGCGCGGGTGAGCTCCACGCCCTCGGTCTGCGGACCGTCAGCCATCCTCCTCCTCCCGGTCTCGGGCGACGGCGCCGAGCACCCCGTTGACGAACGAGCCCGCCTCGTCGGTGGAATACCGCTTGGCGAGGCGCACGGCCTCATCGATCGCCACCTCGGGCGGAGTGGCTCCGGTCTGGATCTCCCACAGGGCGAGGCGCAGGACGTTGCGCTCCAGCGGGGCCACGCGGTCCAGCGGCCAGCCGGTGGAGTGCGCCTCGAGCACCGCGTCCAGCTCGTCTCTCGCCGCGAGCACGCCACTCACGGCGGCGACGGTGAACTCGTCCGGTCCGTAGCCCTCGCGCAGCCGCTGGCCCTCCACGAGCTCGGCCATCGTCTGGTCGGTGACGTCGGTCTGGTACAGCAGGAAGAGAGCATCGCGACGCGCCTGCTTGCGACTCGGGCCGGCCGTGGCCACGCGGGGCGTCTTCTCCCCCGCCTCAGGCGGGTTCGATGGCAAAGAGCGGCTGACCGTACTGCACGGTGTCGCCGTTCTCCACGAGGATCCGGCGGACGACACCGCTCACGTCGGCGGTCAGCTCGTTCATCATCTTCATCATCTCGAGGATGCAGAGCGTCTGGCCGGCCTCGACGGCGTCACCCTCTTCGACGAACGGGGGGGTCTGCGGCGAGGGCGAGCGGTAGAACGTGGCCACCCACTTGGACTTGACGAGGTGATAGCCGTTGGAGCCCTCGTCCGCGGCGGCAGGGGCTGCGGCCGCGGCCGGCGCGGCCGGCGGCGCTGCGGCGGCCGGCTCGAGCCCAGCCTTGCGCACGGTGATCTTGAGATCGCCCTCTTCGATCACGACCTCGTCCACTTCGCTCTCCTCGATCATGCCGAGGATGTCCTTGACGCGGTCGGCGCTCTGCTCGAGCAGCGCCGCGCCGGGCTGAGAGCTCAGGTAGCGGTCGTGCACGCCGAAGACGTCCGACTCAGGGCCGACGTGATGCCGCTCGAGGTACAGGCGCGCCGTCTGCGGGAACAGGGCGTAGCTCAGGAGGTCCTCCTCCGAGCGCGCCAGCTCGCCGATCTCGGCGCGATACTGCTCGAGCGTCTCGTCCACGAGGTCGGCCGGACGCACGCCGATCGGCTCTTCGCCCTCGAGCACGCGCGTCAGCACCTCCTTCGACACCGGGCCCGGCGCCGCGCCGTACTTGCCGCGCAGGTATTGCTTCATCTCGTCCGGCACGATGTGCCAGCGGCGACCGGACAGGACGTTGAGCACCGCCTGCGTGCCGACGATCTGGCTCATCGGCGTCACCAGGGGCGGAAATCCGACCTCGGCGCGAACGATGGGGATCTCCTCGAGCACCTCGGGCAGCCGGTCGAGCGCGCTCTGCTCCTTGAGCTGGCTCTCGAGGTTGCTGATCATGCCGCCGGGAACCTGGTGCGAGTACACCTGCATGTGCGTGAGCGACGTGACGCCGCGATCCCAGCCACCCTCCTGGCGGACCTTCTCGAAGTACTTGGCCATCTCGAACAGCTTCTCGAGGTCGAGACCACTGTCGTACGGAGTGCCGGTGAGCGCCGAGACGACCATCTCGGTCGCGGGCTGTGAGTTGCCGAACGCGAGCGGGACCGTGGCCGTGTCGATGACGTCCACGCCGGCCTCGATGGCCTTGAGGTACGTCATCGGGGCGAGGCCACCGATGTAGTGGCAGTGCAGCTGGACGGGCACCTTGAGCTCAGCCTTGAGGCGGCCGACGAGCTGCTCGGCGTAGAACGGCGAGAGCAGCGCCGCCATGTCCTTGATGCAGATGGAGTCGGCGCCCATGTCGACGAGCTTGTGGGCGACGTCCATGTAGTGGTCGAGCGAGTGCACCGGTGAGATCGTGTAGACGACGGCGCCCTGGAAGTGCTTGCCCGTCTCCTTGATGGCGGCGGCGGCGGTCTCGTAGTTGCGGATGTCGTTGAGGGCGTCGAAGACGCGGAACACGTCCATGCCGTTCTCCGCCGCCTTGTAGACGAAGCGGCGCACGATGTCGTCGCCGTAGTGGCGGTAGCCGACGATGTTCTGGCCACGCAGCAGCATCTGCAGCGGCGTGCGCACGACGTGCTTCTTGATGAGGCGCAAACGCTCCCAGGGATCCTCGTCGAGGAACCGCAGCGAGGCGTCGAACGTGGCTCCGCCCCAGCACTCCAGCGACCGGAAGCCGATCGAGTCCATGAGCTCGAGGACCGGGATCATCTCGCTGGTGTGCATGCGCGTGGCCCAGAGCGACTGGTGGCCGTCGCGCAGCGTGGTGTCGGTGATGCCTACCTGGCGCGCTCGCATGTGCTCTCCTGCCCGGGGCCCTCAGGCGCGCCCGAGATACTCCCCGCTGCGGGTGTCGACCTTGACCTTCTCGCCCTCCTCGATGAAGAGCGGCACCTGGATGGTGACGCCCGACTCGAGCGTGGCCGGCTTGCTGGCTCCCTGTGCGGTGTTGCCCTGCACGCCGGGATCGGACCTCGTGATGGTGAGCTCGACGAAGTTGGGGGCGGCCACCTCGAAGGGCTGGCCGTTGAGATACATCAGCTCGACTTCCATGTTCTCGACGACCCACTTGAGGGCGCCCTCGGCCATGGCCGGCGACACCGAGACCTGCTCGTAGGTCTCGTTGTCCATGAGCACGACCTCGTCGTCGGTGGAGTACAGATACGCCACTTTGCGAGACTGGGTGTGCATGCGGTCGAACTTCTCGCCGGCGCGGAACGTCTTGTCGAGCACCGCGCCGGTCGCGATGTTGCGCACCTTGGTGCGCACGAACGCGCCGCCCTTGCCGGGCTTCACGTGCTGGAAGTCGACGATCGTGAACGGCTGGCCGTCGATCTCGATGGCCATGCCCGTCTTGAACTGGTTCGTGTTGACGACGTCTGCCATGGGGTCCTACTCAAGAGTCGCTGGATACGGTTCGCACAGGTGGTAGGCCATGATACCGCAAGCCTGCCTGGGTGTGCAGGCGTGGAGTGGTCCTCCCGGCGACGCTCCCTCGCCTCAGCCGACGACCTGCAGCTCCTTGGGAGACGTCGTCAGTCGCTCGGCGCCGCCGGGCGTGACGAGGACGGTGTCTTCGATGCGCACGCCGGCGAGGCCCTCGAGGTAGACGCCCGGCTCCACGGTGCACACCATGCCGGCGTCGAGCCGGTCCCCGCGGGTGCGCCCCAGCAACGGCGCCTCGTGCACCTGGAGGCCGACGCCATGCCCGGTGCCGTGGCCGAAACGCTCGCCGAACCCTGCATCCTCGATGACGGCGCGGGCGGCCGCGTCGACGTCGTCGCGGCCGTGGGCGCCGGCCCTCACGGCCGCGAGCCCGGCGAGCTGCGCCGCCAGAACGGCCTCGTACACGCGACGCAGCTCGCCGTCCGGCTCGCCGGCCGCGTAGGTGCGCGTGATGTCGCTGCAGTAGCCGTCCACGCGCGCGCCGGTGTCGATCACCACCAGCTCACCGGCGCGGATGACGCGCTCGCCTGGCAGGGCGTGCGCCTGGGCGCCGTGGTCCCCGGCGGCGACGATGGCGCCGAAGGCCTCGCCCTCCGCCCCCAGACGGTGGTACTCGGCCTGCAGGTCCCAGGCGACGTCGCGCTCGCGGCGGCCGACGAGACCCCGCGCCACGACGGCGGCGAGCGCCTCGTCGGTGACCGCGGCCGCGCGACGCATGACGGCGATCTCGGCCTCGTCCTTGACGGCGCGAAGCAGCGTGACGCTCTGTCCGAGGTCTTTGAGCCCGCCGCGGTGCTCCCGGCGCACCCGGCGGTACGAGGCGTGGCTCAGCTGCCCCGCCTGATACCCGAGGCGAGCGCCCGCCCCCAGGGATCCGGCCGCCGCGGCCACGCTGTGCGCCAGCAGCGGCGCGGAGGTCACCTCGCTGAGCTCGAACCCGAGAGCCTCCTCCCGCACCTGCTCCCAGAACCGGGAGTCTGTGCAGAGCAGGGCCACCTCGGCGCCGATCACCAGCGTCGCATCGTCGCCGCGGAATCCGGAAAGGTAGCGCACGTCCACGGGGTCGGTGATCAACGCCCCGTCGACCCGAAGGTCGCCGAGGAGAGCCCGGCAGCGATCCAGTCGCTCGTTCACCCGTTCGTCCTGCCCGTCACCAGCCGCTCGAGAGCCTCGATGGCTTCGACGTATCCGGCCGCTCCCTTGCCGGCCACGCGCACGTCGACCACGTCGGCGATCACCGACGTGCGCCGCCACTCCTCGCGCCGCTCGACGTCGGAGAGGTGCACCTCGGCGACCGGAGCGGCGACGAGCTCCAGGGCGTCGTGCAGCGCGTAGCTGTAGTGCGTCCACGCTCCGGGATTGATGATCGCGGCGTCCGTTCCGTCGACCACCAACTGGTGCACCTTCTCGATGAGCTCGCCCTCGTGGTTGGTCTGGAAGCTGTGGACGGTGAAGCCGTGCATCTCCCCATGACGGGCGACGTACGCCTCGAGCTCGAACAGCGTCATGCTGCCGTAGACCGCAGGGTCCCGCCGGCCGAGCATGTCGAGGTTCACCCCATGCAACAGCCAGAGGGTCCTCAGCGCTTTCTCAGCCACTCCACGACCTCCAGTTCGAGCGCCGCCGGTACGCGGGCGCCGACCACCGGCGACCCGAGGCGTCGCAGCAGCACGTACCCCACGCCGTCCGGTCCAGCCTTCTTGTCCCGCGGAACCAGCGCGCACACGTCGCGGGCCGAGACGCCGGTCAGCCTCGCGGGCAGTCCCAGTCCGTCAAGCAGTCTCTGCCCTGCCCGTTCGTCGGCCGCCGGCATCCCGCAGAGCTCTGCGGACAGGCGCAGCGCCGCCCTCAGGCCGAGAGCCACGGCCTCGCCGTGCGTCCAGCGCCGGAACCCCGTGGCGACCTCGATGGCATGCCCGATGGTGTGCCCGAAGTTGAGGACGGCGCGGCGTCCTGCCTCGCGCTCGTCGCTCTCAACGACGCCGACCTTGTAGGCGATCGAGCCGGCGACGAGCTCCTGGGTGACGGCGCCGGCGGAGAGAGGCGCCCGCGCCAGACGCTGCGCGCGGCGCAACACGTCGCCGCCGGCGAGCAGGCCGTGCTTGGCGACCTCCGCCGCGCCGCTGCGCAGCTCGCGCGGCGGCAGCGTGCCCAGCGTGTCCAGGTCGGCCACCACCAGACTCGGCTGGTAGAACGTGCCCACGTAGTTCTTGCCGGCGCGGAAGTCGACGGCCACCTTGCCGCCGACCGACGCGTCGACCTGCGCGAGGAGGGTCGTCGGTATCTGGATGAAGCCCATGCCGCGCTGGTAGGTCGCGGCGACGAAGCCCGCAAGGTCGCCGACCACGCCGCCTCCGAGCGCGATGACGGTGTCGTCACGTCGCAGGCCGCGATCGTAGAGCACGCCGTACAGCTCCTCAGCCCTCGCGAGGCTCTTCTCGCGCTCGCCGGCCGGGACGATCACCTGGGAGGCGGCGAGACCTGCGGAGCGGAGACCGGTGCGCAACCTCTCGAGATAGAGCGGCGCCACGTTCTCGTCGCTGCAGACGACCACCTGACCACCGCCCGTCGTCCGCCGAACGGCCGCGCCGGCGCCCTCGAGGACGCCGCGCCCGACGATGATGGGGTACGTCCTCGATGCTGCCCTGACGGTGAGCCTTCTCAACGCCGCCGGCCCTCCGCCGGGACCGCGGCAAGCCGCTCCGCGATCTCGGCCGCGGCTGCGGCGGCGGACTTGTCGCCGGTCTGGACCACCTGCGTCTCCACGTCACGATAGAGCGGCTCGCGCGCCTCGAGCAGCTTCGAGAACGCCCCCTCGTCGGCCGCCAGAGGGCGCTCCTCCGCGCCACCGGCGGCGACACGCGACCACAGCACCGCGGCCGGCGCGTCGAGCCAGACGACGTGCTCGAGGCGGCGCAGCGCCGAGCGGACTTCTCCACTCAGCACAGCGCCGCCGCCGAGCGCGAGCACGCACGGATGCTCGCGCGCCTCCGCGATGGCGGCGACGACGACCTCCGCCTCGAGCGCACGGAAGCCCGACTCGCCGCGGTCGGCGAAGATGCTGGGGATCGGCCCGGCGGTCGCCACGATCAGATCATCGGTGTCGACGAACGGGAGGGCGAGGGCCACGGCCAGCCGCCGGCCCACCGCGCTCTTGCCGGCGCCCATGAAGCCGACCAGCGCCACCGCCTGCCGCCGGGAACCCGCGTGACCCACCGCGACGTCAGCGCTCCCGGATGCGGCGGCGGTAGTCCTCCGCCGCGGCGGCGAGTTCCTCCGCGGTCGCTCCGCCGAAGCGAAGCAGCGCCGCGTCCGCCAAAGCGATCGCCACGACGGCCTCGAGCACGACACCGGCGGCGGGCACGGCGCAGACGTCCGAGCGCTCGAACCTGGACGCCACCGCCCGATGCGTGCCGAGCTCGACGCTCCCCAGACGGCTCCCGAAGGGTCGAGATCGGCTTCATCGCCGCGCGGAGCACGACGGTCTCGCCGGTCGAGATCCCGCCCTCGATCCCACCGGCGTGATTGCCGGAGCGCACGTAGCCGCGCTCCGGCTCGTACCCGATGGCGTCGTGCACCTCGCTCCCGGGCAGCGCGGCGGCCTCGAAGCCGAGTCCGAACTCGACGCCCTTGATGGCCGGCACCGAGAGCACGGCCGCGGCAAGCCTGGACTGGAGCCGGCGATCGCCCTGGACATACGTGCCGACGCCGGGCGGATACCCGAAGGCGAGCACCTCCACGACCCCGCCGAGCGTGTCGCCGGCGGCGGCAGCCGCGTCGATCGCGGCCACCATGCGGCGTCCTGCCTCGGCGTCCACGCAGCGCACCGGATCGGTCTCCACCGCATCCACATCGTCCAGCGTCATGCCGCGGCCGGCCTTCTCGGATCCGATGGCCACGACGTGGCTGACGACGACGCACCCGAGCACGGCCAGGATCCGTTTGGCGACCGCCCCGCAGGCCACTCTGGCCGCGGTCTCGCGCGCGCTGGCTCGCTCGATGACGTCGCGGATGTCGTCCAGCCCGTACAGAAGAGCGCCGCCGAGGTCGGCGTGGCCCGGACGTGGGACGATCACGGGCTCCGCCGGCGTGTCCCCGGCGGCGACGGCATCAACGGCGAGGAGGTCTCCCCAGTTGGCGGCGTCACGATTGGCGACGAAGAGCGCGATCGGAGCCCCGGTGGTACGACCGTGGCGGACGCCGCCGAGGATGCGGACCACGTCCTGCTCGATCTTCTGCCGATCGCCGCGACCATGGCCTCCCTGACGGCGGCGCAGGTCCTCGTCGACAAACGCCGCCTCGATGGCGATGCCGGCCGGACAGCCCTCGACGATGGCCGTCAGGCCCGTCCCGTGGGACTCTCCGGCGGTGAGGTAGCGCAGTCCGTTCATGCCTCTACCTTATCCGCGCCGCGTGCGAGGGCACAAGGCGGGTGGAGACTCCACGGTGCTGGCCCGCAGGGCGGAGCACATCGAGCCCGTACGTGCGACGGGGCGGCCGCCGGCCGCCCCGTCGTCATTGCCTCTGCGCTCGCAGCGCCTTACTTCACTACCACCTGTCCGGCGTGGAGCGTGAGCGTCTGGTCGCCGTGCAGGATGGTGACCGTCTGGGCCTTCACGTCGATGGCGATGATCTTGATCTCGCCCCACGAGGTCGCGATGACCGCGCCGACCTTCTGGTCCGAGTAGGTCTTGCCGTCGACCTCGATGGTCACGAGAGCGGTGCCGTTCTGGCTGGAAACGCTGAGCACGGTGATCGAATGGCTCGTGCCGCTGCCGCCGCTGCCGCCGCCGGTGCTGGCGGCGCCGATGGAGAGCACCTCGATCCTGTACGAGACACCACTCGTCTTGTCCGTGACCTCGACCTGCTCGCCCAGGTTGACGGAGAAGGACGTGTCGCCGTTCTCCAGCTCGCCGTCGATGATCTTGAACGTCACGTCGCTCGCCGTGATAGCGCTGACGGTGAAGGCGGCGGCGGATCCGCCGGGTACCTTGTCGCCGACCATGACGTTGTAGGAGGTGCCGTCCACCTTGACCTTGGCCGACAGATCGGTGGCCTGGGAGCTGCTGCTCGGGTTCGGGGTGGGCGTCGCAGTGGACCCGGGTACGGGAAACGGGATGAAGGGATCCTTGCTCGTGAACTTGTCGAGGACCGGGACCTCCTTGGCCGGGTCGGCCGCGGCGAGCGCCGCCGTCTCACCCTCGGAGTAGAGGGTCGCGGAAGCGGCATCGCCCGGCGAGGTCGCCACCGCGCCGGAGCCGCCGGCATCGCTGCTGGCCAGTGCCACGGCCACAGCCAGCGCCGCGCCGACGATCAGCGCGATCACCACGTAGGTCACTATGCGCCGGTTCTGGCTCACTGCGCACCTCCAGCCGTTTCGGTCGCGGCCGCAGGCACAGCCTGCCCGCCCCAGAGATACGCGTTGAGGCCCAGCGTCACCGTGAGAGGCGGCGATCCACTGGTCGTCGTGGTGGAGCTGGCGGCCTGGATCGTCAGCTGGGTGACCTGCAGGAGCCTGCCGGTGACCCGGAAGCTGGCGTTGCGGAAGGCGACGTACTCCTCGATACGGTACAGGAAGTCCTCGACGTCGAAGTATCGGCCCGACACCTGCAGCGTCACCGACTGGATGCCGAAGGGACTGCCGGTGCTCGTGGTACCCCGTGTGATTCCGGTGACCGTGACTCCCGACGCCTCGGAGGTCTTGGTGAGCTCGATGATGAGACCGGGCATGCCTTCGCTCTCCGGGAGCATCTTGCCCAGACGCACGATCTCGGCGCGCGACTGCGGAGCCGTCTTCTTGTAGGACTCGAGCCGTGCGACCTCCTGCTCGGCCACGTTGAGCGCGCTCTGCGCCGACTCGACCTGCTGATCGAGGTCGCTGAGCTCCTGGCGCGTGGGATTGAAGAGCAGGAAGTACCAGGCGACGATGAGGACGACCGCGACGACGGCGGTGATGATGTAGATCTCCTTGCCCCGGGCCCTCATTGCACGACCTCCGTGTCGAGCGTGGTCGTGGGTGGCGGCTGCGTGTACGGCCGCAGTTGCGCCGTCACCGTGAACGTCGTGTACGTCGGCGCAGGCGCCGAGCTGGCGGTGGTCGTGCTCGTCGTCGACGTCGCCTCGGTCGAGGAGGTGAGCGTGATGCCCATGAGCTGCGGGATGAGGCCGAGCCTCGTCATGAACTCGGCCACGTCCCGGTGGTCCTCGGTCTGACCGGTGAAGGTCACGTCGACACTCGCACCAGCGGCCGGCGCCGCTTCGACCGCGGCCGCGCCCGGGAGCATGGAGGGCGGCACGGTCGCCGTGAGGTTCTGGAGGCGCACGTTGTCCGGGATCACCAGGCTCAGCTCCTGCAGCATGATCGAGAACGGCACACTGGAGGAGTAGATGCCCTTCGCGGTCTCGGTCATGGCCGTGCGCTGGTTCTGGATGACCGCGTAGGGACTGAGCTCGTCGATCTGGGCCTGCACCACCTGCATCTCCTGCTGGATGCTGGCCAGCTCGTCCTGCTTGGCGCCGACGTCGCTCCTGTACTTCACGTACACGACGCCGAGTACGACGACGACGGCGACGAGGATGAGGATCGCCCAGATGAGGCCGCGCTCGCGCGATGCCTTGACGCGTTCTTCCTGCGGCAGCAGGTTCATGCGCTTCATGGTGGCTACTCCTCGTCTTCGAAGGCCAGGCCGAGGGCGATCGCCAGACGAGGTGCGATCAGCTCGAGCTCAGATTGCGGAAGCTTCGACTTGTTCTCGGCGATGAACTGCAGCGGATTCCCCATGGCGACCGGCAGATGCAGGGCGCTCCCGAGGTAGTCGCTCATGTTGCGGGTGAGCGAGCCTTCGCCGCTGAGAAGGATGCGTGCGATCGGCGCGTCGTGCTGGAGCGAATGGTAGTAGTCGATCGAGCGGCGGATCTCGTCGGCGAACGCCTCACACGTTGCGTCCAGGACCTCGTGGATCTCGCTCACGGTGGTCGCCTCGAGATCGCTGGCCGCGGTGGCGCTGCCGCTGAGGCCCACCGTGAGGCGCAGGAGATCGGCCTCCTGACGGCTGAGGCCGCGGTTCTGCATCAGCGACTGCACGAGTGACTCGTAGCCGAGGTTGACGACGCGCGTGAACTCGGGCGTGCCGGACGACGCGACGACGAGGTTGCTGATGCCGGCGCCGATGTTGATGAGAGCGCTGGCGCCGTCCGCCTGTGGCGCACCCTGGTCGACGAAGGCGACCGGCGGCGCGACCGAGCGCATGAGGGCGAACGCCTGCAGGTCGATGCCGTCCGCCGTGAGGCCGGCCTTGCGGGCGACCTGCATGAACTGATCGATCATGTCGCGCTGGGCGGCGACGATGAGGACCTGCTGACGGCCGCCTCCCTCACCCTCGCCGGGCGTCGTCGACAGCACCTGGAAGTCGAGGATCGCCTCGTCGAGCGGGATGGGGATGGCCTCCTGGGCCTGGAACTCGATGGCCGCGCGCAGTTCCTTGGGGTCGATGATGGGGAACTCCATGGTGCGCACGACGATCTTCTGGTTGGCGATACCCACGGAGAACCGTTTGCCGGTGAAGCCGGCTGCCTTCCAGAACGTCTTGAGCTCGGCGGCGAGACCCTCGACGTCGACGACCTCGCCCTCGAACATGAGTCCGTCCGGAAGTGCTCGTGCGGAGACCGCCGTGAGTGTGTGCCCCTGGCGACCATTCTTTACCTGGACACCGACCATCGAGGCTTGCTCGATATCGATGCCCACACGCATCGCATTCATCGCCATACTCGCCCCTCAGCTTGCCTTGCCCTAGCGCCTGTGTCGGCACCCGCAGGGGATACCTTTAGGCACTCGTTTCGACGGGTCGACCTGAACTCCCTGCCCCCCAAGTCACAGGAAGGCCACTCTTTCACAAAGTGCGCGCCGCGTACAGGGGGTTCGCCCTCGCGGCGCGGCATCCTGCATCGGTCAGCTTCCATGCTCGATCACGCTCGGTATGGCGGCGCCCGCCAGCGGGTGCTGCCTCCAGTCGGGCGCCACCCGGATGTGGGTCGGCGCGTCGATCGTCACGCTTTGCGCATGCAGACTGCCGTCGAGACGCAGGTCGCTGCGGACGTGCAGGTGCCCGCACACCACGAGGCCGCCGGAGAAGGCGACGGTCTCCCCCGGCTCGCCGAGCACGGCATCCCCGCACACGACGAGCAGCAGCCTGCCGGCCTCCGGTGGCGCCGATCCGTCGATCGTCACCTCATCCACCTCCGGAAGGACAAGACACGTGCCGCCTTGCGCGTCGGCGCCCGGTCGGACTCCGACCTGGTCCAAGCTCAGGCGGGCGCCATCCAGGGCATCGCCCGGCGACGCCGCCATCGTCGACGCAGCCACCAGGAACTCAGCCGACGGCGGGGTGAGCCACGCCTGCGGCACCGCAACTCCTGCATGGCCGTCCGTGTCCTGAGCGTAGGGTCCTGCCTCAGCCGGCGCGTGGATCTCGAGGCCTCCGGCGAAGATGCCCGCTCCTCCGTGCACGGCCGCGGCCGGGAACACGTCGCCGCGCACGCCGTCGGCAGGATCCCCGGAGGGAGTGACCGAGCTCGGCTCACCGACGAACTCGACGTTCTCGCGTCCCCTGAGGCAGCCGCCGACGTACAGCCCGCTGCCCGCGACCTCGAGAGGAGCCTGGATGTCGGCGTCGCCGGAACACGTCACGCCAGTCGCCCAAGGCTCGGCCCTCATCTCGATCGTGAGCGCGTCGTCGCGGCGGGCGCCGCCAGATGCAGCGGAGACGTTCGCGCGAAGGCGGGGCCACACGACCCCGGCGACCGCGGGTGCTGGAGCCCATGATGCTCGCCACCACTCCCGGGCAGACGGGTCGTCACGCCCGAGCGCACCGGTGTCAGTTCCGGGCCGCCATCTGAGGGCTCCCGTCGTCGCCCCCACGGCCCGCCCTGCGACCGCGTCCGCACGCCAGCCGGCCGCGTCGGACCGCTCGACCGCCTGCAGGCTGCGCACCGCTCCTACCACGACCAGGACGAACGTCGCGGCGAGCACCATGACGAGGAGCGCCGCCAGCATCGCGTAGCCCTGTGACGACCGGCGGCGGCTCATGCCGGTCCCACGGCGGTCTCGATCGTGCGAGCGACGGCAGCCACGCCAATCCCGACTGTCAGCTCCACGCGCACGAAGCGGACTGCCGCCCAGTCCGATGCGGACATAGCCCCACCGGCGATACGACTCCCGTCAGTCAGCCCGTAGCTGACGGCGAAACGGACCACGTGGTCAGCCAAGTACGTGCCCGACGCGTTCCGCCAGACCACGCGCCGTGACGGATCCCACACGATCACGATCGCCTCAGGCGCCAGCTCGACGTGGTCGTGCGCCAGTGCCAGCGATCGGGAAGGATCGCGGCCGGCGGGTGGCTCTGCGACAGAGACCGCCGCTCGCACGTCGGCGGCGATCGCGCGGGAGACCGCTGAGGCGATGGTCGCCGCCTGAGCCGCATCGTCCGTCCTTGCCGCGACGGCAGCTACGTTCCAGAGCCAGCCGTAGGCGGCCGCGAGCACGATGCCGGCGACGGCGACGGCCACGAGCAGCTCGATCAAGCGTGAACCCACGCTCGCCCCGCCCGGTCGCCACGGCTGCACGATCCGGCGCTCAGCGCAGAGGACATCACGACGCGCGCCCCGACGACGGGCCCTGCCGGTGATCGAACCCGCGGCGCCGCGAGCGCCGACCGAAGCACGGACACCGTGCGAGCGACGCCGTGACTCACGGCCGTGAGATGCACCTCCAGGACGCTGCCGGGAGGCGCATCCCACTCGCCGACCGACCAGCCGTCCAGCTCAGCTGCCCCCAGCGCCACGCCGCCCTCGGCCTCCAGGAAGCGCGCCACGCAGCGCATCTCCACGCCCTGGTCTTCGAGGAGCGTGACGAACGACCCTGAGGGCACGTCCGCCTCCATCCCTGCCGCGACGTACCGCGCCGCGTCCGTGTTCTCGGACACGCGTGCATGCGGGAAGACGGCGGCGACCAGGTCGGTCGCGACCGGCCCGCGGGCGGAGCCGGGGTCCGGGTAGGCGGCGGCGCAGAAGGGGAGACCGCGCAGGCGTTCCGCGACCGCGCGCACCGCGCGGTCCGCGTCCATGGCCGCCTTCAGATGGGCCCTGCCCGCGCCCGCGTTGGTGAGGCACGCCGTCATCGTCGCGATCGTCATCAGGAGCAACCCGGCCGCGATCACCGCCTCGAGCAGGGAGAAGCCCGCGGAGGACCGCGGCCGCCATGCCTCCGTCGCGCTCACGTGCACCTCACGCATCCCGAGAGCTGCACGACGACCGTGGCCGACGAGACCGCGCCGGCGACGGCGAAGTGGCCGGCGCGCGGGCTGGAGGACCCCGGGATCCGCGCCCATCCCCGCTCGGTGAACTCCAGGACGCCCCCAGGGTAGGTGCTCGTCACCCGCGCACCCAGGCGGCCTGCGGTGACGCGTGTCGCCGGAGGCGCCGGTCACCATGTAGTCGCCGCCGGCGCTCACCTCGACGCGCACGGGTCCGGAGCGGCTCTGCGCCTCCGCCTGCGCAGCGCGCAGGACGAGCGCGAGCCGGCGCGCACCCTCCGCGCCGGCGACGGTGGAGCGGACGCGAGCTGCGCCCGGCACGGCGATGGCGGCCAGTACGCCGGCGACGGCCAGCACCGTCAGCAGCTCGAACAGCGTCGATCCGTCCCGCCCCCTCATCGTGCCTCCATGTCATCCTTGGTGTGACCCCAGCCATCGGGCCTGTGGAGAGCAGCCTACGACCCTCCCGGGCCCGACGGGAGGATGACGGAGGCAGGCGGAGGATGACGTTGCGACGACGCGGGTGCGGACGGCTCACCGACCCCACCGCCGAGAAGGCCGGCGAGCTCGAGGCCGCGTCAGCGGCCGAGCGCCAGCCCAAGGTAGGCGTCGATCAGCGGCGTGCCGGCGAACAGGGCGACGACGGCGCCCGCGGCGAGGAACGGCCCGAAGGGGATGGCCGTCTTGCCGTCTCCCTTGCTCGCCGCGACGATGACCACGCCGATGATCGCTCCGCCGATGAAGCCGATGAAGAGCGCGGGGATCACGGCTGCGCCGAGGTAGATCCCCATGCACAGCGCGAGCTTCACGTCGCCGAAGCCCATGCCCTCCACGTGCCGGACCCGGTAGTACACCTCGCTGATGAGGAAGAGGAACCCGGCCGCGCCCGAGGCCGGCGACGGGCCACTCCCACCAGGGTCCGTCGCCGAACAGGATCATGAGCGGGATCCCCGCCGCGGCGACCGGCAGGATGACCACGTCGGGGATGATGCGGATCTCGAGGTCGACCTGGCTGACGAGCATGAGCGCCGACACGAAGAGCAGGTGAGGAATCAGGATCCAGTCGAGACCGTCCATCAGCACGACGCCGACGAAGAGCGCAGCCATGAGCGCCTCGCCCAGCGGATAGCGCCAGCTGATCGGCGCGCCGCAGTCGCGACAGCGGCCGCGCAGCAGCAGCCAGCTGACGACGGGGATGTTGTCGTAGGCGCGGATCTGGTGGCCGCACTGCGGGCAGTGCGAGCGACCCTTGCTGATGCTCTCCTCGTGCGCGAGCCGCCAGGCCCAGGCGTTGAGGAAGCTGCCGATGAGGAGGCCGTACACCGCCGCGACAGCGACCAGAAGTGCCGTCACGCCGGACTCAGCCATCACAGGTGTCGCGGCAGACGGAACTCACTGAACGTAGTCCTCGAAGAGAAGTCCGATGAGCTCGTTGAGCACGCCCTCGGGCATAGTATCCACGAGAGGTGCAAGGGCCTTCATGCGCGCCGTCTTCTCGTTGGGAAGCATGCGCTCGAGGCCCTTCACCGCCTTCTCCTTCGCGTACTTGTCCCCCTCCGCGTAGATCTGCCCCCACTGCAGCACGGCGGCCTCCTCAGCGCCGCCGTCGGCAAGGAGGTTGGCGGCGACCGAAGCCGTCCATCGCGGAGCACCAGGGAGCTTGGATGCCTGTACATACCACTCGGCGGCGGTCCGTGCTGACTTCTCCGGATCGTCTCCGAACACCGAAGCGAAGAAGCCGAGGTACGAGGGGAAATGCCAATCCTGCGGGTGTTCTGCGAAGCCTCGTTTCAGCATTTGATAGCTCAAGTCGGGGCGCTGCGCATCGATGAACGCGAACGCAGCCGTGATGTAGGCCTGACGAAACCTGGGGCTCAAGGTCGTCACCACGTCGAACATGGCCGGCAGGGAGTCGAAACGATTGTCTGTCTGCAGGTGCTCGCCGTAGTACTGGATCGCCTGCAGCCAGTAGATATCCGCAATCGACGTCCGGAAGCTCGGCGACAGCGCCTCGTAGAACTTCGGCGGAACGACGAACACCTTGGGATCCGACACGGCCTTCTGGGGCCGAGTCACCTGATAGGCGACCACGACCCCGAAGCTCGCAACCAACAACAGCGGCAGAACGAGGCGGCGGATGTCAGAACTCCTTGCGCCGGAAGACCAGCGTCGCGATCGTGAGGGCGACGACCATGTAGGCGACGGCGTAGAGGCTCCACAAGCCCAGCGACGCCCAGTCCAGCGACCCCTCGCCGACTACCGTCGGCTTCACATCAATGGCGCTCAGATTAGGAACGACGACGAAGACCGCGCGTGACGCGAACTTGAAGACGGCGACGGTGTCTCCCTTGGTCAGGGACAGTGCGTTGTGGCTGAGTTGTCCTGCCAAGTACGTAATGACACCAAACACCATGGCGAGGACCGGCGAAACCAGCGTGCTGAACATGATGGTCACAGCCATGACCACCACGAGCTGCAGGTAGACGAATACCGCAGCCAGTAGCAGCAGCGGCGCAGGATCGTGAGCGAAGATCCACACCAGCAGAAAGAGGAAGACACCCATGCCGCCGACGACCGCCAGAGTGGTCAGCGCCAGTCCAAGGAACTTGCCGAGGATGAACTCGCCGCGCCCCACCGGCTTGGAGAACAACACGAAGACGGTGCGCTTGTCGACTTCCTTGCGCACCAGGCTGGATGCCACGAATACGGCGACGATCAGGCCGAAGAGGCTTACTGCCACGAGACCGAAGTCCTTCATGAGTCGCGCTTCCTGGCCCAGGCTTATGCTCGCCAGCCACATGCTCATCACGATCATGACCAAGGCGAACATGACGATTGCGACCAGCATGCGATCGCGGATGGTCTCACGGAAGGTATTGAGGGCGACTGCCGCGACTCTCGTCATGGCTGCACCTGGAGCATAAAGAACCTCTCGATGTCGCCATCGCCCTCAGCCAACGCATCCGGAACGGTGCCGTCCCACACGACAACGCCCGACCTCATGATCGCGAGGTGCGTGCAGAGTTCGGCGACGTCTGACAGGGAATGCGAGTTGAACAGAATCGTCTTACCAGATTCGTGCAGTTCCTTCATGATGCGCTTCACCTCGACGCGCCCGATCGGATCGAGCCCAGTCATGGGCTCGTCGAGCAAGACCAGGTCCGGGTCGTTGACAAGCGCCTGGGCGATACCTATGCGCTGCAGCATGCCCTTCGAGTACTTGCGCAGCTGAGTATCTGCCGCCTCAGCCAGTCCAACCTCATCGAGCAACTCCTCAACGCGCCGACCCCGGCCGACGGACTCAAGGTCAAAGAGACGCGCGCAGAACCGCAGGAACTCGCGTCCAGTGAGGTAGTCATAGAAATACGGGTTCTCGGGCAAGTAGCCGATGCATTCCCTGCCGGCGACACCGACTCTCACCGATCCCGCGCTCGGCTTCATGAGCCCAAGCGCAATCTTGACCGCCGTGGTCTTGCCGGCGCCGTTGGGACCAAGCAGCCCGAAGACATCGCCGCGGCCAACCTCGAGATCAACACCCTTGAGGATCTCGAGGGGACGACCGCGAAAGCCGACGCGAACGGTCTTGCGCACGTCGCGAAGCTCGAGAGCTGGAACGTCTAGAGGAGTGTGCTGGGATTCCGGCAGGGGCATCCGCGCGAGTCTGGGCCATTGAGGGGTGCTGACTGCTCTGGATTCGCCGGACGGAGCGCGTCCTCCTGCCCCGCCTGGGGACCGCTCACCTGACAACCCACTCCTGTTCATGGGAGAGGTGTCCGCTCATCACGTAGCGTGATCCCAGAGGCGTCCCGCGCAGCTCATAGGAGAAGCCACCGATCACACGCACGGCCACATCCTGAGCCATGAGCCCATCGCGGTACGGATTGACGGGCCACTGATCGACGTACGGATCGCCACTCAGATCCACGAGCGTGGCTGGGCTCACCGTAGCTGGGAACCTGTAATGGTCGATATCGTAGGCGCCTAGCCCCACCTGAAGGCTGTGTATTCCGGCCTTGACGGAGGCGTCCTTCGCCCTCTGGCGCTGGCTGAGGAACATGGGAATGGCGATCGCCGCCAGAATGCCGATGATGATGATGACAATCAGCAGCTCGATGAGGGTGAAACCTTCGTTTGCTCGACCGCGCATGACGCTCACCGCCTCACGTTCCGGGACCGCCCCCACCCGCACGCGCCAGCGGCCCCCTCTTGTCCTCATACGCCGGGGGCCGCTTCATACCTCTCTGTTGACGGCAGCCCAGCCGACTCATGCGAGTCCTGCGGCTTTGCGCCCCGCCCTCGCGAACGGTTTGCCCCTTGCGTCTCAGAGTCAGTGTGCCCATAAGTCGGCTGCCTAGACGCGGACAGCAATGACAGACCGGCAACCAGGAGAAGGAAGGGGCGGGGCCGCATGGCCCCGCCCCTTCGCAGGGCCGTTGAGTAGCGTGGAGCTACTGCAGTTGAGTGGCGTCGCCGACCGTGATGACGTAGTCGTCGGCGTCCTTGTTCCAGCCGCCCATGCCGTAGGTCTGGGCCGGATCCGCGTCCACCTGATAGTCGAAGTCGCCGGCTTCGGCCTGGAGGGCCATGTAGCCGGCATCGTCGCCATTGCCGTACGCGTTCGTCGGCCAGTTGTCGACATACGCTTCAGAGTTGCCGTCAACGAGAGCAGTCACAGAGACGTCGCCCGGCTGCGGGTACGTGTCGTCCGTCTGGTCCGTGGCGTAGCTCTGGACGCCGATCTGGATGCTGTGCACGCCTTCCTTGATGTCGGCGTCCTTGGCCTTGTCCCGCTGGTTGAGGAACATCGGGATCGCGATCGCGGCGAGGATGCCGATGATGATGATCACGATCAGCAGTTCGATGAGGGTGAAGCCCTTCTGCCCCTTGCTGAACCTCTTCATTGCCTATCTCCTCTCGTACTTGACGACTTGCCTGGCTTGCCGTGCTGACTTGTACCGTGCCGCGGAGCGGATTCCTGCTCACCCGCGGCCCCCCACATGAAACAGCCTGCGGTGCTCGATCGATCGGGCGCCACAGGCTGCGAGGTGAGACTCTTCTTGGCGGCAGCCCAGCCGACTCTGTGAGTCCTGTGGCTTTGCGCCCCACCTTCGCAAGTGGTTTGCCCTTGTACGCCTCTCTGGTCCTATAGTGCCTCCTCGTCCGGTTCCTAGACACCTTCTTCGGCACCTGGCCGCAACTCTTTACACTTCTGACAACACTCTGCCCCACACGGCCGCGTCCGGACTAGAACAAACGTCTAGACGGGTGGACGTAGACGCGGCGCCGGCCGCTCAGAACACCTTGCGGCCGAGCACTTCCTTGAGCCGCCCCAGCGCCTTGATCGACTCGCGCGACACCTTCTTCTGCGTCAACCCCAGCTCCTCCGCGACCTCGCTCTGCGTCAGGTCCTTGAAGAAGAGCAGGTAGATGAGGCGGCGCTGGAAGCCGGAGAGCCTGTCCAGCGCCGCGTACAGCGTGATCCTGTCCTCGATCGGCAGCGAGAAGGTCGCCTGGCGGATCGAGTGCACCATCCCCGGGTCCGCCTCCGCCTGCAGTTCGTCGCTCGTGAACGGCTCGTCGTGGCTGTGCAGCTGGATGCGCGAGTAGAGGTTCATCACCTCGAGGATGCCGTCCTCGTTGATGTTCAGCGCCAGAGCCAGCTCGGCCACCTCCGGCGGCCGGCCGAGCTTGTGCGAGAGCTCGGCCGACTTGTCCTGGATCTGCCGGTAGACCCGCTTGACCCACCGCGGCTGCCGCATGAGCAGCGAGTCGCGAAGGTGATGGCGGAGCTCGCCGTCGACGATCGCCGTGGCGTAGGTGCTGAAGCGCACGCCACGGCCGGCGTCGAACCGCTGCGCCGCCTTGATCAGCCCCAGATTGGCGACCTGCAGCAGGTCCTCGTACGGGCTCGCTCGCATACGAGAACCGCTTGAGGATGTGGTGCAGCAGGTTCTGGTTGCGGCGCACGATCTCGTCCAGAGTGGCCGGCGCGCGCGTCTGCGCATAGGCGGCGAGGAGCTGCTCGTTCTCCACGCCATCCCCCGGCGACTATTTGACGATGTTCATCATGTTGAAGATCGGCAGGTACATGGAGATCACGACGGTACCCACCAGGGCGCCCACGAACAGCATGAGGATGGGCTCGAGGATCGAGGTGAGCGACTTGACGGCGGCGTTGACCTCGTCCTCGTAGAAGTCGGCGATCTTGCCGAGCATGGCGTCGAGCGAGCCGGTCTCCTCCCCTACCGAGATCATCTGCGTGACCATGGCGGGGAACACCTTGCACTCCGACAGCGGCTGCGTGATCGACTGGCCCTCCTTGACGCTCACCTCCACCTTCTCCATGGCGTCCTCGATGACCACGTTGCCGGCCGCCTGGCCGGTGATCTCGATGGCCTGGAGGATGGGCACGCCCGAGGTGATGAGCGTGCCCAGCGTGCGCGCGAAGCGCGCGATGGCGAGCTTCTGGACGATGGCGCCGATGCCCATCGGGATCCTGAGCTTCATGCGGTCCCACACATGATGGCCGCGGTCGGTGCGCTTGAGCCTGATGAGGCCGTAGATGGCGGCGATGATCAGGACGAGGATGATGACGTTGAGCGGGAAGGACAGCGCGGCGTCCGAGATGGCCATCATGATGCGCGTGAGGAACGGCAGCTTGGCGTCTGCCGAGGTCCTTGTACATGGCGGCGAAGATCGGGATGAGGAAGAGGACCATGCCGATCAGGACGATGATGGCGAACGAGCCGATGAGGATCGGGTACACCATCGCCGACTTGACCGCCCTGCGGATGCTGTCTTCCTTCTCCAGCTGGGTGGCGAGGCGGTTGAGCACCTCGTCGAGGATGCCGCCGAGCTCGCCGGCGCGGACCATGCTGACGTAGAGCCGGCTGAAGATCTTGGGGTGCTTCTCGAGCGCGTCCGAGAGGCTGATGCCGGCCTCGACGTCGGCGCGGACGGCGCCGATCACCTTGGCGAGCTTCTTGTTGGGCGTCTGCTCCTCGAGGACGTACAGGCAGCGCAGCATGGAGAGCCCCGAGTTGACCATGGTCGCGAACTGGCGCGAGAACACGGTGAGGTCCTTGGGCTTGACGCGGCCGCCGATCTGGATACTGCCCAATCCCTGCTTGACCTCGTTGAGGTCGAGCACGGTGAGGCCGCGGCTGCGCAGGGCGGCGGCGACGGCCGCCTTGCTCTCGCCCTCGATCTCACCGGCGGCCTGCGCGCCGCGCGCGTCGAGTGCTTTGTACGCGAAGTTCGTCATTGCCTCTCCTACGACCCTCTGGCGCCCGGCTGAGCCGGAACCGTTGTCGACGACTGGCGTTCTCTGTGTGTCTTATCGGCCGGGGCCGCGAATCCTGCAGCGCTTCAGCGACCCGCGGCCGCGGCGGCCGGCTGGCCCAGCAGCCGCTCGAACTCGGCGGGCGTGCTCGAGCGGTTCTTGGCCAGCTCCCTGGTGATGATGCCGCGGCGCACCAGGTCGGCCAGCGCCGCGTCCATGGTCTGCATGCCGAACGCGGTGCCGGTCTGCATGGTGGAGTAGATCTGGTGCGTCTTGCCCTCGCGGATGAGGTTCCGCACCGCCGGCGTCGGGATGAGCAGCTCGCAGGCCACGCAGCGGCCACGGCCGTCGCGCGTGGGCAGCAGTTGCTGCGTGCAGACGCCCATCAGCGTCGTAGCAGAGCTGCACACGCACCTGCTCCTGCTGGTGCGGCGGGAAGACGTCGATGATGCGGTCGATGGTCTGCGGCGCGTCCTGGGTGTGCAGCGTCGCGAACACGAGGTGCCCGGTCTCGGCGGCGGTGAGGGCCGTGGCCATGGTCTCGGTGTCGCGCATCTCCCCGACGAGGATGATGTCCGGGTCCTGGCGCAGCACGCTCTTGAGGGCGCGGTTGAAGCTCTTGGTGTCGGCGCCCACCTCGCGCTGGTTGACCATGCACTTCTTGTGGCGATGGAGGAACTCGATGGGGTCCTCGATGGTCATGATGTGCTCGTCGCGCGTCTCGTTGATCTCGTCGATCATCGCCGCCAGGCTGGTGCTCTTGCCCGAGCCGGTGGGGCCGGTGACGATGACGAAGCCGCGCGGCTTGCGCGTCAGGTCGTGCAGCGCCGGCGGCAGCCCGAGGTCCTCGAGCTTCTTGATCAGCACCGGGATGAGACGGAAGGCGGCGCCCAGGCTGTTGCGCTGGAAGTAGGCGTTGACGCGGAACCGCGCCCGCCCAGGCACCGAGTAGGAGAAGTCGATCTCCCACTCGTTCTCCAGGCGCTGGCGCTGGTCCTGGGAGAGGATCGAGTAGATCAGCTCCCGGGTGTCGTTGGCGCTGAGGCGCGGGTAGTCCATGCGCTCCAGCTGCCCGTTGATGCGGATGATCGGCGGCGACCCCACCGAGAGGTGCAGGTCGCTCGCGTCTCGCTCCAGGACTTCGAGCAGTACGTCGACCAGATCCATGTTCACTTCCTCGCCAGAGATTGCCGGATCACACGATCACGCGGGCGATCTCCTCAACGGAGGTCATGCCCAGCAGAACCTTGTCGATGCCGTCTTCGCGTAGCGACTTCATCCCCTCTGCGGCTGCCACGCGTCCGATCTCGTCGGCGCTCTTGCGCTCGACGGTCAGCCGGCGGATCGCCTCGCTGACGATCATCACCTCGTAGAGCCCCAGCCGCCCCTTATAGCCCGTATTGTTGCATCTCGAGCACCCTTTGGCACGGTGCAGCACCACGTCATCCCGGTCACAAACCTCGGGCGGGAAGTCGTTCTTGCGCAGCATCTCCCTGGTCGCCGTGTACGGCTCCTTGCACTGCGAGCAGAGGCGGCGCGCAAGACGCTGCGCGAGCACGGCGTCCACCGCCGACGACGTCAGGAACGGCTCGATGCCCATCTCGGTCAGGCGCGAGAGCGCGCCGGGGGCGTCGTTGGTGTGCAGCGTGCTGAGCACGAGGTGGCCGGTGAGCGCCGATTCGATGGCGATCAGAGCGGTCTCGCGGTCGCGGATCTCGCCGACCATCACGATGTCGGGGTCGCAGCGCAGGATCGAGCGCAGCGCCGCGGCGAACGTCATGCCGGCGCGCGTGTTGACCTGCACCTGGTTGATGCCGGTGAGGCGGTACTCGACCGGGTCCTCGACCGTGATGATGTTCTTCTCGGGGTTGTTCAGGATGTTGAGCGCCGCGTACAGCGTCGTGGACTTGCCGGACCCGGTGGGGCCGGTGACGAGGATCGCGCCGTACGGCTTGGTGAACGACTTGCGGAAGCGCTTGAGCGCCTTCTCGGCGAACCCGAGCTGCTCCAGGTCGAGCATCACGTTGGACTTGTCGAGGAGGCGCATCACGACCTTCTCGCCGTAGACCGTGGGCAGCGTCGCGACGCGCATGTCGATGGGCTTGCCGCCGACCATGAGGCCGATGCGCCCGTCCTGCGGCACGCGGCGCTCCGCGATGTCGAGGTCGGCCATGATCTTGAGACGACTGAGCACGCCGGACTGCATGCGCCGCGGGATGGACATGATCTCGTGCAGCACGCCGTCGATGCGGAACCTGACGACCAGCTCCTTGGCCTGCGGCTCGAAGTGGATGTCCGAGGCGGCGTCGTCGACCGACTGGGCGATGACGGAGTTGACGAGCTTGATGATCGGCGCCTCTTCGGTGGCGTCGCGGATGTCGGTGATCGAGTCCTCGATCTCCGCGCCCTCCGAGTTCGCGCCGACCTCCGCCTTCTCGCGATAGATCCTGGCGATCGCCCCGAACACGTCCTCTTCGCTGGCGATCGCCGGCTGGATCGGGAAGCCGGTGATGATCGCGAGGTCCTCCTGCGCCGGCAGGTTCTGCGGGTCGATCATCGCGACCAGGAGGGTCTGGTCCTCGAGAAAGCGCACCGGGACGGCGCCGTAGCGCCTGGCCAGTCTCTCGTCGATGTAGGCGGTCGCCGCGCCGTCGAAGCGGGTCGAGGTCAGGTCGAGGAAGCTGACGCCGAACTTCTGCGCCAGCGCCTTGGTC
>CAVTPJ010000009.1:0-256601 GCA_963736645.1 uncultured Thermoleophilia bacterium | reverse complement strand
CGCTCCACGGCGTGACGATGTCGAACCGGCGGTCGAACTCGTCAACCAGGCCGACCTGCTCCTGAAGCGACGGCGACCGCCGCTCCGGCCTCGGAATGCGATCAGAGCGGCGTCCACCGTGGGCGATGGGCGAGCGGCACCCTGCCCTTCTTCTCTTCGATCAGCGCCGTCGAGACGCCGGCTCGCGCGTACTGACGCTTGGCCTCTCGACCCTGCTTCTCCACGATCCACCCGATGGTCCGCCAGAAGTGGAAGAAGAGCAGGATGCCGGCCGCGAGCACGGCCGCCTCCACGAGGCGGATGCCTATGCCCAGTACGTCGCGGCCGTGCAACTCCTCCAGCATGAGATAGCTCGTCCAGAGCTGGCCGGCGACTGCCCCGATCGTGATGGCCGATGTCACCGCGAACGCCCAGACGCGGCCGACGATCTCCTCCTGGTCGGGGGGCTGTGCGTTGATCCTTGTCTGGAACACGGTGTAGGTGACCGGGGCCAGAAGGGTGAGGACCGCGAAGATGACGGACAACCCGAAGAGCGTGGAGCCAGAAGTGGTGTCGGCGTCAGGGAGCAATCCCGACTCGGCCAGAGCCGTGATCACTCCGGCGAACAGCCCGACGGCGGAGCCGAAGCTCTTGCTGAGGTCCCACTCGACGCCGCCCATCAGGTCGCTGGGCTTCCAGGTCCCCCGTTCCTTGGACCACAGGGCGTAGACCCAGCGCATGAGGACGAACAGGATGCCGAACAGCACGGCCTCGAGGACGACGAGCGTCGGCTGCTTCCACCACGGCGTGGTGCGGATGCTGAGCGGTATCTGCACTCCGTTCCCCTGGTCTGACTGGAACGCGCCGTTGACGCCCACGCACAGGTAGCCGTCGAACGGCTTGTCGGTGCTGATCTCCAGGTCGAACTGGCCGACCGAGTGCGCCTGAAGCGCGGTCGAGGTTGAGGGCAGGACGGTGACGTTCTCCTCGCTCGGTTCCGTGGAGAACTGCAGTCCCACTGTCGCGGAAGTACCGTTGAGGATCGTCAGCGTCTCGACGGAGTCCCCCGTGATCTCGAGCTTGTCCGGATCCAGGATGGTGATGCCGGGGGATGGCTGGCTCATCGCCGCCGCCGGCCACGCCAGCGCGAGAGCTGCGAGTACCGCCAGGAGAGCGCCCCGTGAGAATGTCGCCATGATCGCTCCTCCGGTTGCTATCAGCGCAATACTAGGCACGTGACGACCCGCTGTCCACGGATCCGCGCCACGTCCAGCAGCCCTGTCCGCAGACGTTGGCGGAGCCTATGATGGAGGCGTCTTTGGAGGGAGGCGCTTTGGGGCGCGCGGCGGAGGTCACCAGCACGCGGGGTCGTCGGGCATGATCACCTGCCCGGTGTGCGCGACCGACTGCCCCGACCGCTCGAGGTTCTGCCTGTCGTGCGGGACTCCGCTGGACACGGGCCGCGCTCGCGCAACGGAGCGGCGCGTGGTCACCGTGTTGTTCGCGGACCTCGTCGGCTTCACGAGCCTCTCCGAGCGGCTCGACCCTGAGGACATCGACCAGCTCCTGCAGGAGTACTGCCTGCTCGCCCGCAGCGCTATCGAGGCTTTCGGCGGGAGCGTCGAGAAGTTCATCGGGGACGCGGTGGCCGGCGTGTTCGGGGTGCCCAGACTGCACGAGGACGACGCCGAACGTGCCGTGCGGGCGGGTCTGCGCCTGCTCGACCGGCTCCCGACGCTGTCGGGTCTGACGCCCGACGGCAACGTGCAGGCGCGGGTCGGCATCAACACGGGACCCGCGTTCGTGCGCCTCGACGTCCTGCCGGGCTCCGGCCAGGGCTTCGTCGTCGGCGATGCCGTCAACACGGCGGCGCGGATGCAGCAGCATGGGGCGCCGATGCGCGTGGTCATCGGCGAGCTCACCCACGACCTCGTCGCCGGAGCCTTCGACTGCGAGGCGATGGCCCCGGTCGCGGCGAAGGGCAAGACGGAGCCTCTGCGGCCCTGGGTGGTCCAGAGGCCCAGATCCCGCTCGGGCATCGACCTGCGCCGCGCTCTCGCCGGCCCGTTCGTGGGCCGCGAGGTGGAGCTGGGCATCCTGAAGGGGCTCTTCGAGAAGGCATCCGTCGGCGGCCAGCCGCAGTTCGTGCTCGTGACCGGCGAGGCGGGCATCGGCAAGTCGCGTCTCGTCTTCGAGCTGGCGCGCCACCTTGATGAGCAGCCCGAGCAGCTGATCACGTGGCGCCAGGGCAGGACGCTGCCCCACGGCGACAGTGCCACGTTCTGGTCGCTCTCCGAGATCGTCCGCCAGCAGGCCGGCGTCCTGGAGAACGACGATCCGCCGGCGGTAGAGCGCAAGCTGCGCGCGGCGGTGCCCGACGTGGATGACGCCGCGTGGATCCTCGAGCGCGTGCGCCCTCTGCTCGGGCTCGAGGCGTCGGCGGCCCCACAGGCGGAGAACTTCGCTGCGTGGCGGCGCTTCTTGGAGACGATGGTCGCGCGGGGGCCGGCTGTGGTGGTCTTCGACGACATGCACTGGGCGCAGCCCGGCGTCCTCGCCTTCCTCGAGGACCTGGCGAGGCACCTCTCGGACGTGCCTCTCCTGCTCATCGTGGTCGCTCGCCCGGAGCTACGTGACGAGCACCCGGACGTCGCGGCCGAAAGCCCGTGGGTGGACATCGAGCTGCATCCGCTCTCGGCCGACGAGACGCGGCGGTTCGTGGAGTTCCTGGCGGGGACCGCTGCCGCCGAGATCGAGCCCGCCGTCGCCGAACGCTCCGGCGGCAACCCCTTCTTCACTGAGGAGCTGGTGCGACTGCTGCGCGAGCGCTCGTTGCTGTTGGATGCGCCGGCGGCCGGGCGGCGAAAGGCCGCCGCGACCGTGCTTCCAGACTCCCTCGCCGCGCTCGTGGCCGCCCGACTCGACGCCCTGGACCCGGACCTCAAGGACTCGCTCTCGGATGCCGCGGTGGTTGGGCAGACGTTCTGGCCGGCGGCTCTCGCCGCCGCCGGCGAGACCGACCCGAGCGCCGTCGACCAGCGCCTGAGCGAGCTGGCGCAACGGGAGTTCATCCGGAGGGTACCTGTGTCGTCGCTGGCGGGAGAGGCGGAGTACGTCTTCTGGCACGGTCTGACCCGGGAGGTCGCATACGCCGCCTTGCCGCGGGGCGTCCGGGCGGCGAAGCACGCGGCCGTGGCCAGGTGGATCGAAGGCGGCGAGCTGAGGGGCGCCGCCGCCGAGATCCTCGCCCACCACTACGCGAGCGCGCTGGAACTGGCGGAGGCGGCCGGGGACGGCCAGCTCGTCGGCCGCCTCACGGAGCCCGCGGTCCACGCGCTGCGGGCGGCGGGCGACAGGGCGCTGCCGCTCGATGTGGCGGTGGCAGAGCGGCACTACCGTCGCGCGATAGGTCTGTGCCCGGAGGGAAGCCCGCTCAGGCCGCACCTCCTGGTCGCTCACGGCGAGTCTCTGCTGCAGTCCGGCGCTCTCGCCGAGGCGCGGGCGGTCCTCGAACGAGGCCTTCTCGATCTCCAGAGGCCGGAGACGTTCGGGCCGAGGCGGTCGCGACCGGCTTCCTCGCCACCTTGCTCTGGGCCTGCTCAGAGACGCCAAGGCGATCGAGGTCATCGCCCGTGCCGCCGCCCTTCTCGAAGACGAGCCGCCGTCCGCGGAACAGGCGAAGGTGATGGGCAGACTGGGGGGCCATGTGCGCCGCCTCCTACGACAGCGAGACGGCGCTCCGGCGACCGGCCGCGCACTCGACCTCTGTCGCGAGCTGGGGCGGCCCGTGTCGGTGCGAGCCCTGGGTTGGCGCGGCTTGGCGCGCTGTCACTTCGGTGACCCGGCGGCCTGGACGACATGCGGCGGGCGCTCGTACTCGCGAAGCGGCAGGGCCTGGGCACGCTACGCGGGGCGCTGTACACGAATCTGAGCGACGAGCTGTTGACCTTCCGCGGTCCGAAGACCGCGTTGCGGTCGCGACGCAAGGGGATCGAGTTCACCGGCGGGCGCGGCGATCGGATGTCGATGATCGGACTGCGGGCGGCGAGAGCTCGAGGACCTCTGCTGGGCGGGCAGATGGGATGCCGCCCTGACACTGGCCGCGGAGATCAGAAGAGCCTCTCGCGGCTGCCGACCAGGTCCACGATCTCGCCACGTCCGATCGACGGTCGCGCAGGATCCTCACGGCCCGCGGTCAGGCGAGCCGGGTCGGAGGTCCAGGCGTTCGTGGCGTGGGCTCGCGGGAGGGACTTCCCGGACCTCGATGAATGACATCGACCGTGCTGGACGTCGCTCACCGTGGCCCGAGCGGCGCTCGGGGAGCACGACGAAGCCTTGACGGCTGCTCATCCGCCTCGCCGAGGTCGCGCGAATCGATCTCCAGCTGCCCGCACTCAGCCTTTCGCTGCCGTCCGAGCTGCGCACGGCGGTCGAAGCTGGGGGATCTCGACCTCGCTCGGCGGCTCGCAGCCAAGACGATCGCCAGCAGGCCGCTCGACAGCCACGCGCTCGTCCTGCTGTCTGCGCTCGAGGCCGAGCACGAGGCCGGCTCGACCAGGCGGCCGAGTGCTTCGCCGAGGCCGCGTCGCGATGGCGCGACTTCGGCGTGCCCTACGAAGAGGCGCATGCGTTGCTCGGGCAGGGCCGCTGCCGGGTCGCGCTCGGGCGCGGCGATGATGCCTCCGCGCCGCTGCGCCGCGCCGCGCGCCTGTTCAAACGCCTTGGAGCTGCACCTGCTCTGTCTCAGACGCTGCAGTTGCAGGGGTCCCGGCCGGCGGTGCGGACTCGGGGAGCGCGAGACTGAGATAGCGGTCGTCGCGCTGCAGCATGACCCCGGCGCCGTACTTCGCCTTGAGGGCTCCCATGTTCGTGACGACCACTTTGTCGATCCCAGCCATGCGAGCCCCTTTCGTCAGACGCCGCGTGCGTGTCTGTGGAGACCTGCCAGATCCCGCGGCGCCAGCGTAGCACTTCCCGGCAGGCGATCTTGAGGAGATAGCGGCGAGCCGGACCCCGACGGTTTCCAGCGCCGTCGCCGCCGGCGACGGATTCCCAGCCAGAGGCTGCGAACGGCGGAGGTCAGGGGTCCGACTCCCCCACGGTCCACCAGCTACTTGCCCACCGGACAACTCAGCTCGCAGCGCCTGCAGTACTTGACGCCGTAGCTCGCCTCGCCGCCGGCCGGCGGCAGCGTCATCACGGCCTCCTCGAAGACGTTCATCGTCGAGGCCAGGTCCTTGCGGTCTTGCTCGTTCGTCGCCAGCGCCCCGGCGGCGTCCTCGACGTCCCGCGCCATCTTGGTGTTGCAGGTGATGCGGTCGTAGGCCCCGTCTGTGCCGGGGAGCCGCGACTGTCCGAGCGCGGTCACGTCGTAGGCGGTCTCGTCGAACGCGCCGACGGGACAGGCCCTGCGGCAGGGCGCGTCGCACCCATCGCAGGGGTGGTACTCGACCGGGCCGGTGGCCTGCGCCGCGTGGTCCAGCAGCAGCACCCGCCAGCGGATGCGGGGGCCGTACTCGGGCGTGATGACCAGGTTGTTCCTGCCGACGCTCCCCAAACCCGCCAGGACGGCAGCGTCCTTCATGAAGACCCCTCCGCTCTCGATGAAGTAGGGCGGCCGGTGGGTGGTCATGGCGAAGTCGCGCTCGAGCCAGACGGAGAGCTCCTTGGCGATCCTGATGAGAGCGCGGTTGCCCGGCGTGCCCTTGCCGTCGTACCAGTCGAGCTCCGGCTGGTCGCCGGGATGGGAGACTCCGATCACGACGGCGGAGACCGCGTCCGCCGGCCAGTCGACCTCGACGGGCACGACGTCGTCCGGCGCGTCCCGCCACCGCACCTCGAGGCCCATCCCGATCCTGGGCGAGATGCGGTGCGAGGGAGACGCCTTCAGCGCCTCGACGTCGGCGACCCCCACGATGGACGCGCCCAGCGACCTGGCTTCCTCAACGATCCTGTCCGTCAGCTCCGACGGGGACGGCGTGTTCACGATCTCTCCTCTCACAGGCAAGACAGCGGCACGATGACGGCGCCTCCTCGGCCGGCGGCGCCCGCCTGCTCCCGACGACCTCCACCACCCCGGCGCCGATGACGAGGACGGCCCCGATGGCCTGCGGCGCGCCGAACGGCTCCCCGGCGAGCAGGGCCGCGCTCGTGATGCCCGCCACGGCCTCGATCTGGAGCAGGATGCCCAGCCTGCCCGGGTCGACGTTGCGGGATCCCCAGTAGATGCCCCACATCACGGGGACGAGGAAGGCGGCCGCGGCGAGCGCCAGCCAGGGCGCGAGGGCGATCACCTGGTCGAACGAAGGTGGCCGGCCCAGCTCGGCCAGCGGCAGCAGAGACAAGGACAGGGCGACCGCCGAGCCGTACAGGAAGAACCCGACCAGCTGCTCGAAGACGGACGTCTCGGGCGCCTGGCGCACGAGCATGGCGCCGACGGCGAACAACACCCCCGAGAGCAGGGCCAGCAGGTCTCCGAGGTTCATGGAGAGCGAGAAGCCGTGCCCCGCGCTCAGGATGACGAGCATCCCCGACAGGCTGAGGAGGAGCGAGACGCCGCGCCAGCGCGTGAACGTGCGCCTCATCACGCCGACCTCGAGGAGCGTTCCCCAGGCCGGCATCGCGTAGAAGAGGATGAGCGCCCGGGCCACGTCGGTGAGCAGAAGGCTCGACAGATACAACGCGACCGCGCCGCCGATCAGCAGTCCGGAGCGGTACTGCCGGATGCCCGTGGGCTTCTTGCGCAGCCAACGCGCGGCCGCGAACGGGGTCATGATGGCGAGGGGCATCAGGAACTGCGCCACGGTGGCCCAGGCGGGCCCCAGACCCTGGCGCTCGAACGCGCGCAGAGGGATCCAGAACAGACCCCAGGCGGCCGACGCCACCAGGACGACGATCTCGGGATACGCACGCCTGCGTTCCATGCAGACCAGCTCGCATCCTCACTAGAGGTCGAAGACGTCGATGATCTCGCGGATGTCGGACACCGACCGCTGGCCGGCTTCCCGGAAGACCGACGCAGCGCCCCCGCCTGCCGCATCTATGCCCACGAAGTGCGCACCCACGTTCCGGGCGAACACCATGTCGTTCTCGCCGTCGCCGACGATGAGCAGCTCGCTCGGCAGCACGCTGCACTCACTGCAGAACCTGTCCGCCAGAGACGTGTCCGGCTTCGGCCTCGACTCCTCACCCGTGCCGAGGTAGTCGAAGTACTCGAGGATCCCCGTCTGCTTCAGTCCTGCGATGGTCGCGGTGAACACGTCTACGGTGGCGACCCCGAGTCTGTAGCCCTTGCGCTTCAGGTAGCTCAGCGTCTCCGGCACGTTCGGCAGAGCGACATACGGAACGTCCTCGCCGAGGGAGAGCCGCTCGATCAGTTCCAGCAGGACGTCCGCGTCGTAGGGCGGCTGCCACTGCTGCTCCTCTGCATAGACCCGGGAGGTGTCGAACAGGGCCTGCGCTATCTGCTGGTTGGTGGCGTGCTGGAGCAGGCTGTCAGATGCGAGCCGATCCGGAAGATGCCCCAAGACGTCGCTCAACTGCTGCAGGAGCGCTTCAGGGACCTGGTAGTCGTCCTTCAGACAGGCAAGCAGCGTGGCGTAGATGTAGTGCTGCGTCGCGTGGAACTCGAGAAGAGTCCCGTCTTTGTCGAAGAGGATGCCTTTGATCATGACGATGATCGCCGCTTCGCGACCTCGATCATCTTCTTGACGTTCTCGCGCCGGGCCTCGTCGAGGAAGGCCGAGAAGTCCATCATGAAGCCGCCGCCCTTGCCGCAGACCTCGACGAGTCTCAGGCAGTAGGCTTCGACCTCGTCGACGGACGCCGTGGCCAGGAGCGCGCTCGAGACATTGCCCTCGATGCACTGCGAACCAGCGAGCACCTCCTTCGCCAGAAAGGCGTCGGTGCCGCTCTCGAGGTGGACGAGGCACGTCCCCGCGGGGATCTCCTTGAAGTGGCGCAGGCGCGAGTCGTATTTGCCCTGCGTGAAGACCCACACGAGCAGACCCTCGTCCACCAGACCGAGGAGGAGCCGCTTGAGCGTCGGCCAGTAGAACTCCTCGTACTGCTCGTCGGACATCAGGCCGTCGGCGCCCTTGTAGAGGTAGACGGTGACGATGGGGTGGCCGAGGGCCTTGGCTCCGTCGATGCCGTACTGCAGCTGCCAGGGGAGCAGGCGCTCCATCAGAGCCTTCATCTTCTCCGGCTGGGTGTACATGTCGACGATCGCGCCGCGCCAGCCGCGGTAGTAGGTGCTGATGATGTCGAACGGTGCGGCGGCCATCGCGCCGAGCAGGCGCGGGATCCCCAGGCGGCCGCCCAGTTCCTGGTCGACCCGACCCAGGTACTCGGACCACTCCTGCACGGCCTCTCCGGAGGCCTTGAGCGCCGCCATGGCCTCGACCACCCCGGGGTTCTCGGCCGCGGCCAGGACGAGGTCGGGCAAGCCCTGGTGGAACACGAGCATGTTGCGGAGCGGCGGCAGCTGCGCCAGCGGCTCGAGCCTGGGGGAGAGACGGGGCAGGTACTTGCGCAGGACCCAGTCCGACGGGTCGTCCAGGTACTCGTCGTACTCGTCGGCCTTCATGTACTCGGCCTCCACGAACTGGAACGACGCGTCGTCCGGCAGATGGACGCCGGGCAGCCGCACGCGGTTCCAGGCCAGCGCCTCGAACATGCCGGCCGGGAAGATGAACTCGGGACCGACGTAGGCGTCGAACTCCGTGTCTTCGTACTGACGCACGTAGGCAGCGAGCGCCTTGTCGAACTCGGTCATCGCCTCCCTGAACGTCACCGGGCCGTAGTCGAGGGCGAACTTCTGGGTGGCGGCGGGGATGACCGGGATCCTGCCGGTGTCCTTGAGCCGGATGGTGTCGGTGATGAGCTGGGCTCTGGCCTGGTACTTCTTCCTCGCCTCGTCGTTCGCGAAGTGCAGGTGCGCTCCGCTCACCCAGTTTGCGATGAGGCGGTCCCCGAGCTTCTCCTCCGCGCCGCGGTGCATCAGGCGCCTCCGTGTGTCCACTCGTCGGCGAGCTCGACGGCACGGCCCACGTCGCCCCAGCCGTCGGCCCCCGTGTACGCGCGCACGTTCTCGTCTACAGCGGCGCCGCCGATCATGATCTTGACGGTGTCACGGAGGCCGGCTGCCGCTATCGCCTCGACGGTACTCCTCATGGCATCGAAGGCCAACGTGAGCAGCCCGCTCAGCGCGACGACGTCGGCGTCGCGCTCTTTGACGGCGGCGACGAAGTCCTCGGCCGGCACGTCCGTGCCCAGGTCGTGGACGGCGTACCCGCCGATCCCGAGCATGAGCGCCACGATGTCCTTGCCGATGTCGTGGATGTCGCCGCGGACCGTGCCGATGACGATGGTGCCCTTCGGGTTCTCCGTGCCGGGCCCGCTCTCCCCGGGCAGCACCGCCTCTGAAATGCTCTTCATGATCTCGCCGCCCATGATGAGCTCGGGGATGAACGCCTCACCATCGGCGAAACGGCGGCCGATGACCTGCATCGCCTCGCTGGCTCTCGGCGATGATGACCAGCGGGTCCGTTCCGTCTGCCCGCATGCGTTCGGCCAGCGTCACCGCCTCGTCCATGCGCAAGCCCACGATCGCGTCGGTCAACTCCTGAGGCATACGTCCCCCTCGATTCGCCAGTTGCACGGATGCACTCTACCAGACAACCGCCATAGCTGTCTAGACAGGTACCGTTGCTGTGGTACAATCGAGCCTCGCAAGGAGGTTCGGCCCCCCAGCTGGAGAGCGTGTGAGCAAGCTCAGGACCATCGATCGCTCATCGTTCGAGCCCCCCTACTCACAGGTAGCGCGTGGCATGCGTGAGCGCATCATGAACGGGGAGTATCGAGCCGGCGATCGCCTCCCCTCCGAGGCGGAGCTCTGCGCGCTGTACGGCGTCAGCCGCATGACGGTCCGCCGGGCGGTGACCCTCCTGGCGCGGGACGGCGTCGTGTTCACGGAGAACGGACGCGGGACCTTCGTCAAGGCCCCGGAGCTCGGGGCGGCCACGTTCGACCTCAGCAGTCTGCGCCGCCTGGTCGACGACGCCGCCACGACGGTGAAGATCAGCGAGGCGCGGATCGTGCCGTCCTCCCCGCGGGTGTGTCGCAAGCTCGCGGTCGACGCCGAGTCTCCGGTGGTCGCCATCAAGCGCGTCCTCAGCAGCGCCGGCGAGCCGGTCTTCTACCACAGCGAGTATCTCGTGTTCGACCCGCGGCGTCCGCTCGTCGAAGCCGAATACGGGGTGACCGCGCTGCGCGACCTCCTGGCGAATGCCGGCAAGTCGGGCTTCAAGTACGGCCGCCTCGACCTGCATGCCTCCACGCTCACGGAGGGCGAGGCCGCCTACCTCGGCGAGGAGCCGGGCCTGTCGGCGTGGGTGATCGAGCACCTCTTCTTCGACTTCGAGAACCGGCCGGTGAGCTGGGGCCGGTTCATCGGCCGGTCTGACCGCCTCGTCTTCTCGACGACGGTCGGCCTGCCGGATGTCGGAAAGGGGGCCGGCGAGTGACCCCTTCATCCGGAGCCGGCCTGGTCGGCCTCATCGTGGCGATGGACCAGCGAGGCAGCCTCGAGGCCATCCGCGAGCGGCTCGCCGCCGGCGAAGACCCGCGCGCACTGATGGAGGAGTGCCGCGCGGGGATGGAACAGGTCGGCCAGATGTACGAGAGCGGCGAATACTTCGTGACCGCACTCATCATGGCCGGCGAGATCTTCCGCCAGGCCGCGGACGTGCTGCTTCCCCTGATGACCGCCGCGGAGTGTCCACAGGACTCGCGCAAGGCCGTCATCGCGACGGTCAAGGGCGATATCCACGACATCGGCAAGAACATCGCGGTGACGCTCCTTGAGGCCCGAGGCTTCACGGTCGTCGACCTGGGTGTCGACGTCGATCCGGGGCTCGTCGCGGATGCGGTCGTTGCCGAGCGCCCCGACGTGCTCGGCCTCTCCTGCCTCCTGACCACCGGGTTCGATGCGTTGCGCGAGACCATCGGACTCGTGCGCGAGCGCACCGACGAGCAGGAGCAGCGCCTGCCGGTGGTGATCGGCGGGACGGCCATCGACCAGCACACGGCGGAGTACGCGGGCGCGGACGGCTGGTGCACCGACGCCGCCGAGGGAATCGCCGTGGTGCACTCCTTGCTGGCCTGACATCCGGCTGGCGATCCCCTCCGCCCGGGGCGATGCGGCGCCGTCGTCACGCGGCCCGCAGCTAGGTCAGGTTCTGACTGAGCAGCCGGATGTACTCGGGCCCGATGGCGCAGCAGCCGCCGATGATCTGCGCGCCCATCTCGACCCACTGCCGGGCGGCGCGCAGATAGTCGTCCGGAGACACCGAGTCGTCGAACTCCCACTCCGGGTCTGCCCACCTGCCGGAGTGGGCGTAGGCGCCGGTCACGCCGGACCAGCGCCGGCCGACGATCTCCAGCGCCGGCGCGGTCTCCTCGGTCAGGGTGTGCATCACCGTGACCGCCACGTCGCCGTGGGGAAGGTCCGCCAGCAGGCCGAGGTCCTCGTCAAGGGCGGTCGAGAAGGGGCTGTCGTCGTAGGCGCGGACCACGCCGTCGTCGCCGATGAGGCAACTGAAGCCTACCCAGAGGGGCAGGCCGGTGGCGGCGGCGGCGCGGATGGCCGGAGCCGCCTGTTCGACGTCTCCCATCATCTCGAGGGCGATGAGGTCGACGCCGGATTCGGCGAGCACCTCCGCCTGCTCCCGAAAGCTTGCCGCGAGCTGCTCCACCGGTGTGACGCGGGTCCGGAAGCTCGAGATCGAGCCCGCCACGGCGACCGGCCGCCCGGCGGCGGCGTTCTCGGCCGCCTCCTGGGCCAGGGCGACGGCGCGCTCGTTCAGCGCCCGTACGCGGTCGCCCAGCCCGGCCGGCTCCAGCACGTGCCGCGCCGTGGAGAAGGTGTTGGCGATGATCACGTCCGCGCCGGCGCGGACGTTGTCCTCGTGCACCGCGCGGACCACGTCCGGGTGGGTGTGGAGCGCCGCCGCGCTCCAGGCGAAGCCGTGCATGGGCACGCCCCGGCTCTGCAGCTCGGTGCCGGTCGCGCCATCCAGGATGACCACCTCGCCCCGGTCGAGCCGGGCCCGCAGGTCCTGGTACGTCGTCATTCGCGGCCTCCCGCCGACAGGTGGCGTGATTCTAGCCGCCTCACTCGACGAGGACGACGATGTTGCCCAGCTTCTGCTCCGTCTCGGCGTACCGGTGCGCCTCGGCCATCTGCTCGAGGGGGTACTCGCGGTCGACGACGGGCCGGAGCGCGCCGGCCTCGACGAGCTCGGTGACGGCGCGCAGGTGGTCGTCCCTGACGGCGCCCGAGCTGAAGATCATCTTCTTGTCGCCGGTCAGCGAGGCCCAGAGCCCGCGGATGAGCTGGGCCGTGTGCGGGTTGGCGACCACGTACCGCCCGCCGGGACGCAGCAGGCGGGCGACGCGGCCGTAGGGCGCGCGGCCGATGATGTCGAAGACGATGTCGAAGTCCCCCGCGCCGTCCGCGAAGTCCTGCTCGGTGTGGTCGATGACCTCATCGGCGCCGAGCTCGCGGAGCATCTCGAGCTTGCCGCCGCTGTCCACCGCGACCACCTCGGCGCCGGCATGCTTGGCCAGCTGCACCGCGCAGGTCCCGAAGCTCCCGCCGGCGCCGATGATGAGCACCCTCTGCCCGGCGCCGACGCCGGCCTTGCGCAGGAAGCGGAGCGCCTCCATGGCGCCGTAGGGCACGGCGGCGGCCTCGGCGTAGCCCAGGGCCGCCGGCATCGGACCGACGACGCTGCCGGTGCGGCGCCCGCCCGCGCAGACGAACTGGGCGTAGGCGCCGAGCCCGATGCCGGTCGTGCCGTACACGCGGTCTCCCGGCGCGAAGGCGGTCACCCCGTCGCCGAGCGCCGCGACCTCGCCGGCGAACTCCTGGCCGAGGACGCGGACCCGGGGCCGCACGACGCCGAACGCGAGGCGCACGGGGAGCCAGACCCACGCCGGGAACTCGAACCGGCGGATCTCGCAGTCCGCCCGGGAGGCGGTCGTGGCGCGGACGCGGACGAGCACCTCGCCGGCCTTGGGGTGCGGCTGCCCGACCTCCTCGAGCTTGAGCACGTCCGGGCCGCCGTAAGCCGTGCAGACGATCGCCTTCATGGCTACCTCGCAGTCTCTCGCGGTCGCGTGCGCCCTGCCGGGACCATTCTCTCGCACTGGAGCCGGGTCTGTGTCGGCGGGGGCTCCGAGCAGGGTCGGGCGCTCCGGGCCGACGCCCCAGCGGCCGATAATGCGTCAGGCTGTGTGCTCAGGTGCGCGCCGTGGATGACGATCGATGCGTAGCAGCCGGCAGGCCGTACAGCGCCAGCAGCCCTTTGACCCAGCCCATCCGCGCCCACAGTCGGCGCCGAAGACGACGCCGGAGCTCGGCCAGGTCTCGCAGGTCGTCGGGGGCAGGTCGGCGACCGCCGAAGAGCACTGCCTCCACGCGAGGCGCCAGGACCGATGCATCCACGTCGAGCCACGCCTCGAGGAAGCGCGAGGTCTCCTGCAACGTGTGCGAGGGCGGGACGTCCACACCGTGATCCCTCAGCTCCGCGAACGTGAGCCGTACGGATGAGCGCAGGCGCACCTCCAGACTGCCGCGCCGCAGGCGGGCGCGACGGAGCGCGGCCCGCCCGGCGGGCCACAAGACCAGGGCGGCCGCCGGCGCAAGCACCCACGGCAGCCAGGAGAAGTCACCGGGTGCGTCCGGCCTTTGGCCGTGCTCGCCGATGGCGGCGTCGCGCCCGGGAGAGGCCGGCGTCCGGGCGGGCGCGGGGCTGCCGGCCGAGCCCTCGACGGAGAAGGGGTCGATGAAGCCGGCGCTGGACGACGACGGTCCCGCCCCGGGAACGCTGCTGCCCGGTGTCGGGTCGAACGGGACCCAGCCGGATCCGGGGAAGTACACCTCGACCCAGGTGTGAGCGTCCCCGCTGCTCACGATGTAGGTGTCGCCGGCTACTCTCCGTCCCGTGGTGAAGCCCGCGGTCAGGCGCGCGGGGACGCCGTTGAACCGGAGCAGCGCGGCCATGGCGCCGGCGAAGTGCTGGCAGTAGCCGGTCTTGGTGCGAAACAGGAAGGCCGCGAAGGGCGACTCGTACCCGGTCCTCGGCGGCATCAGCGAGTATCGGTAGTGCGATCGCAGGTACTGCTCCACGCGCAGCGTGATCTCATAGGGATCCGTGGCGGCGCCCACGATCTGCCGGTTGAGACGCAGAAGGCCCGCCCATTCGCGAGAGGCCGCATCGTGACTCATGGCGGTCCGCCAGCGCGTCTCCCGGTCCTTCCCCGCGAAATCGCCAGGTCTGGGGAAGGGCAGGGCGGTCAGACGCATCATGCCCGTCGAGTACGCGCGACCCCTGCCGACAAGATCGCCCGGCTTCGGATGGGGGATCACAGAAGTGACCGTGTAGCGCAGGTTCGGCCCGGTCGTCTTGGCCCTCCGCAGTCCCGACTCCCGGGTCACGTGGAGAGCCTCAGGCGTGACGAGAAGCACTGTGGACGGCGTGCCCGCGGTGAGCAGGAACTCCGTGTACAGCGCGCTGATGTCGAATGTCACCTCCACCGTGCTGCCTTCAGGGGTGTGTCGACCGCTCGCGACATGGTACTCGTAGCCTCCGCTGACGGGTTCCGGACGGATCGGCGCGCCGACAGGCGGCTCGCTGAACCAGGCCGTCCCCGTGAACTCGCCGAGCGCGTTGGCCCGCCAGTACGTGGCCACGGACGATGTGACGCGCATGAGCGGCACGTCCGGCCGCCTGATCGGCCGATCCGCGAAGTCGCCCGTCCAGTCGAACGAGATCGTGGTGGCGCCGGCGTCCGTCAGGCCCAGCGTCCGCCAGTCTACCCAGGGCTTGCCGGCTGAGGCCGAGGTCACACCGAGCAGCAACAGCGCGATGAGCGCTGCGGCCGTCGCGGCGGCGGCGCCGGCGACGCCGTCCCCCGCGGACCGGCGCCGCCGGCCCAGCGAGCGCGAGAGCGAGAGGAGGCAGCCGGCCAGCACGACGAACGCGAGCGGCAGCCACGCCACGCGCTGGGGCGCGTCGACGGTCATGCCGAGGCCGATCATCACGAGAGCGATGACCACGCTCGAAAGAGGGCGGCGCAGAGTGAGCGCGACGACGGCACAAACGGCCGTCACGCCGTACACGACCAGCGACAGGAGGATCCTGACGTCCGGCTCGCGTGAGAGCTCCACCGGCAGACCTTGCGCCACGAGATCGCTCATGCCCGAGCCGAGGCGAGCGTAGTAGAAGGCGGCCTGGGCCTCGATCTCGTCGACGCCCGGCGGCACCGGCAGTTGAGCCCGCACGAGCACCAGAGCGCCGAAGGGGATCAACACCAGGGCCGCCGGCCACGCCCGCCTCCACAGAAGGCCCGGGGCGCCGGCCAGCGAACCGGCGACGGCCGCCCAGACCAGGGACGGAGCCAACGCAGGGCGCCCGATGCCCGACAGGCCGATAGCAGCCACGACGAAGAGGCCGACGAAGGTCGCGAAGTAGACGAGTCTGAACAGGGTCTTCATCGCCGGAGTGCGTGCGGCCCGTCCCCTCGCCGGGCGGAGAGGGCACTCGGCAGATCCTCTTCGCTGCCGAGGCAGAGACACAGGATCCCGCGGTGCTCCAGGGACGGGAGCGCTCCCGTGGCGGCGCCGGGAGCGGTCGTGCCGGCGCCAGTGGACGGGGGTGACGGCTCAACGGAGACGACGCACACCCGCGTCCCCGCCGCCCGCAGCGACAGCAGTGCCTGTGCCGACTCTGACGGCATGCAGAGGGCGATGACCCAGAGCGACTGGGGCCGGCCAGGCCCCCGCCCGAGGCGCAGCCAGGGAAGGATGCGGCCGAGAGACGTCTGGGCATCGGGCTCGGCTGCCGCGAGGGTCTCGAGGAGCCGACGCCTGCCCTGTGGGCCGGGCATGAGCCGCACGCGATGCGGCCGGCTACCGTGCAGCACGAGGTCGACCGTCCGTCCGGCCCGCAGCGCGAAGTCGGCGGTCGAGCCGGCGGCCTGCACAGCCAGCTCGTAGTTGGCGTATGGGGGACTGCCCCCCACGCAGCTGCTCGTCCCGTCCAGGAGCACCGTGATCTCCCCGCCCCCCGGGTCGTTCATCTCGCGCAGCATCAGGGCTCCGGTCTTGGCGGTCGACTTCCAGTCGACGTGGCTCAGGGGTTCGCCCGGGCAGTGCTGGCGGATGCCACAGAACTCGGACCCTCCGGGCGCGACCCGCGTCGGTCGCCCGCGGAGCCTCAGCGCCTCCCCGTCGGCGGCGAGGGCGCATGTCTGCAGCTGCGGCAGACGCGGATAGACCGTCAGCTCCATCGGCTCGCCGAGCAGGCGCCGTGCGCGGACGAGCCCAAGGGCATCCTCCGCCTCCGCCTTCATCGCCGGCAGGCGGTGGACGCCCCGGCGCGCCGGCCCGAGATCGATGCAGGCGGCGTGCTCGCTGCGGGGCCGGAGGCTCGCGAAGTCGACCAGGTCGCCGGCCGCGTCCAGTCCGCTCGCCGCATGCCGGACGGTGACCTGGAGGCCGGGCAGCAGCGACCGGTGCATCAGCCGGATCCGCAGGACCAGGTCGTCGCCGGTGGACGGCTGGGCGGGGATGAGGTCGCGTGCCGCGGTCACTCGCCGGGACGCGGCCTCGACCAGGACCCACGAGACCGCCACCAGCGCCGCGAACGCGAACGACAGCAGGTAGAGCTCCCACGTGCCGAAGAGGCGGGCGGCGACGTACGCGGTGGCCGCTACCGCGAGCAGACACGCGCCCCGTGCTGTCGGACGGGGCATGTCACACCCCGGGCACCGGGACGGTGTCGAGCGTCCGGCCGATCACATCCCGATCCGACAGCCCGTGGAGGCGGGCCTCCGGCGAGAGGATGACCCTGTGGCTCAGCACGCTCACCGAGAGGTCCTTGACGTCCTGAGGCACCACGTAGTCCCGCCCCTCCAGCAAGGCATAGGCCTTGGCGGCGCGGAGCAGGGCTATGCCGGCGCGCGGGCTGGCGCCGAGGTACACGTCCGGACTGGACCGGGTGGCGGCCAGCACGTCGACCACGTACCCGTGCAGCGCGGGCGCCACCGCCACCCGGCTCACCACTCGCTGCATCGCCGTCACCTCTGGCGCGTCCACGACCGCCTCCATCTCCGCAAACGGATCGCCGGTCGTGTAGGTGGCCAGCATGACCTGCTCGGTCTCCCGGGACGGGTATCCGGCGGTCAGTCGCATGGCGAACCGGTCCAGCTGGGCCTCGGGAAGCGGATAGGTGCCCTCGTACTCGATCGGGTTCTGGGTGGCGACCACCATGAAGGGAGGGTCGATGGTATGGGTGACGCTGTCGACGGTCGCCTGGCGCTCCTCCATGCACTCGAGCAGGCTCGACTGGGTCTTGGGGGAGGAGCGGTTGATCTCGTCGGCCAACACGATGTTGGCGAACACGGGGCCGGGCCTGAACTCGAACTCGCTGGTCTTCTGGTTGAAGACGTTCACGCCGGTGACGTCACTGGGCAGCAGGTCCGGGGTGAACTGGATGCGTGTGAACCGGCAATCGATCGATCGCGCGAGCGCCTTCGCGAGCAGGGTCTTGCCCACGCCCGGGTAGTCCTCGATGATGATGTGACCTCCGGCGAGCAGTGCGACCACGCAGGCTCGTATCACGTCATCCTTGCCCAGCACGACGGTCGCCACCTTGGCGGCGATGAGCTGCGCGCGCCGCATCACCCCCGCCATCTCGTCATCCTGGTCGGGGCGTCTGTCTTGCCGCAGGAGCACGTCCGTCTCCCGTTCGGCCCCACTCACTCGTCCGGGGAGCCCGTTCATCGCGCCAGACCGGCCACGGCCGAGTCGCGGCAGAGTGCTACGCGGAGCGGTCCCGTACCGCCGAAGCCGGCCCTCATGAGCCTTCTCGCGGGCGCGAGGCACACGAGCAGGTCGCGGGGGTCGTGTCTGTGTCCCGGTGCTTTCGTCACGAGCGCCCTTCCAGGTCCAGCCCCATACATGGGCCGTACTCCCGGCGTCGGGGTGTGTCAAGCGTTGCGCGGTGTCGACGCTCGGACGTCGGGCATGGCGGCATGCGGCCAAGAGCCGCTTTCGTGAGCGGCGGGAGAGCTTCGACTCCTGCCGCGGAGCCGGTGGAAGCGTGGGGCGGCCGCAGTCACTGCTTGGCGCGCTCGTGGCCGACCGGCGATCGTGCCCGATTCCTCCTTGACAGGTCGCAGGCCTCACTCTGGGGCGCAGTTGACAGGCGATGGGGCTCAGGGACAATGGCCGGTAGCCGTCCGGAGTGGCCGGCGGTCGCGCGCGGAGAGGACGTATGACAGGGGCAGCGGCACCGGACGCGGGGACCGCGGGGGCGGCGACGACGCTGCCGCGGCTGTTCGCGGGCTGGGCCGCCGAGTATGCAGCCGACCCGGCGCTCAGCAGGCGCGAAGACGGGGTCTTCACGGCGATCACCTACGCGGAGCTTGAGCGCCGCGCGAGCGTGCTCGCTCTGGCGCTTGCCCGCGAGCTCGGGGTGCGCCACGGCGACCTCGTGGCCCTGATCTGCGACAACCGCCCCGAGTGGCTGGTGTGCAGCCTCGCCATCCACGCCCTCGGCGCCGTGGACGTGCCTCGCGCCACGGAGACACCGCTCGACATCCTCGAGGCTATCCTGCGACACGCCGAGCCGGCGGTCGTGATCCTGGAGGATCCGGCGCAGCTGGCGCTGGTGCGCGAGGCGCTCCCCGGGCTGCGGGCGGCGGTGGTCATCGACGGCGCGGAAGACCGGAGCGACGCGTGCGGAGCGGTGGACGGCTCACCCGCCGGCGACGGTGCGGCGGACGCGTACACGCTGGCCGAGCTGATGACGCTCGGTGAGGCGGCGTGGCCGGAGTCGGGCGGTGAGATCGCGCGACGTCAGGAGGGGGTGTCGCCCGACGACCTGGCGACGATCATCTACACCTCGGGCACGACCGGCGCCCCCAAGGGCGTGGCGCTCACCCACGCCAACTACGAGCTCAACCTGCGCGAGCTCCCCAAGCTGCTCCGTATCGAGCGCGAGCCGGTCCTCACCCTGCTCCAGCCCTGGCATGCCTACGAGCGTCAGATGCAGCTCATGTACCTCAGCAAGGGATGCTGTCTGCACTACAGCCACGTCATGACCCTGCGCGGCGACCTCCGGACGGTGCGCCCGGTGGTCATGGCCACCGTGCCCGAACTCTGGGTCACGCTGTACAAAGGCGTCTTTCGCCGGATCGACGCGCAGGGCGCGTTGCGCCGGCGGCTCGCACGGTGGCTGGTGGCCCGCTCGCTGACGTCGGCGGCGGCGAGGCGGCTGCTCTCGGGCCGCGAGCCCAGCCCGCGCTCTCGCGGCCCGCTCAGGCGGTCGGCGACCTACGCGTGGGCGCTGGTCAAGGCGGCCGCTCTGGCCCCCCTTCACGCGCTCGCCGACCGGGTGGTCTTCCGCGAGGTCCGAGCCGGGCTCGGCGGCCGCCTGCGGTTCCCCGTCGTCGGTGGCGGGCCGCTGCCGGACAAGATCGACGAGTTCTTCGACGCCGCCCGCATGCCCCTGCTGGAGGGCTACGGCATGACGGAGGCCATCGTGGTGATCGCCGTGCGCGACCCGTTCCACCGCGTGCTGCGCACTGCCGGTCGGGTGATCCACGGCATGGAGCACCGCCTCATCGGCGAAGACGGCCGCCCGTGCGGTCCCGGCGACATCGGGCGCCTGCAGGTGCGTGGACCCAACGTGATGCGTGCGTACTACAGGGACCCGGAGCGCACCGCGGAGGCGCTCGACGAGGACGGCTGGCTCGACACCCACGACCTCGCCCTGGTCCACGCCGACGGCAGCCTGCGCGTCCTCGGCCGCGTCGACGACACCCTGGTGCTCACGAACGGCGAGAACGTCAACGCGCCCTACCTGGAGAACGAGCTCTGCGCCAGCGAGTGGATCGACAGGGCGGTCGTGGTGGGGGAGGGGCGACCGTACGTGGCCGCATTCGTGGCGCCGAGCCGCAGTCACCTGGAGGGGCTCGCCCGGAGCCTGGGACTGCCGGCGGACGACCTCCCGGTGCTGATCGCCGACGAGCGCATCTTGCGGCACTACCGGGCCCTCGCGCACCACATCAGCAGCGACGTCCGCCGCTTCGCGCCCTACGAGCACGTGCAGCGGGTGCGCCTGTGGCTCGAGGAGTTCCACATCGGCCGGGAGCTCTCCCAGACCCTCAAGCTGCGGCGGCACGAGTTCCTGCGTCTGTACTCCGCCGAGATCGACGAACTCTACGCCCCCTGAGGGGGCGGGCGATGATGGATCCTGCTGCGGCGACGCGTCGCGCCGCCGGCCCGGCTCAGGCGACGCCTCTCGCGGGCCGGTTTGAAGACGTAGAATGCCGCCAGCAGCTTTCGGTCACCGCGGGGGACCGACAGAGAGGACTGGAGCATGGCGACGCGGCTGGTGCGCTGGTACCGACTTGAGCCACCGTCGCTGCCCATCCGCCACTGGCTGCCGGGCTACGAGCGACGGTGGCTGCGGCCGGACGTGCTGGGGGCGGCGGCGGTGTGGGCGGTGCTCGTGCCGGAGGGCATGGCCTACGCGGCGCTCGCCGGCATGCCCCCCGAGACCGGCCTCTTCGCCGCGCTCGCGCCGCTGCTGGCGTACGCGGTCCTCGGGACCTGCCGGCAGCTGACGGTCGGGCCGAGCTCCGCGATCGCCGCGTTCTCGGCGGCCGTCGTCGCGCCGCTGGCGCTCGGCGACGGCGGCCGCTTCATCGCCCTCTCGGCGCTGCTCGCCCTGCTCGTCGGAGCTCTGCTCCTCGTCGCCGGCCTGGCGCGCGCCGGGTTCATCGCCGACTTCTTCGCGCGCCCGGTGCTCACCGGGTTCGTCGCCGGCCTCGCCCTCGTCATCGGCGTCGGCCAGTTGCCCAAGCTGCTGGGGGTCGAGGGGGGCGGCACGGGGTTCTTCGGCAAGCTGGCGGCGGTGATCCGCGAGCTGCCGGACGGGAGCGTGCAGACGCTGGCGATCGGCGTGCTCGCGCTGGCGCTCATCTTCGGTCTGCGCAGGTACGCGCCCAAGGTGCCGGCCGCGCTCCTGGCCGTCGTGATGGGCATCGTCCTGGTGGCCGTGTTCGACCTGGAGGATCACGGCGTCGCGATCGTCGGAGCGATCCCCGACGGGCTGCCGTCGCTCACGATCCCCAGCTTCCGTCTCGCCGACGTGGTCGACCTGTTGCCCGACGCCGTCGCGCTCGCGCTCATCTGCTTCGCCGAGTCGGTGGCGGGCGCGCGCGCCCTCGCCGCCAAGCGCCACTACGACGTGGACGCCGACCAGGAGCTCATCGCCCTAGGCGTCTCCAACCTCGGGGCCGGGCTGCTGCAGGGCTTCACCGTCGACGCCAGTCTCTCGCGCTCTGCCGTCGCCGAGTCGTCCGGCGTCAAGTCCCAGCTTTCGAACATCATCCTCCTGGGCTTCCTCATCGTCACCATGCTGTTCCTCATGCCGCTGTTCCACGACCTGCCCGAGGCTGTGCTGGGGGCGATCGTGATCGCCGCCGTCGCCCACCTGGTCGACCTCGGCGCCCTCCGCCGGCTGCGCCGCACGGACCCGACCGACTTCGTGCTCGCGATCCTGTGCTTCGCCGGGGTCCTGGTCTTCGGGCTGCTCGTCGGGCTGGCGATCGCGGTGGTCCTCTCGCTGCTCGCTCTCGTGTACCGGGCCTATCGCCCGAGCTACGCCATCCTGGGACGGGCGCCCGGGGCCGTCGACGACGAGCGACTTCGCTACCGCGGCATCGAGGACCATCCCGACTGCGAGACGTTCCCCGGCCTCGTGATCCTGCGCGTGGACGGCGAGCTCTTCTTCGCCAACGCGCGCTGGTTCCGCGAGACGGTGCGCTCGCTGGTGCGCGACCAGAGACCACCGGTGCGCGAGGTGCTCGTGCACGCCGGCGCCGTGCCGCACCTCGACACCACCGCGGCGGCGATGCTCAAGGAGCTGGTCACGGAACTGCACGAGGCCGGCGTCGAGCTGGCGTTCGCGAGAGCCACCACCGGTCTTGTCCACGACATGGAGCGCAACGGCATCGCGAAGCTCGTCGGGGACGACCGCTTCTTCGACACCGTGGCTGCCGGCGTCGACGAGTTCCTGCATCATTCGCAGCCCCGGTTGGGCTGAGGCGGCGACGCCGGCATCATGGACTGGCAGATCCTCGTCACCGTACTCGCCGGGGCGGCTCTCGTCGTCGCCGTCATCGGCACGGTCTATCCGGTGCTCCCCGGGAGCCTGATCGCCATCATCGCGCTGCTCGCGTGGGCCGCGGTGATGGGGTCGTGGGCGGCGTGGACCGCGGCGATCGTCGGCGCGCTCATCGCCGCGGTGGGCTGGTCGGCCAGCTGGGTGCTGACCGGACGCAAGCTGAAGGAGTACCAGGTCCCCAGGCGATCCATCGCCATCGCGATCGTGGCGGGCATCGTGGGCATGTTCGTCATCCCGCTGGTCGGCCTCTTCGTCGGATTCGCGGCGGGGCTCTTCGCGAGCGAGCTCGTGCGCCATCGCGACCACCGCGCCGCACTCTCGACCAGCGCGGCCACGCTCAAGTCCGCAGGTATCGGCATCCTCGTCGAGTTCGGCATGGTGTGCCTCGCCGGCTCCGTGTGGGCGGTCGGGGTGATCGCCCACTTCTCGACACGGTAGCGCCGCGCAGGCCCTGGATCCGGCGGAGCCACGCGCGCCGGGCGCAGGGTCAGTCTCCGCCGCTCGCCGCGTAGCGCCGGACGACGTCGTCCATCGCCCGCCCCACGTCGTCGTCCGGCGGGGCGGGCCGGTGGGTGGCGATCAGCTCGGCCGCCCGGGCCGCGGCCGCCTCCATGAGGTCGCGCCCTTGCGGGTCCGTCGCGGGGTCGTGCCGCAGTACCCGCGCCGTCCAGACGCCGCCCTCGCGCGCCAGCCGGCGCGTGCTGGACCGCCCGAGGTAGTGCCCTCCGGCACCGACGGCGGCGATGTCGTCGAACAGCGTCGCCTCGGCGTCGACCGGCGACGTCTCCAGGAAGCGATGGAGCATGCCGAGGGCGTCGGCGTCGAGCACCGCCTTGGCCGGCGAGAAGACGCGACTGCCGTCGTAGAACGCCGCAGCCACCAGGCCGTCGGCGCCCGCCTGAGCGACGCTCAGCCAGAGCAGGAGGCTCTCGGCGCCCGCCCGGTAGTCCGGAGCCTTGGCGTCGTTGGTCGACCCACTGCCGATGGTCGGCAGGCCCCAGGAGCGGCACATCTCGACGCACATCGTGTTGGCGACGGCCACCTCCGGAGAGCCCCCGAGGTAGCTGCCCGAGCGCATGTCGGAGCCGCCGGGCATCGGCATGGCGACGAGCGCGCAGCCGGGCTGCGCGAGCTGGTAGAGCACCACGCCGGAGAGGATCTCGGCCAGGCAGACGACGCTGGCGCCCGCCGGCGTGATGGGTGCCGTGGTGCCCATCTGCGGCAGTGCGCAGATGCAGACGACGACCCCGCGCCGGCACAGCTCGATGCACGCCGCCGTCGACTCGGGGTCGCGTTGCAGCGGTGAGACCGAACAGTCGAGCAGGGAGTAGATGGGCCGGTCCCGGAGGCTGCCCCCGGCTGCCGCCTCGAGCATCTCGAGGAGGTAGGGCACCTCGACCGGTTTCTTGGGAGAGACGTCCTGGAGGTGCTTGGTCGACTCGCGCAGAGCCAGCGCGGCGACCTCGAGGCCCGCCGTGCGCGCGTCCAGCTGCGGGGCCGTGAGCGCCGTCCACATGAAGTCGATCTCGGGGAGGGCGTCGCACAGCCGCAGCGCATCGCGCACGTCGGCGACCGTGGCCGTGCGAACGGCTCCGCTGATGTCGTCGCGCACCAGCGTTCCCTGGCCGTCAGTGCAGCAGGCCAGCCGCGACCCGTCGCCGAGGACCACGTCCCGCGACGGGTCCCGGCCCGCCAGTCTCACCTGCCGGGGCGCGCTCTCGAGGCACTCCCCGACGAGCCGCCGAGGAAGGCGCGCGTGCAGGGTCCCGCGGTCCACCAAGGCTCCAGCGGACTCGAGCAGGTCGAGCGCCGCCGGCGTGCCGAAGGAGACGCCGACGTCCTCCAGCACGCGAAGCGTCTCCTCGTGGAGCCACGCGCGCTCCTGGTCGCTCAGCAGTCCGCGGCGGGTGGGTCTCATCGATCGCTCCGATCCGTCGTCGCGGCGCCGGCGAGAGGCGACCGGGCCGCGGGAATGCCCCAAGCTAGCCTGCGACGGGCCGGGAGGCAAGCAACGGGCGAGGAGGTCAACGGCGCCAACGGCATGAAGCATCGCCGTAGGGGGCAAACAGACGTTGTGCAGCAGGCACGTAGCTGCAGCGAAGCGAGGGAGCGCGCGAGTGCCCGAGCGGAGGTGCAGCGACCCGAAAGGGTCATTCGACGAGACCGCCTGGTGAAGTACAAGGCGATCCCATCGGAGGAAACGACCTGCTGCACTTGACGCGTACGGGGGGCGGACGGCGAGGACGGCGGGGCCGGACTCCGTTGAGCGATGCGCCGCCGAGGGAGGTCGCGAAGCCAGCCGATCGTCGGGCGTCCGCGGAAGCTCATCACCCGCGGTGGTCCGTGGGGCACAGCGACAGCGGAGAGGGCTCGCGGACGAGTTCGCCCTGCGCGTCGACGGCTGCCAGCGAGTCCTCGTCGCCGAGTACCAGCAGGACATCGCCCCGACGAAGGCGCGTGCTGCCCTTGGCGACGATGTAGCTGTCGTAGCGCATGATCAGCACGACTTCGGCCGCCGCGGGGAAGTCGGCTTGCGCGATCTGCCGGCCGACGATGGGCGCGTCCTCGGGGACCCGATACTCGACGAGGACGCGCTGCACCGGCTCGCCGCTCGAGATGGGCTCAGGCTCGAACGCCGTCCCCTCGACTCGCAGCCACCGCGCGGCGGAGGGGATCGTGGTGCCCTGCACGAGGGCCGAGGCAAGGACGATGAAGAACACGATGTTGAACACCTTCTCGCCACCGGAGATGCCCGCCACCAGCGGGAATGTCGCGAGGATGATCGGCACCGCTCCGCGCAGGCCGACCCACCCGATCAGTGTCTGCTCGCGCAGGCTGAAGCGCGACTTGACGAGCGAAAGGTACACGCTGACCGGGCGCGCCACGAGCATCAGGAACGCGGCGATGAGGACGCCGATGCCCATCACCGGAAGGATCTGGCTGGGGAACACCAGCAGGCCGAGGGTGAGGAACATGGCGATCTGCATGAGCCAAGCCAGGCCGTCGTGGAACCGGGTCAAGCTGCGCTTGTGGATGTAGGCGCGATTGCCCATGACGACGCCGGCGATGTAGACGGCGAGGAAGCCGCTGCCGCCGGCGTACGCGGTGAGGCCGTACGTAAGCAGGACGAGCGTGAGGCTCAGGACCGGGTAGAGACCGTCGTGGTCGAGCCCGATGCGGTTGATGACGAACGCCATGGCTCTGCCCAGTGCATAGCCCAGGAGCGCCCCAAGGCCCATCTGCAGCACGAACCAGCCGGCGAGCGCCAGTGGCGAACCGTCTTCGCCGGTGATCAGCGCGATGAGGGCCACCGTGAGGAACACGGCCATCGGGTCGTTGGCACCCGACTCCAGCTCGAGGAGGCTGCGCACCGGCGACGGAAGGCGCACCTTGCGCGCGCGAAGCACCGCGAACACGGCGGCGGCGTCGGTGGACGAGACCACCGCTCCGAGCAGCAGGGCCTCGAGGATGGACAAGTCCGTGATCAGCAGGACGATCGCACCCACGAGCCCAGCGGTGACAAGCGTACCCATGGTAGCGAGGAGGATGCCACGCCCGAGGATGGGGCGGATGCTGGAGACGTGCGTGTCCAGCCCGCCAGAGAAGAGGATGAGAGCGAGGGCGACGATGCCGACGGACCGCGCCAGCTCGGCGTTGTCGAAGTAGATGCCGCCGAGCCCTTCGGAGCCTGCAAGCATGCCGATGGCAAGAAACAGGAGCAACGCGGGTACGCCGGAGCGACCGGAGGCCTTGCTGGCGAGGATGCTGATGAGGACGAGGATGCAGGCCAATACCAAGACCAGATCCAGGTTCCCCATCTCACCTCCCGCGGGGTCGCTTCTGTCCGGCTTCCTCGAAGTGAGGAGTTTAGGTATACCCGGACGCGAGTGACGTCCATCCTTGGCGGCGACGTGCATCATGGCCTGGGCGGTCGTCGCACGACATCCGGGCAGGCGATCGTCGTGACCGTGCCGAAGGAGAAGGAACGACAACGGCTCGGTCCGGAGGGAGCATGGTCACAGCGCGCGACGCTTACGACGAGTGGAACCAGGATGACGAGCGGCATGGCGAGCCCCATCACGGGCGGACGGCCGCGTCACGGGACGCACGCGGCCTCGAGCTGGTGCGCCCGTCGAGTCTGGCGTTCGAGCTGGTGGCGCCGGACGGCTTCGAGGCGGCGCAGACCATCGCCGACCGCCTGCGCGAAGGGCGCACCGTGCTCATCGACTTCCGCGGCTGCGAGCCGCGCCTAGCCGGCCGACTGATGGACTTCGCCAGCGGCCTGATCTACGCGCTGGAGGGCACGCTGCAGCACGTGGGCGACGATGTCGTGCTGCTCAGCCCCGGCTCCGTGGACCTCTCCGGCGACGAGGCCTCGGGGGTCAGATCCCCCGGCTTCTACAACCGGATCTGACCCCTCCGGAGCGATGGCCGGATCGGCGCCCGAGAGACGTCTCCCAGGCCCCGCCCGGTTTGCTCTTCGCCTTGCGGGATGCTACGGTCCCCGACTCAAGCCCTACGGCGCCGGGCCAGAGACCGTGAGTCACCCGGCGCGAAGGAGGCGATTCGTTTGACCGCCATGCGCAGGGCCATCCTCCCCGGCCTCATCGCACTCATCAGCATCCTCGTCTTCGCCGGCGTGGCATCGGCAGGCCCGATCGCCGCCAAGAAGGCGAAGCTGCAGGCCGTCCAGGCTCAGCTCCAGAAGGTCTACGAGCAGTCGGACATGGCCGTCGAGCGTTACAACCAGGCGGCCTCCAGGCTGGAGACCGTACAGGGACGCATCGTCCGCAACCGGCAGCTGCTGAAGACCGCCGAGTACAAGCTGGGCGTCGCCAACGAGCACCTCACGGCCCGCGCCCGCCAGGCCTACAAGGCCAACGAAGCAGGCATCGTCGACGTGCTCTTCGCCTCGCGCACCTTCGACGAGCTCGTCACCCAGCTCGACATGATGCAGCGGATGGCCGAGAGCGACGCCGACATCGTGCACGCCGCCACCGCCTATCGCCAGGAGATCGCCGACCGCCGCATCGCCCTCGAGGCGGACCGCCAGTCGGCGGTCAAGCTGGTGGCCCAGCGCGAGGAGAGCAAGGACCAGGTGCTCGCGCTGCAGGCGCAGCTGGAGAGCACCGCCGGCGGCCTCAAGGATGATATCGCGCAGCTCCAGGCGAAAGCCGCGGCCGCCGCCAAGGCGGCTGCCCAGCAGGCCGCCCTTGCGGCGTCCCGGGCGTCCTCTGCATCCTCCTCGGACGGTTCGTCGTCATCGGGCTCGGGTGGCGGTGGAGGCGGCGGGACCGTCGTCGACCCCGGCGGCTCCGGTCGCTCGGCCGTGGTCGCCATCGCGCAGCGCTATCTCGGCGTGCCGTACGTGTGGGGCGGGGCCAGCCCCAGAGGCTTCGACTGCTCCGGCCTCACCATGTACTGCTACGCGCAGATCGGCATCGGCCTCTCGCATGGGGCCACCGACCAGCAGCGGGCGAGCAAGCCTGTGCCGCTGAGCGCGCTGCAGCCGGGCGACCTCGTCTTCTTCGGTGGCGCCAGCTACAGCCACCACGTGGGCATCTACGTCGGCGGCGGCAGCATGATCCACGCGCCCCACACCGGCGCCGTCGTGAGCTACGGCTCGATCAGCGGCGCCTGGATCGGCGGCCGCTTCTAGCGGCACGGCGCGCCGGGCGCTGAGCCGGGTACGCACCGACCGACCTCGCGCAAAGGGGCGGGGCGCCGCCGGCGCCCCGCCCCTTTTGCGTTCGTCCCGGTCGGGCGCGCCCGTCGTCGGGGCGCCCGCCGGTCCCGTCAGATCACAGCTGGTCGTGCAGGACCTTGCCATCGCCCATGGTGAGCGACATCGGGTAGCATCCACGGGAGCCCGCCGCGGCGGCGGGGTCGCCCGGCGAAGCTGTGGCGACCGTCACGACCTGGAGGGACGCATGCGCATCGTGGTCCACGGCCGGCAGGCCTTCGGCAAGGCCGTGCTGGAGGCGCTGCTCGCGCGAGGCGACGACGTCGTCGCGGTCTACGCCCCGCCGGCCGAGCCGGGCGTCAAGGCCGACCCGCTCGCGGAGGCCGCCGTCGCCGCCGGCCTGCCCCTGTACCAGCCGGCCTCCTTCCGCGACCCGGCGGTGTGGGGCGAGTTCCGCGCCCTGGAGCCCGACCTGCAGGTCATGGCCTTCGTCACGCTCGTGGTGCCTGAGGAGTTCCTCTCCATCCCGACGTACGGCTCCATCCAGTACCACCCGTCGCTGCTGCCCCGGCATCGAGGGCGCAGCTCCATCAACTGGCCGATCATCATGGGCGAGACCGAGACCGGGCTGTCCATCTTCTGGCCGGACGCGGGGCTCGACACCGGCGACGTGCTGCTCCAGAAGCGGACGCCCATCTCGGCGAATGACACGCTCGGCTCCGTGTACTTCGACCGGCTCTTCCCGAGGGGCGTCGAGGCGATGCTGGAGGCGGTCGCGCTGGTCGCCGGGGGCACGGCCCCACGCATCCCGCAAGACCACGCGCTGGCCACCTACGAGGGGCCCTGCGAGCGCGAGAACGCGCGCATAGACTGGGGCAAGCCGTGGAAGCAGATCCACGACCTCGTCCGCGGCTGCGATCCGGCGCCGGGGGCCTGGACCACGTGCGGCGGTCAGCCTCTTCAGGTCATCTCGGCGATCCCGCAGCCCGCCCGCGACCTCTCGGGGCTGGGCGGCCAGACCGGTGAGGTCGTCGCGGTGACCGAGGCCGGCTTCAGTGTGGCGTGCGCGGACGGCCGCATCCTGGTGACGCGCGTGCGGCCTGCCGGCAGTGGCAAGCTCGCCGCCGGCGACTGGGCGGCGGGCGCGGGGCTCAGCGTCGGCGCCCGCCTCGAGTAGCGGCGCGACCCGGCGCTCGTCGCCGACGAGCGCCGGGTCGCGCTCCGTGCGTCAGGCCGTCGTCTTCCTCGGCGGTACCAGCCACGATCGGGGTGATCAGGCAGAAGAAGAGGCCCTTCTCGCCGGCTCAGCGGCGCAGCAGACGGGCCGTCACGCCGGCGATGGTGTCCTTGCCGTACCCGGACGTCGGGTTGTGGTCGGTGAACACGGCGAGGCCGATGCGGACGCCGGAGCGCTCCAGGCGCGCCGCCTCGTTCGCCAGCGTCCACGCGCCGAGCCAGCCCGGCTTGAAGTACACGCGGTACCCACGCGGCTCGGCGGCCACCGGTATCCCCCAGCGCTGGTAGGAGACGATGTGCGCGAGCAGGCCGTTGGCGAAACGGCGGTGAGCGGGCGGGATGTATCGCTCCATGTCGCGAAAGAAGCGCGCCATGTCCGCCGGAGCCACCTTGCTCACGATCCAGGAGCTCCCGGCGCGGAACGTGCTCATGTGAGCGGCTCGAGCGAGGCGCTGGACGGCGTCGCGGCCGACGTGCGCGTAGACGACGTCGGCGGCGGCGTTGTCCGAGACGGTGATCATGCGCGTGAGCGTCGCGCGCATGCCGTCGCTCACGGTGCGATGCCGACGCAGGTAGGTCACGAGCAGCATCGCCTTGACGACGCTCGCGGTGATCGACGGCCGCCACTTGTTGTAGCCGTACAGGCCGCCGCGGCTGTCGACGACCGCCACGGTGACGTCGCCGGCGCGCTGCGCCGCCCAGGCGAAGGCGGCGCGCCGGGCGCGCGCGGTGGGCACGAGCGGCGGCAGCGGTGCGAGCACGCGGAGCGCGGCGGTGCGGGCGCTCGCCTCGGTGCGGCCGCTCGCGTCGCGCGCATGGACGATCAGACGGTAGCGGCCGCGGCGCAGTCGGATGCGGCCGCTCCAGACGCGGTCCACGCCGACGGCCGTCACGCGGTCGGTGACCAGACGGCGGCACACCTCACCCGACAGCGTGGTGATGAGCAGGTCCATCGTCACCATGCCTCCGGCGATGTCGTCCGCCCGGTAGCGGATGCGCGCCACGGATCCGCTATGCACCGTCACGGCGGCGGCGACCGCGGTGGTCAGTGTGGCGCTCACCGGCGGCGCGACGGTGGGCGACGGTTCGGCTGACGGGGAGGGGGAGGCGGACGAAGCGATGGAATGAGCGGTCGCGGTGGCAGACGGCACGACGGCGACGAGGAAGGCCGCCGCGCCCGCGCACGCGCTCGCCCAGACGGCAGCGACGACGATCGCTCGGAGGGTCCGGGACGCCTGTCCGGCCACTGCGTTCACAGTCGCATCCTACGTCGCGAGACGGGCGCTGTCGCGGGCGCCGTTGCGCGGCAGGCGATGGCTGCGGCGAGCGGCGCATCCGCCTGCTCCGCGAGCCGCGCAGCTCTCCGCGCGTGCTATCATGCCGAGCACCTCGGGGCATCCGCCCCGGGCGGTAAGGCCGGCGTTGACTTGGCAGGAGGCTGGGTGGGGCGCAGGTGCCATCCGCGCGGGAGCTCGTCGCGCAGCGTGTCCGCACGCGTGCGTGTGCGCGGCGGCCGTGCGGCCCTCCGTTCCCTCGCGTCGTGTCACGCCGGCCGGCCGGGCATCCCCATGAATACCTGGAGGGCAGTGCGATGCGTGGACGTTGTCTGAGATTGTCGATGGCGGCGCTGACGGCGGCGATGGCCGCGGCGCTGGCGATCCTTCTCGTCGGCTGCGGCGGCGACACGGGGGACGAGGCGCAGGAGCCTCTCAAGATCGGAGCCATCGTCTCCCTGACGGGCACCTACGCCGGCCTGGGCGAGCCGGAGAAGAACGCGCTCGAGATGGAGGTCGCCCGCATCAACGAGGCGGGGGGCGTCAACGGGAGGCAGATCGAGGTCATCGTCGAGGACGACGCCACCGACGAGGCCAAGGCCGTCGCTGCCGGCAGCAAGCTCATCGAGCAGGATGAGGTCGTGGCCATCATCGGCGCCACCGGTACGGGCCAGACCATGGCCGTCCGCGGGGACGTGCAGCGCGCCGCCATCCCGCAGGTGTCGATGGCCGGCGGAACCATCATCACCGACCCGGTCGACCCGCTGGTCTTTGCCACACCGTGGTCCAACCTGATCGTCGTGCCCTTCACGCTCGACTACCTCAAGCAGCAGGGGATCGCCAAGGTCGGCCTGATCAGCGACAGTGCCGGCTTCGGCAAGGACGGCCAGGCCGTCATCGCCGCGGAGGCGCCCAAGGCCGGCATCGAGGTCGTCGCCGACGAGACCTTCAACCCCGGCGACACCGACATGACCGCGCAGCTCACCAAGATCAAGAACACGGACGCAGAAGCGATCGTCATATGGACGGCCGGCAAAGAGGCCGCGATCATCGCCAAGAACGTCAAGGACCTCGGCATCGAGCTGCCCGTCTACGGCAGCCACGGTATCGCCCGTCGCGAGTTCATCGACGGCGCCGGCGAGGCGGCCGAGGGCGTCAAGTTCGCTGCCGGCAAGATCCTCCTGCCCGAGGCCTACGGCGAGGGCTCCGAGGCCTACACGGTCGCGACGGACTTCATCGCTCGCTACACCGAGGCATACGGCGACGCCCCGAGCACGTTCGCGGGCCACGCCTACGACGCCCTGTACCTGATCGTTGAGGCTGCCAGGCGCATCGACGGCGACGTCACGCCGGCGGCTCTCCGCGACGAGATCGAGAGCACCTCCGGGTTCGTCGGCATCGGCGGCACCTTCTCCCTCTCGCCCGACGACCACAACGGGATGACGCAGGACGACCTGTCCATGTACGAGATCTCGGGCGGCGACTGGACGCTGGCGCAGTAGGGCACAGGCCGCCTTCGTGGACCAGCTCCTGCAGTTCGTCGTCGCGGGCCTGAAGAACGGCTCGATCTACGCCCTGGTGGCGCTCGGCTTCACGATCGTCTACGCGGCGACCGGGGCCATCAACTTCGCTCAGGGCGAGTTCTTCATGCTCGGAGGGATGTTCGGCGTCTCCTTCGCGGGGCTGGGACTGCCGCTTCCTCTGGCGGCGGTGGCGGCGATCGCCGCCACCGCCGCCGTCGGGGCCGTGTTCGAGCTCCTCGCCGTGCGCCCGATCGCCGGGGGCGATCCCTTGCGCATCATCATGGTCACCATCGGCGGCGCCGTGCTCCTGCGGCAGCTCGCCCTGCACCTCTTCGGGCCCGACGAACGGGCCCTCGATCCGTTCACTGGCGGCCCTTCCCTGAAGCTGCTCGGCGCGGCCATCGAGCGCCAGACCATCTGGATCTGGCTGCTCACGGCGCTGGCCGTCGTCGCCCTCGCCCTGCTCTACCGAAGGACCACCTTCGGGCGGGGCATGCGGGCCACGGCGATCAACCGTGACGCCGCACGCCTCGTCGGCGTCGACACGAGCCGCATGGTCACCGCGTCGTTCGCGCTCGCCGCCGCTCTCGGAGCCGTCGGCGGGCTGGCCGTCGCGCCGCTCACGCAGACGGCCTTCAACGTGGGCGCCGGCATGGGCGTGAAGGGCTTCGCGGCGGCGGTGCTGGGAGGCCTCGGCAACCCGGCCGCCGCCGTCGGCGGCGGCCTGATCCTCGGCCTGCTGGAGAGCCTCACCGCCGGCTACATCGATCCCATCTACAAGGACGCCGTCGCCTTCGTCGTGCTGCTGGTGGTGTTGTTCGTGCGGCCCAACGGCCTGCTCGGCGGGTCTCGCAGGACGAAGGTATGATGGGCGGCCGCACGCTCAGGTCGCTCGCGCCGCTTCTCGTGGTCGCCGTCGTGGCGGTCCTGCCGCTGGTGGTCACCGACCGCTACCTGCTCAAGGTGTTCACCTTTGTGGGCATCAACGCCCTCGTGGTGGTGGGACTCGCGCTGCTCTTCGGCTACGCCGGCCAGGTCTCGCTCGGGCACGCCGCCTTCGTGGGGCTGGGCGCCTACGCCTGCGCCTACTGCACCGTCACCCTCGGCTGGCCGTGGCCGGTGGCGTTCGTCGTCGCCGGCGCCCTGGCGGCGGCCGGCGGGCTGATCCTCGCGCTGCCCAGTCTCCGTCTCAAGGGGCACTATCTCGCCATGGCGACGCTCGGATTCGGGGAGCTGATGGTGCTCCTGTTCGCCGAGGCGGAGCCGTTGACCGGAGGCGTCGACGGGTTCACCGGCATCCCGTTCCCCTCTCTGGGCCCGTTCGAGATCCGCGACGCCGCCTCGCTGTACTGGCTCGTGTGGGGCGTCGTCGGCCTCGCCGTCCTGGTCGCCTACAACGTCACGTCGCTGAGGCCGGGGCGCGCGATGCGAGCGCTTCACGGGAGCGAGCTCGGAGCCCAGGCGTCCGGCGTGGACGTGGTGGGCGTCAAGGTCAGGACCTTCGTCGTGAGCGCCCTGCTCGCCGGCCTCGCGGGAGCGCTGTACGCGAGCGTGGTCGGTTTCGTCTCGCCCAGCCTCTTCACGGTGACGGCGTCGGTCACCTTTCTCGCCATGGCCGTCCTCGGCGGCACCGGCTCGCTCGCCGGCCCGCTGCTGGCGGCGGTGGCCCTGACGTTGCTTCAGTACTTCGACGCGCTCGTTCCGGGTATGCCGCGCGAAACGGCGCAGACGCTGCAGTCGTATCAGGAGGACATCTACGGCCTGGCGATCATCCTCGTCGTGATCTTCGCGCCGCACGGGCTGGCCCGCATGTGGCGCCGGCGGGAGCGAGGAGGAGAGACGCCGTGAGCCTCTTGCAGGTGCGCGAGGTGACCAAGCGCTTCGGCGGGCTCACCGCCGTGGACGATGTCTCGTTCGACGTGTTCGAGGGCACCATCAAGGCCCTGATCGGCCCCAACGGCGCCGGCAAGTCGACGCTCTTCAACGCGCTGACCGGCTTCGACAGGCCCGAGCGTGGCTCGGTCCGCTTCGAGGGCGAGGAGCTGGTGGGGCGCCGGCCTCGCGACACGGTCCGCGCCGGCGTTGCCCGCACCTTCCAGAACACCCAGTTGTTCGACGAGCTGACGGCCGGGGAGAACGTGATGGTGGGCCGTCAGGCCCACCAGGGCCACGGTTTCGTGGCGGCGATGCTGCGCCTGCCGGCAGCCGTGGCCGAGGACCGCGAGGCCCGTGAGGAGGCGGGCCGGCTGTTGCGGCTCGTCGGCATCGAGGAGTGGGTGGACGTGCCGGCCGCCGACCTCCCCGCCGGCATCAGGCGGCTGGTGGAGATCTCGCGCGCCCTCGCCACACGACCGCGTCTGCTGCTGCTCGACGAGCCGGCCGCGGGTCTGAACGCCGGCGAGACCCGCGAGCTGATCCAGACGCTGTTCCGCATCCGCGACGCCGGTGTCACCGTGGTCGTCGTGGAGCACGACATGGGGCTGGTGATGGAGGTCTCGGATGAGATCGTCGTGCTGGACCGGGGGCGCAAGATCGCCGAGGGGCCGCCGCGGATGATCCAGAAGGACCCGGCGGTGATCGCCGCGTACCTGGGCGAGGAGGCCGACGACGGCTCCTGAGACGACACCGCTGCTCGAGCTCGCGGGACTGCGCGCCGGCTACGGACGCACCGAGGTGGTGCACGGCATCGACCTGGAGGTCGGCGAGGGCGAGCTCGTGACCCTCATCGGCGCCAACGGCGCCGGCAAGTCCACCGTGCTCAGGGCCGTCGTGGGCCTGGTGCCGGTGCGCGCCGGGACGGTGACGTATCGCGGCTCGCGAGTTGCCGGGGCACGACCGGAGCGACTCGTGAGGGACGGGCTCGCGCTGGTTCCCGAGGGCCGGCTGCTGTTCGGCTCCATGAGCGTGCGCGAGAACCTCGAACTGGGCGCCTACGCGGCCGGCCGCGAGCGTCAAGCGGCCGTCGCCGAAGGACTGGAGAGAGTCCACACGCTCTTCCCCGTGCTGGGAGAGCGCGCCGGGCAGCCTGCCGAGACGCTGTCCGGCGGCGAGCAGCAGATGCTGGCGGTCGGCCGGGCGCTCATGTCCAGGCCCCGGCTGCTGCTGCTCGACGAACCGTCGCTGGGCCTGGCGCCCAAGGTGATCGGCGAGATCTTCGCGGTGCTCGGCGAGTTGCGCGCGCAGGGCGTGACCATCCTCCTGGTCGAGCAGGATGCCCGTCTCGCGCTGCGCCACGCGGACCGCGGCTACGTGATGCGCACCGGCCGCGTGCTGCTCGAAGGCTCGTCCCGAGACCTGCTCGCCGACGAGACGGTGCGGACCATCTACCTCGGCGCGTGGCGCGAGGATGAGGAGGGGCGATGATCTGGAATCCCGAGTACGAGTGCATGGACCGGGCGGCGCTGCACGCGCTGCAGCTGCGCCGCCTGCAGATGACGACGTCCTGGGCCTACGAGCGCGTCCCCTTCTATCGCGCCCTGCTGGAGGAGCGTGGCGTGCGCCCGCGCGACGTCCGCTCGCTCGACGATGTCAGGCGCCTGCCCTTCACGGACGAGAGCGCGCTGCGCGACACCTTCCCCTTCGGGATGTTCGCCCTGCCTCTCGACGAGGTCGTGCGCGTGCACTCGTCGTCCGGCACGACCGGCAAGCCCGTGGTCGTCGGGTACTCGCGCGGCGACGTCAACACCTGGACCGAGCTGACGGCGCGGGTGGCCGCCGCCGCCGGGGTCCATCGCGGCGACCTCGTGCAGATGGCCTTTCCCTACGGCATGTCCACCGGCGGCTGGGGCCTGCACTACGGCATCGAGCGCATCGGGGCCACCATCATCCCCGCCGGCGCCGGGCAGAGCGAACGGCAGCTCGTGATGATGCGGGACTTCGGGACGACGGTCCTGGTCTCGACGCCCTCGTATGCGCTGTACCTCGCCGAGCAGGCCGCCGAGCTCGGCGTGGACCGCACGGCTCTCAAGCTGCGCCTCGGGCTCTTCGGCGGCGAGCCGTGCTCTGACGGCATGCGGGCGGAGATCGAGACCGCCTTCGGCATACGCGCCACCGACAACTACGGCCTGTCGGAGGTGATGGGCCCGGGTGTCGCCGGCGAGTGCGACTGCGACTGCGGCCTGCACGTCAACGAGGACCACCTGCTGCTCGAGATCGTCGATCCCGAGAGCGGTGAGCCGCTGGGTCCGGGGGAGAAGGGCGAGCTCGTCATCACGACCCTCACCAAGGAGGCCTTCCCGCTGCTGCGGTACCGGACGCACGACCTCACGAGCCTGGACACCTCTCGCTGCGAGTGCGGACGCACGCTGGCGCGCATGAAGAAGGTGCGGCAGCGGACGGACGACATGGTCATCGTCCGCGGCGTCAACGTGTTCCCCAGCCAGATCGAGGATGTCCTCTTCCGCATCGAGGGCGTGCGGCCGCACTACCTCATCGTGCTCGCACGCAAGCGGAACAGGGACGACCTCGAGGTGCGCCTCGAGGTCGATGAGCGCGTGTTCACCGACGTGATGGCGGACATGGTGACCTTCCAGCGTTCGGTCGCCGACAGGCTCCAGTCGGCGCTCGGGCTGCGCACGCGCGTGACCCTCGTGGAGCCGGGAAGCATCGAGCGCACCGCCGGCAAGTCCCGGCGCATCCTGGATCTGCGTGAGGAGGAGCCCGGCGCTCAGCCGGCGCCGAGGTAGGCCTCCTGCACGTGCGGGTCGCGGAGGAGCGCCGAGGCCTCGTCGGTGAGCGTCACGCGCCCGGTCTCGAGCACGTAGCCGCGGTGTGAGATCTCGAGCGCCACGTGCGCGTTCTGCTCGACGAGCAGGATCGTCGTGCCCTGGGCGTTGATCTCCTTGACGATGTCGAAGATGCGCTCGACGAGCATGGGGGCGAGGCCCATCGACGGCTCGTCGAGCATCAGCAGCCTGGGGCCGGCCATGAGCGCCCTGCCCATGGCGAGCATCTGCTGCTCTCCGCCGGACAGGGTGCCGCCCGGTTGCGACTCGCGTTCGCGAAGCACCGGGAAGAGGTCGAAGACGCGCTCGAAGTCGGCCGTGAGGTCCTGGCGTGGGCGGGAGAACGCGCCCATCTCGAGGTTCTCCCTGACCGACATGCGCGGGAAGATCTTGCGTCCCTCGGGCGCCTGGGAGAGCCCCCGGGTGACGACCTCGTAGGCCGGCACGCCGGCGAGGGCCTGGCCCTGGTAGCTGATGGAACCGCTTCGGGGGCGCAGCAGGCCAGAGATCGCGTTCAGCGTCGTGGTCTTGCCGGCGCCGTTCGCGCCGATGAGGGTCACGATCTCACCTTCGCGGATCTCGAGCGACACGCCCTTGATGGCCTCGATGTTGCCGTAGAAGACGTGGAGATCCTGGACCTCGAGGAGTGCGCCGGACTTCTCCGCCGTCGCTGCCGCGGCGCCCATCACGCGCTCTTCCCGAGATACGCCTCGATCACCTTGGGGTCGCTGCGCACTTCGCTCGGCGCCCCCTCCGCGATCTTCTCGCCGTGATCCAGCACCACGACGCGGTCGGAGCTGCCCATGACCACCTTCATGTCGTGCTCGATGAGGATGATGGTCATGCCCTCCTCGCGGATCCTGCGGATCAGTCCCATGAGGGAGGCGGTCTCCTGCGGGTTCATCCCCGCGGCCGGTTCGTCGAGGAAGAGCACCGTCGGCTCCGTCGCCAGCGCGCGGGCGATCTCGAGCCGCCGCTGCGAGCCGTAGGGCAGGTTCTTGGCGAGCTCTCCCGCGTGACCGGAGAGGCCGACGTACTCGATCAGCTCCATGCTCTTGTCGCGGACGGCCAGCTCGGACCGCTTGGCGCCGGGTGTCCGCGCGATGATGCTCAGCATGCTGGAGTGCGCGCGGCAGTGCTGGCCGACCATCACGTTCTCGAGTGCCGTCATCTCGTTGAACAGCCGGATGTTCTGGAAGGTGCGGGCGATGCCCAGCTTGGTCACCTTGGAAGGGAGCATGCCGGCGATGTCCCGGCCCAGGAAGCGGATGGACCCGGAGGTGGGCGGGTAGACGCCGGTGATGGCGTTGAAGAGCGTCGTCTTGCCGGCCCCGTTGGGGCCGATGAGGCCGACGATCTCGTCCTTGCCCGCATGGAAGTCGACATTGTTGACGGCCACGAGGCCGCCGAACGCCTTGACGAGCTGCGACGTCTCGAGCACGCGCTCGGGCTGCGGCGCGGCGGCCCTGGTCGCGCCGGTCGCCATGCCGCTAGTCTCCTGCATCGGACCACACCTGCCGTTCGTGATCGGCCTCGGCTTTGCTCTGCGGTTTCATCTCGAGCTTGACCCGGAGGGACCCGAGCAGACCCTGAGGCCGGAACACCATGAGGAGCACGAGGACGAGGCCCATGGCGATGCCGCGCGTCTCGGGGTGCGCCTGCACGAAGGTGAAGTCGCGCAGCCACTCCTGGAGGCCGATCCAGATCGTCGCTCCGATCACCGGTCCGGCGATGTTGCCCATGCCGCCGAGGACCACGAGGCTCAGGATGAGGAACGACTCCATGAGCATGAAACTGCTCGGCGAGATGTAGTTGAGATAGTGGCCGAAGAAGACGCCCATGGCGCCGGCGAAGAAGGCGCCCGTCGCGTACGAGAGGAGCTTGTAGCGCGACGTGTGGATGCCCATGGCCTCGGCGGCCACCTCGTCCTCGCGGATCGCGGTCCAGGCGCGGCCGATGCGCGAGCGCACGATGCGCGAGATGCACCACAGGCAGATGAGCGCGAGGGCAAGCCCGAGGAAGTAGAGGCTGAGCTGCGTGCTGAAGGCGAAGCCGAAGAACTCCGGCTTGGGGATGCCCGGGATGCCTGAGGGACCGCGCGTCAGGCCGACCCAGTTGTTGGCGACGATGCGGATGATCTCGCCGAAGCCCAGCGTCATGATCGCGAGGTAGTCGCCGCGCACGCGCAGCGTCGGATAGCCGATGAGCACGCCGGCGAGCGCCGCCAGCAGGCCGCCGACGACGAAGTTGACCCAGGTGAGCCACCAGTAGGCGTCGATGTCGACGCCGAACTTCACCTTGAGCACCTGGTTGAAGATGATCGCCGTGTAGTAGGCGCCGATCGCGTAGAAGGCGACGTACCCCAGGTCGAGCAGGCCCGTGAAGCCGACCACGATGTTGAGGCCGGAGGCCAGCACGATGTAGATGACGACCACGGTCATCAGCGTGATCCAGCGGTTGGAGCCCACCAGGAACGGCAGGACGATGGCCGCGGCAAGCAGGCCGAGGAGCAGGGCGCGCTGCCAGCGGGGGGAGCCGTCCCCGGTCATGGCGGAGGCGATGGGGTTCAGCCGCGTCTGGAGCCGTCCACCTCCGGTGCCGTTCGCGCGGTCGTTCTGCGGCCGGTCGCTCATCCTAGGCCTTCTGCGAGATCGTCGAGCCGAGGAGGCCGGACGGCTTGAAGGACAGGATGAGGATCAGGATCACGAAGGCGAAGGCGTCCCGGTACTGCGAGCCCATCGGGAGGTACGCGGACGCGAGCGCCTCGATGACGCCGAGGAGCAGGCCGCCGAGGAACGCGCCGGGAATGTTGCCGATGCCGCCGAGCACGGCGGCGATGAACGCCTTGAGGCCGGGGTTGAAGCCCATCAGCGGCCACGCGGCGTGGTAGACGCCGCCGTAGAGGCCGCCGGCGAGCGCGCCCATCGCCGACCCGATGAGGAAGGTGAGCGCGATCACCTTGTTCACGTTGACGCCCATGAGCGCCGAGGTGCTCTTGTCCTGGGCGGAGGCGCGCATGGCGCGGCCCATGCGGGTGCGCTTCACGTAGAGGTTGAGCAGGAGCATGGCGGCCACCGTGACGACCACGACGAACACCTGGAAGTAGGTGATCTGCACGTTGCCGACGGCGAACGCCTTCGGCGCGCCGGCCGCGGTGGTGAACAGCGGGATGTCCGGGAACGGCACCTGATCGGAGCCGAAGATGCTCTGGGCCACGTTCTGCAGGAGGATCGAGACGCCGATCGCCGAGATGAGGGCGGCCAGACGCGGAGCGTTGCGCAGCGGCCGGTAGGCGAGGCGCTCGATGACGACGCCCATCACCCCGACGAGCACCATGGCGATGAGGATGGCGACGAAGAAGTTGAACCCGGGCATGCTCACGGTCTGGCCGAACAGCGACATCTCGGTGGACATCATCATGATGGTGATGAACGCCCCGAACATGAAGAGCTCGCCGAAGGCGAAGTTGATGAGCTCGATGATGCCGTACACCATCGTGTAGCCGACGGCGATCAGGGCGTAGAGGCAGCCGATCATCAGGCCGTTGACGAGTTGCTGGGCGAGTTCGCTCACGTGGTCCTCGAGGTCGCTACGTCAGAAGCCGGGGCGGGAGGGGCGAGAGGCATCGCTGCCGCTCGCCCCTCCCTCGCACCGGTCCTTCCTCTGTCACATGGCCGGCTGCTGCGGAGCCGTGACCAGGGCACCGTCCTGCACGATGACGATGCTGAGCGGCTTGATGACGTCGCCGTTCTCGTCGAACGTGATGGGGCCGGAGATGCCCTCGTACGTGCCGATCTCGGCGAGTGCGTCGTTGATGGCGGCGCGCTCGTTCGAGCCGGCCTTCTCGGCCGCTGCGGCGGCCAGCATCACGACGTCGTAGGAGTTCGCGACGAACCAGTCGGGGTTCGCGCCCTCGTACTTGGCCTTGTAAGCGTCGACGAACTTCTGCACGGCCGGGTCGTCCTTGGTGTAGTCGAAGAACGTGGACACCAGCATGCCCTCGACGGCGGCGCCGCCGAGGTTCGGCAGCTCGTCGGACGCGTAGCCGTCCGAGCCGAGCATCTGCACGTCCATCCCGAGCTCCTTGGCCTGCTGCGCGATCTTCGAGCCCTCGGGGTAGTAGCCGGAGAGGAAGATGAGGTCCGGGCCGGCGCCCTTGATCTTGGTGAGCTGGGCCTTGAAGTCGGTGTCGCCGGTGGTGTACTGCTCCTTGGCCACCACGGCGCCGCCGGCGGCCTTGATGCCCTCGTCGTACGCGTCGGCGAGGCCGCGGCCGTAGTCCGAGTTGTCGTACATGATCGCGACCTTCTGCTTGCCGAGCGTCGCGACGCTGTAGTCGGCGAGGCCTTTGCCCTGGACGGCGTCCGTCATGCAGATGCGCCAGATGAAGTCGCCCATGTCGGTGATGTCCGGCTGGGTCGCCGACGGCGTGATCATGGTGAGGCCCGCGGGCTGGTACTTGCCGGCGGCGGCGATGGTGGCGCCGGAGAACTGGTGGCCGTCCACGACGACGATCTCGGTGTCGTCGATGAACTTCTGCGCGACGAGTACCGCCTGCTGGGGGTCGCCGAGGTCGTCGCCGATGGCGATCGACACGTCGCCGCCGTTGACGCCGCCGGCGGCGTTGAGCTCTTCCATGGCGATCTCGGCGCCGGCCTTGTGCGACTGGCCGTAGGTGGCGTACTGGCCCGTCATGGGACCGGCCACGCCGACCTTGAACGGCACGGCGGCGGTGTCTCCGCCGTCCCCTTCGTCACTGCCGCAGGCGGCGAGCGCCACCATCGCGACTCCGAGCGCGAGCACGATGACCAGCGCGAGCGCGAGCTTCCGGTAGGTCTTGTACACGATTCCTCCCCCGTATGGATGAACGACAGCCGACGGGCCGTGGCCGCGGCGAGCGCGGCCGCGATAGAGCGGCCCTATAGTCGCTAGAGGCGCAGTCTAGAGGTGCGGCGAACGGGCAGTCAAGGGACCGGGAGCGCCGCCGGCCTCCCGGATCCGCCGCCTTTGCCTGGTTGACCAGCGTCAAGACTCCCGGACGGACGTCCGGGGAACCCTCGCGGTGACCGATCCCGGCCCGCCGCGGCCGCTCCCGACGAACGGAGACCTCATGCAGACCATCACCGCCGACCAGATCCCCGTGGCCGAGAACCCTCACGGCGTGGATGTGCGACACGTGTACTCCACACCGCTCATCGCCGTCAGCCAGATCACTCTCGAGCCGGGCGAGGCGGTGAGGCCGCACAAGGCCCCGGTCGACGCCTTCTTCTTCGTGCTCGAGGGAACGCCCGTGATCGAGATCGAGGGCGAGACGGTGACGGCCCGGCCGGACACGCTGGTCCCCAGCGCAGCCGGCCGCCTGCACGCGATCCGCAACGAGAGCGAGGCGCGCGTGCGCTTCCTCGTGGTGAAGACACCGAACCCCAAGGCCTGAGCAGGGGACTCGGGCGGCGAGTGCGGACTCGCCGCCCCGATCGCGTCAGCTCAACCGGGCTGCGGGCTCACCGCGACCAGCGCCAGGCCCAGCTCCTCCTCGGTGGTGCGGATGCGCGTGAGCTGATCGCCGTCGGGCTCGGCGGGCGCCGCCTGGAGCTGCGGGCCCAGCTCTTCCATCATCCTCTGCAGCCTCTCCTCGCGCGCCGGGTCGAGCGCCCGGCAGGAGAAGGCCACGATGGTGAGGCCGAGGTCCTTCTCCAGGGACTGGATGCGCTCGAGGTCTTTGCCGTCGACCTTTCTCGCGATCTCGCAGAACATCGTCCGCCACCTCCCGCGTGTCCGCCATTCGGGGAGAGTGTACCCGGAGTGGAACGGGGCGAGGCGGCGCGAAGCCCAGGTCCGCGCGTCGCGCTCAGGCGACCGGTACGTCCGCGGAGGCTTCCTCGGGAAGGTCGAGGATCACACGCTGGCCTCGAGTGCGCCGCGCGATCACGGCGAACAGTGCCAGGGCAGCCAGCAACGACAGCGCGATCACCATCACCATCGGGAGGGCGCGTACCGTACCGCCGAGCGCGATCAGCGGCGTGGCCAGCGCGCCGAAGCCGAGGCGCATCGTGCCGAAATAGGCGGCCGCGGAGCCGGCGACCTCAGGGTGCAGGGAGAGAGCCAGCGCCGTCGAGTTCGAGTAGATGAACCCCAGGCTCGTCACGAGGACGAAGAACGGCGCCGCCAGGGCCCAGACCCCGAGCCCGCCGATGAGGACCACGGCCAAGGACGTCACGCCGGCGGCCGCGTCCGCCGCCAGGGCGGCCGCGAGCAGCTGTCGAGGGGAGAAGCGGGCGAGCAGCCGGTGGTTGGCCTGGGTGGCCGCCAGCATGCCGACGGCGTTCACGGCGAAGAGGACGCTGTAGGTCGTCGCCGAGACACCGTACACCTCCTGATAGACGAACGACGAGCCCGTCAGGTACGCGAAGAAGGCGATGAAGACGAGGGCGGTCGTCACCGCGTAGCCCATGAAGTCGACGTCTCGCGACAGCATCGCCATGGCGCGCAGGACGGGCCTCATCCCTCGGGCCGACCGCCTGTCGCGAGGAAGGCTCTCCGGGAGCCCCACGGCCACGCCCGCGGTGAGGATCACGCCGATCACCATCATCGCGACGAACGGCCCGCGCCAGCCGGAGAGGACCAGCAGCCGTGCGCCGATGAGCGGAGCCACGATCGGCGCCACGCCGCCGATGAGCGCGACGCGAGAGAACAGACGCGCCGCCTCCCGTCCTCGGGAGTAGTCGGTGATCACCGCGCTGGGGACGGCCAGGCCGAAGGCTCCGGCGACCCCTTGGACGAAACGCATGGCGATCAGCACCTGCACCGACGGTGCGACGACGCAGACCAGTGCCGACACCGTGAACACGATGAGCCCGGCGAGAAGCGTCCGCCGCCGGCCGTAGGTGTCGCTCAGGGGTCCGGCGAGCAGCTGGCCGAACGCGAGACCGATGAGGAAGGTGGTCACGCTGAGCGCCACCGCCTGCGTCGAAGCTCCCAGGTCGTCCGCCGTGGCCGGCATCGCGGGCAGGAAGAGGTCGGTCGCGAACGACCCGATCGTCCAGAGGCCGCCGAGGATCAGGATGATGACGGCCCGGCGGCCGGGGCTGAAAGCGCCGAGCTGTGAGGGCGTGTCCACGGCGGGCACACTACCGTGCCGCGTGGCCGGTCACCAGTCGGAGAAGCTCATGAGCGGGTAGAGTCAGTACGGCCGTGGCGCGACCGGCCTCGACGAAAGGGGTGCCACGATGCGGATCCTCTACGGTGTGGCGGGCGAGGGCATGGGGCACGCCACGCGCTCGCACGCCTTCCTGGCCGACCTCGTCGGCGAGCACGACGTGCTGATCGTCGCCTCGGGGCGCGCCCACGATTACCTCGCCCGGCGCTTCCCGCAGGTCCGCGAGATCCTCGGGTTCTCTCTGGCCTACGAGGACAACGCCATCCGGCGCTGGGAGACGGTGGTCGCCAACCTGCGCGGGGCCGTGAACGGCTGGCCGGCGCAGGTGCGCAGCTTCTACCAGATCGCGCGCGACTTCGAGCCCGACGTGGTGGTGAGCGACTTCGAGTCGTTCGTGCTCACGGTCGCACGACGGGAGCGCGTGGCGGCGATCAGCGTGGACAACATCATGATGCTGGACCGCTGTCGCCACGACGAGGGGATCATCGGCGGCGATACCCTGGATTTCGAGCTGGCGCGGCAGATCGCCCGGGCCAAGGCTCCCGGCCTGCGCCACGCGATCGTGCCCACGTTCTTCCGCCCGCCGCTGCGGCGGGCGGCCACGACGCTGGTCGCGCCGGTGCTGCGCGAGGCGGTGCTCGCCGCCGAGGCGGAGCAGGGCGAGCACCTCCTCGTCTACCAGACGGCGGCAGGCAGCGAAACGCTGGTCCGGGCGCTGCACGAGACCGGACTGCAGTGCCGGCTGTACGGCGTGCGCCGCGACCTCGACGAGGACCTGGTCGACGGCATGCTCGTGTACCGGCCGTTCAGCGAGACGGTCTTCCTCGACGATCTGCGCACCGCCCGGGGCGTGATCGCCGGGGGCGGCTTCTCGCTGCTCTCGGAGTGCGTGTACCTGCGCAAGCCGGCGCTGTCGATCCCGGTCGCCGGCCAGTTCGAGCAGACGCTCAACGCGCGCTACCTCCAGCGACTCGGGTACGGCGAGTATGCTGAGGCGCCGACGCCCGAGGCGATCGCCGCCTTCCTCGAGCGGCTGCCGCAGCACGAGCGGGCACTCCGGGGCTACACGCAGGACGGCAACAACGAGGCGCTCGCCGCGCTCCGCGAACAGCTCGCCCTGGTCGCCCTCGAGCGCGAGACGCGCAAGAGTCGTCGGTCGCAGCCGTCGATGCCACGCCGCCGGCATCCTCCGGAGGCGGCTGGATGAGGTCCTTCGCTGCATCGTCGGAGGCCGCGACATGACGCTTGCCGTCGCCGCGCCGCTCCTGTGCGTGTTCGCGCTGGTGATGGCGGTGGTGGAGATCGAGATCGAGGGTCCCTACGGCTGGGCCGAGAAGCTGCCCACGCCGTACCGGGTCAGCGGTCCCCTCGCTCGGGCCTTCGGTCTCGTCCTGGGCGGCAAGCCGCTCACCGGCTACAACCTGCTGATGTTCGCGGCGACGCTCGTGGCCTTCCATCTGCCGTTCGCCTTCGGCGCGCCTTGGACGGCGGCCAGGGAGCTGGCGCTGCTCGCCGCCTGGATCGCCTGGAGCGCCGTGTGGGATTTCCTCTGGTTCCTGCTGAACCCGGCGTACGGCTGGCGCCGCTTCCGGCCGGGCAACGTCTGGTGGCATCGCCGCTGGCTGTGGCGGCTCCCGCTCGACTACTGGGTGGCCGTCGTCGTGTCGCTCGCGCTGGCGCTCGCCGCGCAGCTGGTCGCGGACGGCTCCTCGGGAGGGGCCTCGGATCCGGGTGCCCCCGGACCTGCCGGCCCCGGCCCGCTGGCGGCGCAGGCGCTGCTGCTCGCCGCGTTCGCCGTCCTGCTCGCGGCCGCGGCGCTGCTCTCCCCGCTCTACCGGCGGCTCTACGCGCACACGCACGAGGCCGCCTTCGACGAGCGCGGCGTCGTCCCGATCACGCCGCCACCGGGAGAAGCGCCGGCTCTCGAAGGCCCCGCCGAGCAGGACCGAGGGCGGTAGCGCGCGCCGCCGCATCCTCGTCCCCTGGCTCAGGGACGACCACGATCCGGGGCCCGGCCGCTCCACGTCACTGGGGAGGCGTCCAGTGACAGCGACAGGGTCCGGACGCCGGAGAAGAAGCAGGCCTCCCTGTTGCCTGCGCCGGCTACGCCGGCGACGCTATGATGCCGTTGGGACCGCTCCGACTCGGCGGTCCGCGTACTGGCGGCGAGGCCCGTCCTCGCCCGACGAGGCAAGGGGGCGTGTCCTATGCAGCTCACGAAACGTGTCGGCGCAACGGGTCTTCTCGGCCTCACGCTGGTCGTCTGTCTGGCGCTCGTGGCCGTCGCGGCGCCGGCGTTCGCCGGCGCCGACGGCTACGAGTACTTCCTGGACGGCAGTCCCGCGGACGTGACCGCGGAGACGACGCCGGGCCTGCTGCTGGCGGGCGGCGCGACCGACCAGGACGACGCCATGACGTGGATGATCGAGCGCTCGGGCGGCGGCGACGTCGTCATCCTCGACGCCTGGGGCGGCGACGACTACGGTCCGTACCTCTACGGCTCCCTCGGCGGGATCGACTCCTGCGAGACCTTCGTCTTCCAGAAGCGGAGCGCGAGCTACGACCCGTGGGTGCTGCAGAAGATCCGCGATGCCGAGATGGTCTTCATAGACGGCGGCAACCAGTGGAACTACGTGTCTCAGTGGCAAGGGACTCCCGTCGAGGACGCGATCGATGCCGCCGCTCAGACCAAGCCGGTGGGCGGCATCAGCGCGGGCCTGGCCGTGCAGGGTGAGTTCTGCTATGCGGCCCGGTTGGGGACGATCCGCTCGTCCCAGGCGCTCGCGAACCCCTTCCACTCGCACGTCACGCTGGTGAACGACTTCCTGCGCCTGCCGAACCTGGGCGAGACCATCACCGACAGCCACTTCGTGGCCCGTGACCGCATGGGCCGGCTGGTGACGTTCCTGGCGCGCATCATCGAAGACGGCTGGGCGCGTCAGGCCCGAGGCATCGGCGTGGACGAGGGCACGTCGCTGGCCGTCGACCAGAGCGGTCGGGCGCGCGTGTTCGGGCAGGGCGCCGTCTACCTGCTGCGGACGACCAAGGCGCCCACGGTGTGCGAGAAAGGCCGGCCGCTCACGTTCGAGGACGTCTCGGTCTACCGCGTGGCGGGGCCCTCTGCGCGGTTCGACCTCACCACGTGGGTGGGCCGGGGCGGCGCTGCCTACAGCCTGTCGGCGCTGGCCGGCGTGCTGAGCTCGACGCAGTCCGGGGGCGCGGTCTACTGAGCCCAGCCGGCGCGTCCCCGGACCGTGACGCACACGGACGGGCCCGGCGGAGGCGCTGCGCCTCCGCCGGGCCCGTCCGGCTTCCCGCGTCCGGCGTTTCGCCGCCGGCGGGTCAGCGCCGCTCGACGAGCTCGCCGCGGCCGTCGGCGACGAAGTACGCCGCGGTGACGGTCGCGATCGTGAACGGCACGCTCAGGATCGCCAGCGGCCCGTCGGCGACCGCGTTCAGGGCGATCAGCATGATCGTCAACGCCAGGTGCTCCCAGAAACCGTTGTCGACGACGAGGTGATAGCTCGCGGCCATCGCGTCGTAGACGCCGAGCCTGCGGTCGACCATCAGCGGGATCACGTACATCCAGACGGTGGCGAGCAGGATGCCGCCGACGATCGTGAGCGAGGCGAGCCCGATCAGCACGACCAGCACGATGGCGGCGGCGAAGAAGCTCCAGAAGCGGTCCATGCAGGAGAACACGTCGCCGATCTCCGCCTTGCGGCCGTCGCGGATGCGTCCGGCGACCATCGAGTAGAGCCCGGCGACGAGTGGACCGGCGAGGATGCCGAGCGTCAGGATGGACAGGATGCCGGCGATCAGACCGCCGACCAGCAGTGGGACGATGTCGGCGGTGAAGGCGTTCCAGCCGCCTTTGAAGGAGAGACCGACGTCGAGACGCTGTCTCGCGAGCGCCGGAGTGGCTTCGATGGTCGTCATGGTGGGTTCCTTTCCCCTCGGTTGCGTTGGCCTGAGAAGAGCCTACGGCCACGGACTCGCGCAGTCGTCACCCGGCGGGCTGAACCGGGGGTCAACTGAGGGAGGAACCTGAGCGCCGGCGGCGTCCCCCCGCGGGGGCATGCCGCCGGCGCCCGGGGGGAGCCCGACCTCGGCCGGACCGCCATGGGACACGTGGTGGGCCGCCGGCTCGGGCCCATGTCCTTGCAGAGCGCGAACGCGGTGGCCCGGATCCGCGCCCAGCCGGCGAAGATGCTGTGGCGCCGCTCACGCCGTACTTCCTGCCGGCGATCCGACCGCCCGGCGGCGCGTCGATGCCGGCGGCAGCGCCGCGGCGACGCCGGAGTGTAGACTCGGACTGCGAGCCCCCGCTGGGGCGACTCACGGGATCGGCAGAAGGGAGCGGGGCATGGGTCTTCTACCAGCGCACTTCCGGCGCGTTCCGAGGGCGGCATTGGCTCTCTCCCTCGTGCTGCTCGCCGCCGCCGTGCTGGCGCCCGCCGCCGGCGCTCTTTCCGCGCACTTCGCGGTGAACCGGCGGCAACACCTACACTCGCGAGTGGCGAGTCGCGGCCGGGGATAGCGGCTGGTCCCCCTTCTTCAGCCCCGCCGTCGTCGTCTGGGATGGTGGGAGCATCCTCGCCGGGACCGGAGCGGCCCCGGGGCTCGAGTTCCCCACGCAGACGCTGGCCCTTGTGCCCCGGGTCTGCCGGAGCTACGTGTCGTACACCGGCCGCGCCAGGATCGCGGACATGCTTGCTGAGGCCCCTCTCGAGGTGGATGCACGCTATCGCGCGACCGCCGATCTCAACGTCTGCGTGGCGCAGGCCGGCGGCGGCGACTTCCGCGACGGGGCCTTGGCGGCAGATGTCTACGCTTCGCTGAGGTCCTACTGCGAGCGGCGCCGCGCCGTAGGATTCCGCGTCGTCGTCCTCACGCTGCTTCCGTCCAGCACCCCCGTGACGTTCGAGGCCGCCCGCCTGGCGTTCAACACCATGGTGCGCGACACGTGGCAGGAGTTCGCCGACGGCCTGGCCGACATCGCCGCCGACGGCCGCATCGGCGACACGGGTGACAACCTCGACCGGCAGTTCTACGCCCTGGATGCCCGGCACCCGACCAGCGCGGGGAACGCCGTCATGGCGACGGTCGCCGCTCCCGTGCTCGGCGGGCTCCCCTGGTCGTCCGCCCGCTGCGAGGTGCGCCTGCGAGATGCCGCCGGCGAGTGGGGGGACTGGTACCCCTACACGGCCTCCAGGACCCTCACGCTCGTCGGAGGCGACGGCCGTCATGTCGTAGAGGCCGAGTACCGGCTCGACGGCGGAGAGCCCGTCCGCGCCTCCGACACCATCTTCGTCGACACCGTGCGTCCGACCGCGACCGCGCTTCGTGATGTGGTCGCGCGGCGCTATCAGCGGACGGTCCTGCGGTACCGGGTGGACGACCTTGCGCCCTGTGGGCCGACGGCCACGGCCATCGTCTCGGTGAAGACGACGCAGGGCCGCGTGCTCAAGCGGTACGTCCGCTATGGCGTGCCGCTCGGCGAGGCGCTGTCGGTGGCGTTCACGTGTCGCCTGCCCAAGGGGTCGTACCGCTACGTCGTCACCGCGAGGGATGCCGCCGGCAACACGCAGAGCGCCGCCGGCAGCGCGCGCCTCACGGTGCGCTGAGAGCTCCCGGCTCCGCGGCGGGGCATCGCCTCGGAGTGCCGAGCGCCGCGACGGGACGTCTCAGTCTTCGCGCTCGAGCAGCTCGCTGAGAGCGGCCTTGGGGCCGCTCACGATCGGCTCACCGTGCGCGAAGCACAGGATGCCGAAGGGCAGGCCGAGCAGTCCGGCCACGCTGGATCGCGTCGCCGCCGGATCCTCGTGCAGGCGCGGCGCGATGAAGCGCAGGCCGGTCTCGTCGTTCATCAGGAGGTCGGAGCAGAAGACCACGCCGGGGTCGCTCTCGTAGAGGAACGAGTAGTGCGGCCACTCCGGGCCCGGGGTACGGAACGCACGCAGGCCGCCGGGCAGGAGCTCGCCGTCGGTGAACGTGTGGTCCGGCTCTTCGTCGGCGGCCGGCGCGTCGTCGGGCAGCCAGACCTCGACGCCGAGCTCGCGCCGGTAGCGCCACGCGGCGCGCTGGTGGCAGCGCGCCGTGAGCAGCGTGGCCATCGGCCGGGGCAGCGCGCCCAGCGCTGCTCCGTCGAGCCTCACGGGGTCGACGAGCACGCACCCCTCGCGCGTGAGCACCGCGTGCGAGCTCGAGACGTGCCCGCCGATGCCGCTGTTGCTGATGCGCCAGTGCCAGAGGCCCGGCACGACCTCGTCGGCGGTGTCGGCGGTCTCTCTCGGTTCGCCCATCATCCCTCCTTCGCCGTGATCAGCGTGCCCCGGCCCTCGCGTCCACGTAGTCGGCGATCGCGCGCGCCTGGCTCTCACCGTCGAGGCCCGCCTCGGCCAGCACCATCTCGCCCGGGCCGCTGCCCAGGTAGTGGCCCTTGCGGAACGGGTAGAGGCTCGCGGCCCGCCCGGCCTCGCTCGTCACCCAGCGATACAGCGTGGGCAGGGTGAAGCCCGTGATGCCCATCGCCTCGGCGGCGCGATCCTCGGGGAAGAGCTCGCGCCGCTCGTCCTCGGGTAGCAGGTCGAAGAGTTCGGCGCTGGCGACGTAGTAGACCAGCGCGTCGATCCCCGCCTTCTCGAGCAGCGGCAGGGCGTCCTGCACGAAGGCGTAGGCGACGGCGCTCTCCTGCAGGACCACGGTGACGTCGGGCCCGGCGCTCTCGCGGAGCACGTAGACGCCCGAGACCGCCGCCTCGGCCGGCGCCAGGCCGAGCGCCGGCCGGTCCAGCACCAGCTCCGACGGCCGAGTGACGAACATCGAGATCACGGCAGGCCGCTGGGCCAGCGCGGCCGCGGTGAGCGTCCAGATCTCCTGCGGCTCCCACGGCGTCAGCGAGATCGCCGTGCCTCTCGGGAAGTCCTCCTGGAGCACCTGGAGCGGCTGCGGATCCGCGTGGGTCGGCCCGTCCTCGCCGGTCTTGAGGCCGGCGTGCGCGCAGACGAGGATCATGGGCCTGTAGGGGTCGCCGGAGACCGCGTTGCGCGCCTGGGCGCCGATGGCGTGCAGGCGCGCGGCGATGTGGCTCAGCGGGGCCATGAACGCGCCGTACGATGAGCCGACCCCGAGGTCGTGCCCGTAGGCGGTGATGCCGCTGAGGATGCCGGCGATGGCGTCCTCGCAGATGCCGCCCACGCTGAGCAGGCGAGACTGCGGGTTGGAGCGCGCGTTCCAGAAGCCGCCGGGGAAGCCGTCGGCGACGGTGTTCACGCTGGTCGATCCTACGAGGTCGGCGGCGGCGACCAGGAGCGCGCCGCCGCTGGCCGCTTGCAGGTGGTGCAGCGCCCGGCCGAACTCACCCCGGAGGGTCGTGAAGGTGCCGGGCTCCAGGCGCAGCTCGCGGGGCGTCGCCTCCGGCGCCGGGGCGATCTGCGCCGCGTCGGCGGCGAGCTCGTAGGCGTCGTCGACCCGCGGCGCGCCGGGCCGGGGCGCGCGCTCCAGCGCCTCGAGCCGGTCGCGCGCGGCCGCGAGCCGATCGGCCAGCGCGGCCGCCATGGGCAGCTGCGCGTGCACCTGCGCCCTGATCGCCTGCAGGGCCGTCCAGAAGCACTGCTCGCGCACGGTCGCCCCGTCCGGCCCCGCGCAGCGCTGCTCGTCCGGCGCGCACGTCGGCAGCTCGATCTCGGCGCCGGTGGCGCGGCTCAGCTCCGCGAGCGCTTCGTAGAAGCCCTCGGAACAGAGCTTGTGGCCGGCGCCGTGGCTGGCCTTGCCCTCCACGCCGTACCGCCAGCCCTTGTGGGTGTGGTAGACGATGGCGGTGGGCTGACCGGTGTCGAGCGCGAGCGCGTGCCGCTGGGCCGCCACGACCTGCTGCAGGTCGTGGCCGTCGGGCACCTCGATGACGTTCCAGTCGTGGAGGTAGAAGAGCTCGCGCGGGTCCCACTGCACGTAGTCGCCGGGGACGACCCCCTCGCGGCAGACGCGATCGCTGTCGATGGACGCCTGGTTCCAGTCGAGGTGTACGACGACGTTGGCGAGGGACGCGGTCCCGGCCGCGGCGAGAGCTTCGCTCACGCGGCCGGGCGTCAGCCCGCCTTCGCCCTCGATGATGTGCACGCGCGGCGCGTCTGGCCCGTACCTGTCCGCCGCGCCGATGCCGAGCCCGATGGAGCTGGCGACGCCGACGCCGGAGGCGCCGGTGGCGAGCTTGACGAACGGGGTCGCCGGTGTGGGGTGCCCGTCGAGCGCACGGGCGCCGAAGGCGCGGAACAGCGGCGTCCGCGTGATCGGGTTGCGCCTGAAGCCGAGGAGGTCCTCCAGGCGCAGGCGCTGCCCGGGGTCCTCGGGCAGCAGCGCCGGGTCGGCCACCGCCGCCACCTCGTCGCGCAGCGCCCACATGGCGTACAGGCCCATGGCCTTGTGGCCGGCCGCGTAGCTGATGAGGTCGGCGTCGGGCCGGTCGGGGTCGCCGAGCTCGTAGTCCAGCGCGTCGAAGAGAACGGCGGCGACGGCACGCCCGGACGAGATGGAGCCGCCCGGGTGGCCGGACGTGGGGACGTAGTTGAAGAGCAGGGCGCAGAGCGAGCGATAGAGGAGGTCGAAGGCCTCGAAGTGGTCGAGATCGGCCGGCGTGAGCGGTCCGCCCGGCGGCATCACCGCGGCGATGTCGAGGTAGGTGCTGCGCCTCGGCCCGAAGGTGAACGTCATGGTCCCCTCTCCTTTCCGGCGGCGTCTCCGTACCGCGCCCTCAGGGCGGATTGTACGACCATTCCGGGGAGCGTGGGGTGCGGTCCGGCGGTCCGCCGCCACGACATCCGCGCCGAGCGGGAACGAGACCGGCGTCTCTCGCGGCGCCGCGTCAGCCGGCCACGACCGTGTAGCTGCTGGTGATGGGCGTGCCCGTCTTGAGCATCGTCCACACGGGGCAGATCTGCGCCTCGGAGAGCCTCAGCGCGTGCTCGACGCGCGCGGGGTCGACGGCTCCCTTCACGACGAACTCGAGCTCGATCGAGGTGATCACCGTGGGGTGCTCGTCGCGTCGCTGCCCCCGCGCCGTGACCTCGACCCCGGTCGCCGGCTGTCCGTCGCGGCGCAGGAGCGCGGCCACGGAGCTGCCGCTGCAGCCGGCGAGGCTGGCCAGGAGGAGGCGCAGCGGAGTCATCCCCTTGAGATCGCCCGCGGACCCTGGAAGCGGATAGTCGATCGTCACCTCGTGCTCGCCGTCCCCGATCGCGAACTCCATGGGGCCGTGCTGCACGGCGTGGACGCTGAGTTCGGTCGGCATGGGTTCTCCTTCACGAGCCGGTGCGGGACGATGTCGCCCATTCTCTCAGGCGGCGGGCTCCCGTGTCGCGGGGGCACCGGCCTCTTCACCTCGCCGCGGCCTCCGTGTAGGGTGCGAGACGGTACGGTGAGGCGCGCGAGGAGGCGGCATGGGACCCGGGAAGAACGACGCGCACCTGCCCGAGTACGCGCTGGTGGAGCGGCAGGAGATGCTGCGCGGCCTAGGCTATGGCGACGAGGCGCTCGCGCGCATCCAGGTCGGCGTCGTCAGCAGCTGGGGTGAGGTGAACCCCGCGGCGAGCCAGATCGACAAGGTCGCCGCGGCGGTCAAGGCGGGCGTGTGGGCGGCGGGCGGGACGCCGCGCGAGTTCGTGGTGAGCTCGTTGTGCACGAGCATGGCGGGGGATGACCGCTACCTGCTGCCCTACCGGGACATCGTCGCGGCGTACATCGAGACCATCGCGCGGGCGAGTCTCTTCGACGCGATGGTCTTCGTGCCGGTCTGCGACGACGTGATACCGGGGCACCTGATGGCGGCGGCGCGGCTGGACCTGCCGGCCGTGGTCGTGACCGGCGGCTACATGCGGCTGAACCGCTGGCGGGGGGCGCCGGTGGACCCGCTCGATGTCGCCGGCGGCCATCTCGTCGACCGGCTGGAGGGAAGGACAGGCGCCGCCGACTTCGCCGCGATCTGCGATCGCGGCTGTGCGGGCGGCGGCGCCTGCCCGGTGATGGGCACCGCGAACACCATGGCCGTCCTCTGTGAGGCGCTCGGCATGGCGCTGCCGGGCACGGCCACCACGCCCGGCGCCGATGCCCGTCTGCTGCGCCTCGCGTTCCGCGCCGGGGAGCAGGCCGTGGAGCTACACAGGCGGGACCTGCGGCCGTCGGCGATCCTCACGCCGGACGCGTTCGAGAACGCGCTGCGGCTGCTGCTCGCCGTCGGCGGGTCGACCAACGGCGTGCTGCACCTGCAGGCGGTGGCGGCCGAGCTCGGCGTCGAGCTGGCGCAGGACCTCGTGAACCGCCTGAGCGCGGAGACGCCGTTCATCTGCGACATCGCGCCGTCCGGACCAGGCGGCAACTTCATGGCCGACCTCGATGAGGCCGGCGGGGTGCCGGCGGTGCTGGGGGAGCTTGCGCCGCTCCTGCGCCTCGGGGTGCCGACGGTGACCGGCGAGCCGCTGGCGGCGACGCTCGACGCCGCCGAGGTCCGCGACCGCCGCGTGATCCGACCGCTCGACGACCCGCTCGGCGCTGAGGGAGGCCTTGTGTTCCTGCGCGGCTCGCTGGCTCCCGGCGGCGCGCTCGTCAAGACCTCAGCCGTGCCCTCCGCGCTGCTGCGCCACCGCGGTCCCGCACGCCTGTTCGAGAGTGAGGAGGACGCCTGCGCCGCACTCGCCGAGGGCAGGCTCGCGCCCGGCGACGTCGTGGTCGTCCGGCACGCCGGTCCGCGCGGCGACCCCGGCATGCGACTGCTGCAGCGCTTCCTCTGGCAGCTCTCCGCGCGCGGCCTGCACCACCAGATCGCGTTCGTGACCGACGGCCGCATCTCGGGGACCAACAAGGGCTGCGCCGTGACGCAGGTGGCCCCGGAGGCGGCGGCCGGCGGCCCCCTGGCAGTGGTCGAAGAAGGTGACGGTATCGTGCTCGACATCCCGGCAGGGACGCTCGAGCTGGCGGTGCCGGAGGAGGAGTTGCGTCGCCGCCTGAGCGCCTGGCGGCCACCGGCGCGGAAGGCCACCGGCGGCTGGCTCGGCGTCTACGGCCGCCTCGCCCGGCCGGCGACGGAGGGCGCCGCGCTCGACTACTCCGGCTGAGCGGTCCCCGCGCCGGCGCTCGCCCGGACCGCAGCGTACGTCCACCCCGCGAGACAAGGAGCAACGCCGTGATCGACGTCGTGATCTGGTCCGACATCGTCTGACCGTGGTGCTATGTCGGCGCGTCGCGCTGGCGGGCAGCACTGCGGGAGCTGGGCGACGAGGCCGGTGGCGTGCACTGGCGTTTCGCCGCCTTCGAGCTCGACCCCACGGTGCCGGAGGAGGGTATCGGCCTGGGCGAGTACCTCGAGGGCAAGTACGGCCCCGGGGCGCTGGACGGCATGGCGGCGCACCTCGGAGAGGCCGCGGCCGCCGACGGCCTCCCCCTGATCGACGTGCGGGAGCTGTCGTGGCGGCCGAACACGTTCGCCGCGCACCGTCTGCTCGCGACGGCGCTGGATGAGAGCGAAGTGCTGCAGCAGGGACTCGCCGAGCGACTGCTCGCCGCGTACTGGGCGCGCGGCGCGGACGTCGGCGCGCGCGAGACGCTCGAGGCGCTGGCCACGGCGGCGGGCATGCCCGCCGCGCGGGTCGCGACCGCCTTCGACGACGACGCCGTCGCGGCAGCCGTCCGCGCCGAAGAACGCCGCGCCGCCGAGTTGGGTGTTCGCGCCGTCCCCACGTTCGTCTTCGACGGGCGCTTCGCCGTCAGCGGCGCGCAGCCGCCGCACGTGCTCGCCGGCGCGGCCCGCCGGGCCCTGGCCGGCGGCTGATCCCGGACCGACGATTGTCGCGCGCCGCGCGCGCCCGTATCATGGGTCCACCCAGAGACGCCCCTCGGGGCGCCGATAGCGAACCGTCCGGTCTTGGGCCCTCCAAAGACTCTGCCGCTGGAGGGAGGCAGTCGCCGAGCCAGAGCCCGCACCGGCCAGAGGAGGCTGCATGACCGACGCCGCCGTCGTCGCGGCGGGTGCCTGGACCACCGATCCGTCGCGACTCCCCACCGAGCTCTCGAGCACCTTCCGCGCCGTCATGGGCTGGGGCGGCGTGGCCGTGTGGGACGATTCCGTCGACATCGTCGACCTCACCCGCGAGTTCGCCGCCCGCACCGTCCAGGAGTGCTGTGGACAGTGCTTCCCCTGCCGCATCGGCATGCACGAGGTCGCCGACATCCTCGGGGAGATCTGCGAAGGCCGCGGGGACGAGGCGCGGCTCGAGCGGGCGCTCGAGCTCAGCCGCCACGTCGCCGAGGCCTCGCGCTGTGACCTGGGGCGCACCGGCGGCTACGCCGTGCTCGAGGCTCTCGAGCAGCACTACGACCGCTTCGCCGCCGTCGTCGCGGAGAAGAAGCCCGTCGCCCGCGGCCTCTATGCCTCCACCGTCGTGGCGCCGTGCATGGCCGCCTGCCCCGCGGGCGTCGATATCCCCGCGTACGTCGAGCAGCTGCGCATCGACGAGGTCGAGCGCTCGGCCGAGGCCGTGCGCCGCCGCTGCCCGATGCCGGCCACGATAGGCCGCGTGTGTGTCCGTCCCTGCGAGGACGCCTGCCGGCGCGGTTCGGTCGACGAGCCGGTGGCGATCCGTACCCTGAAGCGCTTCGTCGCCGACAGCGAGGCCGACGTGAAGGCATGCCCGCTTCCCGGTCGGCCGCGCGTCGCCATCATCGGCGCCGGACCGGCCGGGCTTTCGTGCGCGTACTACCTCGGGCTCGAGGGCGTCTCGAGCACGATCTTCGAGGCGCTGCCCGAGGCCGGCGGCATGGCCGCCGTCGGCATCCCGGACTACCGTCTGCCGCGCGAGGTGCTGCGCGCCGAGGTCGAGCGTGTCGAGGCCCTCGGCGTCAAGATCGTCTACAACTCGCGCTTCGGCGTGGACGTCACCATGGACGAGCTCTTCAAGCAGGGCTACGAGGCGGTCTTCATGGCCGTCGGCGCCCATCAGTCCGCGCGGATGGGCTGTGAGGGAGAGGACGCCGGCTATCAGGGCTTCATGCCCGGCGTCGAGTTCCTGCGCGAGATCGCCTTCGGCGAGACGCCCCTGACGGGAAGGACGATGCTGGTCATCGGCGGCGGCAACGTCGCCATGGACTGCGTCCGCTCCGCCCGCCGCATCGGCTTCGACGACGTCAAGTTGTTGTACCGCCGCACCGAGGCCGAGATGCCCGCCGACCAGGTGGAGATCATCGAAGCCAAGGAGGAGGGCGTCGAGTTCATGACCTTGGTCGCGCCGGTGCGCATCGCCGCCGAGGACGGAAAGGTAGTCGGCCTCGAGTGCCGGCGCATGCAGCTCGGCGAGCCCGACGCCTCCGGCCGCAGGCGCCCCGAACCTGTCGAGGGCTCCGAGTTCGTGGTCGACTGCGACTGCATCGTGCCGGCCATCGGCCAGGTCTGCGGCGTCGACCAGCTCGTGCCGAGCCACATCGAGGTGAGCAAGTGGAAGACCCTCGAGGTCGACCCGCTCACCATGCAGTCGGCCGACCCGCGGGTGTTCGGCGGGGGCGACTGCTACACGGGCCCGAGCAGCCTCGTCGCGGCCCTCGCCGCCGGCCGCCGCGCCGCCGGCTCCATCAACGAGTTCCTGCAGGACAAGCCGGTCGCGCCGCCGCTGGAGGACCGGCTCGAGCACGGCATGCTCGAGGTCATCCGCACCGAAGCGCAGGTTCCCATCCCCTTCACCGGCAGCACCGAGAAGCTGAGGCCGCTGGTCGTGCCGCCGGAGGTGCGCATCCAGTGCTTCGACGAGGTTGAAGGCCCGGTCTCCATGGCCGACGCCCGTCACGAGGCCGAGCGCTGTCTGCGCTGCTACCGCATCGCCGTGGGGGTGGTGTGAGATGACCAGCGCACCACAGATCACGATCGACGGCAGGGCGCTCGCCTTCGAGCCCGGCCAGACCATCCTCGATGTCGCGAGCGCCAACGGCATCGCCATCCCGACGCTCTGCTATCTGCCCGAGGCCGGCCACCGCGACGTGTGCCGTCTCTGCGTCGTCGAGGTCGCCGGCGCCGGCCGTCTGCTGCCGGCGTGCAGCACGCCCGCCACCGAAGGTATGGACGTGCAGACCATGAGCGACCGCGTCAGGAGCTCGCGCCGGTCCACCCTCGAGCTCCTCATCGGATCAGGGCGCCACACCTGCATCACCTGTGAGGCGCTGGGAGAGTGCGAGCTCAGCCGGCTCGCCTACGACTACGGCGTGGAGCCGCCCAGCGAGCTGCCGGCCGTCGAGGACTTCCCGCTCGTCGAGGATGCCTACGTCATCCGCGACTACTCCAAGTGCATCCTCTGCGGCCGCTGCTGGGCGGCGTGCACCGCCATCCAGGTCCACGGCGTGGTGCCGCATCCGTCCGGGAGGCGCGCGGAGCGCGCCGGGGGCAAGGACTGGTACCCGCTCCCCGACCTCGACCAGTGCGAGCTCTGCGGCCAGTGCGTCGACGCCTGTCCCGTCGGCGCGCTCACCGAGCGCACGGCCAAGGGCGTCGCACGTCACTGGGAGCTGCAGCGCGTGCGCACCACCTGCCCGCACTGCGGCATGGGCTGCCAGACCGTGGTGCACCTCAAGGACGGCGAGGTCGTCAAGGTCACCGGCGCCGGCGACGTGCCGCCGAACCGCGGCCGCCTCTGCAAGCGTGGCCGCTTCGCCGTGCTCGAGCCGGACGAGCGCGCCCGCCTCGAAGACCCGCTCGTGCGCAGTAACGGCGTGCTCGTCAAAGCGGGATGGGAGGCGGCGCTCGACGCCATCGCCGAGAAGCTCGGGACGATGACCGATGGACGCGTCGCCGGTCTCATCGCGCCTGTCTGCACCAACGAGGAAGCCTACGTGGCGCAGAAGTTCTTCCGCGCCGTGCTCGGCACCAACGACATCGACCACCGTGCCGCCGAGGCCTCGCGGGTCTCGCTGGCCAGTACCGGGACCGGCGCCGGCGTGTGCTACACCTCCGGCGCCCTGAGCGTGCTCGAGGAAGCGCGTGCGGTGCTCGTGGTCGGTGACGGCGCCGTGGACGACCACCCGGTGGCCGCCGCCGCGGTGCGCCGCGCCGTGCGCGACGGCGCCCACCTGATGGTGCTCGACTCCGGCCACGGCGACCTCGGCGCCGCCGCCGCCGTGCACGTCTCGGTCGAGCCGGCGCTCATCCCCGAGGTGCTCAACGGCATCATCGGCGTCCTGCTCGCCGGCGAGCTCGCCGGGCGCCGCGCCGCCGGTGAGACCTTGCCACACGAGCGCGAGCTCGAGGCGCTGCTCGGCGCCTTCTTGCCCGAGCGCGTCGCCGGCGACGCCGGTGTGGACGCGGGCACGATCAGGGCCATCGCGGCGAAGCTCGTCGATGTACGGCCGGCCGTGGTCTGTGCCACCTTCGGCGCCGGCGACGACCTCGCCGGCACCGGCGCCGCCGTCGTCAAGCTGCAGTCGCTGCTCGACGACCTCGCCGGCGCGCGCAGCGTCTCGCTGCCGCTCGGCGCCGGCAACGTCCAGGGCCTCGTCGCCATGGGGGTCGCCCCGGACGTGCTGCCGGGCGGCGACCTCGTGAGCGACGCCGAGGCCCGGCGGCGCCTGGCCGACGCGTGGGGCGTCGCCGAGCTCCCGGACCGGCCGGGGCGCTCCACGGCGGAGATGGTCGAGGGCCTGGCCGACGGCTCGCTGCGCGCCGCGTGGGTGTGGGCGGACGAGGCCGCGTCGTTCGGAGACGCCGGCGCCCTGCTCGCCGCGCTGCGCGCGGCCGACTTCGTCGTCGTCCAGGGAGCTCTCCGCGGCGACCTCGCCGACGTCGCCGACGTGGTGCTGCCGGCCGTCGCCTGGGGCGAGGAGGACGGCACCTTCACCAACGCCGAGCGGCGTATCAGTCGTCTGCGGCGGGTGCAGCGTCCGCCCGGAGCGGCGCGGCCGGGCTGGTGGGCGTTCCGCGAGATCGCGCGCCGCCTGGGCCACGACTGGCAGGCGGCGTATCCCAAGGCCGTCTGGGAGGGCGAGATCTCCCTGCTGATCCCCAGCCTGGGCGGCGTCACGTACGCGGAGATCGAGGAGTACGGCCTCTGCTGGCCGGCGCCGGCGCCCGTGCCGGCCTGACCGGCGCTCCGGGAGACGAGGTCTCCGGCCTCCGCCGGCCGTGCGGGTCAACGCTTGTCACGCCCGTCCGTGGGGTAGGCCCTCACTGACCGGATGACCGCCGCACAAGGAGCCGTGCCATGCTGTGCAGCCTCGCCACCAAGCTCGATCCGGGGCAGATCGCTGAGATCGAGACGCTCGAGGGCGACCTCGGCGTGCCGATCCTCGCCTTCGCCTGCCACCCGATGGAGGCGGCGCCCATCGCCGCCGCGCAGATCGACAGGATCGTCGCGCTCGAGAAGAAGCTCGGCGTCGCGCTCGTCGCCGTCAAGCAGTAGGCGCTCTGCGGGGGAGACGCCGGCGCCCGCGTCAACGCTCGGCAGCGTCTCCGTACGCCCCGAGCACGATGTCCACCGCCGCGGAGAACTGCGCCGGCTCCCAGCGCATCATCGCCCGGAGGTAGTCGGTCAGATCGTCGTCTTCCCCGGCGGCATCGCCGGACACAGGCTCCACCCGTGCGGATGCCGCGTGCGGAAGTCCGGCCGCCGCCTGCCGCCCCCAGAGCGTCGCGAACCCGAACCCGACCACGCAGGCCGAGAGGATGTGCAGCAGCTCGGCCGCCTCGGCGGGGGAGAGACCGGCGTCGCGAAGCACCCTCATCATCTCCGTGGTGCCGGCGCCTGCGGCGGATGAGTAGGTCCCTCCGCGGGCGATGATCGGGATGGCGTTGGGGTGCCGCTGCATGAGCTCGTTGAGCGACAGCCACATCCCGCGCACCTGCTCCTTCCAGCCGTCCGCGTCGCCGCCGGTGTCCGGCGGTGTCATCTCCCGCCAGAGCTTCTCGGCGACGCCTGCGAGGATGGCCTCCTTGTTCGGCAGCTGCCGGTAGACGGTGACGGGCTCGACGCCCAGGTCGTGCGCCAGGCGGCGCATGGTCAGGGCGTCGAGCCCGTCGTCGTCGATCACCCGCAGGGCCGCGTCGATGACCGCCTCCGGCGTCACCGGCCCCGTCCGTCCTCTGTCTCGTCCGCCACGCTCGCTCATCGTCCGCTCCTCGATCCGGTCGCCGGTCTTGCCCGAACGACCGTTGACAGCCGCTGTTAACACTGTTACGGTAACAACGTTACAGTAACGCTGTTACCCAATCACGGTACAGCAAACCCGGTCAGGGCGCAACGCCCGGGAGGCAGACCATGCGGCTCGTCAGGATCTCTCTCATCTCCATCCAGCTCGTCGTGATGCTCAACGCGTTCGGCGGCGGCTACTACGGGCTCTCCGGCGCGGTCGGCATCGACCCCTCGTGGCTCGACGGCACGCCGTTCCGCAGCTACTTCATCCCGAGCCTCTTCCTGTTCACCGCGATCGGCGGCGGGATGGCCGTGGCGACGGCGGCCTGGCTGCTGAAGAGCCGCGTGGCCCCGTGGCTCTCCCTCGGCATGGGCGTGACACTCATGACCTGGATCGTCGTCCAGGTCTCGATGATCGGGTACGTCAGCTGGATGCAGCCCGTGTCCTTCGCCGCCGGCGCCGCCGTGACCAGCCTTGCAGCAGTCGCCATGCGCCGCGCGCGGGTGGGGGCGCCCGCCGGCGCCGCCTGAGCCTTCCTTGACAGTCGCGTCGTTCTGAGTGAGGGCGCGAGGGGCCGCCGGGCCGCTGGGTGGGAGCTTTTGTTCGCCCAGCGGCCCGGCTTCGCGCGTTTCCGTCGTGTTCTCGTGCATCGATGTTCGACATTTTGTGACATGAAGCACAATGCTTGGCCAACGGTTGCGCCATGTCGTACAGTCGCGCACACTAGCGTTTCGGATACCCCCCCAGGTTCCGTCAAGGGGTGACGCCTCGCCTGTCCGGCGACCCGCCTCCCGCGATGGGACACGGCGCGAGGAGGCACCTGTGGAGCAGCTGGCCCTGATCGTCCCGGGCATGTGGGCCGACCATCACGTGATCGCAGTCCGTGGTCTCTTCCGCGAAGTGGAAGGGGTCGAAGTCCTCGGCGCCAGCGCCGCGGAGGTGACACTTCGGCTCGAGTACGACCCGGCGAAGACCGACCCGCAGGGTATCGCCGCCCGGCTCGATGAGGCCGGCTACGCCACGGGTGAGCATCCCGAGGCGGAGACGCCGCCGACCGACAAGCCGGCGTGGCTCACCGCCGGGGTGCGCGTCACGACGACCGACGCCGCCGACCTCGCGATGTCGGGCGACCACCGCAAGTACTGATCGCCCTCCGTCCCGTGTCGATCAGCCATTCCACGATCCGCCATTCCACGATCCGCCCGGAGACCCGGGGCGCACGCACGTCGCAGTGCGCCCCCGCCCGCGGCTGAAGGAGTCGCCTCATGGACGAGAAGAGCAAGGACGACGTCAAGCCGGTAGCCGCGAAGAGCATCGACCCGGCCGCCCTCGAGATGCTGGCGCATGCCGACGGCTGCGGCATCGACACGGCGTTCAGCCGCGCGGACGCCATGAAGCCCTGCCCCATCGGTGAATCCGGCGCGTGCTGCCGCATCTGCTCGATGGGCCCCTGCCGGCTGGTCGGCAAGGACGCGGAACAGAAGACCGGCATCTGCGGCGCCGACATGGCCACCATCGCCTCCCGCCACTTCGCGAGGCAGGTGGCGGGAGGCGTCGCCGCGCACTCGGACCACGGCCGCGATATGGCGATGACGCTGCGAGCCGTCGCGATGGGCGAAGCCGCAGGCTACAAGGTCAAGGACGAGCAGAAGCTCGAGGTCGTGGCCGGCTATCTGGGCGTTCCCACGAGCGGCCGCGAGGTCAACGAGATCGCCCTGGATGTGGCCGACATCGCCCTCGCGCAGTTCGGCCAGCCGCACGGCGAGATCGTGTACACGAGGCGCGCCACGCCGAAGCGGCAGGCCAGGTGGCGCGAGCTGGGGCTCACCCCTCGCGCCATCGACCGCGAGGTCACCGAGGTGCTGCATCGTACGCACGAGGGGGTGGACCTCGACGCCGAGAACATCCTCAAGTCCGCGCTCCGCTGCTCTCTCGCCGACGGCTGGGGCGGCGCGATGCTCAGCACCGACATCAGCGATATCCTCTTCGGCACGCCGTCCCCCCTCGCCAGCGAGGTCAACCTCGGCGTGCTCAAGAGCGACCAGGTCAACGTCATCGTGCACGGCCACGAGCCGACGCTCTCGGCCATGCTGGTGGAGGCCTCCCGGGACCCGGAGCTCATCGCCGAGGCCAAGGCCGCCGGCGCCGAGGGCATCAACCTCGCCGGCATCTGCTGCACCAGCAACGAGATCCTCATGCGCTACGGCATCCCGGCGGCCGGCAACTTCCTGCATCAGGAGCTCGCCGTCCTCACCGGCGCCGTGGAGACGATGGTCGTCGACGTGCAGTGCATCATGCAGGCCCTCGGGCCGCTCGCCCAGCGGTTCCACACGCAGCTGGTCACCACATCGCCGAAGGCCAAGATCCCCGGCGCCACGCACGTCGAGTTCGACGAGCACCGCGCCCCGGAGACGGCTCGCGAGATCGTGCGCATGGCCATCGCCAACTACCCCAACCGGGGGCCCGTCCACATCCCCGACTACCACGAGCCGCTCGTCGCCGGCTTCAGCCACGAGTACCTCAACTACATGCAGGGCGGATTCCACCGCGGCTCGTTCCGGCCGCTCAACGACGCCATCATCGCCGGCCGCGTGCGCGGCCTCGCCGGCGTCGTCGGCTGCAACAACGTGCGCGTCACCCAGGACGAGGGCATCGTCGAGATGATCAAGCGCTTCATCGCCGACGACGTCATGGTCGTGGTGACCGGCTGCGCCGCCAACGCGGGCGCCAAGGCCGGCTACCTCAGCCCCGAGATCCTCGACCACGCCGGCCCCGGCCTGCGCGAGGTCATGGAGGCCATCGGTATCCCGCCGGTGCTGCACCTCGGCTCCTGCGTCGACAACTCGCGCATCCTCACCGTGCTCACGCAGGTGGCCACCGAGGGCGGCCTCGGCGAGGACATCGACGACCTGCCGGCCGTCGGCCTCTGCCCCGAGTGGATGTGCGAGAAGGCCATCGCCATCGGCACCTACTTCGCCGCCTCCGGCGCTCACGTGATCTTCGGCGTGAGCAGCCCGGTCGAGGCGTCGACGGAGGCCACCCGCCTCATGACCGAGGGCTGGGAGGAGATGGTCGGCGGCGACCTCGAGTTCATTCCCGACTGGGACGCGATGTACGGGCGCGCGCTCGACCTGATCGACGCCAAGCGCGCGGCGCTCAAACTGCCGGCCCACGACCCGTCACAGTACGGCGACAGCGGCGACAGCCTCTTCTTCGCCGAGATCAGGAAGTACCTGGCCGACAAGGCCGCGGAGGCCGAGCGCGGCGTCGAGACCGTCGGCTCGCCGGTCTACCCGCTCGCCGAGGGCCACTCCCACGATCACGGGGACGGGCACGCGCACACGCACGCGCACGACGAGGGAGAGGCCTGATGTCACGCTACATCGCGACCCGGGCCATCCGCGGCGCCGCCGGTATCGTCGGCGAGGCCGATCAGGCCGTGAGCGAGGCCCTCTCCGAGCTCGGACCTGACGCCCCGGTCGCGTTCACCAACACCGCGTACTACCTCCCGGTGATCTACGCCTTCACCGGCCACAAGGTGGAGAAGCTCGGCGACCTGCCGCCGGTGATCGAGCGGGCGAAGGGCCTGCTGCACCCGATCCCCGGAGACAAGATGTGGCTGCCGTATCTGGGTGAGACGCTGGACAGCGGCGTCGCGACGCTCTTCGCGGAGGAGGCGCTCGAGGGCGTGCGCTTCGCCCGCGGCCAGGAGCCGCAGATCATCAAGCTCGACCACGCGCGTGAGGACGGCCAGCGGTTCACCGGCGGCGACCTCGGCGTGCACGGCGACAAGATGAAGCTCAACGGCCCGATCGACGACATCCAGCTGCGGGCCTGGGGCATCCAGCTCGTGGACGGCCGCATGCCCGGGTTCTGCGCCATCGTCGGCTGCGCCAAGAGCAACGAGGTGGCGGTCAAGATCGTCCGCGAGCTGCAGAGCCGCGGCATCCTCATCTTCCTGAGCGGCAACGTCAACGGGCGGAGCATCATCCACCAGCTGCAGGAGGAGGGCATCCAGCTCGGCTACGACACCTTCACGGTGCCGTTCGGCCTGGATACGATCTCGGCCGTCTACGCGCTCGGGTTCGCCGCCCGCTCGGCGCTCACGTTCGGCGGCATGGACGCCGGCAACGCGCGCAGGATCATGCTCTACAACAAGTACCGCGTGTTCGCCTTCGTGCTCGCGCTCGGCGAGGTGGACGACCTCAAGTACGCCACCGCCGCCGGAGCGATCAGCTTCGGCTTCCCCACCATCGCCGACACGCGCATCCCGCAGATCCTGCCCACGGGCGTGACCACCTACGAGCACGTCGTGAGCATGCCGTTCGACGAGATCCCCGGCGCCGACGACATGGAGCGCACCGAGAAGCTCATCCAGCGCTGCATGGAGGTCCGCGGCGTCAAGGTCAAGATCGCCAAGGTGCCGATCCCCGTCTCGTACGGATCGGCCTTCGAGGGCGAGCGCATCCGCAAGGACATCATGTACGCCGAGTTCGGCGGCAAGCGCTCGCACGCGTTCGAGTTCCTGCGAATGAAGCCGGCCGACGAGGTCGAGGACGGCAAGATCACCGTGAACGGCGCCGACCTGGACGCCATGGAAGAGGGCGGCGCGCTGCCGCTCGGCATGGTCGTCGACGTCAGCGGCCGCAAGATGCAGACCGACTTCGAGCCGATCCTCGAGCGCCAGTTCCACTACTTCATCAACGGTGTGGAGGGCATCCAGCACAACGGCCAGCGCGACATCGCCTGGACGCGCGTGAGCAAGACCACCTTCGAGAAGGGCTTCCGCCTGGAGCACTTCGGCAAGGTCATCCACGCGCGCATCCACGAGGTGTTCGGCAACATCGTGGACAAGGTGCAGGTGCATCTCACGACCGACCAGGCCGAGGTCGACGAGCTCATCGAGGTCGCGCGCGACGCCTACGCCGAGCGCAACGAGCGCATCGCCACCCTCACCGACGAGTCGGTCGACACCTTCTACAGTTGCCTGCTCTGCCAGAGCTTCGCTCCCAACCATGTCTGCGTGGTCAACCCGGAGCGGGTCGGTCTGTGCGGCGCCTACAACTGGCTCGACTGCAAGGCCAGCTACGAGATCAACCCGACCGGCCCCAACCAGCCGGTGCCGAAGGGCCTCACCCTGGACCCCGTCAAGGGCGAGTTCAGCGGCCCCAACGAGTTCATCTACCGGCAGTCCAACCAGACGGTCGAGAAGGTCACGTTCTACTCGATCATGGAAGCGCCGATGACCTCCTGCGGCTGCTTCGAGTGCATCATGGTGCTCGTGCCCGAGGCCAACGGCTTCATGATCGTCAGCCGCGAGGACCCGAGCATGACCCCGTGCGGGATGACGTTCTCGACGCTCGCCGGCACCGCCGGGGGCGGCATGCAGACGCCCGGCATGATGGGCATGGGCAAGTACTACCTCACGAGCAGGAAGTTCATCTCCGCCGACGGCGGCATGAAGCGCGTCGTCTGGATGAGCTCCAACCTGCGTGAGAGCATGCGCCCGGCGCTGCAGGAAGTCTGCGAGCGCGACGGCGTGCCCGACCTGCTCGACAAGATCGCCGACGAGACGGTGGCCACGTCGGTCGAGGAGCTCCTCCCCTTCCTCGAGGAGAAGGAGCACCCGGCCCTCACCATGGACCCGCTCTTCTGACCCCATACTCACCCGGAGGGTGCAGATGACACCAGTGGAGATCCCCGTAGAGAAGTGGCCCGGCGCGGTACGCGAGGTCACGCTCGGGAGCAGCTACGGCGGTGGGACGCGTGGCAGCACCGTGACCGTGGGCGGCGAGACCGCCCTCCCGTTCCTCGGCTTCGAGGGCGCCATGCCCAACCGGCCCGCGCTCGCCGTCGAGGTCGTCGACGTGCGGCCGGAGGACTGGTCGCCCGAGCTGCAGAGCGTCTGGGGCGACGCTCTCGACGACGCCGGCCTGTGGGCGAGCCGCGCCGTGGACGAGGGCGCCGACCTCATCGCCCTCAAGCTGCGCAGCTGCCACCCGGACATGGGTGACGCCGCCGGCGACGACGCCGTGCGCACCGTCGAGCGCGTACTGGCCGCCGTGCCCGTGCCGCTGCTCGTGTACGGGCCCGGCGCCGCCGACAAGGACAACGAGGTCCTCGTCGCCGTGGCCGAGAGGACCAAGGGCGAGCAGCTCGCCCTTGGCCTCTGCGAGGACAAGAACTACCGCACCATCGTCGCCGCGGCGCTCGGCAACGGGCACGCGGTGATGGCCCAGACGCCGATCGACGTCAATCTCGCGAAGCAGCTCAACATCCTCATCAGCGACATGGGTCTGCCGCTCGAGCGCGTGCTCATGGACCCCAACACCGGCGCGCTCGGCTATGGGCTCGAGTACACGTATTCGGTGATGGAGCGCCTGCGTCTCGCCGCCCTCATGGGCGACTCCATGACGCAGCAGCCGATGATCTGCACGGTGGGAGAAGAGGCCTGGCGGCAGAAGGAGGGGCGTGCCGCGAGCGACGTGCCCGAGGCGTGGGGCGCGCTCGCCGGGCGCGGCCTGGCGTGGGAGGTCGCCACGGCGGTCACATTGCTGGAGGCCGGCGCGGATGTCCTGGTGCTGCGGCATCCGGGCAGCGTGAGCGTGGTGCGCGAGGCTCTCGACGATCTCACGAAGGGAGCCTGAGCCATGGCCCTCACCGGACTGCAGATCTACAAGCTGCTTCCGCAGACCAACTGCAAGGAGTGCGGCTTCCCGACGTGCCTCGCCTTCGCCATGAAGCTGGCGCAGAAGGGCACCGAACTGGACAGGTGCCCGTACGTGAGCGACGACGCCAAGACAGCGCTGGACGCCGCGTCGGCGCCGCCCATCAAGCTCATCACGATCGGCGCTGGCGACCGCGCCTTCGAGATCGGCAACGAGACCGTGCTGTTCCGGCACGAGAAGACGTTCTTCCATCAACCGGGCCTCATCGTCCGCGTCAGGAGCGACGATCCGGCGCTCGCCGAGGTGGCGGGTCGGGTCGGCCGGTACGGCGTGGAGCGTGTCGGCATGCAGCTCACGCTGGACGGCCTCGCCGTGGAGCACGCCGGCGGCGACGCGGCCGCGTACGCCGCGGCTGTGGCCGCGGCCCGCGCGGCCGCGCCTGGTCTCCCGCTCGTGTTGATGAGTGGCGACGCGACGGCGGTGGATGCGGCCCTGAGCGGCGGCGCGGCCGCCGAGAAGCCGCTCGTCCACGCCGCCACCGCCGCGAACTGGCAGGCGATGGCCGAGGTCGCCAAGCGGCATGGCTGCCCACTGGTCATCCGTGCCCAGGGTGGCGACCCCTCCGCGCTCGAGGAGCTCTCCGCACAGGTGAGCGGCGCCGGCGTCGAGGACATCGTGCTCGATCCGGGCACCACGAGTCTCGCCGGCGACCTCGCCGCGTTCACGCAGCTGCGCCGCCTGGCGCTGAAGAAGGGCGCACGGGCGCTCGGCTTCCCCATCGCCGCCGTTGCGACGGCCGCGACCTGGCAGGCCGAGCTGGTGCGCGCCACCCAGGCGGTCGCCAAGTACGCCGGGGTCGTGATCGTCGACCACGACGAGGCCGGCATGGTCTACTCGCTGCTCACGCTGCGGCAGAACATCTACACCGACCCGCAGAAGCCGATCCAGGTGGAGCCCAAGCTGTACGAGATCGGCACGGCCGGTCCCGACAGCCCGGTGCTCATCACGACCAACTTCTCGCTCACCTACTTCTCCGTCTCTGGAGAGGTCGAGGGCGCCGGCATGCCGGCGTGGCTCCTCGTCGCCGACAGCGACGGCCAGTCGGTGCTCACCGGCTGGGCGGCCGGCAAGTTCGACGCCGAGAAGATCGCCAAGACGGTCAAGGACTCGGGCATCGCCGAGAAGGTCAGCCACAAGAAGCTCGTCATCCCGGGCCACGTGGCCGGTCTCTCCGGCGAGGTCGAGGAGGAGCTTCCCGGCTGGCAGATCATGGTGGGTCCGCGCGACGCGGTCGACATCCCCAGCTACCTCAAGACGGTCTGGAGCGCGTGACCCCGGTGGCGAGCGCAGGCTCCGAGAGGCTCGCGGCATGAGTGAAGCGCCGGTGACCAGGCGACGCACGACTATGGCCACCATAACGTTCTCGCCGTCGGGCGAGACGATAGAGGTCCCCCACGGCACCAGCCTGCTCGACGCGGCGATCCTCTGCGAGCTGGACGTCCCCGCCCCGTGCGCGGGGCAAGGACGCTGCGGCCGTTGCCGGGTCCGCGTCGCCGACGGCGACGTCGAACGGCGGAGCAACGCCGGCCTGGCCGCGGCCGAGATCCTCGACGGCTGGGCGGTGGCATGCCAGACGTACGTCGCCGGTCCTGTGTCGGTCGAGGTGCCCGAGCGGATCAAGGAGAAGGTGCGACCGTACGGTCACGCCATCGCCGAGCCGGAGTCGCTGCCCATCACCTGCGACTACCGGCAGAACCCCGCGGTCCGCATGTTCGCGCTCGAGATCGAGCCGCCCTCGCTCGCCGACAACACAAGCGACTTCGACCGCCTGCGCCGGGCGCTCGCCCGGCAGCACGGCATCGAGCAGATCCGCGCCGAGCTCCCGCAGCTGCGGCGACTCGGCACGGAGTTGCGCCACGCCAACTGGAACGTCACCGTGGCGCTCGAGATGCGCGACTGGGTGTACGGGACCTACCTGCCGCCGCGCCTGCTCCGGGTCTACCCGTCGGCGTTCCCTCAGGCCAGCATGGGCCTCGCCGTCGACCTCGGGACGACCTCCGTGGTCGCGTACCTCGTCGACTTCACCACGGGCCGCGTGGTGGACTCGGCGAGCGCCTACAACAAGCAGATCGCCTGCGGCGACGACGTGATCAGCCGCATCATCTACGCCAAGCGCAGGGGCGGCCTCGAACGGCTGCAGCAGCTCGCCGTGGAGACCATCAACGACCTGCTCGAGGAGCTGCAGCGGCGCAACGGCATCGAACTGCGCGAGATCCACGAGATCGCCATCGCCGGCAACACGACGATGACACACCTCCTGCTCGGTATGGAGCCGCGCTACCTTCGCGAGGAGCCGTACATCCCGACGATCGCGACGGCGCCGAAGCTGATCGCCGACGAGCTGAAGCTCAACGCCAACCCGGTGGCCCGCGTGCACATCCTGCCGTCGGTGGGCAGCTATGTGGGCGGCGACATCACCGCCGGTGTCATCTCGTCGGGGATGTACGCGACCGAGAAGCTCACGCTCTTCATCGACATCGGCACCAACGGCGAGATGGTCCTGGGCACCAAGGACTGGATGCTCTCGTGCGCCTGCTCCGCCGGCCCCGCCTTCGAGGGCGGCGGCGTGCGGCACGGGATGCGGGCCGCCGAGGGGGCCATCGAGGACGTCTACATCGACGACGCCACCCTCGAGCCGAGCTTCCGTACCGTCGACGACGCTCCGGCCGTCGGCATCTGCGGCAGCGGCCTCATCGATCTGCTGGGCGAGCTCTTCATCACCGGCATCGTCGACAGGTCGGGGCACATCGACCGGATCGCCCCGACGGATCGCGTGCGCGTTCTCGACGGCGTGCCCGAGTACGTGGTCTGCCGCGCCGGCGAGGGCGGTGCCGAGAAGGACATCGCGCTCACGGAGCCCGACATCACCGGGCTTCTCCGCGCCAAGGCGGCCATCTACGCCGGCTTCGAGGTGCTCTGCGCGAGCGTCGGCGTGGACCTCACCGACATCGAGCAGATCTTCATCGGCGGCGCCTTCGGCCAGTACCTCAACGTCGAGAAGGCGATCCGCATCGGGCTGCTTCCCGACCAGCCGGTGGAGCGCTTCCACTTCCTCGGCAACACGAGCGCGCTGGGGGCGTTCGCCGCGCTCCTCTGCGTCAACATCCGACACGAGGTCACGGATGTGGCGAGCAAGATGACCTACCTCGAGCTCAGCGCCGACAACACCTTCATGGACGAGTACACGTCGGCGCTCTTCCTGCCGCACACCGACCTCACCGGGTTCCCGAGCGTGCGCGAGGCGCTTGCCGCTCGTGCGCGCGCAAACGAGAGTGGAAACGGAGACTGATCCCATGACGACCACGATCGCCGTCGCCGGCAAGGGGGGGACCGGAAAGACGACCCTGGCCGGCCTGCTGATCCGCCGCCTGGCGGAGGCCAAGGCCGGCCCGATCCTCGCCATCGACGCCGACCCGGCGAGCAACCTCCACACCGTGCTCGACCTGCCGCTGGAGAAGACCGTCGGCGACGTGCGCGAGGAGACCAGCGAGAAGGCCCGGGCGAACCTGCTCGAGGCCGGCATCGCCAAACGCGACCTGCTCGACTACGAGATCAACTCGAGCGTCGTCGAGGGCGCCTCCGTCGACCTGCTCGCCATGGGCCGCCCCGAAGGCCCGGGCTGTTACTGCGCCGCCAACAACATGCTGCGCGCGATCATCGATGCGATCGCCGACAGCTACCCGTGGGTGGTGATCGACAACGAGGCCGGCCTCGAGCACCTCTCGCGTCGCACGACGCGGGACGTGGACGTGCTGTTCATCGTCAGTGATGCGACCGTGCGTGGCATCACGACCGCCGGGCGCATCGCCGCTCTGCTCGGGGAGCTCGAGACCAAGGTCGGCCGGAACTATCTGGTCGTGAACCGGGCCGGCGACGGGCTTTCGCCCGCGCTCGAGGCGGCGATCGCCGACCACGGGCTCGAGTTGCTCGCAGTGCTGCCCGACGACCCGCTCGTCGCCGAGTACGACGCCGCCGGCAAGGCGCTGGTGGGCCTGCCCCCTGACAGCACCCTGAACGCTGCGCTCGCGCCGGTCGTCGCCACCATGCTCGCCCAACCCGAGGGGAAGGAGGCCGCCGGTGCTCATCATCGGTGAGAACATCCACATCATCGCGCCGCCGGTGAAAGCGGCCATCGAGGCCCGCGACGCGAAGACCATCCAGGACATGGCGGTGGCTCAGGTGGAGGCCGGCGCTGCGATCGTCGATCTGAACATCGGTCCCCAGAAGAAGCTCGGCCACGAGATCATGCCGTGGATCGTCGACGCGGTGCAGCAGGTCACCGACGTACCGCTCTCGCTCGACACCACCAACTTCGCCGCCATGGAGGCGGGCCTCAAGGTCTGCAAGCGGCCCGCCATGCTCAACTCGGCCTCGGCCGACCCGGAGCGCCTGGACAGCGTCATGCAGCTGGCGGCGAAGTACGGCGCCAAGGTCATCGCGCTCACGATGGGCGTGGACGGCATCCCGACGACGGCCGACGGACGCGCCGGCATCGCCATGGAGGCGCTGCTGCCGGCGGCCGAGGCCGCCGGGCTTCCCGTCGAGGACGTCTTCCTCGATCCTCTCGTGCTCGCGGTCAACTGCAACCAGGACGTGGCGCTCGAGACCGTCGAGGCCATCCGCATGTTCAAGATGATGGCCGACCCGCCGCCGACCACGGTGGTCGGCCTCTCCAACATCTCCAACGGTGCGCCACCGGAGAACCGCCCCCTCATCAACCGCACGATGATGGTCATGGTCATGGGCGCGGGCCTGGACAGCGCGATCGCCGACCCGCTGGACGCCGTCCAGAACGAGTGGATCCGTATCGCCGAGCAGCGCGACGACAGCACCGCGCTGGGCACGCTCATCGTCGCTCTCTACGACGCGGTCGCGGCGATGGACAAGCTCGACCCGGCGCTGGTCGACATGGACGACGCGGAGCAGCTGGCGCTCTGGAAGACCTACCGGATGCTCTGCAACGAGACCATCTACGCGGACTCGTACCTGCAGCTCTGACAAGGTCGGGGCGCCGTCGGGTGCTGCGGCCTCAGGTCGTCTCGCCCGTCGTGGGCGACTCGTCGTCCACGATCCACTCGCGCCCGACGGAGCACTTGTCGGCCGCCGCGCACCACGCGGCGCAGCCGACATCCTGCCTGGGGTTGGGGGTGCAGGCGCCGCACTCGGGGCAGTAGCGGCGCGCGTCGTCCTTGAAGAACTCCACGGGTCTGCCGCAGCCGGCGCAGGGCACCTCGAAGATGTCGTCCGGCGTCCAGTTGCTGCGGTCCTGGCCGGGGCATCCTCTGTCCATCTCATCCACCGTCCTCGATGCGGCGCCGGCCGGTCTCTCGGTCACCGGCCTGGCTCCCTCGTCTCACGATTGAGGATACCCGGCGCCGGCCGGAAGAGCGCATGACATCGGCCACGCCTCGGGATCCAGGGTGCGGCGCGCCTTCGGCGCTCGGCCAGATCAATCCTCGAAGGCGCCGTCCTGCATACCCGAGTGCCGGCCCCAGTCGAAGTCGTCCCACTCGATCGCCGTGTACGTCATGCTCGCGGTCAGCGGCTCTCCCAGCGACTCGAGGTGAGCCCGGCTGGGGTGCATCACGAACGGTTCAGCCTTGTGGCGACTGGCCGCCTTGTCCCACTGGTCTTCCGGGATCTCGTCGCACTTGCGCAGCAGCAGGTCCCACTCGAAGTCCACCCACTCCTGGAGCGTCTCCAGCAGGTGCTCGTTGCCGGGGAGCGCCAGGTGGGCGAACCGGCCCTGGCGCTCGAGCCACTTGCCGAGCGGCTGCTTGTGCCGCGGCCGGTAGGTGAGGCGGTACACGCCCTCGTTGACCTCGAACAGCGGCCAGTAGCACGTCTCCGTTGCGAGGCGGCTGAGGTCGATGCCCTCATCGTTGTCGGTGCGCCAGCCGCGCGGGCAGGCGGAGAGCACGTTGAGGAACGTCGGACCCTCGATCTCCAGTGCCTTGCTCGCCTTGTGGATGAGGTCCTGCGGGTCGTGTGGCGAGGACTGTGCCACGTAGGGCAGGCGGTGCGCCACCATGATCTCGGTGAGGTTCTTGCTGTGGCCCAGCTTGCCCGGCAGGTCGTCGCCCACGGGGCTCGTGGTCGTCCAGGCCCCGTGCGGCGTCGCGCTCGAGCGCTGGAAGCCGGTGTTCATGTAGGCGCCGTTGTCGTAGCACACGTAGAGCATGTCGTGGCCGCGCTCCATGGCGCCGGAGAGCGCCTGCAGGCCGATGTCGTAGGTGCCGCCGTCGCCGCCGAAGGCGATGAACTTGACGCGCTCCTCGAGCTTGCCGCGCTTGTGCAGGGCGCGGAACGCGGTCTCGACTCCGGAGAGCGTCGCCGCGGCGTTCTCGAAGTTGGTGTGGATGTAGCTGCCCTTCCAGGCGGTGTAGGGATAGCGCGTCGTCGAGACCTCCAGGCAGCCGGTGGCGCCGGAGACCACGTAGTGGCTCTTCACCTGGCTCAGCACCTGGTTGACGACGATCGACGCTCCGCAGCCGCTGCACAGCCCGTGGCCGCTGGCGAGCTGCGGCGTCCTGTGCCCCAGCTCCTGCACGCGGCGGCGGTGCTCCCAGTACAGCTCCGTGGGCACGAGCGCGTCGAACGTGCAGGTCTCCATGCAGTGGTTGCAGGTCATGCAGCGGCGCTCGTCGAGGGTGATGGTGCCGGCGAAGTGGCGCTCCTTGCCCTTGCCGTGGGAGCGCGAGGGGTCGCGGCGCACGTCGATGCACTCGACCGGGCATGCTTTCTGGCAGGCGCCGCAGAAGGTGCAGGCGTGGGCGCCATCCTCGGTGCGCCTCAGGTCGAAGAGGCCGGTGCCGGGGAGCTTGTGGACCAGGTCGCGTACAGCGAAGCTGTTCTCCGGGATGGGATGGCCATACAGGACGGCGTGCTTCTCGTCGGCATGGGTGGGGGTCTTCGTAGGCCTCGCGCTCATGTCGTCCTCGCTGTCGGTGAAGCGGACTGTTCTTGTCCGCAACTGAGGGAAAGGCGCAAAGGTACCACGGCGACCGGCGGCCGACAAGTGTGGGTCGCGACGCCGCCGGCTCCGGGCGCGCGGGGGATGCCGCAGCCCGACGCTCCTCAGTAGACTGGCGGCATGACCGCTCCCGGCACACCCGCGGCGTCTTCAGGCGGATCCCGACCGCCGGCGCGGCGGGACGCGGCGTTCGCCGCCGCGCTCGTCGTCGTCCTCGCGCTCTCGATCCAGACCGGCTCGGCGCTCGCCGTCCCGGTCATCGAGTCGGTCGGCGTCATCGAGGCGCTCTGGCTGCGGACCGCGTTCGCCGCGCTGATCCTCGCCGCCGTCCGTCCGTCCGCGCTGCGGCGCCTGCCGCCAAAGGGCCATCGCCTGCCGCTCGCGGCGCTCGCGGTGACCCTCTTCCTCATGAACCTCAGCTTCTACGGCGCCATCAGCCGCGTGCCGGTGGGCATCGTCGTGGCGATCGAGTTCGTCGGGCCCCTTGCCGTCGCGGTCATCGGCACGCGGCGCTCGCTCGACTGGCTGTGGATCGTGCTGGCCGGCGCGGGCGTCGTCGTCCTCGCCGGCCCGTCCGGTTCCGCCACCGGCCTCGGCCTGCTGCTTGCGCTCCTGGCCGGCGTCTGCTGGGGCGCGTACCTCCTGCTGGCCAAGCGCGCCGTGACCGGCATGGACCCGCTCTCCGTCACGGCGATGATGATGGCCGGCGCCACCGTGCTGGCCACGCCGCTCCTCGCCGTCGACGGCCTCAAGCTCGCGGGGCACTGGGACGCCGTGCTGCTCGGCCTGGTCATCGCCGTCGCCTCGTCGGCGTTCCCGTACCTGCTCGAGATGTACGCCATCCGCAGGGTCCGCGCCGCCACCTACGGCGTGCTGCTCAGCATCGAGCCGGCCGTGGCCGCGCTGGCCGCCTTCGTCCTGCTCGGCCAGACCGTCTCGCCGCTCGAGGCGGCGGCGATGGCGGCCGTCATGGCCGCCGCGGCGGGCGCCAGCTGGACCAGCGGCGGCGCCGCGGAGGTCGGCGTCGACCTGCCGGTGCCGTGACCGGAGCGGGGAAGCGCGGAGGACCCCCCAGAGGCCTCCCCGGTCACGTCATTCGCTAGACTACGCGCAGCGACCCCACGAAAGGAGCCAGCATGGCCAGCCTGAAGGGCAGCAAGACGGAGGAGAACCTCCTCAAGGCGTTCGCCGGCGAGAGCCAGGCGCGCAACCGCTACACGTTCTTCGCCAAGATCGCGAAGAAGGAGGGCTTCGAGCAGATCTCGGCCATCTTCACCGAGACTGCCGCGAACGAGGAGCAACACGCCAAGCAGTTCTTCAAGCACCTCGAGGGCGGCGTCCGCGAGATCACCGCGACGTACCCGGCCGGCAAGCTCGGCGGCGCGACGGTCGAGAACCTGGCCGCCGCCGCCGACGGCGAGAACGAGGAGTGGACCGACCTCTACCCGGCGTTCGCCGACATGGCCGAGTCGGAGGGCTTCGCCGACGTCGCCAGGACCTTCCGCCAGATCGCCAAGGTCGAGGCCCATCACGAGGCGCGCTACCGCAAGCTGGTCGCGAACCTGGAGACCGGCCAGGTCTTCGAGAAGCCGGAGAAGGTCACCTGGATCTGCCGCAAGTGCGGTTTCGTCCACGAAGGCACCAAGGCGCTCGCCAAGTGCCCGGCCTGCGATCACCCGATGGCCTATCAGGAAGTGTACGCGGCGAACTACTGAGAGCGACGTGCCGGCCGCGCGTGAGATGTGGCAGAGGACTGAACGGCCGAAGGTACGGCCGCACGAGAGTGACGACCTGCCTCAGCGGACGCTTGTCCTCGGAGCGTTCACGGCTGCCGACGCGCCAGACCCCGACCTGCTCGCGCTCGAGCCGGACGACGTGCACCTGGTGCTCGACCTGGACGACCAGGGACGTACGCGCGACGGGGCGGGAGGCCGCTAGAGCCGCCCGCCCCGTCGCTGCGCACGGGCGCCGCGCGGCCAGAAGACCGGCGCGCGGCGGTCCCTACTCGAGCACCACGAACGCGTCGGCCGTGAGCTCGTACTCCTCGTCCTCGTTGAGGTCGTGCACGCGGATGCGCTCGAGCTCGCCCTCGCCGAGCAGCTCGAGCGGCTGCGCCTCGGCCAGCACCTTCACGTCGCTGAGGCGCAGGGCCGAGCGCACCGCAGGGCTCACGCTCGGCTCCTTGCCGGTCGTCATGAGCACGACCCGGCCGGTGTGGTCGGTGAGGTCCATCGCCAGCTGCGCGGCGCGGTCGCCGGTGTCGAGCACGACGACGCGCTGGTCGGCGAGCTCGCTCAGGTCGTCTACCTTGCGGTAGAGGCCCTTGCCGTCGTACTCATCGAGCTTCTGGATCTCGACCTCGGCCACCTCCGCCGGGATCGGGTGGCACGCGGTGCCGCCCGGCGTCTTCTTGGCATCTTCCGGGCCGACGCCCTCGCGCCAGTTCTTGATCGCCTCGTGCAGCGCGTCCGCCGCCAGGTTGCTGCAGTGCATCTTGATGGGCGGCAGGCCCTCCAGCGCGTCGGCCACGTCGCCGCGGCTCACCTTGAGCGCGTCGTCGAGCGGCATGCCCATGACGAGCTCGGTGATCATGCTGGAGGTGGCGACGGCGGAGCCGCAGCCGAACGTCTGGAACTTGATGTCTTTGATGCGGTCGTCCTCGACCTCGATGTAGATGTCCATCATGTCGCCGCAGACGGGGTTGCCTACGCGGCCGACGGCGACGTTCGGGCCCTCCAGCGTGCCCACGTTGCGCGGGTCGCGGAAGTGCTCGAGGGTCTTCTCGGTGTACTGCGTCGATTTCATCGGTCGGAGCCTTTCGGGTGAGCGGATGTCGCGGCGGTCACGGCGTCGCGGGAGCGTGCGTCTTGTACAGGGGCGAGAGGGCGCGCAGACGGGCGATCACGCCGGGGAGGACGGCCATGATGCGGTCCACGTCCTCCATCGAACTCCAGCGCCCGAAGGTGAACTCGAGGGAGCCGTGCGCCTCCTCGTGCAGCAGGCCGCACGAGATGAGCGTGTGCGAAGGCTCGAGCGTCTTGGAGCTGCAGGCGGATCCAGTGGACGCGGCGATGCCGGCGTCGCGCAGCGACAGGACCATCGCCTCTCCCTCCACGCCGTGGAAGCGGAAGTGCCCGTTGTTGGGCAGCCTCTGCTCCGGGTGGCCGTTGAGGTGCGAGTCCGGGATCTCGGCGAGCACCCGCTCGACCAGCCGGTCGCGGATCGCGCGCACGCGCTCCACCTCGGCGGGCATCTCCGCGGCCATGATGTCGGCCGCCGCGGCGAAGCCCGCGATGCTCGCGAGGTCCTCGCTGCCGGAGCGCAGGCCGCGCTCCTGGCCGCCGCCGAGCAGCACCGGCGCGACCTGCACGCCCTGGCGCACGTAGAGGGCCCCGAGCCCGCGCGGGCCGTAGATGTCGTTGCTCGAGAGGCTGAGCAGGCTGACCGGCACGGAGCTCGTGTCGATCGGCAGGAGGCCCTCCGCGGCGACGGCGTCGCTGTGGAGGGCGATGCCGGTGCCGTCCAGCATCTCCGCGATCTCCGCGATGGGCTGGACCGTGCCGATCTCGCTACTGGCCCACTGCACCGAGACGAGGATGGTCTCGTCGGTGATGCGGGCGCGCAGCTTCTTGGGGCTCACGCGCCCGTACAGGTCGATCGGCGCCCGCGTCACGCGGAAGCCCTGCTTCTCGAGGTACTTGGCGATGTTGAGCACGCTGATGTGCTCTGCCTCGCTGATGATGACGTGGTCGCCCTTGCGCTTGTTGCGCAGGGCATAGCCGACGATGGCGAGGTTGGTGGCCTCGGTGGCTCCGCCGGTGAAGACGATCTCGCGCGGGTCCGCGCCGAAGAACGCGGCGACGCGCCCGCGCGCCTCCTCCAAAGCCTCCGTCGCCACGTCGCCCACGCCGTGCAGCGACGCGGCGTTGCCGAACTTCTCCGTGAGGTACGGCAGCATCGCCGCGACCACACGTGGGTCGACGGGCTTGGCGCTCTGGTAGTCGGCGTAGACGACCCCGTCGCGGCGGAGCGCCTCGCCGGGGTCGGTCAGGTGCAGGTCTGTGCCGCGCGCGTCGGTCATCGCCGGCCTCAGAACCACATCGTCGCGTCGGCGTCCAGGGCGAGGTCGTTAAGCGTCGCGGCGCCGACGATCTTGACGCCGTCGATCAGCTCCACGGTCTCCCAGCCGAGCATCTGCTTGCTGGCCTCGCAGACGTACACGGTGATGCCCATGTCTATCGTCTTCTGGAGCATCTCGGCGACGCTCGGGAAGCTGCCGAGCTGCATCTCCTCGGCCGCGCCCGGCTTGAGGACGGTCAGGCCCATGCCCAGGTAGTAGACGGCGGCGTCGAGCCCCATCGCCTTGGCGCTCTGGGCGAGCACCAGCGGCGAGTACTGGCGCTCCGGCGAGTTGCTGGTCTGTACGTAGAGGATGTTCTTCTCGTCGGCCATGGTGATCCTTTCGGTCTATTTGAGTCTGCGAAGGAGGATACGGAGCTCGACTCCGTCGTTCTCGAGGGCGACGACCTCGTGCCCGGCACGCTTGGCGAAGCGCTTGAGATCCTCCTCGGCGGCGGGGTCGTCGGCGATGACCTCGAGCACGTCCCCGACCTCGATCGAGTCGATGCTCTCCCGGGTCTGGAACAACGGTTCCGGGCAGTACAGCCCGATGCAGTCGAGCGTGAGCGCGGGTGTCGGTTCGTCTGCCATGTGGTCTCCCTTCGCGTCTCTGGAGGCGCATCCGCACACCCTCCCGCGCTGTCTATACCCGACCATCGCGGTTGGTATTCACGCCGCCGAGGCGCTCACGCCCCGGATGCACCCGCGATCGCCGCGTGAGTCGGTGAGACCGGGCGCCGCGCCGGCATCGAACGCGCCCGGCTTTCGTCTCCGCGCCGTTCCGGCTAGGCTGGCGGCTCAGGTCCGCGGCAGGAACGGAGGCGCCGTGACGAGGATGGCGGAGACGGTGGCGGTGCGCGACGGACGGCTGTTGTTCGACGGGGTCGACGTCGCCGGACTGGCCGACCGGGTCGACACGCCGTTCTTCCTCTACTCGCGGGCGCGGATCGCAGCGAACGTCGCCCGCGTCAAGCGGGCGTTCGCGACGCGGCACGCTGCCGGCGGCGTGTTCTTCGCCAGCAAGGCGTGCTCCAATCTGTGGTTCCTCGAGCAGGTCCGCGCGGCCGGCGCCGGCGCGGAGGTCAACTCCGGCGGCGAGCTCTGGAAGGCCCTGCGCGCCGGCTTCTCGCCGGAGCAGGTGGTGTTCAACGGCGTCGCCAAGAGCCGAGCGGAGATCGAGGAGGCGGTGACGGCCGGCATCCGGGGGATCGTCGCCGACTCACTCTGCGAGCTGCGCCGGATCGACGAGGTCGCGCTCGCCCTCGGCCGCCGGGCGCGCGTGCTGCCGCGCATCGACGTGAACGTCAGTGGCGGCACGCACCCGGGGCTCGAGACCGCCAGCGGCGGCAAGGCCGGCATCGACCGGGGCGAGGCTCTCGACGCCTTTCGTCTGGCCGCGTCATCGGCGCACCTGCGGCTCGAGGGGCTGCACCTTCATATCGGTTCGCAGATCACCACGCTCGAGCCGTATCTGCGCGCCGTCGGCGTGGCGCTCGACCTGCTGGATGAGGTCGAGCGCGAACTCGGCGTGACGGTCCCTGCGCTCGACGTGGGAGGAGGCTTCGCCGTCGCCTACCGGGAGCGCCCTGTCCCCCCGGACGACGACTACTTCTTCACCGGCCTCGGCGTCGACGAGTACGCCGTCGCGATCCGCAGCGCGGTCGCGAGGCGGCGCCCGGCGCTCGAGCTCTGGGTCGAGCCGGGCCGCTCCGTTGCCGCCGATACAGCCATCCTCGTCACGCGCGTGCAGAGCGAGAAGACCAAACGACTGCGGGACCACCACGGGCGCGTCGCCGCCGAGGAGAGGTGGCTGCTCGTCGACGCCGGCTACAACACCTTCTTCGACCCCGTGCTCTACGGCTGGTACTACCCGCTGGTCTCGGCAAGCCGGCCGGCGTCGCCGAGGGACGGCCGCTTCCGCGTCGCCGGTCCACTCTGCGACGGCGGCGACGTCTTCGGTGGTGACGACGCCACCGAGTACCGCCGTCTGCCCGCGGCGACGAAGCCCGGCGACCTGCTCGCGTTCTACGACGCCGGGGCGTACACGCTCGAGCTCATGACGCCGTACAATGCGCGTCCGACGGCGGCAGCGTATGCGGTCACGGAGGGCGCGGAGGTGCTGCGCATCCGCGCCCCCCAGTCCCGCGACGACCTCGTGGCGCTGGACGAAGCATCTCCGCTGGAGGGCTGACGTCCCGTCGTCCCCGGTCCCGCCGCGGGTGCCCGCGCCGGGGTGGCCCGCGGCCGCGCCCTCGTCGGGCCATCCGGTCGGGGTGCTTCCCCCTCGCGTCAGGGACTCCGGAGGTATAATTGCATGCAGAGCCGCGCGGCCGCGCGGCCGCGGCGCCATCGAGTCATCGGGTCAGGGGGACTGCCCATGAACACGATCGTCGACCGGCAGGAGCTCACGAAGCGTGATCTGATCAGCCTCACCGTCGAGGCTCCGCAGATCGCGCGCAAGATCCGCCCGGGGCAGTTCATCGTCCTGCGGGTCAACGAGACGGGGGAGCGCGTGCCGCTCACCGTCGCGTACCGGGACGCGGCCAACGGCACCGTCACCATCATCTTCCAGGTGGTCGGCAAGAGCACGGCCATGCTCGCCTCCCTGGGCGTCGGCGACGCGATCAAGGATCTCTGCGGCCCGCTGGGCGTGCCCGAGAAGATCGAGAAGATCGGCACCGTGGTCGGCATCGGCGGGGGTTCGGGCATCGCGGTGCTTCATCACCTGCTCACCGGGCACCGCGACGCCGGCAACCACATCATCGGGGTGGTCGGGGCGCGTCAGAAGGACCTCCTGATCCTCGAGGACGAGATGCGAAGCCTTTGCGACGAGCTCATCGTGACGACGGACGACGGCAGCTACGGTGTCCACGGCAAGGTCACTGATGCCCTCAAGGGGCTCGTCGAGCGGCACGAGCACATCGACAGAGTGCTTGCCGTCGGCCCGCTGATCATGATGCGTTCGGTCACCGAGATGACGCGGATCTACGGCTTCCCGACGGAAGTGAGCCTCAACCCCATCATGGTCGACGGCACCGGCATGTGTGGCGGCTGCCGCTGCAGCGTCGGCGGCGAGACGAAGTTCGCCTGCGTCGACGGACCGCACTTCGACGCGTTCAAGGTCGACTTCGACGAGCTCATCCAGCGCAACCAGATGTACGGGCGCGACGAGCGCATCTCGCTGCTCACCTCCATCAAGGCACGGTAGGGCGCGGCGATGACCGGCATCGATCACGAGCTCGCCACGCTCGCCCAACAGGGCGACCTTGCGAGCTTCTGCCCTCACTGTCACGCTGCGCTCAACGTCTACGACGAGCAGACCAAGCGCGTCTGGGTAGGCCTCGATGTGGCGGTCGACACCGTCTGCTGCGACCTGCTCGTCAACCCGCGGCTGGAGGAGTTCGAGCGCGTCTGCTCGCCTTGCTGGACGGGCGACGCGGTGGCCACCGACGTCATGTGCCCGCACTGTCACGTCTCCCTGGTCGAGGCCGAGGGCCTGTGCGACAGGTGCGAATCGCGCGTCTTCACCATCGACGTCTCGCTGCGTACGCGCGTCGCCCCGCTCTCGTGCTGCACGAAGGCGGACTGCTCGTGGCACGGTGTCCCCAAGCGCACCCGGGCCAAGATCCTCGCCGGCGCGCCGCGGCAGAAGAAGCCCGAGCAGGATCCTCGTCTGCGCATCCGCAACTTCCAGGAGGTCAGCTACGGCTACGACAGCGAGCTGGCGATGACGGAGGCGAGCCGGTGCCTGCAGTGCAAGAAGCCGGCCTGCGTCGACGGCTGCCCCGTCGAGGTCGACATCCCGGGCTTCGTGACGCTGGTCGCCGCGGGGGACTTCGCCGGCGCGGCCAGCCTCATCCGCGAGAAGAACGCGCTGCCGGCGATCTGCGGGCGCGTGTGCCCGCAGGACGACCAGTGCGAGAAGCTGTGCTTGCTGGGCAAGAAGGGCGACCCGCTCGCCATCGGCGCCCTCGAGCGCTTCGCCGCCGACTTCGAGCGTGAGACCGATCAGGTCGCACTGCCGAAGCGGGCGGCGAAGACGGGTTGTCGCATCGCCGTCGTCGGCAGCGGCCCGGCCGGCCTCATCATGGCCGCGGACATGGCGGTGAAGGGCCATAGCGTCACCATCTTCGAGGCGCTGCACAGCCCCGGCGGCGTGCTCGTGTACGGCATCCCCGAGTTCCGTCTGCCCAAGGCGATCGTCGAGGCGGAGACGGGCAACCTGCGCCACCTCGGCGTCAAGTTCGAGATGAACAGCATCGTCGGCAAGCTCTACGGCCTCACCGAGCTGTTCGATCTCGGATTCGACGCCGTGTACGTGGCGACGGGGGCGGGGCTGCCGGGCTTCATGGGCCTGCCCGGCGAGAACCTCTGCAACATCGTCTCCGCCAACGAGTACCTCACGCGCGTCAACCTGATGAAGGCGTATCTCTTCCCCGAGTACGACACGCCGGCGCCGCTCGGGACCAAGGTCGCCGTCGTCGGCGGCGGCAACGTCGCCATGGACTGCGCGCGCACGGCGCTGCGCATGGGCGCCCGGGAGGTCGCCATCGTCTACCGGCGCACGCGAGACGAGATGCCGGCGCGCGCCGAGGAGATCGAGCATGCCGAGCAGGAGGGGCTGCGCTTCGAATACCTCACCAGCCCCATCGCCTACGAGGGCGACGAGCAGGGCTGGGTGCGCGAGATGCGCTGCGTGCGCATGAAGCTCGGCGAGCCCGACGACTCGGGACGCCGGCGTCCGGTGCCGGTCCTGGGATCCGACTTCCTCATCGACGTCGACATGGTCGTGGTCGCCGTGGGCGCCGGCCCCAACCGGGCCCTCTTCGAGGACGCCCGGGGCCTCGAGCGCAACGAGCGCGGGTACATCCGGACGTTCAGCGAGTCCGGACGCACGAGCGTGCCCAAGGTGTGGGCCGGCGGTGACATCGTCACGGGCGCGGCGACGGTGATCCTGGCGATGGGCGCCGCGCGCACGGCGGCCGTCGACATGCACGACTACCTGAGCGACGGGACCGCGACCTGGATCTGATACCGTCGTGGTCCCGTCGTGGTGACGAGGCCGCGACCTGGAGCATCTGCCGTCGCGGCCCCGTCTGGAGGAGCGTCGCGGTTTCTCTCAGGTCGACTGTGCCTCCGCCGCCGACAGCCGGTGGGCCAGGTCCTCCCAGTAGGAGGCGACCCCCTCCTCGACCTCGTCCCAGTGCACGGCCTCGAACTCCTCCGTGAGCTCACGTCGGTCGTTCACGGTGAGGTAGTGCTGGGCGGTGTCGAAGAAGACATCCTCCTCTATCTCGATGTGACAGCGCACCACTTCGACGTACTCGCGCAGGCGCGTGGCGAAGTCGAGGGCCGCCGCGCGGTCGCTGGGATCCATGGTCTCGAGTGACCGCTCGAGGGCGTCGAGCTTGCCGCGGCACCACTCGTGCTCTCCCAGCATCTGCTCGAGCGGCTCGTCCTGGTCGGTCATGCCGCGCCGGTGGCAACGCGCGTAGAGCAGGTCCTCTTCCTTGGGGTCGTGCAGGCCGTCGTTGAAGTACCGGAAGAAGCCGATCATGTCGCCGGCGAGGTCGGCGCGCACAGAGCCTGTCGCCTCGATGTGCGCGCACTCCTTGTCCGCGGCTTCGGCCACCTCCAGCACCAGGCGGTGCTCAGCCTCCAGGATCTTCCTCCAGCCCATGGCTCCTCCTTCCACGAGCTTTCCGGGCCGCACGTACATGCGACTCCCTTCACAAACACTCTACCCCTCTCTGCCGCATGAAGTTCGTAATGACGCTCGAAAATGGGGTGTTCACCTGAGTACCGGGGTGGGCGCGGCCCTTGGTGCAGGGCCAGCCGGTATCATGACCGATCAAGGAGGATCCGCGCGCAGGCGATGGCCGCGCGCGGCGCGGATGGCCGGCGACGACGGAGGGAGGGTGGCATGGATGAGGTGCTTGGGGCTACGGGCAAGGTCGTGCTTGCGCTCGACACGGGCACGACGAGCGCGCGGGCGCTCGTGATCGACGCCTCCGGCGTCGTGCTCGCGAGCGCCCAGCAGGAGGTGGGGCTGAGCACTCCGCGGGCGGGTTGGGTCGAGCAGGATGCGGAGGAGCTCTGGCGAGCGCAGCTGGCGACGGCGCGCGCGGCGCTGGACAAGGCCGGCGTGTCCGCCTCCGGCGTCGCCGGCCTCGGCATCGCCAACCAGCGCGAGACGACGATCCTCTGGGACCGGGCGACCTCCGTGCCGGTCGCGCCGGCGATCGTGTGGCAGGACCGGCGCACGGCCGGCTTCTGCGAGGAGCTGCGAGGCGCCGGCGCCGAGGCGATGGTGCGGCGCAGGACCGGGCTGTTGCTGGACCCGTACTTCTCCGGCACCAAGCTGCGCTGGCTCCTCGACCACGTGCCGGGCACCCGCGAGCGGGCCGACGCAGGCGAGCTCGCTTTCGGCACCGTGGACTCCTGGATGGCGTGGCGTCTCAGCGGAGGGCGCCGGCACGTGACCGACGCGACCAACGCCTCACGAACGCTGCTGTACGACATCCGCAAGGGCGCGTGGGACGACGAGCTCCTGGCGCTGTTCGGGGTGCCACGGGCGCTGCTGCCTGAGGTGTGCGACAGCAGCGGCGTCGTCGGCACGGCGGACCCGGCGCTGCTCGGCGCCGCCATCCCTATCGCCGGCATGGCCGGCGATCAGCAGGCCGCGCTGTTCGGACAGGCGTGCACGCAACGCGGGATGATGAAGGTCACGTACGGCACCGGGTGCTTCCTGCTCCTCAACACGGGTGGTGAGCCTGCGGCCACGCCGGCCGGGCTGGTGAGCACGGTGGCACTGCAGCGCGACGGCAGGCGCACCTACGCGCTCGAGGGCAGCGTGTTCATCGGCGGCGCCGCGGTCCAGTGGCTGCGCGACGGTCTCGGCATCGTCGGGAGCGGCGCCGAAGCCACGTCTCTCGCCCAGAGCGTGCCGTCCAGCGACGGGGTCGTCTTCGTCCCGGCGCTCGCCGGCCTCGGCGCTCCGCACTGGGATCCCCACGCGCGGGGCGCGATCTTCGGGCTGACCCGGGGGGCGACCGCCGCCCACCTCGCACGCGCCACCCTCGAGGGCATCGCCTTCCAGGTCGCCGACCTCTATGAGGCCGAGGCCGAAGGGGCGGGGGTGGCACCTGCGGAGGTCCGCGCCGACGGCGGGGCCGCCGCGAGCGATCTGCTGCTCCAGTTCCAGGCCGACCTGCTCGGCGTGCCCGTCACTCGGGCGGGGCAGCCGGAGGCGACCGCCTTCGGCGCCGCCTGGCTCGCCGGGCTCGCGACGGGCGTCTGGGAGAGCGAGGAGGAGGTGGCCGCGCTCTGGAGCGCCGGCGCGACGTTCTCACCCGACGCGGACGCCGACACCGGTGACCGCCGCCGCCGCTGGAGCGCGGCAGTCGCTGCGGTCAGGGGGTTCGCGCGCGAAACGCAGTGACCTGCGCTCGCTCACCGGAGTCGTGACGGGGCATCGCGCCCGATTCCGGCTGCGCGGTGCCGGCTCGCTCAGTGCCGGCTCGCTCAGTGCCGGTAGGGCACCACCATGACCGGCACGTGGCTGCGATGCAGGAGCTCGAACGGCGTATGCCTGCCGAGCGCTCCGGCGATCGGTCCCTCGCCGTGCGAGCCCACGACGATCACGTGAGACCCGCGGTCGCGAGCCACCGTCTCGAGCGCTCGCGCCGGGTCGTCCCACACGAGGAGCACTTCGGTCTCCACGCCGGCCTCGCGGATCCGCTCGGCGGCGCGGTGCAGCATGGGCTCGACGTCGGTCTCGACGCGCCGCTCGTAGTCGCGCAGCTCCTTGGCGGCGGCGCAACCCGGGTCGAGCGCGCAGCTCAGACCGGGCGGCGGTTCGTGACAGTAGACCACCACGATCACCGCTCCCGCCGTGTCGCGACCCAGCTCGATGGCCTCGTCGAGCGCCGCGGCCGAGCACGCCGATCCGTCGTAGCCGAGGACGATGGGATGCGCCATCACCACTCCTTCCTCTGGGCGCCGGTCCCCTTCCGGAGCCGCTCCGGTGCCGGGCCTCCACACGATGATGGTTCCCTGAGGCGTGGCGGGCTAGCCGTCGGTCGCGTCATGAAGCCCGGCGCGCCTTCCTGAAGCAGGCGACCCACTCGGCGACGGGCGAGCGGCTCAGGCGTCGAGCAGTGCGCGCAGGTTGCGCGCGATGAGCCCGGGGGAGTAGTCGAGGCCGCAGCGGGCGAGCTTCTCGAGCGTCCGGCGGGCCAGCCCATCGCTCGGCGTCGCCGCCAGGATCGCCGCCGACTCGGCCTCGTCGAACACCTCCGCCGACGCCACCCGCAGGTCGACCGTGGCGTTCTCAGGACACACCTGTTGGCAGCGCAGGCAGCCGACGGCGCAATGGTGCCAGGCGGGGTCCACCCAATCCGGGAACGGCGCCTCGTCCTCGTTCACCATGGTGAGGCAGCGGTCCGTCTGCAGGAGGAATCTGTCGGTGCGGATGGCTCCGCCCGGGCAGGCGCGCACGCAGGCGCTGCATCGCTCACAGCGGTCCAGCTGCAGCGGTTCGTCCCAGGCGGCGGGAGCGGGTGGAGGCGCGTCCGTGGCGCAGGCCGCCAGCAGCAGGTAGCTGCCGAGCCCGGGCACGTAGGCGATGTTGTTGCGGCCGTAGCGGGCGAGCCCCGAGCAGGCGGCGAGGGTCTTGAGCGGCGGCGCGAAGCCTGCCGCCCCGTGGCCGGAGGGCGCGAGCGCCGCGCCGAGCGCCGTCGTCAGGCCGTGCGGCAGCGTGTGGTAGCCGGCGTAGTGCGGCGGCACGACGACCTCGCGCGGCTCACCGCCCACGATGAGCGTGGCTCTCGTGAGCGGCCGCGACGTGGCGCCGACCACGACCGAGCGCACCTCGCGCAGCTCCGCCGGCGGCGCGAAGGCGACCTCGTCGGCGAGGTGGCCGGCGGTGTGGCCGGGCAGGTCGCCGGAGGCGAGGACCCCGGCTACCCTGCGCCGCAGCTCCTCCAGCCGCTCGGCCGCGACGACCCGCGCGGTCCACCCGGCCTCAGCCAGGTCGTGGAGCACGGCTGTCCAGTCGGGCGTCATCGTCATTTGGTGATCTCCTCGATCCGCGGCACCGACCTCGAGTGTGCGGCCGTGCAGCTCGGCTGGCAAGTCACGCCGGAGGGCTTGCCGGGCGGCGCGCCCGGGCACAGACTCTACCGGTGTCGTCGCGGCCGGCGGCCGAGACGCCGGACCAGGAGGTGCTCGTGCGCTCGGGATCCACGCTGGTGCTGCTGTTCATGATCGGCGGCGGCGTCTTCTTCACCCTCATGTCGGTCGTCGCCTGGACCTCGGGCCGGCGCGTCGCATCGCTGCTGCTGGCCGTGGTCGCGGGCGTGGATTTCGCCTTCGCCCTCGCGCTGGTCGCCCGCCTGTCGGGGGAATGACCCTCAGACCCGGCCGCGGAAGAAGAGCATGCCGGCACGCGGCCGCAGGCAGTGGTCGGTCCACATCCCGGGGCAGTACCCTCCGACACTGACGAAGGCGAGGACCTCACCCTCCTCGACCTCGGGGAACGTCCGCCCGGTGAAGAACACGTCGTCGCCCTCGTTGATGTTGCCGGTGAGAGTGGCGGCGCCGTCGTGCGCGGCGTCCGCCCGCGCCGCGACGACCACCTCTGGCTCGCGGCCGTAGATGTAGGAGTCGTTCATGACGTTCCAGCCGGCGTCCAGGCCGACGAATCGCTCGCCCAGCCGCTGCTCCACCGTGACGACCTCGGCGAGGAGGACGCCGCACTCGTTGGTGAGGAACTCCCCGGGCTCGACGCCGACGGCGGCGCCGAGGCCGCCGAAATGCCGCGCCAGAATGCCGGCGTAGGCGTCGAGGTCGAGCGGCGCCTCGCCGGGGCGGGTGGGCGTGCCGAGGCCCCCGCCGACGTTGACCTCCGCCAGCGGGCAGCCGGCGTCGAGGGCCCGCTCGGCCATCCGCGCCACCGGCCCGAGAGCGGCGTCGAACGCCGGCAGCTCGTCGTCGAGCATGCCGTTGGCGAGGTGCACGTGCAGCGTGTCGACGGTGAGGCGGTGACGCCGGGCCGCCGCGAGCGCGGCGTCGAAGTCCTCCTCGTAGATGCCGAACTTGGTCGGCCGCGTCCCGCTGTACAGGCTCTCGGCGTGGCCGCGCATGACGCCGCCGCGCGGGTTGACGCGCAGGCCGAAGGCCGCCCCTGGGCAGCGGCGGCCGTAGCGCTCGATCTGGCTGAGCAGGTCCAGGTTGACGTGTGCACCGGCCGGCACGATGACGTCGAGGTCGCGCTCCGAGACGTTGGTGCCGGTGAAGCTGATCTCCTCCGGCCTGAAGCCGTGGTCCAGCGCCTGGAGCACCTCACCGGGCGAGCAGGCGTCGATCCCGATCGCGTCCGGCGAGCCCGGTGGCGCTATCGCCCGCAGCGCCGCGAGCACCTCAGGCGCGCGCTGCGCCTTGAGCGCGAGTCGCACGCGTGGCGTGAGCCCGCCGCGCGCGAGCGCGTCCCGCAGCGCGCGCGCCTGCTCCGCCACGCGCACGACGTCGAAGACGTACAGGGGCGTGCCGTGCTCGCGGGCGAGCGCCTCAGCGTCGCGCCCCGCGACGAGCAGGCGCCCGTCCACGACGCGCACGCCCTCGTGTTCCCACGGCTGACGGCCTATCCGGGTCTTCATGTCCGTGAGCCTATCGCAGTCCCCGCCTGCGCGCCGAGCGTGTAGGATGGCGCCACGCCGGGTCGGCCCGGCACGTTCACCGGGGGGCAGGATGAAGCTCTTCAAGAGGCGCACCGCACCCGACGAGTCGGCGACCGGCTCAGGCACGCCGACTCCCCAGGCGCCGCAGCCGCTCGCGCGAGCCTTCATCCCCGGATGGTTCAAACGCGTCGGCGTCGCCAGCTGGTACCTGATCGGCATCGTCATCGTCCTCACCGGGCTCGCCTACGCGCTGCACGCACTGGCCACACTGGTCGTCCCGGCGCTCTTCGCCGTGCTGCTCGGCGCCACGTTCATGCCCGCCGTCGACTGGCTCGAGCGGCATCACGTGGGGCGCGCGTGGGGCGCGCTGATCATGACCGTGCTCATCGTCGCCGGCAGTCTCGCCCTGCTCGCCCTCATGACGGTCGGTATCGTCCGGCAGTGGCCGACCATAGAGCATCAGGTCGAGGCCGCCGTCGGCTGGATCAACGACAGTCTGCAGAAACTGAACATCGATCCGGGCCTCATAGACTCGGCCAAGAAGACCCTCACCGGCAGCATCGGCAGCTGGGCGCAGGGCGTCTTCGGCGGCGCGCTCAAGGGCGTCAGCACGCTGGCCACGTTCGCCTTCGGCGCCTTCATCGGTCTCAATATCCTCGTCTACGTGCTGATCGGCGGCCGCCGCATCGGCCGCTGGGCCTCCGAGCACATGGGGCCGGTGCCGCCGCCGGTCGGCTACTCGATCCTCGCCGACAGCGCGCGCTTCCTGCGCGGCTACCTCTGGGGCAGCACGCTGATCGGCCTCTTCAACGGCGCCGTGGTCGGCGTCGGCGCCCTCGTCATCGGCGTGCCTCTCGCGTTCACGATCTTCGTTGTGCAGTGGCTCACCAACTACATCCCGATGTTCGGGGCGTTCATCGGAGGGGCGTTCGCGGTGCTGATCGCGCTCGGCACCGGCGGCGTCAGGGACGCCGTCTGGATGCTGATCTTCGTGCTCATCGCCAACGGCCCGTTGCAGACCGTGGTCTCACAGTTCGCCCTGGGCGCGTCGCTCAAACTGAGCGGCCTGGTGGTGCTGTTCGCGACCACCGGAGGGGCGATCCTGGCCGGCGCGCTCGGCGGCATCTTCGCGGCGCCGTTCGTCAAGATCGGCATCGACGCGTATCGCCGGCTCAAGGACGCCGGGCTCTTCGACGACCGGCCGGCGGATGAGGGCGGCGCGGGGCCGCCGGCGCCGGATGTGGGCGGTCCGGCGGGCGCTCCCGGACCGCCGGGCTCCTCACGACCGCCGGGTGCTGCCGCACCGGCCGCCGACGAGTAGCGTCGCGCCGGACTCACGCGACATCACGGGCGGCCGGACGGCCGTCAGGACGTCTCCAGCCACTCCCTGAGGCTCGCCTCGACCGGCTCGCGTCCGGCTTCCACGCGCGCGTCGAAGCGTCGTGGCCTGGCGCGGACGGCGCGCAGCTGGGGCGGCGCGGTCGCGCCCGGCGCAAGGTCGATGACCCTGTCGAGCAGCTCGAGGTCGTCCTCGGCGCCGGGCACCGGCGCGCCGGCCGGTACGCCGGTGAGGCCGCGGACGACGTCGGCGGCGAACTTGCTCCAGTGCGCCGTGCTGGCGATGAGTACCGGCGCGTCGCCGGCGAGCCGCTCGGCGGCCTCCCAGGCGACGGCCGTGTGGGGGTCGAGCAGGTAGCCCTGCTCGCGCTGCACGCGGCCGATCGTGCGCAAGCACTCGTCGTTGTCGACCCACGCGCCGGTGAACTCGGCGCGCAGCTTCTGGCGCGTCGCCGCGTCGACGGCGAAACGGCCGGTCGTCTTGAGCCCCGTCATCCACGTGGAGATGAGCGTGGGGTCGTCGCAGAGGTGGTAGAGCAGCCGCTCCAGGTTGGACGAGATGAGGATGTCCATCGACGGCGACGGCGTCTTGACCAGCGACCGCGCGGCGATGTCGTAGACGCCGCTGGAGAGGAAGTCGAAGAGCACGTTGTTGGTGTTGCTGGCGCAGAGCAGACGGCCGAGCGGCACGCCCATCCGCTTGGCGTAGTGGGCGGCGAGGATGTTGCCGAAGTTGCCCGTGGGAACGCAGACGTCCACGGGCTCACCGGCCGTCACCGCGCCACGCGCGGCGAGGTCGGCGTAGCCGCTGGCGTAGTAGACGATCTGCGGCAGCAGCCGCCCCCAGTTGATGGAGTTGGCCGAGCTCAGCGAGAGCTGATGCCGCTCGGCCAGCTCGGCGGCGAAGGCGTCGTCGTCGAAGACCGCCTTGACGGAGGTCTGGCAGTCGTCGAAGTCGCCGCCGAGGCGGAACACCGTGAGGTTGTCCCCGGGCTGGGTGACCATCTGCAGCTCCTGCAGCGCCGAGACGCCGGCGTCGGGGTAGAACACGCAGATCTTCGTGCGGGCGCGATCGGCGAAGCCGTTGAGCGCCGCCACGCCGGTGTCGCCGCTGGTGGCCACCAGGATGAGGAAGTCCAGGTCGGTGGCGCCGCGCGCGTGCGCCTGCTCCAGCGCCTCGCTGAAGTACAGGGGCATGCACTGGAGAGCCATGTCCTTGAACGCGAGCGTCGGGCCGTGCCAGAGCTCGAGCACGTGGCGGCCGGCGGTCACGTCGCGGACCGGGGCGACCTCGGGATGGTCGAAGCCGGGACCGTATGCCTTCGCCGCGATCTCGCGCGTCCTGGCGGCGTCGACGTCGAGGCCGAAGGCCTCGTAGACCGCCGCCGCGCGCGCGTGGTACGGCACATCGGCGAGTGCGATCACATCGCTCACGGAGAACGCAGGCAGTCGCTCGGGGACGAACAACCCGCCGCCCGGCGCGATGCCCTCGAGGATCGCCTCCGTGAACGTGCGCGGCCGGTCGATCGCGCCGCGGGTGTCGAGGTACCGGATCATCGCCTCGGGATTCTACACAAACGGCAGCGTCAGAGGCGTCTCACGTCGCTGCCCGCACGGCGCCAGGACGAAGAGGAGCTTGACTTCCGCCGGCGATGCATTACGATATATCGTGATGCAACGTCATAAGGAGAGACGAATGAATGTCAGAATGGACTCAGACCCCTCGGGCGGCCGCTGTGGCCGCGGCGGTTCGCCGCGCGGCGAGGGTGGTGGCCCCGCGCGCTTCAAGTTCGGCGGGCGCGGTCCTGGTCGCGGCGGCGGCCACGGTCCGGGAGCGGGCCGCGGCCACGGGCTCGGCCACGGCCACGGGCACGGCAAAGGCCCCTGGTCGCGTGCGCGGCGCGGCGACGTGCGGGCGGCGATCCTGCTGGCTCTCGCCGACGAGCCGATGCACGGCTACCAGATCATGCAGCGGCTCGAGGAGCGGAGCGGCGGCGCCTGGCGCCCGAGCCCCGGGTCGGTGTACCCGACGCTCCAGCTGCTCGAGGACCAGGGCTTGATCCGGGGTGAGGAGGCCGACGGTCGTCGCGTGGTCTCCCTCACGGAGACCGGCGCGAAGGAGGCCGCCACCCTCAAGGAGCGGCTCGGCGACTCGCCGTGGGGCGCCGAGGGCGGCGAGCAGGACCCGCGTTTCGCGCTGCGCCAGGCGGTCTTCCAGCTGGGCGCCGCGGTCAAGCAGGTCGGCATGGCCGGCTCGGCGGCCGACGTGCAGAAGGCGCTGGAGATCCTGCGGGAGGCGCGCAAACGCATGTACGCACTGCTCGCCGACGCGGAATGACGCCGGCGTGAGCCGGCGCGCGCGCCGGCTCACGCCGGGCGGGCCTGCTCGTCCGGAGCGTCCGGTCCTGGGGCGTGCCGTGTCGCCGGGAGCAGCGTGATGCGTCCGGGGTCCACGCCTCCGGCGACGAGCGCACGTGCCGCTTGGCGCGTCGGCACGTAGGCCTCATCGAGTCTCCCGTAGAACCAGATGCGGTACCGGCGCAGCAGCCGGCCGGGGACGTCGCCGCGCCCGCCCGGCGCCTTGAGCCCGTCCGGGTCTACCGCGCCGGTGAGTGGCAGGTGCAGGAGGCGGGCCGCGGCGAGCGCCAGCAGCCCCTGTCCGGCGGTCGAGTCGGTGTGCAGGGCGGTGAAGCCCTCCTCCTCGAGGAAGTCCACGACCTCGACCACCGGCGGGACCACCCATCGCGGGCCGCAGCCGTTGAGCGACGGCCGCCAGGCGAGCGCGCGGAAGTCCACGGCGCCTTCGGGCGCCGGCTCGGAGCCGGCCGAACAGGTCACCAGAGTCACCTCGATGTCGTGGCGGCGGGTGCCTGCGGGGAAACCTGTCGCCGCGGCGCCGGGAGGGGCCGCCGCGGTGGACTGTCGCGGGTCGCCGGACGACCCGCGGCCGTCCCGGCAGACCTGTGAGCACAGCACCGCCACTCTGTCTCGATACGTGTGCCGGCGTTCGCCGAGGAAGTACGCGCGCAAGCTGCTCCTGCAGCTCCCGGTCGCGACTCTGGAAGCTCCAGGCGAAGTAGTAGGGCAGCTCCAGGAACGCGACCATGCCGACGGCGTAGACACTCTGCAGTCTGCGCTTGAGTCCGAGTCGCGCGCCCCGGTCGAGCAGCGGCATGAGGTGGAGGCTCATGACGTCGTCCGCGAGCCGCTGCGCAACCACGAAGAACCGCCGGTTGAGCTCCTTGGCATCGACCGCGTTGATGCCGTCCGGGTCGGTGATGAGACTGCCGATCTCGCGTTCGAGGAGGTCCTCCCAGGAGGGGCCGCGTGGGTCGCCGTCGCGATAGAGCCCGGGGGCCATGCTGCGCACGCCGCGCAGCGTCTTCTCGAGCACCGGCACGTCGCGGCCGATGCGCCCGAATCCCTTGCGCAGCAGGGTGAGGGCGCGCTTGCGATCCTCCTGGTCGTCGAGCCGCAGGATCTCGCGGATGCGCCAGAACGAGGCGGCGTAGATGCTGTGGGCGAGCAGCCGGGCGTCGCCGTCCGCGCCGCCGTGGTCGCAGTCCCCGGCGCCGACGGCACGCACGAAGCCTGCCGCCGTCCCATCCCCGCCGGCGACGGTGAAGGCGCTCGCCGCGAAGAGGCCGCTGTGGTCGTCCGAGCCGCCGGTGAGCGCCTTGCGCCAGGGCGTCTCGCCGTACGGTTCGATGCCGTGGCGCTCTGCCATGGCCCAGAGCTGCTCCGGGGTGAGCGCGGCGACGATGGCCCTCAGCAGGCCGTTGCAGCGGCCGGTGCGCGCGCCGTTGCGGCCTTCCAGCACATTGAAGAGGAGGAGCATCCGCTCGACCGTCTCGGGCGTGAGCCGCCCGGACATGTCGAACAGCGGGTGGGCGAGGTAGTGGACGACGCCCGCCTCGCGGAGGCAGGCGACAAGGTCGTGCACGTTCTCGCGGGCCGCGTTGGCCGCGGCGAACGTCGCCTCGTCGATGTCCAGCGCCACGACGTGCACGCGCGCGCCGTCTTCCGGGAACCAGCTGTCGAGCTCCGTGCTCAGGAAGGCGCCGGGCAGGTGGGCGATCGCCAACGACCCGGCCAGCGTGTTGTGGTCGGTGATGGTGACGAAGTCCATCCCCCGGGCACGTTGCGCCTCGTAGAGCTCCAGGGGATCCGTGAACGACTCGGCGCTGCGCAGCGCGCGGATGCGCGCGTTGCCGGACGCGTCGGAGTTCGTGGAGTGGACGTGCAGGTCGGCTCTGAACATCGGGGTCACATCCCCACTATACCGCCCGCGCGCAGGCTCAGACGGCGGGGGCTTTGTCTTTCGCGCGGGATGCCGGTACTGTCTGCGCATGGACGTCATTCATCATGCCGTGCTGACCGCGGTCGGCGACGACCGCCCCGGCCTCGTCGACGAGGTCACGCGCTACATCACGGAACGCGGCGGCAACCTCGAGGACAGCCGCATGGTGAACCTCCGCGGCCAGTTCGCGATGATGATGCTGGTCGGCGGCAGTGAGGAGGCGATGAGCCGCCTCCAGGACGGGCTGGGAGCGCTGCGGCGAGCCAGCCACGTGCACGCCGAGCTACGGCAGGCCGGCGGCGCCGCCGGCGACCGCCCGCCGGCCATGCCCTTCCGGCTCAACACCTGGGCGATGGACCATCCGGGGCTCATGCAGTCGGTCTCGCATCTTCTCGGCGAGATGGACGTCAACATCGAGAGCGTCGACTCGTCTCTGCGACCGGCGCCGTACACCAACGCACCGCTCTTCGAGATGGAGCTGGTGATCTCGGTCCCGGCGGCCACCCCCGTCGCGGGGCTGCGCGAGGCGATCGCCGCACTCTGCGACGAGATGAACATCGACTGGCGGCTCACGGCCCTCTGAGGGCCGGGGCTCGCCGTCACTCCCGGGCGTTCAGTAGCCTTGCCGCCTCGTCGGTCGCGAAGGCCGGCCACGGCGCCGGCCGGCCGCGCTCCAGCGCGGCGACTCCGGCGCCTTCCGTGATCTCACCGATATCGGCGGCCGCTATCCCGGCCGCTGCAAGCGTCTGTTCCAGCGCGGCGGCCTCACCCGGGGCGCAGCAGATGAGCAGGCTGCCGGAGGCGATGAGGCCGAGCGGGTCCGCATGGAGCAGCGCACACACCCGCGCGGTCAGCGCCGAGACGGGGATGCGGTCGCGGTGCACCAGTATGCCGCGGCCGGCCGCCCACGCCAGCTCCCGGAGCGCCGTGGCCAGTCCGCCTTCGGTGACGTCGTGCATGGCGCGGACCCCCGGGATACCGCGGGCGAGCCTCGCCTCCGGTGCGACCGCCTTCTGCGGCTCGAGCGCGAGGCAGGCGTCGAGGTCCTCACGGCTCATGCCGAGGGCCAGGAGGCGCTCGCCCAGCTCCTCGGCGAGCAGGGCCGTTCCCTCCACCGCCAGCGCCTTGGTGAGCAGCACGCGGTCGCCGGGGAGCGCCGAGCTCTTGGTCTTGAGCTCGGCGCGCGCCACCGTGCCCAGGGCGGTGAGCGACACCACGGGTCGCGTGACGGCGGCCGTGACCTCCGTGTGGCCGCCGGCCAGCGTGACGCCGGCCTCGGCGGCCGCCGCCGCGAGATCGTCCAGATGCGCGAGCGCCTCGGACGCCGTCGTCCCCTCGGGCAGCAACACCGTCGCGATGAGCCAGCGGGGTTCCGCTCCGGCCGCGGCGATGTCGTTGGCGTTCACGAGGACGGCTGCGCGTCCCACATCGAGGCCGCCGAGGGTGATCGGGTCGCCGTGCGCCACGAGCAGCTGTGCGCCGCCGAGTTCGAGCGCCGTGACGTCTTCGCCCACCGCGGGGGGGACGACGACGGTCGGGTCGTCGGCGAGGTCGTCGAGGAACCCTCCCAGCAGGTCGTTGGGGAGCTTGCCCGCCGCCAGCGGTAACCCCAGCCTGACGACGGCATCGAGCTCGCACAAGCGGCCGATGACGAAATCGCAGTCGGCGGCGTCCGGCTCCGCGTCGTCGACGTCGCCCGCGCCGCCGCCTCCGTTGACGAGGTACGCGGTGGCTGCTCCCGCCGCCCGGCCGGCCTGCATGTCGAGGAGGTAGTCGCCGACGACGAGCGTCTCCTCCGGCGCGGCGCCCATCACCCCGGCGGCGTGGACGACGCCGTCCGGGGCCGGCTTGGGCGCGAGGCCGTCGTCGCGAGTCACGACGACGTCGAAGTCGGCGGCCGTCAGTGAGGGGAAGCGGAGCAGGGCGCGGTCGACTGCCGCCCTTCCGTTGCGCGTCAGCACGCCGACGGCGACGCCGGCCGCTCGGACGGCGCGGACGACGTCCTCGGCGCCGTCGTTGGGCTCGGAGGCGTCCGCAGCGGCGAGCTCGAAGCGCTCGAGGGCGGCGGCTGCGGCGTCTCGCGCAGGCCCAGCGGCGAGCTCTCCGATCCACTCGAGCACGAAGCGGTCCGGCGGGCAGCCGACCTCGCGCTTGATGGCGGCGAAGTCGAGCGCCCCGGGGCGCGTCAGCGTGCCGTCGAAATCGAAGAGGACGGCGCGAAGGCGGAACGGCCGCGCGCCGCTTCGGCGCGCGCCGCCCGTCTGCGGCTGCGCCGGATGGTCGGACATGCCCACACTCCTTTCGGCGGGCCGAAGCTCCGAAGCCGTGCCCGTCGCCGCTAGCGCGCGAACGCCTTGAGGCAGACGTTGGCGCGGGGGTACCTGAGGGTCAGGTCGCTCATGCGCCACCGCAGGGGCCCCACGAAGCTCTGCCCGCTGCGGGCAGTCGCCGCGGACTCGAACCCGTAGGTCGTGTCGGCGCGCCTCTCGACGGCCAGCGGCAGGCTTCCGTCGGGCGACACCAGCTTGATGGCGACCACGAACGTGTCGCCCTTGACCACCGGCAGCGGGGTGTCGAGCTTGACGGTCGCGTAGCCCGGTAGGGACGCCGTACCCGAGGCGCGCCGGGTGAGGGTCTTGAAGGTGCGCCCGGCCCACACCTCGTAGGGCGTTCCCGACGACAGGGTGTAGAAGCCGACGGCGGCGATCTCGCGGTAGCTCGCCGCCGTGAAGCGGTTGGCCGCCCAGATGGGAGAGCCGTCCGTGTAGCCCAGGCGGTCGGTGACGCCCAGCCGGTCGTAGCCGTAGTTGCGCGAATAGTTGCCGACGTCGGCTACGTCCGAGTAGGAGGCGCCTCCCCCGTACGTCCCCAGGTCTTTGTCGCGGGCGAACGACTGGTCGTAGTACGACACCCAGAAGTAGCCGTCTTCGCCGAAGCCCGCACCCCAGCTGTTGCGCGCGAGGAACGCGCCGTCGCCGGCGGGAGCCTCAGGGCCGGCGCCGAAGTTCGCGGCGGCGTACGTGTCGTCCCAGCCGACGATGCAGACACCGTGGTTCTCCCACTTCTCCTGGGTCGCCAGGAAGTAGGAGGAGGTCGCTTCGTCGTAGGCGTCCCAATCCCACCACATGCCGACGCTGAGGGCGCCGTTGGCCATGACGAGGTGCTTGATGAGGTCGTTGTCGAGGTCGGCCGAACGGCCGGGGATCATGACCACTCCTTGCACGTGCTTCACGACGTGTTTCACCGCCGGCGGTCTGATCGACGGGTAGGGGTCGTTGGCTTCGGTGTCGGGACCCGCCCATCGGGCGAAGTAGGCGGCGGCCATGAAGTCGTAGCCCCCTCCCTGGGTGCCGGCTTTTCCGTAGCGCCAGGCCATCGTCGACCAGAATCCGCTGCGCCCGATGAGGTTGTCCTCGCTCAGGTCGAGATGCTGGCCCTGGGAGATCAGGATCTTCGATTCCAGGGCGGCGATGTTCGCGAACGCCCAGCAGGTCCCGTAACTCAGCTGGTCCTTGACCGGCGCGGTGACCTGGCCGAGATCGACGAGGCTGTACGCGGAGGGGTAGTCCGCTCTCGCCGCCCTGGCCTTCATGCCCGCTCCCACGCTGACCTCGACCGGGCTCGGCAGGCGCCCGAGACCCAGGGTCACGACGGGATCGTGCAGCGCTTCCACGAAGGCGGGGCTGGGCAGGCCGAGCTCGAGCTGCGGATCGGCTGTCGCCGCGCCCGCGGCGGCCGGCAGCGCGGTGACCGCGAGCAGGACGATCGTCGCGATGACGAAGGCGCTGCGGTGGGCGGTGGTCATCTGGTCCCTTTCTCGGAATCGATCTGCGTGATCGTGTCATCGGCAACGCACGACCTGAGATGAATCCTAGCCGCGAGCGAGCGCTCGCGCACCCTCGAGGGGTCTTGGCGCGGCGAGGCGGGCGGGACCGGATGGTTCGCCGACGCCCGCCCGGGGGTAGGACGCTCTCGTCACCGTGGATCATCATCCGGCCCCTGACGGCTGGAGCGAATCTGGAGGGGGAAGATGGCGACCATCTCACTCACCGCCGAGGAACTGCAGGGCAGGCAGCTTCTGGACGAGACCGGCCGAGGCATCGGCGCGATCACGGATCTGTACGTCGACGACGACGGGCGGCCGCATTGGCTGCTCGTGGACACGGGGTTCTTCCCCGGCTTCTTCAGCGTCATCCCGGTCACAGATGTGCTCGTCACCGACAAGGGGCTCGAGGTCCACTACACCATGGAGAAGCTCACCGGGGCGCCCAACAACATGAAGGACAAGGACTACGCCAAGCACCGCGAGGGGCTTCTCTACGACTACTACCGGCTCGACGCCCCGGCAGGGGTGGAGGATGCGACGCACCACGGCGACGACGACCAGGTACTCCAGCCGCCGAGTGCCCTCTGCCGCTTCTCCACGCTCTCCTGCGAGAACAAGCCGGTCGACTTCAACGCAGGATAGCCGTCAGAGCGGCGGCGCCATCGAGCGGGGCGTCGGAGGCGGACCGATCAGCGGTCGGCGAAGCCAGGCCGTCCGGGGCGTGTCGCGCGTCTCACCGCTGAGCAGATGCCGGCGCGTCGCGCGGCGCCCGCGGGCGGCACGCCGGCTTGAACACCAGATAGGCGATGGGGCCGGTGAGCACGCCGGCGAGTCCCCCGACGAGCCAGTCCATGCCGTTGGTGAACAGGGCGATGACGGCGATCGTCACCGCCGGCGCGCAGATCAGCCCGAGCACCAGAGCGTTGCCGCGTACCCGGAAGGGGCGCTCCAGCGCCGGCTCACGGACCCGCAGCACGACCGCCGCCACGAAGATCAGGATGTAGTAGAACATCATCAGGAAGACGTCGATCACGATCAGCGTCTCGAAGCCGTACCGCACGAGACCGGCGTTGATCACCGCGAGCACCACGATGGAGACCCAAGGCGTGCCATACCGGTGATGGGTCCGGGTGAGCACGCGCGGCAGCAGGTGGTCCGCCGCCATCGCGTAGGCTGGTCGTGCGCCCTGCGCCAGGTACTCCTGGTACAGGGCCAGATTGCTCACCACGGCCGCGACCAGCATGGCCACGCCGAGCGCCGCGCCGCCGAGCTGCTCGGCGATCTCGACGAAGGTGATGCCGCCCTCGGTGGTCCACTCGTCCCAGCGGCCGACACCGCCCAGCGCGGCGAGCGTCGGCAGGAAGTACGAGAGCACGATGAGCGGCATGGCGATCATGAGGCCGCGCGGGATCACGCGTCGCGGCTCCTCGACCTCGCCGGCCAGCACGGACATGGAGTCGTAGCCGGAGTACATCCACATCCCCACGGCCAGGGCATAGCCGATGCTCGTGAGGATGCTCTGGTCGGGATAGGCGAAGGGTTCCCACGGCACGCCCTGCCACTTGGCGAACCCGAGGATGGTCATGATGACGAACGGCGTGAGGATGATGATGACCATGACGATGGAGCTCACGGCGATCACGTTCAGCCCGCGGATGTTGAGGTAGGCGAGCACGGCGATGATGGCCACGCCCATCAGCCAGGCCACGGTGGGGTCGAGGTCGAGCCAGGTCTGCAGGTAGTCGGTGACCAGGGCGATGTAGAGGGCCGAGTCGACGAAGGTGGTGAGCCAGGACCACCAGCCGCACTGGAAGCCCCAGTACTCTCCGAGGGCGCGCTTGACCCAGACGTAGTAGCCGCCCTCCTCGGGAATCGCGGAGCCGAGCTCCGCACAGACGAGCCCCATCGGCAGCGCCCAGACCACCGGAAGGACGAGCAGCAGCACGAGGGTTATTCCGGGTCCGGACCATCCGACCATGTCCTCGAGGCCGAAAGCGCCCGACGACACGAACACGAAGATGATGACGACGACGGTCGCGAGCCGCAGCCGGACCCTGCGGAGCTGTCCTTCCATACTCCCCCCTCGCGCCCGGCGCAGGAACGCGCCGGTGCACCGCCATGCTGTCATCGCGCAGCGCGGCGTACCAGCGACCATTCCTGCCCAATCTTCACCGGCGCACCGCGGATTCTTGCTCGCTGTTCGTCAACGGTCCGGCGGGCGGTTGACGTCGCGCGCAGGCCGCTCCTAGTCTCCTGGGCGTGAGGCAGTGGCACGACATCCACGAGTCGTGGAGCAGGCCGCGCGGCTGGACCGGCTGTGCGGTCGGTCCTGCCATCCCTCCCGACGGCGTCTGACCGTCCGCTGCCGGCGCCGGCGGCCGTGCTGCCTCCGGCGCTCCTACCTCACCACCTGGGAGGGTGGTCACCATGGATCCCCACGACTCACTTGACCGGGCGGCAGTGCTGCGATCGCTGCGCGAGACCCGCTTGGCTCCCTACTGGCTCGACGACCCCGCCGCCCCGGCTGCACGGCCGGCGCTCACCGCCGCCGAGTCCTGCGACCTCGCGGTCGTCGGCGCCGGGTTCTCCGGCCTCTGGACCGCCCTGCTTGCGAAGGAGCAGGATCCCGCCGCCGACGTGGTCGTGCTCGAGGCCGGCGCCGTGGGCGGGCAGGCCAGCGGTCGCAACGGCGGCATCTGCATGGCCTCGCTCACCCATGGCTTCAGCCAGGGCCAGGAGCTCTTCCCGGCCGAGAATGCGCGGCTCGCACAGCTCGGTGACGAGAACCTCGCGGCGATCGAGCGCACCGTGCAGGAGTTGCGGATCGACTGCGGCTGGGAGCTGACGGGCGAGATGGAGATCGCCACGACGCCGTGGCAGGTGGACGGGCTGCGCGAGCGGCGCGACCAGTCGGAGGCGCACGGGCTCCCCGCTACGTGGCTGGAGGGTGACGAGCTGCGCTCCGAGATCCACTCGCCCACGTACCAGGCCGGCTACTGGCACCACGACTCGGCCATCCTCGATCCCGCGCGGCTCGTGTGGGGGCTCGCGCTTGCCTGCGAGGAGCGGGGCGTGCGCATCTACGAGGGCACGCCCGTCACTTCGCTGGCGCGTTCCGGCGCGGGTGTCGAGCTCCGCGCGCCGTGGGGCGCGGTGCGCGCGCAGCGCGCCGTGCTCGCCACCAATGCGTTCCGGCCTCTGCTCCGCCGGCTCCGCCTGCACGTGGTGCCGGTGTACGACTACGCGCTGATGACGGAGCCGCTCAGCGCGGAGCAGCTCGACGCGATCGGCTGGTCGCGCCGGCAGGCGCTGGCGGATGCCGGCTACATGTTCCACTACTACCGGCTGACGGAGGACCAGCGCATCCTGTGGGGCGGGTGGGACGCCTTGTACTACCGTGGCCGCCGCATCCGCCAGGAGTACGAGGACCGGCCTGACCTGTTCGCCAAGCTGGCCGGTCACTTCTTCCACACGTTCCCCCAGCTCGAGGGGCTGCGCTTCACGCATCGCTGGGCGGGCGTGATCGACACCTGCTCACGCTTCTGCCAGTTCTGGGGCACCGCGCTGGACGGGCGCGTCTCGTACGTGCTCGGCTACACCGGACTCGGCGTCGCCGCCTCGCGGTTCGGAGCCCTCGTGGCGCTGGACCTCGTGCACGGACGGCGCACGGAGCTGACGCAGCTGGACTTCGTGCGCAGCAAGCCGCTGCCGTTCCCGCCCGAGCCGCTGCTGTACCCGATGATCGAGGTCACACGGCGCTCGACGGAGCACGCCGAGCTGCACGGCGGTCGCCGCAACGTGTGGCTGCGGACGCTCGACCGGTTCGGCCTGGGCTTCGACTCCTAGCCGTACATCTCGTCGATCGCCTCACCGAACACTTCGGTGTGGCGGTCCACGTCGCCTTCGCTCGTCGCCGGGCACATGAGCGCCATGTTGTGGAACGGTGTCATGAAGATGCCGCGGTTGAGCGTGTACAGGTGCAGGTACTCCTCCAGCTCGCCGTCGTGCGCGGCGCGCGACTCGTTGCCGGTGCGCGGCACGACGGGCGTGAAGCGGTACTCGGCGCGCGCGCCGAGCTGGATGACGACCCACGGCACGCGGTACGCGTCGAGTACGCTCTGCACGCCCGCGGTGTAGCGCGTGGCCAGCGCCGTCATGTGCGCGAAGGCCTCCTCGGTCAGCACCTGCTCGAGTGTCGCGCGTGCGGCCGCCGAGGCGAGTGCGTTGCCGGCGAGGGTGCCGCCGACGCCGCCCTGGTCGACGAGGTCGGCGTGGGGGTCGCCGAGGATGCGGGCGGCGAGTTCCTCGCTGACGCCGTAGGCGCCCATCGGCACGCCGCCGGCGATGGCCTTGCCGATGGTCACGATGTCCGGCCGCAGGCCGAGCGCGCGGGTGCACCCGCCGACGCCCGCGCTGATCGTGTGCGTCTCGTCGTTGATGAGCAGCGTGCCGGTCTCGTCGCACAGCTCGCGGACCGCCTCGAGGAACCCGGGCCGGGGCGGCACGATGCCGATGTTGGTCATCCACGGCTCCATGAGCACGCAGGCGACATCGCGCGGCGTGAGCGCCGCGCGCAGCGCCTCCACGTCGTTGAACTCGACGACCCTGGTCGTCTGCGTCGGGTCCACCTGCGGACCCACGTTGCCGGGTTTGGCCGTGGGTCTGCCGTCAGGGCCGACGACGACGATGGTCTCGTCCACGCTGCCGTGGTAGCACTCGCTGAAGACCAGCACGTAGGGCCGCCGCTGGACCATGCGGCACATGCGCAGCACCCAGCGGTTGGCGTCGGTGGCGGTGAGCGAGAACTGCCAGTAGGGCAGGTCGAAGCGGCGCTGGAGCTCTGCGCCGACGAAGGCGGCGTCGGCGGTAGGGAGCATGGTGGTGATGCCGCCCCTGGCGCGCAGGCGCGCGTCGATCGCGTCCAGGACGACCTCCGGTGAGTGGCCGGTCATGGCGCCGGTGTCGCCGAGGCAGAAGTCGACGTACGTGTGGCCGTCGACGTCGGTGATGCGGTTGCCCCTGGCGCCCTCGAAGTACAGGGGATGGCCGCCGGTGAGCATGCTCATCCAGCTCATGGGAACGCCGGCCAGCAAGGTACCGGCGGCCTGCCGGAACAGCTCCCGGGAGCGGGGGTTGGCGGCGACGTACGCAGCGCGCTCGCGAGCGACGAGCGCATGCAGGTGGTCGCGGTCGAGTGGCGTCATCTCGTGCGCCTCGGTGGGGATGGTGGCCATGGTCGTCCTCCGCGGTCGTCCGGTCGGCCGCGGCGAAGGGAGTCTCGTCGCGCCGGTGCGTGATCAGGGTGGACGGAGCGTAACATTGAATGACTATTCAGACAAGAGTAGAGCAATTGTTCAGTGATTGAACGGGTCTTGCGGTGAAGCGATGAGAGAGTAGAGTGGTGCGCGACGGTCGAACGTTCAGTCAGCGTGACCGGCGCTGGTCGCCGGCGGGCGCGGATCAGGGGGGTGGAGGTGCGGCGCGAGGAGCGGGCCAGGATCCGGCGCCGCGAGATGCTGGCGGCGTACTATCAGGTGCTCAAGGCGGAGGGACTGCAGGGAGCGTCGATCGCCAAGATCGCCAAGCGGATCGACGCGCCGCCCAGCCTGCTCATCCACTACTTCGGCACCAAGGAGCAGATGACGATCGAGCTGGTCGACTACCTGCTCGAGGAGTACCGCCAGGGCTACGGCGATCGCCTCGCGGCCATCGCCGACCCGCGCGAGCGTCTCATCGCCATCCTGGACACGTTCTTCGATCCCGAGTACCACCAGCTGCTCGACGACAGCGTCTTCTACGCCTGCTTCTACCTCAGCCTGCGGCATCCGGCGGTGCGCAAGAGCTACGCGGCGCTGTACGAGACGTCCCTCGAGCTCGTGGAGACGACGCTCGGCGAGTGCATGGCCGCCGGCCACGTCGAGGCCGACGACGCGCACGAGCTCGCCGTGACCGTCAAGGCGCTCGAGGAGGGCTACGCGTTCCTCATCGGCGGCGGCGCCGACGAGACCGCCAAGGCCGAGATCGGCGGCGCGCTCAAGGAGCGCGCCCTGCAGCTGCTCGGCCTCTCCGCCGCTGTCTGACCGCCGCGCCGCCAGCCGTGAGGTGCGCCGTCGGCGCCTCCCACGGCAGGGACGCTTCGCGGACTAGTTCAGGCCGAAGCGGTGCATGTCCTGTTCGCCGGCGCCGAAGTAGTGAGCCGTCTCGTGCAGGACGGTGATGCGGATCTGCTCCGCGAGCTCCTCGTCGTCGTCCGGGATCTCGCGCTCGAGGTTGCGCTGGAAGAGGTGGATGACGCCGATGTCGGGGCCGGGTCCGAGTACCGACTGCTCGGGCATCGCGATGCCGTGGAAGAGGCCCAGCGTACGCGGGTCGAGGCCCTCGAGGACCAGGGCCTCGGACGGATGGTCCTCGACGAAGACGGGCACGTTCCCGAGGCGCGCCAGGATCTCGGCAGGGAGCTCGTCGAGAGCCGCTGCGGCGAGCCGTTCGAACTCCTCTAGCGGCAGGCGCGGCTCGGGCCCGTCGTTGGCCTCGTCGAGGCGCAGGGTCGCGAGCCACTCCTTGACCATGCCCTTGGCGTCGCCCTTCTCCTCGCACGCGACACCGAGCATGTGCCGTGCGTCGGCCTCGTCGAGAGGGTCGAGGGGCGGGCCGGCGAGCAGTTCGCGCAGCAGGCGCGCCGCCTCGCCGGCTTCGTCGTAGTCGAGGTACACCTCCGCCGAGGCCAGCCACGGTTCGGGGTCGTCGGGGTCTGCCTCACTCCAGCGACGGTACGCCTCGAGCGCCGCTTCGGGATCCTCCTGTTCGCGTGCGAGCGCCGCCTCGAGCTCGATCACGGCGGGGTCGTCCGCTGCCGTTTCACGGGCGCTGCGCAGCGCCCGCTTCACGGCGCGGACGTCGCCGTCCTCGAGCGCCTCCCAGGCGTCGTCGAGGAGGCGCTCGAGCTCGGGATCGCCGCTGTGGTCGTCAGTCATGGCGCTACTGTACCCCGAGCGGAGCCGCCGGGCCCAGCCGCCGGCGCGTGACAGCGGGCCGGCGGGACCCGCCGCTGTAGCCCGGGATGGCACCGAAAAGCCCTTGCATCGTCAACCCCGAGGGCGGCACAATGGCGAGGAGCAGCCTCGCCAAGGAGGAGCGCCGTGGAGTACTGCTACCGGCCGAAAGACCCGCGCGGGAAGCTCCGCGAGGTCGTGACCAGGTGGACGGCGTCGATGAGGGTCGCCGGGCGCGCACCCAACCGCGGGGTCGTGTTCGGCCAGGACGCGCCTCCCGAGAGGGAGCCGCGGGCGCAGGGATGGCTGGTCGACGACCGCCGCCCGGGAGCGTCGGGCGACTCGTACCTGGTCATGGACGACGGGGACGTATGGCGGGCCGCCGGCAAGGTGGGTCCATCCCCGGCACTGGATGCCGCGGTGGACGCCTGGCTCGCGGAGCCGAACGACGATCTCGTCTTGCTGCTGGCACGCTCGCTGAACGACGCTCGCATGGGCGGCAGCGGGTGGCTCCACGACGGAGACGGCGTCGCGCGGGTGAGCGAGCGCCGGTGCGAGGGGCATCCGCACGACGGCCCGGATCGCCGCCGGGGCTGAGTCCTCCGCGCGAATGGTGAGCGCGCTCCTGCTCTGATATAAGCAGCAGCGTGAACCACCCCTCGGCACGTCCCGGCCAACGCACGCCCGACCCCGGGCATGCCGCGGGCGCGCAACGGCCGCTCTTCGTCGGCGTCGACCTCGGCAAGGTGACGACCTCGCTCGCCGTCGGGGAGCTGGGCGACGACGGCGAGGTGCGCCTCCTGGAGACCAGGGCGGAGCGCCACCTGGGCGACCCCCTCCGTCCGTTCCTCGACCTGTACCGGGAGCTCGATGCTCCCCGGCTGGCCGGTATCGCCGCCACCGGCATTTCCGGCGAGCGCCTCGGCGAGCCCGCAGTCGGCGGCGTGCCCGAGGAGATCGCTCAGGAGCAGGCCGCAGCCTGGCTGTATCCGGACGGGCCGCTCAACGTGGTCCGGATCGGCGGCGGCGGGTACTCGGTGCTCACGCGCGACGCGGCGGGTCGCGTGCGCTACGAGGCCAACGAGCGTTGCTCGGCCGGCACCGGCGAGACCGTGGAAGGTCTCTGCGCCCGGCTCGGGCGCTCACTCGAGGACGCCGTCGCTCTGGCTGAGGCCAGCCCCGACGGCGTGACCGTCACGAGCCGCTGTGCCGTCTTCGCCAAGAGCGAGCTCACCCACTTCGCCAATCAGGGTGAGTCGCACGGGCGCATCTTCCGAGGCCTGTTCGACGGTGTGGCCCGCAACGTCCACAGTCTCTACGACAAGAGCAAGATCGACGGCCCCGTCGTGCTCGTCGGCCACGGCGCGCTCATCTCGCCGATCGCCGCCGGCGTCACCCGGCTCGGCGGCTCGCGCGTCGAGGTGGCCGAGCAGGCCGGCGTCTTCGAGGCGCTGGGCGCGCTGCGTTTCGCGGCGCGCGGGGCCGATCCAGCGAAGGCGAGCTCGACCAGCGGCAACGGCGGACCGGCCACCGTGAGGTCCGCCGGCTTCCCCACGGACGGCGCAGTGCTCGTGCGCGCGGCGCGTAGCCGCATCGGCCGTCTGGCGCCGGCGCGTGAGGGGCCCGGCTCTGTCGTGCGGCTCGAGCCGGCGGGCGACGACGTGCCGGCCTTGGACGCGCCCGCCATCCTCGGCCTCGACCTCGGCTCGACCGGCTCGAAGGCCGCGCTCGTCGACCTTGCGTCGGGCGCCGTGCACGCCAGCGTCTACCGGCGCACCGAGGGCAACCCTGTCGAGGCGGCCCAGGCGCTCGTCGCCGAGATCGCCGAGATGACGCCGCGGCCGGTCGTCGGCGTCGGCGTCACCGGCTCCGGCCGGGATGCCGCGGCGACGGTCTTCCGCGCCGCCTTCCCGGACCTCGGCGAGCGGCTCACGGTGCAGAACGAGATCGTCGCCCACGCGACCGCCGCCGCGCGCCTGGATCCGGACGGCGGCCGCAGCCTGTCGATCGTCGAGATCGGTGGTCAGGACGCCAAGTTCATCAACGTCGAGAACGGCCGCGTCGTCGACGCCGACATGAACCGCGTGTGCAGCGCCGGCACGGGCTCCTTCCTCGAGGAGCAGGCGATCGCCCACGGGGTGGACGACATCGCCGAGTTCGGTCGGCTGGCGGCCCTGAGCGACGGGCCGCCCGATCTGGGCCAGACGTGCACCGTGTTCGTCGCCGACGTCGCCGCCGAAGCCCTCGGGGACGGGTTCGCGAGGAATGACATCTTCGCCGGTCTCCAGCACTCGGTGGTGCGCAACTACCGCAGCCGGGTGATGGGGCAGCGCCGCCTGCTGGATCGCGTCTTCTTCCAGGGCAAGCCGGCGACCGACCCGTCCCTGGCGCGAACGCTGGCCGCCGTGCTCGAGCGGGAGGTCGTGGTGCCCGCCGACCCGGGCGCGATGGGCGCCGTCGGCATCGCGCTCCTCGCCGGCCGGGTGCTGGAGACGGCCGCACCGCGGCCGGCCGGGCCTTCGGCGTCGCCGCCGGCGATCGACCTGACCCGCGTGCTCGACGCCCGGGTGGCCGGACGGCGCGAGTTCCAGTGCAAGGACCGCGACTGCCAGAACCGCTGTCACCTCGAGCTCGCGGAGATCGCCGTGGGTGGGGCGGTCGAGAAGATCGTCAGCGGCGGCCAGTGCCCGAAGTACGACGCCGTCTCCGCGGCGGGGGAGAAGCTGCCCAAGGACGCGCCCAATCCCTACCGCGAGCGCGACGAGCTGCTGCACCGGTTGCTGGAGCCGACGGACGACGCGGGGGAGCTCGTGGTGGGCCTGCCCTACGCGCACTACCTGATCGACACGCTGCCGTTCTTCCACACGCTGCTGCGCATCCTGGGCTATCGCGTCGACGTCCTGCGGCCCGGCCGCGACACGCTCGCCGAAGGCGACCGGCGCTGCGCCGCGCCGGGTGCATGCGCGCCGGTGAAACTGCTGCACGGGCTCGCCGGGGCGGACGTCGATGTCGTCTTCGCGCCCATCTTCGTACATCTGCCGCTGCCGAACGCCGGCGCGCGGACCTACACCTGCCCGATGGCGCAGGGCGCGCCCGACATGACCGGGCGGGCGCTTGCCGCCGAGGGATCGCCGACGCGCGTGCTGCGCCCGGTGCTCTTCGAGAAGGAGGGTGACGGCTTCGACGCGCCGCGTGTGAGGCGCGCACTCGAACGGGCGATCCGCTCGCTCGCCGAGAGCCGCAACGACCCCGCGCCCGAGGACGCTGCCTTCGCGGGCGCCTACGAGGCGGCGCTCGATGCTCAGAGGCGCTTTCACGATGGGCTGCGCGCCATCGGCGAGCGGTCGCTCGCGTGGGCGCGCAGGCACGGCTACCCGGTGGTGCTGATCGCCGGGGAGACCCACGTGATCCACGACGCCGTGCTCGATGCGGGCGTGCACGAGCTGGTCGCCGCCAACGGCGCCGTGCCGCTGCCCGTGGACTGCTACCCGACGCCCGACGGTGTGCCTGGTCTGCCGCGGGTGCATTGGGCCAGCGCCGGTCAGGTGCTGCGCGCCACTGCCTCCGGCGCATCCGCCGGCGACGTGTACCCGTTGCTTCTGGGCGCCTACGGGTGCGGCCCCAACTCGATGATCGAGCACCTGTTCGCCGACCTGACCGAGGACTGGCCCCACGCCGTCCTCGAGAGCGACGGGCACGGCGGCAAGGCCGGCTACGTCACGCGCGTCCAGGCCTTTCTGCACAGCGTGCGGCGCTGGCGAGAGACGGCCGCGGACGGCGCGGCCAGCGTCGGCTCGCCGAGCGCGTCGAACGCCGGTTCGAGCGCGGCCGCGGTCGCGGGCCGCACGGCGGCACACGACGCGACCGGGGCCGGTCTCCAGGCTCGCCTGTCGCGCCTCGACAGGCCCCTCCCGCACAGCCTGGACGCCGGCTACGACCGCTTCTTCTTCGGTCACGTCGGCGGCGGTCTCGGCCGTCACCTGGCCGCCGCCATGCGCGGCGCCGGCTACGACGCCACCTTCGTCGGCGAGCCCGACGCAGCCGCCCTGCGCGCCGCCGGCGCCGGCTGCTCCGGCAAGGAGTGCCTGCCGTACCAGCTCATCTGGGGCAGCTTCGCCCGCTTCCTCGAGGAGGAGGCGCCGCGTCTGCAGGGCCGGCGCGCTCTCTTTCTCAGCGCCGGCAACGGCTTCCAGGCCTGCCGTGCGAACCTCTTCCCCCTCACCGTGCAGATCGCGCTGGAGCGCGTCGGGCTCGACGACCGCGTCGAGGTCGCCGATTTCAGCCTCGTCACCGGCAACGTCCGCATGATGCCGGTGGTGTGGACCGCGCTGGTCGCCGTCGACCTGCTGAACATGCTGCGCTTCCACAGCTTCGCCGACGAGGGGGAGCAGGGCGCCGGCGACGCTCTGTTCGAGGAGTACTCCGGGCGGCTGGAGAGGATGCTCGAGGAGCCCCGGCCGGATGCCGGCACGGCCGGCAACGTGGCCGGGGCCTTCCGCTTCTGCGCCCGCGTGGAGGGACTCCTCCGCGAGGCGGCTCACGACTACCGCATCATGCCTCGCGACTCGGCGAAGGCCGCCGGCCTGCGCGACATCTACCTGTGCGGGGACCTCTATCTGCGCGTGGACGAGTGGGGCAACGACGATCTGCAGCGCAAGCTGGGCGACCACGGGCTGCGCGTCATCTTCGAGCCCTACGGCGCCTTCTTCGAGCTGCTGCAACTGCGTCAGATCCAGGACGGCCTGCCGCTCACGAAGCGGCCGGAGAAGGAAGCGACGCTGGCGACGATGCGCTACGTGATCGGCCGCCTCGTGAAGGCGGTGCGAGACGAGCACCCGTGGGTGTTCTGGAACGAGGTGCGCGAGGTCGACCGCGAGAGCCGCCGGCTGGTCGCGCCGTATCCCTTCGGCGAGACGATCCCGACGGTCGGCGGGGCGCTGCTCACGTGGCGCACGCAACCCGTCGACGGCGTGGTCTCCGTGGCGCCCAGAGGGTGCGGGCCGGCCCTGATCGCCGAAGCGCAGCTTCGGCGCGAGGCCGGCCTCCCGGCGCTCTTCGTCTACAACGACGGCGACCCCATCGACGAGGCCCGTCTGGCCGGCTTCGCCTGGCGTCTCCGCAGCCGGCCTGCCCGGCGGACCGCGGGCGGCTGAGCCGGACCGAGTCCGACCCCACCCGTCCCATCGGGCGCGCTTTGCGTAGCCGGGCGTGACAACGCGGCAGGCCTCTGAGGCTGCGGACGAGGGGAGTGGGGCGTTCGCTGTATTGACCCTCGGAGCCATCCATTCCTAGAGTGGGCTACCGGCGGGCACCGGCGAGGCCGGGCGGCCTCGGCGGTCCCGTCGCCCGGTGAACCACCGGGACCTCGGCGGGCGAACCAAGGGGGAGCCATGCGTCGTGTCCGCACCATCTTCATCCTCAGTGTGCTGCTGGTCGTTCTGAGCGCGGTGTCCGCGGTACCTTGCGTCGCGGCCGCCGGCACGCCGGCGGCCCGCGGCGACTGGTGGACGCCGCAGCTGACCCGGATCGCCACCGACGGCATCGGCGACTCCTCGGACAGCTGGCAGAACTCCTACCCGTGGTCGATGTGGATGTTCAAGGGGGACCTGTACGTCGGCACCGGCAGGGTGGGCTGCACCTCGTCGGTGATGTCGCTGATGAGCGGTCCGATGGCCGGTGGCGCGGGTGTGCCGCTGCCGGGCGGCTTCATCCCGGCAACACGCCGCAGGCGCCTCCGGTCAGCTCGTTCATCGGCTCCGACGGCATGAGCGTCACGGACGTCGCCAAGTACACCGCGTTCAACGCGACATCGCGGGCTGAGATCTGGCGCCTGCGCTGCGGCGTGTGGAAGCGTGTCTGGCAGGCGCCGCTGATCGACTCCTACCTGGCCGGCGCGCCGGCGGGCTCTGCCGCCGCGATCCTCGGCTTCCGCGGCATGGCCGTGATGACCGACAAGCACGGCGTGAGGGCCCTGTACGCGGCGGCCGGCGGGTTCAGCTTCGCGCTCCAGCAGCCGCTGCTCATGCGTTCGACCGACGGCGTGACCTGGACGCCGTGCTACGCGCCGCCGGAGATGGGCCGCGAGAGCCGGGCCATCTTCGCGCATCACGGCAAGCTCTACCTGGGCGTCGGTCCGGCCGAGATCGGCAGCAAGGTGAAGGCGGGGGCCTGGGCGAGCAACGATCCGGCCGACCCGATGAGCTGGAAGAAGGTCATCGACTTCCCGTCACTCGACTCCGAACAACAACAACGTACTGTCGTTCGCCACGCTCTGCGGCCGGCTGTATGCGGGCACGTCGAACCGCAACGGCTTCCAGGTCTGGCGCAGCGACGTCTGCGACCCGATGGGCAACGCCGACTGGACCAAGGTCGTCACCGGCGGCGCAGGGAGCATCGCCAACGAGTGGGCGGGAACGATGAAGGTGTTCAACGGCGCCGTCTACGTAGGCTCGATGCACGTGCCCGGCGTCTCCGGCTCGACGGAGCTCAAAGGCTTCGACCTGATCCGCATCTGGCCGTCCGGGTCGTGGCAGCTGGTGATCGGCACGCCGCGCATGGCGCAGACGCCGGCGGGGACGCGGATGATGACGCCGGTCAGCGGCAAGCCGTCCGGCATGGGCAATCCGCTGAACCTGTACTGCTGGAGCATGGCGGTGCACGGCGGGAGGCTCTACATGGGCACGTTCGACCTGACCTCGATGCTCAAGTTCGCCGATCCGACCGGTGCGCAGATCGGGCCGATGCTCGGTCTCAAGCCGGAGCAGGTGCAGGCGCTGTACGCGGGCGCGGGCGCCGATCTGTACCGCACCTGGGACGGACGGTCGTGGGGGACGGTCACGCGGACCGGGTTCGGCGAGCAGTACTGCTACGGCTTCCGCAACATCGTGGCAGCTCCGTGGCGCCTCTACTACGGACTCTCGAACCCATTCTACGGCTGTCAAGTCTGGGAGTATCGCAGTCTCTGGTGAGAGCCGTGGCTGGTGCGGCGGGCACTGCCGCCGCACCAGCCACCGGGTCTGGCCCTGCGGGCGGGTGAGGGCGTGAGGACGTCCTGCTTGATAGACTCCGGCCGCCGATGATCGCGCCCGACCCCGACACGCGCTCAGTCTCGCTCGCCGCGGACCTGTGGCCGCCGGAGGCGGTCGAGGCCATCCGGGCGGCGTCGTTCGAGCTGCTCGCACGCGTGGGCGTGCGCGTGGACTCACCGGAGGCCGTGGCGCTGCTCGAGGCCGCCGGGGCCCGGCCCGGCCATGCCGGCCGGGTGCTTCTGCCGGCAGCCGCCGTCTCCGCGGCCCTCGAGAGCTGCCGCGGCGACTACGTGATGGCGGCCCGCGATCCCGAGCGCGATATCGCGATCGGCCCCGAGCCCGGGCGCATCCACGTCCACAACATGGGCGAGGCGCCTGCCGTCGCCGACCCGCGCACCGGGCGGGCGCGGCCGGCGACCTTCAAGGACCAGGTGCTCGCCGCCAGGGTGCTTCACCACGGCCGCTATCCGGACTGCATCAACAGCCTCGTCACGCCGGGCGACGTGCCGTCCGAGCTCCATCCGCTCTACTCGTTCTTCGCCATCGCGGCCGAGTCGGACAAGCCCATCGGCGGTCCGGGGCAGGACCACGCCTGGCAGACCCCGGTGCTCTTCGAGATGGCGTCCGCCCTGTTGAGCGCCCGGCCAGGCGCGGCGTCGGTCGGGTCCATCGTGCTGGACATGGGCTATTCTCCCGTCAGCCCCCTGCACCTGGGCGCCGGCGTGTGCGACGGCATCGTCGCCGCGGCCCGGCTGGGCATGGCGGTCCAGGTGCTCACCAACCCTGTCGCCGGTACCACGGCGCCGGCTTCACTGGCAGCGGCGCTCGCGCAGCAGGACGCGGAGATCCTCGCCGGGGTCGTGCTGGCGCAGGCGGCGGCCCCCGGCGCAGCCTGCAGCTACGGCGCGCGGCTTTCCGTCGCCGATCCTCGCGACGGCCGCCTGCTCTGCGGAGCGGGCCAGTGGTCGCTGGCCTCGGTGGGCGCGACGCTCCTCGCGCGCCGCCACGGACTCGCCTGCGACTGCTACGGCCCGGACACGTCGGCGCCGCTCGTCGACGTGCAGGCGGGGTACCAGCAGGCCCTTCCCGCGCTCGTCGGCGCTCTGGCACGCCCCTGCATGATGTCCGGCATCGGCGTCTGGGGCGACACGGTCACGTGCCTGGAGCTGCTGGTCATCGGCGACGCCATCTACCGTGTCGCGCTCGAGGCGCTGCACCCTCCTGCCTGGGATGCCGACGCCCTCGACGTGGACGCGATGATCGAGGGCGTCACCGGCCCGTCCGGGTTCCTCGGCACCCGCCACACACGTCGCTGGCTGCGGCGGAATCGAGCCTCGGAGGACCTCAGCTGGCGTGGGCGCCCTGAGGAGTGGGTCGCCGCCGGCAGTCCCGACGCGCTCGAGCTGGCAAGCGCCCGCGTCCGTCAGGCGCTCTCGCGCGAGCCCGTGGGTCTCCCCGCCGACGTCGAGGCCGAGTTCTGCCGCCTCATCGACGAGGCGGCGGGCAGGCTCGGCCTTTCCGGACACCCCGATCCGCGGCGGCTGCTCGAGGAGGCGAGGGCCTAGAGCGCCTACGTCGGGCGCTCACCGCGCAGTCTGTCTCCGAGGACCTCCTTCACGTCGACGCCGACTGCTTCGCCCGCGGCGTCGCGCCGGCCGCCGCGCAGCAGCGGGAAGAGCGCGGCGCCGAGCAGGCCGGCTGCGGCGACCACCAGGAACGCCCTGCGGCCTCCGAGCGCATCCAGGGCCCATCCGCCCAGAAGCGGTCCCAGCGCGTACCCGCCCATGTACACGAGCGTCCAGGCGCCCATGTAGCGGCCGCGCAGTTCTGCCGGCGCCAGACGGGCGACGACCGTACTCGTGATCGGGATGAGGAGGACGATGCCGAGGCTGAAGGAGACGACGCAGAGCAGCGTCCACGGCCAGGGGACGAGCGCCGCGAGTCCCATGCCGACGCTCTGCGCGACGCAGGCGAGGGACAGAAGGAGCATGTGGTCGCGGTCGCGCAGCGCCCGGATCACCGGGTACTGCATGATCACCACGGAGATGCCCTGGACCGCGAGCGCCACGCTCCACATCGTCGCGCTCACGCCGTGCAGGTCCTCGAGCATGACCGGCATCGTGACCAGGATCTGCCCGAAACCGTAGAGCGGCAGCAAGGCGACGAGGCAGAACGCCAGCATGCGACGGTCGCGCAGGACCCGGCCGTAGCCGCGGAAGGCGCCCGCAAAAGAGACCGGGCAGACGGCGGCCGGCCGTGTCTCGCGCAGCACCACGAGCACCATGACCAGGACGACACCGCAGACGATCCCGGAGGCGAAGAAGTTGAGCCGGAAGGACGCATCGAGAGCGAGCAGCGGCAGCGCGAGCAGGGGGCCGACTGCGGTGCCGCCGTTGAGCGCGACGCGGGAGATGCTGAAGGCCTCGGCCCGCCGCGCCGGCGGAGTGAGGTCGGTGATCATCGCGTTGCTGGCGGTGATGAACTGCGCCCAGCCGAAAGCCGCCTCGAAGGCGATCAGCGCGATGATGACGCCGAGGTCCGTGGTGAGGCCGAGGCCGACGTACAGCGTCATGCTGCCGAGCATGGCGATGGCGAGCACCGGGCGGCGTCCGACCCTGTCGCACAATGCCCCGCCGACCACCTGCATCGGCAGCGTGGCGAAGAGCGTGATGCCGAGGATCAGCCCAAGCGTCGTCATCGAGACGCCGAGCTGCCCGCTGAGGTACAGCGTCTCGTAGGGATACGTCATCTCGACGCCGACGAGGTAGACGAAGATGCCCACGGCGAGCATCCAGAACTGCGTCGGCAGCGTCCTCAGATCGGTGGCGATGCGCTGTGCGAGGCCTGGACGCACCGGGCTCCCTCCAGTCCGCAGGTGCCGCACCATGCTATCGGGCGGACGCCCTTGCGGGCGAACGGCCGCGACGACGGTTCTCACGCCGCGCGGCCGGGAACGTTGTCAGCACGAGCATCCCTCCCGAGGAGTCCAGCATGAGCGAACAGGCACGCACGGTCGAGCGAGTGGTCACCCCGCAGCCGGTCATCGAAGGCGCCGGCGTCCGGCTGAGGCGCAGCATCGCGACGCCCACGCTCGACTACGTCGATCCCTTTCTGCTCTTCGACCACTTCGGCTCGGACGATCCCAACGACTACATGGCCGGGTTTCCCTGGCATCCGCACCGCGGCATCGAGACCGTGACGTACATGCTCGAGGGGGAGGTGGACCATCGCGACAGCATCGGCAACGCCGGGGCCATCGGCGCCGGCGACGTCCAGTGGATGACCGCCGGCGGCGGCATCATGCACGAGGAGATGCCGCGGCGCGGCGCCGACGGCCGTATGGGCGGCTTCCAGTTGTGGGTGAACCTGCCGGCAGAGCTGAAGATGTCGCACCCGCGGTACCAGGACCTGAGCGCCGCCCAGATCCCCGTGGTGCAGAGGAACGACGGCACGGTGATCCGCGTCATCGCCGGCGAGGTGGACGGCGTGAGCGGCGCGGTGACGGAGATCTACGCCGAGCCCGAGTACCTCGACGTCTCGCTGCCGGTCGGCGCGCGCTTTGTCCAGCCGGTGCCGAGGGGCCACTCGGCCCTCGCGTACGCCTTCGAGGGCGAGGGGCGCTTCGGCGTCGGCTGCGACCTCGGCTACCGCGGAGACCTCGACGGCGTACAGCTTTCGGGGCCCCAGATGGCCGTCTTCGGCGACGGCGACGAGGTGCGCGTCGAGGCCGACGCCGCGCCGGTGCGCTTTCTGCTCGTGAGCGGCAAGCCGCTGGGAGAGCCGATCGCCCGCTACGGCCCCTTCGTCATGAACACCCGCGAGGAGCTGCAGATCGCGCTCCGCGACCTGCAGAACGACACGTTCGTGTGGCGCGACGACCCCGAGTGGGCCGGCAAGCGGCGCACGTGGTCGCCGGACACCTGGGAGCGCTGAGCGCGGAGCGCGCAGCGCGCGCCGGAATCGGCGCGCAGCCCGCCGGCGGGCGCGGGCCGATCGTCAGACCGCGGTGCCCGCCAGCCGCTTCACGAACGGGCGCACGGCGCAGCGGCACGGCGGCTCGCCGCAGTAGGGGCAGCGCGCACCGGACTCGATGCTGCCCTGCGCGAAGAAGCCGGCGATGTCGGCCCCGGGTGCGTAGCCGGCCGACTCGTAGAACGGCACCGAGTCAGGTTCCGGCCGGCCGGCGGGGAGCCAGCCGAACGCGAACGCCGTCCGGGCGCCGACGGCGTACGCCTCCGTTTCCGCGCGGGCGAGCAGCCGTGAAGCCAGCCCGCCGCGTCGAGCTCGAGGGGCAACGGCGAGCTCGCGGACGTGCAGGACCGCGTCGCCTGCCGTGAAGAGTCCCGCGGAGGGGCCGAGCGCTGCGCGCCCGTCGGGATCGTCCGCCGCCGCGAGCCGCGCAAGCACGACGCCGACCACGCGCCCGTCGGTCGCGGCGACGAAGGAGAGCTCGGCGTCGGCGTCTGTGAAGTCCCAGAACCCCGGGCCGACGAGGTCGTCGAGGAGACGGGCCGCGGCGGGCCTGTCGGTGGTGCGCAGCGGGTGGATCACGACGTTCACGCGGGCGAGTCTACTTCTCGCGGCGGATGGTGTCTCCTGAGTCGGTCCCTCCCGTCGCGCTGGCCCTGCGCAGCGAGACGTCCGCGACCACCGGCCAGTGGTCCGACGGCAGCCGGCCGTAGGGACGGGCGTGGTCGATCCGCGCCTCGAGCACATCCCAGCCGTCCCCGACGAGAACGTAGTCGATGCGCGTACCGTCGGTGGAGCCGTCCCACCGGTGGTGGGTGGCGGCCAGCGGCCCTCGCTCGCCCAGGTGGGCCAGCGTGTCGCGCAGGCCGCCCCCGACGAGGCGCGCAAGGGAGGGATCCCCGGCCGTCGCGTTGAGGTCGCCGAGCACGATCCACGGCAGCCTCGGGTCGAGCCAATCGAGCAGCGCCTCCGCGCTGCGCGACCGAGACGCCGCAGAGGCGCCGTCCCAGTGCGCGTTCGCGACGCCGAAACGGTGACCGGTGCGCAGGTCCGAGAAGCGGCAGAGTGTGGCGATGCGGGTGATCGGGTTGCCCCACGAGCGCGACCCCGGCGCCCACGGCGTGTCCGAGAACCAGCGGACCGTCCACGCGTCGAGGCGCAGCCGGGAGGTGAGATACGCGACCGTGCAGCGCTCGCCGCGGCAGCGGCCGTCGCTGCGGCCGGCGCCGGCGCCGGCGTAGCCGGGCAGCCGGCGCGCCAGACCGCGCTCCTGGAAAGCATGGACTTCCTGGAGGCCGACGACGTCGGCGGCGAGGCCGGCGATGGAGGCCGCGCACACGCCGGATCGCAGCGGCCAGGAGTTGCGCCCGTCCCTGCCCAGGCCGGTGCGGATGTTGAAGGTCGCGACGCGCAGGGGAGCGGGCGGCTCCTGCCGCGCTCCGCCCCCCGCGGCATCACGCGGTCCCGTCTCGGTCACGTCGGGAAGTGATCCGTGTAGGCGACCGACTCATCGCGCTCGCTCTGTCTCTCTGTCGCCGGCCGGTGCTGTTGACGGTCCTGGGCAGCGACCATCTCCCGCTCCTCCAGCGGCGTCGGCTTGCCGAGCTTCTTGCCGCTGCGTTCCACGTAATCCTTGAACATCACGAGGTCGTGGCCGAGCTCGCGCCTGAGGTCCTCCGGCGACGGGCCGCCGACCGCCTGCTCCATGCGAACCGCCACCGTGGTCCTGCCGTTGGCGGCGGGCGTGAAGCTGACGAGTCCGGAGCGCACGGCGTCCACGCACGCGAGCTCATCGCACAGAAGATGCCCTGGCCCGGTATGGACCCATTCGATGAACCGGCTCCAGGTGGAACGTACGTACGCTGGGTCCTCGGCGACTTCGATCTGCTGGTGGATGGTGGCCATGACGCCTCCATTCTTCATGCGAGGCTGAGCTGTCGGCGGGGTGCCAGACAGCGCCTGTCCCTGCATACCCGGCAAGGAGGCGGTGGAATCCGGCGGTCACGGTCATGAAATCGCGCCCGTGCGGGCCTGCCCGGGACACCCGCCGGGTTTGGCGATGGCCCGCGGCGGCGACCGTAGAAGCCAGAGGAGGGAGGACCTGTCAGCGACGCCATGACGCCCACCGCCGATCGTCCACCACAGCAGACGCCGAATCCGATCGCCCCGCTGCCCACCAGGGCGCACGGCCGGTCGGAGGGAGCTCTCGTCACCTTTCTCGGTCACGCCTCGACCGTCATCGAGATGGACGGCGTCCGTATCGTCACCGACCCCGTGCTCCGCCGGCTGGTAGGGCCGCTCTACCGGCGCGTGCCGCAGCCCCTCACCGAACCGGTGACCGACCCGGATGCCGTCCTGATCTCGCACCTGCATCTGGACCACTACGATCCTCGCTCTCTGCGGCTCTTTCGCCGCGACACCCCCATCCTCGCACCCGTCGGCGCCGGGCTGTCGTTGCGCTGGCGCGGTTTTCGCGACATCCATGAGATCTCTCCCGGCGAGCGGCTCAGGGTCGGGTCGGTCGAGGTGATCGGTACGGACGCGAAGCACAAGGGCACGCGGCATCCACTGGCGACTCGTACGCCGAGCCTGGGTTACGTGGTGTCGGGCACTCGGAGCGTCTACTTCGCCGGCGACACCGCGTTCTTCTCCGGCATCGCCGACGTGTGGCCGGAGCGGCTCGACCTCGCCATGCTGCCGATCGCCGGCATCGGGCCGCTCATGCCCGAGTTCAAGCACATGAGTCCGCGGCACGCGGTCAAGGCGATGCAACTGCTGCGGCCGCGTATCGTCGTCCCGATCCACTGGGGGACGTACCATCTGCCGGGCACGGCGTTCTTCCGGCTGAGACCGGACTTCCACCGCCGGGCGCCCTACCTGTTCATGGCGCAGGCATCGGTGCTCGAGCCGGACGTGCACACGGTGATGCTCCGGCCCGGCGAGCAGCTCTCGCTGGAGGAAGCGCTCGAGGGCCACGCCGGACACGCCGCACACGGCGTGCCGGTCCCGCAGGAGCCGGCCGGGCCGGCCGAGATGGCCGGGCCCGGCGTCCCCGGCGGCATCCTCTAGCCATGCCCGGTGCCTGCACCGGCAGACTGCGCCGATGCGCCGCGCGGTCGGTGAGGGGCCGCGCTCCGCACCGGGCAGGTCCGGCGGGCGCGCCTCCTCCGGGTCTGTGGGCAAGGTTCCACGACGGCCGGTGACGGGGAGAGTGGCATACGAGGCCGTCCGGATGGGATGATGGCGGCACGCACACGATCCGGAGGGGGACGATGACGAAGTCGGGCGAGGGCGCGCGTATCGGCGTGATCTCCGACACGCATGGCTACCTCGATCCCCGGGTGCTCGACGAGTTCGCCGGCGTCGACCACATCATCCACGCCGGCGACATCATGGACGCCGCCACCCTGGAGGCTCTGGCCGCGATCGCGCCGGTCACCGCCGTGGCCGGCAACATGGACGACGGCAAGCTGGGCAAGCTGCCGCGCGAGATCGCCGGCAAGGTCGGCGGCGTGCGCTTCGTCGTCGGCCACAAGCGCAAGCGTCTGTTGAAGCGGCTCACGCTCGGCAAGATCGAGGGCGTCCCCAAGCACGACGCGCCGGACCTTGTCGTCTGCGGTCACGATCATCTGCCGGCTGTCGAGTGGGTAGACGGGACGCTCTTCCTGAACCCCGGGTCGGCGAGCGCTCCCCACTACGAAGACGACGATCCCACCATCGCCATCGTCGAGCCGGGCCCAGCGGGGCTCGGCGTGCGCTTCGTGCGCCTTGCCCGCCGCGACGAGGACGAGGGTTGAGGCGCGCGTGAAGTCCCATACCGTGTACAAGACCTTCCGCGTCCCGGAGCGCCGCGGCTTCGTGCGCATCACCGAAGACGTCCAGCAGGCCGTCGCCGACAGCGGCATCCGCGAGGGCATGGCGCTGGTGGCCGCGATGCACATCACGGCCGGCGTCTGGATCAACGACGACGAGCCCGGTATCCAGGCGGACGCTCTCGAGTGGCTGGACAAGCTGGCGCCGCCGTCGTGGCAGCCGCCGGCGAACGACGTGGCCCGGCAGCTGCTGCCCGACCCCGGTGACTACCGTCACCACCGTGGCGGGGAGGACAACGGCGACGCCCATCTCAAGAACCTTCTCGTGCACCATCAGGTGATCGTGCCGGTGACAGACGGGCGCTTGGACCTCGGCCCGTGGCAGGCCGTCTTCTACTGCGAGTTCGACGGCCGCCGCAGCAAGCGACTCATCATCAAGGTGCTCGGGGAGTAGACTTCCGGGCGAGGGGCCCGTGCGGCCAGACCAGAATGGGGAGGCTCACATGAGCGACCACGACAACGATCCCGGGCGTCCGCGTCCCGAGGTCGTGAACGAGACGGTCGTCGTCGTCGACGGCCGCCGGGCGGCAGGCAAAGCCTGGGGCCTCGTGCTGGCCGTCGGCATCGTCGCCGTCGTCTTCGGCATCATCGTGCTCGCCAACATCTGGGGAAGCGTGCATCTGGTGGCGATCTTCGCCGGCCTGTTCCTGTTGTTCGCCGGCATCCTGCAGTTCTTCGTGGGGGGAGGGGCGCGGGGCGGTCGCATCGTGGCCGGCATCATCGCCATCGTCGCCGGCGTGGCCCTCATCGCCTGGCCGGAGGCGTCGGTCAAGACCGTCGCCGTCATCGTCGGCCTTTCGTTCCTGATCTGGGGCATCGCCGTCGCCGTGGCGGCCATCGCCTCACGCGGCGAAGGCTACGGCGTCGTCGTCGGCTTCGGTGTCATCTTGGCGATCGTCGGCCTGGTCTTCATCATCTGGCCGGGTCCGACGGTGACGCTGCTCATGATCCTCGTCGGCCTGTCGGCGCTGCTGTTCGGCATCTCGGCGATCGTCCAGGCGCTCTCACTACGCCGCGCGTTGCGCGGGGCCTGAGGCGCCCGTGGCAGCCGGGCCGGAAGACGGGCGGCGCCCGCCGTCGCCCACCATCGGGCGCATGGTCGCGTCCAGCCGCTTCTTCGTGCTGGTCGCGACGCTCAGCCTGTTCCTCGCCTTCATGGCGGTCATGATCTCGACGATGATCGTCACCGTGACGACGATCCTGCACGCCATGGGGATCAACTACGACGGCATGACGCAGAACGAGATGATCGGCAAGCTGATCAAGCAGGCCGACTACGCGCTGCTCGCCACCGTGCTCTACGTCCTTGCGCTCGGCCTCTACAGCCTCTTCGTCGACGACCGCGTGCCGATGCCCATCTGGCTCCGCATCCACGATCTCGGGCACCTGAAGGAACTGCTCGCCGGGGTCGTCGTGGTCGCGATCGCCGTGATCTTCCTGGGCCAGGCGCTGACGTGGGACGGCACCACCGACCTGCTCGCGCCGGGCCTGGCGTCCGCCGCGGTCATCGCCGCGCTGGCGCTGTTCCTGTGGCAGGCGGCGCGCGAACGGCACATGGAGAGCGAGGACCGGCAAGAGGACCTCGAGGAGGTCGACCCGCGCGAGCGGCGGGTCAACGGCGGCCTCACCGACGACGGGGACTGACCGGGCGCAGCCCGACGGCCACGGCCCTGGCCGACGGCCACGGCCCATGCCAACGGCCACGATCGGGACCCACGCGGCCGCTCTCTCAGGAGCGCAGAAGGCCGAAGGCCACCGACGCGGCCACGACGATCGCGGCCACGAGGGCCACGACCCGGGTGGTGTGCACGTGACGCAGGTTCACCGCCTCCAGTCCATGCGGCGCCTCACACCAGATTGAAGCGCTCGGTGTAGATGCTCGGCCAAGGGACCCCGGCGTGGAGAAGCGACTGCTCCGCCGCGTCCATCATCGCCGGAGGTCCGCAGACGAAGTAGAGGTACCCCGCCGTGTCGTCCGGCAGGTGGCCGGCGAGGAGCTCCGCCGTGATCCGCCCTCTTGCTCCCTGCCAGTCGTGCGGCGCCTGGGACAGCACGTACACGATCCGCAGGTCGAGACGGGTGCGAAGCTCTTCGAGCTCCTCGCGGAACGTCACGTCCTCCCACCGGCTGGCGCCGTACACCAGCAGTTGCGGCCTCGCGTCGCCTCGATCGGCCAGTGTGCGCAGCATGCTCATCACGGGGGTGATGCCCACGCCGCCGGCGACGAACACGCAGCCCTTGCCCTCGTACCGGTCGACGCTGAAGGCGCCGTGCGGGCCCTCGACGTAGGCCGGCGTTCCCGGTGTCAGGGCGCCGACGCCGTCCGTGAAGTCGCCGGCCTCCTTGATCGTCATCGCGACCCGATCACGGTCTTCCGCGCTGGAGGAGAACGAGAATGGGTGATCCTCGATCGCGAACGGCGATCGTCCGATCGTGAGCCAGGCGAACTGGCCCGGCAGGAACCTCACCCCCGGGTGGCCCACCGGCCGCAGCACGAGCGTCCACGCCCGGCCTCGCTCGCCGACGACCTCGTCGACGACCCACGGCAGGCGGAGCAGCCGGAGGGGGACCACGAAGCGCACGTAGAGGAGCAGGCAGACGACCGCCAGGGTCATGGCCGCCCACAGCAGACGTTTCCAGGGGAGGTCCACGTACCAGCCGACGAGCTCGATGTGGACGAGAGCGAAGCTGAGGCCGAGGACGGCGAGGGCTCCATGGGCGGTCCGCCAGTGCTCGTAGCGCAGCCGCAGCTGACGACGCCAGACCGAGATCGCGACGAGGACGAGGAGCGCCAGCGTCGCGGCGACGGCGAAGCGGGCTCGCCACGGCGCCGTCAGGACGTTGAGCAGCTCCAGCGTGTCCTCACGCGTGGCGAAGAGGATCAGCGGGTGCGCGACCGCGAGGGCGACCGCCAGGATCGAGATCTGCCGGTGGAAACGAAGGACGATGTCGATGCCGTAGGGCGCGGCGATGTGACGGAACCTCGCGGTGATCGCGAACTGGAGGCCGATCATGGCGAGCGCGACGAACCCGAGGGCGACGGAGAACTCCGTCCAGAAGTCCCGGGGTGGATGGTCGCGATAGACGAACGCCACGAGGAGCGGAGTGAGCGACAGGGCCACGTAGAGCGACAGCCAGAACGTGCCGCCGACGACGCGCCGCAGTCGTGGATCATACGCATTCATGGGCGTAGTGTACGCGTGGGATGCCCGCGCTTCACGCGGTGGAGTGGGCCCGGCGCGGCATCGCGGCGCCGCGAAGGGAACCCGGTCGTGGCGCCGAAACCGGCTCGCAGACATCGGGCGGCGCGCGGGCGCGTCGCACCGCACGATCCGGAGGTAGGCAGGTGGCGGAGTTCCGAGCCGACGACGAACCCCTCGTCAGGGGCCTGCACTGGGTCATCCGCATGGCGGTGCGCGCGCTCGCCGTGCTCATGACCGGGGTCATCGTCTTCGGCGTGGCCGACGTGTGCTACGTCCTTTTCCAGCGCCTCATGAGCGAACCCGTCGGTTTCCTGGAGATCACCGACATTCTTGCCACGTTCGGCGCCTTCATGGCCGTGCTCATCGCCATCGAGATCTTCGTCAACATCGTGAGCTACCTGCGCGACGACGTCATCCATGTGCGCATCGTACTCGCCACGGCGCTCATGGCGATCGCGCGGAAGGTGATCATTCTCGACTACAGCACGACCAGCCCGCAATACATCTACGCGACCGCGGCGGTCGTGGCCGCCATGGCGCTCGCGTACTGGCTCGTTGTGCGTACTCCGCGAGCGGACGCCGCGGACAAGGGGTGAGCCAGGCTCCTGGGCCTCTGACACGCGCGAGCCCGCGGTACTCGCGAGGACTCAGTCCTCGCGGCGCGCGACGGGATCGGTGCCCGGTGCTTCGGCGGTCTGATCGGAGTCCTCCAGCTGCTCCTCCATCTTGCGGCCCATGCGGCTGCGCTGGCCGAGGTTCTGGACGACCAGCGCCACGACCGTGATCAGGTAGAGCTGGCCGAAGATGGCCTCGATGACGGCCGTCATGCGACCCACGCCGCCGGCGGCGGTGAGATCGCCGTAGCCGGTGGTGGTGATCGTCACGAAGCTGAAGTACAGGTAGTCGACTGCCGGCGTGTCCTTGGGCGCCACCGTGAGCTGGGCGAAGAACTGGTCGCCGCCGATGAGCGCGATGAGGCCATAGGCCGTGGCGAAGAACATGGCGATGAGCAGGTAGACGCACACGGCGCCGTAGAACGTGTTGAGGCTGATGACGGGGTGCGCTACAAGACGCTTGAGGATGGCGACCGGCGCGACGACGACCAGGAGCACGGTGAGGATCTTGCTGACGATCGCCGCCGTCTGATCATTGCCGACGAGCACGAGGACGATCGCGATGAGGGTCGCCAGCGGGATCAGGGCCAGCGCGAGACGCAGGATGCGCCGCTTGACCTGTGAGGCGCGGAGGGCGAGCCAGGTGGTCGTCGCGAAGATGACCATCGAGACGATGCGGCCGGCGTTGCCGTCGCCCGCGCCGGCGATCACGAAGTAGCTGATCACGAGCAGCAGCAGAACCAGCCCGAAGCTGTCCGAGAAGCGCGGCGACTCCGCGAGGAGCCGCCGCCGCCGCTTCAGCGGTTCCCGGGTCCTCCGCGTGTCTGCCGAGTCGTTCATCGTCGGCGACACTGTATCCCACCGGAGGCCGGCCCGAAACGGGCGCGACGCCGGCAGGGGAGCCGGGCGGCGCCCCGAAAGGCCCTCCTGTACACTCATCGAGAGGTCCCCTCGCGCATGCACGACGGCAGATACACCACCTACGGCGCCCGGCCGGGGCGCGATCCGCGCCGCCGGCGGCGCCAGCGCGTCCGGCGGCGGCGCCTGCTCCTGCTCGTCCTCCTGGTCCTCGTCGCCGTCATCCTCGCCCTGGTCTTCATGACGCGCGGCCGCGGTGAGGAGACCGCGGCCGGCGACGGCAAACCCGGGGGCGAGCCTGCCGTCGCCACGAGCCCGAGCCCCACGCCGACACCGCCGCCGAAGGTGTGGGCGGCGAGCAAGGCCGAGCCCGTACGCGTATGGGTCGGCGGCGACTCCATGGGCGGAGAGCTCGGCTTCTCGCTCCAGCCGGTCCTCCAGGAGACGAAGGTCTTCAGGCCCACCACCTTCTACAAGGAGTCGACGGGCATCTGCCGCTACGACTTCTACGACTGGGGAAAGCAGGTCAAGAAGGTGATGAAGACGGCCAGGCCACACGCGGCCGTGATCATGATCGGCACCAACGACACCCAGTCGGTGTGGACGGACGGCGGGTGGATCCCCTACGGCGACACGGCCTGGAGGCGGGCCTACGAGGACCGCGTGGGCGCCATCATCGACACCATGCTCCGCGGCGGCGCCCGTCGCGTGTACTGGGTGGGTATGCCGATCATGGGTGAGGGTTGGCGCAACTCGCGCATGAAGCTCATCAACAGGATCTTCCGCAAGCAGGCCGAGAAGCGCCCGGGCGCGGAGTACATCGACATCTGGGATCTGTACACAACGGACGACGGCTCGTTCGACCCGTCCCTGCGACTCGGCGACCGGGTGCACTTCACGGTCGGGGGGCAGCGACTGCTGGCGGACACCGTCTACGGGGCGATCAGGCGGGACTGGCTACCCGCCGGTCTGGGGACGTCGGGCGCGTCCGCCCCGGCGACCCCTTCGGCGTCGGCCTCGCCCTTCTGACGCGGATGGTCCCCCGGCCGGCGCCGTCACGCGCCCCTCTCCCGCCGGAGAGGGTTCCTCCCGGCAGCAGAGGCGGATAATGGAGGTGAGATGACCCTGCTCCTCGCCGCCATCCCCGGACACGTCCTCGACGACGCCAAGCGGCCGCTGTTCGCGCTGCTCGTCGGCTTCATCCTCACGTTCCTCGTCGCGCGGCTCAACACACGCCTCACGCGGCACCACGGCCGCTCCCACCTGCGCATGCCGAGCGTGGTGACCCCGGGCGGGCTCCATATCCACCACTCCGTGTTCGGCATCATCGGGATGGTGGTCGCCGGGATCCTCACGTTCGCGGTGCAGCCCGGCAGCCCGCTGCTCGAGTTCCTGGCCTTCATCTTCGGCGGCGGCGTGGCGCTGACCCTTGACGAGTTCGCGCTCATCCTCCACCTCGAGGACGTCTACTGGACGGGGGAGGGCCGCAAGAGCATCGATGCCGTGATCCTGGGCCTGACCTTCATCACTCTGCTGCTCACCGGTCTGCTGCCACGGAGCATCAGCGAGGTCGGCGACTACATCACCGTCTCCCGCTGGGTCGGGTTCGTGCTCATATTGGGAGGCGCCGTCTTCGTCGTGGTCTGCTACCTCAAGGGCAAGCTGTTCGTGGGCACGGTCGGCATCTTCGTCCCGCTCGTGGCCCTGATCGGGGCCGCGCGTCTGGCCAAGCCGGGGTCGCCGTGGGCCCGCCGGCAGTACGCCGCCAACCCCCTCAAGCTGGAGCGCGCCCGGCGCCGCGACGAGGGCTTCAACCAGACGTGGGAGCACCGCAAGCACCGCCTCTGGGACGTGATCGGCGGCAAGCCGCATCTTGCGCTGCCGCATCGCGACGGCCGCCGCGACCGCCGCGACCGGCACGATCGCGGGCCGCGCGGCGGCTCGAGCGAGTCGCAGCTGTAGGCGGAGGCGGCTGCGCTTCAGGCGTTGCCGGCCAGAGCGTCGTCAACGGCGGCTCCGAGGCGCCTGGCTCCCTCCACGAGGCTCGCCTCGTCGTAGAGGCTGAAGGCGAGCCGCAGGCTGTGGTCGGCGCCGTCGGCGCAGAATCGCCGGCCCGGGGCGAAGGCGACCCCGCGCCTCTCCGCCTCCGGCAACAGGTCCGAGGAGTCGAGTCCCGGCGGCAGCGTCACCCAGAGGAAGAAGCCGCCGGCCGGCACTGAGAAGCGGCAGCCGGACGGGAGGCGCTCGGCGAGCGCCTCCGCGAGCGCGTCGCGGCGGGAGGCGTACGCGCGGCGCAGCGCCGCCACGTGGCCGTCGTACTCGCCGGCCGCGAGCACCTGGCCGGCCACGTGCGCCGAGAACTGGCTGACGCAGCCGCCGCTCTCGAGGACGCCGGAGGCGGCCAGGCGCTCGCGCAGGGCGGCCGGGGCGTCGATCCAGCCCAGGCGCAGCCCCGGCGCCAGCGACTTGGAGAACGAGCCGAGCCGCACCACGGGCGCCGCCGGATCGAGCGCGCGCAGCGCCGGCGGCGCCTCTCCTTCGTAGACGAGCTCCCGGTACACGTCGTCCTCCACGACGACGAGGTCGTGGCGCCGTGCGAGCTCGAGCAACTGCCGACGGCGGGGGGCGGAGAGGCTGACGCCGGCTGGGTTGTGAAAGGTCGGGATGGTGTAGAGCATGCACGGCCGCCGACCGGCGGCGCGGGCCTCGCGCACGGCCGCCTCGAGGGCGTCCACGTCGAGCCCCTGCTCGTCCAGGGCGACGCCGGCGATCGTGACGGGGTGGTCGGCGATGATGCTGAGCGCCAGGTTGTAGGTGGGGCACTCGACGAACACGACGTCGCCCGGCTGCGCGAGCATCGTCAGCACCTGGTCGAGCGCCTGCGAGTTGCCGCCGGTGACGAGGATGTCGCCGGCATCGATCGCCTGCCCGCCCAGCGCGGTCGTCCTCGCCGCGATCGCCGCCCGCAGCCGTTCGGGCCCATCACTCGAGCCGTAGGAGAGCGCGCCCGCACCGCCGTCTCCGAGCGCCCGCACCGCCGCATCGCGGACGAGCCCGACCGGGAGCAGCGCCGGGTCGGGCTCGCCGAACGCGAGCTCGACGACGCCCTCCCGGAGGGTGTTCTGGGTGAAGGAGTCCGGTCCGCTCATGGCGTCATGATACGCAAGGCCCGCGGGATGCCGCGACCCCCGCCTGTCGATGGCGGACCCCGGCTGGCGGCCGGCCGTCCCTTTCCCTAGACTGGGCTCCAGACTCGCCGCATGCTGTTCCCAACCATCACATTCGCCGGCTTCTTCCTGCTCGTCTTCGTCGGGAACTGGCTGCTCATGCCCAGGCAGCGGGCCTGGAAGCCGTTCATGCTGGTAGTCAGCCTGGTGTTCTACGGCTGGTGGGACTGGCGCTTCGTCCTGCTGCTGGCGCTCAGCGCCGTGGCCAACCAGTTCTTCGCCCGCTGGATCGCCGGCATGCGCACCGGCACCACCGGCCGCAAATGGGCCCTCGCCGCGGCGGTGGCCGCCAACCTCGGCGTGCTCGGCTGGTTCAAGTACTACGGCTTCTTCATCACCTCGGTGGTCGACTTCTTCGACACGCTGGGTCTCAACGCCGACCTGCCGCTGCTGCGTATCGTCCTGCCGCTCGGCATCTCGTTCCTCACCTTCCGCGTGCTCAGTTACGTCATCGACGTGTACCGCGGGACGTTGCGGCCGGCGTCGCTTCTCGACTTCTCCGTATACGTCGCCTTCTTCCCGTATCTCGCCGCCGGGCCGATCGCCCGCGCCTCCGAGTTCCTGCCGCAGTTGCGGGGGCCGCGCGACCCCCGCCGCGTGGACACGTCGCGCGCGTTCTTCCTCATCTTCGGCGGCCTCGTCAAGAAGATGCTGATCGCCGACTACCTGGCCACGCACCTCGTCAACGGTGTGTTCACGACGCCAGGGCAGTACTCGTCCCTCGAGGTCCTGCTGGGCATCATCGGCTACTCGGTGCAGATCTACTGCGACTTCAGCGCCTACGCCGACATCGCCATCGGTGTCTCGCTGCTCCTCGGCTTCGAGCTGCCGGACAACTTCGACGCGCCGTACACGGCCGCCTCGGTGCAGGACTTCTGGCGGCGCTGGCATATGACGCTCTCTCGCTGGCTGCGCGACTACCTGTACATCCCACTCGGCGGCAATCGCAAAGGCCGCGCGCGGACCTACGTGAACCTGATGCTCACGATGGTGCTCGGCGGCCTGTGGCACGGCGCCGGCTGGACGTTCATCTTCTGGGGCTTCCTCTATGGCGTCGCGCTCGTCGTCGAGCACGCCCGCGTGGACCGCCGCAAGGACCGCGCGCTCGTCGTCCGGCAGCAGAGCCGGGAGCTCGCGGCCGCCGTCCAAGGTCTCGGCGGCGCGGTCGAGCCGGCGCCGGGTCGCGGCGGGCCTGCCGCAGCGCCGGAGAGCGCAGGCGGCCCGGCGCTCGACTACGACCGCCTGCCGTGGCACGGCGCCGTGTGGCCGCGCGTCGGTGTGTTCGCCTTCGTCACCTTCGCCTGGATCTTCTTCCGCTCCGACAGCTTCGGCGCCGCGGCGAGCGTCATCGCGCGACTCTTCCAGAGCTGGGGCTCGATCGGAGCCGCCGTCACTCCCGGCGTGCTCCTCGCCATCGCCGTCGGCATCGGCGTGCAATACGTCCCGCGGTCGGTGTGGCAGCGCGGCGAGGCCGGGCTCTCGGTGCTCAACCCTGCGCTGCAGGGAGTCCTCCTGGCCGCGGGCTTCATGTTCCTCGACGTCCTCGGTCCCACCGGCCCCGCGGCATTCCTCTACTTCAGGTTCTGATGGCGGACGGACCGGCACGCGTGGATGACAGGCGGCCGCTGGGGCAGAGCGAACCGGCGTCCGCCGACGAGCGCCGGGACGCGACCGCGCCCTTCGGGCGCCGACGCCGCACCGCGGCCAGTGCGCTCGTGGCCATGCTGGTCGCGCTGGCGCTGGGCGCGCTCTTCAACGCGCCGGCGATGAAGAAGACCGCGCTCGAGATGCCCTACGGGGGCGAGCGCGACGTCCGGCTCGCCCTGGTCGGTCCCCTCGCGACGGTGAGCCACTGGCTGTTCCTCGACCGGCCGGCGAAGCTCACCGCCGATGCGTTGGGCAAGCCCGACCCCGGCCCGGCGGACATGGTGGACGTCGTAGTCGTCACCCCGACGCCCGAGCCGACCGGCAAAGGCGAGAAGCCGGCGAAGACCCTGCAGGAGAGGCCCCTGCCCAAGCCGTACAAGGGGCATCCCATGCACCTCTACATCGCCGGTGACTCCATGATGGGCCTGCCCGGCATGGCGCTCACCAACCTCTCCAACAAGACGAAGCTCATCAAGCCGCAGCTCGACTACCGCATCTCGACCGGCTTGGTGCGCCAGGACTTCTTCAACTGGCCGGTCCGGCTCCGGTCCAAGGTCGAGGCGTTCGACCCCGGCGCCGTGGCCGTCATGTTCGGCGCCAACGACAACCAGCCACTCCAGGCGTCGTCGGGCAAGATCCACCAGTTCGGCAGCGCCGGCTGGAAGAGGGAATACCGCAAGCGCGTCCAGGACGCGATCGCCGTGCTGTATCAGGGTGGCGTGCGGCGCGTGTACTGGATCGGGCAGCCGATCATGCCCGACTCGACCTTCAACCGTCAGATCAGGCTGATGAACGGTATCTACCGCAGCGTGGCCGAGAAGACCTTCGGCGTGCGGTACATCGACGCGTACAAGCTCCTCTCGAGCGGCAGCGGGCAGCACGTGCAGTACCTGCGTGACGAGGACGGGAAGCTGCAGAGGGTCCGCGAGCAGGATGGCGAGCACCTCACCTACGCCGGCGGCCTGCGCGTCGCCGAGGCGGTCATCGCCGAGATCGAACGAGAGTGGTTCCCCAGGAAGCGAACGGCGGGCAAGCCGTCGCCATCGTCCTCGCCGCACACGACGAAGAAGGCCACTCCGGCGCCCTGACCACGGCCCTCCACCGGCCCTGAGACCGGGCCGTCACCCCTCGCGGCGCGGGCTACGTCGCCCGCTCTCCGCTGGTGTAGCATCCCGGCGACAGGCTGGGCCGCCGGCGCGGCCCGGGCACCGGTGACCGACAGGCGGCAGCGTGCTCTTCCCCACGATCACGTTCGCGATCTTCTTCCTCGCCGTGTACGCGGCCAACTGGCTGCTCATGCCGCGGCTGCGCCTCTGGAAGTGGTTCATCATCGGCGCCAGCGCCGTGTTCTACGGGTGGTGGGATTGGCGCCTGATCCTCCTGCTCTTCGGCGCGACGCTGGTGAACCAGGCTCTCGGCGTCCGGGTCCATCAGGCGCGCGGGCGGCGCGGCAGCACGGCGGCCGCCCGCCGCTGGCTCATCCTCGCCGTGGCCGCGAACCTCGCCACGCTCGGCGTGTTCAAGTACTTCGACTTCTTCGCCGTGAGCCTGAACGACGTGCTGGGCGCCGTGGGACTCGGCGCCCCGCTGCCGCTGCTGCGCGTCATCTTGCCGGTCGGCATCTCGTTCCTCGTGTTCCGCATGCTCACCTACGTGATCGACATCTACCGCGGTCAGCTCACGCCGGCGCCGGCGCTGGACTTCGCCGTGTACACGGCGTTCTTCCCGTACCTGCTCGCGGGCCCCATCGCCCGCGCTCGCGAGTTCCTCCCCCAGCTCACCTCGCCGAGGGACCCGCGTGCCGTGGACTCCTCGCGCGCGTTCGTCCTCATCCTCGGCGGCCTCGTCAAGAAGATGCTCATCGCCGACTACCTCGCGACGCACCTCGTGAACGGCCTGTTCGCGTCGCCGCAGTCCTACTCGTCGTGGGAGACCCTTTGGGGGATCCTCGCCTACTCGGTGCAGATCTACTGCGACTTCAGCGCCTACGCGGACATCGCCATCGGTATCTCGCTGCTGCTCGGGTTCGAGCTGCCGGCCAACTTCGACGCGCCGTACACGGCGCGGACCATCCAGGACTTCTGGCGCCGCTGGCATATCACCCTCTCCAGCTGGCTGCGCGACTACCTGTACATCCCGCTCGGCGGCAATCGCAAGGGACGTGGCCGCACCTACGCCAACCTCGTGCTCACCTTTCTGCTGGGCGGCCTCTGGCACGGCGCCGGGTGGACGTTCGTCTTCTGGGGACTGCTGCACGGCACGGGTCTGGCCGTTGAACGGGCGCGCACCGACGCGCGTCACTCGCGTGGCTTGCCTGAACCGGGGGCTACGGCGGGCTCCCGGGCGCTGCAGCGGCTCTGGGTGTTCGCCTTCGTCAGCGTGGCGTGGGTGTTCTTCCGCGCCGAATCGATGGCCAACGCCTTCGCCGTGCTGTGGCGCCTCGTCGCCGGGCTGGGCTCGATCGGCTCCGCGGTGACGCTGCCCGTGGTCGTCCTGGTGGCGGTGGGCATCGGCATCCAGTACGTGCCGCGGCGGACGCTCGAAGGCCTGGAGGCCGGCTTCAGCCGCGTCGGCTGGCTGGGCCAGGGGCTCACGCTGGCGCTGGCCCTGTTCCTGATCGACACGCTGGGCCCTGCCGGCCCTGCCGAGTTCCTGTACTTCAAGTTCTGAGGCGGAAGAGCCGAGGCGATGACGGACGACGAGCGACACGACGACGGGACCGGGCGGAACGGCCGGCGGCCCCCCGACGGGGACGCGGGCGATCTCTTCGTCTGGGACGGCCTGCGGCCGCCGGCGCGCGGGCGCGCCGGCGCCGGCCCCTCGCGCGCCGGACGGGGAGAGGACCGCCCGCGCCGCTCGCCGGACGACTGGCGGCCGCCGGAGTACCCGACGGGCGGCGCTCCGGCTTCGCGCCGGCCGGCGGACGATGGCGGCCATGAGCCCGTGGAGGAGTGGGAGGAGTGGCTCGAACCCCAAGGGCCGCGCGGTCCGGAGACCATCGGCCCGCAGGAGAGACGCTCGGGGCCGCGCCGCCGTCGCCTCTCGGCCGGCGCGGTACTGCTCGCCATGTTGCTCGGTTTCTTCCTGGCCGGCCTGCTCGATGCGCGCACCATCCACAAGGACGTGGAGGGAAGGCCCTACGGCACGCTGCGCTCGATCCAGCTGGCCCTGCTGGCGCCGATGACGGGGCTGAGCGGCCTCGTGCGGGCCGACGACCTGGGGGCTGCCGTCGCCGGCGCGCTCGGGCGCGGCGAGGAGACGCATCACACGCTCGCCGAGGTCAAGAAGGCGGACAAGCCCCTCTGGCCGCGTGCGATCACGAGCCGGAGACCACTCCGGCTGTACGTTGCCGGCGACTCCATGAACCAGGTCTTCGGGTCCTCGCTGGTGAACCTGGCCGAGGAGACGAAGCTGGTGAAGGGCAAGAACGACTACCACGTCTCGAGCGGGCTCAGCCGCCCCGACTTCTACGATTGGCCGCAACGCCTCGTCGACCAGATCGTCGACTTCAGGCCCGACGCGGCCGCCGTCCTCTTCGGAGCCAACGACGGGCAGGACGTCATGTACGAAGGCCGGGTCCTCAAGGTCGGCACCGGCGCCTGGCAGGAGGTCTATGCCAAACGTGTCGGCGAGGCGATGGACATCCTCACCAAGGGCGGCCGCCGGGTCTACTGGGTGGGCAACCCGATCATGAAGAACGCCGGCTACCGTGAGCGTGTCGCGATGATGAACCGCATCTACGCGGCGGAGGCCGAGAAGCACCCCGGGGTCACCTTCGTCAGCACCTGGGCGGCGATGGCCGATGAGAAGGGTTCCTACGCGGAGTACCTGCGGGACGAGAACGGCGACCGGGTCCTGGTGCGGGCGCCCGACGGCATCCACCTCACGCGCGCCGGCGGCGACCGCATGGCGCAGGTCGTGCTCGACACGATCATGAAGGACTGGGCGATGACCGGCTCGGCCGGGCCCAGTCCCGCGCCCTGACGCTCAGCCCTCATCGGCCACCCAATCGCGCGTCAGTACCAGCCAGAAGGCGAGCCCGGCGTGGTCGCCGTAGCGGCGAAAGCGACGGGCGATCGTGCGGTCGGCGACGAGTCGGCCGGGGGGCCTGCCGCGCAGGCGCGCGTACTTGGGTCGCGTCCAGGAGTCCAGGACGAGGCGGGAGTGGCGGCCCAGGAGGAGCATGACGTGGGCCGCCGCGTAGGGGCCGACCCCGGGGAGCGCGAGGAGCTGCCGCTCGACTTCGTCGTCCGGCAGCTCGTCACGGCTCGCGGCGAGCAGCGCCTCCAGGTGGACGTCGCCCCCGGCGACAAGCGTGGCGAGGTCGCGAAGATAGGCGCCGCGGTACCCGGCCCGGGCGACGCCGGCGTAGAAGTCCTCGCCGGCGGCCGCCATCGCCTCCGGCGTCGGGAAGGCGCGGCCGGCGGCGCCCTCGGGCGGCGCGCCGGGGGCCGGCTCTCCGAGCCGGCCGACCAGAGCGCCGACCATGCGCTCCGTGGCGGACCAGGCGCAGTTGGTCGTGCAGACGGTCTTGATCACGTCTTCGAAGACCGAGGGGCTGCGCAGCAGGCGCCCCGCGCCGCCGCCGGCCCAAGCCAGCTCGGGGTCGCTCCCACAGGCGGCGTAGAAGTCGCTGAGGTCGTCGTCGAGGCAGAGCATGCGCCGTACCGACGTCGTGATGGCCGCCGCGCACGCGTCATCCGGCGGCGGTCCTGCGTCGACGGACTCGACGGCGACGGACGGCGTGCCCGGCCGGGCCGCGAGCGGCGCTCTCGCCGGCGCAGCCTCAGCGAGCCGCAGCGTCCGCGGTCCTCCCGGCGCCGCTACCGTCACGGTCGCCCCACGCCCGTCCTCGTCGATCGCCATCGGAGGCAGCCCGGCGACTCCGTGTGAGCGCAGCGTGCGCCGGAGGTCGACGAGCTCGCCGCCGCCGCCCACGAGGTCGATCGTCGCGACGCGCGCCATCAGGCGGCGATGAGGGCGATGCCGGCGAGGGTCGCGACGGCTCCGGCGACCTGGTGCGGGGCGATCCGCTCGCGGAGGATGCCGAAGGCGAGGAGCACCGTGACGACCGGGTAGAGCGAACCGAGCACGGCGACGAGGCTGAGGTAGCCTTCCGTCGTCGCCAGCGCGAACAACCCGTTGGCGCCGGTGTCGAGGATCCCGACGGCGACGATGAAGGGCAGGGCGGAACGCTCGACCTTGACGCGCGGCCGCAGAGCGAGAAAGAGCATCGCGAAGATCGTCGCCGAGGAGAGACGCCCGGCCAGCATGGCCCACAACGGGTCATACCGGGAGGTCGCGTCGTAGCCGAGCAGGACCAGTCCCATGCACACCGCCGCGGTGAGGGCGAGGATGATGGCGCGCCTCTGGTCGCGGCGCGCGGGGCGCGGGGCGGGGCCTGCCGGCGTGGGCCAGACGGTCGGGCCGGCCTCTCCCGCGTCCCTCGGGCCGCCGAAGAGCGTCGCGGCGCCGGCCGGCTCGACTGCTGCTCCGCCGGGGAGCGCCGCCGCCCCTATCGTCTCGTCGCTGCGCGCCGGCTCGATCGCGACGAGGACGACGCCGGCCGCGGCCAGGACGACGCCGGCCAGTTGCACCGTCGTCGGCCGCTCGCCGGCGGCGAGGCCGGCGGCGAAGGGGATCAGCGCGTTCATGGCGCTGATCGGCGCGACGATGCTCATGGTGCCGATGGCGAGCGCCTTGTAGAAGAGGGAGATGGCGACGACGCTGGCGAAGCCGCCGAGCAAGACCGGCCACACCGCGTGCAGCCCGGGCCAGCCGTGGCCGGCCCCCAGGGTCACCACCGCCGCCCCCGCGAGGCCCACGGCCTGGCTGCCGATGATGACCGCCCACAGGCTGGCGCGCCGAGTGCTGAGGCCGCCCAGGAAGTCGCCGGATCCCCAGCAGATGGACGCGCCGAGGGCGAGGGCGATGCCGAGCATGTCCAGAGGCTATCACGGCGCGGTGATACGCTTGGATCGGGCGCCGACGGCGCCATGGGAGGCCAGCCGTGAGCGGACCGATCGACATCCCCGAGAGCGACGAGGCTCTCCTCGCCGAGTGCGAGGTGCAGACCTTTCGCGCCGGAGGGCCGGGCGGCCAGCACCAGAACGTCACCGACAGCGCCGTGCGCCTCAGGCACCTGCCGACCGGCCTCACCGTCACCTGCCGAGCCCAGCGCAGCCAGTACCTCAACAAGATGGATGCGCTGCGCCGCCTGCGGCTCAAGCTCAGGAAGCTCAACGAGCCGCCGCCTCCGCCGCGCCGGCCGACCCGGCCGTCTCGCGCGGCCAGGGAGCGGCGTCTCGCCGAGAAGTCCCGCCGCGGCGCCGCCAAGCGCCTGAGGCGCCCGCCGGGCGCCGACGAATGAGCGCGCCTCCACGCGGGGCCGCGGGGGTCTCCGTGTAGAGTAGGCGCCGATGGCAGTCATCGTCGGCATCCTCCTCGTCGCCTTCGTCGCCGGCGTGTTCGGCAGCATGCTCGGCGTCGGCGGCGGCGTGATCATGGTCCCCGTCCTCAGTCTCGCCTTCGACGTCCCTATCAAGACGGCGATCGCCACGAGCATCGTCTGCGTGATCGCCACGTCCTCGATGGCCCAGACGACGTTCGCCGGCCGCGGCATGACCAACATGCGTCTCGGCATGTTCCTCGAGGTCGCGACGACGGTGGGTGCGATCGCCGGCGGCGTGACCGCCGTCCTGGTCGACGGCCGCGTCCTGCAGGGCTGCTTCGCCGTCGTGCTCTTCTACGTCGCCTGGCAGATGGGCCGCCGGCGCGCCGATGTCCGGCCGGTCGAGACGGGGGTCATGCCGTCGCGGTTCTACGACCCGGCCGAGGGCCGCGAGGTCGCCTACGGGGTCCGCGGCCTTGCGCCGGGCTTCATCCTGTCGTTCGCCGCCGGCAACGTCTCGGGCCTGCTGGGTGTCGGTGGCGGCGCCTTCAAGGTCCCGATCATGAACCTGATCATGGGCGTGCCGCTCAAGGCGACGATCGCGACCAGCAACCTCATGATCGGGGTGACGGCGGCCACCGGCGCCGCGATCTTCTACGGCCGCGGCTACATGGACCCGTACTGGGCCGTCCCGGCAGTGCTCGGCATCCTCGCCGGAGCGCTGGTCGGCCCGCACCTGGCGATCCGCCTGAGGGCGCGGATCCTCGTCCTCATCTTCGAGGCCGTCCTCGCCGTCTTCGGCGTGCTCATGCTGCTGCAGGCGCTGGAGGTGGGGCTGTGAGCGGCGCACGTGGGGACGGGGGACCCGCGACCGCCGACGTCGCCGCTCCGCCTCGGCACGCCATGGACCTCATCGAGCGCACGGTCAGCCGCATCCTCCTCGTCGGCATCGCCGTGAGCGTCGCCCTCATGGCGACCGGCCTCCTTCTCGGCGCCGTCGACGAGGAGGGCATGCCCTCGGGCGTCGTCCCCCTGGCCGAGCTGCCGTCACGGCTGGCGGCTCTGGATCCGGCCGCGTACCTCTCGCTCGGGCTGATCGTGCTCGTGGCGACACCGTTCGTGCGCGTCGCCGGGTCGATGGTCGTGTTCGCTCGACAGCGGGACCGCCGCTACGTCCTGGTGACGGCGGTCGTGTTCGTCGTGATGTGCTTGAGCGTGGCGCTCGGAAAGGCGTGAGCGCCACGCGCCCGGCCGCGACGCGCGGGAGCGGCTAGAGCGCGCACGCTGGTCCGGTGTCGAGCCCGCGGACGGCGGCGGCGGCTCGCCGGCCGGAGATCATCGCACCCTGGATCGACGCCGTGTCGCGGTGATCGCCGCAGACGAACAGGCCCTCTCGCACTCGCACGGGCCGCTCCGTCTCCGCGAGTGCGGCCGGCGGCTGTGCCGGGAGCGCGAAGGGGATGCGCTGTACGCGCAGTAGTCGCCACGCATGCACCTGTTGGCCGAACCAGCCGCGGAGCTGCTCGCGTGCGACGTCGTCAAGCGCCGTGTCCGCGAGCGCCGGGATGCCCAGGACGCTGGCCGAGACCAGCGCCGCCCCAGGCGGCGCATAGCTCGGCGCCACATCGCTGGGCACGCAGAGGTCGTTGACGGGGCCGTGCCCATCGCCGTTGAGCACCAAGACCGGCTCGCCGATCGGTGAACGCTCGGCCGCGTAGTGGATGGTGGTCACGGCCCGTCCCGCCGGCGCCTCGAAGGCGCCGGTCAGCCGGGCCGCCTCCGGCCCGTCCGTCGCCACGACCACGGCGGAGGCGGTGAGCTGCTCGCCGCCGGCCAGGAGCACCTCCCCCGGTCCGGCGGCCTCGACCGTCGCGCCGTAGCGTAGGGCCGCCACCGGCAGGCCCTCGGCCAGCTGCCGCGGGATCGCCTGCATGCCGCCGGCCGGGAGCACGGCCTCGCCCTCGGCGAAGAGCTTGAAGACGAAGGCGAAGAGCCGGCTCGAGGTCTCCAGCGAGGGGTCGAGGAAGATGCCGCCGAGGAACGGCCGGAAGAACCCGTCGACGAGGGCCGGCGAGAAACCCTCGCGGCGCAACGCCTCGGCGGTGGTCACCTGCGGTGCGGTGAGCACTTCGTTCAGGGAGAAGCGTGAGAGCCGCGACCGGAGGCGCGCCACGCGAAGCTTGTCGGGGATGCTGCCGGGAGCGTCGCGAAGGCTCTCGAGGGACTTGAGCGGGTGGCGGAACGGGTCGGCGACCCGTGCGAAGCGCTCGTCGCGGCGGATCAGGGCGCCGCTCTCGAACGGGCGCAGACCCAGTCGCTCGTAGTCGAGCACGCGGCGCGCCTCCGGGTACGCGGTGAGCAGCACCTGGAAGCCGCGGTCGAGCATGAAGCCATCGACCACGTCTGTGCGCACGCGGCCGCCCGGCGCGTCGCCGCGCTCGAGGACAAGGACCTCGAGCCCGGCGGCGTGGAGCTCCCGGGCGCAGCAGAGGCCGGCAAGGCCGGCGCCGACGACGATGACGTCAGGCATCGGCAAAGCTCCCGCCGCGCCCGGCCAGGTCCGCGTCCGGCGCGGTCCGCCGCCGCTCGCCGTCCGTCCGTGTGGCCCCGGGCACCACGCGTTCCCAGAACCGCGAGAGCTGGTGCAACTCGGCCTCTGTGAAACGATCGAGGAAGAGGCGGCGCACCCCGGCGAGGTGCGCGGAACGCGCCGCCTGGAGCCGCCGGCCACCGGCCGCGGTCAGGACGGCGTAGAAACCGCGGCCGTCTTCAGCGCAGCGCTCCCTGTCCACGAGGCCCTCTCGCTCCAGACGATCCACCAGGCGGGTCACACCGCTGGGACTGAGGAGCACGGAGTGGGAGAGGTCGGCCAGGCGCAGACGCCGCTCCGGAGCGTCGTCGAGCAGCAGAAGCACCTCGTAGGATCGCAGCGGCAGGTCGTGGGCCGCCGAGAGATCGGCATCGAGCCGGCGGACGAGAGAGCTGTGCACGCGCAGGAACCCACGCCACGCCGCCAGCTCCTCGGCGCTGAGACGCCCGCCGGTGTGCCGCTGTCCGTCCATGGGCCTCCCTCCTCGCCGCTTCGATGGCAGTATACCCGGGCGGCGCCGGCCCTCTGACCGTCCGCGACGAGGAGTGGCCGCGCGCGGCCGGCGCTGCCGTCAGAGCGGCAGTCGCGTTCCCGCGCCCAGCTTCCGCGCACGGTCGTAGAGAAGCTTCGCTGTGACCACATCGTCGACGGCGATGCCCATGTTCATGGAGAAGATGCGCTCCGTGTCGTCCTCCCTGCCCGGCTTGAGCTGTGCCGCGAGCTCCCCGAGGTCGGCATGGACGACGGCCGGGATGCCGCCGAAATACACGCCGTGGTCGCGGGTGGCGAGGAGCTGGCCGGTGTCATCGGCGCAGAACTTGTCGCACTCCCGCATCGCCCGGCTCGTCCACGCCGAGTCGTAGTCGAGCGCTACGGCGAGAGCGCCCGCCCTGAGCACGCCGGCGTCGAGGTCGGGAGTCGGGGCCGTGACGATCGGGATGGCCGTGACGACGACGTCGGCGGCGCCGGCCGCCTCGGCGGCGCCGGCGCAGATGTCGAAGCGAAGCCCGGGGAAGAGTGCGCTCATCTCGTCGATGAAGGTGGATGCCGCCGCCCAGTCGACGTCGAAACAGCGCACTGCCCCGAGAGCCGGCATCGTCTCGGCAAGTGCCAGGAGACTGGCGCGCGCCTGGACGCCGCAGCCGATCATCGCCGCGACCTCGCTGCCGGCGCGGGCCAGGTACTTCGCCGAGATGCCGGCGCTGGCGCCGGTGCGCATGGCGGTGATCCAGGCGCAGTCCATCACCGCCAGCGGGACGCCGGTCTCGGGGTCGTTGAGGATCAGCAGGCCGCTGATGTAGGGCAGACCGTGCGCGGGGTTCGGCGGGTAGCCGCTCACCCACTTGAGGCCCGCCACCTCCGGCTCACGCACGTAGGCGGGCATGGCGTGGATGAAGCAGTCCGGGCGCGTGTGGATGCCCGGCTTGGGCGGCATCTCGGTGTCGCCGCGGCCCTTGGCGGCGAAGCCGTCGTCGACCGCCGTCAGGACCTCGCGCATCGAGAGGCCGAGCCCCTCGACGTCGGCGCGGCTGAGGTAGAGCAGATCCACCGGCGCCTCCTCGCGTCGGAGTGCGCGGTCTGCTGCCGCGCGGGGACGAAAAAGACGGCGGGCGGGTGGCTTGCGCCACCCGCCCGCCGTCTTCACTGCTTCACTCGGTGGTCTCGCTCCTGCGGCCGCGACGCACCAGCACCACGACCAGCACGATCAGGATGATGGCGACCACGGCGCCGATGACGATCCACAGCGTGCTCGAGGAGCTGCTCGTCGTCTCCGTCGCCGCCGTCTTCGGCTGCACCTGCACGTAGGTGTCGATGTTGTCGTTCTGCAGCACGACCCGGCCGGTCTCGCCCGGGTAGGGGACCCAGCCCTCCCACTTGTCGCTGTTGTAGGCGATCAGCGTCTGCGGGTAGTACAGCACGACGTAGGGCGCGTCCTCGTAGAAGACCTGCTGCATGCGCTGGACCTGCTTCTCGCGCGTCGGCCAGTCCATCTCGGCGTCCTGCGCGTTGTACAGCTCGTCGTACTCGGCGCTCGAGAAGCAGCAGTCGTTCCACCACTCGATCTGGGACGTGATGAAGGACCCGAGCTGGTAGCCCGGATCGGCGGTGCCGCCCCAGCCCCAGATGAACAGGTCGAAGTCCGGGGCGTAGGCGTCGCCCTTGTAGGCGTAGATGCCGTCGTTGATGGTGCCGTCGTTCTCGACGCTGAGGACGATGCTGAGGCCGATCGACTCGAACCATCCCGCGATGAGCTTGCCGGCGCGCTGCTGCTCCGGCGACTCGCTCCGCGTCCAGAGCCGCAACTCGATGGGCTTGCCCTGCTTGTCCTCCCTGATCCCGTCGCCGTCCGAGTCCGTGTACCCGGCGGCGTCGAGCATCTGCTTGGACTTCTCCAGGTCGAAGCCGAACGTCTCCTCCGGCGACGGCGTCCAGGCGCCGTCCGTCCACGGTCCGATGATCGACTGGCCGACCTCTCCGTAGCCGTTGAGGGCGGTGTCGACCACCTTCTGCTTGTCGACCGCCCAGCTGATCGCCTCGCGGAACGCGAGGTCGCGCAGCACGGGGTTCGCCTGCGAGTCGTCGCTGTCGTAGACGTTCATGGCCAGCTCGACGAAGTACCGGAAGAGGGAGGGTCTCGCCGTGATGCCGGGCTCGTTCTTGAGGGCGTCGAACTGTGCCGCCGGCAGGTCGACCGCGACGTCGAGGGCGCCGCTCTTGAGGTCCATCGCCATGGTGTCCTGGTTGGTGTAGATCTGGATGATCACCTCGTCGACCTTGGGGGCGCCCTTCCAGTAGTCCTTGTTGGCGGCGAAGCGGATGTACGAGCCCTTCTTGACGTCGATCACCTGGAAGGGGCCGGAGCCGATGACCGGCGGCTCGGAGTTGTACGTGCCTGCCTTGTCGCCCGGGATCTTGCTCCAGATGTGCTCCGGGACGATGGGGATCCACAGGCGCAGCATGGTGGCCTTCGGCTTCGTGAGGCGGAACTCGACCGTGGCGTCGTCGATGGCCACGGCCTCCTTGATGTTCACCGTGCTGCTCGTGTAGGCGGTCAGCTCGTTGTCGATGATGTAGTTGTAGGTGAAGGCGACGTCGTTCGCGGTCACCGGCTGCCCGTCCTGCCACTTCATGCCGGGGTGGATCTTGAACGTCCAGGTGAGGCCATCGACCGACGTCTCCCAGCTGTCGGCGATCTCAGGCCGCACGGAACCGTCGGGCGCGTAGCCGGTCAGCATGTCGTAGTTCAGGTGGTACATCTCGTAGGCCGCGACGGTGACGCCGGCGAACGGGTTGAGGCTGTCGATGTCCTGCAGCGTGCCGACCCGCAGGACGAGCTTCTCGGCATCGGGCGACGGCGACGTACTGGCGCCGGTCGCTGCCGCGACGCCCCAGATCAGGCCACAGGCCGTGATCGAGGCGAGGATGATAAGCTCGAACCTGCCGCGCCTGCGGCGCCCCCTGTGTTCACCCATCATGGATCCCCCTGTCATTGCCTGTGCTCCGCTCGGCTCCCCGTGACACCGCCGACTCCTGCAGCATAAGCCCTCCTCGCGCATCCGACCAGTGGCCGGTCGCGCCCGCCCTTCTGCCTTCCGCAGGCGTGGGTCGGCATTGCTGGCAGATGAATCTGCGGTGATTGAATGATTCTGCCGGAGAAGCTCCCGTCCTTCATCACCTCCGCTGGAGGACGGTCCTCGGTCCACACGCCCGCCCAGAGAGCGTGCGCGTGCCGTTCGGCTCCCGTGATCGCCCGCGGCCGTGAGCTCCAGTGCGTGGTTGTCTCCGTGCCCGCCGGATGGGTAGAGTCGTACGGTCGGCGCGCCCGCGCCGGCGTGGTGCGCAGCAGCAGCCTCGGGGGTCACGATGTCTCAGCAGAGTCGGTCTCCACGTGATGGTGAAGCCCCTCCTGCGCGTTCGCGCGCGGGCCGGGAGCCGTCGGCCGGAGTCGTGGCTGAGGCTGTGCGGACTCTGCTCGACGATCTCATCGCCGACGACCCCGTGCTCGGCACGGCGCTGGGCCTCACGGCCGGCGCCGATCGCCTTCCCGCATGGTCGGCGGCGGCGCTCGCGCGGCGCCGCGAGCTGCTCCACGAGCACGAGCGGCGGCTCACGCCTCTGCTGGCCGCGCCGGACACCGGCGCGGCCGTGGACGCGTTCGCCGCCCTCCAGGTGGTGCGCCGGCGGCTGCGCGCGCTGGAGCTGCGCCGGGTCCCGGAGAGGCACCCGGGCGCCGTCCTCGAGGCGGTCGCCGGCGTCTTCCCGCTGCTGGTGCGGGAGCTGGGCTCGCCGGACGAGCGCGTCCATGCGCTTGCAGGCAGGCTGGAAGCAGTGCCCGCGCTCCTCGCGGGAGCACGGGATGCCCTTGAGCCCGGCCTCTCGGCCGTCGCCGTGGCGAGCGGGATCGACTACGCGGAGGGCCTTCTCGATCTCGTAGGGCCTACAGCGCGCGCCTTCGCTGCCGCGGCGGGCCGCGCCGGCGCGGTGGACGCGCCGTCGGCTGCCGCGGCCGTCGCGTTGCAGGCCTACCGCGACTACCTCCGCGACGAGCTGGCGCCGACAGCGGCGGTCGGGTGTGGGGCGGGGCGCGACGTCCTCGAGGACGTGCTCCGCTGGGAGCACGTGCTCGAGGAGTCGCCCGACCAGCTCGCCGCCTACGGCCGCGAGATGGTCGCCGAGACGAAGGCGGCCATGGACGAGCTCGCCGCCGCGTCCGGCTACGCCGACGCCGCTGCTGCGCTCGCGGTCGCCCAGTCGGCCACCCCGGCGGCGGGCGAGCTCGTCGACGCGTACCGGCGCGCCGTCGCGGAGGCGCGCGCCTTCGTCGTCGCCCACGACATCGTGGGGCTGCCCGACGGCGAGGAGCTGGAAGTGGTCGCCACCCCCGCCTTCCTGCGCAGCGTCCTGCCCTTCGCCGCCTACGACGCGCCGGGCCCGTACGCCCAGCGCCAGCTGGGCTTCTACTACGTCACACCGCCGCCTGAGGACCTCGACGAGGACGAGGTGCGTGCCATCTTGCGCGGCCACTCGCTGGCCTCCCTGGCGACGACCGGGGTCCACGAGGCCTACCCCGGCCATCACGTGCAGCTGGTGAGCGCCAACCGCGCGCCGACGCTGGCGCGTCGCATCGCCTCCCTGCCTGACGGTGGCAACCTGCTCGTCGAGGGCTGGGCCTTCTACTGCGAGGAGCTCATGGACCGGGAGGGCTTTCTCGACGATCCCGTCATCCGCCTCGTGCGCCTGAACGACCAGGTGTGGCGCGCGTGTCGCGTGGTGATCGACGTGGAACTGCACCTCGGCCGCATGAGTCTCGGCGAGGCTGTCGACCTCCTGGTCCGCGAGGCGAGCATGAACCGCCGAGAGGCGGAGCTCGAGTGCCGGCGCTACGCCGAGGAGCCCGGGCAGGCGATGAGCTACCTGCTCGGCAAGCGGGAGGTCATGCGCCTGGCCGAGACCTGGCGGGACGCACGCGGCGGGACGCTGCGCGCCTTCCACGACGAACTGCTCTCGTGGGGATCCCTGCCGCCGGCCGTGATCGCCTGGGGGATGGGGTTGGGCCCACGCCCGGTCGCGGCGCGGATCAGCTCCTGACTCGCTCGCGCTCCTGGGCCCCCCACAGCACGACCATGTCGCGCCCGTCGGCCTTCGCCTTGTAGAGCGCCTTGTCCGCGAGCTCGATGAGCTCGTCCAACACCGTGGCGTCGCGGGGGCAGGTGGCCACCCCGACGCTGATCGTGATGTTGACCTCGGGCGGCAACCCGAGTCCCGTGTAGCGCGTGCCGCTGAGTGTGCGGCGCACGCGCTCGGCGACGAAATAGGCGTTGTCGCCCGGGGTGTTGGGCAGCAGTACCGCGAACTCCTCGCCGCCGTGCCGTGAGCAGATGTCGGGCTTGCGCAGCGCGTCCTTCATCGCCCTCGCCACGGTCTGGAGGACGCGGTCGCCGGTCGCGTGCCCGTACTCGTCGTTGAAGTCCTTGAAGTGGTCGATGTCGACCATGAGCACGCTGAGCGGCGCCTGGTGCCGCAGGCTGCGCTCGATCTCCTCGCCGGCGCGGTTCATGAAGTAGCGCCGGTTGTAGAGCCCCGTCAGGTGGTCCGTGACCACCTGACGGCGGATGGCGTCGTACTTGTGCGCGTTGGTCAAGGCGCTCTGGACGTGGTTCTGAAGAGCGCCCAGGATGTCGTCCGTCAGCAGCCCCGCGTACTCGCCACTGGTCGACGTCGCCAGCAGCGCCATGTCGCCGACATGTTCCACGCTGACGGGGATGACGAGCTGGTGGGTCATGGTATGCGGGAAGAGCGTGCAGGCGTGACCTTCGACCCTGGTCAGCTCGCCCGAGGCGATCGCCTGTCGCACGGGGCAGTCGGGCGTGTAGGCGCAGCACTCGGCCGAGAGCGTGGGGGTGATCACGCCCTGCGCGCCCTCGAGCGAGAAGGCGCGCGCCTCGGCGTCCAGCAGCAGCAGGGCCGAGAAGTCCGCGTGCAGAAAGGCCCGGCTGCGCGAGAGCACGCGCTCCACCGTCTCGCGGTACGGCAGTGCTGCGTTCATCTCGCGCCCCAGGACGCCGACGTCCATGAGCTGGCGATTCAGCGCCTGGACGCGCATGAGGTCGTCCTTGATGCTCTGCGAGACCCACTCCTTGTCCTCCGACGCCGTGAACACGGCGATCAGGGTGCCCACCAGGTACCCGAGCTCTCGCATCTCGTCCCGGTAGAAGGGGTCGTTGCGCTCGTAGTCGCCGCCGAGTCGCCGGCGTGAGCGGCGGATGAGTCCGTTGACCGGACGATACAGCCAGAGATCGAACGTCACCGCGATCACGGCGAAGAGGGCGAGCTGCACGGCGGCGATCTGCCAGACCGACCGCGGGTCGACGACGTACACGAGCGCCACGAACGCCGTCGCGAGCGCCAGAGCCACGGCGGCGGACGTCTTCAGCTCGAGGCTGACGCCTCTCTTGTGCCCGAGGCTGCCGCCTCGTCTCTGATCGTCGGGTGTGGCCGTGGCCGGCCTCGATTCGGGAGCCTGTGATGCTTGCTCACGGTATCGGCAGATGAGTGCAGACCATGATAGAAGCGCTGCGGGAGCTCGGGGATCGCCACGCGCGGCGGCCGCGCCCGGCGCCGTGCCGGCGCCGTGCCGCTCAGCCTTTGAAGCGGGTGAAGATGCGCCTGTCCAGGGTCGGCCGATGCGCGGTGCGCCGCTCGCCGATGCGGCGGTCGCGCAGGTAGTACGGGCAGACGGCGCAGTAGCAGCTGCAGCTGAGGCGTGTGTCGACGTCTGCGACGCAGATCAGCGGGGGCTGGGGGGCTGTGCTCGGCTCGTGCTTCACGTGGACATCACGGGAGTTCTACGCCGCGGAGGCGCCGGCTCCTGCCCGTGGTCGGTCTCGACGACGGGCGCGTGCCTCCGGCGCCTGGCCTATCCGTTCAGGTAGCTCTCCACGACCGTGAGCACCTGGGCGATGCGGAACGGCTTGGTGATGTAGCCGTCGATACCGACGTCCGTGGCGCGCTCCATGTCGGTCGCCATGGCCTTGGCGGAGAGGCCGACGATGACGATGTCCTTGGTCTCAGCGTCGGCCTTGAGCTCGCCCACCGCCTCATAGCCGCTCACGACCGGCATCATCATGTCCATGAGGATGAGATCCGGGCGGTGCTGCCTCGCGAGATCGACGGCCTCACGTCCGTTGGTGGCCTTGAACACCGTGTAGCCCTGGGTCTCCAGGGACATCGACACGATGCTGAGGATGTCTGGGTCGTCGTCGGCGACAAGGATGGCGTTGCCCACGCTGCGCACCTCCCGTTAGCTGATCTTGCCCGCCGCCAGTGGATCCGCCGGCCTGGTTGATATCGGCATGGTGAAGATGAAGCTGGAGCCCTTTCCCAGCTTGCTCTGCACGCGGATGGTACCGCCGTGCAGATCGACCAGCTCGCGCACGATGGCCAGCCCCAGACCGGTGCCGCCCTGCGAGCGCGTGGCCGACGAGTCGATCTGCGTGAAACGCTGGAAGACCTTGTCCTGATCCTCGCGAGCGATGCCGATGCCGGTGTCGTTGACCCAGATCTCGACGAGTCCTTCGAGCGTGCGCGCTTCGACGCTGACGGTGCCGTTCTCGTGCGTGTACTTGATGCCGTTGGTGATGAGGTTGAGGAGGATCTGGTTCAGCTTGCCCGCGTCGGCCCACACCAGCGGCAGGTCGGTGGGCAGGAAGGTGGAGAGGCGGATCCGCTTGTCCTGGGCGCGCGGCTTGACCACCGGCAGGACGCCGAGGAGGGCCGCCCGCAGGTCGACCGCTTCGCGGTTGAGCTCCAGGCGGCCCGCCTCGATCTTGGTGAGGTCGAGCACGTCGTTGATGAGGTTGAGCAGCGCCTCACCGCCCTTGAGGATGCTGTCGACGAACGCCGACTGCTTCTCGTTGAGCTCGCCGGTCATGCCGCTGAGCAGCATGTCGCTGTAGCCGATGATCGAGGTGAGCGGCGTGCGCAGCTCGTGGCTCATGGTGGCCATGAAGTCGCTCTTGAGCTGGTCGAGGTGGGTGAGCTCCTCGTTCTTGCGCGCCAGCTCCTCGTTGTACTGGATGTTGCGCACGACGAGGGCTGTCTGGTCGGACAGGGCGCGAAGCGTCGACACGGCCTCGTCGGGCACGACCTCGTCGGAGCGGCGCAGCAGGCATACCACGCCCAGCAGCTCGTGCTTCGCCTCGAGCGGCGCCGCGAGGAATCCGCGGTAGCCGTCTTTCTCCATGGCCTTGAGCAGGCGGCCCACCTGAGGGCCCGTGACCGCCTCGTAGCGCTCCGCGCCGGTGCTGGCGACCTCGACGATGCCGAGCTCCTTGTAGCGCCGGACGGACTCTGCGGTGAGGCTGCCCGCGAGCGCCCGCTCTTCGAAGTCGCCGGTGCTGCGATTGAGGATGAGCGCGAGGCCGCTGCGCACGCCCGTCGCGCCGACCATCTGTGCGAGGGCGTCGGGGATGAGGCCGGCGACCTCCTGATGGCGCAGGAAGATCCGGCTGCTCTCGCTCATGACGCGCAGCTGCTCGTTGGTGGCCTGCATGCGGCGCAGCTGATCCTCGGTGTCGGCCTTGGCTCCGCTGAGCTGCACCGTGCTGCGCACCAGCGCCTGGGCGAGGCGGCCGGCGAGAAGGGCGATGAGCAGGAACGCGGCGGCGTGCAGGCTCACGGTGATGAGCATCCAGGTGGCCGGCACTCCTCTGGCGGTGACGATGGCCGTCACGTCGATGAGATCGGCGCGCTGCATGAGCGCGATCACCGCGTAGGCCGCCGACGACACCGCCGCGGCCGCGTAGGGCACCCACGCCGGCAAGAAGACGCTGCTGAAGACGATCGGCCAGACGTAGAAGACGGCGGTGGGGCTCAGCGCTCCGCCGCTGTAGAGGATGCCCGCCGTGACCAGGAGGATATCGACGACGACGATGGTGGCGGCCACGGTGGACGTCGCGGTCCATCGCTCGAGGAGGAAGAAGGGGACGTTGACGGCGACGACGACGCCGATGAGGACGAGGAGCTCAGCGGGCGTCAGGCCGTGAGCGTCCACCTGCACCCAGAGGACCGCCGTACACACGGCGAGCGTGAAGAGCACGCGTGCGTACAGCACCTCGTGCAGCTGTCTGCGCAGATCCATCCGGCCGGCTCATCCTCCGAGACGCTGGTAGGGTATTCTATCCCGGGCCCTCGGAATCCGCTCTCGAGCGTACGGTCCGCCGGCCGCACACGGGCCCGGCCGGCCGAAAGGAGCACCCAGCCATGTCCGCCCCTCGTCTGGTCGTGTGCGGTCTCGAGCCTGGGCCCGCCGTCGCACTCGCCTCGTGCGCGTTGCTGTCCGCGTTCGAGGACACGTGCCCCGTGCGTCCCGTCCTCCTCGGCGTCGATCTTCCGCTGTGGCGTCTGCTGTACGGCGCGGCGTCGCCGGCGCCGAGGATCCTCGATCCCAGGCTGGTCGACGACGAGGTCGCCGGTGAGTTGTACGACTCGTGGGCGACCGACACCGGCCTGACGGTGGTGGTGGCCGTGGAGCCGGCCCTCGACCGCTGGCACGACGTCAGGGGATCGCGCGCCGTCGACGTCGCCGTCGCGCTCGACGCCCCCCTCGTGCTCGTCATCGATGCCCGCGAGCGCGGCGTCACCGCGGCGGCGGCCGCGTGCGGCGCCAGGCTGCTGGCGGGGCGCGCCGAGTTCGCCGGAGCGATCGTGATCGGCGACGACGACCTCGAAGCGGCGGCCGAACTGCGTCGCATCCTCCAGGAGACGGCCAAGCTGCCCGTGCTCGGCTGGGTGCCATCCCGCCTGGGTGAGCAGTTCGCGCGCCGGTACGCAGGCGGCCGGGGGCCGTCGGGGCAGTCGGTCCCGCAGCCCGAGAAGGGCGGCGAGGCGGCGCTCTGCCGCGAGGCCGGCGCCTGCCTCGACCGGGAGGGGCTGGAGGCGGCTGCCGCGCGGCGCGGCTTCCTGCCCGCGCGAGCGCGCCGTGTCCTCGCTCCTCTCCCGGGGGCCGCCGGACTCACGCTCGCCGTCGCCTGGGGCCCGCCGCTCGAGCCGTTCGCCCTCGAGGCCGTGGACCTGCTGAAGGCGGCGGGCCTGACGCTCACGCCGCTGCACCTCGGGAGCGACCGCGAGCTGCCGTCCGGGGTGGACGGCCTGCTGCTCGCCGGTCTCCTCGACGAGGAGGCCCTGCCGGCATTCGCCGGCAACGAGACGCTCAAGGCGGGCATCGCCGATGCCGTCGCCGCCGGCCTCCCGACGCTCGCCCTCGGCGGCGGCGCTCTCCTGCTCCTCCGCCGGCTCGCGGACAGTCGCGGGCGCACGCACGAACTCGCCGGGGTGTTGCCGGCCGAGGCCGAACTCCTCGAGTGGTACGAGCGTCCCCGGTACGTGCGCGCGGCGGCGGCGCGAGAGAACCCCTACGACGAGGGTGAGACCACGTTGTACGAGCTCTTCGATCTCGAGTTCCTGACGCTTCAGCAGGAGACCTTCGCCTATCGCGTCGGCGATCCCGGCGAGGAGGGCCAGGTCGAGGGATTCGTGCACGGGCGCTGCCTTGCGACCACACTGGTGCCGTCCCTGCCGGCCGCTCCGCACCTGGCGGCCCGCTTCATCGCCGCGATGCGGATGGCGGCCTCGGCCGGGTGACCGTGCCGGTCGTCCTCCGGGCCCGCCGGCGCGGGCCACGCCGACCGCGGCGCCGGCCGGGCTTGCCGCCGGCCGTCAGGCACTCCGCCCGCGTCGCCTCGCCGCCGTCCCGCCCGTCCTGGGCAGCGCCGGAGGGGTGTCTGCCATGACCCTCGCGGTGATCGAGACCTGGCTGCGGACGCGACGCGGCGTGCTGGCTCTGTGGCTGGTGACGACCGCCGCGATCGCGCTCGTCGCGCTGCTCATGCAGCGGGGCGGCGTCCCCGGGTGGGACGCCGCCGCCCACGCGTACAAGATCCTCCTGTTGCGCGGCGGCGACTCCATCTTCTGGGACACGTACTGGTACGGGGGCGGATACGGGGCCGTCAACTACGGATTCGTCTTCTACTGGCTGGCTCAATACATCCCCGGCGGCCTCGTCGCCATCATCGCTGCCGGGACCATCCCCGTCACGTTCTACCTGTACATGCGCGACATGTGGGAGATCGACGACGTCTGGCCCGCCTGGGGGTTCGCACTCGTCGTGACGCTCTACCAGGCGCACGGACAGGACCCCTTCGTCGTGGCGCTCGCGCTCACCATGGGCGGGCTCGCGCTCCTCGCGCGGCGCCACCCGTTGTGGGCCGCGCTGCTGGTGGCGATCGGCATCTTCACCAACCCCATGGGACTGGTGGTCGCCTCGCCGTTCATGCTGACCGACCTCGTTGTGCGGCCGGAGGTCCGGCGGCGCTATCTCCTCTTCGCCGCCGCCGCCGCGCCGGCCGTGATCGCCCGGTTCGCGCTCGGGTGGGCGTTCTCCGAGCCCGGCTCGTATCTGAACGAGACGTCGCAGCTCATGGTCTTTCTCGGCTTCGCGCTCGGCGGGCTCGCTCTCGCCGGCGTCAACGCCGTCCACGCGCGCCGGCCCTTCATGGTGCTCTTCACGGTGTACGCCGTGCTCTGCGTGGGTTCGTTCGTGACCCCCGGCAGCCCACTGGGCAACAACATCGGCCGCTTCTTCATGGTCTTCGGGCTGCCGCTCCTGCTGCTCCTGCGTCACACGCGGCTGCGGCGGCCGTTCCCGCACGGCGAGCTCGCGATCATCCCGATCGTGCTCTTCGCCCTGCTCCAGTTCGGCACCGCCACCAGCCACTTCCTCAACGCCGTCGAGCGGCCTCAGACCACGCGCGCCTACTTCGCCCCTGCCCTGGATGCCGCCGCCGGGCTCTACGACCCGGACTACCGCTTCCACGTCGTCGCCCTGCGCCGGCACTGGGAGGCGCTGTACTTCCCCGAAGCGGGGTACCCGATCACGCGCGGGTGGTATCGCCAGGCAGACGCGATCCACAACAGCTTCTTCTACGCGCCCTACGACGCGGAGGACTACGTCCCCTGGCTGCAGAGCATGGGGGTGCAGTACGTCTTCCTCCCGATCGAAGGACCGCTCGATCCCTGGAGTCGGCGAGAGGCCAGGCTTCTGGAGACCTCGCCGGCCTTCGCCTTCGTAGAGCAGACCGGCGCCTGGCGCATCTACCGGCTGCGCGATGCCCGGCCGCTGCTGGTCCCGCAACCCGAGGCGCCGGGCGCCGGCATGGGAAGGATCCAGGCCGTCGGCCACCAGCGTATCGACTTCACCGTGACCGAGCCGGGCACGTACTGGCTCAAGTTCACCTCGTCGCCGTACTGGGTGCTCGAGGGAGGGCCGGGGACGGTGCGCTCACGCCCGGACCGCTTCATGGACCTCGAGCTGGGACAAGCCGGCGCCTACACGCTGCGCTTCGTGGTCACGCCGGCCAGGATCCTCGACGTCGCCACCGGCAGGTTCGGCCTGTAGTTCGCGCCCGGCCCTCGGGTACAATCCCGGCATGCCGCGGTCACGTCTTGCGCCAGAGGTGTTCGCCCTGCCCGTCGAGCACATCCGGGAGGGCTACTACTCGGACGCGTACTTCAACGGGGCCAAGCGGGTGCTCGAGGCCAAGGACCTGCATCCGAGCGTGACCATGCAGGTCTTCCAGAAGACCGACGGCGCCGTCCTCGGCGGCATGGATGAGGCGCTTGCGCTGCTACGGCTCTGTGCCGGCCGCTTCGAGGGCGAGGGCGAGCGGCGCGTGTGGAGGGACGGCTGGGACCAGCTCGTCGTGCACGCGCTCTACGACGGCGACGGCCTCTCGGCTTGGGAGACCGCGCTCACCATCGAGGGGGACTACAGCCTCTTCGCGCACCTCGAGACCGTGTACCTCGGCGTGCTCTCGCGGCGCACCCTCGTCAGCACCAACGTGCGCCGCGTGGTCGAGGCCGCGCGCGGCAAGCCGATCCTCTTCTTCCCCGCGCGTTTCGACCACTACCGGGTCCAGACGGGAGACGGGTACGCGGCGCACGTCGCCGGCGCCATCGGCGTCAGCACGGACGCCCAGGCGTCGTGGTGGGGCGGCAAGGGCATCGGCACGGTGCCTCACGCGCTCATCGCCGCCTTCGGCGGCGACACCGTGGCTGCAGCGCAGGCCTTCGCCGACCTCCACTACCCGGAGATCAACGTGACCGCTCTGGTGGACTGGGACAACGACTGCGTGGCGACCAGCCTCGCCTGCGCCCGGGCGCTCGGCGAGCGGCTCTGGGGCGTCCGCCTCGACACGAGCGAGACCATGGTCGACCGCTCGCTTTGGGACGACATGGGCTCCTTCCGCCCGAACGGTGTTGCGCCGGAACTCGTCCGCGCCGTGCGCCGCGCGCTCGACGATGAGGGCTTCCGGCGGGTGCACATCGTCGTCAGCGGCGGCTTCGACGCCGAGCGCATCCGGCGTTTCGAAGCGGCGGGCGTGCCGGCCGACGCCTACGGTGTCGGGAGCAGCCTGCTCCGTGGCAACACCGACTTCACTGCGGACGTGGTGCTGCTCGAGGGAGCGCCCTGCGCCAAGGTGGGTCGCCGTCACCGCCCCAACGTCCGGCTCGAGCGCGTGACGTAGCCGGCGTGGCAGGGTATGGCACGAGCATGAGTCCCGATCCCGCCACCCCGCGCCGCGCGATAGTGGTCGTCGACATGCTGGTCGGCTTCTGCCGGCACGGCAACCTCTCCACCCCGCGCTGCGCGGCGATCGTCCCGCGCCTGCGGGAGCGTCTTGCCGCTGCCGAGGCGGAGAGCATCCCCGCGGTCTTCCTCGTCGACACACACGCGGCCGACGACCCCGAGTTCGCGATGTTCCCGCCTCACTGCGTGGAGGGTTCCGGGGAGGACGAAGTGATACCGGAGCTCAAGGAGTTCGCCGACCGGGGCACCGTGGTGCGCAAGCGCACGTTCTCCGGGTTCCACGGCACCGAGCTGGCCGAGGTGCTGGAGCGTCTGGCGCCCGACGTCGTCGAGGTGGCCGGCGTATGCACCGACATCTGCGTACTGCACACGGTCGCCGGCTTGCGGGCGCGGGGCTACGAGGTGCTCGTGCACAAGGGTCTCGTCGAGACCTACGACGGGCCGGAGCACGACGCGGAGGAGTTCAACCGCTTCGCGCTGGCTCACGTCCGCGACGTGCTCGGCGCGAAGGTGGAGTGACGATCCTAGTCGTCCGCCGCGGGGGCGGACGACTCCTGGTCCTCGAGCAGGTCGACGAAGCTCCGGGAACGCCTGCCCGTCGTCGACGACGGGTCGATGCGCGCCGCCTCCTGCCACTCCGCCTTGGCCTCGTCGATCCGACCCGCCGAAAAGTGGACGATGGCGAGCGAGTAATGGGCCGCCTGGTCGCCGGGGTGCGCCTCGATCACCGCGCGCAGTGTCTTCTCGGCTCGGTCTGCGTCGCCTCGCGCTTGCCAGACCATCGCCAGGCCCACCAAGGCCGCGGCGTTGTCCGGATCCCGGCTGATGACGTCGGTGTACGCGCGCATCGCCTGCTGCAGATGCTGGCGCTGGAAGTAGGCCTCGCCCAGGTCGAGCAGTACGTCCACGTCGTCGGGGTCGGCAGCGAGCTGCTGCTCGAGGCGGGCGATCGTGCCGTCCTCAGCGCCATCTGGCGCCGGGGTCGCACTCGGCTCGCCCTCGGGGGCGACGCTGGGATGCCCTGACGGCAGAGAGCCGGTGATCGTACCCGCCGCATCGCCCGCAGCCCCGGAGGCGTCGCCGTCGCCCGACGCCATGCCGGCCACGACGATGGCGGCCGCGACCGCCACTGCAGCGCCGACGGCGAAGAGGGCCAAGGATCGTCTCACTCTCGTCCTTCCGTGGGGAGTGCGCCGAAACGCCTTCGCAGGATACCAGCGCGCCGCACGGACCGCGACCGGCTTTTGCCCGCAAAGCGGCACTATCGAGGGCGGCAGGGGCAGGTCTCCTCAAAGCTTAACTGCCGCTTAACACGACGCTTGGCGCCCGGTTGACCGCGTCGTGCCGGCGGCGATAGAGTTCAAAAGGACCGTTTCTGTCCGGTCTGTCGACCGAAGGCGAAGGACTATGGGACTCCAACTCACGCGCGGTGCCGAGTACGCCGTCAGGGCGATGACGTACCTGGCACGCTACTCCGATGGCCATGTCGCGTCGCTCCACGAGATCGGTGAGGCTCAGGACATCCCCGAGAGCTTCCTCGCCAAGATCCTGCAGAGTCTGGTGCGTGCCGGTCTGACGGTGTCGCAACGGGGCGCACACGGAGGCTTCGCGCTGGCGCGCCCGGCGGCGGAGATCACCATGCAGCAGGTGATCGAAGCGGTCGACGGCCCCATCTCCGTGAACCAGTGCGTGCTCAGCCCTGAGGACTGCGCGCGGAGCGCGTCCTGCACGGTGCACGAGGCGTGGATCCGGGCACAGGGCCAGCTCATGGCTGTGCTCGGCTCGGTCACGATCGAATCGCTGGCCCACGAGCCGGCGACCGTCGCCTGACTCCCGGCTGATCCTCAGCCTTCCCCGTATCCTTCCGGGTTGCGGCACATCCACGCCCACGCGTCCGCCACGGCGTCCGAGAGGCTGCGCCGCGGACGCCATCCCAACTCCTCCAGCGCCCGCCGGTTGCCGGCGACGAGGACCGGCGGATCTCCAGCGCGACGCGGTGCCGCCTCCCGCCGCAGCCGCAGACCCGTGACCGACTCGACCGTGTCCAGGACGGAGCGCACGGAGTCGCCGCGGCCGGTTCCCAGGTTGAACGAGCCCTGGACGACGGGCAGCGCCTCCAGCGCGGCGATGTGCGCGTCCGCGAGATCGGCGACGTGGACGTAGTCGCGCACACAGGTGCCGTCCGGTGTCGGGTAGTCGGTCCCGAAGACCTTGATCGGCGATCCGTCGCGCGCGGCGCGGAGCGCGATGGGGACGAGGTGGGACTCGGGGTCGTGGTCCTCGCCGTGGGCGCCGTCGGCACCGCAGGCGTTGAAGTAGCGCAGCGCGGTGCTTGAGAGCGTGCCGCTTGACCGCGCCTGCTCCAGGAGGCGCTCGCAGGCGAGCTTCGTCGCGCCGTAGGGGTTCTCGGGCACGAGCGCGTCCCTCTCGTCGATGGGCGTGCGCCGGGGCGCGCCGTACACCGCCGCCGTCGAGCTGAAGACGAGGCGGGCGGCGCCGGCGGCGACGGTCGCCTCGATCACCGCAGCCGTTCCGTCCACGTTGACGCTCCGGTAGCGGTCGGGCTGCACGACGGACTCGGCGACCTCCGCGAGCGCCGCCATGTGCACGAGGGCGTCGCAGCCGGCCGCGACCAGCGTCTGACGCACGAGGCCGGCGTCGCGCACGTCGCCGCGCACGAGAGTCACGCCGGGGGGGACCGCCGCCGCGTGCCCGCGGGAGAGATCGTCGTAGACGGTGACGTCGTGCCCGCGCGCCGTGAGGCGCGCGACGATGACGCTGCCGATGTAGCCGGCTCCGCCGGTGACGAGGACGCGCATGCGGGGATGGTATCAGGCGCGGCCGTGTCCGGCCTGAGCGAACGAGGCGCCCGGAGGCCGCGTGGGCCGCCGGGCGCCTGTCCGTTGCGTCGCCGGATCAGGCGACGACGATGACCTGTGCGGCGCGACCGCGCCGCCGGGACTCAGCCTCAGCCGAAGGGGCTGCCGCTCGGCACGGCGCATCCGCCGCCCGAGCTGCCGCCTATGTTCTTGAGGAAGCTCGAGAACTTCTGCCGGACGTCGGTGCTGCCACAGTCCGGGCAGGCCTTGTCCTCGTCCTTGAGGAAGCCCTGCCGGTAGACCTCGAACTCGCCGCCGCACGCGTCGCAGACCAGATCGTAGGACGCCATGACCCTCCAACTCGGTGGTGGACAACATACCCTAGGGGGTATTATACGCGAGGTTCGCGGGGGCGCAAACATCGCCACCGGGGTAAGCTCTGCCGGGTGACGGGACGCGTGGCGCAGCGCCGGCGTCCGGGACAGAAAGGGAAGTCAATGAAGACCAGGACGTTTGCGCTCGCGGCGCTCGTCGCGGCGGCTCTCCTCGTGGCCGGCCTCGCCGCGTGCGGCTCATCATCGGAGACGCCGACCGCCTCGGGCGACGTCGAGGTCATCGCTCCGGCCGACTTCAGCGTGGCCGACTACGCCGGCAAGCCGCTGGTGGTCAACTTCTTCGGCTCGTGGTGCGGACCGTGCAACGCCGAGGCCCCGGACCTCGCCACCTTCGCGACCGACAACCCCGACGCGCAGATCGTGGGGATCGCCGTGGACGACGCAGAGAGCGACGCCGCGGGCTTCATGGACGAGTACGGTCTCACGTTCCCGCTGGTGGTGGACGACCAGAGCCTCGCAGGCGAGTACGGCATCACCGGCGTGCCGACGACGATCTTCTTCGACGCCCAGGGCCAGGAGGTCGACCGCCTCGTCGGCGCCTCGACCCTGGCGCAGTTCGACGCCGGGCTGGCCAAGGCCCAGTGAGGCGGGCGGCGCGACAGTGACCGCCGCCGCCGTCAGCTCATGACCGCGGCCGAGATCACCTCGCTCAGCCTGACGGCGATCGGCCTCGCCTTCGCCGCCGGGCTGCTCTCGTTCGTCTCGCCCTGCGTGCTGCCGCTGCTGCCGGTCTACCTTTCGTTCATCTCGGGGGTGGGCGTCGAGGATCTGGGCCGGGAGCATCGCCGGCTGCTCTGGACGTCGCTGCTCTTCGTCGCCGGGTTCACGGCCGTCTTCGTGCTCATGGGAGCCGGCGCCGGAGGCGTCGGCCGGCTCCTGATCCGCTACCGCCAGGAGCTGATGATCGCCGCCGGCGCCTTCATCGCGGTGAGCGGCCTCCTCGTCGCCGGCGTCATCAGGCTGCCGGAGCCGGTGCTGAAGGTGACGCCGAAGCGCGCCGGCGCCGCCGGCGCCTTCTTCACCGGCGCCGCGCTCGCCATCGGCTGGACGCCCTGCGTCGGCTACGTGCTCGGCGCGATCCTGTCCATGGCCGCCACCAGCCAGAGCGTGATCACCGGCTCGCTGCTGCTTCTGGTGTACTCCATCGGGCTCGGCGTGCCGTTCGTGCTTGCGGCGCTCGCCTTCGATCGGGTCAGCGCGCGGCTCGGCTGGGTCAAACGGCACTACCGGGGCATCCAGGTGACCGCCGGCGCGCTCCTCGTCGTCTTCGGGGTGCTCATGATGCTCGGCGTCCTCGAGCAGCTGGGCCGCTGGCTGCCTGCCTTCAGCCCCGGGGGGCTGTGAGCCGGCGCGGACCCTGACGGGCGCGGCCCGTGACCTGGCCTGGGTCCGGGGCGGCGCGGGAGATATCCTTGGAGCCATGACCACCCGCCACCGCATCCCCGAGCTCTCGCCGGAGGGGCGCGCCGCCGCGCGGGCGCTGCGGCGCGCGGTCGCCGGCGAGGTCTCGGCGTCGCCGCTCAGGCGCTGGCTCTATTCGACGGACGCCTCCGGGTACCGCGTGGTGCCCGAGGTCGTCGTCGTGGCGGGCTCGCCGGACGACCTGGCCGTCGCGGCGACCGTCGCCGGCGAAACGGGCCTGCCGATCGTGGCTCGTGGCGCCGCCACGAGCCTGGCGGGGCAGGCGATCGGCCCAGGCATCGTCGTCGACTGCTTCGGCCTGGACCGCATCCTCGCGATCGACGCCGGCGCCCGCAGCGCTCGCGTCCAGCCCGGCGTCGTCCAGGCGGCGCTCAACGCCGCCGCGGCGCCGCTCGGCCTCGAGTTCGGGCCGGACACCTCGACCGTCGACCAGGCGACCATCGGCGGCATGGTCGGCAACAACTCGTCCGGATCGCGCTCCATCGTCTACGGCGAGAGCAAGGACAAGGTGCTGCGCGTCGCCGGCGTGCTCGCCGGCGGCGGAGCCGTCGAGCTCGGGCCCTGCACGGGGGGCGACCTCGCGACCGGCATCAGAGGGACCGATGCCGAGCGGATCGCCGGGGAGCTGGCGAGGGTGCGCGAGCGGTACCGCGAGCCCGTCGCCACCGGCTACCCCGAGACGCTGCGCTGCACCTCGGGCTACAACCTGCGGGAACTGCTGGAGCCCTCGCCGAACCTCGCCCGCCTGCTCGCCGGGTCGGAGGGCACGCTGGGGCTCTTCACCGAGCTCGACGTTCAGCTCGACGCGCGTCCGGCCATGCGAGCAGGCGCGGCTCTGGCCTTCGCGACGCTGCGGGAGGCACTGGAGGCCAACGTCGCCATCCTCGGCACGCGGCCGTCCGCCGTCGAACTCCTCGATCTCGTGCCGCTGCGCCGCGCTCCCAGCCTGGCCGGGTACCGGCGCATGGCCGCGATGGTGGACGGCGCCGATGCGGCGCTTCTCACCGTCGAGTACCAGGGCAGCGACGACGAGGTCCGCGAAGGCCTCGAGCGCCTTCGTGCGCTCGCCGGAGGCCTGGGGGCGACCCAGGTCGTCTGGCTCGAGCAGCCGGAGGAGCTGGCGGACGCCGCCGCTCTGCGCCGCGCCGTCCTGCCCCTTCTCATGGGTGCGCCGGGCGCCGAGCGCCCCGCGTCGTTCGTGGAGGACACGGCAGTGGCGCCGGAGCGGCTCGCCGACTTCGTCGCCGACTTCCAACGGGTGGTCGCCTCTCACGGCGCCCGCGCCAGCTTCACCGGCCACGCCTCCGCCGGGTGTCTGCACATCCGCCCGCTGCTCGACCTCAAGACGGCGGCCGGGGTGGCGCGTATGGACCGGCTGGCCGGCGAGGTCGGCCGCCTCGTCGCCGACTACCACGGGGCGATCTCGGGAGAGCACGGCTGCGGGCGCTCGCGCAGCTGGTTCCTGCCGCAGCTGCTCGGACCGGACCTGTACGAGGCGATGGTCGCCGTGAAGGACGCGTTCGATCCCCGACGGCTGCTGAACCCCGGCGTCGTCGTGGCAGGCCCGCCGGTGACCGAGGCGCTGCGCTTCGGCGCCGACTACCGCGGCGACCGGGCGTGGGCGCCGCGCCTCTCCTACGCTGCCGAGGGCGGCTTCGGTCTCGCCGTCGAGAAATGCTTCGGCGCCGGACTCTGCAAGAAGCTCTCCGGCACCATGTGCCCGCCCGGCGCGGCGACGCGGGACGAGGCGCACACCACTCGGGCGCGCGCCAACGCGCTGCAGGGGGTCGTCTGCGGCGCCGTGCCGCTGGCGGCGATCGGCGAGGACGAGTTCCGCGCCGTGCTCGGCACCTGCGTCGCGTGCAAAGCCTGCAAGACAGAGTGCCCGGCGGGGGTCGACATGGCCGCGCTCAAGGTCGAGTGGCTCGCGGAGCTGCGCGCCCGCGAAGGCGTCCCTTCTCTGGCCCGCGGCATCGGCGACTTCCGCCGGCTGGCGGCGCTGGTGGCACCGGTCGCGCCGCTGGTCAACGGATTCGGCCGCACCCGCGCGGTGCGCCGGGTGACCGACCGCCTCGGCGTCGCCCACGAGCGGCCGCTGCCGGTGTTCTCCCGCCGGCCTCTCACCCGCAGATCGGCCTCCTGGCCGTCGCCGCCTCGTGTCGCGGCTCAGGGGAGGCCCGGCGAGACGGCCACGCTGTTCGTCGACTGCTTCATCCAGTACCAGGAGCCCGGCGTGGGTGAGGCGCTGGCTCGGCTGCTCGCCGGCGCCGGCGTGCGCCTCGGTCTGAGCGACGTCGGCTGCTGCGGTCGCACGGCGCTCTCGACGGGGCAGATCGAGAAGGCGCGCGCTGCGGCTCGGCGCGCGCTGGACGGGTTGCACGCCCCTGTCCGAGCCGGCGCGGAGATCCTCTTCATCGAGCCGTCGTGCCTGTCGATGGTGCGCGACGACTGGGCGCGGCTGCTGCCGGACGACCCGCGCGTCGCCGAGGTGGCGGCGGCGAGCCGCCCCGCGCTGGGGCTCGTCGCCGAGCTGGCCGCCGAGGGCCGCCTGCGCTTCCGTCCCGGCGGCCGCGCCCTCGTGCACTGCCACTGCCACGAGAAGGCGCTCGGCTTCGCCGCGGCGACGCGGGACGCGCTGGCGGCCGTGCCCGGCCTCGAGGTGGATGACCCGGAAGCCGGCTGCTGCGGCATGTCCGGCGTCTTCGGGTACGAGGCAGAGCACTACGCGCTGAGCGTCGCCATGGGCGAGCGCGCGCTCCTGCCGGCCGTACGCTCGGCGCCGTCGGACACCGCCGTGCTCGCCACCGGCACCTCGTGCCGCTCGCAGATCCGCGACCTCGGCGGGCGCGCCGCTCTGCATCCGCTGGAGTTCCTCGCCGGGCGCCTCCGCGCCTGACGCCCCGGCGCTCTCCCACGGGCAACCGGCCCGGCGCCACTGCCGCCGCGAGACCGCCCCGGCACCCGTCTGCGCGGGGCTCCCCCGGCGTGTACGATGGTCCTCGTGAATTGGGTGATCGTGATCGCCGGCATCGTGGGGCTGGGCGTCGCAGCGTACGGGCTGGTCGCCTTGACCATGCAGGCCGTGCGTCGCCGCCGCTACCCGGACATCGCCGTCGCCGTCGCCGTCGCCGTCGCGACCGTGGTCCTGCTGGCGGCGTTCGGGGACCGGCTCATCCGCTGACGCAGACACGGAGAGCGCATCGGCCTCGCTGCCCATCGCGCTCTGGTCGCACGACGACCCTAAGGTTCGTCCCGGCGTTGCCGATACTGCTAACGCCGGGCGAACGGGATCGGCAACGATCTGCGGATCTCCCGGCCGCGAGGCCGGAAGCCTCGCGTGCCTCGGCTGGGTCCGGGCGGCCGAGGCGCTCCGGTGGTGCGACGCCCGCGTCGCGGCTCCCGACCCCGGCACGGCAGGAGAGTGAGCAGATGGCCAAGCGAATCCTCGTCGTCGACGATGAGCCCGATATCCGGCGGCTCGTCGCCGAGGCGCTCGAGGTGACCGGGTACGACGTGCACACCGCCGCCAATGGCGGCGATGGCGTGCGCGTCGCGTCGCAGTACCTGCCCGACCTCGTGCTGCTCGACATCATGATGCCGGATATGGACGGGTTCGCCGTCTACCAGAAGCTGCGTGAGAAGCCGGTGGCGCTGCGCTCGCCGGTCATCTTCCTCACGGCTCGGCGGGAGATCAGCGACAAGCTGCTCGGCTTCGAGAAGGGCGCCGCCGACTACATCACCAAGCCCTTCCACATCAAGGAACTGCTGGCGCGCGTGAAGGTGCACCTGGGGGAGCTCGAGCCGCCCAAGGGCGACACCCCCAATCCGATGACCGACCGCGAGCTCGAGGTGCTGGGCCTCCTGGCCGGCGGCAAGACCTACAAACAGGTCGCCAGAGCGCTCGACCTCAGCCAGAGCACGGTGCGCAACCACCTGCACAACGTGTATCACAAGCTCAACGTGGTGGACCGGGCGCAGGCCGTCATCGTGAGCCGGGAGAACGGCTGGATCTAGTGGGGGCCGCGGCGGACCGTACGACGAAGAGGGCCGGCGCTGCGCGCCGGCCCTTGATGCGTACGGGGATCCGCGGCGGTCAGGACGTCGAGAAGGGCATGTCCGGCAAGGACCACCCCGCGCCCTCGGCGCGGCGGTCGCCCTGCCGTCGCTCGGTGAACGGCCCGGCGCCGCTGACCCAGCGCGGACGGCGGCGTTCGCCGGTGCGCCGGTCGACGACGACGCGCACGTCGGCGCGCCCGGCGAACTGCGTCGTCAGTCGCTCGTAGAAGAATCCCTCGAGCTGACGCGGGATCACGATGACTCTCGGCTCGACGCTCTGCGTCGTCCCGGGCATGCCAGACCTCCTCCGACACCACAACGGTACCACGTGGAATGCCCGTTGATTCGCCGTTCGCGGGCGCTTCTCCTTGGCCGTGCCTGACGGGCGCGATACCGGCGTTGTCGGCACTGGCGACGGGCCGCGGGGGCGGGCCCCACCTGTCCAGACGGGGCCCCTAGGACGATCCGGCCTCGACGACGACGGCCGCGGCGTCGCCGGCGAGGCTGCCTTCGTCCGCGAGCGTCGTCGCTACGCCGACCTCGGTCACGCTCTCCGTGGCGACGTGGCTGCGCAGGAGAAGGGCGCACAAGCCGCCGGCGACGGCGAGGACGACGGCGACCACGAACGTGCTCGCGATGGCGTCGGTGAACCAGCCCCGGAACATGGTCTCCATCATCGCCTTGGCCGTGGCAGGCAGGCCCGCCCCGCCGCCCGGCGCGCCCATCTGCAGCGATCCGCTGCCGGCCGCGGCGATGATCTGCTGCTTGATCGCCTCGGGGATCTGGCTGGCGGCCTGCACGCCCTCGGTGATGTTGGCCGTGATCCGGTTCTGCAGCACGGCCCCGAGCACGGCGATGCCCATGAGGCTGCCGACCTGACGCATGGTCGAGAGCACGCCGGAGGCGTTGCCGACGCGGTCCCTGGGCGCCGTCGCCATGACCGCAGAGGTCACCGGCGCGACGGCGAAGCCGATGCCGATGCCGGAGATGAGAAACGGCACGAGCAAGCTGGCGGACGTCGTGGCGGGGGAGATCTTCTCCACGCCGGGGATGAGACCGGCCATGCACGCGAGGCCGACGGCCAGCAGGAACATGCCGGCGGCCACGATCCACTTGCTGCCGAGCCGGTCGGAGAGCATGCCGGCCACCGGCGCCGCGAAGATGATCACCACGGACATGGGCGCCATCACGAGGCCCGCCTTGATGGCGCTGAAGCCCAGCACCGACTGCAGGAAGATCGGGATGGTGAAGAAGGCGCCCATCATCGCCGCGCTGAGCAGCAGGCCGGTGGCGTTGCCGGCGGCGAAGTTGAGGCTCCGGAACAGCGAGAAGTCGATCAGCGGCTGGCGCACGAGGCGCTCGCGCCAGTAGAAGAGCAGGAACGCCACGAAGGCGCCGGCGAACAGGCCGAGGATCGTGGCCGAGGTCCAGCCGTAGTTCTGGCCCTCGATGAGCGCGAACGTGAGGCAGAAGAGGGAGGCGGTGAGAAGGCCGACCCCGGGCAGGTCGAGCGACTCGACCGCCGTCGGATTCCTGCTCTCGGGGACGAGGCGCAGCGTGAGCAGCACGCCGGCGATGCCGACGGGGATGTTGACGAGGAAGATCCACCGCCAGCTGCCGGCGACCGTCGGCCAGGTGACGTACTGGATGATGATGCCGCCGAGGACGGGGCCGAGTCCTGAGGCGAGGCCGGAGACGCCGCCCCACACACCCATGGCCGCGCCGCGCTTCTCGGGCGCGAACACCGTGGCGATGATGCTGAGCGTGGACGGCATCATGGCCGCGCCGCCGATGCCCTGCAGCACACGGAAAGCGATGAGCAGGTAGATGCTCGGGGCGAGGCCGCAGGCCAGCGACCCGAGCGTGAACAACACCATGCCGGCGAGGAAGAGCTTGCGCCGGCCCCAGAGGTCGCCGAAGCGGCCCATGGGGACGAGCAGGACGGCGAACGCCAGGATGTAGGCGTTCATCACCCATTCGATGTTGCTGTACGTGGTGTCGTAGTAGGACTGGATGTGGGGGATGGCGATGTTCACGATCGTGCCGTCCAGCAGGATCATGAAGAGGCCGAGACAGAGCACGGCCAGCACGGCCCACGGGTTGCGGGCCGTGTCGTTGGTCCGGGGTGGGGCGGGGACTGCGGTCTGCGCACTCATGCGGTGGTCCGTCCTTTCAGCTGGTCGATGAGCGCGCCGAGGAATGCGACCAGGGTGTGGGGGTCGATGCCGGGGAAGCGCGCGAACACGGCGTCGAGGCGCCGGCGCCATTCGTCGTGCACCTGCTCCGCCAGCCGCTCCGCGTCCCCGGCGAGCCGGACGTACACGACGCGCCGGTCGCCGGCCTCCGTCTCGCGGCGGACGACGCCCTTCTCGATGAGCCGGGCGACCAGCTCACTGGCGGCGGCGCGTGAGACTCCCAGGCCGTCGGCGAACGCCCCCATCGTCACGCGCCGGTGATGCGAGAGGTAGACCACCGCCTCCATCTGGCGCCCGGTGAGCGGGTCCCCGATCGCGCGCCGGGCGGCGCCGGGGTGGTGCGGAGCGGACTCGTAGAGCGCGACCGCGAGCTCCGGCAGCAGGCGAGCGAGCTCGCTGGTGACGTCGTCGTCCGGGGTCTGTCGCTGGAAGTCATCCATTTCGGTAGCCGAAGTATAAGGGAACCGAAGTGTCGTTTCCAGCGGGCGGGCGCGACCGGGGATACACTGGCCGCGTGTGATCCCCCTGCACGACGACATCCGCTCGCGTCGCTTCCCGGCGGTGACGGTGGCTCTCATCGCCGCCAACGTCGGCGTCTTCGTCGTCCAGCTCTTCCTGCCGCGCTGGGGCATCACGACGCAGGGCTGGTACTACCTGCTCGGTGCGCGGCCGTTCGAGCTCACGCATCACCTCGACGTGCCCCCCTTCGGCTGGTTCCCGTGGTGGGCGACGCTGTTCACGTCGATGTTCGTGCATGGCGGCTGGCTTCACCTGCTCTTCAACATGCTCTATCTCTGGATCTTCGGGAGCGGGGTCGAAGACGCCATGACGCGGCCGCGGTTCGCGACCTTCTACTTCGTCTGCGGCATGCTGGCGACCACGGCGCAGGTGCTGATGGCGCCCGATGCCGACGTGCCGCTGATCGGCGCCAGCGGTGCGATCGCCGGGGTGCTGGGCGCGTACCTCGTGCTGTTCCCGCGCGCCCGCGTGCTGACGATGGTGCCACTCATCGTCGTGTTCCCGGTCTTCGAGGTGCCCGCCTGGGTCTTCCTCGTCGCCTGGTTCGTCCTGCAGGGCGCCGGCGGCGCCGGGTCCCTCGGCTCCGCGCAGGCCGGCGTCGCCTTCTTCGCCCATCTGGGCGGGTTCGTCGCCGGCATGCTGCTGGTACTGGTGTTCGCCCGGCGCCGGCCCGCGCGCGCCCGGCGCCGGGTGTAAGCTTGCCCGCACGGGGGCTCTCCGCGACCGTGCGGGGCCACCGGCACACGATGATCGCCGACTACCACATCCACACAGGCTTCTGTCCCCATGCAGAGGGTGAGCCGCGCGAGTACGTCGAACGCGCCATCGAGCTGGGCATGCCCGAGATGGGGTTCGCCGACCACCTTCCCTTTCTCGGCGGGTGGGAGCCGCTGTTCGATCTCACCGATGACTGGGCCATGGGTCTCGACGAGCTGGATGGGTACGTCACGGCAGTCCTCGAGTTGGCCAGGGAGTACACCGCGGATGTGCGCATCCTTCTGGGCATCGAGGCCGACTTCATCCCGGCGACGCTGGAGGAGACGGCCGCGGTGCTCAGCGCGTACCCCTTCGAGTACGTGATCGGTTCCGTGCACGTCGTGGGCGACCGCTTCGGCTTCGACCATCCCGAGATGGAAGAGCGGCTGGCGGCGTACGGACTCGACCGCATCTACCTGGAGAGCCTGGACCTCGCCCGGCAGGCCGCGGAGAGCGGGCTCTTCGCCGTCATCGGTCACCTCGACCACGCCAAGAAGTACGCGCGCCGTCCGAACGATGAGCACGCGGTGGCGGCCGCCGCTTCCGCGGCGCTGCGCGCCGTGGCGGCGGCCGGCATGGCCATCGAGCTCAACACGGGCGGCTTGCGCAAGCCGGTCGCCGAGACGTTCCCCGGCCCGGCGCTGCTCGCCGAGGCGCGGGCGCTCGGCATCCCTCTCGTCCTCGGCTCGGACGCACACCGGCCCGGTCATGTCGGCCACGCCTTCCCGCGCGCGTCCGCCTTGGCCGGTGATGCCGGCTACACCAGCGTGCTCCGACTCTCGACGGGCGCGCAGGAGGCGCTGGCGTGACGGGGTCCGGTCGCCGCCTCGCCGCCATCTTCAACCCCCACTCGGGCGGCGGCGGATTCCGGCGCGACGTGCCGCTCATCTTCGCGGCGCTCCGCGGGCTCGGGTACGACGTGGAGGAGCTCGAGACTGACGCGCCTGCCGCCGCCACGAGGCTGGCGCGCGAGGCGGTCGCCGCTGGGTTCGACCTCGTCTGCGCCATCGGCGGCGACGGCACCGTCAACGAGACGATCAACGGACTCGCCGGCAGCGACACGCCGCTGGCCATCGTCCCGACCGGCACGGTCAACGTCCTCGCCATGGAGCTCGGCATCCCTCTCGACCCGCCCGATGCGGTGCGCCTGCTCGACGCTGGCACTGTCTCGTGGATCGACCTCGGGATCGCCGGCGACCGCTACTTCGGGCTCATGGCCGGGGTGGGCATGGATGCCGCCGTCGTGGCCTCGCTGAACCCCGTGATGAAGAAGGCCCTCAAGGAGGCGGCGTTCGCCGTCCAGGGCGTGGCCAACTACTTCACCCACGAGGACCCTCTCATCCGGGTCTCCAGCGACGAGCGCACCGTCGACGGCTACTTCGCCGTGTTCGGCAACTCCTCGAACTACGGCGGCGCCTTCGGCATCACGCCCCTGGCCGACATGCGCGACGGGCTGCTCGACGTCTGCGTGCTCAAGGACAAGTCGCTGGTGAGCACCGTCTGGTATTGGGCCGCCGCGCTGATCAACGCCCACATCAAGCATCCGAAGGTCGAGTACTTCCGCACGGAGCGCGCGTCCATCGTCGCCGTGGAGGAGGGCAAGGAGGTTCTCGTGCAGACCGACGGCGAGGTCGCCGGCAGGCTGCCGATGGAGATCCGTGTCGTGCCCCGTGCCCTGCGCGTGGTCGTGCCCTGACGGGTCACCGCTCCGGCATGCGGCGCAAGGAGGAACACCGAGCATGATCCCGCGCATCTCGCCGCCCCCCGAGGCGGATCTCGACGCCATCCACGAGGCGACACTGCGGCTGCTGGCCGAGGTCGGCGTCGTGTTCCCCGAGGCCGAGGCCCAGGCGCTTCTGGCCGCCGCCGGCGCCGGCGTCGATCCGGACACCGGCGTCGTCCGGCTGCCGCCGCGACTCGTCGAGGACGCACTGACCGCGGCGCCGCGCGACGTGCTGCTCGCCGGCCGCGACGCCGGCCGCGACGTCCTCTGTGACGGCGGCGACGTCCATCTGACGCTCGACGGCACCGGCGCGTACACGCTCGATCACCGCACGGGGGAGCGCCGCGCCTCGACGATGCAGGACCTGGCGGATGCCTCGCTCGTGGCCGACGCGGCGGAGGAGGTCGGCGTCGTCTGGAACATCGTGAGCGCCGCCGATGCCCCGCCGAACACGCAGGTGCTGGACGAGCTCGCCACCTGCCTTGCGCACACCGGCAAGCACGTGCAGGGCGAGGTGCAGCGCGCGGACGAGGTGCCGTACGTGATGGAGATGCTCGCTGCCGCCGCCGAGAGCGGCCGTTGGGACGCGGCGCGGCCGTTCTTCTCCATCGTCTACTGTCCCGTCCCACCGCTGCAGCACGAGCCGGAGATGCTGGGCGCCGGCATCGCCCTCGCCCGGGAGGGCGTACCGATGTGTGTGTACAGCATGGGGCTCGCCGGGGCGACGGCGCCGATCACGCTGGCCGGGGCCGTGATGCAGGCCAACGCGGAGATCCTCAGTGCCATCGTCCTCTTCCAGCTGGTGCGTCCGGGGCTCGGCTGCATCTACGTGGCCGACACCGGCGTCCTCGACATGCGCGCCGGCTTGTACGCGGCTGCGCCTCCCGAGTCGGTGCTGGTCACCCAGGCGATGGTGGGTCTGGCCCGTCGCTACGACCTCCCGGTGATGGCGACGGGCTTCACCGGTGACGCCAACGAGTTCTCGTTCATGAGCGGCAGCGACGCGGGCATGACCGCTCTGACCTCGTCGCTGATGGGTCCCGACCTGCTCTGCGGGGCGGGCATGCACGACGGCGCCCAGATGCTCTCGCTCCCCAAGATCCTGCTCGACTGCGAGCTCTTCCGGCAGTGCCGGCGTGTGCGGGCGGGCATGACGGTGGACGAGGGCCACCTCATGGCGGATGTCGTCGCGGCCGTGGGGCCCGGCGGCCACTACCTGCGCGCGCGCGAGACGCGGCAGTTCCTGCGTCGCGGCGAGCTCCACGTGCCGAGGCTGCTGCTGCGCGAGCAGTACGAGAGCTGGAGCGCCGCGCGGGTAGGGCAGACGCGGCCGTCACCGGAAGTCGAGCGCGCGGTGGCCGCCGTCGAGGAGATCCTGGCCGCGCACCGCCCCAAGCCGCTCCCGGCCGGGGCGGAAGAGCGCATCGCCGCCGCCATCGCGGCCGCCGGCCGCGACCTGGGCGGCCGCTGAGACCGGCGGAGGCCGGGTCGAGCGGTCGTTCGCCGCGCGATCCTAGAGACCCATCACCTGAGCCAGGGCGCGCAGGCGATCGGCGTACTCCTTGCGCGCCTTCGCGTCGCGCTTGCGCAGCTCCGCCGGGGTCGCGACCGGCACGACCTTGAACGACGGGTTGTCGAAGAGCCGCAGTTCGAGCGAGTCGCCGGCCTCGTACGGCCGGTTCTTGAAGAGCTTGCCGAGGAGGAACCGGGTCGTCTCTTCGCCGACGGTCAGCACGTAGTGCGGCGTGGTGATGGTGAGCTCCCGGGAGAGATACGGGTAGCACGCCGCGAGCTCATCGGCCGTCGGGCCGCGCTCGGCGCAGTCGCTGCGCGGCACGCACTTGACGAGGGTGGTCGCGTACACCTGGTCGCGGCCGGTGGTGAGGGCCGGCATGAACTCGGCGAGCTCTTCGAGGGCCGACCCGCCGGCGACGCCGCCATCGGCCTCGTCGGCCGGGACCGGGGCCAACGAGACGACCATCACCGCGCAGTGCGGGTGCCCGCCGCCTGGTACGGCGCGGAGCCGGCTCGCCACGAGCTCGTCGCAGCGGGTGCACTCGCCGACGCTCCGCGCCAGATTGTCGAGCTGTTCGACCGCGTCTTCCATGAGTGTCTCCTTGGTCGGTCCGGCCGGCGGCGCCGGCCGGGCGGTCAGGCGCCGGGCTTGGTGAGGCGGTACTCGCAGGCGAGGGCGCTGGGCAGACCCGCGAGTACGAGCATGAGCTCGCCGCCGAAGGGAGCGAGCACGACGTTGAGGTCGTCGAACTCGATGGAGATGTACTTCGCCTCCGGCTGGGCGAGCTCGGCGGCGAGGCGGGCGCCGATGTCGATGACGCCGGCGACCTGGGCGGCCACCGCTTCCGCCTTGAACCCCGCATCGGCATCGGCCGCGACGACGAAGCCGTCACGCGAGATCAACAGCGCTGCGACGACCCCGGGCGTCTCCCGGTATGGCGCCAGCTGGGCGGCGAGGGTATCGGCCTGGTCGGTCATGACGCCTCCAAGGCGGTCTCGAGTTGACTGCGCACCGCAGCGGCGAACGCCCGCGCGTCCGCCTCGGCGGCGAAGGTACGGGTCAGGCCGTCGCGGGTGCCCGCCAGCTCACTGAGGAAGACGGCGGCGCGGGGGAGGGGCGACCCGTCGTCGTCGGGCAGGGCCCCGTCCAGGGGTAGCTGGATGAGGGCGTCGCCGTTGATGAACAGCCGGCTGGACTCGCGCCCGGAGAGCCGGGCCCGGACCTGGACGGCCACGCCCTCGGGGACCCGCCGGCTGGTGATGTCGATCTCCACAGCCGAAGACTAGCGAGGCGCATCGGGAGTGGCAAGACGCGGGGCCGGGGACGGCCCCGCGGTCACTGGGCCGCTGCGAGGGGGACGACGGTCCCGGCCACCTCCGCCGGCGGGGCGGTGGGCTGCGCTTCGTCGCGCGCGGCCGCGAGGAGGTCGCCGAAGTCACGCACGGTCGGGAACGACGAGGCGCCGGTGGCGAGCGTCTGCCGGCGCCCGGCGATGAGGCTGGCGCTGACCTCGTGACCGAGGTCGGCGGCAGTCTGGCGCGCCTCGCCGAGCGACAGGCCGGGAAGGACGAGCACCAGGCTGTCTGGCCGCACCCTGAAGGCGCGCCCGTCGGCGGAGAGACGTCGTTCCGCGCGCCTCGCCACGCCGCGGACCAGCTCTTCGCCGCCCTCGGCGCCGAGGAAGTTGCGGCTGTCCTCGAAGTGCTCCAGCCGCACGAAGACGACGCTGAGCGGCCGGTGCTCTTCGAGCGCGGTCGCCGCTCTGCTCTCGAGGAACGCCGGCAGGCACGCCGCGGTCGAGAGCCCGGTGCTGACGTCGACCTTGGGCGCGTGTGGCTGTCGGCGGCCGGCCGGCCGCCGGTGCAGCCTGGTCGCCGCCACGCAGCCGCCGCCGACCAGCACGGCGACCTTGGCCACGGCGCCGGCCCGGCTGCCGCCGAGTGACGGGTCGGCGATGGCGGGCACGACGATCAGCAGGAGCGCCGGCCCGACGAGGTAGACCCACTGGGCGCGCGGCGCCCCGGCGAGTTCTCCGACGGCGAGCAGCGGCACGGCGCCCAGCAGCCAGCTCTGCGCGCCGCCGGAAAGGGTGAGCGTGAGGCCGAGGAGCAGCCAGTCGAGCACCACGAACGTGTGCGCGAGCTCGTCAGGACGCAGGCGGGCCACATGGACCGACCAGACGCCGAGGAGCGCGCCGGCGATGGCCGGCGCAGCCGCGGCGGGGTAGCCGAGCGCGAGGGAGACCACGGCCAGCACGAAGAAGAAGAGGGTCCGGTACCGAGCTCGCAGAAGCGCCGGGTCGCGGCGTCTGCGAGATGGACGACTCACTCGAAGGCCGTCCGAGTCATGCGAGACGTGAAGGGTGCGCGCTGCATGGCGTGACTATTCTGTCAGAGAACAGTGAATCCTTCAAGGTCAAGTCAAGGGTTGGGGTTGGGATACCTTCGGGGGTCGCCGGCGCCCCCTCGCCGCCTCGGGTGGCCCGGCGCCCCGAGCTGGAGGCTGGCGCTCACCCGCGCCTCAGCTATAATCGGTCCCCCGTGGAACGCCAGCTGTTCTTCTCCGGAAACGAGGCGATCGCCCACGGCGCCGTGCGCGCCGGGGCCCGCTTCGCCTGCGGCTATCCGGGCACTCCTTCCACGGAGATCATCGAGACCACCGCCAGGCTCCAGGGCATCCACAGCGAGTGGTGCGTCAACGAGAAGGTCGCCCTCGAGACGGCGGTCGGCGCGTCGCTCGCCGGCGTGCGCAGCCTCGTCACCATGAAGCACGTCGGCCTCAACGTCGCCGCCGACCCCTTCATGACCCTGTCGCTGACCGGCGTCAACGCCGGCCTGGTCGTCATCAGCGCAGACGACCCCGGCATGCACTCCTCGCAGAACGAGCAGGACAACCGCAACTACGCGAAGTCCGCCAAGGTGCCCATGCTCGAGCCCTCAGACAGCCAGGAGGCCTACGACTTCGTGGGCGAGGCCTTCGCTCTCTCGGAGGAGTTCGACACGCCCGTGCTTCTCAGGACGACGACGCGGATCTCGCACGGGAGGGGACAGGTGCTGCCGCGCGTGCCGGTCGAGCTGGCGCCGCGCGAGTACGCGCGGGACATCGCCAAGTACGTGATGGTCCCGCAGTACGCGCGGCAGCGGAACCGGCTCGTCCTGGAGCGCCTCGAGAAGCTGCGCCGGCGCGCCGAGGAGAGCCCGCTCAACGTGCTGGAGGCGGGCTCCTCGGACTTCGGCATCATCGCCTCCGGCGTCGCGTACGCCTACGCGCGGGAGGCGTTTCCCAAGGCCTGGTTCCTCAAGCTGGGGCTGTCGCACCCGCTGCCGTACGCCAAGGTCACGCGTCTGTACGATCACGTCTCGCGCGTGGCCGTGGTCGAAGAGCTCGATCCGTTCATCGAAGAGCAGGTACGGGCGCTGGGCCTGCCGGTCATCGGCAAGGCGGCGATCCCGGCCGACGGCGAGCTGGACCAGGAGATCGTCTTCCGCGCACTCGAGCCCTACGTCCTGCGCAAGCCGCCGCGTCGCCGTCGTCCCGTCGTCCCGCCGGCGCCGATCGTCTCGAGCCCGCCTCAGCCGGCCGCCGGACTGCCGGTGCGGCCGCCGGTGCTCTGCCCGGGGTGCTCGCACCGCACCGTGTACGCCGCCCTGCGCCGCCGCAAGCTCGCCCCCATGGGCGACATCGGCTGCTACACGCTGGGCGCGCTGCCGCCGCTGCTGGCGCTCGACAGCTGCCTCTGCATGGGTGCCAGCGTCGGCATGATGGCGGGCTTCAACAAGGCCCTCGGGCGCAAGGCGGCGGTCGCCGTGATCGGCGACTCCACCTTCTTCCACTCCGGGGTCACGCCCCTGATCGACGCCTTCTACAACGAGGTGGAGGGCATGGTGATGGTGCTGGACAACCGGACCACCGCCATGACCGGCCACCAGGGTCACCCGGGGACGGGCCTGCGCCCGGACCACAGCCAGGGACGCGTCGTCGACATCGAGAGGCTCTGCGAGGGCATCGGCGTGCGTTGCGTCACCATCGACGCCGGCGACTACGTGGCGCTCGACGCCGCCATCAAGGCCGAGGCCAAGGCGCCGGGCCTCGGCGTCATCGTCGCCCTGGCGCCCTGCGCGCTCACCACGCGCGAGAAGGCTGGCGAGGTGGTGGTCGACGAGGAGCGCTGCAACCTCTGCGGCGTGTGCGTCGACCTGGGCTGTCCCGCTCTGGCCCCGGGGGAGCTCTCCATGTCCATCACCGAGACGTGCACGGGTTGCGGTCTCTGCATCGAGGTGTGCCGGCGCGGCGCCCTGAGCTACGCCGGCGCCGCCGGGGACGCGCCGTGAACGGGACGACGACCGTCTCGCTCGTCGGCGTGGGCGGCCAGGGCATCCTGCTCGGCGCCGCCGTCCTCGCCGAGACGGCCGCCGGCGCCGGCCTCGAGGTCAAGGCGAGCGAAGTCAAGGGGATGGCGCAGCGCGGCGGCAGCGTGCTCAGCACGGTCCGCTTCGGCGAGCACGTGTGGTCGCCGGTCGCGCCGCACGCCGACGTCGTCGTGGCCACGGAGCTGCTCGAGGGCATCCGCGGCCTCGGCCTGCTCGGCGCACGCGGGACGCTGGTCTGCGCGGTCACCACGCGGATCACGCCGGGGAGTGTGCTCCGCCGCGAGGAGGAGTATCCGGTCGACCTCACAGGGGCCGCGGCGCAGCGCGGCGTGCGGCTGCTCGCCGTCGACGCCGAGGCGGTCGCCCGAGAGGCGGGGTCCCTCCGCGCGGTCAACGTGGCGCTGCTCGGCGCCGCCTCCACCGTGCTCCCGTTCACGGAAGACCAGTGGCGCCGCGGCCTCGAGGCCGCGGTGCCGGCGAAGATCCTCGAAGTCAATCTGCGCGCGTTCGAGCGCGGGCGCGCCGCGGTCGCAAGCCAGGAGGTCGAGTCGTGAAGGTCACGCAGCTCACCGTGTTTCTCGAGAACCGCAGCGGACGTCTGGCGGAGGTCGCCGACATCGTCGGCAAGGCCGGCATCAACATCCGCGGCTTCTCCACGACGGAGGCGGCCGAATACGGCATCGTCCGCCTGATCGTCACCGAGCCGGAACGCGCACGCACGCTGCTGCACGACGCCGGCTTCACGACCCATTTCTCCCAGGTTCTCTGCGTCAAGGTCGCGGACGAACCCGGCGGGCTCGCCCACGTGCTCGACGAGCTTGCCGCCGCCGGCGTGTCCATCGACTACCTGTACAGCATCTCCTTCTGGAACATCTGTTTCGCGGTACGCGACATCGACCGCGCCATCCAACTTCTCGCCGACAAGGTGAACCTGCTCAGCGACGAGGAGGTGCGGGCCCTGTGACCGGCGCCGCCGACGAACGTCTCACCCCGGACGCGGCCGGCGGGCTGTACTGGCAGCCGGCCGCCGAGACCCTGCCGGCGCCCCGGCTCCGCGCGCTGCAGCTGGAACGGCTGCGTGAGACGCTCGAGAACGCCTATGCGAACGTGCCGTTCTACCGCAAGAAGATGGACGAGCTGGGGGTGAAGCCCGGCGCCGTGAGCAGCCACGGCGACGTCGCCGGCCTGCCCTTCACCACCAAGATCGACCTGCGCGACCACTACCCCTTCGGGATGTTCGCGCGGCCGCGCGACCAGATCGTGCGCGTGCACGCCAGCTCCGGCACGACCGGCAACCCGACCACCGTGGGGTACACCCGCGCCGACATCGACACCTGGGGCGACCTCATCGCCCGGACCCTGGCCGCCGGCGGCGTCCATCCCGGCGACCTGCTGCAGAACGCCTACGGCTACGGCCTGTTCACCGGCGGGCTCGGCCTGCACTTCGGCGCCGAGCGGCTCGGCTGCACCGTCGTCCCCATCTCGGGCGGGAACACCGAGCGTCAGCTCAAGATCATGCGTGATTTCGGCGCGACGGCGCTGAGCTGCACGCCGTCCTACGCCATGTACCTCGCCGACGCCGCCCGCGACCGCGGCCTCCGACCGGACGACCTGCCCATCCGCGTCGGCTTCCACGGCGCCGAGCCCTGGACCAACGAGCTCCGCGTCCAGATCGAGGCAGGGCTCGGCATCGACGCCCTCGACATCTACGGCCTCTCCGAGATGGGCGGCCCGGGCGTGGCCTTCGAATGCCTCTGCAAGGCGGGGATGCACGTCAACGAGGACCACTACCTGGCCGAGGTCATCGACCCGGAGACGCTGCGTCCGCTGCCCGAGGGTGAGGTCGGGGAGCTGGTCTTCACGACCCTCTCCCGTCAGGCCCAGCCGCTCATCCGCTACCGTACCCGCGATCTGTGCACGCTCATCTCGGAGCCGTGCGCCTGCGGCCGTACCTCGACGCGCATGAGCAAACCGATAGGGCGCAGCGACGACATGCTCATCATCAGGGGCGTCAACGTGTTCCCCAGCCAGATCGAAGAAGTGCTGATGAGCATCCCGGCGATCGAGCCGCACTACCAGATCGTCGTCGACCGCAAGGGCTACCTGGACATCATCGAGGTCTGGGTCGAGGTCGGCGAGGACATCTTCGCCGAGACGATGGGCGACCTGGAGCGCTTCCAGCGCGGCGTGCAGGCGCAGATCTACAACGTCCTGAACATCCAGGTCGCGGTCAAGCTCAAAGAGCCGAAGGCGATCCAGCGCTCGGAGGGCAAGGCTGTGCGCGTGGTCGACCGGCGCAAGGCACTGTAGAGGGAGGTGCGCGCCGGACGGCGGCGGGCCCGGCTGTTCTCAGCCGGGCCCGCCGCCGTTTATGCTCTGGGCCATGCCGTTCCCGCTGCAGACAGCACGTCTCTCGATCCGGCCGCTCACCGGGGACGACGGCGCCGACCTCCACGCGGTGTTCGCCGCTCCGCGCGTCATGCGCTTCTGGAACAGCGCGCCGCCGGCGGACCTCGCCGAGGCCGGCGAGTGGGCGGCGCGACTCGCGGACATGCAGCGTCGGCTCGGCTACTCGCAGTGGCGCGTGGGCGACCACGCCGGCGGTCTGGTCGGGATCGCCGGCCTGCAGCCGCTGGCCGGAGGACCTGAGGTCGAGCTGATCTACGCGCTCCAGCCGTCGGCGTGGGGGCAAGGCTACGCCACCGAGGCCAGCGCGGCGGCGCTCGAGTACGGCTTCCGGGAAGCGGGACTCGAGCGCATCGTCGCCATCGCTCGCGAGGCCAACGCCGCCTCGGTGAACGTGCTGCACAAGCTGGGCATGCGCCCGCTGGGCGTCGCCGAGTACTGGGGGACGAAGTGGGCCAAGTTCGGGCTTTCGGCGAGGGCGTTCTCCGCGGAACGCCGTGCGGCCGCGCTGCCGCTGGTCACGGAGCGGCTCGAGCTCCGCCGCTTCGCTGCGCCCGATCTCGAGCCACTGAGGGACGTCTTCGCCGACCCCGAGGTCATGCGGTTCGTCGGTCCGGACCGGCTCCCTCTCAGCGGCAGCGACCTCGCCCTCTCGCAGGCCAACGTGGAAGCGCACTGGAGCGACCACGGGTTCGGGCCGCTGGCCCTCGTGGAGCGGTCGTCGGGCCGAGTCGTCGGCGAGGTCGGCCTGCAGCTCGTGGAAGCCGGTCCGGACGTGGAGCTCACGGCCACGCTCGCGCGCCTGGTCTGGGGTCGCGGCTACGCGACCGAGGCGGCGCGCGCCGTTCTGGTCTGGGCCTTCGCCGGCCTGCGCCTGCAGCGCGTCGTCGCCGTCGCCGATCCCGCGAACGTCGCGTCGCTTCGCGTGCTCGAGAAGATCGGGATGGTCCCGGTCGGACTGCGGGACTGCTATGGGTCCTGGCTGGCCGAGTACGCGCTGACGCTCGCCGAGTGGCGCGCTCCGGCCGATCCTGCACGGCCGCGTCTATAATCGCCCGGTGACTCCGCCCGCTTCAGCCGTGCGTCCGCTGCGCGGCCTTCGTCTCGACCTCTCCCGTCGCACGTGCGGCGAAGAGGAGCTGCCCGCCGCCGTCGCGCGCGCCTGGCTCGGCGGTCGCGGCCTCGGCGCGTACCTTGCGCTCCGCGAGCGGCTCTTCGAGGTGGAGCCGCTCGCATCCGAGAACCTCCTCATCTTCGCGCCGGGCCCATTGACCGGGACCGGCGCCCCTGCCAGCGGACGCTACAGCGTCACCAGCCGCTCGCCGCTCACCGGCACCGTCTTCGACGGCAACTCCGGGGGCAACTGGGGCAACGCCCTTCGCCGTCTCGGCTGGGACTACCTCATCGTCGGGGGAGCGCTCGACGCGCCGGGGTACGTGACGATCGGGCTCGACGGCGCTCTCGCGGCCTCGTCGTCGTCATCGGTCGTCGCCGAGACCCTGGACGGCGCCGGCGGCGCGCTCCTGCGCGCAGCCGACGGTCTCTGGGGCCTCGACGTCCCCGCCTCGCTCGCCCGCCTCCGCGAGATCCACCCCGGATGCGAGGCCGCCGTCATCGGCCCGGCCGGGGAGCGCGGCGTCCTCTTCGGCAGTATCGTCAACAACCGCGGCCGCTCCGTCGGCCGCGGCGGCCTCGGCGCCGTGATGGGATCGAAGCGGCTCAAAGCCCTCGTCCTGCACGGGCGCGGCGACCACAAGCCGCCCGTCGCCGACCCTGCGCGCCTCGAGTTCATCACCTACGAGGCCGAGAAGCTCCTCAAGGCGAACCCCATCACCTCCACGGCGTTGCCCGAGTTCGGCACCTCGGTGCTCGTCAACGTGCTGGATCAGGCCGGAGCCCTGCCGACCCGCAATCACCGCGAGGGCAGGTTCGAAGGCGCCGCGGCGATCTCCGGCGAGGCGCTGAAGCGAGACCATGTGCAGCGTCGCTCGGCCTGCCGCGGCTGCATCATCGGTTGCGCGCGGCGGACGAGCGCCGGAGGGGAGAGTGGAGAGGGCCCCGAGTACGAGAGCATCTGGGCGTTCGGCGCCGAGTGCGGCGTGAGTGACCTCACGGCCATCGTGCGCGCCAACTACGCGTGCAACCGCGCCGGCATGGACACCATCACCATGGGCGTGACCATCGCCTGCGCCATGGAGCTCACGGACCTCGGCCTGTTGCCGGACGGCCCACGCTTCGGTGACGCCCGGGCCATCATCGACCTCGCCGAGGCCACGGCCGCCGGCGAAGGCCTCGGCGCCGAGCTCGGTCTGGGCTCGGCGCGGTTCGCCGCCCTGCACGGCCGACCGGAGCTCTCGATGAGCGTCAAGCGGCTGGAGATGCCGGCCTACGACCCGCGCGGCATGAAGGCCCAGGGCTTGGCCTACGCGACCAGCAATCGCGGCGGCTGCCACCTGCGCGCCAACATGCTCGGCCCCGAGATCCTCGGTGTGCCCAAGATGGTCGACCGCTTCGCGACGCTCGGCAAGGCCGGCCTGCTCATCAACCTCCAGAACCTCAACGCCGTGCTCGACTCGCTGAGCGTCTGCAAGTTCACCGCCTTCGCCATGAAGGAGGACTACTACGCCCGTCAGCTCAGCGCCGTCTGGGGCGAGACCGTGGAGCCCCAGGAGCTGCTGCTGCTCGGCGAGCGCATCTGGGCCGCCGAGCGGCTGTTCAATCTCGCCGCCGGGTTCACGCGCGCCGACGACACGCTGCCGCCCCGGCTGCTGCACGAACCCGTGCCGGCCGGGCCGTCCGCCGGGCAGGTAGTAGACTTGTCGCCGATGCTGGACGAGTACTACATCTCGCGCGGCTGGGACGAGGGCGGCGTGCCTTCGGCGGTCAAGCTGGCGCGCCTCGGGCTGACCGAGGCGGCCGCGAGCGCCGGCGTGGCGGCCGGCGCCGCGAGGACCTCGGACGCCTCGCCGCCCGGCGCGCAGGCGGGGTCCGCCGCGTCCTCCGGGACGGCCGCCTCGTGAGCTCGGCCGTTCTCGAGCAGTTCCGCGCCATAGGCCGGGACCTCTTCGTCGCCGGCGTCATCAGCTCGCACGGCGGCAACCTCAGCGTGCGCATGGGCGACCGCATCCTCATCACCAGGCGCGGCTCCATGCTCGCCCGTCTGGAGGAGCGCGACATCATCGAGACGGGCCTCGAGGAGAACGACGCCAACGTCATGCTCGCCAGCACCGAGATCAACGTGCACCGTGCCATCTACCAGGGGACGTCCGCGCAGGCGATCGTGCACGCGCACCCGCCCTACGCGATCGCCCGCTCGCTCATGTGCGACGAGATCGTCCCCATCGACAGCGAGGGCTCCTATCTCCTGCACAAGGTGCCTGTCGTGCACACGGAGCTGACGGCAGGGTCCAAGGAGGTGGCCGAGCTGCTGCCCAGGTGGCTCAAGGAGTACGACATCGTGATGCTCCGCGGCCACGGCCCCTTCGCCATCGGCCACCTGCTCGAGGAGGCCTACCAGCTCACGAGCGTGCTCGAGATGGCCTGTCGCATCATGACCATCGCCGACGGTCTCGGCGAGCAGGTCATGGAGTACCGCAAGGGGTCGGAGCGGTACGAGACCTGGTGAGCCGCTCCGCTGCCGCGAGCGCCGCCGGCTGCGTCAGAGGCCGAGGAGGCCAGCGGCGGACTAGCCGCCGCTCGGCGTGGGCTTGGGCGTCGTCGGCGTGGGCTTGGGCGTGGTCGGCGTGGGCTTGGGCGTGGTCGGCGTGGGCTTGGGCGTGATCGTCTTGGTCGGGCCGGGAGTCGGTGTCGCGCTCGTGCTCGCCGACGGCGACGCCGACGGCGACATCGCCTGCATCTCGCCGTGCCAGGGGCTGAACGTCCAGGGGAAGTCCTTGAAGCTCGGGTGCGACGCGTCCTTGAGCGCCGCCGCGAAGAATCTGGCCCACATCGGCGCCGGGTAGTCGCCGCCGTACACCGGCATGGCCGAGCGCCTCTCGGAGTCGCCCATCCAGACGGCGGCGGCGAGCTGGGGCGTGTACCCCACGTACCAGAGGTCCGCTCCGTCCTCGGTGGTCCCCGTCTTGCCGGCGCGCGGATACGGGAAGTACGCGCCGGTCGCCGAGCCGGTGCCCGCGGAGGCGACGCGCTCGAGACACTGGGTGACGACGCTGGCCACGCCGGCCGGGATGGCGCGCTTGCCCTTGGTCTTCGGCTTCCAGTCGACACGGCCGTTGGGCATGACGACCTTGACGATGGCCTGTGGCTTGTGATGGATGCCACCGGCGGCCAGCGTCGCGTAGGCATCGGCCATCTCGAGCGGTGACACGCCGGACGTGCCCAGGGTGATGGAGGGTACCGCGTCGAGCGGGCTGGTGATCCCCATCCGGTGAGCCGTCGCCACGGTGTCCTCGGGGCCGACGTCGACGCTGAGCTGTGCGAAGACGACGTTGTCCGAGATGGTGGTGGCCGCCGAGACGCTCTCGGGTCCGCCGGGCCCGTCGCCGTTGACGACCCAGGGGGCCGCGTAGGCGCCCATCGGGATGATGATGGGGCTCTTGGACGAGTAGTAGGTGGTGTCGGGGTTCATGCCCTTCTCCACCGCGGTGGTGAGGACGAAGGGCTTCATCGCCGACCCGGGCTGGCGGCGGGCCTGCGAGGCGAGGTTGTACTTCTGCTTCTTGAAGTCGAGGCCGCCGACCATGGTGCGGATGTAGCCGGTGGCCGGATCGATGGCGACGAGGGCCGCCGACGGCTTGAAGCCGAAGTCGAGCGGCTCCGTGGTGCTCTTGATGATATCGATGGCCTCTTTCTGCCAGGCCATGTCGATGCTCGTGTGCACGCGCAGGCCGCCCTCGAAGACGGTGCGCGTGCCGTAGCGCTTGGTGAGCACGCGCTTCACGTAGTCGACGAAGTAGTCGGCCATGCTGTTGTTGGTGCTCGGCGGGTGCTTGTAGACCTTGAGCTTGCTCATGATGAGCTTGTCCGCGCGCTCCTGCGTGATGTAGCCCTGATCCGCCATCAGCTGCAGGACGATGTTGCGGCGCAGGAGGGCTTGCTTGGGGTCGACCGTCGGGCTGAAGGCGCTCGGCGCCTTGGGCAGCGCCGCCAGCAGCGCCGCCTCCTGCGTGTTGATCTTTGAGATGGGCTTGTGGAAGTAGGTCTGCGCCGCCGCCTGGACGCCGTAGGCGCCGGCCCCGTACGGCACGGTGTTGAGGTACTCGGTGAGGATCTTGTCCTTGCTCCACTTGTCCTCGAGCTGCCACGCCAGCGCGGCCTCGCGGATCTTGCGCGTGTAGGTGCGCTCGTTGCCCACGTAGGCGTTCTTGATGTACTGCTCGGTGATGGTGGAGCCGCCCTGGACCACGCCGCCGGCACGAAGGTTGAGGATCATCGCGCGGGCGACGCTCTGGTAGTCGACGCCGTGGTGCGTCCAGAACCGCTCGTCCTCGACGGCCACGGTGGCCTGCTTCATGACGTCGGGGATCTTGCCGCTGTTCACGAGTTCGCGGTTCTCGGCCCCGTGCAGCTTGGCGATCACCTTGCCGTGCCGGTCATAGATGATCGTGGTGACGGCGGTGGGGTTCTTCTCCAGCTCGTTGAGCGTGGGGAGGTCGCGTGTAAGGGCGTAGATGGCGCCGGCGGCGACGGCCAGCCCTGCGATCGTCGCCAGCAGCACGACGACGACGAAGATCTTCACGAAGAGCCACTTGCGACTCGCGGACTTGGCGCGCTTCTTCTTGCGCTCACGCCTGTGTCTCGGGATGTCCTCGGGCTCTACGCGGTATCTCGTGTATTCAGCCATGGCTCACCATTGTACTCGACGGGGGACGCGGGAGCCCCCGGGCGCGTTCACGCAGGCGCGCGGCTGGCGGAGTCGTCGGTGCCGCCGGGGTCTTCGACGGCGTGCCCGGCCTCCCTCTTCGGCTGCACCAGGCGGGCGAGGACGATCGACACCTCGTAGAGGACGTAGAGCGGCAGGAACATCGCCAGCATGGAGAAGGCATCCTGGCTGGGAGTGATGACGGCCGCGGCCAACGCCATGACCAGCACCGCCCAGCGGCGGTTCTTGCGCAGGAACCGGTCGTCGATCACGCCGACCTTGGCGAGGAGCACGAGGATCACCGGGAGCTCGAACACCACGCCGAAGGCGAGGATGAAGAGCGCCATGAAGGTGAAGTAGTCGCTGGCGCGGAGCTGCACGTTGAAGAAGCCGGCGCTGAAGGTCAGCAGGAAGTCCAGCCCTCTGGGCAGGACGAGGAAGTAGCCCAGCGCCACGCCGGCGAAGAACAGCAGCGACGAGGCGAAGACCACCGGGTAGAAGTAGCGCTTCTCGCCCTCGGTGAACGCGGGAGCAAGGAACGCCCACAGCTGCCAGATGAGGATCGGCGCCGCCAGGATGAGCCCGCCGACGACCCACACCTTGAGGCTGACCATGAACGGCTCGGCCGGGCTGAACGTGGTGATGCGGGTGGCCGATTCGGGAAGGCCGTCGACCTGCCGCAGCGGGAACAACAGCACCTCGAACATGAAGCTGTTGAAGAGCGCTGCGACGAGGACGCCGACGGTCACGGCGATCAGGCTCACGAACAGGCGACGGCGCAGCTCGTCGAGGTGCTCGAACAGTGTCAGACGGTCTTCGGGGGTGAGCGCCACGTGGTCAGGCTCCCGCCGGGGTCGCGCCGGCGCCGGCGGCCACGGTCCCCTCGGGCGCCTCCGGAGCTGCCGGCGCCTCGGGCTCCGCGACGACGGCCGGCGTCTCGTGATCGGGCTCGCCGGCGGATGTGTCCGGACCCGGCGCGTCGGCGACCGCGAGGCCGGCCACGGCGGCTCCCGCCGCCGCGCCCGGCGCCGGCGCTTCGATGGCGGACTTGAGGTCGACGCTCGACTTGAGGTCGCCGATCGTTCCCTTGACATCCTTGAGCGGCTCGGTGAACGTCGACTTGACCTCATTGATCTGGTCGGTGACCTCGCCGAGGCCGAGCTCGGACTTGGCGCTGTCGGCCGCCTTCTTGAACTCGCGCACGCCCTTGCCCAGCGACTTGCCCATCTGCGGCAGCCGTTTGGGCCCGAAGACGAGCAGGGCGATGATGAGGACGACGATGATCTCGACGGGTCCGACGTTCACGGGAGGGTCACCTTGGTCGGGGGTATCGTGAAGGTCCATCGTACCGAGCAGCGGGCCCGAAGTGCAACGCGGCCCCATTCCCCGGTCCAACGCGGCGCCCCCACGCAGGCCACCACGGCGTGCGAGTCGCCGATTCCCCTGCACAAGGCCGGTATTGGCGGATACCCCCACCGGTGTACCTGCAAGTTGCGCCCCGCAAAGCGGCTTTGGTAGAGTACGCGAGCCGTCCGGCGGCTCCCAGGGGAAGGGATTCCGGGCGTCACTCATCGCATGACGAACGCATACCTCACCGACTGGTTGTATGTCTGGCTCTTCATCGTCGCCGGAGCGGCGCTGGTCGTCCTCATCCTGCTCTTCTCCAAGCTCATCAACCCGAGCCACCTCACGCCCGAGAAGCTGCAGCCCTACGAGTGCGGTATCCCACCGGTGGGCAACCCGTGGCAGCCGTTCGCGGTGCGCTACTTCGTCTTCGGCCTCCTCTTCCTCGTCTTCGATGTGGAGTCGGCCTTCCTGTTCCCCTGGGCGCTCGTCTTCCGGTCCCTCGGCGCTGCCGGGTTCATCGAGATGCTGCTGTTCATCGCGGTGCTCGCCTTCGGCCTCCTCTACGCCTGGCGCAAGGGGGCCCTCGAGTGGGCATGAGTGAGCGCCTCAAGACGGCCCGCTACCCCAAGCTGGAGCACTTCAGCGAACCCAACGTCATCACCACCACCGCCGACTTCATCTTCAGCTGGGCGCGCTCGCACTCGGTCTTCCCGTTCACCTACGGACTCGCCTGCTGCGCCATCGAGATGCTGAGCTCGGGCTTCGCCCGCTACGACGTCGCCCGCTACGGCATGGAGGTCTTCCGTCCCACGCCGCGCCAGTGCGACCTCATGATCGTGGCGGGCACCGTCAACGAGAAGATGGCGCCGGTGCTCAAGCGCCTCTACGACCAGATGTCCGAGCCCAAGTGGGTCATCAGCATGGGCGCCTGCGCCACCAGCGGCGGGCCGTTCTACGACGGCTACAACGTGGTCAACGGCGTCGACAAGGTCGTCCCCGTCGATGTGTACATCCCCGGCTGCCCGCCGCGTCCCGAGGCGCTCTTCCAGGGCCTGCTGGAGCTGCAGGGCAAGATCCAGCAGCACAAGTTCGTCCCCGAGAAGCCGGCTGCCCCCGAGGCGGCCGCGCCGGCCGCGGAGGCCTGAGCCTTGGGCCTCACGGTCGGCAGCAACCCCATGAGCATGGACGCCATCGCCGCGTTGCTCACGCAGCGCTTCGCCGGCGACGTGACGGACGTGCGCATCCAGGAGCCGGACACCGTCGTCGCGCGTTGTGCGCGCGAGAAGCTCAAGGACGTCGCCGCGCGCCTCAAGGCCGACCCCGAGGCCGGCTACGAGACGCTCAACTGGATCGCCGGCGTCGACCGCCAGACCGGGTTCGAGAGCGTCTACCACGTGTACTCCTGGAAGACGAACACCTATCTCGAGCTGCACGTCGAGCTGCCGCGCGCGAAGCCGGAGGTCGACACGGTCACCGGCGTCTGGCCCGCCGCCGACTGGCACGAGCGCGAGTCGTGGGACATGGTCGGCATCGTGTACACCGGCCATCCCGACCTGCGCCGCATCCTGCTCAAGGACGATTTCATCGGCCACCCGCTGCGCAAAGACTACGTCGACCTCGCGGAGAACCACCCGCATGTATGACCAGTTCGAGACGCCCGAGCCTGACGAGGCCGTCAAGCTGGCGCTGCGCCGCATCGACGAATCGACGGCGCGCGGCGAGGGCTCGGACGTGGACGGCCTCGCCTTCAACGAAGTCGTCGTCAACATGGGTCCGCAGCACCCCAGCACGCACGGCGTGCTGCGCCTCGTGGTCACCCTCGACGGCGAGCTCGTCAAGGACGTCATCCCGGTCATCGGCTACCTGCACCGCTGCAAGGAGAAGCTCGCCGAGCGCCGCACGTACTTCCAGTACATCCCGATCGTCGACCGTACCGAGTACCTCGCCAGCATCAACTGCGAGTGGGCCTACGTGATGGCGGTCGAGAAGCTCGCCGGCATCCAGGTCACGCGGCGGGCGGAGTTCATCCGCGTCATCACCGGCGAGCTCATGCGCATCGCCAGCCACCTGGTCGCCGTCGGCACCTTCACCGCCGACCTCTCGCCGCTGGGGACGGCGATGGTCTTCTACATGTTCCGCGACCGCGAGCAGATCCTCGACCTCATGGAGGAGCTCACGGGCGCGCGCATGATGTTCAACTACTTCCGTTTCGGCGGCGTGCGCTACGACCTGCCGGACGGCTGGGTCGACAAGTGCCGCGACTTCCTCAAGCGGTTCCCGAAGCTGATCAAGGAGTACGAGGCCCTGGTCGACGACAACGCCGTCTTCCTCCAGCGCACCCAGGGCAAGGGCGTCATCACCCAGCAGGACGTCGTCGACTACGGCATCACCGGGCCCAACGCGCGCGCGTCGGGCGTGGACCTGGACCTGCGCCGCTCGCGCCCGTACTCCGTCTACCCCGAGCTCGACTTCGACGTCCGCACCGAGCGGCACGGCGACATCTTCGACCGCTACCGGGTGCGCATGGACGAGATGCGCGAGAGCCTCAAGATCGTCGAGCAGTGCCTGGACATGCTGCCCAAGGGCCCCGTCCAGGTCGGCTCGCTGCGCGCCCCCTACGTGGTCACGCCGCCGCCCGGCTCGTGCTACGTGGGCCAGGAGAACCCGCGCGGCGAGTACGGCACCTACATCGAAAGCGACGGGTCGCGGTACCCGTACCGGCTCAAGTTCCGCGACCCCTGCTTCTGCAACCTGCAGCTGTTCCCGAAGCTCCTCAGCGGCAACAAGATCGCCGACGCCGTCGCCATCTCGGGCAGCATCGACCTCGTGCTGGGAGGGATCGACCGCTAGATGGACGTCCTCCTCGCCATCCTCAGGGCCGTCCTCTTCGTCGTCATCGCCTACGCGGTGGTGTTCGTGGCGGCGCTGGTCAACATCCTCTACGAGCGCCGCTTCATGGCGTTCATCGGCGACCGGCTCGGCCCCAACCGCACGGGGCCGCAGGGCGTGCTGCAGAGCATCGCCGACGCGTTCAAGATGATGGGCAAGGAGGACTTCCGCCCGCTGCTCGCCGACCCGGTGCTGTTCACGCTGGCGCCGGTCACGGTGATGATCGGGGCGGTCGCCGTCCAACTCGTGATCCCGTACACGGGCGGGCTCATGGCGACCGACCTCAACATCGGCCTCATCTTCCTCGTCGCGATCACCAGCTTCACCACCCTCTCGATCCTCATGGGCGGGTGGGCCTCGCGCAACAAGTACTCCCTCGTGGGCGCTCTCCGCGCGGCGGCGCAGATGATCAGCTACGAGATCCCCATGCTCCTCGCGCTCATCATCGTGGCGATGATCGTCGGGTCGCTCAAGGTCAACGCCATCGTCGCGTTCCAGGCCGACTACGAGTGGATCGGCTTCTACGCGCCGTTCACCTTCCTGCTCTTCTACATCGCCTCCATCGCCGAGCTGAACCGCGGCCCGTTCGACCTGCCCGAGTCTGAGTCCGAGCTCGTCGCCGGCTACGCGACCGAGTACTCGGGCATGCGTTTCGGCATGTTCTACCTCAACGAGTACGCCGGCCTCACCATCATGTCCATGGTCGCCGTCACGCTCTTCTTCGGCGGCTGGATGGGACCCTTCGCCGGCGCTGTCGACGTCTGGGGCATCGACTGGATCGGCATCTTCTGGTTCCTCGCCAAGACGTACGTGCTCGTGTCCGCGCTGGTCTGGATCCGCTTCAGCATCCCGCGCCTGCAGGTGGACCAGCTCATGGCGTTCGCCTGGAAGATCCTCATCCCCCTGGGCCTCGTGAACATCCTCGCCACCGCGGCGATCATCTTGTGGGTGCCCAGCTGGAAGTGGGGCCTCGCGGTGTTCGGCTGGGCGTCGTTCCTCGCCTTCGTGGGGCTCTTCGACCCGATCCTCAAGCGCCGCCTGCGCAAGCAGCGCGAGCGCCAGCCGGTGGTGAGCGCCTGATGCTCGGCATGTTCAAGGCCATGCGGCAGACGATGAGCCATCTGCCCAAGAAGAAGATCACCGTCCAGTACCCGGAGCAGCGAGAGCAGCTGCCGGCGCGCAGCCGCGGCCTCTTCCGCGTCGTCATCGACCCGTCCAGCGGCGAGCCCCGCTGCCGCTCCTGCACGCTCTGCGAGAGCAACTGTCCCGTGCAGGTGATCCGCGTCAACCACACGAGCAAGTACCGGCTGCCCGTGCCCAACGCGGCGCGCATCGCCGAGGCGCGCCTCGCCGCCCAACAGGGCATCGACCTCAAGGACCTGCAGCCGGTGCTCGACGACTTCTACGAGCACGGCACCGGCCTCATCGCGATGCTGCAGAACGCACAGGACGTCTACGGCTACCTGCCGCGGGTGGCCCTCCAGGAGATCAGCCTGCAGACGGGCGTCTCCTTGAGCCAGATCTACGGCGTCTCGAGCTTCTACAACCAGTTCCGGCTCTCGCCGGTCGGCGAGTACATCATCGACGTCTGCCACGGCACCGCCTGCCACGTCGCGGGGGCGGTCCAGATCACCGAGGCCCTGGAGGAGGAGCTCGGGATCGCCGACGGCAAGACGACCACCGACATGAAGTTCACGCTCTCGTCGGTCGCCTGCATGGGCGCCTGTTCGCAGGCGCCGGTCATGCGCATCGGCGAGCAGACCTACGGCGGCCTCACCCCTGACCAGACACGCAAGATCATCCGCGACCTCATGGAAGAGGTCGGCGGTCAGAAGGGGTGAGCAGGCAGACCATGGCTGAAGAGACGACGACTCCGATCCCCGACACCGAGGCCCGCAACGTCAGCGTGGCCGAGCGCCCCGGCGGCGGCTACGCCGTCAAGGTGTGCGCCGGCACCGCCTGCGTGTTCGCCGGCTCGCTGGCGGTCTACGACGCGTTCGTCCAGGAGGTCCAGGAGGCCGGACTCGGCGACCAGGTCGACGTCAGCATCATCGGCTGCCACGGGCTCTGCTCGATGAGCCCGGTGGTGGTGCTCAGCGACGACACGCTGTACGGCCACCTCAAGCCCAAGGACGTCGCCAAGGTCGTCGAGGAGCATCTCAAGGGCGGCGCGCCGGTCGAGCGCTTCCTCTACAAGGACGAGCAGACCGGCGAGCGCATCCGCGACTGGCACGACATCGGGTTCTACAAGGCGCAGACGCGCATCGCGCTGCGCGACGTCGGCGTCATCAACCCGGAGAGCATCGACGAGTATCTGGCCCGCGGCGGCTACGAGGCCGCGCGCATGGCGCTCACCGAGCAGACGCCCGAGTGGATCATCGAGCACGTCACCGACTCGGGCATCCGTGGTCGCGGCGGCGCCGGTTTCCCGACGGGGGTCAAGTGGAAGTTCGCCAACCAGTCGAAGAGCGATGAGAAGTACCTCATCTGCAACGCCGACGAGGGCGACCCCGGCGCGTTCATGGACTGCTCGATCCTCGAGGGCGACCCGCACGCCGTCATCGAGGGCATGATCATCGGCAGCTACGCGATCGGCGCGCACGAGGGCTACGTCTACGTGCGCGCCGAGTACCCGCTGGCCGTCAAGCGCCTCACCATGGCGGTCGCCGACGCCGAGGAGCGCGGCTACCTGGGCAAGGACATCTTCGGCACCGGCTGGGAGTTCAACCTGCACCTCAAGCTCGGCGCCGGCGCCTTCGTCTGCGGCGAGGAGACGGCGCTCATCGCCTCCATCGAGGGCAAGCGCGGCATGCCGCGCACGCGCCCGCCGTTCCCGGCCGTGTCAGCGGCCTCTGGGGCAAGCCGACCAACATCAACAACGTCGAGACCTTCGCCAACGTGCCGTGGATCGTCACGCACGGCGCCGAGGCCTACGCCGCGCTCGGCGTCGAGAACAGCCGCGGCACCAAGGCCTTCAGCCTCGCCGGCAAGCTCGTCAACGGCGGCCTCGTCGAGGTGCCGATGGGCTCCACGCCTGCGCCACCTCATCTTCGACGTCGGCGGCGGCATCAAGGACGGCAAGCAGTTCAAGGCCGTGCAGCTCGGCGGCCCCTCCGGCGGCTGCGTCCCCGCGAGCCTCCTCGACACGCCGGTCGACTACGAGAGCCTCGCCGCGACCGGCGCCATCGTCGGCTCCGGCGGCATGGTCGTGGTCGACGACGAGACCTGCATGGTCGACCTCGCGCGCTTCTTCCTCGACTTCACCCAGAAGGAGAGCTGCGGCAAGTGCATCCCCTGCCGCCTCGGCACCAAGCGCATGCTCGAGACCCTCGACCGCATCATCGCGGGCGACGGCCGCGACGGCGACATCGAGCTGCTCGAGGAGATGGGCCACTACATCATCGACGGCTCGCTCTGTGCGCTCGGCGGCACCGCGCCCAACCCCGTGCTCACGACGATCAAGTACTTCCGCAGCGAGTACGAGGCGCACATCCGCGAGAAGCGCTGCCCCGCCGGCAAGTGCAAGTCGCTCATCACCTACTACATCGACGCCGAGGCCTGCACCGGCTGCACCCTGTGCGCCAAGAAGTGCCCCACGGCGTGCATCACCGGCGAGAAGAAGCAGCTGCACGTCATCGACGTCGCCAACTGCATCAAGTGCGACACCTGCCGCCAGGTCTGCAAGTTCGACGCCGTCAAGGTGCGCTCGGGCGTCGAGCTGGCCGTGGCCGGCGCGACCGAAGGAGCTGAGGCCTGACCATGGCGACCACGGTCGAGAACGTGCCGCAGACGACGCCGCGCCCCGGCCAGGTCGCTCGTGACCATCGACGGCCAGGAGGTCGTCTGCGACCGCGGCGACACGATCCTCGAGGCGGCGCAGCGCATCGGCATCCACATCCCGACGCTGTGCTACGAGCCGCGGCTGCCGGCCACGGCCGCGTGCCGCATGTGCATCGTCGAGGTCGAGGGCGCCCGCAAGATGGTCCCGAGCTGCTCGGCGGCGGTCAGCCGACGGCATGGTCGTCAAGACCAGCACCGAGAAGGTCCGCGCCATGCGGCACCTCTACCTCGAGCTGCTGCTCAGCGACCACAACTCCTTCTGCACGCCGCCCTGCCGCGACGCCTGCCCCACGCACATCAAGATCCCGCAGTTCCTCGACTACATCGCGCACAAGGACTACAAGAACGGCGTGCGCAAGCTGCGCGAGGACCTGCCGTTCCCGGCCGTCCTCGGGCGCGTCTGCCCGCGGCCGTGCGAGGGTCCGTGCCGCCGCCAGCTGGTCGAGCATCCCATCACCATCTGCCAGCTGCACCGCTTCATGGCCGACCAGACCATCGACGACGAGCAGACGGGCGAGCTGCTGCTGCCGGTCGAGCCGAAGGCCGACACCGGCAAGAAGATCGCCATCGTCGGCGGCGGGCCCGCCGGCCTCGCCGCCGCCTTCTACGCCCGGCTCGAGGGGCACGCGGTCAAGATCTTCGAGGCCCTGCCCAAGCCGGGCGGCATGCTGCGCTACGGCATCCCGAGCTACCGCCTGCCGCGCGACCTCCTGGACAAGGAGATCAACGTGCTCTGGCGCATGGGCGTCGAGCTCCAGGTCAACAGCCGCCTCGGCGTCGACTACCAGCTCGAGGAGCTCCTCGAGGAGTACGACGCCGTGTTCCTCGCCCTCGGCGCCTTCAACAGCAACGACATGGGCTGCCCCGGCGAGGACGCCGACGGCGTCGTCACGGCGGTCGACTTCCTCGGCGAGCTCGAGGTCACCGGCCGAGGTGCACGTCGGCGACAAGGTCACCGTGATCGGCGGCGGCTTCACCGCCATGGACGCCTGCCGCACCAGCATCCGCAAGGGCGCCGCCGAGGTCACCTGCCTCTACCGCCGCTCGCGCAAGGAGATGCCGGCGCACGTCACCGAGGTCGACGAGGCCGAGGAGGAGGGCGTCAAGCTCGAGCTGCTGTGCGCCCCCGTCAAGGTCCTCACCGACGCGGACAACAAGGTCACCGGCATCGAGATGCAGCGCATGGAGCTCGGCGAGCCCGACGCCTCCGGCCGCCGCCGCCCCGTGCCGGTCGAGGGCTCCGAGTTCGTCGTCGAGTGCGACCAGGTCATCACCGCCATCGGCCAGTTCCCCAAGCTCGACGGCACCAGCGAGGAGCAGGGCGTCAAGCGCACCAAGTGGCGCACCATCCAGGTCGACGACTGGACCTTCCAGACCGAGGACCCGCGCGTGTTCGCCGGCGGCGACGCCGTGCTCGGCGCGCAGACCGTCATCCAGGCGGTCGCCCAGGGCAAGAAGGCCGCCTGGAGCATGGACGCCTACCTGCGCGGCGACGACATGGCCGAGGTCTCGCAGTCGCTCGCCGAGCTCAAGGCGACGCCGTTCTTCAACGCGCTGAGCGACCAGGACCGACCTCGACCCGCGCATCGCGCGCATGGCCGAGGTCCCGCCGGTGTTCATCGACATGACCACCGACGTGACGCACCCGAGCCCGCCGGCCGAGATGCCCAAGCTCGCGCCCGAGGACCGCCGGACGAACTTCAAGCAGATCGAGCTCGGCTTCAGCGAGGACGAGGCCGTGCGCGGCGCCGAGCTGTGCCTCGCACTGCTACTGCCCGGCCAACGGCAAGTGCGACCTGCAGCGCTACAGCATCGAGTACGAGGTGTTCAAGAACCGCTTCCACGGCGGCGACGCCCACGACTACCCGGCCGACTTCCGCCACGACTTCATCATGCGCGAGCCCAACCGCTGCATCAATTGCGGCCGCTGCGTGCGCGTCTGCCGCATGGAGGTCGGGTCGAGCTGCTACGACAACATGGACCGCGGCTTCGACACCATCGTCAGCACCGCCGACAACCTGCCGCTGCAGCTGGTCGGCTGCGTGAGCTGCGGCAAGTGCGCCGAGACGTGCCCCACGGGCTCCATCGAGACCAACCCGCGCATCCTCGGCAGCTACGACCTCGACGAGAGCCGCTGCATCTTCTGCGGCGAGTGCGTCGAGGTCTGCCCCTACGACGCGCTCGAGCAGACCGACTTCTTCGAGCTCGCCGGCTACAGCCGCACGACCATGGCGCGCGAGTCGCTGTACGTGCGCGAGCCCCGTCCCGTCGACCCGCTGCGCGAGACGGTCAAGGACCTCGTCCCGCACGTGCTGCGACGCCGAGCGCGGTCGCGGCTGGGTGTGGGAGCCGATGAAGGACGACCCGATCCCGCTCGACGACCCGGAGGACGTGAGCCTGATGCCCGGCGGCGACTTCCATCCCTGGTTCTTCGTCATCGTGGCCGCGTGGGTGCTGGTCTGCGGCCTCGGCGTCGTGCTGTTCAGGAAGATCATGTACTCCGCCGTCTCGATGGTGTTCTGCTTCCTCGGCGTGGCCTTCGCCTACGCGCTGCTCAACGCGCCGCTGGTGGCCATCATCCAGATCCTCGTGTACGTCGGCGCCATCTCGATCGTGATCATCTTCGCCATCATGCTCACCGAGGTGCAGCACGGCGGCTACGAGCTGTTCTTCAACCGGCAGACGGCGGTCGCCGCGGTCGTGGCGCTCATCGGCGCCGCCGTGCTCGCCGATCGTCTCCCTCTCCGCCGACATCGGCCCCATCGGCGACAAGTCGCTCGACCCCGGGCCTGCGCCAGCTCTCCCGGCTCATCTTCGACCGCTACGTGTTCCCGTTCGAGCTCGTCTCGCTCGTGCTCGTGGCCGCGATGATCGGCGCCATCGTCCTGGCGACGCGGGAGAAGGAGCGCTGATGAACGCCCTGTACTGGTGGCTGCTGCTCGCGTTCCTGCTGTTCTGCATCGGCGCGTTCGGCGTGCTCGCGCGCCGCAACGTCATCCTCGATCGTGATGAGCCTCGAGATCATGCTGAACGCCGTGAACATCGCCCTCGTCGCGACCGCCAACTTCCGCGGCGGCGAGCGCGGGCGCGGGCACGCTGTTCGCGCTGTTCATCATCGTGCTGGCCGCCGCCGAGGTCACGATCGGCCTCGCCATCGTCATCGCCAACTACCGCAACAAGCGCACCGTGCAGACCGACACCTACGACGAGCTCAAGGGCTGACGGGGGTCACGTGGAGGGGACCGAGTACATGAAGATCGCCGTCGCGCTCATCCCGCTGCTGCCGCTGCTGGGGTTCATCGTCACGCTGCTGTTCGGCAAGCGCTGGGGCAAGCACGCGCACATCTTCCCGGTGGCCATGGTCACCATCTCGGCCGTGCTCTCCATCTACGGCTTCGAGTGGGCCTTCCGCCACCAGGAGGAGACGTTCGTCTGGAACGCCTTCACCTGGATCGCCGCCGGCCGGTTCACCGTGCCGTGGGGCTTCCAGGTCGACACGCTCACCGGCGTCATGCTGCTCGTCGTCGGCGTCATCGGCATGCTCGTGCACTACTACTCCATCGGCTACATGCACGGCGACGAGGGCTACTACCGCTTCTTCGCCTACCTCAACCTGTTCATGTTCGCGATGTTCGTGCTCATCCTGGCCGACAGCTACCTGCTGCTGTTCCTCGGCTGGGAGGGCGTGGGCCTCTGCTCGTACCTGCTGATCAGCTTCTGGTTCCGCAAGAAGAGCGCCAGCCAGGCGGGCAAGAAGGCGTTCATCGTCAACCGGGTGGGCGACTTCGGCTTCACGCTGGCGATGTTCCTCATCTTCGTCGTCACCGGCACGCTGCAGTTCACCGGGCGTGTTCGAGGCGGCGGAGAAGGGCGAGATCGGCGCCACCACCATGACCTGGATCTGCCTGCTGCTCTTCACCGGCGCCATCGGCAAGAGCGCGCAGTTCCCGCTGCACGTGTGGCTCCCGGACGCCATGGAGGGCCCCACCCCGGTCAGCGCGCTCATCCACGCCGCCACGATGGTCAACGCCGGCGTCTACATGGTCGCGCGCTCCTACCCGCTGTTCATCCAGAGCGAGACGGCGATGACCGTGGTCATGGTCGTGGGCATCTTCACGGCGATCTTCGCCGCGTACATCGCGATCACCCAGAACGACATCAAGAAGGTGATCGCGTACTCCACCATCTCGTCCCTGGGGCTTCATGTTCGTGGCTCTCGGGCGCGGGCGCGTGGGTGGCCGGCATCTTCTACCTGTTCGCGCACGGCTTCTTCAAGGGCCTCATGTTCCTCTGCTCCGGCTCGGTGATCCACGCCATGGGCGGCGAGCAGGACATGCGCAAGATGGGCGGTCTGCGCAAGAAGATCCCCATCACCTTCTGGACGATGCTCATCGGCGCGCTGTCCATGGTCGGCATCATCCCCTTCGCCGGGTTCTGGGCCAAGGACGAGATCCTCGGCGCGACCTTCATCGACGGCGACTACGTGGTCTGGGCCGTCGGGCTCCTCGTCGTGCTGCTCACCGGCATCTACATGTTCCGCCTCATCTTCCTGACGTTCTTCGGCGAGAACCGCGCCGACGCCGAGGTGCAGGCGCACATCCACGAGAGCCCGCCGGTCATGACCGTGCCGCTCATCCTCCTCGTCGATCCCGGCGCTCGGTGCTCGGCCTTCTGGTCGGCGTGCCGCCGGAGAGCGGCTGGCTGCACGGCTTCCTCGAGCCGGTGTTCTTCGACGTCGAGCACGAGGCGTTCACGTGGATCGGTGAGGGCGGCGCGCTCATGGGCGTCTCGCTGGTCGCTGGCGCTCATCGGCATCTTCATCGCCTACCGCCTGTACGTGCGGCAGACCGACGTGCCCGGCCGCATCGCCGCGCGCCTGCCGGGCGTCTACAAGGCCAGCCTCAACAAGGTGTACATGGACGACGTCTACGCCGTCGTGCCGGTCGGCGCCACGCTGGGCTTCGCCGACTGGCTCTGGACCTTCTTCGACGTCAAGGTCATCGACGGCGCCGTCAACGGCGTGGCCTGGCTCTGGGGCTGGGTCGGCGACCACCTGCGGCCCATCCAGACCGGGCGCGTGCAGAACTACGCGATGTACGTGTTCGGCGGCATGATCGTGCTCGTCGTCGTCCTCGCCTGGGTGTGGGTGAGCTGACATGAGCTGGAGCGACCAGATCGGCTTCCCGATCCTCTCCGTCATCACCTTCCTGCCGCTGGCGGGCGTGCTGCTCATCCTGCTCGTCGGGCGCGGCAGGCCCGCCGTCTACAAGGTCATCTCGCTCGTCGTGACCCTGGCCGCGTTCGCGCTCTCGGTGTGGATGCTCTTCGCCTTCAAGACCAAGCTGCCCGGCATGCAGTTCGCCGAGAACGTCACCTGGATCAAGGCGCTGAACATCAGGTACGGGATGGGCGTCGACGGCATCGCCGCGCTGCTCGTCTTCCTCACCACGCTTCTCGGCGTGATCGTCATCATCGCCAGCTGGAACTACGTCAAGGACCGCGAGATGGGGTTCTTCATCTCGCTGCTGCTGCTCGAGGTGGGCATGGTCGGCGTCTTCTGCGCCACCGACCTCTTCCTCTTCTACGTGTTCTGGGAGGCCATGCTCATCCCGATGTACTTCATCATCGGCGTCTGGGGCGGCCCGCGGCGCATCTACGCGGCGATCAAGTTCTTCCTCTTCACGCTCGTCGGCAGCCTGCTCATGCTGCTGGCCATCATCGTGGTCGTGTACTACGTCCGCGACATGACGGGCGCGCTGACGTTCGACATCCAGGCGCTCAGCAAGATGGTGTACTCGTACCACCTGCAGTTCTGGGCGTTCCTCGCCTTCTTCCTGGCCTTCGCCATCAAGGTGCCGATGTTCCCGCTGCACACGTGGCTCCCGGACGCGCACGTCGAGGCCCCGACGGCGGGCTCCGTGATCCTGGCCGGCGTCCTCCTGAAGATGGGCGGGTACGGCATGCTGCGCTTCTGCCTGCCCTTCTTCCCGGACGCCGCCGTCACGTTCATCCCGTGGGTCGTCGGCCTCTCCGTGGTCGCCATCGTCTACGGCGCGCTCGTGTCGATGATGCAGAAGGACCTCAAGAAGCTCGTCGCCTACTCGAGCGTCAGCCACATGGGCTTCGTGACCGCCGGCATCTTCGCCGGCATCGCGCTTGTCGGCAACGCCGCCGGCATCGAGGGCGCCATCCTGGTCATGCTCAGCCACGGCTTCCTCACGGGCGCCCTGTTCCTCATGGTCGGGTTCCTCTACGAGCGCACGCACACGCGGCTGATCGCCGACATGGGCTCGCTCGCCAAGCCGCTGCCGATCCTCGCCGGCTTCCTCCTCTTCTTCTCCTTCGGCTCCCTGGGCCTGCCCGGGCTGAGCGGCTTCGTCGGCGAGTTCCTCAGCCTCCTCGGCATCTTCGAGTACTCGCGCTGGCTGGCGGCGATCGCCGCCCTCGGCGTGATCCTCGCCGCCGCCTACCTGCTCTGGATGTTCCAGCGCACGATGTTCAACGACCGTGGCGACGACGAGGTCAAGCCGTCCTTCGGCCTCAAGGACCTCAGCGTGCGCGAGATCACCTCTCTCGTGCCGCTCGTCGTCTTCGTCATCTGGCTGGGCGTCTACCCGCAGACCTTCCTCGAGTACCTGCACGTGCCCGTGCGCGTGATCCTCGTCCGGGTCCTGCCGTCGCTGCAGGAAGCGAGCGCGAGCGTCCACGGGGTGGCGCAGCTCCTCGACGTCACCAGGGGGCTGTTCTAGATGCCGCTCAACAACACCGTCACCGTGATCCTGCCCGGGCGTCGTGATCGCCGTCGCCGCGATCGTGGTCTTCGTCGCCGACCTGTTCCTCAAGCGCAAGGGCCCGCTGGCCTGGATCGCCGTCGCCGGCCTGCTCTGCGGGCGCGGCGGTCGCCATCGGCCAGTGGGGCCAGTGGACCGCAGGCTTCGCCGTCTGGAAGGTGTTCAGCGGCGGGCTCGTCTTCGGCCGCCGCGAGGCTGTCGTCGGCTTCGCAGGCATGATCGGGCACGACCGCTACGCGCTGTACGCCGTCGTGCTGTTCGCCGCCATCGGCGTCCTCACGGTCCTGCTGTCGGACGCGTATCTGGCGAAGCGCAAGGCCGCGCGCGGGGAGTTCTACGGCCTGCTGCTGCTCATCATCACCGGCATGATCGGCATGGTGATGAGCACCGACATCATCGCGTTCTTCGTCTCGTTCGAGCTCATGTCGCTGCCGACCTACATCCTCGCCGGCTACATCTGGCGCGACGAGAAGTCGAGCGAGGCGGCCCTCAAGTACTTCGTCACCGGCGCGTTCTCGTCCGCGATCCTCGCCTTCGGCCTCGCCCTGCTCTACGGCGCCACCGGGCAGACGAGCTACACCGGCATCGCCACCGGTCTGGTGGGCCTGCAGCACGGCGGCATGAGTCCCGACGGGTTCCTCATCGTGGCCTTCGCCCTCGTCGTCACCGGCTTCGGCTTCAAGATCTCGGCCGTTCCGTTCCATAGCTGGGCGCCGGACGTCTACGAGGGGGCGCCCACCCCGGTCACCGCCTTCATGGCCACCGGCGTCAAGGCCGCCGCCTTCCTCGGGTTCGCGAAGCTCTTCTTCATGGCTGCCGGCGTCGACTGGGCGGACTGGGGCCACGTCATGATCATCCTCGCGGTGCTCACGATGGTGGTCGGGAACGTCCTCGCGCTGCCGCAGCGCAACCTCAAGCGCATGCTCGCCTACTCGAGCATCGCCCACGCCGGCTACCTCACGCTCGGCATCATCGCCGCCGGCAAGAGCGGCGACACACTCGGCATCAGCGCGATCCTGTTCTACCTCGCGGCCTACGCGCTGATGAACCTCGGCGCGTTCGGCGTGCTCGTCTGGATCCGCGCCCGGCGCAAGTACGACTACTCGCTCGACGGCGTGGCCGGCCTCGGCCGCAGTATGCCGTGGCCGGCCATCCTCATGGCGCTGTTCATGGTGTCGCTCACCGGCATCCCGCCGACCGTCGGGTTCTGGGGCAAGTTCTACCTGTTCACGGCCGTCATCCAGGCCGACCTCACGTGGCTGGCCATCGTCGCCGTCGTCATGAGCGCGGTGTCGGCCTACTACTACCTGCGCGTGGTCTGGTACATGTACTTCCGCGAGGCGACGGAGGGCGCGAAGGTCGAGGTCGAGCCGCAGGCGTCCAACGCCGGCGTCGTCACCGCCGTCACCGTCGCCGCGCTCGGGGTCGTGGTCGTCGGCCTGTTCCCAGGGCCGCTGCTCGACGCCGCACAGGGCGCGCTCAAGCTGCTGATCGGCGGCTGAGCTCCTTACCGCCTCAGTCGCCGTCGGCCTTCGGGCGCGGCAGCGTGCAGGCGGCGCAGTGGTTCTCCGTGTCGCTGCGCGCGTCCCCGAGATCCAGCCGGATGCCGTGGAACGGGTGCTCGCAGTACCATCTGACGACGACGATCGGTCGCGGCTCGGCGGTCAGGTCGAGCGTCCCCCGGAAGGCCGTCTTCTCGCAGGCGAGGTATGGGCAGACGGATCGCGTCATCACACCTGACAGTATCCTCCAAGTCGCCGCCGCCGGCACCGTGACGTCGTCACCCGGCGTGACCGCGTCGGGTAGACTGGACCCATGAACATCCTCTTCATCGCCGACGTCTTCGGGAAGCCCGGGCGGGAGGCGCTGCTGCGCTGGCTCCCGGGCTTTCGCGAGGAGCGCGCCGTCGACTTCGTGATCGCCAACGGGGAGAACGCCGCCAACGGCGCCGGCATCACCACCAAGATCGCCCTGCGGATGCTCGCCAGGGGCGTCGACGTCATCACCACCGGCAATCACGTCTGGCGGCAGCGGGAAGTGTATTCATTCCTGGCAACGGACGACCGCATCGTGCGGCCGGCCAACTATCCGCCGGGCGCGCCCGGCCGCGGCCTCACCGTGCGGCCCACGGCGGGCGGCGACGAAGTCGCCGTGATCAACCTGGCCGGTGAGCTCTTCCTGCAGACCGGCATGTCGCCGTTCCGCATCGTCGACCGCCTGGTCGAGGACGCCGAGCAGCTCGCCGAGACCATCGTCGTCGACCTGCATGCGGAGGCGACCAGCGAGAAGGTCGCCATGGGGCATTACCTCGACGGCCGCGTGACCGCCGTCCTCGGCACGCACACGCACGTGCAGACCAGCGACGCGCGCGTGCTCCCCGGAGGCACGGCCTACATGACCGACGTGGGCATGACCGGGCCGCGGGACTCCGTGATCGGGGTCAAGACGGAGATCATCCTGCGGCGCTTCACGACCGAGCTGCCGCAGGTCTTTGAGGTCGCCGAGGGGCCGGTGCGCCTCGACGCGGCGCTGTTCGCCGCCGAGGGCGGTCGGGCGACGAGCATCGAGCCGATCGACATCATCCTGTAGATGCCGGGGGCCGTTTGCCGGCGGCGTAGCGCCGCCGGCGACGTGGTGGCGAGAGGCCGGCGCCCCCTCACCCTGCGGTTCGCGCTCCTGACGACCCGAGGTCCTGTGGGATCGTGCAGGGCGAAGCTTCCTCCGGGCGTCGCAGGACAGCGCCCACACCCGCCAAAGCGCGAACGCGAACGTCACCAGCAGCAAGATGTTGCGCGCCACCACGACGGTCAGCGCGGCCGGCTCCATGTCGAGCAGGCTGCTGCCGAAGAGCGACGGGAACTCGCCTGGGTGAGCACCAGCGTCACGCCGCCGAGGACGGCGATCCAGCGGTCGCGCGCGGCGACCAGCGCCCACGCCGGCAGGATCCAGACGAAGAACTGCGGCGAGAGCACCTTGCCGAACGTCACGAGTCGCGAGCAGCAGCGCGAGGACGACGATCACCTGGTCGGCAGGTGCGGCGCGCAGGTGCCGGCGGCGCCGCCACGCGAACAGGTAGACGGCGGCCACGGCCAGCAGCGTCAGGCCGCCGGACAGGTCGGCGGCGAGGCCGACGCCGGGGGCGACGAGAGAGTGCGAGCCTGTGGCTCCACCCCCACGTCGCCCAGTCCGCGCCGATCAGCTGCCCGAGCAGCTGCGGCGTGCCGAGCACGCTCTCGATCTGCAGCGGGCGCTCGAGGTGGTACTGGAACATGTACCACACGCCTGAGGCAGACTTGAGCAGATACGGCAGGAACGGCGCGACGGCCGCTGCGACGAAGCGCCACCAGCGGCCATACCCACCGTCGCGGCGGTCCGGCCAGCAGCAGGACCAGCGGCAGCAGCGCCGCGGCGTGACCTTGAGCGCGAAGCCCATGCCGAGGACGAAAGCGGCCGCCGTGTACCAGCGCGCGACCAGGCACAGCACGAAGACGCGATGAGCAGCGCGACCGCCACGTCGTACCGATTGATCACGATCGCACCGGTGAGGGCCACGCCGACCGGGAAGAGCACGGAGGCCACGTAGGCTCGTCCGCCGCGCGGCCAGAGGCGGCAGGCGACGTGAAGGCGGTGACGGCGCCCGCGGTCGCGACGGTGATGGCGGTCATCAGGACGTTGAACAGGTGCCGAGACGCCTGTACGCTGTCGGTGTGCCCGGGCAGCCGGAACAGGGCGACCGCCAGCGGCGGGTACTCGACTGGAACGTGACGTGTACGGCGATCTCGCCGTCCGCGATGCGCTCGGCGTAGCCCCAGTGCACGCGCAGGTCTGATTCGTGCATCCCGTACCAGAGATTGGGGAACAACACGCCCATCACGAGCAGCGTGAGGACGCCGGCGGTGACCATCGCGAGCCACTTGCTGGGGGCGTGGCGGAGCTGCTCCGCCGTCGCCGGATCGCCGACGGTGGCGCAGAGGACTCGCGGCGGGCGTCGTCGCGACCTCGTGGCCGGGCGCCGTCGCCGCGCCCTCCCGACTGGCGGCGATGCCGCGCTCCCGCGTCGGAGGCTCCTGGATGCGCGACGTCTCACGCCTCGCGGAAGCTCCACAGCTTGTTCACGATGAAGTTGAACGGCAGCACGCAGACGATCGCGAGGCACTGGCTGACGAAGACGTCGATGTCGAGCTGGCCGCGGAAGAGCCAGAAGGCCAGCTCGTTGAGCCCGAGGCCGGCGCAGCTGACGATGAAGAACTTGAGCGCCTGCAGGCTGAAGCTGCCGGTGGCACGGAACGTCCACCAGCGGTTGAGCAGGTAGTTGTTGACCACGGCGACGCAGAACGCCAGCCCGCTGGCGAAGATCTCGACGGCGAACGTCGGATCGCCGACCAGGCCTCCCCAGAGGAGCAGGGTCGCCTTGAGCACGACGAGGTTGACGACGGTGCCGACCGCGCCGACCACGGCGAACTTGACGAACTGCTGGCCACTCTGCTGAAGACGTGCGTCCAACGTTCACCCTGGTGCGCTGGAGGGGACGGCCGCGCGGCGCCGCAGCGCCGGCCGCGCGGCCGAGGGACCGCCGCCATGATATGCGATGCGCGTGCGGCCCGGAAACCTGCCGGCGCCGGTGCCGGTGCGCAGAACGGCCGATACGCGCCGTGTCGCCGCGGTCGACGCCCGGTCGCGGTTCAGGTCGTGGTATCGGTGGACGGGGGCGTCTCGGGCAGCCTCCACATGGCCAGAGCGGCACAGATCGCCGCGGAGACGAGCACGACGTTGCGGGTCACGACGACCCAGACCGGACCGGCTTCGAGGTCGACGACGTGCCAGTACAGGTCCGGGAACTCGACCTGGGTCAGCGCGACGGCGAGCAGCGTGAGCGCGCCGGTGACGCGCTGCCAACCGTCTTCTGCGACGAGCACCAGCGCGACCAGCGGAAGCGTCCACACCAGGAACTGCGGCGAGAGGACCTTGTTGCAGACGGTGAAGGCGAGGACGCAGGCAAGGGCGGCGAGCGGGACGTACTGGGGCGCCGCCCGCAGCAGGTCCCGGCGGCGCCACGCGAGCACGTAGATGCCCGTCACGCAGAGGAGACCCACCCACACGGAGAGCCGGGCGACGGTCTCGCTGCCGGGGCCGGCGAGCGACTGGGAGCCGAAGGAGTTGCCGGTGCCGATGCCCCAGGCGCCTCTCGATCCGGCGATCAGGTAGAGGGTCCCCGGCACGCTCTCGATCTGCAGCGGCCGCTGGGCGTGGTAGGTGACGATGTTGGTGAGCCCGTCGAAGCGGCTGAGGAACGGCAGGAACGGGACGAGGGCGAAGACCAGGAAGCCGGCGAGGGCGTGGAGCGCGCGCCGGCGCGTGTTCGCGACGATCAGCACGAGTGGCAGGAGCATGCCCGGCGTGAGCTTGAGCGCGACGCCGACGCCGAGCGCCGCGCCGGCGGCGGTGGTATGGCGCCGGGCGAGGAAGAAGAGGCAGGCGGCGAGCGTGAGCGCGACCGCCACGTCGTAGCGGTTGGCGGTGATCGCCCCGGCGGCGAGAACGGCGGCGGCATACGCGCCGGCGGCCGCAAGCGGCCGCGCGAGCCCGCGCCAGAGCGCGGCCGCCGTGGCGCCGGTCAGGGCCGCCGCCGCCGAGCAGAGCAGGATCATCTCCGCGGCGAACCAGCGCGGGTACGCCGCGGGATCGACGTGGGGCGGCAGCGCGAACAGCGGCAACGCCAGCGGCGGATACTCGAACGAGAAGTCCCGGTAGACGGCCTGCCCGGCGGCGACCTTCTGGGCGTAGTCGAGGTACCAGGTGATGTCGGAGACGTCGAAGAAGCCGTACCAGGGGCCGCCTGTGCGCAGCAGCCAGACGAGGAACAGCCAGGCGACCGCCTGAAGAGCGATGGCGGCGGCGACGATGAGCGCCGTCTCGCGGCCTGGGCGGGAGACGGGGCCGAGGAGCGCCGGCGTGACTGCGCCGGCCGGCGCGACCCGTCCGGCCTTCGTCACTGTGCCGCCAGCCACGCGTCGACGTCGGCGATCACCGTCGCGAAGTCGGTGAGCGGCCGCCACTCGAGGCCCTCTTCTTCGCAGCGCTCCGCGAGGTGGCCGCGGGCAAAGATGATGTCGGCCTCGCGCGCCGGGCAGAGATCGCTCGGCCCGTCGCCGAAGACCATGACGACGTCGCCGGGGCGGCGCAGCGCGCGCAGGATCGCCGCCTTGCAGCTCGCGAGGCCACAGCGCGGACAGTCTCCGAGGGCGCCGCTGAACTCGAGGTGGTAGGGCGGTCCTCCTGCGGGACCATCGCCGACCAGCTCGCTGGCGAACAGACTCGATCGGAGGGAGCTGCTCGCGCGTCCAGAACGCCTCGATCGCCTCGCGGATGCCGGCGCTCACGATCGCGGAGTGGCCGTCGCGCGTCTGCAGCTCGGCGAAGAAGTCGCGGAGGCCGGGCATGGGTTCCGCGACCTCGAGGAGGCGGCGGATGAGCTCCGTCCGCGGCGCCCTGATCAGCCCGATCTGCCGGTCGAAGACCTCCGCGTGGCTCATGCGGTCGTTGTACGACTCCTCCTCCAGCACCCACCACTCGTCGCCGACGAAGGGCTGCAGGGCGAGCTCGTTGCACTCGTTCGTGGTCATCGTGCCGTCGTAGTCGAGCAGCGCGAGGAGACGCCGGCGGACCGCGCCGTCCACGCCCGCGCCGGTCTGCGCACACGCGCCGTCCTTCGCCTGTGAGGGTCCGACCATCATGGCGAAAGTGTACACGCGCGAGGCGCGCGTCGCCGCCGGCCGGCGCGGCGAAGCGGACCGGCCGGCGAAGCGGACCGGCCGCGTCTGGTAGAATCGGCAGCCGGTCCGCGAGCAGCAGAAAGCGAGTCACGTGAATAGTCGCCGCAGGCACCGCTATCGAGCGGGGGCACCGAAGGGGCACCCCTCCGCGACAGTCAGCCCCGGTTCCAGGACGTCTCGGCGCGCGTCGACTTCCCGGCGCTCGACACCCGCATGCTCGCCTTCTGGAAGCAGCACGGCATCTTCGAGAAGAGCCTCGAGGGTCGTGAGGACGCGCCCCTGTACGTCTTCTACGAGGGTCCGCCGACGGCCAACGGCCGGCCCGGCGCGCACCACGTCATCTCGCGCATCTTCAAGGACCTCTTCCCGCGCTACAAGACGATGCGCGGCTACCGCGTGCCGCGCAAGGCCGGCTGGGACACCCACGGCCTGCCGGTCGAGCTCGAGGTCGAGCGCCGCCTCGGCATCGACGGCAAGGGGCAGATCGAGGCCTACGGCGTCGCCGAGTTCAACAGGCTCTGCCGCGAGAGCGTCACGGCCTACCTGGAGGAGTGGGAGCGCTTCACCGAGCGCATCGGCTTCTGGGTCGACATGGACGATGCGTACTACACCTACACCAACGACTACATCGAGTCCGTCTGGTGGATCCTGCGGCAGATCTGGGACAAGGGCCTGCTGTACCAGGGCCACAAGGTGGTCCCGTACTGCCCTCGCTGCGGCACGGCGATCAGCAGCCACGAGGTGGCGCAGGGCTACAAGGACGTCACCGAGGACTCCATCTACGTGCGCTTCCCGCTGACGGCGGAGTCGGCCGCGCGCGTCACCGGACAGGTGGCCGGGGCGGTCGGCGGCGAGCCCGGGCCCGTCTCGCTCGCCGTCTGGACCACCACGCCGTGGACGCTCATCAGCAACGTGGCCGCGGCCGTGCGCTCGGACGTCACGTACGCCCTCGTGGAGAGTCGCGGCGAACGGTTCGTACTCGCCCGCGACCTCGTGGAGAAGGTCCTCGGCAAGAAGGCCGAGGTCCTGCGCGAGTTCGCCGGCGCCGAGCTGCTGGGCCTGGACTACGAGGCGCCCTTCGGCTTCATGCCGGCGGACAGGCGCTCCCACTTCATCGTCGGCGACGACTACGTCACGACGACCGACGGCACCGGCATCGTGCACATCGCTCCCGCCTTCGGCGAGGCCGACATGCGCGTCGGCGCGGAGAACGACCTCCCGGTCGTCAACGCGGTCGACACGGAGGGCAGGTTCGTCGCCGAGGTGACGCCGTGGGCCGGCGTCTTCGTCAAGGACGCGGATCCGGCCATCACCGCCGACCTCAAGGACCGCGGGCTGCTCCTCGGCGTCGAGCCGTACGAGCACAGCTACCCCTTCTGCTGGCGCTGTGACACGGCGCTCCTCTACTACAGCAAGGCGACGTGGTACGTCCGCACGACGGCGATCAAGGACCAGCTGATCAAGGCCAATGACGACGTCGTCTGGCACCCGGAGCACATCAAGACCGGGCGCTTCGGGGAGTGGCTTGCCGGCAACGTCGACTGGGCGCTCAGCCGCGACCGCTACTGGGGCACGCCCCTGCCGGTCTGGCGCTGCGAGCAGGGGCACACGCACTGCGTCGGCTCCATCGCGGAGCTCAGGGAGCTGGCGGCCGGTCCCGTTCCGGAGGATCTGGAACTCCACCGGCCCTACGTCGACGACGTCGTCCTCACCTGCCCGGACTGCGCCGGCGACATGCGCCGCGTGCCCGAGGTCATCGACGCCTGGTTCGACTCGGGCTCCATGCCGTTCGGCCAGTGGCACTACCCCTTCGAGAACGTCGAGCTCTTCGACGAGCGCTTCCCGGCCGACTTCATCTGCGAGGCCATCGACCAGACGCGCGGCTGGTTCTACAGCCTCATGGCCGTGGCGACGCTCATCGAGGGCCGCAGCTCCTACAAGCGCGTGCTCTGTCTCGGGCACATCCTCGACGGCGAAGGCCAGAAGATGAGCAAGAGCAAGGGCAACGTCGTGCAGCCGGACGACATCCTCGACCATCAGGGAGCCGACGCCCTCCGCTGGTTCCTGTTCGCGAGCCAGCAGCCGTGGAGTCCGCGGCGCTTCAGCGCCGACATGGTGGACGAGGTGGTGCGCAAATTCCTTCTGACCCTCTGGAACACGTACAGCTTCTTCACGCTCTACGCCAACATCGACCGCTTCGATCCCACGGCGCAGGAGTCGCCGGTCGCGGAGCGGCCGCTGCTCGACCGCTGGCTGGCCAGCGAGCTGAACGCGCTGGTGCAGAACGTCACCGCCGGCCTGGAGACCTACGACGCCACCGGCACCTGCCGCGCGATCCAGCAGTTCGTCGACGACCTCAGCAACTGGTACGTGCGCCGTAGCCGGCGTCGCTTCTGGAAGAGCGAGAGCGACGCCGACAAGCTGGCCGCCTACCACACGCTCTACGAAGCGCTCGTCACGGTCGCCAAGCTGATGGCCCCGTTCACGCCCTTCGTCGCGGAGGAGCTCTACCAGAACCTCGTGCGCTCGGTCGATGCGTCGGCGCCGGAGAGCGTGCACCTGTGCGCCTGGCCGGTCGCGGACGAGACCGCCATCGACGCCGGCGTGTCGTTCGACATGGCGGCCGCGCGGCGGGTGGTCGAGATGGGCCGCGCCGCGCGCAATGCCGCGGCGGTCAAGACGCGCCAGCCGCTGGCCGAGGTGGTCGTCGCCCTGCCCGAGGCCGAGGCCCGCTCCGTCGAGCGCCTGCGCGACGTGGTGCTCGACGAACTCAACGTCAAGGGCCTCCGTCTCGACGCGCCCGAGGAAGAGCTCGTCGCCTATGTCGTCAAGCCCAACCTCAAGGTGCTGGGGCCGAAGCTCGGTAAGCGCATCGGCCCGCTGCAGGCGTTCCTCAGGACGGCCGACGCGGCCGCGCTGGTCGCCGCCGTACGCGGTGCGGGCGAGGTCACGTTGGAGCTGCCCGACGGCGAGCTCAGGCTCGTCGAGGAGGAGCTGCTCATCGAGACCGGCTCGCCCGAGGGCTATCAGGTGGAGAACGATTCGGGACGCGTCGTCGCCCTCATGACGGCGGTCGACGAGGCGCTGCGCGAGGAGGGCCTGGCGCGCGAGCTCATCCACGCGGTTCAGCTCGCGCGCAAAGCTGCCGACCTTCGTATCGAAGACACCATCAGCCTGACCCTGGATGTGCCGGAAGAGCTGCGCCCGCCGGCGGAGCGCCATCGCGCCGCCATCATGGCCGAGACGCTCGCCAGCGGACTCGTCCTCGGCGGCGTGGCCGGCGCTCATCGCGAGACGGCCAGGGTCGAGGGTCACGAGGTCGGCATCGGTCTCACCGTGACGGGTACCATCTTCACCGTCACCTACGGCGACTGACGGAGGGCATGCGCCGCCGGCCGCCGGCCGGCTTCGGCCGGACCCGTCTGCCAGACCGCCGGGCCGGCCAGCGACGAAGGGAGAAGCCGTGGAACAGATGCGAGAAGCGTCGCTCGACCTGCTCGTGGATCTCGCCCGGCCCACATCGCATGACGCGGTACTCGACTACGCCACCGGGGCCGGAATGGCCGGGTTCGCCGTGGCACCGGACGTCGCCACCGTCGAGGCCGCCGACGAGCAGCCGGACATGCTCGAGGAGGGCCAGCGCCTCGCCGCCGAGCTGGGCATCATCAACGTCGCCTTCACGCTCGTCGACCTGTACGCGCTGCCCTACGCGGACGGCGCCTTCAGCCTGATCGTGTGTCGCAACGCGTTCCACCTGCTGCCCGAGCCGTCGACTGCGCTGGCCGAGATGCAGCGCGTGCTCTCATCGGGCGGGCGCGTCGTCCTCCTCGACCCCGTCGTGGACGAGACCACGGACAAGGCGCTCAACGAGATCGCCCGACTTCGTGAGCCGGCGCACCGGCGCCACTTCCGCGCCGAGGAGCTCAAGGCGATCGTGGAGCGCGCCGGCTTCATCGTCGCCCGGCGCGGGCAGGTGCGGCGCACGATAGACCTTGACTACTGGCTGCAGGCGGCCGCGGTGCCTCCGCCGAAGGCGGACCTCATCCGCGGCCGGTTCAAGGCGCTGCCGGTCGACGTGCAGGCGTGCATGGACGTCGCCTTCTCCGACAGACTGGTGAGCTTCAGCTACGACGTCGAGGGCCTGCGGCTCGAGCGCCCCTGAGAGCTCCGGCGCAGCGCTGCGCCGGCGCCGCCCTACGCATCGTCGCCTTCCGCTGCCCTGTTCCGCTCCCAGGGTCTCGGCGGCCGGGGGCCGCCCTGATCCTCAGTCCAGACCCCCTCGGAGGCGTAGAACGCCGCAAGCTCCGGGTCGGCCGGCCCATACAGGCTCTCGACGCGGACGCGAGGGCGCGTCGGAGGGAAGCCGGCCACCGGGGTGCCCGACGGCGTCTGCGGCCGGGACGCGGCGTCTTCCCCCGGCGCCCCGGCGCCTGCAGCCGCCAGGGCAAGCAGCTCGTCGTAGCGCTCGCGAGGCAGGAGGACCGCCGCCAGGCGTCCCTTCTGCGTGACGAAGACCGGCGTGCCGTCGGCGGCGGCACGCTCCATGATGCGCGCTGCGTCCCTGCGGAAGTCGGTGATCGGCACGATGTCCGGCGTTGGCCCCATGGTGCCCTGATGGTACTTCCGGGGGCACTCCATGACGAGGGTGACACTCCGCGACGAGGGTGGCAATCGGCGTCGCGGTCTGGCCTGGATGGCGGGAACGCGGCTCAGCCAGGTTTCGGGGTGGGGGTAGTCCCGCTCGAGGTGCGGTGCCACCAGAGGCCCCGCTGACGGCACCGGCGGACGTGCTACCAGGAGTACGTCCGCCGGTGCCGCTCGTGGTACCGCAACCCGAACACGCATCCCCTCCACGCACCGGGCGGGCGGCGGCGGGTCGCGTCAGCCCGAGCCCGACCGGTGGTCAGCCCAGGAAGGCGCCCAGCTCCTCGACGAGCTTGGCCTTGGGCATGGCGCCGACGATGCGGTGCTTGGTCTCACCGGCCTCGAAGGCGAGGATCGTCGGGATGTTCATCACGCTGAACTGCTGCGCCACAGCCGGCGCTTCGTCCACGTTGAGCTTCACGAACTTGACGTCGGGGTAGTCACCCGCCATCTCCTCGAGGACCGGGCCGATCATGCGGCAGGGGCCGCACCACTCGGCCCAGAAGTCGACCAGGACCTTGCCGGGCGCCTTGATGACCTCGGCTTCGAAGTTGTCCTGCGAGACAGCGTCCACGTACATCCTCCTGTCAGCGTTTGTGCGTCAGCGTGTGTGCGTCAGTGTCGGGCGTCAGCGACTCGGCGTCAATGTCGGTGCGTCAGCGCTGCGTCCCGGCCGCGGCAGTGGCGTCGCCGGCCGCGTCCGTCGTCTCGGCGGGACACTCCAGCTCGTCCAGGTAGCGCTCGGCCTGAACGGCAGCGAGCGCGCCCTCGCCCACCGCCATGGCGATCTGCTTGAGCGGGTTGGCGTGGGCATCGCCGCAGGCGAACACGCCAGGCAGTCCGGTGCGCAGAAGGTCGTCGGTCACGATATAGCCCCAGTCGTCCAGCGCGACCGTGTCCTTGAGCCAGGCGGTATTGGGGATCTGCCCGATGTAGATGAACACGCCGTTGACCGGCAGGGTGCGCCCCTCACCGGTCTTGACGTTCTCGACCTCCAGCGCCTCCACCATCTCCTCGCCGTCGATCTGTCTGGGCACCGAGTCCCAGACGAACTCCATCTTGGCGTTGGCGAAGGCCCGCTCCTGGGCGATCGGGGCGGCGCGCAGCTCGTCGCGCCGGTGGACGACGTACACCTTGTCGGCGAACTTGGTGAGAAACAAGCCCTCCTCGACGGCGGAGTCGCCGCCGCCGATGACGGCGACCGTGCGGCCGCGGTACAGGGCGCCGTCGCAGGTGGCGCACCAACTCACGCCGCGGCCGATGAACTCAGCCTCACCCTGGATGCCCGAGCGCCGGGGCTCCACGCCCGGCGCCAGGATCACGGCGCGCGCCCGGATCTCTTCGCGGTCGGTGACGACGACGTAGCAGCCACCGGGGTCTGCGCGCAGCTCGCTGACCGACTCGATCTCGCGCATCTCGGCGCCGAACTTGACCGCCTGGTCCTTCATCTTCGTCGCGAGGTCGAAGCCCGAGATGCCCTCGGGGAAGCCTGGGTAGTTCTCGACGAGGTCGGTGAGCGCGATCTGGCCGCCGGCCATGTTGCGCTCGAGGATGGCCGTCCTGAGGCGGCCGCGGCTGCAGTAGATGCCGGCCGTCAGCCCCGCGGGGCCGGCGCCGACGATGACGACGTCGAGCACGTCGGCGCCGTTCTCGCTGGTGGGTTGTGGCATGTCGTTCCTCGTCAGGGGCAGGGGATCTTCACGGGCGGGGTGCTGCGTGAGTATACCCGCCGCGGCGAACGGCAGTCGGCGGCTCAGAGCAGCCTGCGGGCCACGAGCTCCTCGGCGATCTGCACCGCGTTGAGGGCCGCACCCTTGCGCAGGTTGTCCGAGACCACCCAGAGGTCGAGCCCGTTGGCGATGGTCGGGTCCTCGCGGATACGGCCGACGTAGACCGGGTCGCGACCCTCGGCGGGCAGCGGCATGGGGTACTGCAGCCCTGCCGGATCGTCGACGACCTCGATGCCGGGCGCCGCGGCGAGCAGCGCTCGCGCCTCCGCGGCGCTCAGCTTGCGCTTCGTCTGGACGTTCACGGCCTCGCTGTGCGCGCCGAACACGGGCACGCGCACGCAGGTGGCCGTGACCTTGAGCTCCGGGTCGGCGAAGATCTTGACGGTCTCGTCGACCATCTTCTGCTCTTCCTTGGTGCTGCCGGTGGGGAGGAAGCCGTCGATGTGCGGCAGCACGTTGAAGGCGATCTGGTACGGGTAGAACTGCGGCTCGACCGGTTCCCCGGCCGCCCACTGGCCGGCCTGGGCGGCCAGCGCGGCGATGCCGTCCTGCCCGCTGCCGGAGACCGCCTGGTAGGTGCTGACGACCACGCGCTCGATGCCGGCGGCGTCGTAGATGGGCTTGAGCGCGACGACCATCTGGATGGTGGAGCAGTTGGGCGTCGCGATGATGCCGGTATGGGCCGTCAGGCGATCGGCGTTGACTTCCGGCACGACGAGAGGCACGCCGGGGTCCTGACGGAACATGCTCGACTTGTCGATCACGGTCGCGCCGGCTGCGACCGCCTGCGGCACGAATTCCTGGCTCACCGAGCCGCCGGCGGCGAAGAAGACGAGGTCGACGCCGTCGAAGGCGCCGGGGCCGAGCTCCCGCACCTCGATCTCGGCGTCGTTGAAGGCCAGCGTGCGGCCGGCCGAGCGCGCGCTGGCGAGGAGCCGGAGCTCGCTGACGGGGAAGCCGCGCTCCTCGAGGATCGCGCGCACGGTGCCGCCGACGACGCCGGTCGCGCCGGCGATGGCGACGACGTAGCCGGCGGCCATCAGCAGCTTCCCCTGTCGGCGGGCTCGTGCGAGACCGACTCCTCGTCGAGGTCGAAGGCCTTGTGCAGCTCGCGCACCGCCTGGTCGACGTGCTTCTTCTCGATGACGCAGGAGATCTTGATCGGCGAGGTGCCGATCATGTCCAGGTTGATGCCGAGGTCGGCCAGCGTCTGGAACATCTGGGCGGCGACGCCGGGGTGGCTGCGCATGCCGGCGCCGATCAGACTGATCTTGGCGATGTCGGCGTCGGTGTCGTACTCCCTCGCGCCGATCTCCCTGGTGATCTCCTTGAGCGCCTTGTCGGCGGCGGGGATGTCTTCTGCCGGGATGGTGCACGAGATGTCGCTGTGGCCGCTCTCGCTCGTGTTCTGGATGATGGTGTCGACGTTGACGTGCGCCTCGGCCAGGGCCGTGAAGACGCGTGCCGCCACGCCGGGGCGGTCGGGCACGCCGCGGAGCGTGACCTTGGCCTCGTCGGTCGTGTAGCTGACGGCGCGGATGATGGGCTGTTCCAGCTGCTGCTCGATGTCCATGCGGAGGCCTCCGTCGGTGACCCACGTACCCTCCGCCTCGGTGAAGCTGGAGCGGACGTGGATGGGGATGTCGTACTTGCGCGCGTACTCGACCGACCGAAGGGCGAGCACCTGCGCGCCGCTGGCCGCCATCTCGAGCATCTCGTCGTACGAGATGGCGTCGATCTTGCGCGCCCTGGCGACCAGGCTCGGGTTGGCCGTGTAGACGCCGTCGACGTCTGTGTAGATCTCGCAGACGGCCGCTTCGAGCGCATGAGCGAGCGCGACGGCGGTCGTGTCGGAGCCGCCGCGGCCGAGCGTCGTGACGTCGTAGGCCGTCGAGACGCCCTGGAACCCGGCCACGAGGACGATCTTGCCGTCGTCCATGGCGTCCTTGACGCGCGCCGGGTGGATGTCGAGGATGCGCGCCTTCATGTGGACGGTGTCGGTGACGATGCCGGCCTGTGAGCCGGTGAGGCTCACGGCATCGTACCCGAGGCGGTGGATGGCCATGGCGAGCAGCGCGCAGCTGATGCGCTCGCCGGCGGAAAGGAGCATGTCCATCTCGCGCTCCGGCGGCTCGGGTGTGATCTCGCGGGCGAGCTCGAGGAGCTCGTCGGTGGTGTCGCCGCGGGCGCTGACGACGGCGCAGACGCTGTTGCCCTGCTCGAACGTGGCCACGATGCGCCGCGCCACGTTGCCGATGCGGACCGCGTCGGCGACCGACGTGCCACCATACTTCTGGACGACGACAGACAAGATGTACCTCCGAGAACGACGGGCGGGCGCCTCCTCAGGCGCCGGGCTTGGGGGCGACGCGGGGGAGCGCGCGCTTGTGCTCGCTGGCAGCGTTCATGGCGTCGACCCTGGCCTTGACGGCGGGCGACGCCTCGCGCGTCAGCAAGTAGGCATCGAGCTCCTCATAGGTGAGGCCCATCTCGGCCTCGTCGGTCTGGTCGGCCCAGAGGCCGGCCGACGGCGGCTTGCCGACGATGCGCTCGGGCACGCCGAGGTGACGGGCGAGGTCGCGGACCTCGCCCTTGACGAGGCTGCCCAGCGGCAGGAAGTCCGCGCCGCCGTCGCCGTACTTGGTGAAGTAGCCGACGGCGATCTCGCTGCGGTTGCCCGTGCCGAGCACGCGGTAGCTCAGCTGGTTGGCGAACGCGTACAGCGTGGTCATGCGCAGCCGCGGTTTGAGGTTCGCGGTGGCGAGGCGGCTGTCGGGAAGGTCACTGCTGCTCGCCGACAACGTCTCGAGCAGCAGATCGTAGACCGGCGCGAGGTCGACCGTCGTGGCGGGGATGTCGAAGTGGTGCGCCACGACGTGCGCGTCCTCGGCATCGGCCGGGTCACTGTGACAGGGCATGATGACGCCGAGGGTGTGATGCGGGAAGGCGCGCTTGGCGAGCGCCGCCACGACGGCGGAGTCGATGCCGCCGGAGAGGCCGTAGACGACGCCGGCGCCGCCGGACAGCGCCACCTCGGCGGCGATCCAGTCGGTGAGATGTGCGGCGAGTCGCTCCATGGGTCCTTTCCGGAAGGGCAAGTGTAGCGTACGCCCGACGGGGCGGGCGCCGGGCAGCGCCCGCCCCGTCGGGGCCTTCAGGTCTTCGAGGAGTCGCGCAGCCGCTCAGACCTTGGAGAAGTACTTGCGCACTTCCCAGTCGGTGACCTGCTCGCGGTACTCGTACCACTCGTTGAGCTTGTTGGTCACGAAGCGCTCGAACACGTGGTCGCCGAGCGTGCGGCGTACCAGCTCGCTCTCCTGCGTGTCCTTGATCGCCTCGTAGAGGTTGTTGGGCAGGTCGCCGAGGCCGTGGGTCTCACGCTCGTCGGCGGTCATCTTGTAGATGTTGGGCTCCACGCTCGGCGGCAGCTCGTAGCCCTTCTCGATGCCCTCGAGGCCGGCGGCCAGCATGACGGCGAAGGCGAGATAGGGGTTCGCCGCCGGGTCCGGGTTGCGGATCTCGGCGCGCACGGTGCTCTCCTTGCCCTGCACGTAGAGCGGCACGCGGATGAGCGCGGTGCGGTTGCGGTGCGCCCAGCTGATGTAGACCGGCGCCTCGTAGCCGGGCACCAGACGCTTGTAGCTGTTCACGTACTGGTTGAGCACCGACGTGAACTCGCGCATGTGCTTGAGCTGCCCGGCGATGAAGCCCTTGGCGATGTCGCTGAGATGGTCGGGGTCGGTCTCGCTGAACATCGCGTTCGTCTTGCCGCGGAAGAGGCTCTGGTGCACGTGCATGCCGCTGCCGTTCTGCCCGTGCATGGGCTTGGGCATGAAGGTCGCGTGCACGCCGTTGTGGGCCGCGACCTCCTTGACGATCAGGCGCGTGATCATCACGCGGTCGGCCATCAGCAGCGCCTTGTCGTAGTGCGGGTCGATCTCGTGCTGCGACGGGGCGACCTCGTGGTGGCTCGCCTCCATGGGGATGCCGAGCTTGTCCAGGGTGCGCATGGTCTGCTTGCGCAGGTCGTTGCCGAGGTCGGCGGGCAGCACGTCGAAGTAGCCACCCTCGTCGGTGAGCTCGGGCTTCACGGCGTTCTTGAAGTAGAAGTACTCGAGTTCGGGGCCGACGAAGAAGTCGAGGCCCATGTCCTTGGCGCGGTCGAGCTGGCGGCGGAGCACCCAGCGCGGGTCGCCCTCGAACGGCTGGTAGTTGCGGTCGACCACGTCGCAGAAGACGAACGCGGTGCGCTCGCTGCCCGACGCCCACGGCAGCACCGTGAAGGTGTCCCAGTCGGGCATCGCGACGATGTCGCTCTCCTCGATCTCGGCGTAGCCGCTGATGGAAGAGCCGTCGAAGGCAGCGCCGCTCTCGATGACGTTGGGGAGCTGCCGGTCCGGGACCTCGACCATCTTGAGGTTCCCGAGGATGTCCGTGAACCACAACTGAATGTGCTTCACGTTCTCGTCTTTGACGAGCTTCTCGATCGTGGCCTGGCGCTGATTATTCATAGTCATCCTTTCAGGCCTGTCGGTATGGCGGCGGGGTGCGCCGTATGGACGGCACAGATTCTGCCAAGTCTGCCGCCGCGAGGCAAGACGGGCTTGGCGCCGCCCGGTCTCGATGCGCGATCGGCCGAAGCGGTCGAGCGCTTCGCCGCACCGGCCTCCTCAGCGGCCGCTGCGGCCCCGCCGGCCGCCGCGAGCGTGACGCGAGCGTGACGCAGGCTCAACGTGCACTCATTGCATACGCTCGGGGGAGGGAGTATGCTCCCCGCGAAATCAGGGGGGCGGGCGTGGGGCCCGCGACGTGTCCCGAAAGGAGACCGCATGGCGACTGAGGCTTACTGCGTCAAGTGCCGCACCAAGCGCACGATGAAGGACGAGAAGGCCGTCACGATGAAGAACGGCAAGCCGGCGACGCAGGGCATCTGCCCGGAGTGCGGCACCAAGATGTTCAAGATCGGCAAGAGCAAGTAGGAGTCATCCGGCCCGCGGGAGCGGGCCGTCGCACAAGGTTTCCGGCCGGGGCCGGGGCGCGGTGCGCCCCGGCCCCGGCCGTTCCCGACGCTCTGCCGCGGCCTGGGCGCGGTTGCCCGCCGTCCTGTTCATCACCTGCGCGACTCGCGCTTCCGGATCGAGGAGCTCGTGCATGTGCCGCCCTTCTCGGGGACCGGCGCCCTCTACACCCACATCCGGGGCGCCGCCACCCGCCCGGGTTGACCAGGGGCGGCTGCTCCGCTCAGGCGGCGGTCTCGGCGCGCGAGCCGCCGGCCTCCCGGCCGGCCGCCTCGATGAAGCCTTTGAAGCGGGCGAGATCCGCCGCCACGACCTGGTTCACCGCGGCGAGCACGTAGCTCTCATTCGACGCGAACGCAGCCTCCGGCTCCCAGTCGATCCGGAAGGTGACGCGGCACGCCGCATCGCCGAGCGGCTCGAAGGTGACGTGCCCCGCGTTGGGCTTCTCGTCGGGCTTGCCGCCGACGCTCTCCCAGGAGATGCGCTCGTCGCGGGTCTGCTCGGTGATCCGGGCATCCCACTCACGGGTCTCGTTCTCGACCCCGGCGACCTCGTTCTTCACCCTGGCGACCCAATGGAGGTGGGTAGCGTCGATCTGGTCGACCGACACGACCCCCTCCATCCACTGGGGGAAGCTCTCGAACCGGGCCCACTGGCTGTACGCCGTGGCCACGTCGACACTCACATCGATGGACTGTTCTGCACGAGACATGGAGGAGACCTCCTACTATTATCGGGGATACCTGAGCGGTCCCGATGTGGCGCACGCCGAACCCGAGAACGCGTCTGCGACGACGGATCGACGCTCGGAGCGACGCACGTCGCCTCTCGCCGGCGGGCCCTCTCGGCGGGGGAGCGGGGATCCGCCGACCGCCCAGCGTCCTGTGTGCAGGTCGCTCGACCCGCCTCACATGGTGATGACGACCTTGCCTTCGGCGTGCCCCTCCCCGAAGAAGGAGATGGCCTCGCGAACCCGGCTCAGCGGGTACGTGCTGCCGACGACCGGCGTGAGCTTGCCGGATTCCATGAGCTCCTTGAGGACCAGCAGGTCGTCCTGACTCGGGCGCTCCGAACACACGCGGATCCGCTGCGGCACGACCAGCGAGAGCAGCGGCGCCTTGATGAGCAGGACCCCGGTGCTGGCGAACCAGCGCTTGTAGAACTGGCCGCCGTTGGGCACGAGCGTGCCGCTGCGGCTCAGCGCCCGCAGGAGCTCGGACAACGAGTGCTGCAGGACGTTGTCGAGCACGAGGTCGTAGCGCTGCTCGCCCTGGGTGAAGTCCTCTTGCGCGTAATCGATGATGTGGTCGGCGCCGATCGATCGGACCAGGTCCTGCTTCGACGCGCTGCACACGCCGGTCACCTCGGCGCCGAACGACTTGGCGATCTGCACGGCGAAGCTGCCGACCCCTCCTCCTGCGCCGACGATCAGGACCTTCTGCCCCTGCCGGATGCCGCCCGCGTCGCGCAGCGCCTGGAGGGCGGTGAGGCCGGACATCGGGACGGCCGCCGCCTGCTCGAACGTGATGGCGGCCGGTTTGGGGACGAGGAGATCCTCAGGAGCGACCGCGTACTCGGCGAACGTCCCGGCGCCACGGCCGAAGACCTCGTCTCCGACCCGGAGACGCGTCACGTTCTTGCCGACGGCGTCGACGATCCCGGCCATGTCCGTGCCGCGAATGCCGAGCTTCGGTCTGCGCAGCCCGTAGGCCAGCCGGACGATGTAGGGCAGGCCGTGAACGCCGGCCCAGTCGGGCGGGTTCACGGCGGCGGAGCGAACGCGCACGAGCACCTCGTCGTCCTTGACGACCGGCTTGTCGATGTCCTTGAGTTCCAGGACATCCGGTGAGCCGTATCGGCTGTGCACCATGGCCTTCAAGGTGCCACCTCCGGCGCTTGCGCGCTCGGCCCCTGATGGCCCGGACCGGGACCGTCGATCGGATCGCTGGCGGTCCTCCCGTCGTCGGCCACGTTCGGCGTCCATTGGCGCCGTCCCAGTAGCGGTAGGCGTGGCGGCCGCTGGGGTCCGCGTACCACTGCGCGGGAGGGAGCGGTGGCGAAGGGAGCGATGGCTCGGGCTCTCCTGGGCCGGTGCTTCGAGCGTGAACGGCGGGTAGCGGTCGCTCAGCCCGAGCGCATAGCCGGTGACCCGCGTCTGCCAGCGGACGAAGCCGGCGACGAAGTCGAACATGCCTCGCGGGAACCTGGCGCTGAAGAGGATCACCCACTGCAGGACGACCCAGAGCACGAACACGGCGATGCCCAGGATGAAGAGCATGAAGAGGTGCGGCAGCGCGGCGATCTGGCGCAGGAGCAGGCCGGTCCCGGCGTTGCCCGAGAAGTTGTAGCTTTGCCCGGCGGACGAATCCACACCCGTCTGCCGTGCGAAGTGCACGGCAAGGGCGATCATCGCCGCGATGAAGACGACCTCGACGACCACGGTGAAGAGCGCGTAGAGGCGACTGCTCTGCGCCGGCCGCTCCGCGAGCACGTCCACGGGATAGTCGTCGACGGGCCGCAGGGTGAACGGCGGGTAGCGGTCGCTCAGCGAGAGCATGAAGGCACACACCCGGGTGCCCCAGCGCAGCACTCCGGTCACGAAGGCGTGCATGCCCGCCGGATACTCGCCGTTGACGACCACCGCCACCTGAGCGATCAGCGCCACGACGAACTGGGCGATGCCGAGGAAGATGAGGACGAAGAAGTGCGGGATGAGCGCGAGGAACTTGATCAGGAAGATGGTGAGCGCCGCCCATCCACGTGAGCTGCGCTCAGGGTAGTCGGCGCGAACATCGATCGGGTAGTCGTTGAGAGCCATCTCGCCCTTCCTCAATCGGTTGTCGGGTCGCGCCGCGTCCAGACGGACCAGACGATCAGCGCCATGCACGCGAGCTCAACGGTCGCGAAGAACACGTAGTGAGGGGTCAGCGATCCACCGCCGACCACGAACGCGGTGGTGACGACCGCGGCGGCGGTGTGCGTCCAGCGCGCGGGTCCCGGCCGCAGGACGCGAGACAGGAAGATCATCGCGATCGGGACCTCGATGAGGATCGCGAACAGCAGCAGAAGCCCCGGAGTGATCTGCACGCCCGCCTGGCCGGCCCACAGGTCCTGCAGAGCTCCGGGCTTGATGAAGGTCAGGATGTCCGCGAAGACCATGTTGAGCATGATCACGACCCAGAGTGTCGAGAGTCTCGCTCCCAGATTCATCACGTCACGTCGTTCCGAACTCATCGCGCCCCCCATCGAATGCGTTGACCTGGGGAGAGCCTACGGCTGCGCCGGCCGCCGGTCGTCACCCGGTGGGCTGAACCTCGGGTCAACTGTGGGAGGAACTTCGGCGCCGGCAGCATGCCCCTGCAGGGGGACGCCGCCGGCGCCGAAGGCAGCGCCGCCTCGGCTCAGACTCCGACTCGAGCTCTCCGATGAGGTGAAAACGCGCCAAACTTCATATACCGATATGGGTATCGGGGAACGTGCGCTGTCCGCGCGGGGAATACATGGACATCCTGAACATCCCGGACGAGAGGCAGCATCATGTATGTCCTGAACTACTGGCACACCGTCTCCGACTATGCGGAGTGGAAGAAGATCTTCGACAGCGACCCGCTGGGCCGCGAGGCGTCCGGCGTCCGCCGCGTCAGCATCGAGCGACCCGTGGACGACGAGCACACGGTGATCGGCGAGCTCGAGTTCGACAGCCTCGCTGAGGCCGAGACGTTCGCCGGCCGGCTGGAGGAGATCTGGAAGGGCTCCGCCAGCCGGACCGTGTCCGATGCGGGCACCCGCATCACCGAGGTGCTGGTGCAGCAGCGGTTCGGCGATGAGGCAGGCCGCCGGGCGGCCTGAGCCTGAGACTGCCGGAGCGTCGGGGGCCGGGCGGGGGGCAAAGGGCCCGCCCGGCCTCCTCCGTGCGGCTCAGCTCACCGCCTTCTCCAGCAGGGCGGCGATCTTCGCCTCTCTCTGCACCGCCGTCGATGCCGTGAGCCGGCGCCGCGAGCGAGTCGCCAGGGTCAGCCCGGCGCGACCACGACGGCCGTGCCCGACGCAGTGACCAGCAGCATCGAGGTGTTGGTGCCCACGCCCTCGATGTCGAGGGCGACGCCGACGATCGCGTTGGCGCCCAGGTCCTCAGCGGCCTTCTGCATCTCCGCCATCGCCTCGTTCTGGGCCTTGCCGATCTCGTCCTCGTAGGCGCCGGCGCGACCGCCGACGAGGTTGCGCCCGAACGCCTTGAAATCCTTGCCCACGTTGACGCCGTGGATGGCCGTGCCGCTGACGATGCCCTTGTACTCGGCGATGGGCCGGCCCTCCACGGTCGAGGTGGTCGTGACGATCATGAGGGTCTCCTTCTTCCGGGGTGCGCTACGCCTGGACGGCGGGCGCCTGAGCGGTCGCCTTCGGCCTGAGGATCTTCTTCGCGCCGACGATCACGAGGATGACCGCGGTCAGCACCAGCAGCGACTGCAGCAGGCCGGCTCCCGCGGTGGCGATGTCGACCTTGGCCGCCGCAGCCCCGGCGGTCTTGCCGGCCACGTGGGTGAAGGTCCCGAAGTCCCAGAGCGCGTGGAGGACCATGACGACGACGATCGTGCCGCTGATGCGGCGGATGGCGTAGAAGACGCTGCCGAGGACGAAGGCGAAGATGACCTGGCGGACGGTCAGGACCGCGCCCTGACCGAGGATGAGGTTCGCGCCGTGCAGGAGGCCGAAGAGGAGCGAGGTGAAGAACCAGACCTTGACCTCGCTGTAGCGGCCGCGGAAGCCGACGAGGGCGAGGCCACGGTAGGTGATCTCCTCGCTGAAGCCGACGAGCGCCGTGCCGAGGGCCAGCCAGGTGATCATCGCGACGCCCATGTTGCCGAGGTTGCCGTAGTCGATGCCGAGCAGGACGGCGATGAAGACGAGGATGGGTACGGCCAGCAGCCAGCGCGGCGGCCGCGGGGGGCCTTCGGGCAGCTCACGCAAGACGGGACGCCACCAGCCGAGCCACGTCGTGACGATGATGAGGACGATGGAGCCGACGACCAGGGGCACGACGATCCCCTTGACGATGCTGTCGGTCGTGGTCCCGATCGTGTCGTAGCCGACGCCCATGATCTTCTCGAGCACGAGGAACAGGATGGCGTAGCCGATGCCGATGGCCCAGGCGAGGCTTGGCCGTGGCTGGATTCTCATGTGGTGGCCCCTTCTGTTTCTACTCACAAGGCAGTGACAAGCATCACCATCCTGCCCGTCGCGTCCGGCGCAGAAACGGGCCGGCTGCCCTGAGCGCGGACGCGGGAGGCATCTCGTCCTCGGCGCCGTACATGATCGCGGCGCAGGGAGACCCGCCGTCGTCGTACCGGCTCAGCGTCATGGACGTCGGGGCCGTCGCTTTGAGGACGGGACGCCTCACCGGCGCGAGGAGCACGCGTGCAGACACGAGTCCGTCGTGGCGCACCGTGGCGCGTGACGACGATCGAACCGGCCGTGCTGAAGAGGGTGAGGAACGTGCAGTGCCGCGATAAGGGAAGGTACGGAGACAGGAGTCCCGGAATGCCCGTGTCGCCGACAGCGGCGTACCCGCCCCGGCGCGCGGCAGCGCAGCCGACCAGCCGGAGGAGCGAGCCGATGGCACCCACCAACGAGGGCCCATTCGTCGTGTCAGAGCCATGCCCCGCGTGCCACGGGCAAGGTGCCGTCAAGGAGCAGCCCTGCCCCAGCTGTCACGGCACCGGTGTGCGGCGGTTCTACCACGGCACGAAGGCCGACCTGAAGCCGGGAGACCTGATCGAGCCCGGTTACAGCTCCAACTTCGGCAAGCGGAAGCAGGCGAGCTACGTCTACCTGACCGGTACTCTTGACGCCGCCACCTGGGGGGCGGAGCTGGCCGTCGGCGAAGGACCCGGCAGGATCTACGTCGTGGAGCCGACCGGCCCGATCGAGGACGACCCCAACCTGACGGACAAGAAGTTCCCGGGCAATCCGACGAAGTCGTACCGCTCCCTGGAGCCGCTGCGGGTCACGGGCGAGGTCACCGATTGGCGGGGGCACTCCCCGGAGGCGCTCAAGGCCATGAAGGACAACCTCGAGCGCCTCAAACGCCTTGGCGTCGAGGCCATCGACGACTGACCGACGCGAGGGGACTCAGCGAGCGATGCGCCGCAGAGGCACGCAGCAGATGGCGAGCACGAAGAGAACCATGCCCGGCGCCCCGACGGCCACGTTCGCGGGATCCCTCAGGAAGCAACGTCAGCGCCGCGATCTGACCCGCGACGAGAGCGCCAGGATGCCGACCGAGATCGCCCCTACGAGCGGGAACAGCAAGGCGATGGCCATGAGGCGTGCCGGATCGGCGATGCGCTTGTACGTGGCCTGGCCGCCCGACAGCTCGATGTAGCCGACGGGTGCGGCTTGCACGCCGCCGCCGTGGCCAAAGCCGACCTGGTCTGCGTCGCCGGCGTCGCCCTTCTTCTTGCGTCCCGGTCCACGGCCCCCGCCGCCGCCTCCGCCGTACCGCACCCGGGCGACGGGCACGATGGTCACGCCGTCCTTCTCGACGGGCTCGCCGAACACCGCCCTGGCGGAGGCGGTGCCTCCCAGGGACTCCATGAACCTGTTCAGCCGCTCGTCGGCTGCGTCAGCCTCGGCCTCGTGCTTGGCTTCTTCCATCGGATCCGCCATGGCTCCACTCCTTCGCTCCGTGGGCAGCGGTCACCGCCCCAAGTGGAGACTACCCAGGGGCGACACGAGCCCTACCGGAGCGCCGTCGTTCCACGGCCCGCTGCGATGCAGGGGGTGGCTCGTCAGCGGCGCTTCGCCCCGGTGACCCTCAGCAGCCAGAGCACGAGCCCGGGCATCAGGCGAAACGTCCACCCGTACACGCGGAGCATCGAGGGATAGAGCAGTTCGGGCCGCGGCTTCTCCGCGAGGTCGGCGATCACGCGGCCGCACTCGTCTGTGGACAGGGTCCGGATAGTGCGGGAGATCCAGGGGATCTTCTCGGCGGTGCCGGGGTTGTTGTCGAAGTACGCGCTCTCGATGTGACCGAAGACCACGTGGCAGCTCGTCACGCCGGTCCCTGCGAGGTCCTGACGCAGGGACATGTGGAGACCACGCAGCGCCCAGCGCGCCGCCGCGTAGCCGACGCAGGAGGGCCAGGGGAAGATCGACGCCGGCGAGTTGACGTGGACGATCACGCCCGAACCACGCGCGAGCATGTCGCGCATGAACGCGTGCGTCACGTTGAAGGCCGCCAGGTAGGGCGCCTGCATCATGACGAGCGCCTCCTCGCACGCGGTGTCCTCGATCAGCTTCCACTGCCCCGCGCCGGCGCAGTTGACGATGACGTCGGGGACGCCGTAGCTCTGCCGCACGCGCTCCGCAAGGGCACCCACGGCTTGGCCGGACGCGGCATCACACACCTCGACGGCGGCACTGCCGCCGATGCTCTCGGCGACGTGCTGAAGCGGCGCCGCCCCGCGGGCGACGAGCAGCACCCGATACCCGCGAGCGGAGAGATGGCGTGCCGCGTCTGCGCCGACGCCGCTGGACGCTCCGGTGATCAAGGCGGTCTTCATCAACGCACCTCCAGAGTGTGGCCGCCGGCCGGCTGCCTCAGAGCGGCCGGCCGCAAAGGTCTCGGACGTCGGGCCTCAGCCTACGCTTGCCTGACTACGTCGACCGAGATCTCCACCGCCGGGATCGTCCCTCTGTTCTCGAGCCAGTGGGTGGTGTTCCTGTCCTCGGGCCAGCCCACTCCCGGTCCGTAGTCCGTAGCGACTCCATCTCGATGGTCGGTGATCGTTCCCTGCAGTATGTAGACGGTGCCCGGTCTGCCTTTGTGGTCGTGAAGCGGGCCGAAGACGCCTCCAGGCTCGAAGGTCACCATGCGCATGCGCAGGTGGCGCCCTGCCATGCCCTCGATCTCAGGGCCCAGGTCGACCGTCGCCAACGACTCCACCGTGACGCCTTTCGTCTCAGGCGCCGGTTGCTCGCTGCTCATTGCGCTCTCCTCTCGGTGCTACCAGGACCTCACGCACTTCCAGCGTCGATGGACCTCGACCGCGACGTGGCCGAGACCGAGGCTGGCTCGGCAGCGTACTGGCAACTCGTGGTATCCAGTGCCGAGTCGCCGCAGAGCGAAAACCCCTGCACATCTGCACTTTGCCCTCGTAGCTCAGTGGATAGAGCACAGGCTTCCTGAATCCGCAGCCTGGGGGCCAATCGGGGTACGTTGAGCGTCCATATGGGTCGCCATCTCCTAGCGTCGATGGACCTCGACCGCGACGTGGCCGAGACCGAGGCTGACCGGAAGCCTTGCCTTGTAGGCGTCCGGCGTGAGCGGGTCCGCGGACACGATGACCAGTTCCGCGGCGTAGACCCCCGGGGCAACCGACCAGAGGTGAAGATCGGTGACGCGGCAGTCGTCGCCCTCCTCGATGCAGCGCACGACCTGCTCCCGCAGCTCCTGCGGCGCCTGGCGGTCGAGGAGCACTCGGCTGGAAGCACGCATCAGGCCGAGCGACCAGCGTCCCACGAGGATCGCCCCGACGATGCCCATGAGCGGGTCCATCCACGTGAGTCCCAGGTACTTGGCGGCGAGCAGCTCTGGCGCGTCACTCCGTACCTGAGGGCGACCTCCGTGACGGGCTGGCCCCGAGCACATCCGGCACTACCTTGTGGCGCTGCTCCACGACTCCCAGCTCGATGAGCGCGATGACTGCCCTCCTCGACTCGCGACCTTCGGGTCGTCTCTTCGAGGTAGGGTTGGCGCCGGCTTCGTGAGCTCAGAGTTGCCCTGTCATCCCGCTCGCGCCTTGAGCTGGCGTCCACGGCCATGCGTCAAGCGTGACCTTAGTGGTCATCAGGCGATGACCTCGGTAGAACGTGACGTAGACAGCGTCGCCGGGCTCGTGCGCCCGGGCCAGCGCACCCTCGTCTGCATAGTTGCGGAATGGCTTGCCGTCGACCGTCACGATCAGGTCGCCGCCGGTCAGGTACTGCATTCCATCCAGCGTCTTCGCCCTGGTGCCTCCGCGGATCCCCGCACGGGCAAGGGCTCCATCTGGTTCGACGGTCTGCTGGACCAGCATCCCTCGTGGCGCGGCCAGTCCAAGGGCTTTGGCCAAGCTGGGTGTGACCTCCGCATAGTTGTCGCACGACAGCCACGCATGCCGCCCGCGGTGCAGCATGGCATACATGTCCAGGGCAGAAGACCAGGCGCTGATGGCCGAGGCGCAGCCGACGCTCTGCAGGCCGCGCACATGTGGCGTGGTCACGGGACCCATGACCCCGACCACGTGCCCGCTGGCGTCGATCAGCGGTCCGCCCAGGAAGGGTAGCGGCTCTCGACTCGAGTCATTGCCCTGGGGGAAGGTGGCGTCTGTCTTCAAGCTGACCACGGCCCTCTGCCCGGTGATCTCATTCTTCCCGCGCACAATGTGCGTCAGCGTTCCTGCTGCGCTCGACACGTCGTTCGATTGGTGACTGAGAGCGAAGACCGTCTCACCCTTGCGAACCGCCTCGGAATCGCCGAGGGGGATCGGCACGAGGTGCACCTGACGAGGGTCGACATGGATCAGCAGAGCGCCGGTGCCCGATTCCCAGCCGACCACGTAACCCCGCACCGCTGTGTGCTGACCCTGCGCGCCCGAGAACTCGACCTTCACCCAGTTGGGGCCGAAGTTCTCCTCGACGAGGTCGTAGGCCTTGCCCACCCAGCGTTCTTCGCCCCAGTGGCGGTAGAAGAGGGCGTAGCTCGCGAAGATCGTGCCGTTCTTGGAGGCGACGAATCCAGAACCCACGACGCGCCTCCAAGTGACCTTGGCACTCACGACGACGGGCACTGTGGCCGTGATGCGCACGACGCTTGGGCCATACTTCTTCTCGACCTGCGATGCGGTCAGCGGCAGTGGCCCGGAGGGCTTGGCGTCCACCGGGTCTGGCGTCTTCGAGGGAATGAAGGCCCAGATGGCGAGCGCCGCGACCGCGGCGACGGCGAGTACGGCAGCTCCTGCCACGAGCAGGGGAGCTCGCCGACGCAAGGTGCGTCGCGTGCGCCGGCTGAGCAGCCAGCGGCGCTTGGGCTTGGCCGCCTCGTCGGCGACGCGCTCGGCGCGCGCGAAGTGGGCGGCTGCGGCCGAAGCATCGAGTGGCGCCGCGCGACCGCCGGCCATCTCGAGATAGCGGGTCGTCGGCTCGGCTGAGCTCGTCCTCGAGCTCGAAGAGGCCGCAGGAGGCGGCCATGTCGAGCGCGGTGCCGTAGTGGTAGGCGAGGACCTCGGCGAGGTCCTCCGTGCGGCCGGCAGTGCGCTCCTCAAACCAACGCGCGAGGGCCGCGTGCTTGGCGGCGCGGTCGGCGCGCGTGAGCTGCTCGTAGGCGACATCGCAGACCAGCGCGTGCACGAAGAGGAACTCGGTCTCGCCCTCGATCGAGGAGCTGCGCACGGGGCTGACGAGCTCCTTGGCGACCAGCTCCATGAGGCCCTCGAGGACCGCGGCCGGCTCACGTCCACTCACCGCCGCAGCGGCGCCGGCCCAGAAGGTGCGGCCCACGACCGCAGCGTCGGCGAGCAGCGCCTTGCGCTCGGCGCTGAGCAGGTCGAGGCGCGCGGCGATGAGCGCGCCGATCGAGTCCGGCAGCGGCACCTCGGCGCCTTCCTTGAGCGCGACCCTGCCGCCGCGGCTCTCGAGCAGGCCGCGGTCCTCGAGCAGGCGTACGAGCTCCTCGGCGAACAGCGGGTTGCCGCCGCTGCGCTCGAGGATGAGGGCCTGCAGGTCGGTCGGCAGCGACTTGGCGCCGAGGCGGGACCTCGCGAGCTCGGCGGTCTCCTCGCCGGAGAGCGGGCCGAGGGGAATGTGCTCTGCGGTCGTCACGATGCCGCCACCGGGACCGGTCTGCTCGAGCACTTCCGGCCGGGCGGTCGCAAGGACGAGCAAGGGGACGCTCGCACTGCTCTGCGCGAGGTAGTCCACGAAGCTCAGCATCGCCTCGTCGGCCCAGTGCAGGTCCTCGACGACGAGCACGGCTGGCCCCGGGGCGGCGAGGCTCTCCAGGAACTCCCTCCAAGCCGAGAAGTTCTCCTCGCGTGAGGCCTCCTGTGCCTCGAGGCCGAGGAGCGGCCGCAGGCGGGCGCGCAGGTGGTCGCCGTCCTCACCTTCGGGCAGCACGGTCTCGAGGCGCGCCTCTGAGCGCGCCACACCGTCACTCTCGAGGATGCCGGCCGTGCCGCGCACGATCTCCGAGAGCGCCCAGAAGGTCACGTTCGAGCCGAACGGCAGGCAGCGGCCCTGGCGCCAGGTGACGAGCTCGGGGCGGTCGTCGAGGCGGCGGGCCAGCTCGGCGAGCAGGCGGCTCTTGCCGATGCCGGGCTCGCCGACGACGAGGGCGAAGCGCGGCTTGCGCTCCTCTGCGACCTTCTCGAGCAGCTCCTCCAAGGAGGCGAGCTCCTCCTCGCGGCCGACGAAGGCGGAGGAGAACGTGCGCAGATCCGAGCCGGTGCGGGCCAGGGGGGCGGTGGCGATCCAGGCGCGGAGCGGCTGGCTCTTGCCCTTGAGCGTGACGGCGTGGCAGGCGTCGAACGAGAAGACCTTCTCGGTGGCCGCATGCGTCGCCTCGCCCACCGCGACCGACATCGCCGGCGCCGCGCTCTGCAGGCGGGCGGCGACGTTGACGGCGTCGCCGGTGAGGAAGCCTTCGCCCGAGCCGGGATCGACGTCGAGGCGCACCAGGGCCTCGCCGGTGTTGACGCCGACGCGGACCTCGACCGCCTGGCCGGCGATGCCCGGCAGGGCGTCGACCTCGTCGACCAGGCGCAGCCCGGCGCGCACGGCGCGCTCGGGGTCGTCCTCGTGCAGTGAGGGCACGCCGAAGACTGCGACCACGGCGTCGCCGATGAACTTCTCGACCGTGCCGCCGTAGGACTCGACGACGCGGCGGGCCGCTGAGTAGTAGCGGCGCAGGTAGGCGTCGACGAGCTCGGGGTCGTGGCAGTTCCGAGAGCGCGGTGAAGCCGACGAGGTCGCAGAAGAGGGTGGTGACGACGCGGCGCTCCTCGCCACGCCTCTGGGTCAGCTTCGCGCCGCAGCCCGGGCAGGTCTTGGTGCCGTCGGGCGTGTCGCGGCCGCATCTGGGACAGGCGGTCATCGCTCTCCGCCGCCTCGTGGCGCGACTACCTGCTGCCCGCAGCGCATCCGATCGGCCCCCTCGGGGTGCTGGGCCGATTCTACTCCGCGGCCAGCGCCGCCAGAAGGGGCGCCGCGGCAGCCGAGTGCGTTCGCGACTTCCAGCGACGCGCCGTCCACTGACGAGAGATGGAGGTCGGCCAACGGCTGCCGTCCTCACGTGGTAGCGGCATCAGGCACGCCCGGAGCCACGACGGTGGACGGGGGAGACCATGACTCTCGGTGAGGTCGAGCGCCTCAGGTCCGCGGGCACCGTGGGTAAGCTGCTCAAGGCGACGAAGGACGGGAACGCGGAGGTACGTCGCGCAGCAGCGCCGGCACTCGGAGATCTGCAGGCTCGCTCGGCCACCAGCCGGTCAGCGAGCTGCTGGTCGGTGACCCTGATGACTACGTTCGTTCTGCTGCTGCCCGGGCACTCGAGAGGATCACTGTCCTCGGAGCCGTCCCGCGGCTGGCCCCTGCGCGCTCCGCCGCTGGCTTGGGCCGAGGCCGAGGGCGCTGGAAGCTCCCGCGCGCCCTCGGCCTCGGCCGTCTCTCAACAGCTGCGCCTCTCAGGCCGCGGACAAGGCGTCTGTCCGCGCGGCCTCTGTCTCAGCCCGTATCACGCCACCGCTCGCAGGTCGCTTCCGGCAGCGGTCGTGGGAGCAGGCTCGCCCGTCTCGAAGCCGAGCTTGCGCAGGCCGGCCGGCCTGAACCCCTTGAACGTGAGGTAGATGCCCAGGAACAGCTCCCAGATGAATTCCGGGGCCGTCGCGATGACCTGCGGCGCGGACCCCGCCTCGTACACGCCAAGGATGATGGGGATCGACGAGGCGATCAGCAGGGTACCGGCGACCATCCCCAGCACGGCCATGCCCTTCGGCACGAGCTCGGAGCGGTACATCAGATAGCCCAGAAGCAGGCCGTTCCAGATGCCCACCATGCCCGGCCCGAGCAGGAACGTCCAGTCGTGGACCGCGACGAGCGACTGCCCGAGAGCGACGGAAGCGGCGGCGTCGACGGCTGCCGCGACTTCCTGGCGGAGCGTCACCACGGCGAGCATGGCGATGAGGCCGACGGCGATCATGGCGGACTCGAAGGTACGAGCCGCCACGTAGCCGAGGGCGAGACCCTCGTTCTGCCGCTTGACGACCGGGTACAGCGCCACAGCGGTGGCGATGTTGGCGACCACGAGGATGACCTCGAGGACCGCGCCCCATCCGATCCGCGTGTCGGCGCCGGCGCCGAGGATGTAGTCGGCGTTGTCCAGCACCGGTGCGTAGAAGTAGAACGCCGCCGGGATGGAGGCGGCGAAGGTGATGAGGAAGGCCACGCCCGTGATCAGGGAGACCTTTCTGGTGAAGCTCATGATGCCCTCCTGCTATGAGGCCAGGCCGATGCTCGCGCCGAGCGAAGGACCTGGCCGGTGTTCATCATGTTCGGAGGGCTTCCCCGACGAAGACGCTATGCAACATTGCGCCGTTGGCCGGAGCTCAGGCCGGATTGCGCGACCAGGCTGCTTTGCTTGTCGCGGTCTGACCCTCTCCGCGGGCCACGGCTGTCGCGTTCACGCGCTCCGACAGCGTGCGAGCTCGGGAGCGCACCTCATGGAGCGGTCCGCGACTCCCGGGCAGTCACTAGCCCGGTTCTACGCCGGCAGCTCCGGCATGCGCCGCGTCAGCTCCGCCCAGTCGTCGCCCACCGCTTGCCGCGCGAGCTGAGAGACTCCCGCGAAGGCTTCAGGTGGCAACACCATCTGGAAGATGCGCAGCATGTTCTCGCGGTCGTCGTCGCCGATAAGCGGGAACAGCCAGGCGATGAACGCGGGCTGGCGTTCCGGGGGGATCTCCCCGGCCATGATGCCGACCGCCTTGCCCTGGTCGGGCACCGAGACCCGCTCGCGGAAGATGCGGTAGAGGTGCGTGTCCTCTTTGTAGAGGTGGACGTCGAGGAAGTACTTGAAGGCGGCGGCGGCCCGGGCGGTCGCCAGGGCGTCACCCGCGGCGACCGCCTCGTTCAAGGCGTCGAACGCCGCGTCGAGGGCGCGATGGTCCCTCTCGTACGCCTCGGCCACCAGCGGCGCGACCGTCTCGAGGACGGGAAAGACGGCGATCTCCTCCCCGTGGGCGTGCGTCACCAGCACCTGGTTGCAGTAGCGGAACCGCTCCAGCTCGGCCTCGCGGCCCTGCTCGCCTCGCGCGGCCCCGAGCGCTGCGGCGTCGATGCCCGCCATGTCCTTTCGGAATGCGTTGTGGACGGCCGTTATCGCATCGAGCGGACTTGCCATGATCACCCTCCCCTGTCGTCCCGCGTTCAAAGTCCGTGGCCCTGCCGTCGCTCGTCCTCGCGAGGCGCGACGCACAACCGACCTCGCGGGCCCGTCTCACACCGGTGGATCCCGTGGGACTGCGGTGGGCGCAGCGGTTGGTCCGACGGTTCACCGTCTCCTGTGTGGCGCGCTTGTCTCAGGAGTCCGCCGTGGGAACCGTCTACCCTGAAACGGCCAGAAGGTCAGCGTTTGCGGCGCGGCGGGCGCGGCTGCCCATGGGCTCGTACTAGCTTATTGAGCCGAGCGCCCTTCAGATGGTACGTTTCTGAAGACGGGTCGCCTCGCCATGACAGCGGCCGTCAAGACAGGGGGGAGGCTCTAGTTGAACTACCCAGCCGTCAACCGCATCTGGCAATCAGCGACGCTCTTCATCGCCCCACTGCTCGTCGTCCTTCTCATCTGGTACAGGTCGGACCTGAGCCTCTACCAGTGGCTCCTGTGCCTGCACCTGCCGCTGCTGATGTTCCACGAGTCCGAGGAGTACGTGCTCGCGCCGCTCAGCTTCAAGGAGTTCTTCAACCTCAAGGGCCCGTACGGGTCGAAGACCGATCCCAACTTCCCGCTGGACGACGCCTACGTCTTCCAGGTGAACATCATGATCGCCTACCCGCTCGTCATCCTCGGTGCGATCCTGGCGAACGCCGCGCCCTGGATCGGCTTCTCGATGATCTGGTTCGAGCTCATCATCAACAACGCGATGCACACCATCCTCTTCCAGCCCGCCAAGCCGCGATACAACCCGGGGCTCATCACCAACTCGTTCCTGCTGTTGCCGTACGGCATGCTCACGCTGCTCGTGGCGACGGGGTTCTTCACCGGGCTCGACTGGGTGCTCTCGGTCATCCTCGGGGTCGGGGTGGCCGCCGCACTCGGCCTGAAGACCCGCGGACGACTGGCCAAACTCAAGGCGTCCTCAGCGCAAGACACAGCTACCGCGTAGCGCGCCTGGCGGCTCTGGGACGCGAGAATCGTGGAGCGAGTAGACGTTCTCCTGCGAGACGCCGGCCGTACCGATGAGTTCGTGGAGCAGGCGCGTCGAATCGTGAAGAAGACGCTGCACGTCTACTCCGTCATGATCGACAGGCGGCCCGCTGAAGCCAAGATGCTCGGCCCCCTCGACGGTCCCCAATGATCGCGTCCCGCAGTTTTCCCGCAGATTTCGCAACTCTTTCGCGACTCTGGTATTCTGGTCCGGCTGTCGCAGAGGAAAAACCCCTGCAAATCGGCACAATGCCCTCGTAGCTCAGTGGATAGAGCACAGGTTTCCTAAATCCCCAGCCTGCAGGCCAATTCGGGTCCATTTGAGGCCAAAACGGGTCAATCCTGTTCGATGACGGCGCCCGCCGAGTGTGATCGAGCCTGCAGTTCCCTGCAGAATTGGCAGCCTTCTGGCAACTTGCCGGGATCGGCCCGCGGCGCCCTTGGCCGCCGGCCCTGGCGTTGTCAGCTCGCCGATTCCCTCTTCGCCGAACGACCATGGGCATCAGCCGCCGCGAGCGCAGCGAGCGGTCGGCTGCATGCCCGAGTTAGGCAGCAGGTGCCGCCCCCCGCCACTTATGCGATGCCGGCTCGCGCCTTGAGGTTCTTGAAGGGCTCAATATGGGCGGCCCCTACGCCTCCGTGCTGGGGCTGCCGCGGAGCCGCCGGTCGTCGAGCGCTGGACCGCCTTCGCCACTATGAGGTGCAGTCGGTGAGCAGCCGACTCTTTCAGGCGGCAGACGATCTCAATCACATCGACGTCTTCATTACGCCCCACGTCAAGGTAGGGGAAGCGGGAGACGGTCGCGCCGAGGCCTCGCCGATCGCGGACTGGGGCGCCCTGCCCCTCAGTCGCGCTCGCGTTCCGCCTGGAGCTCGGCGAGTCTCAGACGCAAGGCGCGCTCTTCGTTCCAGCGGCTGGTCTCATCGCGAATGATGGCGGCGATGGCCTGGACCTTCTTGTCGGCCGAGAACAGCAGCGTGACCGTGAAGGCGATCGAGAGAGGACTCCCGTCCCTGTGTACGGCAGGGACCCGGAGCACCTCGGCGCCGTATCGCGTGCGGCCGGTCCGCATGACCTCTCGGTACCCCCGCCAGTGCCGGTCTCGAAAGCGTTCCGGAACAATCAGGTCCAAGGAGTGGCCGAGCGCCTCCTGCTCCGCATGGCCGAAGATCCGCTCGGCTGCATGGTTCCAGAGCAGGATGGATCCGTCCGTTCCCGCCACGACGACCGCATCGCCGGCGGCCCGTAGCAGAGCTTCGCAGTCGACCGGCGTACCCATCACGGTCACCGCGTTGTCGCGCCCGGCGGTCCTGCCTCGGCCGGTTGCGGCGTGGGCCGCGGCTTCCACAGCGGGTACGGCAGCCCGGCGAGGCGGTTGATGAAGAACCCCTGAGCCGTCAGCAGCACCACGGCGAGCATGAGGATGGTGAGCTGCTCCGGTGTGCGCAGCAGGCCGATCGAGACGATCAGTGTCGTCGCTCCGGCCGGCGCGTGAGGGACATCGAGCCAGGCCATGACCGAGAGCGTGAGTGCCAGCGAGAGCGCGAGCGCGCCGACGCGGGCGGGCGTGACGTCCTCGAGGTTCGGCGGCACGTTCGTGAGCCCGAACACGACCAGCGAGAGGTACCCCGCCAGCACGCCGATGAGGTGGCCGAAGAAACAGGAGCGCGGCGCCGCGTTGGGCGCGAGCGGCTGGTAGAAGAGGAGGAAGGCGGTGGGACCGAGCGAGGGGAAGGCGAACGGCTGGCCCGTGAGCAGGGCGAGCGACGCCATGACGCCGATCGCCAGGCCGGAGTTGACGAAGAGATAGACGGCTACGACGCGGCGTTCGTCGTAGCGGTGCCGCAGCATCGGGAGTTGCAGACTGTGCAGCAGTCCCCGTCCGAAGAGGGGTCGCCGCCCGGGCGGTGTCGAGTCGGACCCGCTCAGAGCTTCGGCCCCCGGTTGAGGCGCCCGAAGGTCTGCCACGAGCGCGATTCGCCGGGAGAGAGGACGACCTGCCCTCGCCGGCGCCGGTAGAGGACGAACGGCCGGGAGAGGTACCACACCGGCGCGCTCCAGAAGTGCACGAACCGGGTGAACGGGAAGAGCGCGAGGAACAGCCAGGCCACGGTGGCGTGCACCCGGAAGATCCACGGCGCCGCGGCGACGGCGCTCACGTCGGGGTGCAGCGAGAAGATGCCCCGCATCCAGAGCGACACCGACTCGCGGTAGTCGTAGCCGGGGCCGAGCACGTTGTAGCCGACGGTGACCAGGACGCCGAGCACGATCATGACCCAGAGTAGCGCGACGGCGACCCAGTCGACGGTCGAGGTGACGGTCCGCACGCGGTCGCTGCCGACGCGGCGCACAGTGAGGACCGCGAGGCCGACCACGACGAGCACGGCGGCCGTCGTCCCGGCCGCCTTGGAGAACATGGAGTACAGCGACTCGGGGACGCCTGCGGCGGTCGTCCACGACTTCGGAAGCAGCAGACCGGTCGCGTGGCCGAGGATGGCCAGCAGCGCTCCGTAGTGGAAGAGCGGCGCGCCGACGAGCAGCAGGCGCCGCTCGTAGAGCTGCGAGGATCGGCTCGTCCAGCCGAAGCGATCGAACTTGTAGCGCCAGATGTGGCCCGCCACGAACAGGGTGAGTGCGAGGTAGGGCAGGATCACGAACGCGGCGACCTGCCAGCCGTTGGTCGCGTTCATGAGGGCTCCTCCTCGCCGTGCCCGGAGGCGGTCGTCGAGACCGAGACGACCGCCCCGACGATCAAGCTGAAGGGACTCTCGCGCGCACCGAGCCGCGCGGCAAGGTCCTCGAGCGCCTCTCGTTCGTTGGCGAGCAGCGCGCGGGCGGCGGGCACGTGGGCCGCGACCTCGAGCATCAAGGGCAGGTAGTCGGGCAGCTCGTCGCAGCTCACGTCGGCGCCGGTGAGCCGGTAGGCGCGGCGCAGGTCGAGCAGGGCGGCGCCGCGCTCGCGCGGGGTGCCATGCCGGCCTTCCGTCAGATAGAGCGTCAGGCCGCGGTCGAGGTCGAAGGTGGCGACGTAGGTCTGTTCGCGCTCGGCTGCGTCGAGCTCGTTCCACCAGGCGAGAAAGCGGTCAAGCTGCCGCCTGGCCCCACTGCGGGGCAGCTCACCCAGGGCCGCCTCGATCAGCTCCGTCACCTCCGGGGACGCTGGACTGGGGTAGTCGAGAAGAAGCGAGGCAGCCTGCAGGATGACGGCCGTCGCATCCGAGGTCCCGGTGGCCCCATCGGTGCTTCCGGAGGCGGGGCGCCCGCGCGTGACGGTCTCGTTGCCGGCCATCACGTCGCCTGCCTGCTCTCGGGCGCGCCGCCCCCGCCGCGCTCGGCCTGACGCGCTCCGGCCTCTTCACGCCGTGCCCTTGGGATCACGTAGCGCTCGTCGTACGGGGCCAGCGCCAGCAGGCGGAAGAGCCGCTCCACCTGCGCGAGGCTCATCCCAGCCTCGCTCGCCGCCGCCGCAGGCGCCGCTTCGCCGAGTTGCTGGCTGCGCTTCACGATGCGCATCGCCAGCAGGCGCCGCAGGCTCTCCTCGACCGGCTTCGGGTCGCCGGCGGCCAGGATGGTGGCCATGTAGCGGAGCGGGATGCGCAGGTCGCCGAGCGTGGGGAACACTTGGTCGGGATCCATGCCCTCGTAGCCCGCCGCGCTCAGCGCGTCGAACACCGGCGAGAGCGGCGGCACGTACCAGACCATCGGGAGCGTGCGGTACTCGGGATGCAGCGGCAGCGCGACGCGCAGTTCCTTCGCGAGCGCGTAGACCGGAGAGCGACGCGCCGCCTCGATCCAGTCGTGCGGGACGCCGGCCTTCTCCGCCGCTGCGCGCACGCGCGCGTCGTGCGGGTCGAGGAGCAACTCGCGCTGCGCCTCCACGAGGTCCGCCGGGCGCGTCGTCTCAGCGGCGGCCGTCACGGCGTCGAGGTCGTAGAGCACGACGCCGTTCGCGCGCAGCCGGCCCACACAGGTCTCGGAGCACACCGTGGGCTTGCCGTTCTCCGTGACCGGATAGCAGAAGATGCACTTCTCGGCCTTGCCGCTCAGATGGTTGAAGTAGACCTTCTTGTACGGACAACCCGAGACGCAGAAGCGCCAGCCACGGCACTTGTCCTGGTCGACCAGCACCACTCCGTCCTCCTCGCGCTTGTAGAGCGCTCCGGAGGGACAGGACGCCACGCACGAAGGGTTCACGCAGTGGTTGCAGATGCGCGGCAGGTAGAACAGGAAGACCTGCTCGTAGCGCTGCAGGACCTCCTCCTCGAGGCCGCGGACGCTGGGGTCGTCGGGCGGCAGCGTGCCCGCCAGGTCGTCCTCCCAGTTGGGACCCCACTCGAGGTCCATAGGTGCGCCCGTGAGGCGCGAGCGCGGCGTGATCACGGGCGACGTCGGGCCGTCGGGCGCGGTCACCAGGTTCGCGTAGTCGTAGGTCCAGGGCTCGTAGTAGTCGTCGATCAGCGGCAGGTCGAAGTTGCCGAAGATGGTCGCGAGCTTCTTCAGGCGGCCGCCGGCCCGGAGCGCCAGACGGCCCTTGCCGTCGAGCCTCCAGCCGCCGTGCCAACGCTCCTGGTCCTCCCAGCGCCGCGGGTAGCCGGCGCCGGGCTTGGTCTCGACGTTGTTGAACCACATGTACTCGGCGCCATCGCGGTCGGTCCAGGCCTGCTTGCAGGTGATCGAGCAGGTGTGGCAGCCGAGGCACTTGTCCAGCGCCATCACCATCATGAGCTGGGCGCGCACGCGCATCAGTACGTCACTTTCTGCTCGGAGCGACGACGGACGACGACGACCTCGTCGCGCTGGCTGCCGGTGCAGCCGTAGTAGTTGACCGCGTAGGAGAGCTGAGCGTAGCCGCCCACCATGTGCGTAGGCTTGAGGAGGACGCGGGTGAGCGCGTTGTGCGTGCCGCCCTGCTTGCCCGTCCTCTCCGTGCGCGGCTGCCCGACGTGCCGGTCCTTGGCGTGGTAGATGTAGCAGACGCCCTGGGGCATGCGTGGCGATACGACGGCGCGGCAGTCCAGCACCCCGTTGCGGTTGCTGACCTCGAGCCAGTCGTTGTCGGCGACGCCGATCGAGGCGGCGTCCTCGGGCGAGAGCCAGGCGACGGTGCCGCCGCGGAACAGCGTCAGCATCATGGGATTCTCCTGGTAGTCCGTGTGGATGGACCACTTGGAGTGCGGCGTGAGGTAGCGGAGGGCGATGGCATCGTCCCCGAGCTCCGCGGCCTCGGGGTAGCGCTCGGGCGTGTTCAGGGGCGGCCGCCAGACGGGGAGTTGCTCGCCCAGCTCGCCCAGCCACTGGTGATCGAGGAAGAAGTGCATGCGCCCCGTGAGCGTGTGCCAGGGTTTGAGGCGCTCCACGTTGATGGTGAAGGCGCTGTACTGACGGTCGCCGGCCTCGTTGCCGGACCACTCCGGGCTGGTCAGCGTCTTCTGCGGCCGCGCCTTGACGTCCGACCAGCGGATGCGCGCGTCGCGCTCTCCTGAGGCGAGATCGGCGAGGGGCAGACCGACGCGCTTCTCCAGGGTGGTGAAGCCCTCGTGCGAGAGGCGTCCGTTCGTCGCCCCCGAGAGCGCGAGGATCGCCTCCGCGGCCTGTTCGGCGCGCTCGAGCGAGGGACGTCCGTCGCCGGCGCCGCCGTGGACGAGCCCGTTGGCGGCGCCCAGCCAGGCGACCTCCTCGTCCGGGCGCCAGGCGATGCCCTTGGCGCCGACGCCCAGCGTCTCGACCAGCGGTCCGAGGCTGGTCAACTTCTCGTGGATGGCGCCGAAATCGCGCTCGACCACTGTCAGGGCCGGCATGGTCCTGCCCGGCACCGGCTCGACCTCGCCGGCCCTCCAGTCCCTCACCTCACCGAACGGCTGCGACGCCTCGGCGGCGGTGTCGTGGGCGAGGGCCGTGGCCACGAGGTCGCGGCGCACGCCGAGCCGGGTTGCCGCCAACCGCGAGAAGACGCGCGCCAGGTCGCTGAAGGCGTCCCAGTCCGAGCGCGCCTCCCAGGGCGGGTCGATGGCCGCATTGAAGGAGTGCACGTAGGGGTGCAGGTCGGTGCAGGAGAGGTCGCTCTTCTCGTACCAGGTGGCGGCCGGCAGCACGACGTCGGCGAACTGCCCTGTGCTCGTCATGCGGAAGTCGATGGTGACGAGCAGGTCGAGCTTGCCGACCGGCGCGTCCTCGCGCCAGACGACGTCCTTGGGGCGCAGGTCGGGAGGCGTCTCGGTCGCGAGGACGTTGTCGAGGTCCGAGCCCATCAGGTGGCGCAGGAAGTACTCGTGCCCCTTGCCGGAGCTCCCCAGCAGATTCGCCCGCCAGACGAAGAGCAGGCGGGGGAAGCTGGCCGGATCGTCGGGGTCCTCGACGCTGAAGCGCAGGCGGCCGCCGCGGAGCTCGCCCACGACGTAGTCGCCGGGAGTCAGGCCGGCGGCCTCCGCCTCGGCGGCGAGCTCGAGCGGATTGCGGTCGAAGGTGGGATAGGTGACCTGCCAGCCGAGCCGCTCCGCCTGTGCCAGTGCGTCGATCGGCGCCTTGCCGGCGAGCAGGCCGCGCGCCAGCGGCGACGCCAGGTGGTCGGCTCCGAAGACCTCGTAGCGCCACTGGTCGGTGGCCAGGTAGTACCACTCGGTGCCGCAGTTCTGGCGCGGGGGGCGGCTCCAGTCGAGGGCCGAGGCCAGCGTCGCCCAGCCCGTCCAGGGTCGCATCTTCTCCTGCCCCACGTAGTGCGCCCAGCCGCCGCCGTTGCGGCCGATGCAGCCGCAGGCGAAGAGCAGCGTCATGATCGTGCGGTAGGTCATGTCGGAGTTGAACCAGTGGTTGATGCCCGAGCCCATGATGATCATGGATCGGCCCTCGGTGACCTCTGCATTGCGCGCGAACTCGCGCGCCACGCGCGCGGCGACCGCGCCCGGGATGCCTGTGAGCTGCTCCTGCCAGGCCGGTGTGTAGGGCTGGCTCGCGTCTGCGTAGCCCGCCGGCCATTCGCCGGGCAAGCCTGGCCGGGTGACGCCGTACTGCGCGAGGAGGAGGTCGTGGACCGTCGTCACCAGGTGCTCGCCTACGCGCCGCACCGGCACGCCGCGTCGCAGCACGTCGGCCTGCGGCCCGTCGAAGCGCGGCAGGAGGACCTCGACCGTCTCGCCGCCCGGGGCGAGCAGCGTCAACTGCGGATCGATGTCGCCCAGGTCGAGGTTCCAATGGCCCTCACCCGACTCCGACCAGCGGTAGCCGAGGGACCCGTTGGGCACCGCCGGTCGGCCGGTCGGCGCATCCATGACCACGGTCTTCCACTCCGCCGCCTCGACGTGCTCTCCGAGGTCGCACGCGGTCAGGAAGCGGTCGGGCGTGTAAGCGCCCTCGTGCTCGCGTAGCGTGACCAGGAAGGGCATGTCCGTGTAGGTCTTCGCGTAGCGCGTGAAGAACGGCACCTGGCGGTCGACGTAGAACTCCTTGAAGACGATGTGGCCCATGGCGAGCGCGAGGGCGCCGTCCATGCCCGCCGTCACCGGCAGCCAGTCGTCGGCGAACTTCACGTGCTCGGCGTAGTCGGGGGAGACGACCACCACCTTCTGCCCGGCGTAACGTGCCTCGACCATGAAGTGGGCGTCGGGGGTGCGGGTGACCGGCACGTTGCTGCCCCAGATCATGAGATAGGAGGCGTGCCACCAGTCTGCGGATTCGGGCACGTCGGTCTGGTCCCCGAGAGTCTGCGGCGACGCGGGCGGCAGATCGGCGTACCAGTCGTAGAAGGAGTTCTGCGCGCCGCCGGTGAGCGCCACGTACCGCGAGCCCGAGGCGTGCGAGACAGGCGACATGGCCGGGATTGGGCTCACGCTGGCGACCCGGTCGGGACCCCAGCGCTCGATGGTGTCGACGTGCGCCGCCGCGCAGAGCTCGAGGGCCTCCTCCCAGGTCGCGCGCATGAAGCCGCCGTGCCCGCGCGCGTCCTTGTAGGCTGCGCTCTTCGCCTGGTCCGTCGCGATGCTGACCCAGGCGTCGACGGGGTCGGCGTGCTCACGCCGCGCCTTGCGCCACAACTCCAGAAGGGCGCCGCGCACGTAGGGGTGGCGCACCCGCCCGGGCTGGTAGGTGTACCAGGAGAAGGTGGCGCCTCGCGGGCAGCCCCTGGGCTCCACGTCCGGCATGTCCGGACTCGTCTCGGGATAATCGGTCGCCTGGGTCTCCCAGGAGACGATGCCGTCCCGTACGTAGATCATCCAGGAGCAGGAGCCCGTGCAGTTGACGCCGTGAGTGGAGCGTACCTCTCGGTCGTGGCGCCAGCGGTCACGGTAGAACTCCTCGGAGCGGCCGTCACTCTCGCGCACGACCGTGCGGCCATCGGCGCCAGGCTCACCAGGTGTCAGATAGCGCAGCCGTGCGAGCAAAGCTCGCGACAAGGCGCCGTGCTCCGCCGCCGGCCCCGGATCGGTGCTGCCGATCTCCTCTGCCTGCCGTGACACGCTCCCGGTCTCCTCATCAGGCGCATGGCGCCCACCTCGTCGACCCCCCAGGTGAGCATACGACCTGACTGGCGGTAGCGGTGTCGACTTCCGTTGACTCCCCGGGGCTGGAGTCGCGGCCGCGGTCCAGCAGGCGCAGCGCGCACGCCAGCACCCGTTCACGACCGAGGCCTCTGCGCGTCAGCGCCCTGGAGACGACCCGGCGAACTTCGGGCAGAGTCTCGGCGAACGCCACCATGCGCTGGGACTTCTCCTGGTCGCGGCGCCTGCGCCAGGCTTCGTGGTAGAGGTACTGGCGTCTTCCTGCGGCGTCGGTGCCCACTGCCTGGACGTGGCCACTCCGGCCGGTCCCACCGCCGCGGAAGAGAAGCACCGCCCCGGCGGCAGCCATCAGGTTCCACGCCGGCGACCCGCCACTGTCGCGGCCTCAGAAGCCAAGTGCGGTGAGGACTCCCGCCCGGCCGGCTGCAGTGGGGCGTTTGGCCGTCGCTAGGCCGGGAACGCGAAAGCAGGTGCCGGGAACAGCCGGGTCGAGAATGGAGAAGGAGAGATTGCGATGACCAGTGTGCGCTTTCAGGACCTGCCGCTCGCTGACCGCGAGCGAAGCTGGGACAGGGACGCGGCCGAGGGTCGCGTGCGCCGTTGGGCCGAGGCCGAGGACGCGCCTAACGAGCGATACCGCAAGGCCTTCCTCTGGTACGACGCCGGCAAGGCCGACGAATTCACCGCGTACAAGCTGCCGATCGCCGACGTGATCGACGGTAAGCTCAAGGCCATGCCGCGCGCGGTGATGGCCGCCGCGCAGGTGCTGGAGGGCGCGCGCGGCGGCGTCGATCTGCCTGCGAAGGACGTGGCTTCGGTGAAGCGGAGCGTCGAGCGCTACTACGACAAGATGGGGAAAGAGGCTCCGTTCAGGAAGGCCGCCTAGCATTCGAAGCGGCGGCCGGGCTGGAGACCCCTGTGCGCGATCAACCGACACAGGCTGCGCACGCTGCGAGCACGGCCGGCGCCCAGCGCGACGGTGGGGAGTCGCAGGCGGGGGCGCTGGCCGCGCTCGAGCCTCCGACCAGCGAGTTCGACGATCCCAAGCTCGAATGGCGACGGCTGTTCGCCGAGCTTCTCGGCACGTTCTTCCTCGTGCTCGTGGCGGCAGGCGGCGCGGTGATCCTCGATGCGAGTCACTCCGATGTGGGCCGGATCGCCGCAGTGACGGCGCCCGGCCTCATGGTGCTGGCCGTCATCCTCTTCATGGGCGCCGTCTCGGGCGCCCACCTCAACCCCGCCGTGACCGTGGCCTTCGCCTTGCGCCGTGACTTCCCATGGCGACGGGTGCCGGGCTACGTGGTCGCGCAGCTGGCCGGGGCCGGCCTCGCCTGTCTGCTCTTGTGGGCGCTCTTCGGCAAGGCCGGAGGCTTGGGCACGACGGTGCCCGGCCTCGGCTACAGCGATGCGGCGGCGTTCGTCGTCGAGATCGTGCTCACGTTCGGCCTCGTGAGTGTGATCCTGGGTACCGCTTCGGGCGCCCAGAACCTCGGGCCGTTGTCGGCAATCGGCGTGGGCGCGTACATCGTGCTTGCCGGTCTTTGGGCGAGCCCCGTGAGCGGGGCGTCAATGAACCCGGCCCGGAGCTTCGGCCCTGACGTCGTGCTCGGCGACTTCAGCCTGTACTGGATCTACGTGCTCGGCCCGGCCATCGGGGCGCTGCTCGCCGTGGGCGCCGCCTGGATCCTCAGGGGAAGCGGCCGGGACCGGACGTCCAGTCGCGCCGCACAGGGCGATCTGCCGGACGTGCGGCCGCGCTGAGGCCGGTCAGCGGCTGGAAGCTCACTTCGCCGCCGTTTGGCGCGCCCTCTTGGCTGCGCCGTGCGCAACGCGCCTTGGCCGCGCTGCTTGCTCAGACGGCGCGGCGCACGTCCTCGGTCGCATCAGACACGCCCTCCGTCGCCTCGTCGGCGCCGTGGGAGAGCTTCTGTCCGGCGTCGTCCAGGACATCGGACACCTTCTTGCGCGAGCCGTCGACGACCTCGGATACCTTGCCGCGAACGTCGCTCGCGGTCTTCGAGGCCCTCTCCCGGAGTTCGTCCACGGTGACGGATGCCTTTTCGCGGACATCGTCCGATGCCGCGACCCTCCCTCGGGCGTCATCCACGGTCGCCGAGATCCTCTCTCGCGCATCCTCCGCGGTGCTCAGGATGCTTCGCCGAATCCGTGGATAGAGTGCCGCGAGGGCCACGCCTGACGCGGCAACCCCGAGCCCGACGCCGATCAGCAGGGCTGTGCGGTTTGAACGCCTGCGTGTGTCTCGCGTCACAGAGCGGGCGCTGCTCTGGAGTGACTCGATGATCCGATCGAGGTCTTGCCGCACCTTGTCGTCGGTGACGAGCGTGTGCAGCCCGCCGTCGCGGGAGAGCCGGTCGTAGAGCTCGTTGACCGACTGCACCAACTGCCGGATGCCCGAGTGCAACTCGGTGTCCTGCATGAGTCTCCGCGCAACGGGAGCGGCAGCCGCAGCCATGCCGGCGGCCTTTCCTGCGGTCCTGATGTTGCTGACCATGGCCATGGGGACCACTTCCTTTCTGAGTCGTTCGGGATTCAGTTTCCCGGTCCGACGGGCTCATCACCGTAGACGCCGGCAGTCGCGACGGACGAGGCGTCCGGAGAGGGACCGTTGAAGACCGGTCATCGCGCCTCCGGGCGCCTCGAGATCCGCCATCCAGCACGTTGCGTGGCTATCGCCGCAACAGCAGGACGATCACGATGATGATGATGATGAGGAGAATGACTCCCCCGCCTATGTACATGTCCGCCTCCCTTCGCGCCATTCCGCCGGATCCGCAAGTCGGCGGGTCCATCCAGATTGCGACAGGCTGTCAGGCCATGCAGTGCCCGTCCGAGCAGTCTTCGGTGCGCGTCACCCGCGTGCGCCCTGGGTACCACGAGCCCATCGTCGCCCAGAACAAGAGCGATAGGACCAGACCTATGACACCCACGATCATGAGGATGACGCCGACCGTGTGTATGTTCAGTCCCGCTACCGTGGCCGTGACCGCGAAGCGGAGTATCGCGCCGAGCGCGATGAGGAAGATGCTGATGCCGATTCCCATTTGAGCCTCCTGGGGGGGCAGTGCCGGATCCTTGCCGGCTGGCTCCCTTGTTCCCCGATGCCTTGGAGAAGAACTTTGGTACGTTCACAGAGGTGACCCACCGTACAACTCACTTCCCTGGTCGAAAGCGGAACGCAGTCCTCAGACTCGTGGAATTGTCATCCTTGCGAACGTCCCATGATGCCAACTAGGCTGCGAGAAGGGCACTGGCTGACTGAAACGGGAGCCAGCCGAGCCTTACTCATCCGGGACCCCGCGATGTATCCATGCCAAAAGCAGCCGTCAATGAAGACCGCCACTCTCGCCTTGGAAAAGAGAGGAGCTGCTGCTCGTCAACCCGGCTTTGCGCGTCAAGAACCCGCCGGCCCTGCGCCCGAAGACGCGCCCGGTGTGGAGCATGGAGGAGATCGCGAGCACGGTGATCAAGGCGAGGGGCCTGCAGGTCCACGCCGCCGGCGTGCTCGCCGGCTTCTCCGGCCTCAGGGTCGGTGAGGTCGCCGGCCTGCTCTGGAGCGACCTCGATCTGCAGAGAGGCTTCGTCACCGTCTGCCGCACCATCGAGGAGGACGACGACGGCACGCTGCTCGAGTACCCGCCGAAGAACGGCAAGGCGCGCACGGTGCCGCTGCCCGCCGCCGCCTGCGACGAGCTGCGCGTCTGGCTCGCCGCCCAGAAGGAGTACCGCCTGGCCCAGGGTCCGGCGTGGAACGAGGCGGGGAGGGTGATCCCCAAGAAGGACGGCACGCAGATGGCGCCCTCGACCCTGAAGAGCCAGTGGTGGAACTGGGTGGCGCGGCAGAAGATCGACCCGCACCTGCCGATCCACGGTCTGCGCGACTCGTTCGGCACCTGGGTGTACGAGACCTACGGGGTCAAGCAGGCGCAGGAGTGGCTCGGGCACTCCGACCCGGCGACCACGCTCAGGCACTACGTGCGGCTCACCACCGCTGCGCGGGCGAAGGCGGTCGCGGGGCTCGACGAGGTGACGCGGGCGGCGCTCGAGGCGGCGCAGGCGCAGGCCGGGAAGGGAGCTGCATGAACTCGATCGAGATGCCCACCGCGACGCCGACGAGCGCCATGCGTCAGACCCCGTCGAGGCGCGGCCAGATGGCCGGCAGCAGCAGGCCGAAGGGCACGAAGACGAGCACGTTGCCCCCCAGCAGCCGCACGCGCGGCCAGACGGCTTGCTCGGCGAGCGTCGCGCGGACGCTCGCGAAGGGGACGAGGTTGGGATGGTTGAGGGCCGCCTCGAGTCCCCCGCCGCCGGCGATGTGGTGCAGCGGCAGCGGGAAGAGGGTCGCCCCGATCAGCCAGCCGAGGTAGAGAGCGAGGAGGACGCGCGCCGCGACCTGCCAGGTCGGCATTCGGCGTGTGATCCCGCGCCAGGCGAGGACGATCGCGGCGAACAGGGCCACGGCGTAGACGCTGGCGGTGGGAAGCATCAGTTGTCGCGCTCGATGTAGGAGGCGTTCAGGGCGCCGTCTGCTCGGACGGCCACGCCCACTCGGCGTGCCACGCGCCGCGCTCCTGGATGGCCAAGGCCGTGAGCCGGAGCGCGCGCGTCTTGCCGTCCGGCCAGCGGACCTTGGCTCGCACGTCGAACTCGACCTGGTCGGAGGCGGTCAGGTTGTGCTTGTCCCTCGAGGCCAGGGAGAGCACGACCAGCTTCTTGGTCGTCCGGAACGTCTCGCGCTGCAGCCCCGGGAGCGTCGCCTGCGTGACCATCAGGCGACTGGCTCGCTGCACGCCGCTGAGATCGGCCGCGCCGACCGCCCTGATGTAGGCCTCCACCGCCTGCCGTGGGGTCGGAAAGCCGCCGACCGGGGCGGCGTCCGCGTCGGTCGCCTTGCCGTGCACGTCCAGCTTCTGCTCCCCGACGAGGACCGTGGTGTTGTCGAGCCAGACGGGATCGCTCGGCAGCGGCGGACCGGTCCACAGTTCCCTCGTCGTGCCGTCCTTCAGGTTCACGAGGTCGACGCGGTCCCAGGCCGAGGCCATCGCCCCCGGGTTCAGGTAGTAGGTGCGCACCTCCCACGCGCCGTCCGGGGAGCGCACGGTGCTCTGGAGCTCCGGCTGCACCGCGAAGTCGAAGGCCTCGCGGAGCAGCGGCGGGACGGCGAAGACGACCACGGCGCTGAGCAGTCCGAGCCCGAGCAGAGACGCGAGCGCGACGATGAGCCAGGTCCTGCGGCGTCGGCGCACCGGCCTGCCGGCTTGACCCGCCGAGCCCTCTTGATCATCCACGCGCGCCACCTCACGGACGAAGACCTGTCCGCCGCCGCCAAGGTCCGCTCGATCGACGACTTCGCTTGGGGACGGCTCTTCCCGCAGGACACCCTAGCAGCGGGTCCGGGCCCTCGCCAGGTACGCTTGTACGGGCACGGAGAACAGCCGGCGGCCCATGAGGGCCTATGGGGTGTAACGTATCTGCCGGAGCCGGTGTCGCCCGTCTACCGGAGCCGCGTCCGGGATGTGTAACAGAGGTACCGGAGCCAATGCGGAAAGCACCTACAGGGACCGCACAGGGACCGCACAGGGACCGCACGGGACTGCACACGCAGATTTCGCAACTTTTTCGCGACTCTGGTATTCTGGTCCGGCTGTCGCAGAGGAAAAACCCCTGCAAATCGGCACAATGCCCTCGTAGCTCAGTGGATAGAGCACAGGTTTCCTAAATCCGCAGCCTGCGGGCCAAAACGAGTCCATTTGAGGCCAAAACGGGTCAATCCTGCTCGATGAGGGCGCCCGCCGAGTGTGGTCGAGCCTGCAGTTCCCTGCAGAATTAGCAACTTTTTAGCAACCTGCCTTAGCGGGGACCGTGGCGCGGCAGTCAAGAACGAGGATGCAGCCGGAACGCTCCATAAGCGACGCCCTCGAGGTGCTATTTCAGCGTCTTCAGGTAGGCGAGCAGGTCGGTCCATTCGGAGCCGGTCAGCTGCCACTGCGGCATCGGCGCCTCCAGGCGGCTGCCCTCGGGGTCGAGGCCTTCAATGACGGCCGTGCGCAGCGTGGCGTCCGTGAACGTGGGCCCACGACCGCCGTCCGGCTCGAGCATGCCCCGTGGGTCCGTCAGGTTGCCGTAGGTGATGTCGGGCGCGGTGAACGTCGCGGTTGTCCGTCCGCGGCCGTCGGTGCCGTGGCAGGTCGCGCAGCCGGCGCCCATCTTGCCGCCGCCCATCATGCCCCCGCCGCCCATCATGCCCCCGCTACTCGACCTGCGCGGGATGATGTCGCCGTTCGCGTCGGTCCCCGACTGGAAGATCGCCTCGCCCCGGGAGACGGAAGTGCCGTCGGCCGAGCCTTGGGAGCGCAGCACCAACACGCCGACCACCGCCAGCGCGGCGACGGCGAGCGCGACCGAGACGATGACGAGGTCGGTGCCGCGCGAGCGCGCCATGCTAGAGGTCGCCGAGCCTCTGGAGGTACTCGTCGCGGTCGATCTCGCCGGCGGCGTAGCGGCGCTTGAGGATGTCCTGGGGCGACTCGGGACCGCCTGCCGAAGCTGGCGGGACCGCCGCCGTGGACGATGTGGACGAGGTGCCGCCGGTTCGGCTGAGGTAGCGCACGAGGAAGACGATCGCCACGATCACGGCGATCACGGCGATGACGATGAGGGCGAGCGTCGCCCAGTCGCCTGAGCCCCAGTGTCCGTTGTTATTCCACATCATCGCCGGGAACCGCCTCTCAGAGCATGTGAACCTCGTACTACACGATGCCCGAGGCTCTCGGCTGCGAAGCCGTTGCGACCCCGGCCGGAGGGTGGAAGCTCCCGGCCGGGGTCGCTTGCGATGCGCGGGCTCGTGCGGGTCACAGGGCGCGGCGTTTACCAGCCGAAGCCGCCCCACATGCCGCCGAGTCCCATCCAGCCGCCGGCGCCGTCACGCATGCGTGCGGTGGTCACGGACAGGTGGTGCTTGGCGTAGAAGGTCCTGACCTGGGCGCGGTGATGCGCGCGCATGGTCTTCAGGGCCGTCTGCGCGGCGTCGCTCTTGAGACGCTCGTGGTAGCGCTCGGCCCAGCGGTCGACGTGCGCCGTCTGCTCGGCCCGCATGTCGAGCCAGCGGCCGAAGGCGCGCGGATGACTCGTCATCCAGGCGGCGCCGTGGCCGGTGCCCCACATGTGGGAGGCGTCCCACTCGTGGCTCATCATGCCGCCCTTGTCCCAGCCGCCCCACATGCCGTCGGACGGGCAGGTCCAGGCAGCGCCGCCGCCGTACTGCTCGTAGAAGGCCTTCATGTCGTTCCAGAACGCGGTCCACAGATCGTGCAGGGCCTGCTGCGCCGCGGGGCTCTTGAGGTCGGCCTTGTAGGTCTCATGCCACGTCTGCATCGCCTGCTGGTGGTCGACGCGCAGCTGTGTCCAGGCGGCGAGGGCGTCGGGGTTGCTCGTCAGCCAGGCAGCACCCGAGGCGGTGCCCCACATGCCGGTGCCACCCCAGTGGCCATCGCCGTTCCAGAGGCCGCCGCCGCACCAGTCGCCGCCGTGATCGCCGCCGTGGTCGGCGTCGCCGATCGTGCCGCTCGGGCTGGCGCCGGCGATCGGCACGAGGAGCAGCGCCGCGAGCGCGACGACCGCGAGGGCGGTGAGAAGCGCCTTGAAGCTCAGTTTCATCAGGTGACCATCCTTTGACTCATCGGGGTATGGCGTCGGAGCATTCAGGACGCGATGCTCCGCGTGCTTGAGGGACTTGTGAGCCGGGCCGTCCGGACCTCCTTCGCGGTCGCTTCCTGCTTCCGCTACCTAGAACACGCGAGGCCGGCGTTTCTTACAGTCGCACCGCGAAACGGGCGGTCAATCGCCGGAGCCTTAGGCACCTGGGTCTGCGAGACCTACGGCGTCAAGCAGGCGCAGGAGTGGCTCGGGCACTCCGACCCGGCGACCACGCTGCGGCACTACGTGCGCCTCACCACGGCCGCGCGGGCGAAGGCCGTGGCAGGGTTGGATGAGGTCACTCGGGCAGCCCTGGAGCACGCCGAGGAGAAGATCCTCGAGGATGCCCGGCCCGTCCGCGACAACGTCGTCACGCTCGCAAGCCGCAGGCAGTAGTTCGCCTCAGGGTATGCCCGGCGGCTCAGGCGTCGTTTCGCCTCAGCGGCGGCACGATGTACTCGCCGCGCGCCATCCGCTCTTCCGGCTGGTACATTCGCAGCGCCAGGAAGAAGCCGCCCTCGGGAGCAGGCAGCCAGTTCGCCTCCTCGCCCTCAGCGGGCGGATGGTGCTGGATGAGCACCGTCACCGACCCGTCGGCGCTGACCTGAAGGCTCTCGCCCATGTTCCCGATGCCGTACCGCCGAATGGGGTTGTCTATGAAGAACCCGTCGAGGTCGAACATGCTGATGCGCCAGTAGCGCGACGGTGGCTGCTCACCCGCCTCGAAACGAAGCGTGTAGCGCCGCGCTCCGGTGAGCGCCTCGCCGTGCTCGTCGATGCGCGCGAAGGGAAACAGGATCTCGTCGGCGATGTCGCCCCACACGTGCTTCCAGCCGACCGAGCCCCGGAACAGCCAATCGTCCTGGTCTGTCAGGTCGAAGCTGACCATCCACGTCCCGCCCGGCTGTACCGGCATCAGCGTCCTCGCTGTGTGCTCGAGGATGCTCTGCGCGTCGGGCACCGCACGTGCCAGGCCTGTGACCGCCGCTTTGTCGAGCTGCTCGACCTGGAACCCATCGGTGATGGTCACGCCGATGCGCCCCGCCTGGCGGGCGAAGGCCAGCTCTTGGTCCAGTAAGGTGACGTCCTTCAGCGTCTCACAGAGCTCCTCGAAGAAGAGCAGTCCCTCCGGGACGTCCGTGCCGGGCCGGCGCAGTGGACGCATCGGCCGGCCCGGCTCGACCTCCCGCCGGGACGCAGCCCAATCCTCGAGGGCAACCAGGCGGAGGCCCTCCTGCACGGCGCGGGCCTGCGCGAGGTCGTCCTCGCCCGTCACGCCGATGTGGGGGGCGACCAGGACGTAGCGGCTGTGTGCCCGGATCGTCTTCACGCCGTCGGGCACCGCCCCCTCCCAGCCGGCAGGCAGCACCGCGTACGGCACCGGGTGCGATCCGTCCCGCTTCTGGCTGATGGTGTGGGTGTCGCCGCGGAGCTCCCAGAGACTGGTGCGGAAGTAACGCTCGCCGAACTCCGGGTGCACCACGACGATTGGGCCGTCCTCCAGGTCCAGGACTGCGGTGGACACCAGCGTCTCGGTGTTGGGCGTCTCGATCGCGCGGAGCTCAGGAGTGATCAGCGCGCGCGCGTGACCCCAGACGTTGACGCCATGCGCGCCGGGATCGAAGGGGCGGGCGGAAGTGCCAGCCGGGAGTGGCGCAGAGAAGTTCCGCAGGGTCTGCCCCGCCTTGACCCGCTGCATCCCCCAGATCACCGTCTGCACGCCGACTGTGTAGGCCTCGAGCTCCCTCGCCTGCTCCGCCTCCATCCGCGCCGCCGCCTCGGCCGGCTGCATCAGCGAGGGGAGTGATTCTGGCCTCATCATGCGTTGCCCTGCTGCGCTGGTCGACATGCTCCCCTCCGTGCCGGATTCCAGTGTCAGCGCCAGTCAACCACAGGCGGCAGCAGGATTGAACAGGCTCTTGTCAACGCCGGTCGCCTCAATCCGGAGAAGGCCGCCCAACTGGAGAGCTTGCCGGGCTGGACGTGGGATCCCTACTCAGAGGAATGGGATCGAGGCTACGCTGCCTTGCGCCAATTCCTGGAGCGGGAGGGTCATGCGCGCGTGCCGCAAAGACACCCTGAGTCCGACTTCGCGCTCGGGTTTTGGACAACCAGACAGCGCCGCATGTTTCGCCTTGGTGAACTTGCGCCCGAACGGACGGCACTGCTCGAGGCTCTGCCAGGCTGGACATGGGACTGACGCGGAGGGGCAAGTAGTCGTCTTCGCCCTCGGGCTCTCGGGCCAGCAGATTCCCGCCGGCCCGCGCGATAGTGTGCCGGCATGGACCCTTTCCGCCTCACCGGCTTCGTCTACCCCGTGAAGAAGAACGGCGTCCCCGTGCGGGGCCGCTGGCAGCTGTGGGTGAACCTGCCGTCCGAGCCCGCGTTCAACAGGGACGGGCAGCCGGTCCTCGACGCGAAGGGCAAGCAGAAGCAGAAGTACCCGAAGACCACCAAGGTGGTCGAGGCGCCGGGCAAGAAGGCCGCCGAGCGACTGCTGGAGACATGGATCGCCGAGCTCGAGGCGCACCGCACCATCGACCCCGACCGTCTGCAGCTCGCCGAGCTCCTCGACCACTGGCTCGAGGCCACCCGGGGCGAGATGCGGGTCGCCAGCTACAACTCCTACCGGCGCATCCGCCGGATCCACGTCGACCCGGCCCTCGGCCAGGTGCTCGCGGGCAAGCTCACCCGCGCGCAGCTCTCCACTTACTACGCGGCGAAGATGCGCGGGAGCAAGAAGAAGAAGCCGCTCGCCGAGACCACCGTCGCCCACCACCACGCGATGCTCAAGACTGCCTACAACTGGGCCCTCGAGGAGGAACTGCTGCTGGTCAACCCGGCGCTGCGCGTGAAGAACCCGCCGGCGCTGCGCCCGAAGACGCGCCCCGTGTGGAGCATGGGGGAGATCGCGAGCACGGTGATCAAGGCGAGGGGCCTGCAGGTCCACGCCGCCGGCGTGCTCGCCGGCTTCTCGGGCTTGCGCGTCGGGGAGATCGCGGGACTCCTGTGGTCCGACCTCGACCTCACTCGCGGCTTCGTCACCGTCTGCCGCACCATCGAAGAGGACGACGACGGCACGCTGCTCGAGTACCCGCCGAAGAACGGCAAGGCCCGCACGGTGCCGCTGCCCGCCGCCGCCTGCGACGAGCTGCGCGTCTGGCTCGCCGCCCAGAAGGAGTACCGCCTGGCCCAGGGTCCGGCGTGGAACGAGGCGGGGAGGGTGGTCCCCAAGAAGGACGGCACGCAGATGGCGCCCTCGACCCTGAAGAGCCAGTGGTGGAACTGGGTGGCGCGGCAGAAGATCGACCCGCACCTGCCGATCCACGGTCTGCGCGACTCGTTCGGCACCTGGGTCTACGAGACCTACGGGGTCAAGCAGGCGCAGGAGTGGCTCGGGCACTCCGACCCGGCGACCACGCTGCGGCACTACGTGCGGCTGACGGCGGCGGCGCGGGCGAAGGCGGTCGCTGGGCTCGACGAGGTGACGCGGGCGGCGCTCGAGGCCGCCGAGCAGCGCGCGGTCGAGGACGCGCAGCCCGCCCGCGGCAACGTCGTCGAGCTCGCAGGCCGGCGCCGTCAGGCTCGCTGACCGCCGACGGTCCCTCCCGGACCCGCTGCGTCAGGCCGCTCCCAGACCTCGGCCCCGAATCCCGACGCGAGGGCGATCAGCCGCACCGAGATGTCGACGATCTCGTCGAACCGCGCCTCGTAGTCCTGCGGCTCGAGGCCGACCGACGTCATCAGCCAGGGCGCCATCGCCGCGAAGGCGAAGATGCTGGCGTTCACGTAGGCGCTCACCAGGTCGGGGTCGAGCCTGCCGGACCGCGGCGCCGTGCGCGCCTGTAGGTGGCGTACGGAGGCGGCCAGCGCCATCGCCGGCGTGCGGGCCTCTGGGTCGAGCAGCTTCTCGGGCTCTACCCCAGCCAGCTCGGCGCGCATGACGAGCAGTGCATAGTCGTGGAAACGGCTCATGCCGGCCTTGAGCTCGTCGCGAAGGCGCTCGAGGTCGTCGGCGGTAGCGTCCTCCGGGAGCGCGCGCGGGGTGGCCGCGAACTCGTCGATCTCGCTCCTGATGACGGCTGCGACCAGCTGCTCCCGGGTGCCGAAGTGGTGCTGCACCAGGCCGTGACTCACGCCGGCGGCCTCGGCGATGTCTCGGATGCTCACAGCCGAGAAGTCGCCCTCGGCGAACAGGCGTCGTGCAGCCTCCAGGATGGCCGCCTTGCTCCTCTCCGTGTCGCGCGTCTTCGGGCTCATGTCACCTCGTTCCATGGGCTTCAGTGTATCGGGAGACACTAGGTCGACGGTTTGCAGCGCCGACAGTACAATACACTTGTCCAGTTAATCGCGTCGCCATGCGGCGGCGCGCGGGGTACGGGGGTCGCTCACGTGAAGACAGTCGACGGTGTTCGCATCCGAGCGGTGTTCTTGATGTTCCTCATCCTGTTGGCGGCTCTCGCTCTCGCGGCGCCGGCCTTCGCGATCACCTCCTACGGGCCGATCGCGCCCGGGCCCGTGACCGTGCTGCCGGACTCCTCAGGGTTCCCGGCCGTGGCACGTCCCTTGCAGAGTGCGGGCGTGCCGCAGGATCCCGGCCTCGCTCCGATCCCCTACAGCTACCTCCACAACGACAGCTGGAACAGCGACACGGCGAGCGGTCCGGCCCCGCTGGGCACCAGCCTCCAGACCTTCTCGTCGACCCTCGGCATGCCCGATCTCCTGCGCCTCAACGCCGCCACCTGCACCATGGGGTTCGACCGCGCCGGGCGTATGATCGCCGCCTTCATTAACTCGAACTCCATGAACGTCCTCCTGCTCGACCCGGTGACGCTCGACGTGCTGTGCAGCTACCCGCTCGGGTCGGGCACCACCAGCCAGCTGGGCAACTCCTACTGGTTCCTCGACGACCAACAGCAGATCGTGATCGGGCAGGGCACCCACAAGATCGCCACCCTGCGCGAGGGAGGGACCGCCGATGCGCCGACGCTCGAGGCCGTGCCCGGCCAGACGTATGATCTGACGAGCATCATCCCGGCCGCCGACCACGTCGCCGGGCTCCTTCCCGACTGGCAGGGGCGGATCTGGTTCCAGACAGCGGGCGTGACCGGCGGCGTGGGCCCGCGCGTGGGCGTGATCGACCCGAGGACGGGCAAGATCAGGTGCGCTAAGCTGCGTGACGGCGAGGTCTGCTCCAACGGGCTGGGCGTCGCCAAGAGCGGCGCCTACATCCTCACGTCGAAGCGGCTCTACAAGCTGGCCGCCGACAGTTCCGGCAAGCCGTCCGTCGTGTGGTCGGCGCGCTACGACACGACGGGGACGCTCAAGCTAGGGCAGTACTCGCTCGGCTCGGGCACCAGCCCCACCGTCCTGGGCGGCGGCAAGTACGTGGCCATCGCCGACAACGCCGTCCCGATGAAGATCGTCGTGTACCGCACGGCGAACCAGCTCAAGCCGGGCCAGAAGCGGGTCCTGGGCACCATCCCCGTGTTCAAGGACATGGCCGGCCAGGCCGCCGAGAACTCGCTCGTCGGCTACCGCAACTCGCTGATCGTCGAGAACGTCTACGGCTACACCTGCGGCTTCAACCCCGCCGGCGACTTCGCCTCGACCATCAACCTGCCCGGCTTCGAGCGCGTCGACATCGGCAGCGACGGCAAGCTGCACAAGGTGTGGGAGAACACATTCGTCGCCTCGAACACCGTCCCGACGCTGGCGACCGAGACCGGGCTCATCTACATCGTCGAGCGGCAGAACGATCCGGTGACGGGTGTCGGCGTCTTCTACTGGACGGCTCTGGACTTCCGCACCGGCTACCCGGTCTGGCGCAAGCTGGCCGGCACCGGGGTCAACTACGACGGCTACTGGTCGACCACGATGCTCGGGCCGAGCGGCACGTACTACGTCGCCGCCTACGGCGGCCTCGCCGGCATTCGCGACGGTCAGTGAGGGAGGGGTAGCGAGGTGCAGGCGCGCCCCATCGCGGTTGCGGTCGGCGGGCTCGTGGCGATCACGGACGGCGACCGAGAGGCACTCACAGGCGCAGAGCCGGAGGGGGTGGATGACCTGTTGGCCTCCGCCCCCTCCGTTTGTCCGCGCACGTTTCCCGCAGATTTGGCAACTTATTAGCAACTTGTGGTACCCTTTGCCGAGCCACCGCAGAGAGAAATCCCTGCAAATCGGCACAATGCCCTCGTAGCTCAGTGGATAGAGCACAGGTTTCCTAAATCCGCAGCCTAGGGTGTCAATCGGGGTACTTCGAGGGTGAATTGGGGTCGTTTGGCGACAGTCCGCCGGTGCCCCGAGCCTGTTCGAGCCTGCAGTTTCCTGCAGATTTAGCAACTTTTTAGCAACTTGCCGGGGACGACCCGCGGCGCCTCTCGCCTGCTAGTCCTCGCGGCGGTGGCCGGCGGATTCCCCTCCCAGCCAACGCACCGCGCATAACCTGCGCGCGCTGCGGCTCCAAGTTACTACACAAACCGTTGATCGCGTCAGGTTGACGCGCTTGTTAGCCGGCGGGTGACCTGTCCTACAGGATTCCATCAGCCGCCACGGAGAGCTCAGACCAGTAGACCAACTAGGATGAGCGCGCAGCCTGCCAAGCCGAGGCCCAGCGCCCAGCGGGCGGCTCGCGACTTGGCTCCCGCCCGACGCGCCGAACGCATCACAAGGGCACCTCCAACAGCAGCGAGGACTACCATGAGCTCGCCGCAGAAGGTTGCCCAGTCTACGATAGTGAGACCGAGACGTTCGCTGAGCGACACCCAACGTACATAGAGGCCCGCGGTGTCCTGTGCAGATGTGAGTATGCGGAGGAGCTCCCAGACAACAAGAGGCAGTCCGACGGCGGCGAGAACCAGAAGAAGGACGCCGAGCTTCTCGCTCCGCTGCGCCGTCTGTCCGGTGTCCGTCGGGAGGCCCACTGACGCCTTCGCTCCTCTTTGGCGTTCTGACACCGTTCGCCTTTCGACCGGCTAACGTGATGCGCGTAACCAGCGCCGCGCAGCGGCGTCTGTTTTGATGCGCATGTTAGACAGCTCTCGCCAAGCGCGCGTCATGGCGCATGCGAATGAACGGTGGTTCGATGCACGTCACTCTGAACCCCAGACGCTCGTAGAGCTCGCGGGCGCGTGGGTTCGCGGGAACAACCGAAAGAGTGATCGGCAGCGCACGACTGGCACCCTGCTCGATTACCATCTCGATCACCGCCGTGCCGATCCCCCTGCCCTGGTGCTGGGGCGCTACTTGAAGCTCGTGGATGTAGAGTGAGTCGGGTTTCTGCTCGAGCCACAGACTCCCGACAGAGCGGGATCCCGCCTCGATGATCGAGACGGTGTACGCATCGAAACGCCTCTCGAAGTCGGCACGCTGCCAAGCGTCGTCCCAGCCCCATGTCTGCTCAATCACGTCTCGCATGGTGGAGCAGTGCAGCTCGTAGAGGAACGCCCGTTCTCGCTCCGAGGCTGGCCGCAGATTGAGATCCACCGTGCTGCTTCACCTGGCCTGTCTAACGGACCGCGCGTAACCTGCGAGCGGTCTGGCTGGAAGCTGCCACGCCAGACCTGCTGCGAGCCAGGTTGACGCGCTTGTTAGGTGTGTGCCGGCGGCCCGCCAAGTCAGTCCCAAAGCGGACCGATGAAGCCGGGCAGGACTTGGAGAAGAACGAGCGCGACGTAGATGACCGCAGCCGCGGCGATGGCGACAGCCGCCACGATCAAGATGACGCCAATGGCAAGTGGTCGTGTGGCCGAGTCGAGCGCCCCGTCTTCCCAGTCGTCCCAGTTCTCGTCAGTCGTACGCGCCAATGACCAGCACCTCCAGTCCCTGACACTACACCTAACGCACCGCGGATAACCTGCGAGCGCGACGGCCTAAGGTTACTACAGAAACCGTAGGGCGAGTCGGGTTGATCCGCTTGTTGGACCGCTCACTCGCGGTTCATACCGGCCCACCAGCTGCCAATCCCCCGTGTTGCCGACGGCCCAGCCGTGACGCGCGTCACTGAAGGCGATGCCCCAGGCGTCGGCCATGCGGTTCTTCGCCAGACCGAGGGACCTCAGCGTCTGCCGAGTCCAGGTCTGCCCGCCGTCAACGGTCTGGAAGGATCGCCGGCCAGTGCCTGGCGTCGAAGTCACTCACCCAGCCGTGCTGCGCGTCGACGAACGAGATGTCGCTGATCCAGGATCCCGCTCCGGGTTGACGATGCCAGGTCAGGCCGCCGTCAGAGGTGGCCCAGACGCCGCCGCCAGCCATCCAGCCGTATTGCGCGTCGACGAACTCGATGTGTCTGGCGCCCGCATCGCCCGACCAGAGCTTGCGCCAGGTCGCGCCGCCGTCACTCGTGCCGTACACGGTGCTGACCGACGTCACGGTGTTCCCGTCGACCTTGAGCCGCAGGCGGGCGGCCCAGGCGTGCTCGGGGTCGACGCAGGACACGGCCGTAAGCCCGTCGCGGTCGTCCTTGAGGGCGCCGAGCGGCGCCGACTGCGCCTCCCAGGTCGCGCCGCCGTCTGACGTGTGCACGATGTCGCCGCCGCCGACGGCCCAGCCGTTCATGGGGTCGCAGAACGAGACGCCGCGGAGGCCCTTCGCAGGTGACTGCTGCTCCGTCCACGTCGCGCCGCCATCTGCCGTCGCGACGATCCTGCCGCCGGCACTCACGCCCCAGACGTGCCCGGCGTCGACGGCGAACACCTGTCCTGCGTTCGTCGCCCCCGCGCCGATCTTGCCGGCCGCAGTCTGCGCCTGCCACGTCGTACCGCCGTCGGCGGTCGCATAGATGACGCCGTCCATGCCGACCATCCAGGCGTGGGCGGGATCGGGAGTCGTGACGCTGTACCAGGTCTCCACGGTCGCCTCGCCGTCGAGGCCAGGCGGAGCTTTCTCACCCAGGGCGACCTGACGCCATTCGCCCTGCGCGCCGGGAGAAGCCGACGAGGTCGGAGGTTCGGTCGCTGCGGCGCCACACCCCGCGACAAGGAGCGCCGTGGCGGCGACGACCAGAGCGATGAGCCTCACGTGTCCTCCCGCCTGTCGGTCCAACGCACCGCGGATGAGCTGCGAGCGCCGCGGCTCCATCTTGCCGCGACGCCTTGGCGAGGCCAGCTTGATCCGCTTTGTTAGGTTCCACGTACACGCTCTCCGCGCCAGCCTGTCCGAGTTCCGCCGAGCAGGCGACGCATCTCGTCGGGCCGATACTGCCAGCGGTCGATGATTGACCTTGCGTGAGCCGTCACGCGCACACCACGCGCTGGCCGAGGAAGCCTATGGCGGCGAGGCTGGGACCGCGGCTCGGTTGGCCAGCGTCGGAGCCTGGTCGAGGGAGATGCTGGCCGAGCGGGCCCAGCGCGAGGGGCCGCCGCAGCGCCTGCGAGTCGAGCTCGAGTGGCAGGCTGCGCCAGGTGGTGAGGAGGGCCGATCGCGAGGCCATCGCCACCGGGCAACAATCAAGCAGAAGCGGTGCGGCCAGTCACCTGCGAAGACGCAGGACCACGAGCGAGACCATGAGCGCGCCGGCGAGGCAGTCGAGGAGCGGGAAGACCAGCGAGCGCCCAGAGGACCGGCCTGACGATGATCGACTGCGACGCTCCGTTCACGGTCGCCTCCTCCCCGTCGCTTCGCATCGGCCAGTGTGAACCTAACAACAACAATTAGACAGTCTGCGTTTGTCATCGACGCAGACGGCCCCTTTCTGTATATGACGCTATCACGAGCCTGATGGTGCGTGATAGGCAGACTGCCTTTCCCCGACGAGGTCGTCGATCGGGCTGCGCACGCCGTGGCCGCCGCGGTTCAGCACGTGGGCGTAGATCATCGTCGTGCGCACGTCCTTGTGGCCGAGCAGCTCCTGGATGGTGCGGATGTCGTAGCCGTCCTCGAGCAGGTGGGTCGCGAACGAGTGCCGCAGCGTGTGGCAGGTGGCGTGCTTGTCGATCTCCGCGCGGCGCACGGCGGCGGTCACGGCGCGCTGCACGATGGTCTCGTGGAGGTGGTGGCGCCCCTCCTTCGCCGTTCTCGCGGTTGCGCCAGCGGCGCTGCTGCGGGAAGACCCACTGCCAGCGCCACTCCCAGGGCGCCTTGGGGTACTTGCGCGCCAAGGCGCCGGGCAGCGCGACGCGCCCCCAGCCAGCGGCGAGGTCACGCTCGTGCAGGGCGCGTGCCCGCGCCAGCTGGGCCTCGAGGGCGGGCCGGAGGGAGCGCGGCAGCATGGTCACGCGGTCGCGGCCGCCCTTGCCGCTGCGCACGGCAGCTCGCCGCGCCCCGGCTCGAGGTCGCAGACGCGCAGGCGCAGCGCCTCCATGAGGCGCAGGCCGGAACCGTAGAGCAGCGCGGCGACGAGACGCGGGTCGCCCTCGAGGGCGGCGAGCAGGCGGCGCACCTCCTCGCGCGTCAGCGCCACCGGCAGGTTCCCCGG
>CAVTPJ010000008.1:0-782807 GCA_963736645.1 uncultured Thermoleophilia bacterium | reverse complement strand
GACCAGTCGAGCTTCGGACAATCATCGAGCGTCGAGTCGTACGGCGGCACGTGGAAGTTGAAGATCGCGCTCTCGAAGTCATCGATCCCTTGGACCGAGTCCTCCAGGTACTTCTCCAGTGTCTCCTCGTCCGTCTCACGCGGCGTGTCCCACGGTGTGGGGTTGCTGTAGCCGCAGTTGGCCATCGGGAAGGCGTCGTCGAGCATCACGATGCGGCCTTCGCAGTTGATCACGCGGTCGCTCTGCGATGCCTCGAGCAGGTCGACGAGCTCCTGCGGGTCGTCGTTGCCACCGGTGACGTAGCACTTGATGTCCGTGCCGGCGAGACGCTCGTCCGCGAGTGCGATCCAGCGCTCGAGCCGGGCATGCGCCTCCTTCTTGAAGGCCGCGTCCACCAGGCTCTTGTCCTCCTGCATCGCGCGGATCTCGTCCTCGCCGACGATGGTGTAGTAGAAGCCGAGCGTCTCGATGCGGTCCTGGATCCCCTTGAGCTCGTCCTCTCCGTTGAGGCGGACCAACTCCTCCTGCAGGGTCACCCGGTAGTGCCCGCCGCCTTCGTCGACGATGGGCACGAGGAACTTGCCCTCGATGTCGCCGCCCATGACCAGGTGGTCGACCTTGTAGAACTTGGCTGAGTTGATGAACTTGCGGTACGTGCGCTCTGACCCGTGCACGTCGGTCATGTAGAAGATGCGGACGCGCTTACCGGAGGAGCCGCCCTTTTTGCTGAAGAGTCCCATGCGTCAGCCGCCCCTCAATCGATCTCGTTGTACCACTTGACCTTGTCGCCCACCCTGGCGCGCAGCTTCCAGCGCGTGCCCTTGGGGTAGTCGTCCATCGCGCTCATCAGCTCGGCGACGCGCGTCCTGACGATCTGCTTGTGCGCGTCGTCGAGGTCGAGGTGCGGCAGGTAGTCGCGCACCTTCTCGAGGTTCATGGTGGTGGTGCGCCAGAGCCCCCACTCGCCGGCGCACAGCTTGGCGACGCGCTGCGAGTTGATCTTGTCCTCGTCGTTGGCGTCGATCTCGTGCTCCATGAGCAGCATGATCGTGTCGATGATGTCCTTCTCGTTGATCTTGACGATCTGCATCTTCTCGAGCAGCAGCTCCGCCAGTGGGATCGTCGGCGAGTCGACCTCGAGCCGGCCCTTCCAGGGGATCGGGTGGCAGAAGTCGAGCTTGTCCATGAACACGTCAACGTGGATGTGGTTGGTGGGGTTGTTGAAGATCAGCCGGCCGCCCTCGGCGTGGAAGGCGTTGATCTCCATGTCCTCGTCGTAGCCGATGGAGACGAAGAACTTGCGGATCGCGTCGTTCTGCTTGCCGTAGCCGGCGAAATCGATGTCGGTGTAGACCCGGTTGAGCTTCTCCTGGATGTAGCCGAACTGAGGGCAGTGGTGCCAGAAGGCGAGCGCGCCGATGACGCGCAGATGTACCCCCGCCTCCTCGCCGGCCTTGACGACCCGGAGGGCCTCCTCCTGGAACTGCTTCGCCAGCTCAGGGTCGACCTTGCCCATGCCGACGTCGGGTCCTACCTCGCCCGCGGGCCGTGTCATGTCATCGCTCATCAGCTGCTCACACTCCCTCTACGGTCTCGAGCCAGGACGGGAACTCCGGCTTGGCGGCGTTCTCGTGCAGGCGGCGGACGCGGTTCATGCCGTACTCGTAGAAGTCGAAGTCGAGCTTCGACTTGCGCACCTGGATCATGGCCCAGATGCTCCACCACAGGTCGGCGACGATCTTGTGCAGCATCATGCGCGCGTAGGCGACCTCGTCAAAAGCGCCACAGTATCGCGTGATGATGAAACGTTCTTCGTCCTCAGACAAGGGGTGCTCGACGCAGAAGTCGCCCAGGTCGAAGTACGGGTCGCTCTGGCCGCCGTACTCCCAGTCGATGACCCACATCCTGCCGCTCGCCTCGAGCATGAAGTTCTCGGAGAGCAGGTCGCAGTGGCAGGCCACATCGGCGGGCGGGTTGCGCTTCATCGCCTGCTCGATGTCGTCGCCGAGCGCGAGCATCCAGTCGATGTCGTCGGGGAACGACGCGTGGACGCTGCGCGCCTTCTCCACATACTCGCGGATCATGTCGAAGACGTAGATCTCGTTCACGAACGTGGCCTTGTCGTGGTACTGCCGTACCGCGTCGACGACCTTCTCGAGGCGGTCGCGGTGGCCGGCCAGGTCCTCGGGGTGCATGGTCTGGGCCTCGATGAAGGGCACCACCGTGCACATCTCGGGCTCGAGGCTGTAGAGCACGGGCGGCGAGACGCCGGCCTGCGCGGCCGCGAGGGCGTTCTTGTGCTCGACCTCGCGGTCGATGAACAGGTCGCTGCCCTGGCCGGGGATGCGCATGACGTACTTGCCGCCCCACGGCAGGTCCGGGCGGCCGGTCACCGTGACGACGTAGTTGTGGTTGGTGATGCCCCCGCCCAGCACCTCGAAGGACACGTCGAGGCCGTCCCAGTCGGAGATGCGGGCGATCGCCGCCTCGGGGGTCAGATGTTCGGCCGATGCCACCTCGTTCACCCTTTCGTCGTTGGATGCGGACACATGGACGTCACACCACCTCGCACTGGGGTCCGGCCCGTTCGATCTGCCGGCAGACCTCGGGGTCGACGGCGCTGTCGACCAAGACGACGTCGATCTGGTCCAGCGGGCAGATCACGACGGCCCCCACCAGTCCGATCTTGCTGCTGTCCGCCAGCACGACGACCTCGCCGCGCGTGCGGCGGATCATGGACAGCTCGAGATCGGCGACGGCCAGTCCCGGCGTCGTGAGGCCGGCGGCCACGTCCAGGCAGTCGGCGCCGAGAAACGTCTTGTCGGCGTTGAACTGCGCGAGCATGTCGATCGACCAGGAGCCCTCCACCGCGCCGATCTGAGGGCGGTAGAGGCCGCCGAGGAAGACGAACTCGATACTGGGGCCGCGAGCTTCGAGCGCCGCCGCCAGGTTGTGCGTGACGATGCGGACTTCCATGTCCGGCGGCAGGTGCCGCACGATGGTCGCCGCCGTCGAACCCGAGCCGAGGAACACCGTGTCGCCCGGCTCGATCATCTCCGCGGCGGCCTTGGCGATGTCGGCCTTCTGCGGCGCCTGGACGCCGGCCGTGTCTTCCCAATGCTGCTCGGCCGGCGTCTGCTTGCGCATGACCGCACCGCCGTAGGTGCGCTCGAGCACGCCCTCCTGCTCCAGCAGCAACAGATCGCGCCGGATGGTGATCTCGGAGACGCCGAGGTCGTCGCTCAGGGTGGGGACGCGGACGGCCTGGTGGTCCTCGAGCGCGGACACGATGCGCGCGCGCCGCTCGGCGGGCAGCATCTCGCGCGTCGCCGGCGTCGCCACCGCATCCCCTTTCGAAGCCTTACGTCTCCGCGCCATCAATCATCACCAATCACAACCGTTCAAACATGATCGGATGATATGACCATCCCGCGTCCTGTCAAGAGACTGCGGATGCATGACGTGCGTGAACGATCATGAATGATGTGCGATCAGTCGTGACCGATGATGAACAGTGCCCGTGGGGCGCCGGGGATCGCACGGGGCCCACGGGCGCGCTCGACCCGCCCGCGTCAGTCGCCGTCTGACTCGCGTGGCCGCAGCGACACGCGCAGCTCGACGATGCGCGCCTCGTCGACGGCCGCGACCGTGACCGTGAGGCCCTCCAGCTCGAGCGTCTCGCCCGCGTCCGGGACGCGCCCCAGCAGTTCGATCAGATGCCCGCCGATGGTCGCCTCGCCGGCGTTGTCGATCTCGACGCCGAGAGCGTCCTCCACGTCGCCGAGCGTCGCCGTGCCCGCGACGACGAGGTCGTCGCCGTCACGCCGGATCTCGGCGTCGTGCTCGCCGTCCTCCTCCTCCTCGAACTCACCGACGATCTCCTCGATGATGTCCTCCAGCGTGACCAGACCGACGGTGGTGCCGTATTCGTCCACGACCAGGGCCATGTGCTGCCGCTTGCGCCGGAGCTCGCGCAGCACCTGGTCCACGAGCGTCGACTCGGAGACCCGTGCGAGTGGCCGCGACAGGGCGTTCAGGTCGATCGCACCGCCCTCCAGCGCCAGCAGCAGCAGCTCCTTGGAGTTGACCACGCCGACGGGATCGTCGAGGCCGTCCTCCGCCTCGCAGAGCGGCAGCCGCGTGTGCAGGCTCCCGCCGGCGCGGTGCACCATCTCGTCGGCGCTCTCGCCCAGCACCAGGAAGTCGATGTCGCGGCGCGGCACCATGACCTGACGCGCACGGAGGTCGCCGAACACGAGGACGTTCTCGGCGAACTCCCGCTCGTACGTCTCGATCAGCCCCTCGCGGACGCTCTGCGCGAGGAGCATGCGCAGCTCGTCCTCGGTGTGCGGCGCGTGCCCCACCTCGCGCGCGGGCGGGATACCGAAGGGCCTGAGGACGAGATTGCCGAGGTAGTTGAAGCCGTCGACCAGCGGTTTGGTCGCGAGATAGAAGATCCGCATCGGCGGCGCGACGGCCAGCACGGTGGGCGTGGTGCGGGCGATGGCCAGCGACTTGGGGGCCAGCTCGCCGAGCACCACGTGCAGCAGCGTCACGAGGCCGAAGGCGAAGACGAAGCTGATGCCGGCGGCCACTCCCGGGGCAAAAGACCCGAGAAGCGGCTCCAGCAGGTGCTCGAAGGCCGGCTCGGCCAATGCGCCGAGGCCGATGCTCGCGATGGTGATGCCGAGCTGGCAGGCGGCGAGATAGGCATCGATGTGCTCGACGGCGTGCCGAGCCGCCTTGGCCCCCGGCTTGCCCTGCTTCTCGAGCTCCAGCACCTGACTGAGGCGGACCCGGGTGATGGCGAACTCGGTGGCCACGAAGAAGGCGTTGAGGCCGACGAGGAGCAGTGCTCCCGCGATGCGCAGCGCCTCGGTCACGAGCACACCCGCGGCGATCCTAGGTCGTCGTCCACGGCAGAGAGCATACCCGATGATGTCTCGGTTCTGTTCCCTCCCGTTCCGGCGGAGGGTCGGCGCGGCCGTCGGGTTCGCCGAAGCGGCGCGAGTGGGGGTGGTACTGGTGCCGCCGCAGACGCCGATCGTGAACGACATCAGCATCGCTGCCGACGCATGCAGAGACGCGAGAAGCCTCAGAACCCGCGCATGAGATCGGCGCTCATGGCGTTTGTCCTTTCGTCCCGCCGAGGCCTGAGCTCGCCTGCCTCCAGGTCCTGCCGCCGTCCAGGGACTTGTACACACCCTGCATGGTCGCCGCGTAGAAGACCGAGGAGTCTCGCGGGTCGACGAGTGGTCGGCCGCCGACGATGTGGAGCACGGGACCGGCCTCGGCGGTGCGGTCGACGATCCACGCCTGCTGACTGCCGCTGCTCGGCTGCAACTCGGCCATGAACGCCTCGAGAGCCCGTCGCGCGGCGACGGACATCTGCCGGGGAACAGCGCTCGGGTCCCACGGCGGGTTCTGCTGCTCCGGGGGGTCTCTAGTCCAGGTCTCGCCACGGTCGACCGACCGGTACACGTGCCAGTCTCCGCGCTTCATGCCCCACGCGTAGACTGTGGCCGGGGCCGCCGCCACATCGAACCACACGAAGGCCTCATACCCGTAGATCCGTGGTGAGCCGGCGTCGCTCAGATTCACCCACGTGGCGCCGCCGTCATCCGACCGTTGCAGGCGCCCGGGAGGGACGGCATCGTCCTTGACGGAGATCGCGTAGATCGTGGATGGCGCAGTGGGATCGACGGCGACAGTCCAGTAGTTGCGCCCGTACGTCCCTGGGAGCCGGGTCCAACTCTCCGCCCCGTCACTCGACTTGAAGAGACCCCCCACCGTCGCGGCGTACAGGATCGACGGATCGCTGGGGTCCATATCCAGGGCACTGATGGGCACGCCGCGTGTCGGCCAGGCTTGCGGGCTGCTGGCCGAGGCGGTGGCGGCGACACCAGCACTCGCAGTCGCGTCAGGGGTCGTCGTTGCGCTGCCGCCGCAGGCGGCGAGGGCGAGCGCCGCGAGCAGGACCAGCAGCCCCGACGCGCCCAGTGCAGCCCTGCCGAGGGTCTTCAAGCGTGGTCTCACGACCCCTCCCACCGAACGCGTCACAGGAGCGGTGACCCCTCGAGTCTGTAGTAGGCGGTCTGGCGGACGATCTTGCCGTCGCGCACCTCGAACACAGTGGCCCCACGCACGCCGACATTGACGCCGCCCGAGTTGTCGCCGGAGAGCATCCAGCGAGCCGCTGCCCAGCCCTTGCCCGCGATGACGGACTTGAGCTCCATGGTCATGTGGGGTACGGCGGCGGCCTTGGTGAGCCACGCGACAGCCTCCTTCGCGCCGCCCGGCTGCCCGGTCGCGGTGGTGTCCTGGAAGACCGCGTCCGGCGCGTACAGCAGAGCCGTGGCGGTGGGGTCTCCCGCGCCCAGTGCCGCGTAGTAGGCTGTCACCGCAGCCTCGGCGGCCGCCGCGTCATCCTCCGGCCCCGGCTTCGTGCCCACCCGCTTCGGCGGCACTACCTGGGTCCCGGCGACGGCGTTGCCGTACACCTCCAGGTGGGTGATCTTGCCGTCGGCGACGGTGAGGACCTCGAGACACGGCATCATGGCGCCTTCATCGGAGTTGATCACGATCTGCTCGACCGTGGCCGCCCCGGCGGTCGCCAGCACGCTCCCCTTCGACCAGTCAAGCACCTTCGGGGAATCGGTCATGTAGTCGATGGCCTCCCGGCCACTGAATTGCGCCTCGGCGACCCAGATGTCGACGGTGCCATCGGCGGCGAACAGGCGCGGCAGCGACGGCGCCTCATCATACGTCCGGGCGGCGTACTTGCCGGCGACCGTCAAGGTCTGCGCGGCCGAGGCGGTCCCGGGCGGCCACGGCTCCCACGCTGTGGACGGCGACAGGGTCGGCGACAGGGTCGGCGACGGAGTCACCGACGGCGTGTTCGACGTCGTGGTGCTCGTGCCCCCACAGGCGCAGAGGCCGATGAGGCTGAGCGCGCCGAGGCCCAGGACGAGCAGGCAGAGGACCGCGGTCGAGCCTGGGTGCACGCTCCGCCCCACGGCGGCCGTCGAGGTCATTGCACGTGGTTTCATGACGACGCCTCCTTCCCTACTGTTCCGACGGAGGGTCGACGCGGTCGACGCTGGCCCTCCACAGCTTTCGACACCCGGAGGGTCCCGCGCTTTCGGCCGTCGCCGTTTGCTCCTGGTTTCAAGGGCGCGCGGGCTCCAGGGAGGTGGCGATCGCCACGAGGTCATCGGCGGTCGCACTGCCCGCGATGGTGAGCAGCACGCCGTCCTTGACAGCCCAGAGGTGCGGTACGGTGGTCCCCGGCGCCACGACTACTCGTGCGGTCTTGCCGGCGAAAGCACCGGCGCGAATCCGGACCGTCCAGGCAACCTCGCGCGCCCACTGCTGGTCGAGCTCGAAGGGGTCGTAGAAGGCGGCATGGTACGCATCCGCGACACTCCGCGTGGTCACCGTCAGGCTGTCGAATCCGCGCCCGTACTTGAGCGCGACGATGTTGCGCCCCTCGTGCCGACGGTTCGCGGTCAAGCCGTGCTTCGCGACCGCGGCCTGATCCAACCTGAAGCCCGGCGGGACCGTCTTCGGAACCAGTGCCGTGTAGCCCGGCAGCGTCGCGATTGCGGCGACCGACGCCAAGCGAAAGCCGCCGCGGATGCGTGATGCCGACGCCCCCTCAGGGGCCTTGAGCTCGAATGCATCATCCGGCAGCGGCACGTTCGCGCGGAGGTTTCGGTACCGCACCTCAGCCCGCATCTGCCCGTCACGGAACTCCCGGAAGCAGACGGGGAGGGCAGTAGCATGGTCGATGGTGATCTCGTAGATGGACCAATAGACGCTTACCCGCGGACGGGAGGGGATCGAGGCCAGAGAGCACGTGATGATCCAGGCCGGCCGGCCTTCGAAGACGGCCGTCCTGACCCGAGTCGCGCGCACCGCATCCAGGGCCCGCGCGACAGCGCTGAAGTCGGCCCGAGTGATGGGGTCTGGCCAGCGGTCTGGGGGGCCCAGTGAGTAGCCCGCGCGCACGATCACCCCCCGGTCGGGGGAGTATGTGCTGAGTACGCCGCGGCGGGCGTCGAAGGCGACTTCGGCCGACGGGTACGGGCTGACCACCCCGCGGAGGGCGTCGAAGACGACTTCAGCCGACGGACGGGAGCCGCCCATCGACCAGCCGACCGGAGGGGGGCCCCGGCGCGAGAGCCGGAAGCTGCCGTCCGCCCGCATCAGCATGTCGTAGTGATCGACCTCGTACTGGGCTTGAGTCGCCCACAGGGCGTTCGTCCGGATGGTGAGCGTGACCTCGGCGGCAAGCGTGCGGCCGGAGGAGCGCGCGCGCATGGCCTTCTGCAGGACTTCGCTGGCGCTCACGGGCTCGGGCCCGCCGACGCTCGGCGACCCGACGACAGCAACGGCGGCGACGAGAACGGCGACGGCGGAGGCTGCGAGTCCAAGCGCCAGCCGGCGATGCCGGGCGAACACGGCGAAGGCGCGCCGGCGGCGGGAGCGCGGCGGTTCCGTCGTCGCCGTCGCGAGCCCTGCCGCGGGTTCCGCGGCGGCGGCCGCGACGGCGGCGCGGATCCGCTCCCGGGCCTCGGCCGTCGGAGGCGGCGGCTGCAGGCTGCGCAGCGCCTCACGCAGCCGCTTGTCCTGATCCTCGCTCATCACATCTCCTCACCACGTCGCGGATCCTCGAGGCACCTGGCCAGAGCGGTGCGCGCAGCCGACAACCGCGAAGCGATCGTGCCGGGCGGCACGCCGAGAACCCGCGCGGCCGTTTGGTAGTCCAGCCCCTCCTCCAGGATCAGGAAGACCGCCGCTCTCTGGGCAGCCGTCAGCGATGCCAGCGCGGCGGCCAGCTCGATGTGCCGCAGGACGGACTCCGCGGGATCCCCGCTCGCGTCGTCGGCCAGCAGTTCGACATCCGGCAACGGCACCACGCGGCCGCGGCCACGCTGGAGGTTCAGGCAGGCACGGTAGGTGATCTGGAACAGCCAGGTCCCGATCGCGCAGTCCCCGCGGAAGTGGGGCAACCCGCCGAAGGCCTTGACCGCCACCTCCTGCATCGCGTCATCGAGGAGGCCGGGGTCACCGAGCGTGCGGAACGCGAGACCGCGCAGGCGCGTGATGTAGGCATCGTAGATGGCCATGAAAGCGTCGGGATCCCCCGCGCGGGCGGCCTCGACGACGGACGGCGGCACGGTCTGCCGGTCGTGTCCGCTCGCGGTCACCACATCGGGACTCGGTTCCCTGACGGTCATGGCCCCCGCTCCCACGGCTCACCTCAGCTTACTCGCCTGTGGTCAGGGACGAGCGTTGAGACGCGCTCCCCCTCATGCTTTGGACACGGCAGACGGCGGGCTTCTTCGGGACGCGTCATGTGGACAGGAAGGATGTGGCCGGCCTGGCAGCGTTGGTGGGCCCAGCAGGACTCGAACCTGCGACCGGCCGATTATGAGTCGGCTGCTCTAACCAGCTGAGCTATAGGCCCACGGTGCGGAGGCGGCGCGTGACGGCAGCGCCGGCGCCGCTCAATGATACGCTGTGCCGCACGGAGAGGGCACTACGTCACGGGGAGGCGAGCGTGAGCGACCACGACCCGGCGCCGCGCGGGATGTTCACCCAGCACGAATGGCGTGCCTCCCAGATCATCCGCGTCACGGCGATCGTGACGCTCACGGTGCTCGTCATCGTCGGCATCATCGAGTTCCTCTTCCAGATACGCACCATCGTGCTCTGGGTGGTGATCGGGGTGATCCTGGCGATCGCGCTCCAGCCCGCCGTCGGCTGGCTGGAGCGCCATCGCTGGAACCGCATCCTCGCGGCGCTGCTGGTCTCGTTCGCGACCATCGCCGCGCTCGTCGCCATCATCATCGTCGTGGCGTACCCGGTCGTGTTCCAGGCCGACGACTTCATCCGCGCCATGCCCTCCCTGGTCGACAACGTCTTCGGGCCGGGCGGCCAGCTGAACTTCGTCGAGACCCGTTTCCACATCCTCGAGCGCCTCTCCTCGATCACGCCCGGGCAGGTGACCAAGGTGCTCGCCGGCAACCAGGACACCATCGTGACCGCCGTCACCAAGGCCGCCTCCGTCGTCGCCGCGGTGGTCACCATCCTCACCATCATGGTGATGCTGCTCATCGAGGGACCGCGGGCGTGGCGCTCGATCCTCGCCGTGATGGTCGACGGCGAGCGGAAGTGGGCAGAGCGTATCGGCGACAATGTCCTGCGCGCCACCGGCGGATACGTGCGCGGAAACCTGGCGATCAGTCTCGTCGCCGGCATCGCCTCGTACATCGTCCTCAAGATCCTGGGCGTTCCCTACGCCGAGACGCTCGCCGTCCTCGTCGCCGTGCTCGACATCATCCCGCTGGTGGGCGCGACGATCGGGGCCGTCATCGTCTGCATCGTCGGCTTCGCCACCGGCGGAGTCGTGGACGGCGTCGTGCTCGTCGTCTACTTCGTCCTCTACCAGCAGTTCGAGAACAACGTGCTGCAGAACGTGGTCTACAGCAAGACGGTGTCGCTCAGCCCCCTGATCGTCTTCATCGCGGCGCTGGTCGGGGCCGCGCTCGGCGGGATCGTCGGCGTGCTGCTCGCGATCCCGATCACCTCCGCCGCCTGGGTGCTGGCCGGGGACCTGATCGCCCTGCGCAAGGAGCGCTCGGACGAGCGCGGCGGGCGCAGCCCCGTCGTGAGCGAACCGCCCCCGAGGCCCGAGCCGGACGCGAAGCCCGAGTCGTCCTGACGCGGGCGCGAGGTGGTCTCTAGCCGGCGGGCCTGACCTCGACGAGCGTGGAGTGGAGCCTGGCGCCCCGGCTCGGCAGGGTCGGCGCGGCGCTGGTGAGCACGTTGGCCGACCCAGCAGCGTCGCAGCCGCCGGCGTCGAAGCGGGGTTCGATGCCGGCCAGCAGCGACACGACGCCCTCCATCACGTCCGCGGTCACACGACACGCGCAACGAACCCTGCCCTGCTCACTCGTGACGACAACCTCGTCGCCGTCGGCCAGGTCGCGCGCGGCGGCGTCGCCGGGGTGGATCCACAGGCTGCGGTCGTCGCGAGCGCGGAACCAGGGGATCTCGGCCAGTTGCGTGTGCACGCGGAAGCGCGACTTGGGCGTGATCAGCCGTAACGGCAGCGTCTCCTGGGTCGGCTGGATGCGCGCCGCCGGCGTGTCCGGCAGGCCGGCGGCGACGCAGGCAGCGCCACTCAGCTCGACCTTGCCGGACGGAGTCGCGAGCGGCGCGCCTGCGGGGTCGGCGGCGAAGGCGGCGAGGCCGACCCGCTCCTGGTCGACGCCCCAGTGGATCCCCGAGCGCCGGAACTCCTCGTCGTCGGGGACCTCCGAGTCCGCCATGCAGGCCCTCAGCCACGCGTCCGAGTCCCTGCCCTCCGTGTAGGCGTCGCCACAGCCCATCGCCGCGGCGAGGTCGGCGAAGATGTCGTAGTCGTCGCGAGCCTGCCCCGGAGGTGTCGCCACGCCGTGGGAGTAGAGCAGGTAGTTGGCCGACGTGAACACGACGTCGCTGCGCTCGAGCCAGTGCGTGGCCGGCAGCACGACGTCGCAGTACCTGGCGGTCGTGGTCAGAAAGAGGTCGTGGCACACGGAGAACTCGAGCGACTCCATGGCGCGGATGCTCGTGGCGACGTCCGCGCCCTGCGCGACGTAGTTGCCGCCGGTGTCGTACGCGGCGCGGATGTCGACCGGGTAACCGCCGGAGCGTCCCCGGAGCACGGCGTCGGCCCAGTCGTTGGCGTGGACGCCGCTGGAGGCGGGCGCCACAGGCACGGGGATCCTGCCGATTCGCGGCTCGGGCAGGCCACCCCACGTCTGCGCGCCCGATGAGCCTCCCCGGCGACCCAGGTCGCCGGTCACCGTCTGCAGGGCGATGGCGAGACGGACCGCCTCCTCCCCGCCGACGGTGCGCTGGATGGAGAGGCCGGGGACGAGAGCGACGGGCCGGCGGCGCGCCCACTCGCGCGCCAGCGTGACGATGCGCGCCGCCGGCACGCCGCAGACGCGCTCCGCCCACTCGGGCGTGGCCGGCCGGTGGAGAGCGTCGTCGTCGCTCGTGCCGGCCTCGCCGGCGCCGAGGCCGAGGACGCTGAGCCGAAGCGCTTCGTACCCGGAGGCGTGCGCGGCGACGAATGTCTCGTCCACCACCCCCTCGCTGATGAACACGTACAGCAGCGCGAGCATGAGGGCGCTGTCGGTGCCCGGCCGCACCGGCAGCCACTCGGTGCCGAGCTGCCTCGCCGTCTCCGTGCGGCGCGGGTCGATCACGACGACGGGCACGCCGCGCCGTTTCGCGTCGCGCACGCGCAGGCGCCACTCGCAGCCCATGATGCAGTCCATGAGGTTGGCGCCCCAGAGGACGATCATCCCCGAGTGCCGCAACGTCGCAGGGTCGATGCCGCCGCGCTGCGTGCCCAGCACCACCGGCTGGACGTACCGGGCGGCGGCAGAGCTGTAGGTGTCGGTCTGCCGCACATGACCCCCGATGAGGCCGAGGAACCGCGCCGTGAGGTCCTCCGTGTCGTGCACCACGCCGCGACACGAGCCCGAGCCGCCCAAGGCGAGGATCGCACCGTCGCCGTGCTGTGCGCGCACCGCCCCCAGCCCGTCTGCGACCAGACCGATGGCCTCCGACCAGTCCGCCTCGCGGAACTGGCCCGAGCCGCGAGGTCCGGTGCGCACGAGCGGCGTCGTCAGGCGGTCGGGCGCCTGCTGCTGCCGCCAGGCCTGGTAGCCGCGCACGCAGCCTCTGAGGAACGGGCCGCCGACGGGATTGTCCGCGATGCGCGTGACGCGGCCGGCGGCGACGGTCGCGAGCAGCGGGCAGCCGCCGCCGCAGTCGCGGTTGCAGGCGACCGGCAGTGTCGTCGGCGTCTCGACAGGCGAGATCGGCGTCATGCGCTTCCGTCCTTCCCGCGTGGTTCCCGGTTGTGGCAGGATACCGGACGTGGAGGGCCGGGGCCGCGCGAGCGGCCCCGGCCCGGGGCGCTCCGGCGGAGCCGTCTCTCTCCGCGGGAGCAGCTTTGCGCGACGCACGCGGTCGCCGATGGCGAGCCGGCCGGCGGGCGAAGCGCCCGCCGGCCGCGCGTCACACGCTCTTGAGGCGCTCGACGAGCGCCGGCACCACCTCGTAGAGGTCGCCGACCAGGCCGTAGTCCGCCATGGCGAAGATCGGCGCCTCCTTGTCCTTGTTGACGGCGGCGATCAGCTTGGCGCCGGCCACGCCGACGGTGTGCTGGATCTGGCCGGAGATCCCGACGCTCAGGTACAGGTCCGGTGCCGTCTTGGCGCCGGAGAGGCCGATGATGCGGTCCTCGCCGAGCCACTCGAAGTCGGCGAGGCTCTTGGTGCAGCCGACGACGGCGCCCAGAGCGCCCGCGAGCTCGTCGCCCAGAGCGAGGTCCTCGCGCGCGTTGAAGCCGCGGCCCACCCCGACGATCAGCGGCGCCGCGTCGAGGTTGACGTGGTCGCCTTCTTTGGCGCGCTTGTCGACGACCTTCACCTTCGAGCTGACGGTGAGACTTGGCGTCTCGACCACTCCCGCACCTGCCGTGGCGCCCTCGGCGCTGAACGTCTTGGGCATCACCGCGAACACCTTGACCGGCGTCGTGACCTTCTCGCGGGCCACGGTGGCGCCGCCGAAGGCGTAGCGCGCGGCGATGAGCTCGCCGCCCTCCGCCGTCAAGCTGTTGACGTCGGTGACGCAGCCGGCGCCGAGCTTCTGCGCCAGCCGCGGCGCCGTCTCCTTGCCGCGCCGAGTGGATCCGACGAGCACCACGCTCGCGCCGGCCACGTCGGCCACCTGCGCCAGGCCGGCGGCCACGGCGTCGGCCGGCCAGCCCTCGAAGGCGGCGTCCTCGCTCACGTACACGGTGTCGGCGCCGGCGGCGGCGAGCTCGCTCGCCGCGGCTCCGGCGCCCGGCCCCAGGACCACGGCGCTCACGCCGAGGCCGAGGGCGGCACCCAGTTCCCTACCACCGGCGACCAGCTCGCGGGCGGTATCGACTCTCTCGCTGTAGACAAGCAGCTCGGCCATCGTTACCTCCCCAGGACGCCTTCTTTGATGAGGGCATTGACGAAGGCGTCGGCCTGCTCGGCCGCGCTGCCGTCGAACAGGATGTGCTTGCGGTCCTGCTCCTCCGCCAGGTTGCTCACGATCTCGCGCACGGGCGCGGGCGCGTCGAGCCCCAGGTCCGCCGCCGACCACACCTGCATGGGCTTGCTCTTGGCCTTCATGATCTGCATGAGGCCCGGGATGCGCGGCTCGTTGATCTCGCTGACCACGGTGACGGCTGCCGGCAGCGGCGCCTCGAGCGTCTCGAGCATGTCGTCCATGCTGCGCTCGCAGCGCACCGCGCCGCCTTCCGTCGCCTCGACCTTGCGGGCGTAGCCGATCTGCGGCAGCCCGAGCAGCTCGGCGACGCGCGCGCCCACCTGGCCGGTGTAGTTGTCGCTGGAGCCCTCGCCGAAGAGGAGCAGGTCGCAGGCGCCGATCTTCCCGACGGCGGCCGCAAGCGCAGCGGCCACGGCCGCCTGGTCCGGCGCCGCCAGCGCCGGGTCGTCGATGACGACGGCCTCGTCGGCGCCCATGGCGAGCGCCACCTTGATGTCCTCGGCCGCCTTGCGGTTGCCCTCGGCGAGGCACAGGGCGATGACCTTGCCGCCCACGGCGTCGCGGAGCACCACGGCCGCCTCGAGCGCGTTCTTCTCGAGGTCGCCGATCTTGTGCGGCACGGCCTCGGTGACCGCCTCGCGGTTCTTGATGCGGACCATCTGGAGGTCCGGGTTGGTCTTCACGCAGACGACGATGTCCACGCCGTCACCTCCTTCAGCTCATCCGGTACTGGACCCCGAAGGGGCCGCTCGGGTACTTCCAGGTGAGGGCGCGGTGATCGCAGCAGATCATGCAGGTGCCGCACTCGAGACAGCCCTCCCAGTTGACGGTCATGCGACCCTGGTCGTCGCGCTCGTAGAGGTCCGCGGGGCACACGTACACGCACGCCTCGTCGGTGCACACCGTCGCGCAGATCTCGGTGTCGATGACGATGTGCGGCTCCTTGTCGAGCTTGAAGACGTCGAGGCCGAGCTTGGCGTCGATCTTCATCGGCATGGCTCCTCCTCTCAGATCTTGCGCATGGACCAGGCGTCCTTGACGGTCGCCACGTTCAGGAAGTCGCGCCGCGCGCCCCTCCAGGCCTTCTTGACGAGGCCGGCCTGCGGCTGCTCGTCGATGGTGTAGATGCTCTCGAGCAGCTGCGAGACGGCCTTGGGGTAGTGCGTGAAGAGGCGCGGATTCTCCATGACGCCGGGGATGGAACGCGCCGTCTCGAGGTCCTTGAGCACGAAGCTGCCGCGCAGCGACGACTCGTAGCTCGCGAGGCCGGCGGCCGAGAAGTCCCCGGCCGCCTTCGCCTTCTTGACCGCCTCAGCGGCGAAGTAGCCGCTGGCGACGGCGAAGTCCATGCCGCGCACGGTGACGAGGGCGTTGAGACTCAGGCCGGCGGTGTCGCCGGCGACCAGGTAGCCGTCGCCGGCGAGCCTGGGCACCTGGCTGATGCCGCCCTCGGGCACCGTGTGCGCCGAGTACTCGGCGACGGTGCCGCCGGCGACCAGCGGCCGGATCTGGGGCAGCTCCTTGAACTCGTCGAGGAGCTGCCAGCTCTCCGTGCCGTCGCGCCGGCTCCGCATCGCCTCCATCCCCACGACCATGCCGAGCGAGATGCTCTCCTTGTTGGTGTAGAGGAAGCCGCCGCCCATCATCCCTTTGGTGCACTCACCCATGAAGAACTGGGCGGCGCCCTCGCCGGGGTTGAGGTGCCAGCGGTCCTCGATCACGCCCGCCGGCAACTCGATGATCTCCTTGTAGCCGAGGGCGTGGTGCTTCGCCTGCGGCTCGGCGGCCAGCCCGGCCGCGCTGCTGAGCAGCCGCAGGACGCCCTCGGCGACGATGACGACGCTCGCGCCGATCTCGTCGCCGCCGGCGCGGATGCCGATCACGCGGCCGTCCTTGCGCAGCAGCTCGTCGACCTTCATGTTGGGCACGACCATCGCGCCCTTCTCCATGACCTTCTCGGCGAGCCACTGGTCGAGCTTGGCGCGCACGACCGTGTAGCTCTGCGGCCGCTCGCCGGTGAACCTGTCCGAGGCGATCTCGACCGTGGTGTGGGCGCCGTCGGCCATCATCGTGACCAGCTCGCGCGCCACCGGCCGTTCGAACGGCGCGTCGTCCCACAGCTCCGGGTAGAAGCCGCGGATGGGCTTCACGTACAGGCGCCCGCCGGTGACGTTCTTGGCGCCCGAGTAGTCGCCGCGCTCGAGGACCATGACCTCGATGCCGGCCTCGGCCAGGCCGTAGGCCGCGGAGAGGCCGGCGAGGCCGCCACCGACGACGATACACTCGACTGTTTCCATGTGGCGGCCTCCCTACCGACCTTCGGTTCGCTTCAGCGTTTCGTCAGTCTTTGAACGGGTTGTGGGTGTCGCCCCACTCGTCGCGGGCGATGATGCCGCGCATGATCATCAGGCCACCCTCGGCGCCGACCTCGTAGCTCATGACGCCGCGCAGCAGCATCTCGAGCGGGGTCTCCTTGGTGTAGCCGAAGGCGCCGTGGTACATCATCCCGTGGCGGGCGATGTCGTGGCACAAGGTCGGGCTGAGGCACTTGCAGGTGCTGATGACCTTGTTGATCTCCTTGCGGCCGAACTGGCCGGGGTCGGTGTGCTCCTGGCCGATCATCCACGCGCCGCGGAGGAGGTTCAGCTTGAGCATGTCGAGCTGCATCCAGTCGTCGGCCATCTCGAAGCTGATGCCTTCCCACTTGCCGAGCGGCTTGCCGAAGGTGGTGCGCTGCGCGGTGTACTCGCCGCTGATCTCGAGCGCCTTCTCCGCGCCGCCGAGGCAGGCGGCGGCCACGAGCACGCGGGCGGCGTTGAAGCCGTCCATGTTGACGTAGAAGCCCTTGCCCTCTTCACCCAGCACGTACCTCTTGGGCAGCTCGACGTCCTTGTAGATCCAGCCGCCGGTGCTGAGGCCCATGCGGCCCATGTCCTTGTAGGTCGTGTAGGAGATACCGGGCAGGTGGGCGGGGACCCAGATGAAGGTCATGCCCTTGTGACCCTGGTCGGGGTCGGTCTTGACCAGCGTGCAGTGGCCGCTCGGGGCGCCCCACTTCTCGCACTCCTTGGGGCCGGAGACGTAGGCCTTCTCGCCGTTCAGGATGTACGCCTGCTTCTCCTCGTTCCACGGGGCGATGGTCTTGATGGCGGAGAGGTCGGAGCCACCGCCGGGCTCGGTGGTGTTGATGCCGGCGAACGCCTTGCCGGCGGCCACGGCCGGCAGCACTTCCTGCTTCAGCTCGTCGGTGCCGTACCGGTTGATGATGTACGACCAGCCGATGGTGAGCAGCGTGTAGACGGGCGTGCTCATGCTGAGGTCGGCGCGGGCGATCTCCTGGATGGTGATCATCGCGTAGATGAGGCGCTCGTCGTCGGGGAGCGGCATGCCGCCGTACTCCTCCGGGATGGTGGTGCCGAACATGCCCAGCTCGGCCATCCCGGCCGTGATGTCGTCCGGGATGCCGTCCTCGGCCTCGTCGATGCCGCGGGCGCGCGGCTCGAGGTTCTTGACCAACCACTCGCGGATGGCCTGGCGGTACATCTCCTGCTCGGTGGTGTAGCGGAAGTCCATGCAGCTCCCTCCTAAGGAACCGGTGTGAAACGCCCCCGGAAACGACGAAGACCCCCAGGGACGCCGAAGCGCTCGCTGGGGGTCCATGACCTGTAGCGCAGGGGGCGGAGACGGCGCCCGCTGCGGTCATGTGTGCAGCACCGGCATTCTAGGCCTGCCCGGCGCGCCGGCGCAAGTCCCGCCGTTTCGACAAGGTGGAGGAAGATCCGGCCGACTGTACGACCCGGCGGCCCGGCGGCGAGTGCGTGTCCCGTCACTGCAGGGATGAACGGCTGCTTCGTCATCGCGACGGGCTCTCCGCCGGTGAGCGCCGTGACCGGCGCCGTCCGGAGCACCTCCTCGATGAGTGTGATCTCGCCGAAGCCGGCGCCGCGGAGCAGCGACTTCACCCTGTGTCAGTCGTGCCCACCCAGGAGGTCCGCGGAGAGCTTGCCGACAGCGATCATGGGTCGCGCCGTGCCGCGCCGAGCCGCGGAGAGCGGGTCTGTGCCGCCGCGACCACGCGGAGCGCCTCCTGGAGGTTCGCGCGCGTGAGAGGCCTCAGGGCGTCCGTGTCGATGTCGTTGTCGGGCGGGCGCCCCTCACGGACGGCGCCGGCGTGGTGTTCGAGCTGCAGCTGCTTCAGCGTGAGGTACGCCTCGCGCAGCGTGCGATCGCACTCGGCGCCCTCCGCATCGACTTCGCAGACCGCGGCCAGGCGCTCCAGGGTCGACTGGATGGTGATGCCGCGCGCAAGCGCGTGGTACCGCGCCAGGTTCTGGATGGGAAGGAGACCGCCCTGCTTGATGTCGACGAGGCGGTCGAGCTTGTGCCGGAACCCCGAGACCTGCGGGCGGAAGCCCGAGCCGAGGCGCGCGAGGCACTGCATGAAGGGAGGGTGTGCGGGCGCTTCGCGCATGAGGTCGGTCAGCGCCTGCGTCACGTAGAGCCGGCCGGCCGCCTGCCGGTAGTCGAAGCAGACGCTGGCGTTGAGCACGAGCTTGTCGTCGCCGCCTTCCAGGAAGAGCGAGAAGACGCGCTTCCAGCTGCTGAGCGTCCGGTGCCAGATCTCACCGCCGGCCAGGACTCCGTGGGGGTCGGCCTCGATGCCGCAGCGGGCGAGGCCGGCGTTGACGTCCTGCGCGACCCGACCGAAGTACTCGCCGACGGCGGGGTCGTCCGTGTCGGCGTAGGCGAGCCCGTTGTCCTGGTCCGAGGCGAGCGTGAACTCGTTGCGCGCGGCGCTCCCGAACACGAGCCAGGCGTAGTCCACCGGCGGCGCGCCGTGGCGTTCAAAGGCCAGCTCGAGCAGGCGCGCGGTCAGGGTGTCGTGGAGCACCGTGAGCACTCTGCAGATCACCGGCGCGTCAAGGCGAGCGTCGAGGAGGTCCACGAACAGCTTGGGCATGTCGTTCGCCGCTGCCGCCAGCTCGTCCTCATCACGTGCCCAGTGCATCGAGTGGCGTAGTGCGAACGGATTGCGCGCCTCCAGGCTCATGAGGTCGCCGGCGGAGATGAGACCGACCACGTTGTCGCCCTCATCCAGCACCGGCAGGTGGCCGACGCCGTGCGTGAGCATGGTGAGGCTCGCTTCGGCGGCCAGGGTGTCGGCGCCGATGGTGTGCACCGGCGCGGACATGATCGCGCTCACCGACGCGTCCCGCGAGACGCCGCCGACCACCACGTTCTCGCGCAGGTCGACGTCGGTGACGATGCCGAGTCCGTCCCGGGCGCGCACGAGGATCGCCGAGAGGCCCTTGGCGGTCATGATCTCGGCAGCCTCGCTGATGGTCGTGTCGGGGTCGCACAACGGCGGTGCGCCGCGCACCACCGAGGTCACCGGCAGCGTCTGCACCTCGGGCAGCGGACTCAGGGAGCGCGCCGCGTAGAGCAACGCGTCGCGCTGGGTCGTCGCCAGCCAGCGCACGCCGTCCTCACGGCTCAACAGATCGATGCCCAGATCGCCAGGGATGCAGAAGAGCGTGCAGTCGCTGCGAGCACGCACCGTGAAGGCCGGTGCCGTGCGGGTGAGCAGGCTTGCGTAGCCGAGGAGCTCGCCACTCGTCATCACGGTGACCAGGTGGTCTCGAGAGAGCAGGTCGAGGGAGCCGTCGCGCAGCACCCAGAGCTGCGTGCTGGGAGGGCCGCCCTCGACGATCATGGTCTCGCCGGCGGCGAGCTCGCGGTGGGTCACCGAGGCCGCGACTCGCGAGAGCTGGTCGCGGTTCAGCGCCGCGAACGCCTCAACGCCAGACAAGAAGGTCGCGATGTCGTCGAGGCGCTCGCCCTGGTTGTCGGGGTCCCCAGTCACGGACGCACCGCCGGATGCGGCGGCCGCGAGAGGAGCCCGACGCTCATGAGGCGCTCGCGGTCGCTGCGGACCGCCGATGCCTCCACCATACCCTGCGGACTGCGTCTCATTGCTGCCTCCTGAGCGGCCCCTGGAGCGCCTTCGACCATCACGGCTCCCTCCGACCCGATACTACCCCCAGCGCCCAACGATGGGCACCACCCGGACCGGCCCTCTCACCCGCCAGCATACCGGGCGGTGACGCACGCCCGGAGCCACAAGCGCATGACTCCAGGGGAGCCGTGACACCCTTGAGGCGCCCGCGCCGCAGGAGGCACGGGTGATCATCCTCGGGGCCGCTGCAGTACGTCCAGCTCCTCCAGACGCCGCGACACCATGTCGCCGGCGGCGCGAGCCGCGGGAGCGTGCCCGGTCAGCGCGAGGATGAACGGCTCCTTGGTCAGCGAGAACAGTTCGGCGTCGCTCACCGCGGTGACCGTCGCGGTGCGCGGCACGTCCTCGATCAGGGCGATCTCGCCGAAGCCGTCTCCTCGGCGGAGCGTGCTCACGTCATGGCCGTTCTTGGTGACGTGCAGCTCGCCGGAGGCGACGGCGTAGAAGCGGTCGCCCGCTTCTCCCTCGCGGATGACGATCGTTCCCGCAGGGACGTGGACGGGCTCGAGCGCCCGCGCCAGGCCCTCGAGCTCGGGCGCCGGGAGGGGCGCGAACATGGGGATCAGGCGCAGCAGCTGGATCTGCACCTGCGGAACGTCGGCTTCGTCGTCGATCGTGCGCAGGCGGCGCCAGGCCAGGGCCAGGAACGCCAGCGACAGGAGTGCCGTGCCGATCAGGGCGGCCTCTGCGCCGCTGATGCCCACCAGCAGCGGCACGAAGATCGCGCCGAACACGAGGCCGATGTCCATCAGCGACTCGAGCAGCGCGAAGACCTGGCCGAGCACGCTCGGCGGCGCCGCGCGCTGCAGCAGCACCCGGCCGGTGACCCCGAACACCGTGGTCCCCAGGCCGGCGACCATGAGGAGCACGAACGCGCCGACCACGGTGGGGTAGATGCCGAGCACGCCCAGGGCCAGCGCCGTGGTGATGATGGCCGCGACCAGCGCCGGCGCGAGGCGCCGCCGCGCCACCAGCGTCGCCGTGACCGCGACGCCGATGAGCCCCCCGGCGCCGAAGGCCGAGTTCAGGTAGCCGGCCCCTGACTCGCCCATCCCGAGCGTCGTGACGGCCAGGACCACGTAGAGCACGTCGAGGGCGCCGATGGCGATGTACTGCGAGCCGATCACCCCGACCAGCGTGCGCGCCGCCGGCACGCGCCAGACGGCGGCGACGCTCTCGCGCACCTCGGCCGTCAGCGACACCCCTTCCACGCGCTCGGTCATGGGCCGCGGCCCGGGGATGCCGACGAGCGCGAAGGCGCCCGCCAGGCTCACTGCCGCAAGCACCCCGGTCGCCAGCCCCGGGCCGCCGATGCCGAGGATCACGCCCGTGAGCGCAGGGGCGAGGAACACGCTGATGTTCTCCATCCAGGTGGACACGACGTTGCCGGCGGTGAGCTCGAACGGCGTGCGCACGATGCCCGGCAGCAGCGCCGCCTGCGCCGGACGAGGGACGGAGAGCGCGAGGTTGGCGACGGGCGCCAGGACGAAGACGATGGCACGCGGCGCGTCCAGGGCGATGGCCGCCGCCAACCCCGCCATCGCCCCTCCTGCAATCAGGAGGCCCAGGAACAGCACGCGGCCGGCGCGCTCCCGGTCGACGATGGCGCCCAGATATGGGGCGACGAAGACGCAGGGCACCAGCTGCACGATCACGATGAGGCTGGCCGCCGCGGCTCCGCCGTGGGTGTAGGCGTAGACCATCAGGGTGAGCCACACGCCCCATTCGGCGCAGTTGAACGCCAGCCACGAGAGCTCCACGCGGAGCAGCGACCGGTTGCGCAAGGCCGTGCCGAAGACGCCGAGCGTGGATCTCAGACGACTCTCGCTGCCTGCTCCCATCCGGCCCCCTCCAGGTCGGCACGCGGCCCTACTCTACTTGCCGGCCCCGCGCACGGCGAGAGCCCGCCGAGCGTCTGAGGCCGGCCGGGGTCAGCGGTCGGGACGGACACCGACGTGATCAGCCCGGAGGGAGCAGCCCGATGTCGCGGGCGCGCTGCACGGCTTCCGCCCGCGTCGCCGCGCCGAGCTTGCGGTAGACGCTCCTCAGATGGGTCTTCACCGTGTTGCGCGAGACGAAGAGCTGCTCGGCGATCTGCGCCTCGTTGTAGTACGTAGGCAGGAGGTCGAGGACCCTGTGCTCCGCCCCGGTGAGCGGCTCCGCGACGCGCGTCAGCTCGACGCCGCGCCGCAGGTCGTCCACACGCCGGCGGAGGACGCCGGCGTCCGGGTAGCGCTTGAGCAACGCCGTGGCCGCCGAAGCGTGCGCCGCCGCCTCGATGCAGTCGGACCGCTCGAGGGCGACCTCACCGAGGACGACGTGCGTCAGGAGCGCCATCCAGGGGTGCGGCACCATGTGCTCGAGCAGCCGGTGCACCTCGGCCGCGGCGGCCTCCACGTCCGCATGCGGGTCGCGCGCGAGCAGGGCGGCACGGGCGAGCAGCATCGGCAGGCAGCGACGGTTGGTGCCGAAGCCCAGCTGCGCGAGCCGTGCCGCGGCACGGGCCTCGTACTCCTCCGCCGTCGTCCACTCCTCCTCGTCGATGGCGATCAGGGAGAGATAGCCGAGCGCGGCGAGCTCGGCGGACGGGTTGTAGACGGATCCCTCGCGGGCGCCGAGCGCCAGCGGGTGGAGGGCCCGCTGGGACGAGCCCGAGAGCCAGCGGGCGACGCCGAGCACGACCTGAGCGTCGGCGTGCCAGCTCGAGCCCGGCGAGACCTCGAGCGTCGCCGCCAGCTCGGCGTCCTCGCGCATGCGGCGCACCCCGTCGGGCGCCACCGTCGCTCGCAGCAGGGCCTGCGACGAGCGCAGGGACGACGCGCCGTCGGGGGACGGCGCGTCGCTCACCGGTGCGTCGCACGCCGCCCGGCCCCAGCGCGCCCCGAGCTCGCCGGCGTCGAGGGCCGTGTAGACCCAGCCGGCCGTGAGGGTGAGCGCGTGGTGACCCAGGATCTGACGGTCGTCGAACATCTCGAGCCAGCGCCGCACCGTCTCTGAGCGGCCCCGGTCCCAGAGCGTCCGCCACGACGCCGCGACGACGTCTCCGGCGGCGGCGACGTCACCGCCGGCGAGCAGGTGGTAGATGGCAGCATCGGGGTCGTCGTGCCGCGCGCACCAGGTCCCGACGCGCCGGTGGATCCGCACCGGGTCTCCAGGACGACGCCGCTCGAGCTCCGCCGTCAGGACCTCAGCGAAGAGGTTGTGATAGCGGTGAAATCCGTCACCCAGCGGGACGACGAAGAGCTCTTCGCGGGCGACCTGCTCGAGCAGCTCCCCGGCGTCGTCCCTCCCGGTGGCCACCTTGCACGCCGCCGGGGTGAGCTCGCTGAGGACCGAGGTGGAGAGCAGGAAGTCCTGGATATCCTGACGCTGGCACTCGACGACTTCGGAGGTGAAGTACTCGGCGATCTCCCGGCGCCCGGCGGGCACGTGCGCCAGCCACTCCTCAAGCGGCCGCTGACACGACGCGACGCACGCGAGTCTGAGCCCCGCCGCCCAACCCTCAGTGCGCTCGAGAAGCGCGTCCACGACGTCGTCGGTGGCGTCGCAGCAGGCGTGGAGTCGCAGGAGCGCCGCAGCCTCGTCGCGGTCGAACGCCAGGTCGAGAAGATGGAACTCCGCCAGATCGCCCGAGACGCGCAGGCGGCCCAGCGGCAGCTCTGGGTCGGCCCGGGTGCCCACCGCCAGCTGGGCGTCCGGAGGAAGGTTGCCCAGGACGAAGGCGATCACGTCCCAGGAGCTGTGGCCCACGATGGTCTGCGCATCGTCCAGCACGAGCACGAAGGGCCGCGCTCGCGCCATCGCCTCGGCGAGCAGGGGCAGCACGTGCTCGCGCACCGGCGGCACCGCCAGCTCGAGGAAGTGCCCGACGGCCGGGTCGATGTCGACGACGGTCCTCAGCGACCGGGAGAGCCCCTGGAGCAGGACGACGGGATCGTCGTCGTCGGCCTCCAGCCGCAGCCATGCGGCAGGCCGCTCGTCGGCCTCGATCCACTGCCTGAGGATGACCGTCTTGCCCGCCCCGGCGGGCGTGCAGAACAGGACGAGAGGCTCCCTGGTGGAGGCGAGGCGTGCGAGAAGAACGCGTCGTTCGACGAGCTCGAGATGGGACACAGGGGGACTGAACTTGGCCGGCGCCCGTGCCGGAGTCTGCCGAGCCGCGGCAAGCGGCCGCGCGCCCGAGCGCGGCGCTGCATCCTTGATCGGCCCCGATCGTACTGTCACCTTCCCTCCAGAGTGACGGTCACGCGCCCAGCAGTCTATGCCGTACGGTGACCTGCCGCCAGAGCCGGGGCGTTGTCCACCACGGCGGTCGCCCCGTGAGGCTCAGGTCGTCCCGGGGACCCTCCGCCCGAAACGCGAGGTCGTGACCTTGGCAACGGGCGAAGTCCAGGCGAGCATGATGTCGGCGCCGTGTCGAGGCGCCACGTATGCGCACCCCGGCTGCCCGGCGAACAGCACCTGGCCCTCGAAGGGAGCTCCCCCGCGAGTACACACCGCACGCGGCTGCACCGCGAAGAGCTGTGCGTGCCTGCACTCGGCGCACACGAAGAACCGAGTCGGAGGGCACCGGCCCAGCGACCGTCCCGGTTCTCGCCGCGGCCTGCGGCGTGCGCATGCTCATGGTCATGACTCCCTCCCGATCGAGTCCGGCCGGCTCCGTCGCCGGCCCGAGGCTACCCGGCCGCGCGGCGGCCCGCCTCACCCTGTTCGGGTGGTCTACGGAACGCCGGCGGGCGCGGGCGCCGTGCGGGCTGCTCGTGCTCCCGCCGGAACTGCTGCGGGAAGCGCTGAGCCGCTCCGCGGGAGCGCGCGAGCTCGTCGAGCGGACCGCTCGCGAGCGGCTGGTCATGATGACGCTCGCGTAGCGTCTCGAATCACCCGATTCGGGTGAGGCCCGCGGAGCTTCCCACTGACTAGAGTCTCTTCCAGACAGCCAGCAGCTCCAGGGAGGGGGAGGCGATGGGCCTCAGTGGTCCGATCCGGACCATCGCAGTCTCGGCGCAGCGCGCGCATCCGGCTCGCGACCTCAACGTCCCGTGGATCGGCCACGACCTCACCCTGCACGCCCACACCCGAAACGAGGAGGTCCGATGAGATCGCCGATCATCGCCCAGATGCCCAACCCCTACGTGGATCTGCCCAGCTTCAAAGAGAGCACACACAAGGACGGTACGACGCCGCTCCATCCCGGGTGGCTGCCGGTGCTGGCGCGGGTGCCGCTCTTCGCCTCGCTCTCCAAGCATCACCTGCGGCACGTCGCCGACCTCGCAGAGCTGAAGCGCTACAAGCACGGCGCCCAGATCGTGCGCGCGGGAGCGGAAGGCAACGCCTTCTTCGTCATCCTCGACGGCAGCGCAGAGGTCATCACCCCGGCCGGCCACCGACACACCCTGAAGGCAGGCGACTACTTCGGGGAGCTGGCTCTCCTCGACGGCGCGCCGCGCGCGGCGACCGTGCAGGCGAGCAGCAGCCTGGCCACCGCGAAGATCTCACGCACGGCGTTCCAGCGGCTGCTCAAGGAGGAACCGGCGATCGGTGTGGGGCTGGCCCAGGGCCTGGTCGCGATCATCCGCGACCTGCAGGAGGAGTAGAGCGCCCGGCCTGCTGTGAGCCACGCGAGCGCGCGGACTGAGCGCGGAGGGCGGGGCAGTCACCGTTGCCCCGCCCTCCGCGTATTCGTGCAGCGTCCCACCGTCCCCCGCTCAGCGCCTCACGGGATGTAGATCATGCTGGCCAGCCCATCGCACTGCCAGCGGTGCGAGAGGTCGGCCACGTCGGGACGCCAGGTGACGCCATCGGCCTCGGCGTTGCCGAGCGGCAGCGAGTCGGGCGAGACCGCGTAGCTGCGGCCGGCGAACCAGGTGTCGACCACGCCGGCCGCGTCCTCGCTCATGCCATACCACTTGGGAGCACCGGGCGTCTGCCCCAGCTCGTTGTTGTCGAAGTGCGTGGTGCAGAGTACGTAGTCGCCCCAGGCGGCGTTGTGGCTGCGGTCGTTCCTGTGGGCGTACAGCCTGATGTGCAGCACCTTGGTGCGCGCCGTCAGCCTGAGGCCGGAGAAGTAGTACGTCGCCTCCTTGCGGCCGGCATCGCCGCTCCACTCCCACACGCCGGCGCTGTCGCTGATGCGCGCGTACATGGTTGAGCCCGTCGACGAGAGCCACGACTTCACGATGCTGCGCACCTTGCTGACGCTGGCGGCGTTGTAGAAGACGATGGTCACCGGCCAGTCGTTGTGGCCCGCCGTCGCCGGGTCGGGATAGGTGCGGGACGACCCCTTGTCGTAGTCGTAGTTCCAGAACGAGTCCTCGCCGGACGTGACGATCTTGAGGCCGCCGGCCGTGTAGCCGGCAGCCATCGCCGCCGCCGGCGCCGCGGCGACGCAGACCGCGAGCACCACCAGCATCACCATCGTGAGCACGATCCTGCGCTTCGTCATGGCTTCTCCTTGGCTCGGTGATGGACAGATGGCGCGCGGCCCTCCTCGAGAGAGGGTCCGTGGGCTGACTCCGGCTCGGTCGTGAACACCGGCCGGTCGACGATGGACTCCAGGAACGACGACCCGTCCGCCTGCGAGGGCGCCGAGACCCCGAGCGCGTCGCAGACCGTCGGCGCCACGTCCATGAGGGTGACGGGGTCCTGGACGACGCTTCCGGACCTGATCCCGGCGCCCGAGAAGAGGCAGAGCGAGCGCATGCCCCACGCCCCTGCGGCGCGCGTGTCCTCGGGCAGCATCTGGCCGTGCTCGTCGGCGAACTGCTCGTGGACGGCGTAGACGATGTCGCCGACGCCGTCCCCGTACAGCCCGAAGATCGCGGCCTCCTCTTTGGGCGCCACGAGGCTGAAGGGGCACAGACCCGTCTCCGGGTCGCGGTAGTCCAGCATCGCGCGCATCACGCGAAGGCGGCAGTCCTCGTAGCCGATCGCCGGGACGACGCCCTGCGGCTCGCGGCCGGCGAGGTTCACGCGCACGTAGCAGCTTCCCTGGGGCGCCGCGAGCGTCTGCCCCCAGTCGATGCCCGCAGGGTCGCCCCCGCCGTCGCCGCACGTGGCGAGCAGACCGGCGGCGGCCAGGATGTCGTGCAGCGGCACGCGTGCGCCGGCCGGCTTCGCCCCGTGATCGGAGACGAGGGCGACGAGCGCCGGCGTGTCCGCGGCCGCGAGCAGGCGCCCGACGGCGTCGTCCAGCTGGCGGTAGACGGCGACCTCCGCCGCCTCGTAGCGCCGGCGTTCGGCACGGTCCGGCGTCAGGCGCTCGTCGAGCTTCGCCGAGCAGAGGTGGTAGAACGAATCGATCGCGTGGAAGTGCACGCAGAACAGGCGCCACGGGCGCTCGCGGAGCAGTGTCGGCGCAGACGTCCGCGAGCCACGCGGTGGCCATGCCCGTGAGCTCGACGAAGGTGTCGATGTCGATGCAGCCGAGGCCGAGCGAGTCCCAGCCGACGCCCGGCGTCGGAAGACCGGCGAACCGCGCCGTGTCGCCAAGGACGCCGGCGGGCCGCTCCAGCCAGGTCCGGCGGCAGATGTCGGTGACGTAGAGGCGGAGGAGGCCGTTGCCGGGGTCGAGGTCCTGGAGCTTGAGGCGGAGCAGGCCGGGGATCGTCCTGCCATCCACGGAGAGCGGCAGCTCCAGCCGCTCGCTCCACTCCCCGCGCGCGAGCTCGGCGAGCGGCGCGGCGGCGCCCGGCAACGAGAACTGCACCGCGGGCCCATCGCCTCGCGCGACCACCCGGCAGACGAGGGCGACGTCGGAGCGCACCTCGTCGTAGGCGTCTCTAAACGTGAACCTCAGGTCGAAGGTTTCTCCGGCGGGCGGCAGGGTCACGCTCGTCGCCCCCGGCTCGGCGCGCGTCGAGAAGCGCTGCTCGGAGGCCAGGGCGACGCGCCGCTCCATGCCGGGCAGGCCGATGCGCCACTCGTTCAGCTCGATGCCGGCGCCGCCCACGAGGGTCAGGCGGCCCGGCGCCGCTGCGCCGACCGTGCCTCGACCGCCGCCGGCCGCGCCGTCAGTCGCCGCCGGCGGCTCCCGCGGCGGCCAGCTCCCCGGCCAGTTCACGACGATGCTGTCCAAGCCGCCCCGGACCGCCGCCTCCCAGACGAACTCGGCGGTCACGTCGCGCGCGTCGAAGCCCTGCAGGCTGGCGCCGATCATGTCGCCCGGCCGGTGCGGATTGAAGTCGGTGATCCCGTGCGTGCCGGGCCACGCGCCCGTGGCGATCGTGGCCCAGTTCGTCGTCGTCAGCGTCGGGAACGTGGGCAGGCACTCGGCGGCAAAGGCGCCCTCTGCCAGCAGGCGCTGCCCCACGGGCAGCAGGCCGGCCTCGGCGTACCTGCGCCAGCGGCCCGGCACCGCGGAGTCGAGACCGATGAGCAGGGCCTTCTCGAAGCGGCCTCGTGCCGTCACGGGACACCTCCCTCGGCTTCGGCGCCGGCGGCCGCCGGCGCGCCCTCCACGACCTGCAGCTCGTCGCGCCGCTTGGCGATGACCCTCGCGACCGTGGTCTTCGCGGCCGGGTGGCCGGTGAGCGCGAGGATGAACGGCGCCTTCTTCAGACAGTAGACCTCGGTCGGCTGCGCGGCGGTCACCGTCGCCGTGCGCGGCACGTCCTCGATCAGCGCGATCTCGCCGAAGCCCTCACCTCTTGAGAGGCGCGCGACCGCCTGCCCGGCGTGGGAGACCTCCACTTCGCCCTCGACGATGGCGCAGTAGAAGTCGCCGGCCTCGCCCTCGCGCATCACCGTCTCGCCGGCAGCATAGTCGACCGGCCTGAGGGCGCGTGCCAGGCCCTCGAGCTGCGGCGCCGGTAGCCGGGAGAAGATGGGGATGGACTGGAGCAGGCGGATCTGGACGTGTGGCACGTCGGCGGTGGCGTCCACGGTGCGCACGCGATGCCAGGTCGCCAGGATGATGAGGAGCAACACGACGCCGGTGCCGATGAGGGCGGCGCGCGCGCCGCTGACGCCGACAAGCACGGGGACGATGATCGCGCCGAAAGCGAGGCCGATGTTCATGAGCGACTCGAGCAGCGAGAAGACGTCGGCCGAGCACGTCCGGCGGCGCCGCGCGCTGCAGGAGGATGCGGCCGGTGACGTCCAGGATCGTGCGGCCCAGGCCCGCCACCGCCAGCAGGAGGAAGGCGCTGACCACCGTGGGATACAGGCCCAGGGCGCCGAGGGCGAGCGCCCCCGTGACGACGCCGGCGGCGAGCGCCGGCGCCAGGCGGCGGCGTGCCACGAGCCCGGCGGCGAGGGCGGCGCCGATGACGCCGCCGGCGCCAAAGGCCGCGTTCAGGTAGCCGGCGCCGGCCTCGCCCAAGCCGAGCACGGAGATGGCGAGCACCACGTAGAGCACGTCCAGCGCGCCGACCAGGATGTACTGCGCGCCCAGGAGGCCGACGAGCACGCGCACTGAGGGCTCGCGGCGCACAGCCCGTAGGCCCGCCCCGATCTGCGCCGTGAGGGAGCCCGGCTCCTGTTCCTCCACGAGGGGCGGCGGGCCGGGCAACGGGATCACGAGGAGCGCAGCGACCAGCGACCAGCGCCGCGAGAAACGCGATCGCGAGCGGCGGGCCGCCGACGCCGAGCAGCACGCCGGCGATCGCGGGCGCCACCAGCACGCCGCCGTTCTCGGCCCAGCTGGAGATGACGTTGGCCGCGGTGAGCTCGACGGGCCGGTGCACGATGCTCGGCAGCAACGCCGCCTGCGCCGGCCGCGGCACGGTGATGCCGAGGTTGATCGCCGGCGCCATGGCGAAGACCAGCCACGCCGGCGCATCCAAGGCGATCGCGGCGGCGACGGCGGCCATCGCGACGAACTGCACGAGGTACCCGGCGAGCAGCACGCGCCCCGGACGGCGCCGGTCGGCCAGCGCGCCGAGGTACGGCGCCAGGACGATGCAGGGGATGAGCTGCACGAGCGCCATGATGCCTGCGGTCGTGGCCCCCCCGACCGAGTAGGCGTACACGAGCAGGCACACCCACACCGCCAACTCGGCGCCATTGAAGGCCGCGAAGGCCAGCTCGAGGCGGAGCAACGAGCCGTTGCGCATGGTCGTCTTGAAGACCGAGGCAACCGACGTGGTCCCCTGTGGCGCCACCCTTCCCCCTCCCACCGCGTCAGGCCAGCGCCTGAAGGCGTGATCGCAGCGCCTCGGCCTGCTCCAGGTCGTGGCGGGCGCCCATCCGCCGGAACAGACGGATAGCCTCGGCCAGGTCGTCCTCGCACGCCGCCTCGACGCCTCCACGACACGATGCGCGAGCCTCGGCCAGCAGCGCCAGTGCACGCGCCCGCTCGCGGTCCAACCCGCTCTTCTGGGCCAAGGCGACACAGGCCTCCAGCCCCGGGATGGCTGCTTCCGCATCACCCATCGCGAGCTGGATCTGGCCAAGCACGCAGAGCGCCTCAGCCTCGCTCACTTCGGCACCCATGGACTGCGCCTGCGCAAGTGCCCTTCTACACGAGATCTCGGCCTGCTCCAGGTATCCTTGGGCCAGCCGCAGCTCGGCGTCCACGATGTCGGCATCCAGCAGCAGCCCCTGGGCGTCGATGCCCTCGAGGATGCCGCGGCCTTCATGAAGCGCCCGCTGGGCGGCGTCCAGGTCGCCCGCCCAGACGCGTGCACGACACAGGAGCACCAGCGCGATCCCCGTCACCATTGGATTGACGCCCTGCTCGGCCCGTGGGCGGACGGCTTCCTCCAGGTGCTTGAGCGCCTCGTCTGTCTCGCCCAACAAGAGAAGCACCTCGCCGAGGTTGCCGTGCTGGGTGGCCACGAGGTTGGTGTGTCCGATACGGGACACGAAGCCCAGCGAGAGCTCGTTGTGCTCGAGAGCGGCGTGGAGATCGCCAGTGAACTGATAGCAGTCGGCCAGGTTCAGGTGGCCCATCCCCAGACCCAGCAGGTCACCCGCCTGCTCGTAGAGCGCAATGGCGTTCGTGTCGCATTCGACCGCCCGTTCGAGCAGGCCGAGGCCAAAAACCGCGTGGCCGAGCAGGGTCCACGCGTAGGCCTGAAGGGCCACATCCCCGTCCTCTCGGGCAAGGGCCAGGCCCTCCTCCCCGAACACCAGGGCCTCACGACAGCGGCCCATGCGGGCGAGAAAGCCGCACCTCGCAACGAGCATTCTTGCCGCCAGGTCTTTGGAACCCCGAGGCAGTGTGGTAGTCCCACTTTCGAGCCAGCGCAACGCCCTCCTGTAGGCCGAGCGGCCCCGCTCGATGGCGACTGCGATCTTCCAGCACAGGAGGCTGTCTCTGGCATCGGGGTCGTCGATGGGCGCGATGCCGCGAAGAGCCTGCTCAGAGGCCCGCCTAGCCGCGGGTGAAGCCCAGCGCCGACGAGCCCGCGCAAAGCAGGCCACGGCCTCGTCGTGTCGGGCGAGGGTCACGAAGCTGTCGCCCATCAGTTCCTCCAGCCTGCTGCGAAGGCAGGCGTCGCGCGCCGTGCGCCCGCGGACCGTGTCCAGCGCCAGGGAGAGGTAGTCGATGGCCTCACGGTTCGCGTACACAGCGACCGACGACTCCGACGCGCGGACGGCATGCAGTCGGGTCTTCTCCGTGTCACCTGCGTGCCGGTAGTGATGCACGAGCACGGCGTGGTCGGGGGGCGACTGAGTGGCGTCGAGGTAGCGGGCGACGCGACCGTGCAGATCGCGCCGGCGTGCGAACGGCAAGCTCTCGTAGGCCACGTCCTGGACGAGGGCGTGGTGGAACGTGAGCGAAGATCCGCCGGCGTCTTCGCCGCGGACGACCAGAGCCGCGCCGACCAGTTCGTCGAAGGCACGATCGAGGAACGCCGGGCGCAGCACAGAGTCGTCGATTCCACTCAACACCTCCTCATCGAACGACCGGCCGACCACGGACCCCGCCTTGAGCACCTCCCTGGTGTCCGGCGGTAGCCTGTCGATGCGCGACATGAGGAGGCCCTGGACCCGGTCGGGGATCTCGAGGGCCGCAAGCTCGGCCGCGCGCGTGACCGACGATGCGCTGAGAATCCGCTCCAGCACGCCCGGGCCCTGCAGTGAATGGACGACCTCCTCCAGGAAGAGCGGATTCCCCTTGGTCTTGGCGTAGATCGCCTCACCGACCTCGTCCGGGAGGTCCGCCACCCCCAGCGCCTCGCGCACCATGTCCAGCGACTCGTACTCGGACAGCTCGGCCAGGACGATGCGCGTCACCGTCGCGCTCTCGAGGTCAGGAGGAGCCTCCGTCGGGCGAGTGGTGAGAAGGAGCAGGATGGGGGTCTCAGCGCTGAGTCTGGCGAGGTGCGCCACCAGCGCCAGGGAGCTCTCGTCTATCCAGTGGAGGTCTTCCAGGAGGATGACGTGCCCGCGGCCGTCGGCGGCCGCGACGAGGATGCGGGCGATGAGTTCGAAGAGCTTCTGGCGTCGAGTCTGGGCATCGAGCGACTCGACCACCTGGCTCCGGGGGAGCGAAAGGTCGAGCAGCGGGTTGAGCAGCGCACCGAACTCGACCAGGTCCGCGAGGCGTGTCTGCAAGTACGTGCGCACTGCTTCGGTGCGGCGCTCGCCGACGACGTCGCGGGAGATCTCGAGGACCGACTGCAGCGCCTCGATCCACGGCGTGAACGGGGCCGCCTGCAGATGCTCGAAGCAGGCGATGCGCGTCACCCGGCCGACTCCGGCCGAGTCATCACCTCTCACGTCACGAAGCGCCTCCTCGAGCAGGCGCGTCTTGCCGACACCCGGCTCGCCCTCTACCAGGATCGTGTTTCCCTGGCCTCGCCGCGCTTCCGCCAAGCCGCGCCGAATGACCCCGAGCTCGATGTGGCGGCCAAACAGGCGGCCCTGCCGGGGCCCCGCCGCCGCACCGCCGCGAATCTGAGCGCCGCCGCGCCGCTCCTCCTCCAGCACGCAGACGCCCACTGGCTGCCCCTTGCCCTTGACCGTGATGGGCTCGAGCTCGCGGGCGCAGAGGTCGGGGCTGACGTAGTCCAGCAGGTTGCGGCTGATGAGCGTCTCGCCCGGCTGCGCCGCGCTCATCAGCCGCGCCGCCAGGTTCACGGCATCGCCCATGACCGTGTACTGGCGGCGGAACGAGGGGCCCACCTCGCCGGCGAACACGTGACCGCCGTTCATCCCGATCTTGTGCTGGAGGTCGAGCCCTGATCGCCGCAGCTCTTCGGTCAGATCCAGGGCGAAGCGGGCAGCGTTGGCCGGAGCGTACTCATGGGCCACCGGCGCCCCGAAGGTGATGACGAGCTTGGAGCCCTGCGTGGCGATGTCGCTGCTGACGACGAAGCCGTGGTGCTTGGCGGCGAGACGGGTGAGCGTGGCCGAGTAGATCTGAAGCTGCTCCAGGGCGGCGTCCGACGCCGGCGCTCGCGATGACGTCGTTGAGCCCGAGGATGTTGACGAAAGCGACCACCGTGCGCCGGTGCTCTGGCTCGTGCTCGACTCGGCCTCCTCCCCCTTCGCCATCGGCCCTCGCGTAGGGAGGCAGGAACGGGGCGAGCAGCCGCAGGTCGCACTCTGGGACGAGGGACCGCTCCGTGGCAGGCGATGGCTTCGACGTCGGCACGTCCGCCCCGGCTTCGTGCCGGAGACCCTCGCCGGTGAACTCATTCACCCTCCAGAAGTCGCCGGCCCGCGCAGTCTTGACGCGCCTCGAGAGTCGCTTCTTCGTCGAACGAGACACGGCGAGCTGTCCGCGCTCGGCCTGGGCCTCGGCCAAGGCCGTCATCTCGGCCCCGCGGCCGAGGACGAACAGGTGCGCGCGCTCGTCCGCGAGCCCGGCTGCGCCCAGCACGAACGTATCGCTGTGGGCTCCCACGGACATGCCGATCTTGACCTTGCCGTCGCCGCCCTCGACGGCTGCCGAGCGGTCGACCTGCTTGAGCATCTCCAGGGACGCGGCCACAGCGCGCGCCGCGTGCTCGTCCCCGCTATACAGCAGCAGGATCGCGTCGCCGCCGAAGGTAAGCGTGTCGCCGCCGTAGCGGGCCGCCGTCTTCAGCATCTTCTCGAAGAACGAGTTGATGACCGCGGTCAGCCGCTCGGCGCCCTCGTCCCCCAGCTTCGCCAACCGCTCGGAGAGCGCCGTGAAGCCGGAGAGGTCGGCCATGACCATGGTGCCGTCCACTTCGTGGCACCATGGCAGGGTGGCCGACGGTCGAGCCGCAAGCGCACGCAGTAGAGAGGCCGGCAGGTAGGTGACTATGTCAGCACTTCTATCACCCACTTGCCGGCCTCCCTCACTACGTCATCCGCATGTGCTGGGACTGTCCGGCCGCCTGCTGTCAGACCGACTGTACATCTCACTCAGTCGTCATCGAGCCGTCATCGTCAAGGCCTGTTGATGAGAACACTCACCGTATTGGCGGTGGTATTGGCGACGGCAAGATCCTGCTTCCCGTCTCCGTTCATGTCGCCGATGGCCAGACTGCGCGGACGGGTACCTGTCGCGTAGTCCAGTTTCGTCTGGAAGGTGTGGTCGGCCCTTCCGAGCAGGACACTGGCCGTATTTGAAGTGTAGTTGGTCACGATGATGTCGTTCCATATGTCACCGTTGATGTCGACATAGCCGACGTCCGTGGGATTGACGCCCGTGGCGTAGGGGATTCCTGCAGCAAACGTGCCGTCGTTGTTGCCGCTGAGCACGCTGACGGTGCTGGCATACCAGCTGGCGGTCAGTAGATCTTGCTTGCCGTCACCGTCGACGTCGGCCGTCGTGGTCGCCCCCGGGCTGTCTGCGGCCCGATCGACCTTGGGCAGGAAGGTCCCATCGCCGTTGCCGCGCAAGACGCTGATGAATCCTGTGGAGAGGCACGACACCAGCAGATCCTTACTGCCATCCGAGTTCACGTCAGCGACTTCAACCGCATAGGGCCAGCCTGCGGTCTGATATGAGACGGGGGTCGAGAACCTGCCGGTCCCGTCACCCTTGAGGAGGCTGACCGTCCCAGCTAAGCCAGCGTTGTTGTTGGCGACCGCCACATCCTTGTTGCCGTCTCCGTTGAAGTCGGCAACGGCGACCGAACACACTTGTGTCCCCGCCGGACTCTCAATCGCGTTTTGGAACGTGCCATTGCCGTTTCCCAGCAGAACGCCGACCGTGCCGTCAGACAAGTTGGCGACAACAAGATCGGGTGCAAAGTCCTTATTGAAGTCGGCAACGGCGACGTCATACGGATGATAGCCAGCCGGGTACTCGACTTGGTCCTGGAACGTGCCGTCGCCGTCTCCCATCAAGACGCTTACACTTCCGTCGTTGCCCAGGGTGTTGTGGTTGTCGTTGGCGGTCACCAAGTCGAGCTTGCCGTCACCGTTGAGGTCAGCGAGGGCGACACTGAATGGCTCGATGCCAACCGGCAGATCGACGTGGGCTGCGAACAGACTGACGGTGAAGACAGCATTCGACACGTCCTGCCCGGCGTTGCTCGTGATTCGAATCAAAGCCTGCGCAGTCGCCGCACCAGTCACCGTCCACGTGGTCGAGCCGTCGTTCCATTCGAAATTCTGAATGGTCTGCCAGCTGCCCCCGTTGTCGCGCGAAAGCTCGATGCTCACGTAGTTGCCACCGTTCCCCGGCGTCCAGGTGATCGTCTGCGTGCTTCCGATCACCCAGCTCTCGCCCCCGTTCGGGCTGAGTACGGTGGGCGGGACTTGATCAGCGATGGCGAACACCGCGTCGGACGTGTCCGATCCGGCGTCGTTGGAGACGCGCACCAAGGCTTGGTTCGCGGCGGGACCACTGACGGTCCATGACTCGGAGCCGTCGTTGCCGGCGCTCGCGTACAGCGTCGCCCAGTTGGCGCCGTCGTCGCGCGAGAGCTCTATCTTCACTGCAGCGCCGTTCCCCGGCGTCCACGTGATCTCTTGTGTCGAGCCGATCACCCAGCTTTCGGCGCCGTTGGGACTCGTGACGGTCGGCGGAACAGCGGTGTCAAGCAGATCGAAGACCTGCTTCGGGGTCGGCGAGTCGGTCGCGGTCCCATCGCCGAGCTGATAAGAGTACTGGTTGTCACCCCACGTGAAGACCTTCAGGCCGTTGCCGACTGCCACGGAATGGTAGTTCCCCGCCGCTACGCTCTGCCACTCCGTCCCTGAGCCGATCCTCGTCGACGTCAACCGCGCCGTGACCGTCCCGTCACCCAGCTGGCCCTCGTTGTTGTAGCCCCAGGCCCATAAGGTGCCGTCTGTCTTGATGCCCAGGCTGTGATGGTAGCCGGCATCGAACTTGACCCAGTCCGTGGCCGAACCCACCTGCTTGGGCGCGTGGCTCTCGGCCACGGTGCCGTCGCCGAGCTGACCGCCGTCGTTGTAGCCCCAAGCCCAGAGCGTGCCGTTGCTCTTCAGGGCCAGGGAGTAGTGGTAGCCGCCGCTCACGGCGACCCAGTCCGTGTCCGTGCCGATCCTCGTAGGCGTCCGAATGGTCGGGTACTCGACCGGATCCTGGCCGAGCTCGCCGTGATCATTGCAGCCCCACGCCCACAGAGTGCCGTCTTGCCTGATGGCGAGCGTGTGGTTCGATCCTGCGCCAGCCACCATCCAGTCGGATGCTGCCGTGACTTCCCTTGTCGGCTCGTGCTTGTCGACGATCGTGCCATCGCCGAGCTGGCCCTTGTCGTTGAGGCCCCAGGTCCACAGGGTCCCGTCATTCTTGAGGCCGAGGGAGAAGCTCATGCCGCTGCTGATCGCGGCCCAGTCAGTGCTGCCGCTGACCTCCTGCGTCGGCACGTGCCTGTCGGTGGTCGTGTTGTCGCCAAGCTCACCGAACTCGTTGCGCCCCCAGCCCCAGAGCGTTCCGTCCGCCCTCAGGGCAAGCGAGTGAGCACCTCCCGCACTCACCGCCCGCCAATCGGTAGTCTTCGAGTTCTCCTGTGTCGGCACGGCTGCGTCAGTGGCCGTGCCGTCGCCGACCGAGCCGAAGTCGTTGTCGCCCCAACCCCAGATCGTGCCATCGTCACAGAGAGCAAGGGAATGATAGATGCCCGCGGCGATCGTCCTGTAGAACAGGACACTCGCCTGCTGTGCGACGACGTTGTAGCCCAGGTCGCGGTACTCCACCCAGACGATCCGAAAGTCGAAACCGACCAAGGGAGCGAGACTATTCGCCGTGAACGGCCTCCAGGCGGTCCACTGCGTGCCTTCGGTCCTCGTGCGCATCTGGAAGGCCCCGATCACCGAACTGCTGTCTATCGCCACGGGTGAGTCGAGAGAGAGTTCAGCGCCTCCGTTGATGCTCACCGCGCCCGTCGGCGGCGTCGTGTCAGCCAGATCGAAGACCTGCTTCGCCTCATGGCTGTCTGTCGTCGACCCGTCACCGAGCTGGCCCTCGTGATTGCTGCCCCACGCCCAGAGACTGCCATCAGCCTCGAGGCCGAAGGTCGTCGCACTCCATTGGCCCATGTCGCCGATGAAGCCGCCAGCCTCCACCAAGGCCCAGTCTCCGCCGCTGCCCACTTGTACTGGGATGTACCGATCGGTCTTGGTGCCGTCACCTAGCTGGCCGTAGTAGTTCCAGCCCCAAGCCCACGTGGTCCCGTCGGCCTTGACGGCGTGACTGGAGAAGCTGCCTGCGGAGATCCCTACCCAGTCGGTGTCACTGCCGACTTGCGCCGGGGCCCAGCGGTCGGTCGTCGTACCATCACCCAGCCCACCGTTGGTGTTCATGCCCCATGCATGGAGTGTGCCGTTCGCCTTCAGCGCCAGGAAGTGGCCACCACCTACGGCGATCGCCGCCCAGTCCCCGTCGGAGCCGACGCGTGTCGGCGTGGTCCCCTCGCCAGAGTCGCTGCCCCATGTCCAGAGCGTGCCGTCCGCCTTGAGCGCGGCGTTCAAGTACTCGCCAGCGGCCATGGCCGTCCAATCAGTCTCGTGTCCAACCTGTACTGGACTGTACTGGTCGATCCTGGTGCCGTCGCCCAGCTGTCCGTACTCGTTCCAGCCCCACGCCCAAAGGCTGCCGTCGCTCTTGAGTGCCAAGGTGTGCTCGCGACACGTCGCAATCGCTGCCCAGTCGGTATCGGTCCCTATCTGGACCGGGGTGTCGCGCTCAGTGGTGGTGCCGTCGCCCAGCTCGCCGTGGTCGTTGTAGCCCCAAGCCCAGAGGCTGCCGTCGGACTTGAGGGCGACGGTATGGGCAAGACCGCACGCGACAACGGTCCAGTCGTTGTCGGCACCCAGGCGCAGGGGTGTCGGCTCGAACCCGACCGTCGGCGTGCCGTAGCCCATCTGACCGAACGCGTTGTTGCCCCAAGTCCAAAGACTGCCGTCGTCCTTGATCACGGCGGTGTGGGCTCCACCGGCCGAGTAGGACGCAAGCTTGCGATCGATCGAGTCCGAGAACTCGCTTTGGTTGCCCGCTTCATCTCGGTACTGAGCCCAGACCGTCTTCGAGCCGGGACCGGTCGGGAGAGTGACAAGGCTGATGTCGGTGAAGTCCCGCCAAGCAGTCCACCCGGCGTGATCAGTGCTGGTGCGGATCTCGCTCGCCCCTGTGACTTGGGAGTTCAGCCTTGCCGCCGAAGCGTATGTGTAGCTAGCGCCGTCGTTGAGGGCCACACTGCCCTGGGGCGACGTCCTGTCGATCCTGACCATGTAGGTGCTGATCGCTCCTGCGTTGCCGGCGTCGTCGACGGCGCGGATGTGGAAGTAGTAGACACCATCCGCCTGATCCCAGAAGGTCTCAGACGTGGTCGTCTCGGCGTCGCACTCGATCGCCGTGTCCAAGTCTGGATCGGTCTCGTTCTGGTCGAAAGCATAGGAGTAGCCCTGGAGGCCTGAGCCGCCGGTGTCGTCCACCGCGCCCCAGGTGAAGTACGGGCTGTCGTTCGCGTACCAGCCCGTCTCCGTGGGATGGGTCGGCGAACTCAGGCTGACTGCGGATGGAGCCGTCCCGTCGATATGCACGGGGCCGGTGTAGCTCGTCACGGGACCCGCGTTCCCGGCACGATCGACAGCCCGGACTCTGAAGTACCAGGTGCCGTCCTCTACGTCGGTGAAGACCTTGAAGTTGTCGGCGCCGTCCGCGACGCTGTCCGGGCTGTCGCCGGCATTCTGACTGAACGTGTACGAGTAGCCGACGAGGCCAGAGCCGTCATAGTCCGGGACCGGAACCCAAGAGAAGCTTGGATTGCGGCTCGGATACCAGATGGACGCGTACTTGTGGCTCGACATCAGGGTACTGCTGTTGACTGCAAGCGGAGCGGCCGTGTCGATCCTGACCATGTAGGTGCTGATCGCTCCTGCGTTGCCGGCGTTGTCGACGGCGCGGATGTGGAAGTAGTAGACACCATCCGCCTGATCCCAGAAGGTCTCAGACGTGGTCGCCTCGGCGTCGCACTCGATCGCCGTGTCCAAGTCTGGATCGGTCTCGTTCTGATCGAAGGCATAGGAGTAGCCCTGGAGGCCTGAGCCGCCGGTGTCGTCCACCGCGTCCCAGGTGAAGTACGGGCTGTCGTTCGTGTACCAGTCCGCCTCCGTGGGATGCGTCGGCGAGCTCAGACTGACTGCGGGCGGAGCCGTCCCGTCGATATCGGCGGCGAAGCTCGCCGTGATGGTGTGATCCTCGGCCACGCCCGTGAAGCCGTGGCTCGTGATGGCGCCCTGGGAGACACCGTCGACGGTGACGTCGACGACGTGGTGGTTGGCGTCGGGCGTGATCGTGAAGCTCTGGCTTTCGCCGTGCTGCACGGGGACCGTCGCCGGAGCGGCGCCAGTCTGGCCGGCCAGGGCGATGGTGCCGCCGCTCGACTGGGTCACCCTGATGAAGCCGCCCGCCGTCGCCGGGCAGACCGCCTTACGGATGGTGTCGTTCATGAAGTCGGCGATGTAGAGGCTGCCGACCGCGTCGCAGGTGACGCCCTCAGGATGATACAAGCCGGCAGCGCCGCCGGTGCCGTCGGCGCTGCCTTGAACGCCCACCGAACCGGCCACCGTCGTGACGACGCCACTCGAGGTGATCCGGCGGACGGTGTTGTTGCCGTAGTCGGCGACGTAGATGGCGCCGGCGGCGTCGCAGGCGATGCCGGTCGGCCAGTAGAAGCGGGCGGCGCTGCCCGTGCCGTCGGCGCTGCCCTGCAGGCCCGCCGAGCCGGCCAGTGTCGTGACGTCGCCGGTCGGGGTGACCTTACGGACGGTGTCGTTGAACGTGTCGGCGACGTAGAGGTTGCCGGCGGCGTCACAGGCGATGCCCTGCGGGGAGTTGAAGCGTGCCGCGCTGCCGGTGCCGTCGGCGCTGCCCTTGTTTGGCGCCGAGCCGGCCAGCGTCGTGACCACTCCGGCCGGGGTGATCTTGCGGACGGTGTTGCCGGTGAAGTCGGCGACGTATACGTTGCCCGCGACGTCGCACGCCAGGGCGCCTGCGTTGTAGAAGCTCGCCTCGCTGCCGGTGCCGTCGGCGCTGCCCGGGTTGCCGGGCGAACCGGCCAACGTGGTGACCTGCCCGGCCGGATCGATCTTGCGTACGGTGTTGTTGTTCCAGTCGCCGACGTAGACGTTGCCCGCGGCGTCACAGGCGATGCCCTGAGGCAGATCGAACCGCGCTGCGACGCCGGCGCCATCGGCGCTGCCGGCCTGGCCGGCGGAGCCTGCCAGTGTCGTGACGTCGCCGGTCGGGGTGACCTTGCGGATGGTGTGGTTGTAGGTGTCGGCCACGTAGACGTTGCCCGCGGCGTCGCAGGCGACGCCGACGGGCCCGCTGAAGCGCGCCGCGTTGCCGCTGCCGTCGGCGCTGCCGGGTTGGCCGGCGGAGCCGGCGAGGGTCGTGAGCTGGAGGAGGCTTGCGGAGTCGACGAAGTTGGCCCCGATGCTCTTGGCGGAGTCCATGGTCACGATCAGCGGATTGGCCCCGCCGCCGGCGTCGCCGCTCCAGCCCATGAACTCCCAGCCGGGGTCGGCGGTGGCGATGAGCTGCACGAAGCTACCGGAGGCGTAGGAGGTCAGGTCGGGAACCTTGGCGACGCCGCCGTGACCGGTAGTCGTGACGTTGAGGCCGAAGGTGTCGATGGCGAAGCTCGCGGTGGCGTTGAGGTCGGCAGTGACGTTGGTGTCCGTGCGGGCCGCGGTGAGAACGCCGTCACTCCAGCCGGAGAAGCGGTAGCCGGGGTCGGGCACGGCCGTCACCGTCGTGCCGTCGCCGCCGTAGTCGACGGTCTGCGGCGACGTGCCCGTGATCGAGCCGTTGGCGCCCGCCGTGTAGGTCAGTTCATAGGTGTCGATGGCGAAGCTCGCGGTGATGGTGTGGTCCGCGGTCACGCCCGTGAACGCGTAGTCCGTGAGCGCGCCCTGGGAGACGCCGTCGACGGCGACATCGGCGACGCGGTAATGGGCGTCGGGGGTGAATGTGAAGGTCTGGTCCGCGCCGTCACTCGCGGTCACGGTTCCGCTGGGCGAAACGCTGCCGTAGGCGCCGGCGCTGGCCGTGAGGGTGTGGGTCGCGGACGGCACGAGTTCGCCCTTGCCGGTCGTCGCCGTTACGTTGCCGGCGCCGTCGACCACGTAGATCGTCGCTGCGACGTCCGCGAGCTGGGTGCCGGGCGCGTCGAAGCTGACATCGTACGTCCCGTCGCCGCTGACACTCACAGGTGAGAAGCTCTGGTGGGCAGCGCTTCCGCCGCGATCCTGGGTCACGTCAACGCGGGAGATCCCGCTCGCGTCAGATGCATCCACCTTGGCCGTCACCGTATCGCCCACCTTGACGAGATCCACGCTCCTCACCGTCGGGGACAGATTGTCGTGCGGGTCCGCACCGGCTGGACGCCTGGTCAGCTCCACGGTCAGACCGGTCCAGATCCGCTCCGTGCCGATGACCGGGGCGCCAACAGTTGAGGTCGCCAGGAACTGGCCGGGTGAGACGTTCAGTCGCTGCTCCCTCCCCCCTGGCGCGTCGATCGTGGACACCGTCACCGGATTGACCGGCCACCAGCCGGTCGAGGAGACCTGCAACTCCGTGACGTTTCCCTCCCACTCGTGCGTCCAGCGAGAGATCGCCGGGTCGAAGTTGGGAATATCGATGTAGGTGCCGCCGGTCACGATAGCCGCCTTCGCCGGAGCGCTGTCGCCAGGGCCTAGGTCGATGACGACTCGCGGCTGGATGGGTCTGTCGGCGGTGGCCTGCGTGTCGCCGCCAGCCGCGATGTAGCGGGCCGCGCCGTGAGTGCTCGCCTCCTTGAGCTGCACGCTGTAGGGAGTGTCTACTCCGGCGTCCGAGACCGTCAGGTTGAAGGGCCTTGGCTGGAAGCCGAAGTCGACGCCCGCGCTCGCGGGGTTCGTGACGCCGATCCCTTGAACGCCGTCGACGGTGGGATGCGCATCGCAGGCGAGGCGGTACTGCGGCATGCCGTACATGGTGAACTGGATACTCGACTTCTCGTCGTAGGGGGTGACGGCAGAGAGCGACCCGAGGTACTGGCGCTTTGCCGCAGCCAACGCCAGCCCGATCGGTTGACCGCTACCGAGAGCTGAGCTGTCGGCGTCGGCAGTGGTGGACTGGTCGGCGAAGGTGCCGATAAGCGCCTCCGTGCCGGCGATCGTCTCGGTGTCGCCGAAGCCGAAGCCCGTGCTCCCGACCAACACGCCTCGCTGTTGCGCGACGGCCTGAGCGATATCGAGACACGGGTCGATGCGGGCGGCGGGGTCGGCGTCCGCGGCGACCTGGCGATCGGGCACGTTGAGGCCCGCGTGACAGCCCATCGTGAAGACCAGCTTGCCGACGAAGTCCGACGCGCCGGAGAAGTCGGCGCCCGACAGGATCTCGTTGGTGTCCCAGCTGTCTTCGTTGTAGCCGAACGCGGACATACCGAAGTAATGTGTGAAATGCGCGTTGACGTTCCCCACGTCGGCTGGAGCATTCAGCAGGGCCTGCCGCACGTCCTCAGCCTTCCAGGTCTCGGAGTTGTAGAGCGCAGGTTCGAGCGGCAGATAGGCCCTAAGGATGTCCCGCACCCTCTCCGCGCCGTTGGACATGAAGCCCTGGCCGGTGACGACTGAGCTTTGACCGGCCAGTTCTCCACCGCTGCTGATGAACGTCTGAATGACGCCGGCGATCTCGGCGGGCGTCTCCACCAAGCGCGAGACGGCGATGTCGGGGATGAATAGTGACCGCCCGCTGTAGGGAGTCGGCTGCGCATCGACGTAGTAGTCGTCGGTCAGCACCATGGAGCCGTACATGGCAGCGAACAACGCGCTGTTCGCCTTCAAGCCTGCGTCGTCGGCATAGGCACGCTCATTGCCGACTACCGTCTGATCCTGCACCCGACGTTGCGGGATCACATCATCGCTGCCGACCAGCACCACGTACTTGATCGACGGGTTATCGGCGAGATACGACTCGATCTCGAGACGTATCTTCTCGGTGACGCCGTTCGCGAGGTCGGTGTCCCAGGGCTTCGCGTCCCACGCATCGAAGATGTTGGAAGCGACGGAGATCACCTCGCCGCGCACCGTGGGCTTCGTGCAGACGACCTGGAGCTCGGGGAGAATCGTGTCTTCGAAGGCCCGGTAAGAGGGATCCTGGGGATCCGCGTAGAGAGCGTCGAAGCGCTCGGCTTGCGTGACGAAGAGCGTGAGGGGATCCGTTCCCTGGGGCTGTTCGACCTCTGGGATCGTCTCGGTCGTCGCGCCCTCATCGACCACGCTCGGCTCGGTGAAGCCCCGGTTCAGGACTTCGGGGACGTTGAACGGCAGCGAGGTCTCGACCTGCAGAGCGTATGGCTTGTCGGAAAAGGCTCCGTTCGCGCCCTTGATCGCGATGTAGGTGTGGCCGCCGACCGCATCCACCTGCGCGTAGACCACCTCGGGCCCCAGTCCAGGGGTCGCCGAGACGCCCACGATCTGCTTGCCGGCGATCTCTTCGTTATTGAAGCCGAGTTCCTCCAAACCGATGTCGTTACTCGATCTGTCGGTGCCAAGACCGGTGAAGCTCATGTCGCAGAACGAGTAGCCGTCCAGCCCGTCGGCCGACGCAGCGAGATGCGTGAAGAGCATGGTGTAGAGCGGGTCTCGCACGTAGGGAATGGCGCGGATTCTGCCGTCCTCGTACGGGATGGCGCGGATCCTGGCGTCGACAAACGGAATGGCGCGGATCCTCACCTCGTCCCAAGGGATCGCGCGGATCCTGGCGTCGTCGACAGGGATGGCGCGGATCCTGGCGTCGTCGACAGGGATGGCGCGGATCCTCGCGTCGTAGAAGGGGATGGCACGGATCCTGGCGTCGTCGACAGGGATGGCGCGGATCCTGGTGTCTTCATACGGGATGGCGCGGATCCTGCTGTCTTCATAGGGGATCGCGCGGATCCTCGCGTCGTCCACCGGGATGGCACGGATCCTGGCGTCGTCATAGGGGATCGCGCGGATCCTCGCACTGGTGAACGACGAGCCCCCAAAGGCGCCACCCACCTCGGCGTCCTGACCGTAGTCCTCGATCACCGCCATGTCGTGGTCGGCGGGCAGATCGCGGAGAGTCGTGAGCACTTCCGTACCGTACGGCAGCGAAGAACCATCAGGCAGGGTGACCTCGAAGATGTCGACATCGTCGGCAGACTGGATGTAGGACAAATGGGCGAGGCCGCCGCTGAGGAGCTTAGGTGTGCTGGCCGTGATCTTGTCGTTACCGCCGTTCTGTTCGTCGGCGTCCGGATTGTCCGAACGGACGGTGATCGTGAACGGTACCTTGGTGCTTTGGCCCGTGGGGTGATCTGTAACGGTGAGGTAGCACTGGAGTGGACTGTCGCCGGTGTGCAGCTCAGGCGTCACCCCAGAGACATGGCCGGAATCCATGGCGGCCCAGTTGTCTTCGCTCACGACCCCGGGGATCTCGGCGCCACCGACTGTCCAGACAGCTGTATGAGTCTGCTCCCAGCCCGGGTCGAGGAACCTCCCAACGAGCTTGGCAGCCTGTCCATCGAGGACCTCGACGTCCAAGGCATTGACCCGCGGCGGCTCTGCCTGAGCCGTGATCGTTCGGTCAGTAACGCACATGGCGCCCGTCACGTCATGGGTGACCGCCAAATGGATGTAGTAGCTGGCCTCTGTATCCAAGGTGACGAAGCCGACAGGGCCGTCGAACGAAACGGGCTCAAAATCGTCTTCCCTGACCGTCCAGTGCCACGTCTTGCCACTCCAGATCGCGCCCGTAGCACCCGTTTCCGCGGCGTAGAGGCCGATGACGTCTCCCTCGCTCGGATGCTCGTACTGAACGGTGAACAACGGAGCCGCGACGAGGAAGCGATAGGAGGAAGTCGCAACGTTGCCCGCATTGTCTGCTGCGGTGATGGTCAGCGTGTGAGCTCCCTCGCTCAGCGGCTCTGACAGGGCATTGCCTGACGCTACGGCGATGTCGTTCCCATCTAGCGTGACGCTGGTCTGATCGGGGACGAGTCCGCTGCCGCCGTCATCTCGCGCGCTGAAGTCAACGACCGGCCTGTTGTAGCTGGTCGTAGGAAGCTCGTCCGGAGACGTCGGGGGCACGATCGGCTTCACGTCGACACTCACCGTCGGCTTCGTCGCATCGATCTGCACGGTGATGCCGGCGCTCGTGCTCTTGCCGGCCCTGTCGGTCGCCGTGAAGGTGACTGCGTAGACGCCCTCGTCGGTCAGTTGCAGGCTGTCGCCCGAGCCGCTCTCCCCGGGTGCACCGTTCTTCGTGTAGCTCCAGGTGACCTCATCGATTCCCGAGGTCGCATCGGTCGCATTGGCCGATACGACGACTGACCCGTTCGTCCATTCGGCGACAGGGTCCTTGCTGGGAGCAAGCGTCGGCGCTGCCGTGTCGATGTTGATGGCGACCGTCTTGGCGGCCTCCACGTTGCCGATGCTGTCCTGTGCCCAGTACCGAACGGTGTACGTCCCATCGGGAGAGCCGGACGTGGCCGGGACAGAGAAGGGGCCTGCGTAGACGCCAGGCATCCCGTCGATCGTGTAGTAGATCCCGGCCACTGTGGCCCAGTCATTGGCGATCGACGTGAGGGAGATGGTGACGGGGCTGGTCCCGTACCAGGGCGCGGCAGGAAGCGGACTGCCGTTGACAAGGGCCGTCGTCGCAGGCGGCAGGACTCCCAGCACCTTGCCGGCTACGACGGGGTCGTAGTCGATGGAGCTGCCGTTCTTCATCGTGGCCGTCGTGTTGCACTGCACCGAGCCGACGATCTTGCCGCTGTTCTGGACGAAGTTGCCGTAGCGGTTGCACAAGAGCCCACAGAAGGTCCCGGCGCTGCCGTACGTCAGGGCGGTCTTCGAAGCGCCGGTCATGAGGATGGTGACAGGATTCGCGACGCTGCCCACGGTCTGCGTGCCGCCGATGGTGACCGAACCGCCGGTGACAAGCAGGCCCATGTTCCACTGGCCGCTGCCGGTCAGACCGGTGCTCCCCGCGACGTACGCGGATCCCAGCTTCTCGAACCTCCCGGCACTCACGGTGAGCGCGCCGCCGACGCGCAGCGAGTCCATACTGACGACCGCTGACGCGTTCTTGATGAGAACGCTGCCGCTGACACTCACCCAGCCGAAGGTGTACGTGCCCGAGCCGCTGATGGTCAGGTTGCCGGTCACGTCGATGTTGCCGTACGCGGCGCTGGTGCCGCTGATGGTGAGACCCTTGGGGTACCTGGTGACGACCGCCGGTGGTGCGGGTCGGGCCGGCTGTGAGGCGTCGATCAGCGCCCGGATGCGTGAGTCCGGCATGAACACGCTCATGCCTGGCACGCTCGCGCCGGTAACCTTCGTCACTGTGCTGAGATCGCCCGAGCCAGAATTGGTGAGGATGCCTTTGACGTAGAGGGCGGCGCTCGGCTGGTCGCTGACCAGAGGGCTCGTGACCGTGGCGGTGCCGCTGAGCGTGGCGCTGCTTCCGACGTAGAGGGCCGGCGGAAGGTACGTCGCGGCCGCGGCGCATGGCGGGGCCCCGGCGCCGGCGATCGCGCCGCCCACGAGCAGTGCACCTACAAGAGTCAGCAGAAGCGAGAGCGTGCGGATCGACGAGCGCATGATTCCCCCCATCAAGAAGACGGCCCCCTGCAAAGCTGCACACACACCGGCATCTGACGCACTGCATGCCGGCGCCTGGTCCGCGTCTGACGACTCACACACCACCGCATCGCGCGCCATTCACCGCGATCGGACGGCCTGGATCGGGGGCGGTGCAGCGGACCTCCACGCGGACCGGAAGCCGCCGTCACGGCGACACCGACCCTTTGCGGCCCAGCGCGATGCGATAGCCCCTGCGCAAACCTCCCCCTCCAGCGAGTCGACCAGGTACTCACGTGCGACCTTATTCATAGGTGGGGACGCCCGCCTCACCCGAATCGGGTGATATTGGGTCCGCCGGCGTTGTCGGATCGGGCAACGGCTCCGCGGCGGGGCGGGCGCGGATCGACGGAGGAGGAGGCGCCGAAGCGCCGAGGGGACCGCCAAGGACGCGTCCCGCTCCGGCGCGACGCCCTCGCGTCGAGCTACCCGCGCGGCTCGGCCGTGCCGTCCGGCCGGGCGCTCGGCAGCGGCCCGGCGGCCTCGCCGAGCACCAGCGGGCTCTGGTCGACGGCCTCGAAGGCCTTGTGCAGCGCCGAGACGAGGGCGCCCTGCGAGTGGCCGCGGTAGCGGTAGCGCACGAGCGCCTCGATCTCGGCCCGCTCGGTGAGCACGTTGCGGCCGAGCAGCAGGCGCTCGAAGAACTCGGTCGCGGCAGCCATCATCAGCGTGGTGCTGCAGGCGACGACCGTGCCGGCCGCGTCGACCTCGACGACCACGCCGACGCGCTTGTACATCGCCTGGTGGCTCACGTCCTGCGGCAGACGGGCGTAGCCGGAGAAGAGGAAGGTGGTCGGCTCGCTCATGGGCGCATGCTAGCACAGGCGCACTCGCGCGCCAGGCGTCCGGGCGGCGGGGCGGCTCTTGCGCCGCCGCCGCCCGCGTGCAAACATGGTGCCGCTGCCGCAAGGCCCGGGCCGGCGGCGTTCCCACCGGCCCCTCCCTCAGGCCCTGCTCCCCAGCTGAGACGTACCGTGCTCGCTGGGGTTTCTGCGTTAAGCGGCCCCGGCGGACTGAAGAAGGGGGACGCAGGTGGCAGAGCACAGTGGCCTCGACGGCAAGCTGATGACCGTCGCAGAAGCCGTCGAGCGCTTCGTGCACGACGGCGACCAGGTCTGCGTCGGGGGCTTCACCATCAACCGCAACCCGATGGCCGTCACGTACGAGATCGCGCGCCGGCGCGTCAAGGACCTGCACCTGGTGGCGCACTCCAACGGCCAGGCGCTCGACGTGCTGGTCGGCGCCGGCTGCGTGCGCCGCCTGGACATCGCCTACGGCGGCAACGGGCGCTTCGCGCCGACCTGCATCCGCTTCCGCAAGGCGGTGGAGCGCGGCGAGATCCTCGTCGAGGACTACACCAACAACATGATGAGCCTGCGTTTCCTCGCCGGCGCGCTGGGCGTGCCGTTCATCCCCAGCAAGTCCGGGCTCGGCACCGACGTCGTCGAGAAGACCGGCTTCCCGCCGGAGCTCCGCGGCGAGACCGGCATCCCGTGCGAGAAGGTCATCGTGATCGACGACCCGTTCGGGCACGCGGACGACGAGGTGGTGCTCCTCCCCGCGCTCACGCCGGATGTCTCCATCGTCCACGCACAGCAGGTGAGCACCGACGGCACCGTGCGCATCAAGGGGCTCACCTTCGCCGACCTCGAGCAGTGCAAGGCGTCGACCGCCGTCATCGTCACCTGCGAGGAGATCGTCCCCGAGCACTACCTGCGCCTGGACCCCGACCAGAACGCGCTGCCGCCGTTCCTCGTCGACGCGGTGGTGCCGGTGCCCTACGGCGCCCACCCCACCGCCTGCCGCTACTTCTACGACTACGACCCGGTGCACCTGAACCACTACAAGGCGGTCGCCAGGGACGACGAGACCTGGGCCGCCTGGCTCGAGGAGTGGGTGTACGGAATCGAGAGCTGGGACCACTACCTCGACAAGATCGGCGGCGCGCAACTGGCGCGCATCCGCGCCAACACCGTCGCCGGCTACGCGCCGGGCCTGGACCGGAGGTGAGGGAGATGACCGAGCCCACGCAGGCCCGCGAGGCCACCGCCACGACGGCCGCGCCTGCCTACTCCCCGCGCGAGATGATGGCGATCGCCGCCGGCCGCTTCATCAAGGACGGGGACGTGCTGTTCGCCGGGACGGGCGTGGCGATGCTGGCCGCTACCGTGGCCAAGCGCATCCACGCCCCACACGCGCACATCTTCTTCGAGACCGGCGGCATCGGCCCGTTGCTCGACGAGCTGCCGATGGCCGTCGCCGACCCGCGCGTCATGGCGTTCAGCAACCTGAACGCGGGTCTGGTCGAGGCCTTCAGCTACGTCGCCAACCGGCGCCTCCACACCATCGCCTTCCTGGGCGCCGCGCAGATCGACAGGTACGGCAACATGAACTCGACGGTGATCGGCGACTACCTGGCGCCCAAGGTCCGCTTCAGCGGCAGCGGCGGCGCCTGCGACGCCGGCTCGCTGGCCAGCGGCTACATCGTCTTCATGCAGCACGGCGTGCAGAAGTTCGTCGAGAAGCTCGACTACCTCACCACGCCGGGCTGGCTGGACGGCGGCGACTCGCGGAGGCACGCCGGCTACAGGCGCGGCGGCCCGATCGCCGTGGTGACCAACCTCTGCGTGCTCAAGTTCGAGGACGAGACCCACGAGATGTACCTCGCCGAGCGCTACGAGGGCGTGACGCCCGAGCAGATCCAGGAGCACACCGGCTTCCCACTCGACGTCTCGCGCGCCACGGTGGCCACGCCGCCGACCGCCGAGGAGCTGCGGATCCTGCGCGACGACGTCGATCCGCAGCGGCTGATCCTGGGCTGAAGCGGGTACGCCGCGCACGCGCCGCGCCTCGCGGTGTTGCGCCGCACTTCACAAGCTGTGAGAATCGCGCCAATCGGGCTAGACGGCTGGAGGGTATCCCTGTCGACGCCCGGCCAGAGTCTGGGGCACGGGCGCGGTTCACCGACGTACTCCCTTGAGGGTTCCGAGCCTGGAGTGCCGGACACGTTCATAGGAGGATTTCGCATGGGCGAAATCAACACGGGCGACACCGCGTTCGTCCTCATCTGCGCTGCTCTGGTGGCGCTGATGACCCCGGGCCTCGCGTTCTTCTACGGAGGCCTGGTCCGCCGCAAGAACTTCCTGGCGATCATGATGCAGTCGTTCATCTCGATGGGCGTCGTCACCACGATCTGGGTGTTCTTCGGCTACTCGATCGCCTTCTCGGGCGACATCGGCGGCCTCTTCGGCGACTTCAGCTGGGCGGCGCTGACGAGCGTCGGTCAACTGCCGGGGCCATGGGCGCCGAACATCCCTGCCCAGGCGCACTTCGTGTACCAGGAGATGTTCGCCATCATCACCCCGGCGCTCATCACCGGCGCGTTCGCCGACAGGGTCAAGTTCAAGAGCTACCTGTGGTTCCTGGTGATCTGGAGCGTCCTGGTCTACATCCCGTTCGTGCACTGGATCTGGGGGGGCGGCTGGCTGGCGCAGCAGGGCGTGCTCGACTTCGCCGGCGGGCTCGTGGTGCACGTGAGCGCCGGCTTCGCCGCGCTGGCCTCCGTGTTCGTGGTCGGCAGGCGCAAGTTCGCGCCCGGTGAGCGAGGGGTCGCCCACAACATCGCCTTCGTGGCGCTCGGTACCGGGCTCTTGTGGTTCGGCTGGTTCGGCTTCAACGCAGGCTCGGCGCTCGCGGCCAACGGCATCGCCGCGCAGGCGTTCGTCAACACGGACATCTCCGGCTCCATCGCGATGTGCACGTGGCTGGCGATCACGTGGTGGAAGGACGGCAAACCGAGTCTGGTCGGGGCCCTCACCGGCGCCGTGGCCGGCCTCGCCTGCATCACGCCGGCTGCGGGATACGTCCCGACCTGGTCGGCCTTCATCTTCGGCCTCCTGGCCGGAGCGGGCTGCTACTTCGCCGTCGTCCTCAAGGAGAAGATGAAGTGGGACGACGCTCTCGACGTGTGGGCGTGTCACGGCGTCGGCGGCGTCATCGGCACGGTCCTGCTCGGCGTGTTCGCGCTGAAGACGGTCAACCCGGCCGGGGCCGACGGCCTCATCGCCGGCAACTGGAGCTTCTTCGGCTGGCAGGTGCTGGCGACAGTGGTCATCGCCGCGTACGCGTTCGGCGCCACCTACCTCATCCTGAAGCTGATCAACGCGTTCGGTTCGATCCGTGTGCCCGACTCCGTCGAGCTCAAGGGGCTCGACGACGGCGAGTTCGGCGAGACGGCGTACAACCTCACGTGAGCTGACCCGGCGCCGGCGGCCGCATGCGCGGCCGGCGCCGGGTCCGGAACCGAGGCGCACGAGCGGGGCCGAAAGGGAGCGGCCCCGCTCGTGCGTACGGGGCCGTGCGGCGCCCTCGCCGGTCGTCAGTCGCCGGCCGTCACATCGAGCCGAGCCAGGCCGTCCCTCCACTCCCCGGGGTCGTCGACGAGGAATGCGTGCTCGGCGCCGTCGTCGAGGACGACGACGAGCCGGTGTCGGTGCGTGGCGGCCGCGTCGCGGCGGCGGTCCTCCACCTTCGCGGCCGTCACGCGCACCAACGGCAAGCCCAACCGCTCGCCGGCGATGGGGAGAAAGACGAGGCGGCGGTCGGTGAGACCGAGCACCCCGCGGCCTCTGCCGCGGACGTACGGATGACTCGCACCCTGGTGCTCGGCGCCGCCCAGCGGGACCACCCACTCCTCTCCGAGACGCTCCGCCTCGTCGCGCAGGCCGTCGGCGCGCCCCTGCGCGCGCGCGCCGACGCGGCGCAGCACGACGGCCGCGACGATGACGGTCGCGGCCATGACCCCGGCGATGATGAGGGTCGCGATCAGTGCGCTGCTCACGGGCGCCGCTCCAAAGGCAGAAGGGGCGCCGCGGTCTTGAAGACCGCGGCGCCCCGCTGATGACTGGCTCCTCGGGTAGGACTCGAACCTACAACCCTTCGGTTAACAGCCGAATGCTCTACCATTGAGCTACCGAGGACCGTTTCCGGCCGGAGGATTATAGGCCACAGGCTCCGGCCGGACAAACGTGTGACGGCCGGCGGCGCCCCGCGGGGCGCCCACGCCGCCGCAACGTCCCTTCAGTGCCAGCGGGGCTCGGTCCACAGGCCGTGCGGCACGCCCGCCGCCCCCGAACCGACGGTCTCGTGGCCGCGTGACCCCCGGCGGGCGTCGGCGGTGAGCTTCTCGGCGAGCGCGGCGCGCAACTCCTCGAAGCGCGGCCGCCAGTAGCCCTCGTCGCCCGGTGGCAGAGCCGCGAGCTCATGACTGGCGACGACCGCGGCGGCGGCCTGCGCGGAGTCGGCGCGGTCCTTCCACCACTCCGGGTGCTCGATCCGCGTCCCGAACCGCGAAGCCGGCGCCGCGATGTCGGCCTCCTCCTCGCCGGCCGGCACGAACGCCCAGCCCTGCGCGGCGATGCTCACCGACGTGTTCGGGACGGCGGTCACGAACCGCTCCAGCGCGTCGAGCGTCTGCTGCGCGGATTCGCGGGTCTCTCCCGGCTGGTTGAAGGTGAACCGCGCGAGCGTCACGACGCCCTTGGCGCTCAAGTAGCCGAGCAGCTCGAGCGCGTGGCCCACGGCCTTGTCCGGGTACGGCGCCTGGCCGGTGCGTGCGAGGAGGTCCCTGGAGAGCGTGCCGACGTCGAGCACCAGGCGCAGGCGCGCGCGGTAGATCTTGTCGGCGTCGAGGCGCACCAGAGCGTCGGGGCGGCCGGCGATGCTGAGCGCGAAGTCGCGCCGGTCGCCCGCACCCAGGAGGTCGAGCACGGCGCGGCGCCAGCCGGGCTCGTAGCCGAAGGCCGGGTCGAGGATCTCGACCTTGCCGGGCCGGAGCGCGGCCGCCCTGTCGATGGCCTGCACGGCGACCGCCGGCGGGTAGGCGTGCCACCCGCCGCCGCCGGGGCGGAGCAGGCACGCGGGCGCATTGTACGGGCAGCCGCGGCTGAGAAACAGCCCGATCTCCGAGAGCCCTTCCGTCACGTACGGGTACGCCGCGTAGTCGGGCAGGTGGTCGGCGTCGAGCGGCAGCGGCGTGCCCTCAAGCGAGTGGCAGCCGCCCGTCTCGCGTTCGCCGGCGGCGACGTGCCCGGCGAGGGTGACCACGGCCGACTCGGCCTCGCCGGCGATCAGCCAGTCGAAGGGGGCGCCCGGGTCGTTGAAGTCGTCGGGGCGCACCGACACGTGGTAGCCCTCGACGGCGATGACGGCGTCGGGCAGGTGCCGGCGCGCGCGTTCGGCGACGGCGACGGCCGCCGTGTACTGGAGGGCGGACCAGCAGGAGATGACGACGAGGTCCGCCTCGCGCTCGGCCAGCAGACCGTCGGCGATCTGCAGAAAGCCCTCACGGGCGACGTCGTCCGCCGGGTTGCCCAGCTCGGCCTCGAGATCGAGGACGTCGGCCGCGAAGCCCGCCCGGCGCAGCTCGGTGAACAGCTGCACGAGCTCGGGCTTCACCCGCGGTCCGTCGGCCCAACGGCCGCCGTACAGCGAGCCCGGGAACACCAGCAGCACGCGCGTCTCCTGCATGGCGAGCGAGGCCCTACTCGACGAAGTCGCGCAGGCTGCGCGCCTCGCGATACGCGCGCAGCTTGGCGAGGGTCTTGGCCTCGATCTGGCGGATGCGCTCACGCGTGACGCCGAACTTGACGCCGACCTCCTCGAGCGTGTGCGGGCGGCCGTCGGTGAGGCCGTAGCGCATCTCGAGCACGCGCCGCTCACGGGACGTGAGCAGCTCGAGCACGCGGGCCAGATCCTCTCCTTGCATGAGCTCGCCGACGGCGTCGCTCGGGGCGACCGACTGCTCGTCCTCGATGAAATCCCCGAGCTGGGAGTCGCCCTCGTCGCCGACGGGGTTCTCGAGGCTGACCGGCTCCTGGCTGATCTTCTGGATCTCGCGCACCTTCTCGGGCGTGAGGCCCATGTCGGAGGCGATCTCTTCCGGAGTGGGTTCACGGCCCAGGTCCTGGAGCAGCTGGCGCTGCACGCGGATGAGCTTGTTGATCGTCTCGACCATGTGCACCGGGATGCGGATGGTGCGCGCCTGGTCGGCGAGCGCCCGGCTCACGGCCTGGCGGATCCACCAGGTGGCGTAGGTGCTGAACTTGAAGCCGCGCCGATAGTCGAACTTCTCCACCGCGCGGATCAGGCCGAGATTGCCCTCCTGGATCAGGTCCAGCAGCGTGAGCCCACGATTGGCGTACCGGCGGGCGATGGACACGACGAGGCGGAGGTTGGCCTGGATGAGCTGGTTCTTGGCAGCCATGTCGCCGCGCTCGATGCGCTTGGCCAGCGAGACCTCCTGCTCGGCCGTGAGCAGCGGCACCTTGCCGATCTCGCGCAGATACATGCGCACGGGGTCGTTGCTGGCCGTCTTGATGGAGAGGTCGAGCTTGACCGGCTCGCCCTCGGCGTCCGGCTCCTGCTCGCCGGAGACGGCGGCGCGGGACGCCTCGTGATGCACGCCGTCGCTGCCGACGACGTCGATGCCCAGGTCGTGGAACACCACGTACACATCGTCGATCTGCTCGGGCGTGAGGTCGACGTCGGCAAGCACCTCGAGGATGTGCTCAGCAGAGAGGTAGCCCTGCTCCCTGCCCTCATCGAGCAGGACGCGGACCTCCTCGACGGTCGAGAACGTCGCCTCGTCGGGCTGGCGATCTGCGGATGGCTCTGTCACTGACTCGTTCAGCTCCTTGGGTACAGCGGCGTCGAGAGCGGGTGGCGCTGCGCCGACCCGCTCTCGGCTTCGCGTTCGTGTCACACTGGTCGCTCAGGCGTAGTGGCTCAGTCGAGGAAGTCGCGCAGGCGCTGCGAATCGCGGTACGCCTTGAGCTTGGCGAGGGTCTTGGCCTCGATCTGGCGGATGCGCTCGCGCGTCACGCCGAACTTCTGGCCCACCTCTTCAAGCGTCCTCGGGTGTTCTCCTTTGAGTCCGAAACGCAGTTCGATGACTTTTCGTTCGCGGTGTGTGAGCGTGCCGAGCACCGCGTTGAGCTCTTCTTTCTGCATGATCTCGCTGACGGCCTCGACCGGCATGGTGGCGTCCTCGTCCTCGATGAAGTCGCCCAGCTGCGAGTCCTCTTCCTCGCCGATCGGCGTCTCGAGGCTCACCGGCTCCTGGCTGATCTTGAGGATCTCGCGCACCTTCTGAGGAGTTGTACCCATCTCGTGGGCGATCTCCTCGGGAGTGGGCTCGCGGCCGATGTCCTGGAGCAGCTGGCGCTGCACGCGGATGAGCTTGTTGATCGTCTCGACCATGTGCACCGGGATGCGGATGGTGCGCGCCTGGTCGGCGATGGCCCGTGTGATCGCCTGACGGATCCACCAGGTGGCGTAGGTGCTGAACTTGTAGCCCTTGCGGTAGTCGAACTTCTCGACCGCGCGGATCAGGCCGAGGTTGCCCTCCTGGATGAGGTCGAGGAACAGCATGCCACGGCCGACGTACCGCTTGGCGATCGACACGACGAGCCGGAGGTTGGCCTCGATGAGCTTGCGCTTGGCGTCCATGTCGCGACGCTCGATACGCTTCGCGAGCGAGACCTCCTCCTCGGCGGTGAGCAGGGGCACCTTGCCGATCTCCTTGAGGTACATGCGCACCGGGTCGTTGGTGGGCGTCTTGACGGAGAGGTCGAGCTTGGGGATGACTTCTTCCTCCGGCTTGGCGCCGGGTCCGTCCTCGGGCGCGACGCCCTCTCCCTCGAGGATGTCGATGCCGTTGTCGGCGAAGAGGTTGTAGATGCCGTCGATCTGGTCCGGAGTGAGCTCGACGTCCTGCAGGGCTTCGGCGATGTGGTCGCTGGCGAGATACCCCTGTTCACGACCCTCGTCGACGAGGATGCGGACCTCCTCGATGCCCAGCTCCGCGACCTCGGGCGGCTGCTTGCGCTCTTCTGCGGCGTCTGTCACGTCGGTCTTCCTCACCGTTCTACGGTGTCGTCGTCCACGGGGATGGCGCGGAGCGCGTCTCGCAGGCTGCGTCGTACCGACTCGAGCCTCGCCAGCTCCTCACCCTGCCTCCCAGTCTCGTCACTCTTCATGGTGACCTTGAGCCGCGCGATGAGACGGCTCACTTGCGCCTCCTGGAGACGCAGGAACAGCTCCTCCACCACGGTCGCGGTGAACCGCTCCCGTCCGGCGCGGACGATCACCTCCGCGAACGCCTCCGCACCGTCGCCCGCCGGACCCTGGTCCTCCGCCGATTGCAGGGTATTCCCTGCCTCTTCGGCGGCCAATCTCGTCTTGACCCGGTGCAGCGCGGCGCGCGTCTCCGCGGTGGCGAAGAAGCTCTCGTCGACGCCGGCGAGCGCCTCGCGGCCGGGTCCGGGCTGCGCCAGACAGCCGGCCAGGAACCTGACCTCGAGCTCGTGGGCGCCGCCCGAAGCGACCGCGGGTCCGGCGCCGCGCGCAGGCGCCCCCCCGCTGCCGGCAGCCCCCGTCGCAGGGCCTCCGCTGCCGGAGAGCAGGTAGCGCACGCTCTCCGCGGAGAGCTGCAGCCTGTCGGCGACGTACCGCAACTCGTCGTCGCGCTCCATCGGCGTCGCTGCTTCGGAGAGGACCTCCCTGAGTCGCGCGAACGCGCGTGCCCTTCCGTCGGGCCTGTCGAGGTCGTGAGTGGCGAGCGCCAAGCGGACGTGGAATTGTAGCAGCGTCTGCGCCTCAGCGGCAAGCGCGCGAAAACCGTCTCCGCCCGCGCCGGCGAGGACGAAGTCGGCCGGGTCCAGGCCGTCCGGGATGCGCACCACGTGGAGCGAGAGGTTCATGCGGCGGCCGAGCGTGAGCGCCCGCTGCATGGCGCCGATGCCCGCCGCGTCCGCGTCGAAGCACAGGTAGAGGTTGCGTGTGAGGCGCGAGAGACGCCCCAGCTGCTGTTCCGTCAGGGCCGTCCCCATGCTCGCGACCACATTGGACACGCCCGCTTGGGCGAGGGCCATGACGTCGGTGTAGCCCTCCACCACGTACGCACGGTCCTCCTGCCGAGCCGCGGCCTTGGCCTTGTCGAGACCGAACAGAGCCTCGCTCTTGTGGTAGAGCGGCGTCTCCGGCGAGTTGAGGTACTTGGGCTTCTCGTCGCCGAGCGTCCGGGCGCCGAAGCCCAGCGTGCGCCCGCGTTCGTCGCCCAGCGGGAACATGATGCGTCCGCGGAAGCGGTCGTACGGGCGTCCGCTCTTGCCGGGGATGACGAGGCCGGCGTCCAGGAGGTCCTGCTCGGTGAACCCCTTGGCCAGAGCTGCCTCTCGCAGGCGCTCCCACCCGGGCAGGCTGTAGCCCAGACGGAAGGCGCGGCAGGTCTCGTCCGAGAGGCCGCGCCGCGCGAGGTACTCGCGGACCGGCGCGGCCGCCTTGGCCTCGCGGTAGACGCGCTCGTAGTAGACCGTTGCCTGCTCCAGGAGCGCGCGCAGGCGCTCGCGGCGCCGGCGCTCGGCGTCGCCGTGCGTGCTGGACTCCTCGTACTCCAGCGCGATCCCGTACTTGTCGGCGAGGTACTCGACGGCCTCGGGGAAGTCCATGTTCTCCTTGGCCATGACGAAGCCGATCAGGTTGCCGCCGGCGCCGCAGCCGAAGCAGTAGTAGAGCTTCTCCGAGGGGTTCACCGAGAATGACGGCGTGCGCTCCTCGTGAAACGGGCAGCGCCCGCTGAAGTTGGCGCCGGCCTTCTTGAGATCGGTGTACTGGCCGACGACCTCGACCATGTCCGCGGCGGCGACCACCTGCTCGATGCTGCCCTGGGCGATGAGGGCCACGTCAGTGCCCCCCGCCGCCGTGGCCCCGTGCCTCGCGCTCGCGCCGCCGCCGCGCCTCGCGCTCGTCGCGGCGGCGCATGGCCTCGACCGTCGCCTGCTGCTCGGCCGCCAGGGCACGCATGGTGGCCCGAGCGCGGCGGCGCTCCTTCCTGGCGGGGCGCGGCGATCGGTCGGGAGGCTGCCACTTGTTGCCGAGGTGATCGAACGACCACACGAGAAGGACCATCAGCGCGACCGTCCATCCCAGGTAGAACAGGGCGAAGAGCGTCCACGCCTCCAGCGTCGACGTGTCCTTGGCCGGCGAAGCGCCCACGGGCTGGATGCTCGGGAGCGGCAGCCAGCCGAGACCGAAGGTGACGACCGCCGGCACGAGGACGAGGACGAGCATGCCGACGGTGACGAGCACCAGCAGCACTCGGCGGCGATCCACGTGGTCACGCCTCTGGTGTGAGGAAACGGGCCATGAGCACCTCGTCATGATACTGGTCGCCGCGGCGGTACTGCGCGCGGCGCAGCCCTTCGCGCGCGAAGCCGTGACGCTCGTAGAAGACGATGGCGCCGGCGTTCTCCGGGAGGACGCCGAGGACGGCGCGCCGGTACCCCGCCGTCGCCGCCCACGCGAGCGCCGCTTCCAGGATCGCCCCGCCGACGCCCACACCCCGGTAGCCGGCGGCCACCGACATACCGAGCCAGGCGACGTGCGCGGAGGCCGGGTTGGCGTCGGGCCACAATCCGAGGTTACCCGCGATCGCGCCGCCGGACTCCGCCACAAGGAAGAGGCCGCGCGGCGACGCCGCCGACTCGACGATGCGTCGCCGCCAATCGCCCGGCTCGGCCTCGCCGGGCCGCAGTATCAGGGTCACCCGCGGCTCCGCGGCGACGGCATCGAGCATCTCCGTGACACCGCGAGCGTCGCGCCTGCGTGCGTCGCGCACGCGCAGCTCGCGCCCGTCGGCGAGCGTCACCTCGATGTCTCGTCCAAGCTTGGCCACGGTGTGGCCTCCCTCGCCCCGTGAGCGAGAAGCGCCGGCCCGGGCCCGCCTCGCGGCGGCCCGGGCCGGCGCCCGTCGACTGCTGTGGGCTACTTCTCCAGCCGCAGTTCGCCGCTCTCCTCGATCGCGGCCTGGGCCGCGGCGAGGCGCGCCACCGGCAGGCGGAACGGCGAGCAACTCACGTAGTCCATGCCCGAGCGATGACAGAACTTGACCGTCTCGGGGTCGCCGCCCTGCTCGCCGCAGATGCCGACCTTGAGCTTCGGCCGCGTGCTGCGACCCTTCTCGATGCCGATCTCCACGAGCTGCCCCACGCCCTCCTGGTCGAGGGTCGCGAACGGATCGGCGGGCCATATCTCCAGCGCCTCGCTCGTGTACAGCGGCAGGAACTTGCCCGCGTCGTCGCGGGAGACGCCGAGCGTCATCTGCGTGAGGTCGTTGGTGCCGAAGCTGAAGAACTCGGCGACCTCGGCGATCTGGTCCGCGGTGAGTGCGGCACGCGGGATCTCGATCATCGTGCCCACCAGGTAGTCGACGCTCACGCCCTGCTCGGCGAAGACCTTCTCCGCGACGTCGCGCACGACCGCGGTCTGGTGCTCCAGTTCCTTCCTGGTGCCGACCAGCGGGATCATGATCTCGGGGTGCACCGCCTGGCCTTCCTTCTGGACGATGCAGGCGGCCTCGAGGATGGCGCGGACCTGCATCGCCGTGATCTCCGGATAGGCGATGCCGAGGCGACAGCCCCGGTGGCCGAGCATCGGGTTGCTCTCGTGCAGGTCCTCGACCTTGGCTCTGACCACGGCCTCGCTGATGCCGAGCGCGGTCGCCGTGCTCGCCGTGTCCTCCGCGTCGTGCGGGAGGAACTCGTGCAGCGGCGGGTCGAGCGTGCGCACCGTCACGGGGAGCTCGCCCATCACGCGGAAGATGCCGGCGAAGTCGTCGCGCTGCATCGGCAGCAGCTTGGCGAGGGCGGCTTCGCGCGCAGCGGTGTCGTCGGCGAGGATCATCTCGCGCACGCTCATGATGCGCTCGCCCTCGAAGAACATGTGCTCGGTGCGGCAGAGGCCGATGCCCTCCGCGCCGAACTCGATGGCGTTGGCGCTCTGGTCGGGCTGGTCGGCGTTGGTGCGCACGCGCAGCGTGCGCGCCTTGTCGGCCCACTCCATGATCTCTGCGTAGTAGCGGTACGAGCCCGACTCCTCGGGCTTCATGGACTTCTCGAGCAGCACCTGCAGGACCTCGGGCGGACGCGTGTCGAGCTCGCCGATGATGACCTCGCCGGTGAAGCCGTCGATGCTGATCCAGTCGCCTTCCGCGACGCTGACGTCGTCGACCTTGAAGCTGCGCGACCTGAGGTCGATGTCGAGGGCGCCGCAGCCGACGATGCAGACCTTGCCCATCTGGCGGGCGACCAGCGCGGCGTGGCTGGTCATGCCGCCCTGCGCCGTGAGGATGCCCTGGGCGGCGTCCATGCCGCGGATGTCGTCCGGGCTCGTGAAGTCGCGGACCAGCAGGACCTTCTCGCCGCGCTCCGCCCAGGCGACGGCGTCCGCGGCGTTGAAGACGACGCGGCCGGTGGCCGCGCCGGGGCCGGCGGGCAGGCCCTTGGCCTTGACCCGGCCCTCCTCCACGGCCCTCAGCTTGTCCTCAGGGCCGAAGATCGGCCGCAGGAGCTGGTTGAGCTGCTCCGGCTCGATGCGCATGAGCGCCTCATGCGGGCTGATGAGGCCCTGGTCGCACATGTCGACGGCGATGCGGATGGCGGCGAGGCCGGTGCGCTTGCCGTTGCGCGTCTGGAGCATGAAGAGGCGGCCCTTCTCGATGGTGAACTCGAAGTCCTGCATGTCGCGCAGCTCGGACTCGAGCGTCTGGCGCACCGCCATGAGCTCGTCGTAGACGTCTGGCCAGACGTCCTTGAGCTCGATCACCTGGCGCGGGGTGCGCACGCCGGCGACGACGTCCTCGCCCTGCGCGTTGACGAGGAACTCGCCGTAGAACTCGTTCTCGCCGCTGGCGGGGTTGCGCGTGAAGGCCACACCGGTGCCGCTCTCGTCGCCGGTGTTGCCGTAGACCATGGTCTGGATGTTGACCGCCGTGCCCCAGTCGTCGGGGATGCCGTACATGCGCCGGTAGGCGACGGCGCGGTCGTTGCCCCAGCTGCCGAAGACGGCGCTGATCGCGCCCCACAGCTGCGCGCGGGGATCGTCGGGGAAGTCGTGGCCGGTGCGCTCCTTGACGGCGGCCTTGAACCCGGCGACGAGCTCCTTGAGGTCGTCGGCGGTCAGGTCGGTATCGAAGGCGGCGCCCTTGGCCTTCTTCATCGCCTCGAGGCGCTCCTCGAACACGTCGCCCTCGTCGTCGCTCTCCGGCTTGCAGCCGAGCACGACGTCGCCGTACATGCTGACGAAGCGGCGGTAGCAGTCGTAGGCGAAACGGGGGTTGCCGGTCGAGGCGATCACGCCCTGCACCGTGTCGTCGTTGAGGCCGAGGTTGAGGATCGTGTCCATCATGCCGGGCATCGAGGCGCGGGCGCCGGAGCGCACGCTGAGCAGCAGCGGGTCGGCGGCGTCGCCGAAGGTCTTGCCGGTGTCGGCCTCGAGCGAGGCCAAGGCTGCCTCGACCTGGGCGTCGACGCCGTCGGGATAGCCGCCGTGAGCGGAGTAGTAGTTGCAGACCTCGGTCGTGAGGGTGAAGCCCGGCGGCACCGGCAGCCCGATGCTCGTCATCTCGGCGAGGTTGGCGCCCTTGCCCCCGAGCAGTTCACGCATGCTCTTGTTGCCCTCGCTGAAGCGGTAGACGTGCTTGTCACTCATCCTGATTGCCTCCCCTGGCATCTCTGTCCGTCGTGTCGCGGCGGTCGCGTGAGGTGTCGTCGCTGATGGTCAAGCCTGCGCGAGCGGCAGGCGGCTGAACTCTCCGATGCGGCCGATGAGGCCGGTGACGGCGGCGAGCTGTGCGAGCCGGTTGGCGCGCACGGCCTCGTCGGGATCCATGACGAGCACGTCGTCGAAGTAGCGGTCGACGGCCGGCCGCAGGCCGGCGGCGGCCTCGACGGCGCTCTCGAGCTCGAGATCGCCCAGTGCGTCGAGAAGAGGCCCGCGCGCGGCGGCGAAGGCCGCCGCGAGCTCCCGCTCGGCATCTTCGGTGAAGAGGGCCGGGTCTACGGCACGCGACCCGGCGCCCGGGTCTTTGGCCGCCAGCGCCGAGCAGCGGTTGTAGGCGGTGACGGCGTCCTCGAACACCGCCCGGCCCGTCATGGCCGCGAACACACGCGCCCGAGCGGCCAGCGCCGGCAGATCGGACGCCGGCGCCGCCATGGCGGCCTCGACGCTCGGGAACGGCAGGCCCCCGTCGAGCAGAAGGACCTGAAGGCGCTCGCGCACGAACGCCGCGGTCTCCTCGACGATCACGGCGCGGCGCGCGTCGTCCAGGCCGTCGATGCCCTGCAGCTCGAACTGGTCGACCGCCGAGGTGAGCAGCCCGGCGACCGGGAACCGCAGGCCGTACTCGAGGGCGATGCGCACGATGCCCATGGCCGCGCGTCGCAGCCCGTAAGGGTCGCGCGAGCCGGACGGCTTCTCTCCGGCGACCCAGGCGCCCACGATGTTGTCGGCCTTGTCCGCGACGGCCAGCAGGGCGCCGGCGACCGTGCCGGGCAGCGGCGCCGTCGCCGAGAGCGGCCGGTAGTGCTCGCCGACGGCGCGGGCCACCGCGCCGCCGAGGCCGCCGGCCTCGGCGTAGAGCCCGCCCATGACGCCCTGCAGAACGGGGAACTCGATCACGACCTGGCTGACCAGGTCCGCCTTGGCGAGACGAGCGGCGGACCGCAGGGTCTCGTCGAGAGCGCCGGAGGAGCCGTTGTCGCCGGCCGAGGCGCCGGTGGCGCCCGGGCCGGCCGCCAGGCCGGCGACGAGGCCGCCGAGACGGTCCGCCTTGTCGGCCAGCGAGCCGAGCTTCTGGTGGAAGACCACCGCGCCGAGTCTGCCGGCCATCGCCGGCAGGCCCTCGGCGAGGTCGCGGTCGTAGGCGAACTCGGCGTCGTCGAGGCGGCCGTCGAGCACGCGCTCGTTGCCGCGCGTCACCAGCGGCGCCGCCGCCGGGTCGCCGTTGGCGACGTAGAGGAACGCCGGAAGCAGACCGCCGCCGGCATCGCGCACGGGGAAGTACCGCTGGTGGCTCTGCATGGCGGTCACGAGCACCTCGTCCGGAAGCCGCAGGTGCCGCTCGGCGAACCCGCCGCGGGCCACGCTCGGCCACTCGGCGAGGTAGACGGCCTCGGCGAGGACGTCGCCCGGGTCAGACCACTCGCCGCCCAGCTCGGCGGCGTCGGCGTCGAGGCCCGTCAGGATGAGCCGGCGGCGCTCCGTCTGCGAGACCACGACCTTCTGCTCGTGGAGCAGGCGCTCGTAGTCTGCGGCAGTGCCGATCGTCGCAGGAGTCCCGAGCACGCGGTGGCCCTGCGAGACGTCGCCGAACGGGAGGCCGTAGAAGACCCCGCTCAGCGTCTCGGCGTCGAGCTTGGCGACCAGCCAGCGGATGGGGCGCGAGAACCGCAGGTACTCGCTCGCGCCCTCGGGCCTGGCGCCCCAGCGCATGCCGCGCGGGATCTGCAGGCCGGTGATGAGACGGGTGATCAGCTCGGGCACGACCTCGCGAGCCGCGCGCCGCTCGGCCTCGACGCGGACCATCGCGAACTCGGTGCCGTCGACCACCTCGCGGCGCACGTCCTCGGCCGCCGCGCCCTTGGAGCGCGCGAACCCGGCGCCCGCCTTGGTGAGCGTGCCGTCTTCGGCGAAGGCGATCTCCGCCTTGGGGCCGCGGAAACCCTGGACCTCGGGCAGCTGTTCGGCGGGGACGCCGTCGACCAGGACCGCGATGCGCCGCGGCGAGACCAGGACGCCGGCCGCCGCGCCATCATCGAGCAGGCGCTCGCCACCGAGCAGCGACAGCGCGAGGCCGGGCTGCTCCGGCGTGCCCTCCAGCTGGCGGATCACCGACTCGCAGACCTTGTACGGCAGCTCCTCGCAGCCGATCTCGATGAGAAGCGTGCTCATCCCTCTCCCCCGCGCCCGTCGCCGACGACGTCCAGATAGAGGCCGGCGACCTTGCGCGCGAGGTCGCGCACACGAGCGATGTGAGCGGTCCGGTCGGTCACGCTGATCACGCCGCGCGCGTCCAGCACGTTGAAGGCGTGGCTGCACTTGAGCACCTGGTCGTACGCGGGGATCGGCAGGCGCGCCTCGAGGCAGCGCTCCGCCTCGGCTTCGTGCTCACGGAAGTGACGCTGCACCATGTCGGTGTCGGCGACCTCGAAGTTGTAGACGCTGAACTCGCGCTCGTTCTCGCGGTAGACGTCGCCGTAGGTGACCACACGCTCCTCGCCGTCCTGTTCCCAGCGAGACCATACGAGGTCGTAGACGCTGTCCACGCCCTGGAGGTACATGGCGAGCCGCTCGAGGCCGTAGGTGAGCTCGATCGTGATGGGGTCGAGATCGAAGCCGCCCAGCTGCTGGAAGTAGGTGAACTGGGTGGCCTCCATGCCGTCGACCCAGACCTCCCAGCCCTGGCCCCAGGCGCCGAGCGTGGGCCCTTCCCAGTTGTCCTCCACGAAGCGCACGTCGTGCCGCGCGAGGTCGATACCGATGGCCTCCAGCGACCGCAGGTACATCTCCTGGATGTCCGGGGGCGACGGCTTGATGACGACCTGGTACTGGTAGTAGTGGCCGAGGCGGTACGGGTTCTCACCGTAGCGCCCGTCGGTGGGGCGCATGGACGGCTCCACGTACGCGGCGCGCCACGGACGGGCGTCGAGGCAGCGCAGGAACGTCGCGGGGTTGAAGGTGCCGGCGCCGACCTCGGTGTGGTACGGCTGTACGACGACGCAGCCCTGGCCCTCCCAGAACGCCTGCAGGCGGCCGATGATCTGCTGGAACGTGGGGCTCACAGAGGCTGCGGTGTGGACGTGGTCGGTCACGTGTCCTTTCGGGTCGGAAGCGCGATTCTACCAGTCTCACGCAGAAGCGAACAATCGGCCGGCATTCAGAGCGCGGACGCGTGTTCCGTGCCTGAGAAGGCTCCCGCCGGGTGCCGCCATTCTCAGGCGGTCCGGCTGTGAACGCTGGGGCCGGTCAGGGCCGCGCGACCGTGACGCGAACGCGTGCAGGCGCTATGACAGCGACGCGAGCGGCGGCCCGCCAGGGATGCGCCGGCCGCGCCCTCGGTCCCGAGCGAGCCGGCGCCTTCAGCCCCCGTGCGCGATGCGCACGGCCCTGAGGTGCGACCCCGTGTGGTACGCGTACAGCTGGTGGACGTCGCGCAGCGCCTCACCGGCGGCGGCGGAGGCAGGCTGCTCGCGCAACTGCGCCAGCGGCAGCGCCACCGCCTCGGTCAGCGTCGTGACCGCCTCCGGCGTGATCGGCACGGCCTCGCCGACGCAGTCCGCGCAGATGAGCCCGCCGCGCGCGGCGGAGAAGCCGAGAGCCAGCTCCCCCGACCCGCAGGCGGCACAGTGGTCCAATACCGGGAGGTACCCCGCTTCGTACAGCAGCTTGAGCAGCGCGCCAAGCACCAGCGGCGACTCCAGAGCGCGTCCGGAGAACCCCCGGTCGAGCTCGCGCAGCGTGTTGCGCAGCAGCGCGAACACGCGCTCCTCGGGCTCGTGCTCCGGCGTGAGGCCGGCGGCGGCCTCGCAGACGATCGCCGCCGCGGTCAGCGCTTCGCGGTCGGAGCGCAGCCGGGCGAACACGTCCACCAGCTGCGCCTGGGTCACCGTGTACAGGGACCGGCCGGGGTGGAGCACGAGATCGCACACGTTGAACGGCTCCAGCCGGCCACCCCATCTCGAGGTGGTCTTGCGCACGCCCTTGACGACGGCGTCCACGCGACCGAGCTCGCGTGTGAAGAGCCGGACGATGCGGTCGGCCTCGCCCAAGGGGCGTGAGCTGAGCACGACCGCGCGCGCCTTCTCGGCGCGAGCCATCAGGCCCCTGCCCTGGCGCCGCGGCGGCGCGCGAAGACCACCCGGATCACGCCGGAGAGGTCGCTGCGCCGCTCCGGCATCTCGTAGGCGCCGGCGGCGTCGATGATGCCGGCCACGTCGTCCGCCTCCCCGGCGCCGACCTCCAGCGCCAGCGTCCCGCCGGCGCGCAGCAGGAGCGCGGCGCCGGGGATCAGGCGGCGGTAGAAGTCGAGGCCGTCGGTCCCGCCGTACAGCGCCAGGCGCGGCTCGTAGTCGCGGACGTTGGGCTCGAGCGCCGCGTACTCGTCGGCGGGGATGTACGGAGGGTTGCTGACGACGAGGTCGACCACGCGCTCACCGACGTCCTGGAAGAGGTCGCTGAGCACGAACTCCACGCGACGCGCCAGGCCGAGGCGCACGGCGTTGCCGCGCGCCACCGCCAGCGCGTCGGGGTCCACATCGGTCGCGAGGACGTGCACGAACGGGTCCTCGGCGGCCAGCGCCAGCGCGATGCAGCCGGAGCCGGTGCCGACGTCGATGGCCAGCGGCTCGTCCTCCGGATGAGGGCCGGCGAGCGGCACCGTCCGCAGCTCCTCCAGCGCGACGTCGACGAGCGTCTCGGTGTCGGGACGCGGGATGAGCACCGCCGGGGTCACCTCGAGGTCGATGGTGCGGAACGCCCGGTGGCCGAGGATGTACGCGACCGGCTCACGCGCGAGGCGGCGGCGCAGCAGCCTCTCCGACTCCGCGGCCTCGTCAGCGCTGAGCTCGCGCTCCGGCTCCCTGAGGAGGTCGGCGCGCGTCAGGCCGAGCGCCCGCGCCACCAGCAACTCGGCGTCCAGCCGCGGTGAGCGCGTGACGTCTGCGTCCCGCAGCCGCCGCCCGGCGTCCCTCACAGCGTCCGCCACGGTCACGGCGGACTCGCTCTCACTCACAGAGCGCCACGCCCACGCGCGCGGCGGCCCCAGCCAGTCGCCGGTCCAGCGTCGCCAGAGGCAGCCCCTGCGTCGCCGCGAGGTCGAGGTAGGCGGAGTCGTAGAGCGACAGGCCTGTCTCGTGGGCGATCTGGAGCGCACCCTCGATCGCGACCAGGCTCGGCATGGCGCCCACGTCGATCGGCAACCGACGCAGCACCTCCAGGAAGCGCAACGCCTCGGCTCTGCTCACACGCTCGCGCCGCTCGGCGACGACCAGGGCGTTCGCAACCTCCAGCGGCCAGATCGCCGGGACCAGCGCCATGTCGGCGTCGAGACGGTCGCGCACCGCAGCGGCCTGGGGGTCGTCCTCGTCGTCGAAGAGCCACGCCATCGTCACTGAGCAATCGAGCACGAACACGTCAGTACCTGCGGCCTTCTTCTATGGCCGCCCGGATGTCGAAATCGCCACGGCGACGTCCGCGGGCGAACTCCTTGAGCGCCGCCACCGCCGCGGCAGGGTCCTTGCGGGGGTACTCGCCGGCGGGCACGAGCACGGCGACAGGCGTGCCGTGCCGCGCGATGGTGATGTGCTCTCCGTTCTCCACACGCTTGAGGAGCTCAGGCAGATGGGTCTTGGCCTCGTAGGCACCGACGGTGGTCATGATCGTCACCTCTCAGACTGGTCTACGACTGGTCTGATTCTACCCGAAGGGAGGGCGCGCGTCACGCCTTCCGGGCGCCTCACTCCCCGCCGGCGGCCGCCAGCTGCTTGCGCCGGTCCTCGGCTGCGAGGGCCTCCGTGAACTCGTCGAGCTCACCCTCCATCACCTCGGTCAGGCGATGGCTGGTGAGCGCGATGCGGTGGTCGCTCACGCGGTTCTGCTGGAAGTTGTAGGTGCGGATCTTCTGCGAGCGGTCCCCGCTGCCGACCATGGTGCGCCGGGCGGCCCCGCGCTCCTCATCCTGCTTGGCCTGCTCCAGATCGAAGAGCCGGGCGCGCAGGATCCGCATGGCCTTCTCCTTGTTCTGCAGCTGGCTCTTCTCGTCCTGGCAGCTCACCGACACGCCGGTCGGCACGTGCGTGATGCGCACCGCGGAGTCCGTGGTGTTGACGCTCTGCCCCCCCGGGCCGCGGGCGCGGAAGATCTCTATGCGCAGGTCACCGGCGTGGACGTCGACCTCGATGTCCTCGGCCTCCGGCAGGACGGCGACGGTGGCGGTGGAGGTGTGGATGCGGCCGGCGGCCTCGGTGACCGGCACGCGCTGCACGCGGTGCACACCGCCCTCGTACTTGAGCGTCGAGAAGGCTCCCTGGCCCTTGACCTCCAGCGTGAGCTCCTTGTAGCCCCCGTCGTCGTTCTCGTTGGCCGAGAGGATCTCGACCTCGAATCCTTTGGCCTGCGCGTAGCGCGTGTACATCCGCGCGAGCTCGCCGGCGAAGATACAGGCCTCGTTGCCGCCGGTGCCGGCGCGGATCTCGATGATCACGTCCTTGCCGTCGTTGGGGTCGCGCGTGAGCATGCGCACGCGGATCTCTTCGCTCAGCTCGTCCAGACGGCGGCGGCCGTCGATGAGCTCCGCCTGGGCGAAGTCGCGCATCTCCGTGTCGGAGGAGTCGTCGCCGAGGAGGCCTTCGGCGTCGGCGACCGTCCGCTCCGCCTCACGGTAGTGCCGCGTGAGCTCGTGAACGGCCTGCAGCTCGGCGTGGGCGCGCGCGGCGTCGGCGTAGCGCGCGCGGTCTCCGAGCACCTCGGGGTCCGCGAGCCGGGCGTTCAGCTCGTCGTAGGAGCGTTCGATCTCGGTGATGAGGTCGTCGATCGTGGCCATGCGGCTAGCTTACGCCATGACCTCCACGCCCTTCACCGGCGGGCGGTCCTGCGGCTCGAGCTCGATGATCTTGTCGAGCGCGGCAAGCGCCACCTCGATCTGCGAGCTGTCCGGCTGCTTGGTGGTCATCCACTGCAGCGCAAGGCCGGGCGCCATGATGACACGGACGACTCTGCTGCTCTCGTGGCGCCCCGCGTAGCGGATGATCTCGTAGCTGATGCCGGCGATGAGCGGGACCAGCACGATGCGGCTGAGGATCAGCAGGTACCAGACCGGCCGGCCGACCACGGCGAACACGAAGATCGACACGACCAGCACGATGAGCAGGAAGGACGTACCACAGCGCAGGTGGAGCGTCTTGTACTTCTCGACGTTGGCGACCGTGAGCTCCTCGCCGTGCTCGAGGGCGTGGATGCTCATGTGCTCCGCGCCGTGATACTCGAACACGCGGCGCAGGTCCTTGATCTGGGTGACGATCGCAAGGTAGACGAGGAAGATGCCGACGCGCACGAAACCCTCGACGAGCCAGAAGAGGAAGCCTTCGCCGAGCCAGCGCTCCATCAGCCCGGTGAGAAAGAGCGGGGCGATGAAGAAGAGGCCGATGGCAAAGGCGAAGGCGATGACCAGCGTGACGCCGATCTCCTTCTTGCCGAGCTTCTCCTCCTCCTCGCCGAGCGATTCGTTGGCGGAGATGGTGAGGGCGCGCACGCCGATCGCCAGCGACTCGACGAGGGCCACCACGCCGCGCACGACGGGGACCTTGAGGACGGGATAGCGCTTCATCCAGCTCTCGAGCGGCCAGTGATGGAGGCCTATGGTCTCGTCGGGGCGGCGCACAGCGAGCGACCACCAGTCCACCCCGCGCATCATGACGCCCTCGATAACGGCTTGTCCGCCGACCTGGGCGCGGCGCGCCGCCAGGGCCGGCAGCACGAGGGCGATGAGGGCGAGACGTCGGGTCATGTCGGAGGCGTGCGGCTGCCGCGCGGCCGGGGCTCAGCCGCGCGCGGCGGCCGGCCCGTCCACGTCCTCGGGCTTGTAGGGCTTGCCGCAGGTCATCTTGCCCTCCGGGCACGTGCCGTACAGGCAGCCGGGCCCGCTGCCCTCGAAGAGGTTGGGAGCGAGGTCCTTGACCATTCCGCGCATCTGCCAGGCGAGGTCGCGGATCTCCCACTGGGCTCGGTTGCAGCAGCGCACCCGGAAGAAGTGGCGCAGCTCGCGGGCGTTCATCGTCACCACGATCTTGGTCTCGGCCGCGTTGGGCAGCACGAAGCGGGCGTCCTCCTGGACGCTCTCCCGCGTACGTCCCTCGGCGAGGCCGAGCTCGACGAGCCGGTCGTAGGCGAGGCGCGCGTCCTCCATGGCCTTGAGGAAGACCGCCCAGGCCTCGTCGTTGCCGGCGATGCTCGGCGGCACGATGAAGCTGTCGCCTGCGCCGAAGTTCACGTAGCGCTGCGACTGCTGGTTGTAGCTGGCCACGCGATGGCGGACCAGCTGGTGCGTGCAGGCGCGGCTGACCCCGTCCACGGCGAAGCTGAAGGTGGCGTGCTCGAGCGCCGAGTGGTGACCGCTGCGCACCAGGATGCGCACCAGCTTGGCCACGTCCTCGCCGCTCATCTCCTGCTTCAGGTCGGCGGCGGAGACGGGGGCATAACAGAGCCGACCCGCGATCGCTACGGCGCGATCCGGGTCGGGGGTGTGCTGGAGGAGACTGACGCGGAGCGCCGCCCCGCACGAAGGCTCGCCTTCGCCGGCCTTTCTGCGGGGGCTCTTCATCGCTGCCCCGTCAGGACTCGGTCTTCTCGGCCTCGGCGGGTGCGGCCTCGGCGGCGACGGCCACCGGCTCGAGCTTCGCAGCCTCGGCCTTCGGAGCCCTGGGCTTCGGCTGCTTCTTGGGAGCCGGCTCGGCCCGCTTCTCCATACGCCGCTTGAAGCGGTCCACGCGGCCGCCAGAGTCGACGAGCTTCTGCTTGCCAGTGTAGAACGGGTGGCACTGGGAGCAGAGTTCCACGTGCAGCTCCTTCTTGGTGCTGCGCGTGGTGAACGTGTTGCCGCAGCTGCAGCGTACGGTCGCCTCTTCGTACTGCGGGTGGATGTCCTTCTTCATCTGTGCGGATCCCTTCTGAGCAAACCCGGTAGTGTCGCGCATGCACGGCCCCTGAAGGCCGAAGCGGGATGATACCACGAACCCCGCCGCCGCTTCGAATCGTTCCCGCCGCCAAACGCGCCGACAGCCGGTGTCCGAACCGGGCGCCGCACGAACGACCGGGCGGGCCGGCCTCCCGGCCGGCCCGCCCGCTGTCGCTCCCGCCTGTCCGCCGAGGAGGCGGACCGTCAGATCTCAGTACGCGTAGATGAGGATCGTCTGGTTGTAGGCTTCGGCCCCGTTCAGATACCCACTGCCGACCACGTAGACGGTGTTGCCGCTGATCGCGATGGCATAGCCGTTGTTGTAGTTGGGACCGAGATTCCATACTCCGAGGAACCCCGATGTGGCCGCGCTCGGGAAGCGGTGGATACGGTAGGTGATCGTCTCGCTCGCGGCAGCGGCGGTACGCTGCCAGCCCGTCGTGCAGTAGGCTCCGGTAGAGTCGGCGGCGACTGAGGTGAAGGCGTCATCCCACGGACTGCCGCTGCTTGCGGACAGGGATGCGGCACCGGTCTCCGAAGGCCACTCGGCGATGTACCATTGCGCGTTCCCCAGCTGGGTGTCATACCCGACACCGACGATCCGCTTCGCCGTGGTGACGGCGACGTCGTTGAGCATCTGGTCGCCGGGCTGTGCGGCCGGCGGGACCGCCTGCGGGGACCCCGAGCTCGTGTAGCGGAGGACGAGCGCGTCCTTGTTGGCTACGGCGACCTGCGTCCAGCCGGCAACGTAGATGCCACCGCTTGGCCGCGCGACGATCGCGCTGGCGCCGGCGCCAAGGCTGTTCGTGCCCAGGTAGGTCTTCTGCCAGAGCTTGACGCCCGATGGCGAGAACTTGACCGTGAGGATCGCGTCCCGGGGGCCGGTGACCTTGATGTTGCCGGTGACGAACGCGGTGCCCGCACCGGAGACCACGACATCGCTCGCGGCGTCGGCGAGCTTCGCGCTCCCGTCATACCGCCAGACTGACTTCCTGTCGCCGCGAGACGACCACCTCACGACGATGTAGTCGCTGGTACCGGTGGCGCCATCCGATGTGCCGACCACGGTGACGTTGCCTGCGCTGTCGACGCCGAGCGCCGCGGCCGCGTCGTTGCCATGCGCCGCGCCATCGTACCTCTTGGCCCAGATCCTGCTGCCGCTGCTCGACCACTTCTCCACCAGCATGTCGGTCTTGTCGTTGGCGGCCGTCGTCCACCCGGCCGTGTAGACGGTGCCGTTGGGGCCTCTGGCGATCTTGAGGAACGCATCGTTCTTGTGTGCCGACCCGTCGTAGCGCTTGAGCGGCCTCACCGTCCCGACGGACGTGACCCTCGTCAGGGTCGCGTCCCAGTCACCGTTGGCGTTGCCGGCCCAGCCGGCGACCCAGGCGCCGCTGCGATCGGCCAGAACAGCCATGGCGGAGTCGACGGATGCGCCGCTGCCGTTGACGTTCACGGCGTACGTCGGCAGCGCGGAGGTGTCGAGGATGCGCCGGGGGCCAGCGCCCGCCGTCGCCGCAAGGAACAGTGTCGCGACCAGTACCGCCAGCACGACGATCGCGATCCCTGTACGTCTGTGCTCCACTCCTGGCGGTCGAACGCGTGACGAGCGGTCCATGACATCCCCTTTCGTACCGTTGACCCCGGCCGCCGGCCAGGGCAGCTGCGTCTGGGTCGGGATGGACACACGAACGTCACGCGAGGCGCCACACCACCCCAGGCTCACGCGCAACCTACCCGGTGGGAGGCACATCGAAGCTGGCCGCGGCACGACTATCAGTCGCCGACGCTGGCAACGCCCGCCGGCGGGCGCCGCGTGCGTCAGATGAGGGATCCCGGGCGGAGGCGCCCGCGCTCCGCGGCGCTACGAGCCGATCAGCGGTCGACGGAGTCCGGGCAGACCGACAGCCCGTCGCGCGACCTGCAGGGCGGCGCGACGGGCTGTACGAGGCGGCTAGCGGGAGTTCTTCTGCAGAGCGCTGAGGAACTCGGCGTTGTTCTTGGTCTCGCGTGTCTTCTTGATCAGCAGCTCGATGGCCGCGGCAGGATCGAGGCTGTGCAGCACGGAGCGGAGCTTCCAGACGGCGGCGGCCTCGGCCGGCTCCATGAGCAGCTCCTCCTTGCGCGTGCCCGTCATCTCGATGTCGATGGCCGGGAAGATGCGCTTGTCGGCGAGCTTGCGGTCGAGGCGGATCTCCATGTTGCCGGTGCCCTTGAACTCCTCGAAGATCACCTCGTCCATGCGGGATCCGGTGTCGACGAGGGCCGTGGCGAGGATGGTCAGCGAGCCGCCCTCCTCGATGTTGCGCGCCGCGCCGAAGAACTTCTTGGGCGGGTAGAGCGCCGTGCTGTCGACGCCGCCCGAGAGGATGCGCCCGCTGGCGGGCGTGTTGAGGTTGAAGGCGCGCGCCATGCGCGTGATGGAGTCGAGCAGCACGACGACGTCTCGGCCCATCTCGACGAGGCGCTTGACGCGGTCGAGGACGAGCTCGGTGACCTGGACGTGGTTCTCGCTGGGCTGGTCGAAGGTGCTGGCCACCACCGTGCCGATCACCGAGCGCTGCATGTCGGTGACTTCTTCGGGGCGCTCGTCGACGAGCAGCACGAAGAGGTCGATCTCCGGGTTGTTGACGGCGATCGAGTTGGCCAGCTTCTTGAGGATGGTCGTCTTGCCGGCCTTGGGCGGGGAGACGATCAGCCCGCGCTGGCCCTTGCCGATGGGGCAGAGCAGGTCCATGATGCGCGCCGCCGTGTCGTGCTCGTCGGTCTCGAGGCGCAGGCGCTCCTCGGGAAACAGCGGGGTGAGCTTCTCGAACACGGGGCGCTGGCGCGCGGCGTCGGGGTCAAGGCCGTTGATGCCGTCGATCTTGAGGAGCGCGTTGTACTTCTCGTTGTCCTTGGGCTCGCGGACCTGACCGAGCACCTCGTCGCCGCGGCGCAGGCCGAAGCGGCGGATCTGGCTGAGGCTCACGTAGACGTCGCGGTCACCTTGGCTGAAGCCGTTCGTGCGCAGGAAGCCGAAACCGTCGGGCAACACGTCGAGGATGCCGGTGCACGGGATCGTCGGGCGGTCGTCGCGTTGCTGATCGCCGCCGCCACCGCCGCCCTGGCGCTGCTTGTCGCGCCCGCGGCGCCCCTTGCCCTTGCCCTGACGCTGCTGCTGGCCCTGCTGCTGGCCGCCGCCCTGCTGCTGCTGACGGTCGCCGTCGCCGGCCTGCCTGTCGGCCGCGGGGGTCTCGGCAGGCTGCCCCGCCGAAGCGTCCGCCGGCGCGCTCGGGGGCGGAGCGTCGGACGCCGCGTCGATCGGTCCGGCGGCGGCCGGTGCTTCGCCGGCCGGCCTCTCCGCGGCGGGTTCGCCGGCGGCGGGCTTCTCCGTGGCAGGCGCGCCGGCAGCGGGCTTCTCCGTGGCCTTGGCCCTTGCCGAAGCCTTGGCGGCGGGCCTGGCGGCCTTCGCCTCCGGGGTCGGCGCGGCCTCGGCGACAGGCTTCTCGGCCGCAGGCGCTTGTGCCGGGCCGGAGGCGGTCTCCACAGCGGGTTCGCTCGGGACGGTCATCTGGTCTGTGAGTTCGTCAGTGCTCATGGGCTCCCATGACTCCTGACATCAGCCCTGCGCGGCGGTGCGCCGCAGCGGGGAGATGTCGTGCGAGTAGGTGGATGGTGCGATGGAAGACGGAGTCCGTGCGGGCTCCGATGCAGAGTATGTCATACCGTGCAAGTGATTCCCAGTGCCTTCGTCGCCGGATGGTGAGATGTGGCGTCCGCCTCCTCGCGGGCCTGCGCTCGTGACCGCGGGGCGGCGGAGGGATCCCCGAGCGAGCGTCGCCCGCGCGCAAGGGAGGCGGGCGGCTCGGCGGTGTGCCTAGTGTATCGGACGGCCGCGCCGGAACTGAAGTGAGCGGCAGGGAGACGGCGCAGCGGCGGCCGCAGCCGGCCGGTCAGGCAGGCTCCTTGCCGCCGCCCTCCTCCTCGACACGCTGCAGGATCGTGCCCAGCACGGCGCTCAGGTTGTCGTCCAGGCTTGGCCCGTCGATGACCGGGACGCCGAGCGCCTGCGCCCGCCCGACCATGTACTTCTGGATGCGGCGGATGTCGGCGAAGTGCTCCATGTAGCGCCGCAGCGGGCGGATGCCGCCCGTCTCCCACTCGCGCACGGTGAAGTTGCTGCGGTGCCGGTCCTTGTCGCCGATGGCGAGCATGAACTCGAGCACGATGGCTCGTCCCCAGTGCGAGCGGTCGAGGTAGCCGGGCACCAGATGGACGCCCTCGACGACCATCCGCTGCGCTTCCTCGATGCCGCGCGCGATCAGCGCCTCGATCCCGACGGAGACGGCCTTGGTCTGCTCGATGAAGCCCATCTTGCTGAGGTCGGTCTCCCGCGGCACGGGCACGCGCACCGCCGAGGCCGCGTCGAACGAGGACGTGTGGATGGCGGGCATGAGCTCCGCAGCGAAGAACGCGCGCATCGTCTGCCGCACCATGTCGGTGCCGATCACCCGGGTGATGCCGAGCCGGTGCGCGAGCTGGGTGGCCAGGGTGCTCTTGCCCACGCCGGTGGCGCCACCGATCAGGATGATGAGCGGCGTCTCGAGGCGGCGCAGCTTCTGCCACTGGCGGAACCGGGCGATGAGCACCTCGCCCTGCTCGGGGCCGAGCTGGTCGCGGGCGATCTCGCGCAGGTCGGCGAGGGTGAGCGCCGCCGGCCCGCGGCGCCGCAGGCGGCGCTCAACGGCGGCCGCCACGTTGTACGCTCGTTCGGGCGCGAGACCCGTGGACATGAGCGTCTGCGCCATGAGCCCCTTGCTGAAGGGAGCCGAATCGCCCTCGTCGATGAGCGGGATGTCGGTGTCGTCGGCCACGGTCACTCCGGGGCTGCGGATCCATCCCCTGCCGGCGGGTCGCCGGCGGCCGCCTCCATGCGAGAGACGAAACGCTCGGCGGCCAGCGTCGCCAGACGATCGACGGCGGCGGCGAGGTCGCCGGCGAGCGCGACCGGCTCGTTGTCGCAGAAGACGAGCTCGCGGCCGGCGGCGGCGGCGCCCTCGGCGACGACGTCGACCGCCGCGGCCTTGATCTCGGTGAGGAAGACGTCGGCCTCGGTGGCGGCACGCTCCACTGCGGCCGCGAGACGGCCGCGGTCGGCAAGGTCGCACGACACCAGGACTACCTCGGCGCCGTGGTCCTCCTCGAGCGCCGCGGCCAGGCGCGGCGCCGCCTCCGGCGGCGCCGTCGTGAAGAACGCCACGCGACGGCCGCGGACTGGCTCGGCCGGCCGCGGCCGGAACACCGTGGGGATGACCTCCATGCCCGGCCGGACCGCCCTGACTGCGGCGGTGAGAGCCTCGACGTCGGCCGGTCCCGCGAAGGGCGGCTCGCACTGCGTCAGGACCAGCAGGTCGCTGAGCAACAGGCGGTACGTCCCGAGGTAGCCGGTGACGTAGTCGGCCGGCTGCCCGGCGCCGGCGACGCAGATGCAGGCATCCCCCAGCAGCGGCGGGACCACGGCTCCGCTGCCCTCGATCACGGCAAGCGCGGCGCCGCTCTCCTCCACCAGTGGGACCGCCTCGAGCACGTTGTCGTCGAACGGCGCGCCGGCGAGGCCGCCGCCGCAGCGCCGGCAGCCGACGGCGGTGACACCGGCCAGCACCGCGTCCTCGTAGCAGTCGCTGGCGGCGTGACGACCGGCGCGGGAGGCGGCGAGCAGCTCGGCCGGGCCGAGCCCGGCGCCGCCGCGGATCAGCTCGGGTTCGGGCGGGCCGCCGCGGCCCATCGCCACGACGACGACGCCGCCGTCGGCCCGCAGGGCGGCGTCGAGCCGGCGAGCGAGCCAACCGCTCACGGCGGTCTTGCCCACGCGCTTTCCGGTGCCGATCACGCCCAGAGACGGAGTGGTCGCGAGTCGCGCGAAGGCCTGCGGCCGCACCTCGGTGTCGGCGGCCATGTAGGCGGCGCCCTCGGCGAGCGCCGCGCTCATGAGCAGAAAGCGCTCGCGATAGCCCACCACGGGCTCGTCCGACAGGTCGACGAGCACCTCGGCCCGCGCCGCGCGCAGCGCGGCGCGCACGCCCTCGAGGGTCTGGTGCGCGGACGTCTCCCGTGGCTCCACGGCGTGGAGCCACGGGAGACCCACGTCGGCCGCGAGTGCGGCCAGGCCGTCGGCCGGTACGCCTGCGTCCCAGGCTCCGGCCGGCGCGAGGCCCGGCGCGGCGACTCCGTCGCCGCGCAGCTTCTCGCGCCCGCCCGCGAAGATGCCACCCGCCACCGAGCAGACGCCGCCGAGGCCTGCGACCGCGGCGGCGACCACGGGCGGGTAGTGTTCGCCGTCGATGAGCACGACGGCGCGCGGCAGGCGAGCGCCTATCGGCCGTCCTCCTGGGGAACCGGGCAGATGTACTTGTCGAAGGACGCCGTCGACGGCACGAAGTCGATGAGCGTCTCCTCCCCGTGGAAGGGGTACTTGCGGGCCACCTGGACCCTGTCGCCCTCGATGCGGATGAGGTTGTAGCACGCTTTGGTGTTGCCCCGCAGACGCAGCGAGCTGCACGTGCCGGCGTTGATCACGAACAGGTGCTCAAGGCGCCAGGCATACGGGACGTGCTTGTGGCCGGACAGCACGAGGTTGACGCCGCACTCCTGCAGGACCTCGAGGAGGTCGCCGGCGTCGAGGACCATGCTGCGTTCCCGTCCCGTGCCGGGGATCGGCAGCAGGTGGTGATGCAGCATGAAGATGCGGAAGGCGGCCGGGCGGGCGTACTGCTCGCGCAGGAAGTCGTACTGGGCCCGGCCGATCTGCCCGTAGTCCAGGTCCGGCTCGGTGGAGTCGAGGGCGACGACGGCGACGTCGGCGAGCATCAGCGAGTGCCAGCGCGGCCCGATGAGCTCCTCGAAGTGCACGTAGCCGACGTTGCGCGCGTCGTGGTTGCCGGGGATGACGACGATGGGCGCCTGGATGCGCTTGAGGTACTCCTTGGCCGTCGCGTAGTCCTGGCGGAAGCCCATCTCGGTGAGGTCGCCGGTGCAGAGGACCGCGTCCGGCTCGAGCTCGTTGAGCTCGATGACGACGCGGTCCATGAGGCTCGGGACGAAGTACGGGGAGCCGGCGTGGATATCGCTGATGTGGGCGATGGTGAGCTCGGTCATGGCGCCTGTCCCCCCGGTCGCTCAGTGCCTGGTCACTCTACCACCACGATACGGCCGGGACCCTGCTTGTCCAGCACCGAGAAGCTGGTCTGCCCCCCTTGGCGACGAAAGCGCAGGCGCATGATGGTGTTGCCGACTCGCAGGTTGCTGAGCGTCACCTCTCCTAGCCAGCGGGGAAGCACCGGATTGTGCACGAAGACGATGTTCTCCTCGGCCTGCGCGTAGACGCCCAGCATGGACTGCAGGACGAGGAAGAGCGCGGCGGACGAGTTGGCGTCGGGCGAGCAGGCCATGGGGAAGGACACGGGCCGGTCGATCGACTGCCGCGTGAAGCCGCAGAACATCTCGGGCAGACGCGCGTACTCGTGCGCCGTCGCCGCCTCGACGAGGCCCCATGCGAGGTGGTTCGCCTCCTGCACGTAGCCGTGCTTCTTGAGCCCGTTGGCGATCAGCGCCGTGTCGAACGGCCACACGCTGCCGTTGTAGAAGCTCACGGGGTTGTAGAGGCCGGACAGCTTGCTGACCGTGCGCACCCCCCAGCCGGTGAACATGTCGGGGGCCATGAGACGCTTCACGACGGCGGGTACGTGCTGTTCCGCGACGATGCGCGACCAGAGCGCGTGGCCGATCGTCGAGGAGACGGGACGGACCTGTCGCTTCTCGCCGTCGAGCGCCATGGCGAAGTACGCCTCGTCCTCCATCCAGAAGCGCTCGTTGAACGCGCGCTTGAGGCGCGCGGCGCCCTGCGACAGCCGTTCCGCGCGCTCCACGTCGCCGAGCTGCCCGTAGATCGCGGCGAGTCGGCGTTTGGCGTAGTACACGTAGCCCTGGGTCTCGGCCAGCGCGATGGGGCCCTCGACGGGCGAGCCGTCGGCGTGCCGCACGGCGTCGGCGGAGTCACGCCAGCCCTGGTTGCGCAGCCCGACCCGCGAGCGGCGCTCGTACTCGACGAACCCGTCGCCGTCGGGGTCGCCGGGGCCGTCGATCCAGCGCAGCGCGGCCTCGATGGCCGCGGAGCGCAGCTCGAAGCCGTCCAGATCTCCGCTCCACATGGCCAGCTCGGCGACCAGCAACAGCCACAGCGCGGTGGCGTCGACGGAGCCGTAGTAGGGGGTGTGCGGGACGACGCGCAGGGCGGCCAGCTCGCCGCGACGCAGCTCATGCATGATCTTGCCGGGCTGCTCCTCGCGGAACGCGTTGTCCTGCGTGCCTTGGCGACGGGCCAGGAACGACGTCGCGGCCTGCGCCCAGCGCAGGTCGAGGAGGAGCGTCTCGAGGCCGACGAAGGCCATCTCGCGGCCGAAGGGCGAGACGAACCAGGGCACGCCGGCAGTCGGGATGCGCTCACCGTCGATGACGGTGGAGAGCATGCGCAGGTCCTGCTGGCCGCGCCGCAGCGCGCGATTCACCTGCTCGTTGTCGGTGAAGACGTGGGTGGCATCGGACTCCCAGCGCTCGTGGTCGCGGCGCAGGGCGCCGAGGCGCGCGTTGAACTCGCCACCGATCTCGCCGGGCGCCTCGGGGCCGACGACCTGCACGTCGTAGCGGATCAGGGCGCGCTCGCCCGGCGGGAGGTGCAGGCGGAAGCGCGCCCGGCCCTGCTTGATCGACTCCGGACGGTCGTGAAAGCGGACCACCGTCTGGCGGGTCACGTCGTCGAGCCCCAGATAGGAGAGGGTGAGCATCCCGTCGCCGACCTTCGACGCCAGTCGGGACCCACGCCTCCGCCGCCGGCTGCCGCGGACCTCGAACAGGTCGGCGAAGTCGGCGTCGAGGTGCAGATCGACGACCAGGTCCACGTGCCGGTCGTGGTGGTTGCGCACCCGCAGCAGCTCGTAGAGGCGGTCGGCGACGAATCGGGTGCGGCGCAGGTGCACGCTGGCCTGCGGCAGCGTGTGCCCGTCGGCGGTGCGCGCCTCGAGGTTGGTCAGCTCGACCGTCGCGGCGTAGCCGCGGTCGGCGCTGGCGCTGAGCAGCACCGGCTGCCGGCCGGCGATGGTGACCTCATGCCGGCTCAGGTACCTCGTGTCGCGGTAGTAGAGCCCGAGGACGGAGTTCTCGGTGCCCGGCACCTGGCCGAGCTCGTTGGAGTACAGGAAGAGGTCGCCTTCCTTGACGGCGAGACGTGACGCCAGGCCTCCGCTCATCACGTAGCGCTCGGCGCTGGTCGTGACCACGGGCTCGACCGCCGCGCGGTCCCGCGCGGCGGGAGGACGTTCTGGTTGTTCCTGCGACCGGCTCATCGCGGCCACGCCTCCCCGGCTCGTGCCTTGCCGACGCCCGCCGGAGCACGACGCCGCCGGCGGGTTCTTACCCCGTCGCCTCGAGGAACAGCCGCATCAGCGCCGGGCCGTCCGGGACGAAGAGACCGGTCATGGCCGCCTGCGACTCACCGAAGGCCATCGCGCCGCCCCCGCCGGCGCCCGGGAGGGGCTCGCTGACGACGAAGGGTACCGGACCGGCCGCGTGCGTGCGCGTGCGCAGCGGCGTGAGGTGGTCGGGGACCACCAGCACCGCCGGCCGCTCGTGAGCGGCGAGGATCGGCGCGAGCACCTCCGCGTCCACGCGCTCGATGGCGCGGACCTTCTCGCGCAGGTCGCCCATGTGGCCGGCCTCGTCGGGCGCCTCGACGTGCACCCAGACCACGTCGTGATCGGCCAGCGCCGTCACCGCCGCGCGGGCCTTCGCCCCGTAGTCGGTGTCGAGGTCGCCCGTCGCGCCGGGGACGTCGAGGACGTCGAACCCGGCCAGAACGCCGATGCCGCGCACGAGGTCGACGGCGCCCACGACGGCGCCGCTGAGGCCGTAGAGGTCCTTGAACCGCGGCATCGCCGGCGCCGTCCCCTCGCCCCAGAACCACGCGGTCGTCCCTGGGCGGACGCGCTCAAGCACTTCGTCGGCGCGCCGCTGCAACTCACCGAGCACGGCGGCCGGCGAATCCGGAGCGAGGGCCGCGCCGGGGCTCGCGGCCGCGCCCGGCAGGTACCCGGCGACCGGCTGGTCGAGGATGTCGTGGGGAGGCGTGCAGGGCACCGTCTCGCCGCCGCGCCAGACGAAGAGGTGCCGGTAGCTCACGCCGACGTGGAACTCGAAGGGCCCGCCGCCCAGCTCGGCCTCGAGGGCCTCGATGCAGCGGCGGGCCTCGTCGGTGCGGATGTGACCACCCGTGTTGTCCTTCATGACACCGTCGACGACGGTCACGAAGTTCAGACGGTACGAGACGTCGCCCGGCGAGAGTGCGACGCCGATGCTGGCCGCCTCCAGCGGGCTGCGCCCGGAGAAGACCCTCGTCGGGTCGTAGCCGAGCACCGCCAGGTTGGCGCAGTCGCTGCCGGGGGTCATACCCTCGGGCACCGTGCGCACGAGGCCGACGATGCCGCCGCGAGCCAGGCCGTCCATGACGGGCGTACGCGCCGCCTCGAGCGGCGTCCGCCCGCCCAGCGCCGCCTGGGGCTCGTCGGCCATGCCGTCGGGAACGAGGAGGACGCGCTTGCGCATCACGCGCTCCCGCCCGGCCGGCGCGGCCACACGCTCTTCGGCGCGTCGCTCACGCGGAACCGCCGAGCACCATGAGCGGGAGACCGGCGAGCCCGTCGTACTTGGGCCGGTACCGCTCGGTGTCGTAGCAGCGGGCGACGTCGACGACCTTCTTGGTCGAGACGACCTCGTCGATCGGCACGGATCCATAGCGGCCGTCCGCCAGCGCGACCATGCGGCCCGTCTGACCCTTGAGGATCAGGTCCACCGCCATGTTGCCGTAGGCGGTCGGCACGATGCAGTCGATCGCGTCCGGCGCGCCGCTGCGCACCAGGTAGCTGAGGTTCATGCTGATCATGTCGATCTTCTTGCCGCCGTTGTACCTGGGCGCGAGCTCCTTGATCTTGTTGCTCACGTTCTGGCCGATCCCGCCGAGCTTGGCGTGGCCGAACATGTCCTTCTCGCCGGCCATGAAGACCATCTCGCCGCCGGCCGGCATGGCGCCCTCGCTGACGATGCACACCGAGTAGCCCTCGGGCCGGCCGTTGCGGTCCTCGACGAGCAGCTGCGCGAGCTTCTCCATGTCGAACTCGGCCTCGGGGATCACGCAACGGTCGGCCGCGCCGGCAAAGGTCGGCAGCAGCGCCGTGAAGCCGGCGTAGCGGCCGAAGACCTCGAGCACGACGATGCGCTCGTGCGACGTGGCCGAGCTGGTCACCTGCCGCGCCATCGCGATGGTGCGGTTCACGCAGGTGCCGAAACCCATGCAGTAGTCGGTGCCGGGGACGTCGTTGTCCATCGTCTTGGGGATGGCGACCACGGGGAAGCCGCGGCGGCCGAGCTCCACGCCGTAGCTGAGCGTGTCGTCGCCGCCGGCCGGCACCAGGTAGTCGATACCGAGGTACTCGAGGTTGGCGATCACCTCGTCCGTGAGGTCGTTCTTCTCGGCGGTGTACTTGTCCTTGAGGTGCGCCGGGACGTCCTTCGCCGGCACGGCGCTCGGGCGCGTGCGCGACGAGTGCAGGAACGTGCCGCCCGCGTAGGCGTAGCGCTCCACGAGCTCCTTGGTGATCGGCAGCACCCACTCGCTGTTGTCGGCGCCGCCGTCGCGCTTCAGCTCGACGAGGCCCGCCCAGCCGCGGCGGATGCCGACGACCTCGAAGCCCTCGCTGAGGGCGCGCAACGTCACGCCACGGATGGCCTGGTTGAGGCCGGGGATGTCGCCGCCGCCGGTGAGGATGCCGATCCGGCCCTTCTTGTCAGTCATGGTGTCTCCTCTCCTGTGCGGGGCTGCTCCGCCGCCCCCGATTGCGTGCCTGCGGCGCATCGCCTTCCACGCGGATCACCGCCGGCTCGCCGTGCACGTCCGACAGTGCGTTGATCTGGTCGAGCGCGGCGAAGAACTGCGCCTCGCGCACCGGATGCAGCAGCAGCACGAGCTCGGCCTCGTGGCCGCCGCCCTCCTGGACCATCGAGTGGATGCTGACACCGTGGTCGCCGAAGAGCGCGCTCACCTTGGCGAGCACGCCCGGCTGATCATTGACCCTCAACCTGAGGTAGAACTTCGAGACCATGTCGGCGTCGGGGAAGAACGGCACGTCCTTGTAGCACAGGCAGTTCTGCACGAAGCTGCCCTTGACCGTGTTGACCACGGAGATGACGTCGCCGATCACCGCAGATGCGGTGGGGACGCTGCCGGCGCCGGGGCCGAAGAGCATGATCTCGTCGAAGGCGTCGCTGGTGAGGAACACCGCGTTGTAGGCGCCGGAGACGCCCGCCAGCGGGTGGGTCCTGGGGATGAACGCCGGGTAGACGCGCACGTTCATGTGGCCGTCGATGAGCTTGGCCACGCCGAGGAGCTTGGCGGTGAGGCCGAGGCGCACACCGTGGGCGATGTCGGTGGACGAGACCTTGGTGATGCCCTCGTACGGGACGTCGGAGAGGCCGGTGCGGCTGTGGAAGGCGATCGAGCTGAGGATCGCCATCTTGGCGGCCGCGTCCTTGCCGCCGACGTCCTCCGTCGGGTCGGCCTCGGCGTAGCCGAGACGCTGGGCCTCCTTGAGCACGTCGTCGTACTCGGCCCCGGTCTCGGCCATCGTGCTGAGCATGTAGTTGGTCGTGCCGTTGACGATGCCGAACACCGTGTTGACCTCGGCCGCGACCAGCGACTCGCGCAGGACTTTGATCACGGGGACGGCGCCGACGGCGCTCGCCTCGAAACGGAGGTGCACGCCGGCCTCCTCCGCCGCGGCGAACAGCTCGGCGCCGTGCTGCGCCAGGAGCTGCTTGTTGGCCGTGACCACGTGCTTGCCGGCCCCGAGGGCGCGGAGCTGGAAGTCGAGCGCCGCGCCCGTCCCCCCGATGAGCTCCACGACGACCTGGATGTCCGGGTCGTCGATGATGTCCTCGAAGCGCGTGGTGAGCAGCGCCGGGTCGAGGTCGGGGTGGCTGAACCCGGGGTCCCTCTCGAGCACCTTCTGCAGCACGACCTGCTTGCCCGTCGCCAGCGTGATGTCGTCCGCGTTCTTCTTGAGCAGCTTGCCCACGCCCGACCCCACCGTGCCGTAGCCGAGGAGCCCGATGCCTACCTTGTCCACTGCCTCAGCCCTCCGCGATCGTGGGTCGTCAAGTGACGAGGGGGCGCTGCAGGCGCAGCACGTCGCCCCAGGTCTCTCGCTCGATGATGATGCGCGCCCGGCCGTCGCCGGCCAGCACCACGGCCGGGCGCGGCTGCGCGTTGTAGTTGTTGGCCATCGCGTAACCGTAGGCGCCGGTGCCCGGCGTGACGAGGATGTCGCCCGGCTCGGGCGGCGCGACGTGCACGTCGCGTACGAGCACGTCGCCGGACTCGCAGTGCTTGCCGGCGATGGTGACCACGTCCGTCGCCGGCACCTCCGCCTTGTTCGCCAGCATGGCCTCGTACTTGGAGTCGTAGAGCATCGGCCGGAGGTTGTCGCTCATGCCGCCGTCGACGGCCACGTAGGTGCGCACCCCGGGGATGACCTTGACGGTGCCGACCGTGTAGGCGGTGACGGCCGCCTTGCCGGCGATGCTCCGTCCCGGCTCCACAAAGAGCTTGGGCATCTCCATGCCGTGACGCGCGGCGCCCTCGCGGACGGCGCTCACGCTCACCTCGGCGAACTCGGCGATAGAGCTGGGCCGGTCGTCCTCGGTGTAGCGGATGCCGAGGCCGCCGCCGATGTTGAAGATGCAGCAGTCGAAGCCGAACGAGCGCCGCCATTCGTCGATGGCGACGAAGAGCACCTCGACCTCGCGGCGGTACGAGTCGAGCTCGAAGATCTGCGAGCCGATGTGTGCGTGCACGCCGACGAGCGTGAGGTGAGGCGCGTCCCCGAGTCGGCGCACCGCCTCGTACGCGAGTCCGTCGGCCAGCCCGAAGCCGAACTTGCTGTCCTGCTGGCCGGTCTGGACGAAGTCATGCGTGTGCGGGCGCACACCGGGCGTGACGCGCACGAGCACGTCCTGGGCGCGGTCCCGCGCCGCCGCGGCCGCCTCGAGCCGATCGATCTCCTCGAACGAGTCGACGACGAACTGGCCGATGCCGGCGTCGAGGCCGGCCTCGATCTCGGCGGCCGACTTGTTGTTGCCGTGGAAGTAGATGCGCCGTGGCGGGAAGCCGGCGGCGCGGGCTGCTGCCAGCTCGCCGCCGGTGGCGACGTCGAGCGAGAGGTCCTCCTGCGCGACCAGCTCGGCCATCGCGCGGCAGCTGAAGGCCTTGCTCGCGTACACGATCTCGTAGAGGTCGGTGCGCGCGCCGAATGCGGCGTGGTAGGCGCGGCACTGGTCGCGCACGGTCTGCTCGTCGTAGATGAAGAGCGGCGTGCCGAACTCGCGAGCGAGGTCCACGACGTCGCATCCGCCGATCTCGAGGTGGCCGGCCGCGTTGTGGACGGTCGTGTGCGGGTAGATCAGCGTGTGCGTCACTCGCGCGACTCCCTCAGAACTCGATGCCCGGACGCGCCTGCACGCCCGCGTCGAAGTAGTGCTTGAGCGGGCGCATCTCGGTGACGAGGTCGGCCGCCTCGATCAGTTCCTCCGGCGCGCGGCGGCCGGTGATCACCAGCTCGACCGCCTCCGGTTTGCCGGCGATGAGGTCGGTCACCCTGGTCACGGGGATCAACTCGAAAAAGACCGCCGTCACGAGTTCGTCCAGGACCACCAGGTCGTAGTCGCCGCCCTCGACCAGCGCCTTCGCCCTGTCGAACCCGGCGGCCGCAGCGGCGAGGTCCTCGTCCGAGGCCTCGCCCTTGAACACCCAGTGGTCAAGCCCGCACTGCCGCACCGGCACTCCGAGCTTCTTCAGTGTGACGATCTCGCCCCAGGTGGGATCGGCCTTCATGAACTGGAGCACGGCGGGTCGCAGACCCTGGCCGAGCGCACGCAGGACGAGGCCGAGCGCCGCGGTCGTCTTGCCCTTGCCGTCGCCCGTGTAGAGCTGGGCGTACCCTCGCTCGAGAGGCGTCACGGCGGCGTCACTTGCCGTAGTCGTAGAACCCGGCGCCGCTCTTGCGGCCGAGCTTGCCGGCGGCAAGCAGCCCCTTGAGCGCCGGGCTCGGCGCGTACTTGGGATCGCCGAGCTCACGTTCCAGCGACTCGATGATGGCCGTCGTCGTGTCGATGCCCACGAGGTCGGCGAGCGCGAGCGGGCCCATCGGCCAATTGGCGCCGAGCTTCATGCCCGTGTCGATGTCCTCGGCGCTGGCCACACCCTCGGCGAAGGCGTTGGCGGCCTCGTTGATCATCGGGAAGAGGATGCGGTTGACGACGAACCCGGGAGAGTCCTTGACGGTGATCGCCGTCTTGCCGACCGCCTCCGCGAACTCCCTGGCGGCGGCGAGCGTCGCGTCGCTCGTCCGCTCGCCGCGCACGACCTCGACCAGCGCCATCATCGGCACGGGGTTGAAGAAGTGGATGCCGACGAAGCGCTGCGGCTCCGTGACGAACGCGGCGAGAGCGCTCACCGAGAGGCTCGACGTATTGGAGGCGATGATCGCGTCCGGCCGCAGCAGAGCGGCGACCTGTTCGAAGAGACCCTGCTTGAGCTCCATCGACTCCGGCGCCGCCTCGATGAAGAGATCGGCGTCGGCGCCGGCCGCCATGTCGGTGCTCGTCGTGATCCGAGCCAAGGCCGCATCACGAGCCGATGCCTCCATGCGGCCCTTGTCGACCAGTCTGCCGAGGCCCTTCTCGATACCCGCCATGCCGCGCGCGACGAACTCCTCGGCCACGTCGATCATGACGACCTCGAGCCCGGCGACGGCCGAGACCTGGACGATGCCGGCGCCCATCTGGCCGGCGCCCGCGACGAGCAGCTTGTTGACGCTCACGAGATCCTCCTCATGCTCCAGCGCGCACGGCCGTGAAGCACCGCGACGCGACGATGTCGTCCACGAAAGCGAGATGACCATGCTACCGCAGGCGGCGCGACCGCGTACACGTGGATGCCGCGCGCGCGAGGCGCTCGCGGGTGACCGCCGGAGCGACAGGACCGCTACGGTCCTGTTACTATGCGGTCATGAGTCCGGCCCCCAGGATCGTCAGCTGCGAAGTGCTCCGCAACGAGATCGAGTGCGTGCTCGAGAGAGACGGGCGCGGCCTCGAGATCGAGTTCGTCGACGGGGCGCTGCACGACTACCCGGACAGGCTGCGCAGCGCCCTCCAGGAGCGCATAGACAGCACGCCGGGCGACTGCGACATCTACCTCGCGTGCGCCCGATGCAGCAACGGCACCGTCGGCCTGCAGGGGGGCGAGCACCGCCTCGTGCTGCCGGCAGCCGACGACTGCATCTCCCTGCTGCTCGGCTCACGCGCCCGGTATCTCGAGGAGCACGGCGCCCAGCCGGGCACGTACTACTACACGCGCGGGTGGGTGGACTTCATCGAGGACCCGTACAAGGAGTACCTCAAGATCGTCCCCAAGTACGGCGAGGAGAGGTCGGCGCGCGTGGCCCGCATGATCATGGAGCACTACACCCGCGTCGCCGTCATCGAGACGCCGGGCGTGCCGGGGCTCGAGGACAAGCGGGAGTACCTCGAGACCGTGAGCGAGTTCTACGAGCTGCCGCTCGTGCCCCTCACCGGCTCGCTGCGGTTTCTCGAGAAGCTGGTGGCCGGGCCTCACGACGAGGAGTTCATCGTCGTCGAGCCCGGTGAAACGCTGGACGAGCCCCGCTTCTGGGAGCTGGCCGGCGTCTGACGCCGGCAGCGGGCGGTGCGCCTCCGGCGCCCCCCTGGTCAGCTCGGCTGCGCGGGCTGATCAGCTCTCGCCGGCCGGCTTCTTCTTCGCCGCGGGCTTCCTCTGCGCCGGAGGCTTCTTCTTCGCCGGCGCCTTCTTCGCCGCCGGCGCCTTCTTGGCTCCGGGCTTCTCCTGCGCGGCGGGCTCCGGCGCGCCATCTGCCTCCCGCGTGTCGCCCGTGCCCTCGTCCGCGTCAGGCGTCGCTCCTGCCTGCTCGGCGGCGGCGGCCTGCTCGGCATTGGCCAGCTGCACCGCGTGTGCGAACGCGAGCTGCATCTGCGCCAGGGTGTCGCGGATCCCGCCGGTGCGCTCGTCGCCCAACTCGCGCTCGACGACGTCGAGCATCGCGCGCAGCAGCTCGATCGACAGGCGAGCATCCGCAAGATCGCGCACCGGCCGCGTCTCGTCCGCCAGTCCCATCTTCTGGTAGCCGAAGCTCACCAGGCCGACCATCATCTCGTAGGCCAGGTCGAAGGCGTGCACGCTCTTGAGCTGCTCGAGGACGGCCCGGGCGCGCTCCTCGTCGGAGACGACCCGGCCCTGGCCGGACGTGTCACTCATACCTGATCTCCCTGCATGTCAGCGGTGTGCTTGATCGAGCTCCGATGCGCCTCGGCGACCGTGCGCGCGAACACCTCGCGAAGGCCGGCGCCCTCGAGGTGCGCGCGGGACTGCCGTTGGGCGCCGTTGCCGTCGCGCAGGATGCGCTCGACGTCGGCGAGGTGCGGGCTCAGGCCGATGCCGTCGGCGTACGGCGCCGCGAGCTCGACCAGATGACGCACGGCGTCGGTGGCCGGCAGCTCCTCCCCCATCACCCAGTCCACCAGCTTGCCGTCCAGCCCGAAGCGGATCGCCCGCCACAGGTTCTCTTCGATGTACCGGGTCTCGAGGATCGGCAGCGGCATGCCTTCGTCGTACACACGCCCCAGGTGAGCGATCAGGCCCACGGTGAGCGACGAGATGGCGAGGCTCTGCCAGGCCTCGGTCTGGGCGTCACAGATGCGCACCTCCACGGTGCCGAATCGATGGTGAGGCCGCACCGACCACCAGACCTGCGTGAACTCCTGGATGCAGTTGGTGTCGATGAGCTCCTCGTAGAAACCGCGGTGCGCCGCCCAGGTGCCGAACACGTCGGGGATGCCGCACCGCGGGAACATGCGCACGAACGTCTGCGTGCGCACCGAGTGCAGCTGCGTCCATACGTCCTCGATGAAGGGCGAGTTCGCGGACAGGGCGAGCAGGTGCGGCAGGTAGGTCCGCAGCGCGTCGCAGACCGCTACGGCCCTGTCGCACCCGCGCACGCCCACGTGCACGTGCGCGGCCCAGGTGTTGTTGCGCCACGCGACGTACTTGAGCCGGTCCTCCACCAGGCGGTAGTGCGGGGTGTCGATGATCTGCTGGTCCTTCCAGCCGGAGAAGGGGTGCGTGCCGGTGGACCCGAGCGCGTAGCCCTGGGCGTCCGCATGCGCGAAGAGCTCTTCGCGATTGAGCAGGAGCTGCTTCGCCGCCTGCCCGAAGTGCAGCGTGCGCGGCGTGGAGACCTCGATCTCCGAGGTGAGCAGCTCGCCGGCGATGCGTTCGCGCAGGCGCAGCGGCGCGGAGTCGCGCAGCGGCTCGAAACCGGGTGTGAGCGCCAGCGTCTCGCGGTCGAGGACCTGGAACTCCTCTTCGAGGCCGAGATCGAGATCGTGGGCGTTCTCGAACCTGGCCTCGACCTCTTCGAAGTATGCGTCGTGATCGGCGGTCATCGGGGTGCACTCTACCGAATACACACAAGGTTGACACTCGTGAGACGCCGCGGACCGTCGCTCCTGACCGACGCGCGCGGGCGCAGAGACAAGGCCGCCGTCGCGGCTCGCCTCGCGAGCCGCGACGGCGGCCTCATGGTGCCGCCGGCCTCGTGGCGCCTGCGGCCCTGCCGTCTCCGGCTACTCCGCCGGTGAGGGCTCAGGGACTACGGCCGGCGCTTTCACCTTCACGTCATACACGGTGTACACCAGCTCGGTGCCCGCGCCGCTGATCTTGCCGCGAGCCTTGACCTTGGCGCCGGGCGCCGGCACCTGACCCAGCTCGATCTTGACGCAGCCGTCGGCGCTCACCAGGCGGATGCGCGCGCCGGTCGCGACCGGCAGGGTGACGGGCGCCGGAGCGTCGCGGAGCACGCGCACGCTCCTGGTGCCGGCCTTGACGTCGATGGTCATGGTGCCGGCCGAGGCGTCCACGGCGGTGACCGTGCCTACCAGGTTGAACTTGGCTTTGCCGTGCTTCCAGCCCCCGCCGCCCGACGCGCCGGCCAGGGCCAGCGGGACGAGCGTCAGCGCCAGCGCGGCGACGACGATCATTGGCAGGATCCTCTTCACTTCTGCGACCTCCCTGGTCCGTTGACCGCCCGCGTTCAAGCGCCGTGGCTCCCCATCTCATTAACGACACCGCGGCGCCAAACCTTACGGCCGTGCGCCGATCGCCTGTCGCCTGACGCGGCAACGGCCCGATCCGGGCGGGCCACGGGCGGCGCGACGCCCGTCCGCGCCAAGGGGTTGCGCGCCGCCCCAATCCATATACGATTACGCGCGGCACAGGGCAGGTAGGGGAAAGGAAGCCGCGTGAGACTCAGTCTGGTTCCCAAGGAACATGACTACTTCCGGCTGTTCTCGGAGCTGGCGGCCAACCTCGACACGGCCGCGCAGCTGCTCGCCAAGTTCATGGATGACGACGACCGCAAGGCCATCCACGCCGCGATCCTCGAGCACGAACACGTCGGCGACAAGATCGTGCACGACATCGTGCGCCGCCTGAACAAGTCGTTCATCACGCCCATCGACCGCGAGGACATCTACGACCTCGTGGCCACCGCCGATGAGGTCCTCGACAGCATCGAGGAGGCGGCCGACCTGGTGCTCATCTACCGCGTCGACGCGATCACCGACTACGCACGCCGCCAGGCCCAGATCATCGCCAAGGCGACGCCCATCCTCCGCGAGTGCATGGACAACCTCGAGAAGGCCAAGGGTCTGGACGAGCGCATCATCGCCGTCAACAGCCTCGAGAACGACGCCGACCGTATCGAGCGCGAAGCCATCGCCAGCCTCTTCGAGGGCGACACCAAGTGCACCGACATCATCAAGTGGAAAGCCATCTACGAGACCCTCGAGAACGCCATGGACGAGTGCGAGCACGTCGCCAACGTCATCGAGAGCATCGTTCTCAAGCACAACTGACCTGAGCACAGGCAGTGGCCCTCCTCATCGCGATCGTCGTACTGGCGCTCGTCTTCGACTACACCAACGGCTTCCACGACACCGCCAACGCGATCGCGACCTCTGTCTCGACGCGCGCCCTCTCCCCGCGGGTCGCGGTGATCATGGCGGCGGGGCTGAACCTCCTGGGCGCCCTGGTCTCCACCAGCGTCGCCAAGACCGTGGGCGAAGGCATCGTCGACACCGAACTCGTGACCCTGACGGTGGTCATGGCCACTCTGGTGGGAGCGGTCGTCTGGAACTTCGTCACGTGGCACTTCGGCATCCCGTCCAGCTCCTCCCACGCGCTGTTCGGCGGCCTCATCGGCGCCATGATCGCCAAGGCAGGCGTCGACGGAGTCATCTGGAGTGGGGTCGTCGAGAAGATCATCCTGCCGATGGTCTTCTCACCGCTCATCGGGTTCGTCGGCGCGTGGCTGCTGATGACGGGCCTGATCTGGCTGGTGCGCAGCCGCCAGCAGGGGCCCGTCAACACGTGGTTCCGCCGCCTCCAGCCCATCTCGGCCGGGTTCATGGCCTTCTCGCACGGCGCCAACGACGCGCAGAAGACGATGGGCATCATCGCGCTCGCCCTCTTCGCGAGCGGGAGCATCGACGCGTTCTACATCCCGACCTGGGTCAAGATCGTCTGCGCGGTCGCCATGGCCCTCGGCACCTACTCGGGCGGCTGGCGCATCATCCACACCCTCGGATCCAAGGTCATCAAGCTGGACCCCATCCACGGGTTCGCCGCCGAGACCACGGCCGCGAGCGTCATCCAGGTCGCGACGCACTTCGGCGTCCCCGTCTCGACCACGCATACGATCACGGCCTCCATCATGGGCGTGGGCTCGACGCAGCGGCTTTCCGCCGTGCGCTGGGGAGTCGCCGGCAACATCGTCACCGCGTGGGTCCTCACGCTGCCGGCGGCCGGCCTCGTCGGCGCCGGGGTCTATCTCGCCGGCGAAGCGCTCAGGGCGCTCTTCTGAGGGCCTGCCCCGCCGGGAGCGGCGGGCGTCACCCCGTCTGCAGTGCGGTATGCTGTCCCTTGAAGAAGCGCTTCCGCGCGGCGTTTGCCCGGCCGCGCGGCGTGAGACCTTGCGACTGACATCATCGACCGGGTGACCGCCCTCTCGCGGCCGCGGATCGGCCACAGACCGACCAGCGACCCCGATGGCTCGTTCCCAGTTCCAAGGAGCGCCATGAAGATCCGCCTCATCGAGCCCGAGCCGCCCGGCATGCACGTGTGGGCGAAGGTCCTGCTTCCCCGCCTGGGGCTGCCGATCATCGCCGCCGCGCTCAAGGAGCACGGCCACGACGTGCTCGTCTACAACCCGACCATGGCGCCCATCGACTGGGACGACGTCAACACCTCGGATCTCGTCGGCCTCTCGAGCACGACCTCGACGGCATCGACCGCCTACGCCTTCTCCCGCGACCTGCGCGCACGCGGCATCCCCGTCGTGATCGGCGGCTCGCACGTGACCTTCATGGCCGACGAGGCGCTCGAGCACGTGGACTTCGTCGCCCGCGGAGAAGGCGGCGAGCAGCTCATGCTCGAGCTCATCGAGGCGCTCGCCGGCGACCGCGAGCTCGACACCATCGCCGGCCTCTCGTTCATGCGCGACGGCGTCGCGGTGCACAATCCTCCGCGTGCAGCCCTCGCCGACCTCGACGAGCTGCCGTTCCCCGACCTGCGTCTGCTCGTGGGCGGCGACAGACTCACGACGATGCCGATCATGACCAGCTGGGGCTGCCCCTTCGATTGCACGTTCTGCTCCGTCACGGCGATGTTCGGCAAGAAGTACCGCTTTCGCAGCGCGGAGAGCGTGATCGCAGAACTCAAAGACAAGCGCCCGCAGCGCATCTTCTTCTACGACGACAACATGGCCGCGAACCGCAAGCGGCTCAAGACGCTGCTGCAGATGATGATCGACGAGGGTCTCGTGATCCCCTGGTCTGCCCAGGTGCGCACGGACGTGGTCCGCGACGCGGAGCTGCTGGATCTCATGCAGCGCTCAGGGTGCCAGCTCGTCTACCTCGGCCTCGAGTCGGTCAACCAGGAGACACTGGACCGGTTCGAGAAATCGCAGACGGTGGCCGACATCGAGAACGCCATCAGGATCCTGCACGACTACGGCATCAAGAGCCACGGCATGTTCGTGCTCGGCGCCGACAGCGACGACGTGCAGACCGTCCGCGACACCGTCGCCTTCGCGATCAAGAACAAGATCGACACGGTGATGCTGAACATCCTCACGCCGCTGCCCGGGACGCTCCAGTTCAAGGAGTTCGACGAGGCCGGCCGCATCTTCGACAAGCGGTGGGAGCTCTACGACGCCCACCACGTCGTCTTCGAGCCGGCGCTCATGACGCCCTACGAACTGCAGATCGAGGTGCTCCGCGGCTACATGCGCTTCTACTCGCTGCGCACCTGGCTGGGCTACATCTTCACGCTGCAGTTCACCAAGCAGCTGCTGTTCCACTGGTGGGGCATGGCGATCATCCGCAACTGGCGCCGGGACGAGCGCAACCGGGCGTTCATCAAGGCGCTCAAGCGCAAGTGGCCGCTCCCGACCCCTCGCGGAACGGTGCGTCGCGCCGCCGGCGCGGATTGACGTGCGCGGCGGCGTCAACGGGCGGGGCGCCGTGAGGCACGCCGCTCACTGATGCCGGTCGACGACGAGGGCCGTCGTCGCGCCCCCCGCGCCGCGCCGCGTGGCGGCGTCTCGCGCGCCGCCACGGTTGTCAGCGGGACCTCCGGATGTTAAGGTCTCGTACTTGAGTCTGGTGAGTCTGACGCCCGCGAGGTGCGGCGCGGCAGAACCGGAGCAACGCACGAAGGGCTCACCTCAACGAGGACGCGTCGCACAGCACGCGCCCGGAGGAGGCGATGCAGTGAACGGTAAACGACGGATCGCTACGATCTCTGTCCTTCTCGGCACCCTCTTCCTCACCCTCTCCCTCGCTCCCACCTCCCTCGCCTCCCCCGTCAGCAGCAAGAAAGCACAGCTGCGCGAGATCCAGGCGAAGCTCCAGACCGTGTACCACCAGGTCGACATGGCCGTCGAGAAGTACAACCAGGCCACGACCCAGCTGGACGCGGTCACGTCGCAGATCAAGGAGAACCAGCGCCTGCTCAAGGTCGCCGAGTACAACCTCGGCGTCGCCAACGAGCAGTTGTCCACCCGCGCCGAGAGCATCTACAAGACGCGCGATGTGGGCGTTGTCGACGTCCTCTTCGCCGCCAACAGCTTCGACGACCTGGTCACGCAGCTCAATCTGATGGAGCGCCTGGGCAACAGCGACGTCGACACCGTCAAGAGCATCGCCGCCTACCAGCAGGACATCAAGGACCGGCGCGTCAAGCTCGACGCCGACAAGAAGGCCGCGGCCAAGCTGGTCGACGAGGCGGCGCAGCAGAAGGCCGAGGTCGTAGGGCTCGAGAGCAGGCTCGAGAGGATGACCGCCGGCATCAAGGCGGACATCCAGCGCCTCCAGGCGCAGCAGGCCGCCGCCGCGCAAGCCGCCGCAGAGGCCGCGCAGCAGAACACCGGCGGGAGCACGGGCGGCGGAGGCGGCGGCACCGTCGTCGACCCCGGCGGCTCCGGTCATTCGTCCGTCGTCGGCATCGCCCAGCGCTACCTCGGCGTGCCCTACGTGTACGGCGGCGCCAGCCCGAGCGGCTTCGACTGCTCCGGCCTCACCATGTACTGCTACGCGCAGGTCGGCATCGGCCTCGCGCACGGCGCCACGGCCCAGCAGCAGTCCAGCACGCCGGTCCCGCTGAGCGCGCTGCAGCCCGGCGACCTGGTCTTCTTCGGCTCCGCCAGCTACAGCTATCACGTCGGCATCTACGTCGGCGGCGGCAGCATGATCCACGCCCCGCACACCGGCGCCGTCGTCAGCTACGGCTCCATCGGCGGCGCCTGGATCGGTGGCCGGCCCTGACCTTCGGCGAACCTGAGGGCGCGTTCCTGCGTTCGCGTAGGGAACGCGCCCTCAGGTTCGAATACGTTCACACCTGAAACCACGGCAAGATACCGCGCGTCTCCGACCGGGTGATGCCGGAGGACACGATCGAGTGACTCACCGCAGCACGTTCATCCGAGCCGCCTTCCTCACCGCGTTCTCCCTCGCCGCGATCCTGCTCGTGCTGGCGCCCCCGGCGCCGGCGGTGGGCAGCGTCGCCAAGGCCAAGGCGCGTCTGAAGGTCGTGCAGGCGCGCCTCAGCGAGGTCTCCATGCAGTCGGAGATCGCGGTCGAGAAGTACAACCAGGCCTCGACCCAGCTTGCGACCATACGGGCCCAGATCGACGAGAACCAGCGCCAGCTCGACATGGCCCGCAAGAACCTCGCGCGCGCCAACGAGCAGCTCATGGCACGCGCCGAGAACATCTACAAGGCGCGCGACGTCGGCGTGGTCGACGTCATCTTCCAGGCGGACAGCTTCGAGGACCTCGTCAGCCAGATGGACATGATGGAGCGCCTCGGCAACAGCGACGTCGACACGGTCCGCGCCATCGCCGCGTACAAGCGCGACATCAAGGATCGCCGGCTCAGGCTCGACGTCGACGAGAAGGCCGCCGCCCGTCTCGTCGCCGACCGCGAGCAGCACAAGAACGAGCTCATCGCCCTCGAGAGCAGGCTCGGCGATCTCACCCGGGACATCAAGAAACAGATCAGGAAGCTCAAGGCTCAGGCTCGCCTCCGCGCGCAGCTCGCCCTCACCGGCTTCTCGGGCCCCATACCCAGGGTCGACCCCAACAGCCCCGGCCACCCCGAGATCGTCGCCATCGCGCAGCGCTACTTCGGCGTGCCCTACGTGTGGGGTGGAGCGAGCCCGAGCGGCTTCGACTGCTCCGGCCTCACCATGTACTGCTACGCGCAGATCGGCATCGGCATGTCGCACGGCGCCACAGCCCAGCAGCGCTCGAGCTCGCCGGTCGCGCTCACCGACCTGCGACCCGGCGACCTGATCTTCTTCGGCAACGCCGGCTTCAGCCACCACGTGGCGATCTTCGTCGGCGGGAGCACGTGCATCGAGGCGCCGCACACGGGTGACGTGGTGCGCTACGGCACCTTCACCGGTCGCGACGCCTGGATCGGCGGGCGGTTCTAGGCTCTTCCTTCGCGGGGCAGAGCCTGCGCGCGCGCCGGCACATGCGCCGACGGTGCCGCCGATGTAAGCTTTTCGGGAGTTCTGCCGAACTAGGACACGGAGAGAGAACCCGAGTGAACGGGGCTGCACCATGAAACCGATCGATGACCTGCTCAGCGAGATGATGGCGCGCAACGCGTCGGACCTGCACATCAAGGCGGGGAGCCCGCCGGTCCTGCGCGTCGACGGCGAGCTGGCGCTCATGGACGAGCCCGCGCTCACACCGGAGGACACCAAGGACGTCGCGGCGTCGATCATGACCGACAAGCAGATCCGCCGTTTCAGCGAGCACAACGAGATCGACTTCGCCTACTCCTCGCCCAACCTCGGCCGCTTCCGCGTCAACGTCTTCCGCCAGCGTGGCAGCATCAGCATCGCCATGCGCCAGGTGACCACCAAGATCCCGTCGTTCGAGGAGCTCCACCTCCCCGACATCATCAAGCGCCTCGCCCTCGAGCCGCGCGGCCTCGTGCTGGTCACCGGCACCACCGGCTCGGGCAAGACGACCACGCTCGCGGCGATGATCGACCACATCAATACCACCTTGCGCCGGCACGTGGTCACCGTCGAGGATCCCATAGAAGTCCTGCACAAGGACAAGAAGGCGATCATCAACCAGCGCGAGATCGGCCTCGACACGGACAGCTATGCGACGGCGCTCAAGTACGTCCTGCGCCAGGACCCCGACGACATCCTCATCGGCGAGATGCGCGACACCGAGACGGTCGAGGCAGCGCTGACCGCCGCCCAGACCGGTCACTTCGTGATGAGCACCCTGCACACCATCGACGCGCAGGAGACCATCAACCGCATCATCGACTTCTTCCCGCTGCACCAGCAGAAGCAGGTCCGCATCATGCTCGCGGGCACGCTCAAGGGCATCATCAGCCAGCGCCTGCTCGTGCGCGCCGACGGCCAGGGCCGCGTGCCGGCGATCGAGGTCATGGTGTGCACCAACCGCATCCGCGACTTCATCCTCGATCCCGACCAGTCGCTGCTCATCACCGACGCCATCAAGGAAGGCGACTTCTACGGCATGCAGACGTTCGACCAGGCGCTGCTCAACCTCTACGAGGATGGGCTCATCACGCTCGCCGACGCCGCGCAGGTCGCCAGCAACCCGCACGACTTCAAGCTGCTCGTGCAGCAGCAGGGCCACGACGTGAGCCTCATGACCTTCTGAGCGCCGCGTCACAGGATCGAGCGCGCGAACGAGACGGGCGGGGTGGCCTCGCGGCCACCCCGCCCGTCTCGTTCACTTGTGCGTCGCGGCCGCACCGCCGCGCCGTCCGCGATCAGCTGGGGACGCGCCGTCCCTCGAGGTGCAGGTCCACCTTGCGCTTGATGCGCTGCAGGGCGTTGTCCACGGTCTTGCAGTCGCAGCCGAGCTCACCGGCGATGCGCTCGTAGCTGAGGCCCTGCAGGTAGAGCCGCAGGACCTTGCCCTCGAGCTCGGAGAGCATCCGCGTGAGGCAGCCGGTGAGGCTGTCCACCTCTTCGGAGCTGATGACCTGGTTGACCGGATCGTGCGTGGTGGGCCCCGGCAGCACGTCGGCGAGCGAGCAGTCGCCGTCGTCGGACGAATCGCTCGGCGACTGGCTGAACGACAGGTAGCCGTTCAGCGGCACGTGCTTCTGGCGCGTCGCCGTCTTGATCGCGGTGATGATCTGGCGGGTGATGCAGAGCTCCGCGAAGCTGCGAAAGCTGGCCAGGCGGTCGTCGCGGTAGTCGCGGACCGCCTTGTAGAGGCCGAGCAGCCCCTCCTGGATCAGGTCTTCCGCGTCCCCGCCGGCCAGGAAGTACGAACTGGCCTTGAGGCGCACGAACTGGTGATAGCGCGCCATGAGCGCGTCGAGCGCGGCCTTGTTGCCACGGCGATACGCCTGGACGAGCGCGAAGTCGGCACTCTCACTGAATGGTTGAGGGTTGTGAGACGATCCCGTGCCGCGGCTGTGGTCGGCCTGGCGAGCCATTCGTTGTCCCCACCTCCGCTCGTTTGCCCCTGCACATCCCGCACATCGAACCTCGCGGAACGTCTACGTCGGCTTGTGGCGCATCTCCTCGAGTCGTCGCAAAGTCTCAGGGTCAACTTTATCCTCAAGCCGTGAGGGCATTCTAGTGGAGTCTGGGGCAGAGTCAAGAGCCTGCCCGAGGCGATCGTCCTCGCCGAGTGCGCCCGCCAGTTCCGAGGGCGTCATGCGAGTCACACCGGCTCGAGAGGCCGCGCGCTGGACCTCCTGGTCGGCGGAGACGACGACCACCTGGACGTCCGCCGGCTGATCGGCGATGCGGCGAGCGATCAGGGTGTCGGCCGTGAAACGCCCGCCGGCGAAGACCATCTCGACCGGCGCGCCCTTCACGGGCTCGCTGCTGGTACTGCGCGGGCCGCTGCCGTCGAACACCAGCACGGCCCGCGCCCCGCGCAGCGCGGCGAATCCCGCGAGCCGATCGGCGAGCCAGTCGCGGCGCGCGAAGATCTCCTCCTTGTCCGCGCCGCGGAACAGCGCGTGCAGCACGTTGTAGCCGTCGACGATGTAGACGATGTCGGTGGTCACCGGCCGTCACCGGGTGCTGATCCGGCGGCCGCTTCGCGCTGCCGCCGCGCTTCGTAGAGGAGCAGCGCGGCGGCCACACTCACGTTCAGGCTCTCCACCGGAGCCTCCATGGGAATGGAGACGAGCGCGTCGCAGGTCCGCGCCACGAGTGGCCGCAAGCCGCGGCCCTCGGCGCCGGCGACGATGACCACGCGTCCTGTGAGGTCCGTGTCGACGTAGGAGGCGTCGGCGTCGCCGGCGGCGCCGTAGACCCAGAACCCGGCCTCCTTGGCGCGACGCAGAAAGGCGACGACGTTCGTGACCTGGGCCACGCGCAGCAGCTCCAGGGTGCCCGCGGATGCCTTCACGGCGGCCGGCGTCACGCGGGCCGAGCGGTGCTTCGGCACGACGAGACCCGCCGCGCCGGCGGCGAGTGCGCTGCGCGCCACGGCGCCGAGGTTGTGCGGGTCGGTGACCTCGTCGAGCGCGACGAGGACGTCGGCGGCGAGAAGCGCGCCGGGATCGGCGTACCGATACGACTCCACCTGCAGCGCGACCCCCTGGTGCTCGTGCGTTCCGAGGAGCTCATCGAGCGCCGCACCGCTCACCGTGTCGACCGGCAGCTCGTCGGGAACGAGCCCGGCGACGGCGTCCAGGGCCGGGGACGTCGCGGCGAGCCGGTAGGCCCGCCGCCGCGCGCCGGCCGCGAGAGCCATCCTGACGACATTGCGGCCGTACAGCCACTCCACGGCGTCACCTCACCCCTGTGGCCCGCCACCGGTACACTGGCGGCATGCCCATCGACATCACTCCCGGCTCGCTCGCGGCCGTCACCATCACCGCGCTGTTCTGGTGGACCGTCCTCTCGCCGGTCGGCCTCCTGGTGGTCACGGCGCTCTGCGGCCGCCATCCGCGACTCCGCGGCGCGCTGACGCTGGTCATCCTCACCCCGCCCTTGGTCACGGTGCTCCCCGTCGCCGTGATGAGCGATGGGCCTACGCGCCTGGCCGCCGCCGGTGCGGCCGTCCTCCTCGGCGCCGCGGTGGCACTCGAGGTCCTCAGCCTGGCCCGGGGTCGACGCGGTCCTGAGCGCGCCGATCGACAGGCGACGAGCGCGTTCCTCCTGGGGGTCGCCGGCGGAATGCTCGGCTCCGGCGCGCTGGTCGGGACGCTGTTGTTCGCCTGATCGGCATGTCTCGAGCGCACGCCGCCCTGACCTCTTCGGCTCATACCCGCTTGACGACCTGGGTGCCCTGCGGCGTGTCACGCACCTCGTAGCCGGCTGCCTGGATCTCGTCGCGCAGCCGGTCCGCCTCGGCCCACCGCTTCTCGGCGCGATGGTGATCGCGCAGCACGCACGCGTACGTCGCGTCGTCGCAGCCGAGTCTGTCGGCGTACACCAGTTCCACGTCGTCCCAGCGACCCTCCTCCGCGAGCCGTGCCGCCGGCAGCAGTGCGACCGCCCCCGTGACGCAGGCCGCGGCGTCGGCGCCGGCGACGCTGCCGACGGCGGTGAGGTCCGCTCCCTGCCCGGGCACGGGGATGAGGAGCACGGTGAGCGACTCGCGCAGGACCCGGCCCACGGCTGCGAGCGCATCCGCATCGAGTGGCGACGCGCCGCCGTCGACCTCGGTGAGATACCGGTGCATCTCGCCGACCAGCGCGAACAGCTCGCCCAGTGCGCCGGCGGTGTTGAGGTCGTCGTCCATGCGCTCACCGAACGCGACGCGGGCCGCCTCGGCGCGCAGCGCGAGGTCCGGGCACGCGCCTCGCGTCGCCGCCCGCGCGGCGTTGGCGATGCGGAACTCGATGTCGCTGAGAGCGCCGGCGAAGCGGCCGTAGGCGGCCTTCGCCTCGTCCAGCTTCTCGGTGCTGAACTCGAGGGGGCTGCGGTAGTGCGTGGTGAGGAAGTAGGTGAGCACCACCGCCGGGTCGTAGCGGTCGAGCACCTCGCGCAGCAGGAAGATGTTGCCGACGCTCTTGGCCATCTTCTCGCCCTCGCTGCGGATCATCCCGTTGTGCATCCAGACCTTGGCGAACGGCAGGCCTGCGGCCTCGCTCTGGGCGATCTCGTTCTCGTGGTGCGGGAAGATGAGGTCGCGGCCGCCGCCGTGGACGTCGAACCCGGCGCCCAGGTAGCGCAGGCCCATGGCGGAGCACTCGATGTGCCAGCCGGGGCGGCCCATCCCCCACGGGCTCTCCCAGGCGGGCTCGCCCGGCTTGGCCGCCTTCCACACGGCGAAATCGAGCGGATCGGCCTTGCCGGGCTCGGCATCGACGCGCACGCCCTCCTCCAGCTCGTCGATGCGCTGCTTGCTGAGCTTGCCGTACTCGTCGAAGCTGCGCACGCGGAAGTAGACGCTGCCGTGCGCCTGGTACGCGTGCCCGCCGGAGATGAGCTGGCACACGAGGTCGATGATCTCGGCGATGGTCTCCGTCGCCCTGGGCTCGACGTCAGGTCGGGGGATGCCGAGCCTCCCGGTGTCCTCCACGTAGGCGGCCGTGTACTCCTCCGCCACCTCGACCGAGTCGCGTCCCTCCGCGTTGGCCTTGGCGATGATCTTGTCGTCGACGTCGGTGATGTTGGTCACCAGCGTCACGTCCAGGCCTCGGTGGACGAGCCAGGAGCGCAGGACGGCGAACGTGACGTACGGCCGGGCGTTGCCGATGTGCACGAGGTTGTAGACCGTGGGTCCGCAGCAGTAGACGCCGGCCTTGCCCGGGTCGCGAGGCTCGAACGGCTCCTTCTGCTGGGTCAGCGAGTTGAACAGGCGGATCACGGTGCGGCTCCCGGGGTCGTGGTGGGCTCACCGGCGGCGGCGAGGATGCGGTCGAGTCGCGCGAGCGTCGCGTCGCGGCCGAGCGCGGCGAGCACGAAGGGCAGCTCGGGGCCGTGCTCGGCAGAGGTGAGGGCTATGCGCAGGGGCATGAGCAGATCGCGGGCGCCGATGCCACGCTCCTTGCCCCAGGCGCGGTAGGCGGCGAGCAGCTCGCGCGCGCCGACGGGCGAGAGCCACTGTGGCCCGCCGGCGCGGAGCTCCCGGACGTGGGCGAGCTGGACGTCGGCGGACGCGGCCACGGGCGCGAGGTCCGCGGGGACCGGCGGCGGCGCCAGCACCTCCGCCGCCAATGCAGCGGCGTCCCCGTAGCGCACGAGCGACGGCTGGAGGGCGGCTGCCAGAGCCGACGCCGCCTGCGGCGGCGTCCCGGCCGGCAGCCGCTCGGCGAAGCGGCGCTCGTGCTCCTCCGGCGCGAGCGCCATGATGCGCTCGTGGTCGAGCCAGTCGAGCTTGGCCAGGTCGAACACCGCCGGGCTCGACGAGAGCTTCTCGAGCGCGAACTCGCGCACCAGCCGGTCCATGTCGAGGACCTCCTCCTCGCCGTGCGACCAGCCCAGGAGCGCCAGGTAGTTGACGATCGCCTGCGGCAGGTAGCCGAGCTCCCGGTAGTCGCCGACGGCGGTCGCGCCGTGCCGCTTGCTGAGCTTGCCGCCGTCCGGCCCGAGCACCATGGAGTGGTGCGCGAACCGTGGGACGGAGCCGCCGAGCGCCTCGAAGAGCAGCTGCTGGCGGGCGGTATTGGTGAGGTGGTCGTCGCCTCGGACCACATGCGTGATGCCCATCTCGCGATCGTCGACGACGGTCGCGAAGTTGTAGCCGGCGACGCCGTCCGAGCGCACGATGATCGGGTCGCTGAGCGCGTCGGCGCCGATGGTGACGGGCCCGCGGATCAGGTCGTCGACGACGACCTCCCCCGCGGGCACCTTGAAGCGCACGGCCGACCGCTCGCCTGCGTCCAGCCGCCGGCGCACCTCCCCCGGCTCCAGCCCGAGGCAGCGGCGGTCGTAGCGCGGGGTCCGTCCGGCGGCCAGCGCCTCGCCGCGAAGCTGTTCGAGGCGCTCCTCCGGGCAGAAGCAATGGTACGCGCGTCCGGCCTCGAGCAGCTCATCCGCCGCGGCCCGGTACCGCGTCAGGCGCTCGCGCTGCCGGTACGGCCCGGCTGGGCCGCCGACGTCCGGACCCTCGTCCCAAACGAGCCCGAGCCAGCGCAGGTCGTCCATGATGCTCGCCTCGAGCGCGGCGTCCGACCGTGCGGCGTCGGTGTCGTCGATGCGCAGGATGAAGCTTCCGCCCGTGTGCCGCGCGAGCAGGAAGTTGTAGAGCGCGGTGCGCGCCGAACCGATGTGCAGCGTCCCGGTCGGGCTCGGCGCGAAACGGACTCTCACTGTGGGGTCGAGGGTTATCGTGGCTCCTCGAACGTCGTCGTTTCCCCTGCAAACAGGTCGAGTCTATCACTCCGGCTTGGTATGCTTGCGGGCGCCACCAAGCGGACTACCCGGCCCGCCAGAGCCATCGGAGGAGCGAGTGCCGTTCGACCAGAGAGAGACGCCCTACCTCGATGCCGCGCTCCGCTACCGTGCGACCGGCTACACGCCCTTCCACACTCCGGGGCACAAGCTCGGCAAAGGCGCCCCTGCGAGCATGCGCGAGTTCATGGGGGACACCGGGCTCTCGGTCGACCTCGCCATGGCCGGCGGCGTGGAGGACACGCGTGAGTCCACGCACCTCATCCGCCTCGCCGAAGACTACGCCGCCGAGGCCTGGGGCGCCGAGCGCACGTGGTTCCTCGTCAACGGCTCCACCAGCGGTATCCACGCACTCGTCCTCGCCCTGTGCTCGCCGGGCGATGCCGTGATCGTGCCGCGCAACGCGCACAAGTCCATGCTCGCCGGGCTGATCTTCTCGGGGGCGATGCCGCTGTACATGGAGCCGGCGATCGACCCACTGTGGGGCATCCCTCTCAATGTGCGCGCCGCCGACGCCCTCGCCGCCCTGGAGCGGGCTCCCGACGCACGCGCGCTCTTCGTCACGTCGCCGACCTACAACGGCCTCGGCGCCGACCTCCCGGCGATCGCCACGCTCGCCCACGCCGCCGGCGTCCCGTTCGTCACCGACCAGGCGTGGGGCCCGCACCTGCGCTTCTGCCCCGAGCTCCCCATGGACGCCATGAGCGCTGGGGCAGACGCCGCGGTCGTCAGCACGCACAAGCTCATCAGCGGCCTCACGCAGTCGTCGGTCCTCATGGCCAAGGGCGAGCGGATCAACCTCGCTCGCCTCGACGGCATGGTCCACCTCACGCAGAGCACGAGCCCGCAGGTGCTCATGTACGTGAGCATCGACGCGGCGCGGGCACAGATGGCCGTCCACGGCGCCGAGCTCTGGCGCGGGGCCATCGAGCTGGCGGAGTGGGCGCGCGACCAGATCGTCACGCTCCCCGGCCTGCGCTGCCTGGGCGCCGAGCTGCTCGGCCGCGACGGCGTCACCGCGTTCGACCCCACGCGGCTCACCATCTCCGCCTGCGACCTGGGACTCTCCGGCTACGAGCTCGAGACCGTACTGCGCGACGACTACCGCATCGCCGTCGAGGCGGCCGATCCGCTCAACGTGGTGCTCAACGTGACCTACGGCGACAGCCGCGAGGACCTCGAGCTGCTGGTGCGGTCGCTGCGCGACCTGGCGGCGCGGTACCGGGAGGCCGGCGGCGGCGGCTCCGCCGCGCCCTCCGGCCTCCTCGCCCACACGCCGCCCTTCACGCGGCAGGTCCTCTCCCCGCGGGAGGCCTTCTTCGCGCCGGCCGTCGCCCTGCCGCTCACCGAGTGCGCCGGCCGCGTGAGCGCCGAGATGGTGACGCCGTACCCGCCGGGCATCCCGGTGCTCGGGCCCGGCGAGGAGGTCTCCGGCGAGATCGTCGCCTACCTTCAGGAGGCGGCGGCGACCGGGCTCAAGGTGCACGGTCCCGAGGACCGAGCCCTGCGGTCGCTGCGCGTCGTCGTCTGAGACCGCCGGGCCTCCCCGGCGGGCGCCCCGTGCGCGTTACCCCGGCCTCTTGACACCCAGCGACGTGAGCGTGAAGAGCGGGTCGAACGCGAGACCCTTGGCCTCGATCTGCTCGCGACCGCCCTCTTCCCTGTCCACGACGCAGAGCAGCGTGGAGACCTTGAGGCCCGCCTCGCGCAGCTTGTCGGCGGCCATGAGCGCGGCGCCGCCGGACGTCACCACGTCCTCCACCATGACGACCTTCTGGCCGGGCTCGGCCTTGCCCTCCATGGCCTTGTCGGTGCCGTAGCCCTTGGCGCCCTTGCGGACGATCACGAACGGCTTGCCGCACGCGAGCGAGACGGCGGCCACGATCGCGACGGCCCCGAGTTCGGGACCGGCGAGCAGGTCGAAAGGTTCGTAGGCCGGCAGCTTGTCCGCGAGCCCTGCAGCGATGTCGCGCAGGAGGTCCGGCCGCGTCGAGAAGAGATACTTGTCGAGGTAGAACGTGCTGCGGCGGCCGGAACGGAGGACGAAGTCGCCCTCGAGGTAGCTGGCGTCGAGCAGGCGCTGACCGAGATCGCGGAGCGGTGCCCCTCCGGCGCCATGCTCGATGGCTTGACTACGGTGGCTGTTCACCGGGCTTCCTTCCATCGTGGTCCGAGACTGGCGGGCGCGAGGCCCTGGCGAGACTGTATAGCGGCTGTGCCTGCGGCGCACCCCCACTTGACCCCGGCTGCGTCGGTCGATGGTCGGTGTGCCTGCGGCGCACCGCCGGTCGATCCGGCCACGCTGGTCGATCAGGTGCCGCCGACGGCCATCTCGTCGATGACCACGGACGGCGTGAGGACGCTGCCTCCGGGCACCCAGCGGGCGTCGTCGCCGAGCGCACGGATGCCGGTCAGCATGCCGACGATGTCGCCGGCGAGCGTGACCTCCCGCACCGGGACGGTGAACTCGCCGCCCTCGATCAGCACGCCGCTGATGCCCACCGAGAACTCGCCCGAGATGGGGTTGGCGCCGGAGTGGATGCCGACCGCGTCGGTGACGAGGACGCCGCGCTCGGTGCCGGCGACGATCTCCGCGAGCGGCGTCGACGGTCCGGCGACCACGAGGTTCGTCGGGCGCACGCCGGGCAGGCCCGAGTACCCGCCGCGCAGGCCGTTCCCGGTGCTGTCGCGGCCGGCCTTGCGAGCCGTGTAGGTGTCGTAGAGGAAGCCCTGCAGCACGCCGCCCGTGATGAGCGGCGTGCGCCCCGAGGGCACACCTTCGCCGTCGAACGGGGCGCTCTCGAGCCCGTCGGCGAGCGTGCCGTCGTCGACGAGCTCCAGGAGCTCGCCGGCCACACGCTCGCCCTCACGGCCGGCGAACAGCGACCGGTTCTTCTGCACCGCGTCGGCGGTGAGCGCCGAGCTGAGCACGCCGAAGAACGCCGCCGAGACGAACGGGTCGAGGATCACCGGCGCCTTCATCGACGGGCATTTCGTGGCGCCGAGGAGCCGTGTCGCCCGCCCGGTCGCCTCCGTCCCGACGCCGGCAGGGTCGAGCTCCTCGAGCGCACGGCCGACGCTGTAGGAGTAGCCGGTCTCGACCTGGCCGTCCTGCTCGGCGAGGACGTAGGCGAACGCGTAGCACTGGCCGGCGCGGTACGTGCCGCGCACACCCGCCGTGCTGGCGATGAAGACCTCGCCGTCGCCGTCCACGTACATCGTGTCCTCGACGGTCTTGACGCGGGGGTCGGCGGCGAGGGCCGTCGCCTCGACCTCGAGGGCGACGGCGATGCGCTGCTCGTCAGTCGCGGCGACGAGCCGCGGGTCGAAGGGGTGCACGTCGGCCGGCTCGCCCGCGGGCGTCGGCAGAAGGGCGAACTCATCCGGGTCGCTGACGGCGGCGTTGTCGACGGCGCGCCGCACGAGGTCGTCGAGGGCGTCGTCGCTCAGATCAGACGTGTAGGCATGGCCCACCGCGCCGCGCGAGAACACGCGCACGCCCACACCACGTCTCTGCGCGGCCGTGAGCTGCTCGACCTCCTGGCGGTACACCTTGATGCGGTGCGAGGTGGACCGCTCGCCGTAGACTTCCACGTCCGCAGCGCCGCGCGACACGGCGCGCTCCAGCACGGCGTCGATCACGTCGAACATCAGCCCGTCCCTCCCACCGTCATCTCCGCGATGCGCAGCGTGGCCTGACCGGTGCCGACCGGCACGCCCTGGCCGTCTTTGCCGCAGATGCCGGTCTTCACGTCGAAGTCGCCGGCGATCATGTCGATCTTCATGAGGATGTCGATGCCGTTGCCGACGAGCGTGGCCCCGCGCAGCGGCGTCGTGATCTTGCCGTCCTCGATGAGGTAGCCCTCGGCGACGCCGAACACGAAGTTGCCGCTGGCAGGCTCGACCTGCCCGCCGGCCAGGCTCTTGGCATAGAAGCCCTTGGGCGTCGCGGCGATGATCTCATCCGGGTCCATGTCGCCCGGCGCGATATAGGTGGTGGTCATGCGCGGGATCGGCACGTGGCGGAACGACTGGCGCCGCCCGTTGCCCGTGGGGGCGGCGCCCGCCTCGCGCGCGCGCAGGCGGTCGTAGAGGTAGCCGGTGAGCCTGCCCTCCTCGATGACCAGCGTCTTCTGCGTGGGCACGCCCTCGTCGTCGAACGCCTGGGAGCCCCAGCCGTTGGTGATGGATCCTTCGTCGTAGGCGCTCACGATCGACGCAGCCACCACCTCGCCCATCTTGCCGTCGTAGATACTGGCGCCCTTCGCGATCGCGTCGGCCTCGAGGCCGTGGCCGCATGCCTCGTGGAACAGGGTGCCGCCGAATCCGTTGGCGAGGACGACCGGCATGGCACCGACCGGAGCGGGCTTGCTGTCCAGCATGATGCGCGCCTTCTCGGCGGCGGTCCGTGCGACCGCGCGGGCGACGTCTTCGTCGACCAGCTCGAACCCTGCGCTGCCGCCGACTGTCTCGTGGCCGGTCTGGATGACCTCGCCGCGACGGGCGACGACCTGCGTGGTGAAGCGGGTGCGCGTGCGGTCGTCCAGGACGAGGTCGCCGAGCGAGTTGCCGATCAGCACGCGCTGCCGCGTGTCGCCGTACCCGACGATCGCTTGCACGATCTCCGACGAGGCCGCCCGGGCGGCCTCGTCTCCGGCACGTACGAGCGCAGCCTTGCGGGCGATGGCGACGTCTTCCGGCGGCGTCAGGACGGGGTGCCTGCCGGGATCGGAGCGGACTGCCCCGAGATCGACCACCCCCGGACCTGCCGCCCCGGCGGTCACCGCCGCGGCGACGGCGTCGGCGGCCGCGGTGAGGCCGGCCTCGTCGACGGCGTCGCTGTAGGCGTAGAAGGTGCGCTCGCCGGAGAGAAGGCGCACGGCGGCGCCGACTTCGCGGCCGCCGCTGGTCTGCTCGATGCGTCCGTCCTCGAGGCGCAGCCCGAGGCTCTCACGATCCTCCACGAAGACCTCGGCGAAGTCGCCGCCCCGGCGCAGCGCCCTGGTGATGGTCGCGTGCAGCAGGCCGGTGTCAAAGGATGCGACGTCCATCAGGTCCCTCCGGTGAGCGAGTCGCGAACGCCGGCGGCGAGCGCCTCGAGCTGCGCGCGCGAGGGGTCTGCCGGGTCGAGCGCGCACGCGGTCCCGTCGGCCAGGGCGATCTGCACGGTCGGCTGCGGCGGCGCGGCAGACCGCCGGCGCCACCAGACCAGACCTGCGACGGCGCCGGCGACGGCCGCCAGCAGAGCCGCGCGCCGGGCGCTCATCGCCGACCTTCTTCCGCGGCGAAGGCGTCGTCCAGACACGTGCGCAGGTCGAACAGCAGCAGAGCCACGGCGGGCCGGGGACCGGCGACCGCCGCGGCGCGACGACCGTGAGCCGCGACGACGGCCACCGTGCCGCCGGCCACCGGAACGACGAGGTGCTCGAGGCCGGCTTCGCCCAGCTGCGAGGCGCGCCGGCTCGCGGCATCCCACAGTCGCTCGATCGCGGCGGAGGCGTCTGTCCCGGCGGCGCCGGGTCCGGCGGCCACGACGTCGCCGTGTGCGTCGACGACGACCACAGACGTGATGTCGGTGGACACGTCGAGAAGGTCACGGATGGCTTCGTCGATGGTCAGGACGTCCTCCCTGCGGTTCAGGTGCGCCCGTACAGTATCACCGCGCGGGGCGGTTCTCTCACCCGCCCGGCGCAAACGAGCACAGCATCTCGCAGCGCTCGTCGCCACAGCTGATCCGGCAGTCGCCGGGCTCGATCCGCAGGCGACCGAGGCCTGAGGTGGCCACCTGGAGCACGCCCTCGAGGAAGGCGCGATGCATCGCGCACACGAGGTCCGGGTCGGCGCCGGAGAGCTCGCGGAAGCTGCAGTTGTTGACGATCACGCTGAGCGAGCCGTCCACCCACTCGATCTCGGGCATCAGGCCCTGCTCCTCCGCGATCGCCGCGACCAGGGACGCCGCGGCGGTCCGATCGCTCGGGGCGGCGTCCCCGGCGAGCGACCGGCGCCCCTCGGCGGCCCCAGCCTCGAGGCACACGCGCAGCGCGTCGTCGCGCGTGCCGCCGGCCGCGAGCGCGTCGAGGGCGAGGCGCGAGAGAAGCTCGTAGCGGCGCGGCGGGAACCCGAAGGTGACCACCATTTCGCTCAGACGATACAGTTTCGCCGGTCGCCCACCGGTGGCCGCGCGCCGGAAGCCGGTGGTCAGGAAGCCCGCCTGCTCGAGCTTGGCGAGGTGCATGCGGGCGACGTTGGGGTGGAGGCCGAACTCCCCGGCGACGTCGGCCACCGTGACGTCAGTGCCAGGCTGCCCGGCGACCCACCGGTAGACGTGGTAACGGGTGTCGTCGGCAAGAACGGCCGACAGCTCGTGATCGCGGTCCACGCACCTTCCCCTCTGCCGGAGTCATCCGCCTGATAGTATCGTCGGGCTCATCTCCTGTAAACACGGTGCGTGTAGTGCGAAGCCCTGTCAGCGGTCGATCACGTAGGCCGAGGTGATGGGCAGCGCCGGACGCAGCGTCGCCTCGACGGAGCAGTAGCGCTCCTCGGAGAGCGCGATGGCGCGCTCCACCTTGCGTTCGTCCAGGTCGCCCTTGAGGTGGTAGACGATCTCGAGTGAGGTGAACCGCTTGGGGTGCTCCTCCGCCCGCTCACCGCTGACCTCGACGCGGAAGCCTTCGAGCGGTTGGCGCATCTTGACGAGGATCGAGGCCACGTCCATGGCCGTACACGCACCCAGCGAAGCGGCCAGCATCTCCATCGGCGTCACTCCGCTCCCCGGCTCGTCGAGGCCGGACGCGAGGTCTACGCTCCCGTGGGCGGTCGCCGCCTCGAAGAGCAATCCTTCGTGCTTCCAGCTCACGGTCACCGGCTTGCTTCTCGCCATGACACCATCACCTCACCCGCGCGGATCGCCGTCCGCGGTCGCCTGCGGTCACCACACAGGTATACCGTGCGCTAAACTCCCCTGCGGCAGCGCCCCGACGACCGCGGCACAAGGCAAGGAGTCTCATGACGATCGTGCAGGCCATCATCCTCGGCATCGTGCAGGGCCTCACCGAGTTCCTGCCCATCTCCAGCTCGGGCCACCTGCTCATCGTCCCCTGGCTGTTCAACTGGCACTTCCTCCTCGAGAACCCGGACCTCAACAAGACGTTCGACGTGGCGCTGCACTTCGGCACGTTCATCTCGCTGGTCGTGTACTTCTGGCGCGACATCGGAAGGCTCCTCGCGGCCTGGGCGCGCACCATCGCGAATCGCCGCCTCGACTCGACGGACGGCAAGCTCGCCTGGCTCATCATCGTCAGCATGGTCCCCGCGGCCATCGTCGGGGTGCTCTTCGAGGACGTCATCGTCGAGGTCCTCGGCAAGCCCTGGATGCTGGCGATGCTCATGATCGGCTTCGGCGGCGTGATGTGGGCGGCCGACCGGTACGCACGCCACGAGCGCGAGATGGAGGATCTGTCCTGGAGGGACGCCCTGCTGATCGGCGGCGCCCAGGCGCTCGCCCTCTCACCGGGCGTCTCCCGCTCGGGCGTCACCATGGTCACCGGCCTGTTCCTGCGCCTCACCCGCGAGGCGGCGGCGCGCTTCTCCTTCCTGATGAGCATCCCCATCGTCGGCGGCGCCGCTCTGTACAAGGGCCTGGAGGTCGCGCGCGACGGGCTGCCCCCAGGCACGGCAGGACCGTTCCTCGCCGGCATGGTCGCCGCAGCGGTCAGCGGGTTCGCCGCGATCTGGTTCCTGCTCGCCTACCTGCGCAAGCACGACTTCACCATCTTCGTCATCTACCGATTCGCGATCGGCGCAGGGATGATCGTCCTGATCGTGGCCGGCGTGCGCTCGGGCATGGGCATCTGACTCGTATAGAATCGGGAGCCCAACGGCCCACGGCCACTCGACCAGGAGCCCCCGGTGCGTGACCTCTCCCGCGGCGACCGCGGCAAAGAAGTCCTCGACGTCCAGACCCGCCTGCGCGGGCAGGGTTTCCAGCTAGGCCGGGAAGGCGTGGACGGCTTCTTCGGTCCCCATACGGAGGGCGCCGTCCTCTCGTTCCAGCAGGAGCGCGGGCTGCTTGCCGACGGCCGCGTCGGCGCCAACACCTGGCGCGAGATCGTCGAAGCGGGCTACACGCTCGGCGACCGTCTGCTCTATCTTCGCGAGCCGCCGTTCCGCGGCGACGACGTCCTCCAACTGCAGGTCAAGTTGAACCTGCTGGGCTTCAACGCCGGCGCCGAGCGCGGCGTACTCGACGAGGACGTCGAACGCGCCGTCCTCGACTTCCAGCAGAACGCGGGCGTCCCGGTGGACGGCATCGTCGGCGAGAGCACCCTCCGAAAGCTCGAGGCGGTGCGCAAGGCCGAGTCAGGGCGCGAGGGGAAGAAGATCCCCGAGCGCGACCGTGGTTTCGTCGCCGCCCGCGGCCTCACCGGGCAGGCCGTCACGGTCGACCCCGGCCACGGCGGCAACGACCTGGGCTGCGTCTCGCCGGGCGGCGTCGTGGAGAAAGACGTGACGCTCGCCCTGGGCCGGCGGCTGGCGGAGCTGCTCCGCGCCGAGGGCTGCCGCGTGCACCTCACGCGCGAGACCGACGAGCGCGTGCCGCTCTACGCCCGCGCCGACGCGGCGAACGCCGCCGGCTCCTCCTACTTCCTCTCACTGCACTGCAATGAGGACGCGTCGCCGGCGGCCCGCGGGGGCGCCGGCTACTTCTTCCAGCGCAGCCACTACTACTCGGAGCACGGACGCCGTCTGGCGGGCTACATCGGCGCCCGTCTGGAAGCCGCCGGCGTACCGTGGCTCGGCGGCTTCGGACGCAACTACGGCGTCCTGCGCGAGACCCGCGGCATCGCCCTCGTGGTCGAGCCGCTCTTTCTGACCTGCCCGGACGACGAAGCGCAGACGCAGCGGCCGGAGTACGTGGAGAGGCTGGCGCGCGCGCTGGTCGGCGGGTTCGCCGACTACCTCGCGCGCGTCCCGATAGAGGATGGGACGCCGTGACACCGGACGAAGCCGACGCTCTCCGCGTCCGCCTGACGGCGACGCAGTCGCAGCGCTTGCGTGAGCTCGGCGGCGACCCGGTCGTGCTCGACGAGCTCTTCGCGAGCTCCGACGCTCGCGATGCAGCCTTCAAGCGGCTCGAGAACGAGCTGGCGGCGGACGGACGGCGGCGGCTGCGGGAGCTGCGCGAAGGCCGGCGGGCTCCGCAACTCGTCGAGCTCGAGACGGGCCTCAGCGACGCGCTCGTCGCCGCCGGCTTCGTCCGCGTCGTGACCCCGCTCATCATCACTTCGGACGCGCTGCGCAAGATGGGTATCGAGCACGGTCACCCGCTCCGCGAGCAGGTGTTCTGGCTCGACGACGGCCGCTGCCTGCGGCCGATGCTCGCGCCCAACTTGTACACCCTGCTCCGCAGGCTGAGCAGGCTCTGGACCAAGCCGTTCGGCATCTTCGAGATCGGCCCGTGCTTCCGCCGGGACAGCAAGGGGGCCAGCCACCTGAACGAGTTCACGATGCTGAACCTCGTCGAGCTCGGCAGGCCGGCCAAGGAGGGCCGGGAGCGGCTGGAGACTCTCGCCCGCCTCGTCATGGACGCTGCCGGCATCGCCTCGTACGAGCTCGAGGTCACGGACTCGGAGGTCTACGGCGCCATGATCGACGTCCTGGTCGGAGGGGCCGAGGTGTGCTCCGCGGGCCTCGGCCCACACCCGCTGGACGGCAATTGGGGCATCGTCGACCCGTGGGTCGGGCTCGGGTTCGGGCTCGAGCGCCTCATCATGACGCGCGAGGGCTATCCCAACATCGAGCGCGCAGGCCGTAGCCTCAGCTACGTCGACGGCGTGCGGCTCAACCTCTAGCCGGCCGCGGGCGGAGACCGCTTCGCCCGCCCCCGTACGCACGAGGGGCGGGCCGCACGGCCCGCCCCTCGGGAAGCACTCGTGTGACGCGCGCCTACTTGCCCAGCAGCGCGTCGATCTTCTTGACGCCGTCGTTGGCGTCCTCGGCGTAGGCGTCGGCGCCGATCTGGTCGGCCCAGCGCTGCGTGCACGGCGCGCCGCCGACGACGGTCTTGAAGGGCAGGCCCTCCTCCTTGATGACCTTGATGACCTTCTTCTGCTCCTCCATGGTGGTGGTGAGCAGGGCGCTCATGCCGATGACGTCGGCGTTGAGCTCCTTGGCCTTCTCGACGAAGGTGTCGGCGCTGACGTCGCGGCCGAGGTCGGTGACCTCGTAGCCGTTGGCCTTGAGATAGGCGATGACGATCGCCTTGCCGATGTCGTGGACGTCGCCCTGGACGGTGCCGATGACCATGACGCCCTTGGCCTCGGCGGCCTCGCCCTCGAGGGCGGCGTTGGTGACCTCGGTGGCGCCGGCCATGGCGTCCGCGCTCATCATGAGCTCGGGGAGGAAGACCTCGCCGCTCTCGAAGAGGTCGCCGACCTCCTGGATGCCCTTGACGAAGCCGTTCTGCATGATGTCCGCCGGGGCGATGCCGGAGTCGAGCGCGCGCTGCGCGACCTCCTCGGCCGCGGCCCGATCGGCGTTCACGATAGTCTCGGCTGCTTCTGCGTAGATGTCTGCCATGACCCTGGACTCCTCCCGACTTTGCTCACAACTGTTTACCGCGCAACGAGGTATGGCGGGTGCATGAGGATCGGGCGATGACACCGCAAGCCGGAGGTGAGAACGAGCCGGATCCCTTCCGGCCGGACGCTCCCCCGGACGCCCTCCCACAGCACGTGCCGGGAGTATATCAGCCGCTTGAGCCGCCGACCACAAGCCGGGAGCACGCGGTTCCCGCCAAGCCGCCGGAGCGGGGAGCGCCGCCCGGCGGCCCATGCTAGCATCGATACCGTGAGGTACCACGGCGCCGTCATCCGTCCCCCCAGCGAGGCCGACAGCCTGATCGTGCAGGTCACGTACGGCTGCTCCAACAACACCTGCGACTTCTGCGGCACCTACCTCGACAAACCGTTCTCCGTGCGACCGTTCGACGAGGTCGTCGAAGACGTCACCGGACTGCCGGCGAGCGTGCGCCAGCGCGTCAGGCGGGTCTTCCTGGCCGACGGCGACGCGATGGCGCTCAGCGCCCGCAGACTCGATGCGATCCTCGACCTGCTGCACCGCGCCCTGCCCAACCTCGAGCGGGTGAGCAGCTACGCCAACGCGAAGAACCTCCTTGCCAAGTCGGTGGAGGAGCTGGCGGCGCTACGCGAGCGCGGCATACGCCTTCTCTATCTGGGCCTCGAGTCCGGCGACGACGAGACGCTCGCGGCCATCCACAAGGGCATGACCGTGGCCGAGCAGATCGAAGGATGCCGGCGAGCGTCGGACGCCGGCATGCGGCTCTCGGTCACCGCGATCCTCGGTCTCGCCGGTCGAGAGCGTTCGCTGGTCCACGCCGCGGCGACGGGCAGCGCGCTGTCGTCGATCGACCCCGAGTACATCGGGCTTCTCACGCTCATGCTCACCCCGGGTACGGCGATGGAGCGCAAGGTGGCCACCAGCGAGGTCGTGTTGCCGGACTCCGTCGGGATGCTCCGCGAGCTGCGCGAGATCGTCGCGCACCTGGACGTCACGGACTGCCTCTTCCGCTGCAACCACGCCTCGAACTACCTGCCGATCGGCGGCCGCCTGCCCGGCGACAAGGCGGCCATCCTTGAACAGCTGGACCGGGTGCTGGGCGCGCCGGAGTCCGTGCAGCTGCGCCCGGAGAGCTGGCGCCTGCTCTAGCGGAGGGGCCGGCGCCGGCGCCGGCTCAGAGGTCGTGCAGGTGCGAGCCGTACCCGCGCTTGAACTGCGTCGAGGCGTACTTCTGCAGCTTCCACTCCGGGATGCGGCACTGCGGACAGGCCTCCGCATACCACTTGTTGCGCAGCCAGCGGGCGGCGCGGCTCGTCTTGGAGTCGTGGACGACCATGTGCTTGCCGCAGTGCGTCACCACGACAGCGTAACGGCCGCGCTCCTCGAACTGCCTGATCCCGTGGAGGATGCCTCTCCGCGACGGCCACAGCTTCATCTTCTCTACCAGACGGAAGAGCGGGACCTGCTTGCGATAATAGCGCGCCTTGTTGGGGTCGGTCGGCATCGGGACGCCAGTCTAGCACGGCGTCCCGGAGCTCCCGGCGGAGTGAGCAGGAGCGCGGCGTGGGGACGTCGAAGGTTCGTCCCACCCACATCGACCCGAGGTGCCCGATGACGCGTCGCATCGCAGCCGGCTTCGGCCGCCTGCTCCCGCTCCTGCTGATCGCCGCGGCGGTGGTCGTCGTGATCGGGTCCGCTCTGATCGCCGCCTGCGGCGGATCGTCGGGCGACGGATCCCCGAAGCCCACCGCCACGGTCACGGTCACGGTCGGACCATCGGTGGAGCCGTCGCAGTCTCCTTCTCCATCGCCGTCCGGCGCCGCTGAGGAGACGACGCTCCGCGTGTACTTCCTGCGGGGAGAGAAGCTCGGCGTCGCAGAGCGCCGGGTGCCGGCCACGTCCATGCCGGCCACTGCGGCAGTCAACGGCCTGCTCGCCGGCCCGACGGCCGGGGAGCGGGCCGCCGGCCTCGGCAGCGCGGTCCCCAAGGGGACCCGGCTCCTGGGCCTCACCATCGACGGGACGACGGCACGCGTGGACCTCTCCGGACGGTTCGCCTCAGGGGGCGGCACTCTCTCGATGACCGCCCGCGTGGCACAGGTCGTGTACACACTCACCCAGTTCCGCACGGTGAGGTCGGTCGAGTTCCTGCTCGACGGCACCCCTGTCGACGCGCTGGGCGGCGAGGGGATCGTGCTCGCCGAGAGCCAGCGCCGCAGCGACTGGCGCAGCTTCGAGCCGGCGATCTTCGTCGAGTCGCCGGGGGTCGGGGCCGTGATCTCCAGCCCCTTCACGCTCACCGGGACGGCGAGCGTCTTCGAAGGCTCCTTCCAGGCGCGCCTCGTCGACGCCAGCGGCCGCCGCGTCGTCAACGTCATCATGCAGGCCACCCGCGGCGCCCCCGGCCGCGGGACCTTCGCGAGGAGGGTCCCCTACTCGACGTCGGCCGCGGACGGGACGCTCACGGTCTTCGACCAGTCGATGGAGGATGGCTCCCGCCAGAACGAGGTGCGCATCCCGGTGACCTTCGCGGCCGACTGAACGGGAGCCCCCCGAGACCCGGCCCGCGACGGAGGCCGGCGCCGGATGCGCGTCCCCGCGAAGAGGAGAAGTGCTGGCGGGGAGTGCGGGAGTCACACCCGCCTACGTGGGTTTAGAGCCCACGCTGATCCTTCCGATCGACCCCCCGCGCCCGTTGATTGTACAACGACGCCCGCGCGCCACGGTCAGAGCAACGCGCGCGCCGCCATGACCGCCACGCCGATGGCGAGCGGCTCGTGGATGTGGCGCACGCCGAGGACCTCCTGAGCCGCCGCGGTGAAGGCGGAGGGCAGGCCGGGGACGGCGGCGATCGTCTCCGGTCCCACGTCGCCGGCGTCGATGATGCCGGCCGCCGGGGACGCGTCGAAGACCAGGTCGCAGAGCTCCAGCCCCTTGGAGAGATCGACGGGCTCGATCTTCAGACCGACGTCGAGCGCCGCCGCGACACGTTGCTCATCGGGCTCGGCCACGAAGACCGTCGCCCCACGACTGACGAGTCGCCTCGCCGCCGCACGACCCACGGGGCCCAGCCCGAGCAGCAGGACGCGCCGCTCAAGGAGCCCCCCCGCCGCCGCGTCGAGCACGGTCACGTAGCCGTCGGCCGTGGCGGGGTCGTCGTCCGCGGAGCACCCCCTCGTGACGTTGAGGGCGATGAAGCGACGATCGTCGGCGAGGAAGAGGACGGTCGCGCCGGCGGCCACAGCAGCCTGGATGCCGCGCACGTCGGGTTGCGTCGTGACCCAGGCGTCACAGCCGAGATGGGTCAGGATCGCCTCGACGCACTCGGTGAACCCGGGAATGAAGCCTTCTCCCGACGACACCGGGACGACCGCGACACGCGCGCCGCGCATCTGCACGCACCGCACATCGTCGGTGGCCGTGCGCAAGGCCACGTCGCGCAGGTCAAGCCCCGACACCTGGAGCAAGCGGTCCTCGAACGCGTCCAGGCCTCTCGTCAGCGCCGTGACGTCGGTCTCGGTCAGTCGTGTCATCGGGGACCTCCCTCACAGGCCGGTGCGATCTCTACCTCAGGTACAGGCTCCAGGCGCTCGTGGACAGCCACATTCCTCACCGTCTCTCCGGCCCGCCGACGCGCCTCCGAGGTGGTCGCCGCGGCGACGATCAGCGTGGCCGCCCACTCACGGCGCCCAGGAGCGTAGTCCGTGAGCGCCTCGTCAGCGCCGAAGAACCCGGGAACCAGTTTCAGGGGACCGGCGCTTCCCATGACATGCTCGCCGAGCACCTCCAGCAAACCCCCGGAGGCCCGCACGTGCTGATAGACGACTGCGCGCCGGGCCGTACGGTCCACCGCCGGCGGCACGCCCACGCGCGCGGTCTCGGCCAGGAGCTCGACGATGTTGAGGCCGCTGGACCAGTACACGGCGGTCGGCGTCTGGCTGGGAAGACGCGCATCGACCTCGAGGACCTTGGGCTCCGGCCCGCCGACCATGACCTCGACGTCCATCAGGCCGTTCAGACGAAGACCGAGGGCGATGCGCAGTGCCGCGGCGTCCAGCGCCTCCAGCACGCCGGCGCCGACGGCCGCGTCCCAGTCACACGCGCCGTCGAGGCCGACCGCCGCAGGCGATCCTTCCGCCGCCTCGCCCACCGGCGCGACCACGCGCTTGCAGTCGTACGCCGCGTCGAACTCCAGGCCGGTGACCTGGAGCGGCACGGCACGCCCACCCCACGCCAGCACCTCGATCGACAGCGACGGCCCGGGCACGTACTCCTCGATGACCACATCATGGCCGGCCGCCTCCAGCTCGCCTCGGGCAGCGTCGAGCTCCTTCTCATCGTGGGCGACGACGACGCCCTCGCTCCCGCTCGCGGTGCTCGGCTTGACCACCGCGGGAAGGCCCCCAGAGGGCCACGCGGCCGGCCGCGGCACGTCGAGCGAGGCGAACATCCGGCGCGACGCGAGCTTCGACGCCGTGACGCGGTAGGCGTCGAGGTCGAACAGGAACGGCACGCCCCACTGGGGTACGCGCGCCGCCAGCCACGCGAGTGTGGTCTCGTCTTCGCAAGCAGGCAGGACCGCGTCGCACGAGGTTGCCAGGGTCCGCGCTCGCGCCTCGTCCGCGGTGATGTCGGCGATCACGTGCATGTCGGCGAGGCCGGCGGCCGGCGGCGCGTCGTGCCGGTCGACCAGGACGGTCTCCCACCCGGCCTTGGCCGCCAGATAGGCGGCCTCCGTGCCCTGCAGCTTGCCGCCGACGATCAGGAGGCGCATGGGATCACCGCGCGCACGCGGCGTGGACCGCCGCCGTCCGCTCACGGTACTCCTCGACGCCGGCCGGGCGCAGCCCGAGCCGGGCGAGGTGAGGCAGGACGCCGTGCACCGTGCGGTAGCCCTCGTCGATGTCCAGCTCCGCCTGGGATACGCCGGCGAGCCCCACGGTCGGCGGCACGATCGACGTGACGACGTTCGCCCCGGCCTCGAGCCGCCGTTCGAGGCCGGCGATGCCGTCGACGTCGAGTGAGGCGGGGATGAAGCGGTCGGGCATGGCGAGACGCATGGCGGCGATGGTGAGCAGCTCGTCGGCGTCGCCGGCCGGAGACGCACCCTCGAGCGGGGTGCCCGTCTGGGGGACGAAGGTCATCACGCGCACCTGTTCCCATCCGGCCGTGCGCATGGCGGCGATCGAGCGGGCGCGGTCGGCCGCGGAGTCGCCGATGCCGGTGAGCAGGCCGTCCTCGACCATCAGGCCGGCGCGCCGGGCGGCTGCACGCGCGGCTGCGCGCGCCTCGAACGGCTGGCCGATGCGCAGACGATCGTAGAGCTCGCGTGTGTGGGTCTCCTGGTACAGTGCGTACCAGTCGGCGCCGGCCTCGCGCAGCTCGCCGAGAGCGGCCTCAGGAAGCACGCCGGGCGATATCATGACCGGCAGCCCCGCGCCGTCCGCCACGGCGGCGACGAGCTCGACGAGCGCGGCATTGCCCGGCTCGTCGTGGATGACGGGATCCTCTCCCATGGTGAGATCCAGCAGCACGACACCGGAGCCGGCGAGGTCGCGACAGATCTCGACGACCTCCTCGGTCGTCTTGCGATAGCGTGGGCTCAGCTCATTGTCCGCGCGGTAGTAGCAGAAGGCGCACTCGTTGCGGCAGTAGGTGGAGAAGTACACGAACCCGTAGAGGAAGACGGCGTCGCCGGAGTGGCGCGCGCGCAGCTCGCGCGCTGCGGCGAACACGAGCGGCGCCTCGTCGCCGGCACGGAGCAGCGACTCGACGTCGCGCTCGTCGGGGACGGCGCCCTCGACGATGCGCGCGCAGAGGCTGCCGATCGAGACGCCGGGGTGGTTCACAGCACGCTCCTCCCGTTCACTGTGGCCGCTGGGGAGTACGGGCGGCGCCGCGGCGCCGCGTCCCGCGAGTGTACCGAGGGGCGGGGCGGGGCGGCAAGCGCACCGGCGCGCTCACCGGAACTCGAGGACGTCCTCGACCGGGCGACGCGTGGACGGCCGCGGAGGAGAGGCCGGCAGGCCGATCGGGACGACCGCGACCAGCGTCGCCGGGGGCTCCACCCCGAGCAGCGCCTCGATAGCCGGCGCGGCGAGGACCGGCGCGGTCATCCAGCACGAGCCGTAGCCCATGGCGTGCGCCGCCGTGCACAGCAGCTGCACCGCGGCGCCGATGCTCTGCAGGTCGGGGCGGGCACGCAGCCGGTCGCATTCTTCCCGAGAGGTCCCACGCTCGACGAGCAGCTCGTCCGCGATCGAGCCGTAGGGGAGGCCGAAGACGGCCATGACGAGCGGCGCCTCGGCGAAGAAGGTCGAGTAGGCACGATACGCCTTCAGCCGCTTCTGCATGTCCTCGGCCTCAGGCCACGCCGCCATGACGTCGAGCGCCTCGTCCACGGCGTCTCTCATCGCCGCGCGCAGGCCCGCGTCCTCCACGGCGACGAAGCGCCACATCTGCGCGTTGCCGGCGTTGGCCGCCCGGACGGCGACGCCGACCATGGCGGCCACGTCCTCGCGCGGCAGCGGGTCCGGGCGATAGCGGCGCACGCTCGCCCGGCCGTGCACGGCGTCGGCGAATCCGGTCAGCTCGAGCCTGGATCTGTGGCCGCGCTGGTCCATGGCCCCAGTCTACCAACGGGGACGGGGCGGGCGCTCCTCACGAGCCCCCGCCCCGCCCCCTACCCCCTCGTCCGGAGCTGCCGCGTCCGGTCAGCCGCCCGAGATGGGCGGCACGATGCGGAGGACGTCGCCGTCCTTGAGCCGGGCCTCAAGGCCGCCGGCGAGCTTGATGTTGCGGCCGCCGACGAAGACGCCCGCGTACATACGCCCGTCCTCGCGGTAGATACGCGAGCGGGTACCCGGTTCGAGCTCGATGGCCTTGTCCAGGGCCTCCTGCACCGTGGCGGCCTCCACCTCGACCTCAGCGCGGCCGCTTGCGGTCACCGTGCCGGCCGGGAGCTTGACAGAGACCTTCGCCATGCTCACGCCCTCGCCAGTTCCTTGTCCTTCTTGTCGACCTTGAGATCGACGGCGAAGACGTACTTGTTCTGGCAGAAGGCGATGCACTGGGGCTCGCCGTCGCAGAGGTCGCACTTGAAGGCGACCTCGCGGTCCGGGTGCTGGTGGATGACGTCTGTGGGGCACACCTCGTAGCACTCGCCGCAGTTGGTGCACTTGTCCTCGTCGACGACGAGCACGAAGCCCTCGACGGAGTCCCCGACCTTCTCCTTGCTCTCGAAGAAGCCCTTGGGCGTCACCGTGATCCGCTTGGTCACGATGGCGTCGTTGGGACAGGCCTCCTGACACTTGGCGCAACCGGTCTGGAGGCACGTGTGCCCCTTGATCTCGGCGGTGGTGGGGTTGCACTCGGAGAAGAGCCGCGCGACCGACGGCCGGTAGGCGCCTTCGTGGTAGGCCGAGCACGCCAGCTCGCACATGTGGCACCCGGTGCACTTCTTCCTGCTGATCATCACGTGGGGCATCGGATTCCCTTCCTAGAGGCGGACGTCGACGCCGAGCTCGGCGAGTTTTTCTTCGGTGGGGACCCCGTTCTCGTCCCAGCCGCGGAGCTGGTAGTACTCCTGCGTCTTCTCGGCGAAGGTCTCCTTGCCGATGAGCCGCCCGGCCGAGGGGCCCTTCTTGTGCGGCCTGGTGAGCAGCAGCTCGGGCAGGTAGTCGTCGGCGGCCGTCATGCCCTCGCGCAGATTGAAGAGGCGACCGAGGTTCCAGACGCGCTCGCCGGCCAGCGCGAGCTCTTCCTCCGTGACCTCCCGCTTCCAGACGTGCTTGAACAGCTGGCTCATCTGGTTGAGGTCGATCGCCCAGAAGTCGCACCAGATGCCGAGGTATTTCATGGAGGAGAAGTTCTGGCCGTTGATGTTGTAGATGGCCTTGCCCTCCATGGTGTCGGCGGGCTCGTCGCCGGTGATGATCTCGTCGCCGACCGGATACGAGCGCATGTGGCAGCCGCCGCGGTCGGAGGTCGAGTACGACAGGCTCATCCCGAACGTGCCGCGCGGGTCGTAGCCCGGCAGCTCGAGGTTCTTGACTTCCATGGCCAGCTCGGGCGCGCCGTACTTCTCGGCCAGATGCTTCGAGCCGAGCGCGAGCTCCTCGCCGACGCCGGTGCGGGTGGCCATGAGCTCGGGCGCGCCCAGATAGCTCTCCACGTCGCCGAAGCGCACGCCGAAGTCCTTGATGCCCTTCTCGGTGAGGTCCATGGCGAGGCCGAGGACCGACCCCGAGGAGATGGTGTCCATGCCCCACTCGTCGCACAGCTCGTTGAACTTGACCAGCGCGGCGATGTCGCCGATGCCGCAGTTGGCGCCGCAGAGGGCGATGGTCTCGTACTCCGGACCCTCGCCCATGACCGTCTTGCCGTCGAGCTCGACGCTGTGCACGTTGCGGCAGGCGATGGCGCACTGGTAGCAGGCGCGCTTCTTGATGCGGATCTTCTGGAACGACTCCGAGTTGATGTTGCCGGCGTCCTCGAACTCGCCCTCGGACCAGTTGCGCGTGGGGAACGCGCCGGCGCCGTTGACGAGGTCGACGAGGATCGGCGTGCCCTCTTCGTGGACCCAGTAGTTGTCGTCGGTGAGGACGTGCTCGTCATGGATGCGCCAGATGTCGGCGAGAAACGCCTTGGCGTCGCCGACGCTCACCGAGCCGGTGCCGCGGATGGCGACGGCCTTGAGGTTCTTGTCGCCCAGGAGCGCGCCGTGACCGCCACGTCCGGCCTTGTGGTACTGGTCGGTGGAGACGCAGGCCCACGGGACCTTCTTCTCGCCGGCCGGCCCGATGGAGAGCACCTTGGCGTTCTCGTCGAAGTCCTCGCGAAGCGTCTGCTCGATCTCGGAGGTCTTCATGCCCCAGTACTTGGGCTGCGCCGGCCGGAACTCGACCACGTCGTCCTTGATGGTCACCACGGTCGGCTGCGGAGCGCGCCCGGTGATGATGATCATGTCGTAGCCGGCGAACTTCATCTCGGGCGCGAACGAGCCGCCCACGTAGCTGTCGTTGAGCACCCCGGTCACCGGGCTCTTGCAGCCCACGATGAGGCGCGACGACGTGCTGACGTTGGTGCCGGCGAACGGCCCCGTGACGAGGAAGACGGGATTGTCCTCGGACCAGGGGTCGAGACCTTGCGGGATCTCCTCCCACATGTAGCGCAGGAGCAGGCCCTTGCCGCCGATGTACTTCTCGGCCCACTCCATGTTGAGCGGCTCGACGGCGGAGGTGCCCGCGCTCAGGTCGATCCTGAGCACTTTGCCTTGGTAGAAGTCCAATGCGTCCTCCTGAAGACGTGCGACGAAATCGCCAACGCCCCGCGCGCCGTCAGTCCAACCCCGGGCGATACGGGAACGGTGGGAGTACAGGCCCGGCTATTCTAGCCAACGGCGAGCGGCGCGGCAATGCTGCGAAACGCGCTGCTTGCAGGGCAAAACGGAGCCGAAAGTCGGCGCCGCTTGGCCATTCTGGCGCAGACGCGAGGCGCTGCCGGGAGCGCGCGTTCGTGACCGCGACCTCCGTGACTACGCGGACTGATCGTGGCCGGGGGCCTCCGGCAGGTTCTTGATGTTCTCCGCCTGAAGCCACTTGCTGTAGTTGTCACCCATAGCGTCGAGAAGCTCCTTCATGAAGCGCGGCGAGAGGCTCACGCGGCTCACGACGACGCCGTTCATCTCGCCGGGCTCCTCGCTCTCGTGATCCAGCCGCACGAAGGTGATGGAGAACTCGTAGTCCGAGTGGCTGACGTTGGCGAAGTTCGCGTACACCCCCGCCATCATCTCGGGCGTGGCGTGCAGGTTGATGTGGCGTTCCTCTTCTTCCACGAGGGGCCTCCTCCCGGGCCGGCGGAGCGGCCGCCGCGCGGGCGGCAGCCGCGGGGCCGGCCGTCAGCCGGCGATCCGGCGAGCGATGGCGGCGGCCATGCCGGCCGTGCCCGCAGAGCCGCCGAGGTCGTAGGTCACGTCCTTGCCCTCGGCGATGACGGCGGCGATGGCGTCTTCCATCCGCCGCGCCGACGCGTCCTCGCCGAGATGTTCGAGCAGCAGCACGCCTGAGCGGAGCAGCGCCGTGGGATTCACCTTGTCCTGCCCCGCGTACTTGGGCGCGCTGCCGTGCACGGGCTCGAACACGGCCGCATCAGCGCCGATGTTGGCGCCGGGCGCCACGCCGAGGCCGCCGATCAGCCCGGCGCAGAGGTCGCTGATGATGTCGCCGTACAGGTTCGGCATCACCAGCACGTCGTACAGCTCCGGCTTCTGCACCAGCTGCATGCACATGTTGTCGACGATGCGGTCCTCGAACTCGATGTCCGGATACGCCTGGGCGACGTCGCGGGCGACCGACAGGAACAGCCCGTCGGTGCACTTCATGATGTTGGCCTTGTGCACGGCGGTCACCTTGCCCCTGCCGTGTCGGCGCGCGTAGTCGAAGGCGAAACGCACGATGCGCTCGCTGCCCTTGCGCGTGATGATCTTGATGCTCTCCGCGGCGTCGTCACCGACCATGTGCTCGATGCCGGCGTAGAGGTCCTCGGTGTTCTCGCGCACGACGACGAGGTCGATGTCCTCGAAGCGGGTGCGCACGCCCTTCATCGTCTTGGAGGGACGCAGGCAGGCGAACAGGTCGAGCTCCTTGCGCAATGCCACGTTGACACTGCGAAAGCCCTTGCCGACCGGCGTCGTGATCGGCCCCTTGATCGCCACTTTGGTCCGGCGGATCGAGTCGATGACGTGCTGCGGCAGCGGCGTACCCCACTCCTCCATCACGTCGAGACCGGCGTCGTGCACCTCCCAGACGATGGGGACGCCGGTGGCGGCGATGACGGTCTCGAGGGCGGCGGCCAGCTCGGGGCCGGTGCCGTCACCGGGGACGAGCGTCACGGTGTAGGTCATGCTGGTCCTCCCGGGAGCGCGAAGCCGCCGTGCTTCCTGAAGTGGGCGACGAGACCGCCGTCGTTCAGGATGGTCACCATCACCGGCGGCAGCGGCACGAACGGGATCACGGCTCCGGTGGTGAGGTCACGGACCTCGCCGCCGACAAGGTCCACGTCGAGCTCGTCGTGCTCGCCGATGCCCGACGTGTCGCACTGCAGCACCGGCAGGCCGACGTTGACGGCGTTGCGGAAGAAGATGCGCGCGAAGCTCTGTGCGAGCACCGCGCCGACGCCGGCGATCTTGATGATGCGCGGGGCATGCTCGCGGCTCGAGCCCAGGCCGAAGTTGCGGCCGCCGACGACGAAGTCGCCCGGGCTCATCTCGCCGGCGAACTCCGGTCGCGCGTCCTCGAGCACGTGCGTGGCGAGCGCGGGCAGGTCGGTGCGCAGGTGGAACAAGCGGCCGGGTGCGATGTGGTCGGTGCTGATGTCGTCGCCGAACAGCCACGCCCGGCCGCGCAGGGGGTCGTCGCGGAGCGTTGTCCCTCCGGCGCCCCCCTCGACAGCGTCCCTACGGAGGCTGTTCACGTCACCCACTCCTCCTCACGGATGGTCACGGAGTTCATGGCGACGCCGGGCTCCCGGGCGCGCATGGGGTCGCGCTCCGGGATCGCGTCGACGACGTCCATGCCCTCGATCACGCGCCCGAACACCGTGTGCTTCCCGTCGAGGTGAGGAGTCGCGGTGTAGGTGATGAAGAACTGCGAGCCGTTGGTGCCGGGCCCGGCGTTGGCCATGGAGAGGATGCCGGGCTCGTCGTGCTTCAGCGCAGGGTGGAACTCGTCGGCGAAGCGGTAGCCGGGACCGCCGCTGCCGCTGCCGGTGGGGTCGCCGCCCTGCGCCATGAAGCCCTTGATGACGCGGTGGAAGGTCACGCCGTCGTAGTAGCCGTCCTGGGCGAGAAAGACGAAGTTGTTGACCGTGAGCGGAGCCTTGTCGGCGAACAGCTCGATGACGATGTCCCCGTTGTCCGTGGTGATCGTCGCGATGTAGCGCTTGCTGGGGTCGATGACCATCGGCGGGGCTCCGCCGTAGTGCTTGGCCATGACGGCCTCCTTTCTAGAGAAGCTCGCGTGGATCGGTGATCTCGCCGGCCACGGCCGTCGCGGCCGCGGTGGCCGGCGAGCCCAGATAGATGAAGGCCTCAGGATTGCCCATGCGGCCGTGGAAGTTGCGGTTGGCCGTGCTCAGGCAGACCTCGCCGTCCGCGAGGATGCCCTCGTGGATGCCCACGCAGGCGCCGCAGCCGGGGTTGGTCACCACCGCGCCGGCGTCCCAGAAGACATCGAGCAGACCCTCGGCGGCGGCGGCGCGTGCAGTCGTCTGCGACGCCGGCGTCACGATGAGGCGCGTGCCCGGGGCGCGGCGACGGCCGCGCAGGATGCGCGCCGCCGAGCGCAGGTCCTCGAGGCGGCCGTTGGTGCAGGTGCCGATGAGCACCTGGTCGACCGCCGTGCCGGCGAGCTCCGCGGCGGTCGCCGTGTTGTCCACCGTGTGCGGCTTCGCCACCGTCGGCACGATGCCGGCGAGATCGAACTCCACGACACGCTCGTAGGCGGCGCCGGGATCGGCGGCCAGCGGACGCCAGTCGCCCTCACGGCCCTGCGACGCCAGGTACGCCCGCGTCACCCCGTCGCTGGGCATGAGCCCGCACTTGGCGCCGGCCTCGACGGCCATGTTGCTGAGCGTGAAGCGGCCGGGCATGGGCAGCGTCTCGATGCCCGGGCCGCCGAACTCCAGCGCCCTGTACGTGGCGCCGTCCGCGCCGAACACGCCGATGAGCGTCAGCATCAGGTCCTTGGCCTCCACTCCGTCGGCGAGGACGCCCGAGACCTCGATGCGGAACGTCTCGGGCACGCGCAGCCAGGTCTTGCCGCTCGCCATGCCGACGGCGACGTCCGTGCTCCCCATGCCGGTCGCGAACGCGCCCAGGGCTCCGGCCATACAGGTGTGCGAGTCGGCGCCGATCACGAGGTCCCCGGGCTTCGCGAAGCTCTCGGCCACACGCTGGTGACAGACGCCCATCTCGACGTCGCTGAGCGTGGCGCCGGAGGAGGCGCAGAAGGCTCTGATGGTCTTGTGCGCGTTGGCCAGCTCGCTGCGCGGCGCCGGCGCCGCGTGGTCGATGAAGAACACGCAGGTGGGCGTCTTGACCGTCGCGGCGCCGAGCTCCTCGATCTGCTGGATGGCGAGCGGCCCGGTGCCGTCCTGGGCGATGGCGACGTCGACGTCACAGACGACGATCTGCCCCGGGACGACGGCGTCGAGCCCCGCGTGCGCGGCGAGCAGCAGTTCCGCCTGGGTCGCCGCGCTCACGACCCGGCTCCTGGCGGTGACGCCGCCTGCGTGGCCCCGCCGGATCCCGCTGCGTCCCCGCCCTTCCCCATCGGCACGGCGTCGCCAAGCCGGGCGAGGTAGTCCTGATAGATGTACATGAGCTCCTTGTCGAACAGCGCCCGCTTGAGCTCCACGGCCGTCTTGCGCACCAGCTCCAGCACCCCCGCGCAGTCGACCTGGTTCAGCTCGAGGCCGAACTCCTGGAACTTGCGGTAGATGGTCCGGGTGCCGGAGTGCTTGCCGACGACGATCTGGCGCTCGAGTCCGACGTCCTCAGGGGCGAACGCCTCGTAGTTGAGCGGATTCTTGATGACGCCGTCCGCGTGGATGCCGCTCTCATGGGCGAAGACGTTGGTGCCCACGATGCTCTTCCACGCGGGGACCGTCCGCGCAGAGGCCGCGGCGACGTACTCGCTGAGCTCGCGAAAACGGCTGGTGTGCAGGCCGACGTCGACCTTGCCGAGATACTTGAGCGCCATCACGACCTCCTCGAGGGCGGCGTTGCCGGCGCGCTCCCCGAGACCGTTGACCGTGGTGTTCACATAGGTGGCTCCGGCCTTGATGCCCGCCAGGGCGTTGGCCGTCGCCATGCCGAAGTCGTCGTGCGTGTGCATCTCGATATCGAGCCCGCCCTCCTTCTTGAGGAACGAGATCACGTTGTAGGTGTCGAAGGGGTCGAGGATGCCGAGGGTGTCGCAGAACCGCAGGCGGTCGGCGCCCTCTTCCTTGGCGGCCTGCCCGAAGCGCAGCAGGAAGTCGAGGTCGGCGCGCGAGGCGTCCTCCGCGTTCACCGAGACGTAGAGGTTCCGGTCCTTGGCGAAGGCGACGCACTCACGGATCTGGTCGAGCACCCATTGACGGCTCTTCTGCAGCTTGTGCTCGATGTGGATGTCGCTCGCCGACATCGAGATGGCCACGGAGTCGACGCCGCAGTCCACGGAGTGCCGGATATCGTCCACCACGGCCCTGTTCCAGGCGAGGATGGACGTGTCCAGACCCAGGTCGACGATCTCGGCGATGGTCTTCTTCTCGTCGCCGCCCATCGCCGGGATGCCCACCTCGATCTGGTGGACGCCCACCTCGTCGAGCAGCTTGGCGATGCGGACCTTCTCGTGATTGCTGAACACCACGCCGGCGGTCTGCTCGCCGTCGCGCAGGGTGGTGTCGTCGATGCGGACCGCCGGCTCCGCCGGCCGGGCCCGGGGGGCGATGATGAAGCTGGAAAGATCGCTGGTCACGGTCACCTACCTCAAGGGAAGGACTGGGTCACGGTGCGGCCGGTCAGGAGCCGAGGGCGCGCCTGAGCAGATCGTTGACGACCTGCGGGTTGGCGCGCCCGCCGCTGGCCTTCATCACCTGGCCGACGAAGAAGCCGATGACCTGCTGCTTGCCGGCGCGGTACTGCTCGACCTGAGCGGGATTCGCGGCGACGATCTCGGTGACGATCGCCTCGAGCTCCGTCGTGTCGCTGATCTGGCCGAGGCCGTGCCTCTCGACGATCGCCTCCGGCTCGGCGCGCTCCTCGATCATGCGCGCGAAGACCTCCTTGCCGGCGCTCGTCGAGACGGCGCCGTCCTCGACGAGCTTGACCAGCTTCGCGAGGCGCTCGGCGGTGACGTGGCCGTGGCCGGCCTCGAGGCCGGCGACGTTGAGGTGGGCGAGGTACTCACCCATCGTCCAGTTGGCGGCCGGCTTCGCGCCGGCGCCGGCCGTGACGACTTCCTCGTAGAAGCCCGCGAGCGCGCCGGAGGAGCCCAGCACGGTGGCGTCGGCGCGCGAGAGCCCGTAGGCGCTCATGAAGCGCCCGACGCGCGCGGCCGGCAGCTCCGGTTGCGTCTCGCGCAGCTCCTCGACCCATGACGGGTCGATGTCGAGCGGCACCAGGTCGGGCTCGGGGAAGTAACGGTAGTCGTGCGCCTCCTCCTTGCTGCGGAGCGGCGTCGTGGTGCCCGTGTCGGGATCGAAGTGAAGCGTCTCCTGTTCGATCCTCTCGCCCGCCTCCAGGAGCTCGATCTGGCGCGGGATCTCCGCGTCGAGCGCCTGCTGGAGGTAGCGGAAGCTGTTCATGTTCTTGAGTTCGGTGCGCGTCCCCAGCTCCTCACTCCCCTGCGGTCGGACGCTGATGTTGGCGTCCCAGCGGATCTGGCCTTCCTCCATGTTGCACTCGCTCACGCCCAGCTCGACGACGAGAGTGCGCAATTGCTGGAGGAACTCGCGCGCCGCCTCCGGCGACGGGATGTCCGGCTCGGTGACGATCTCGATGAGCGGTGTGCCGCCGCGGTTGAAGTCGACCATGGAGTAGTCCGACCCGGCGATGCGGCCGGCGTCGCCGCCGGCGTGGACGAGCTTGGCGGCGTCCTCCTCCATGTGCACCCGGTTGATGCGGCAGCGAAGGAGCTGGCCGTCCACCCAGTACTCGAACGAGCCGTCCGTCGCCAGGGGCTCGTCGTACTGGCTGATCTGGTACGCCTTGGGCAGGTCCGGATAGAAGTAGTTCTTGCGGTGGAAGATGTTGCGCGGCTGCACGGTGCAGTCGAGCGCCAGCGCGATCCTCGCGGCGTACTCGACGGCGCGCCTGTTGACCACGGGCAGCGCGCCGGGGTGCGCGAGGCACACTGGACAGGTGTGGAGATTGGGGTCGTCGCCCTTGGTGACGGCGCACCCGCAGAACATCTTGGTCTGCGTGTCCAGCTCGACGTGCATCTCGAGGCCGATCACCGGCTCCCAGGCGCTGAGCGGTGTGCCTGCGGTGCCCCGCTCGACATTGCGACGGCCGTTCATCGCGGCACCTCCCCGGCGGCGGCCGCGTCCTCGGGCTCGCGGAAAGTCGGCGCCGTGTCGAAGCCGATCGCGCCCTCGAGCGCGTGAGCGGTCTCGAGGAGGCGGTTCTCGCTGAAGGCCGGACCGATGAGCTGGAAGCCGACCGGCAGGCCCTCGCTGAGGCCGCACGGGATGCTGATCGCCGGCAGGCCCGCGAGATTGGCCGGGATGGTGCAGATGTCGCTCACGTACATGGCCAGCGGATCGGCGGTACGCGAGCCGGCCTTGAAGGCGACGGTCGGCGTGGTCGGCGAGGCGATGAGATCCACGCCGCCGAAGGCGCCGTCGAAGTCGCGACGGACCATGGTGCGCACGCGCTGGGCGCGGCCGTAGTAGGCGTCGTAGTAGCCCGCCGACAGCGCGTACGTGCCGATCATGACGCGGCGCTTGACCTCGGGGCCGAAGCCCTCGCCGCGCGTGCGCTCGTACATGTCGAGAAGGTCCTCCGGATCGGCGCAACGATACCCGTAGCGGACGCCGTCGAAGCGGGCGAGATTGGCGCTCGCCTCGGCCGGCGCGATGATGTAGTACGCCGGCAGCGCGTAATCGGTGTGCGGCAGGCTGATGTCGACGCAGGTGCCGCCGAGCTCCTCCACGCGCGCGAGGGTCTCGTCGAAGCGCGCGCGTACGCCGGGCTCGATGCCGGCGGCGAGGTACTCCACGGGCACCCCCACGCGCAGCCCGTCGAGACGATCGGCCGTCGGCAGGGCCACGGGCTCCGGCAGCTCGACGCTGGTCGCGTCGCGGAGGTCGCGGCCGACGATGTGCTGCAGCAGGAGCGCGCAATCGTACACGGAACGCGTGAGCGGTCCGATCTGGTCGAGGGAACTGGCGAACGCGATGAGCCCGTAGCGGCTCACAGCGCCGTAGGTAGGCTTCATGCCCACGATGCCGCAGAGGGCGGCTGGCTGGCGGATGGAGCCGCCCGTGTCGCTGCCGAGGGCCCACAAGGCCTCGCCGGCGGCCACGGCGGCGGCGGACCCGCCGCTGCTGCCGCCGGGCACCGTGGAGAGGTCCCACGGATTGGCGGTGACCTGGTACGACGAGTTCTCGGTGCTCGAGCCCATGGCGAACTCATCAAGGTTCGTCTTGCCGAGCATGACCACGTGATCCTCCCACACCTGGCGTACGGCGGTGGCCGTGTACACCGGCTGGTAGTTGTGGAGTATCTTCGAGGCGCAGGTGGTGGTGACGCCCTCGGTGACCATGTTGTCCTTGACGGCGATGGGAAGGCCCGCGAGCGGGCCGCGCATCGCCTGCATCTCCCTGTCGACCTTGGTCGAGTACTTGGCGGCGTTGTCGGCGGTCACGAGGATGTAGGCGCGCACCCTCGACTCGACCGCGCCGATCTGGTCCAGGTAGACCTTGGTGAGCTCCGCGGACGAGATCTCCCCGTCCACGAGCAGCCGCTTGGCATGGCGCGCCGTGAGACGCAGGGGGTCGAGCCCCGTCACGTCAGCCCATCCTCGGGACGCGGAAGCAGTCGTCGGCCACGGCCGGTGCGTTGCGGAGCGCCTCTTCGGTTGGGAGGCTGGGGCGCTCACGGTCGTCTCGCGTGACGTTGACGACGTCGAGGACGTGCGCGGTCGGCGGCACGCCGGCCAGATCGAGCTCGCTCATCTTGTCGATGTGAGCGAGGATCCTGGCGAGCTCGCCGGTCATGCGCGCCGCCTCATCCTGTTCTATGCGGAGACGGGCGAGCTTCGCGACGTAGCGGACGTCGTCTTCGGAGATCATGTCGCGTTCCTCCTGCTGCGGGCCGCCGAAGCGGGACGGCTATCCTACTCCAGCCTCAGGAGGCCGACAAGAAAGGGGGGCCGCCGGCTTGGCCGCCGGCATGCCCCCCCTCGACGTGCTCCGTGGACTAGGCGACAGGTCTCACCGTGGAGGCCTGCAGGCCCTTGTCTCCCTGGGTGACTTCGAACTCGACGTGCTGGCCCTGGACGAGCGTCTTGTAGCCGTCCATGGTGATCTCGGAGTAATGCACGAACAGGTCGTCACCGTCTTCCCGCTCGATGAACCCGTACCCCTTCTCGTTGCTGAACCACTTCACCGTGCCCTGCGCCAAAGCCCATCCCTCCTACGAAGAGCTGCGTGCTGGCCTCGCGGCCGGCGGGACCCCCCATGCGGTACCGCAAGCACGCCGGGAGCCTACAACACGGCCTGAGCGCTGTAAATGAGCCGGCAGGGGACGGCGAGGAGACGACCGCCGTCCGGTCGCGACCCGCGACCGACACCCGGCTCCGCCTCAGCGGGCGGCCGACCGCAGCGCCTCGCGGAGCATGCTCTCCCACAACTCGAAGAGCGGCTGCAGATCCACGCCGTCGGGGTCGAGCAGCTTCTGCACGGCGAGGCCGTCGGTCATCGCGACCATGAGGGAGGCGAAGCGGCGCAGCCGCTCCTCCTCGACGGCGGTCGCGTCGCCGAGCCCTTCCACGTAGAGGTCGCGGTACCAGTCGTAGAGCGCCGCGACCCGGTCGCGCAGCTCGGGATCGAGCACCACGTGGGGAAGGATGGCGAAGAAGTCGCGGAAGGCGTCGCGGTCGTCCACCAGACGGCGGTCGGCGGCGACGAGCCCGTGCACGCGCTCGTCGCCGCCACGTGCCGACTGCGTCTCGGCGACCGCGCTCAGGCTCTGGTCGTGACTGAGCGAATCGACCACGGCGGCGATGAAAGCCGCCTTGCTCCCGAAGTAGTACCGGACCGAGTCGCGGTAGGCCCCGGCCTCGGCGGCGACCGCCTCCACGGTGAGCGCCTCGTAGCCGCCGCGCGCCAGCAGCCGGCGCGCGGCGGCAACCAGCTTCTGCGCCGTCGGCGAGAGCCGGGCGGTGGGGTCCTCTGTCAGTCTGTCGCTGCCGTTCATGCTCCCTCGTGCGCCACACCCTACCATCCTCACGACACGGCACACAGGTTCGGTCGGTCGTCCGAACTCTACTGCAAATCACCTTGTTCGCCACGCGTCGGTCTGGTGCGCCCGGAAGGTGGTCAGTCCTCGTTCTGATAGGCGCGCGCCTGCACTTCGTACATGCGCGCGTAGCGACCGTCGAGCGCCATCAGCTCCGCATGCGTGCCGCTCTCGACGATGCGCCCCTGCTCCACGATGTGGATGCGGTCGGCGTTGCGCACGGTCGAGAAGCGATGGCTGATGAGCACCACCGCGCGACCCTCCGAGAGAGAGCGGATGTGCTCGAACGCCTGCCACTCGCTCACCGGGTCGAGGGCGCTCGTCGGCTCGTCGAAGACGAGGATCTCGGCATCGCGCACGAAGGCGCGCGCCAGCGCCACCCTCTGCCACTCGCCGATGCTCAGCTCCTCGCCGTCCTCGAACCACTTGCCGAGCATCGACTCGTAGCCGCTGCCGAGCTCGACGATCACGGCGTCGGCGCCCGCGGCACGGGCGGCCTCCTCGATCGCCGGATCGTCCTCCGGCCGGCGGACGTTCCCGATCCAGATGTTCTGGCGAGCCGTGAGCTGGTACTTGGCGAAGTCCTGGAAGATCACGCTGATGCCGCGCCTCAGCTCGGTCACCGGCAGGTCGCGCAGGTCGACGCCGTCGAGGGTCACGCGACCGCTCTGGGGGTCGTAGAGTCGGCACAGGAGCTTCACGATGGTCGTCTTGCCGGAGCCGTTGGCGCCCACGAGGGCGGTCACCTCACCGGGCCTGATGTGCAGGTCGATGTCGGCGAGGGCCGTCCGTTCGGTATCGGGGTAGTTGAAGGTCACGTCCTCGAAGGTGATGCCCTCCCTCATCGGGCGCGGCACGGGGCGTGGCGTCTCCGCATCCACTACCTTGGGAGCCAGTGCCATGAAGTCGTGGTAGTAGGTCAGGAAGAGGTTGTCCTCATAGAGCCCCGCGACCCCGCCGAGCACGCTCTGGAGTGCGTTGAGGCCCGTGTTGAAGGCCGTGTAGTACATCATCATGGCGCCGAGGGTGATGCTGCCCTGCAGGGTGCGCCAGGCGATGTACGCGAAGGTGCCGAACACGGCCACGGTGGCCACAGCCTGGCTCGCGAGGTCCGCGAGTGACCGCCGCGCGGTGATTCGCAGGCGCTCGCCGCGGAGCACGCCACGCAACTCCTTGAACCAGCCGCGGAAGGTCTCGCCCAGGTCGAAGAGGCGGATCTCCTTGGCGTGGTTGCCGTCGGTGAGCAGCCAGTGCAGGTACCACGAGCGGCGGTCGGCGTCGGTGCTCTCGGTCTCCCAGCGATAGAGGCGCTGCGAGTAGCGCAGGCGCACGTAGGCGCTGGGCAGTGCGGCGGCCACGATGATCAGGCCGACGCTCCAGTGGATCGCGAACAGGATGCCGACCACGCCGACCAGCGTGATGCCGCTCTGGCCCACCATCACCAGATCGTTGACGATCTTGGTCGGCCGGTAGGGCGCCTCCTGCTGCGCCCGATGGAGGACGTCGTAGTACTTGGAGTTCTCGTAGTACTCGAGGTCGACGGCGATCGACTGCGAGTGGATGAGGTCCGAGATGTGATCGGTGACCACCTGCCCCTGGGCCTCGCTGACGAGCGTCGAGACGGACCGCGCCAGCGCCGACGCCAGACCGATCAGCCCGGCGACCAGGATCAGCCACGCGACCTCGGTGAAGGCGGCGCTCTTGTCCGCCGCGTCAAGGCCGTCGGTCACCGCATTCACGATGAGCTGGATCATGTAGAGACCGGCCAGCGGCAGGATGCCCTGGACGACGGCGAGGGCGATGGTCGCCAGGGTCCACCCTGGCGCTATGCGCCACACGAGGCGCAGGGTGCGCCCCAGATGGAGGACGCTGTGCACGCCGATCCTGTGGGCCGGCTCAGTCAGCCCCGACCGCCCTGCGTGCATACTGCGCCGCCAGACGGAGCGGCCGCACAAGGTAGTACGCGCCGGACAGAGGCCGAGGTACGGCGAGCCAGTCGAGGTCGCGACCGCCGGGAACGACGGTCCGGGCGACGAGATGCCGCAGCCGCTCGCCCGGGGTGTCGAGGACCGCCGACTGCCAGACGATGCCCCGAAGCCGGCGGGCGCCGGAGAGCGGCCCCGGCACCGGCCGCAGGTCGGCCGCGGCGGCGAGCGCCAGGCGCTCCGCGCCGGGATCGCCGGCGAGCGCCGCGGCGACGGCGGGCGGCAGCGCGACGCCGGCGAGACCGCGCGCGAGCGCAGCGGCGACGAGGACCCTGCGCCGGCACTCCAGCCGAGCCGCCCTCTGCAGTAGCTCCGGCCAGTCGGACACGAGATCGCGGGCGATGAACTCGGCGATCGTGCAGACCAGCTCGAGCCGGTCCCAGCGGTGCGTGGCCCCGTGCAGACAGAGGACGAGGAAGTGGTCGCTGTCGTCCAGGCAGGCGACCTCCCCGCCCAGCAGGTCACACGGCCGAGCCCTGGCGATCAACGGCTCGGCGGGGAAGGACGCGTGCGCCAGGCGCGGCCCGGTACGCCAGTGAAGCTCCAGGAAGAGGCCGGTCGCGGGGTGCTCGAGGAGCAGTTCGCACTCCGCCGCCTCGAGGAGGTCGTGCCGGTCGGTCTGTCCCTGCGACGTCAGCCGCCAGCCAGCGCCGGCGAGACACCTCGACGGCGCACGTCACGTCGGCCGGCGCCGACGAGCACGTCGAGGTCCGACGCGTATCTGAGGGCCACGTCGCCGTACACCAGACTGCGCGAGCGTCGGTCCCTTGAAGGGCACGCCGGCGATCGCCGCCAGCCGCGAGCACCTCGAGCACGATCGCGCAGACGTGCCTCCTGGCGCAGGCCCCTGTATCGCCCCGGCTCGGTACGCCGCCGCCAGCGTCGCGCGGCAGCGTCGCGGGGACCGCCTGCACGGACAGGCGTCCGTGGTGCGACGATGAATGATGCCCAGCATGACGTGCGCCTCGGCGGCGCGCAGCAGGGAGTCCCAGTCGGCAGCCCCCAGAACCGCGGCGAGAGCACGCGCGGCGTCCTCGTCACGGCAGCGCGCGACCGCGACGAGCTCGGAGGATGGTCGGAGATCGGGCGCCGGCAGCGATGGGCGCTCGGCGGACGTGCCGGTGTGCGGTTGCTCGTCGGGTCACGGCCACGGCAGACGATAGCACGCTGTCGCGCGTGCACGGGGCATGGCCGAGGCGGAATCGCTGGCTACCCGACCCGGCGAGAGGGCGGGACTCGCTCGCGTAGCGCCGGCCGGCACTCACGGCGGGCGCAGTGCGCCGACGGAGCCGCAGCAGACTACCGACTTATGGGCCGGTCACACAGAAGCAGTCCATGCGCTCGCGAGAGCGCAAGGCGTGATCAGCTGCCGGTGACGCCCCTGCAGTTGCCTGACGTTGGCGACTGCCAGCTGCAATCGGCCATAGCCGCTGGCGTACTGACTGGCGACCTCGTGGTTCTTGCAGACCTCCAGAACGCTCTCCTCGGGCGTCGCCCTGCCGAGGACGACCAGCTGCGGACGAGTCCACCCCTTCATGATGTGCCCCCTTCGACTTGACGCTCCACTAAGCGTATCGTACCCGAACTCCGCCGCAAGACAAGCGTTCTGCGCCCTGCGTTGTCCGCACTGACAACACATGGAGGGCGCTCCCATGCTGCCGTCGACGTCATCGAGTCGCCTCACGCCCGTAGGCTCAGCTGCGGACAACAGCGCGCCAAGCTCGGCGAGCGCCGATGACAGAGGCGGGCGAGCAGACGCCGCACGACGATGCCACGCGAGCAGTCTGCGCTCGGACAGCGCCGCGACCGGCAGACGCTCGGGCCAGGCCGGCCGCACGCGGCGCCCGCTGCGCTCGACGCGACGACCCCCCGAGCACGTCCCCGGGCCGCCACTCCGTCCGCCTGGCCGGCGCCGTCGCCGCGCACCAGCACGCCGGCGCCGGCATGCGCAACCACGCGGTGCACGACCAGCCTGCCCATAGCGGGATCGCGCACTGCGATCACCTGGCCCAGTCCGGGCCGGCGTCGCGAACGGGCGACCGTGAGCACGTCGCCGTCGCGCACGAACGGGTCCATGCTGAAGCCGCGGGCGGTGAAGCGGAAGGAGGCGCCGCGCGCCAGCGCGGCGCCCATGAGCTCCAGAAGCCCCGCGCCGCTCAGTGCGTACTCGCCGCCGTGCGCGACGGGCGCGTCCACGAGCAGATCAGGCCGAGCGGATGATGTCGCGGCGCAGCAGCTCCTCGAGTAGTCCGCGCACGTCGCCGGTCGATCTCGTCACGCGAGGCGTCGTAGTCCGCCGCAAGAGCGTCCACGACCTCGTCCAGCGTGCGACCGTCGAGGAGTCGCCACACGTCCCTGCCCGTCTCGTTCAACGAGTACAGCTCGTCCTCAAGGTCGCCGACCCCCGCCGTCAGCGGCACGATGACGATCTCACCCTCTATCTCGCGGGCCACGACCGCGTCCGACGGCGTGAACACGACATCGCCTCTCACTGCATCAGCCATTTGACCCTTTCCTTCCCGTCGATGACGTCCCAGGGGAGCTCCCCTTCGCGCAACAGGCCGATGAGGCGGGCCCTGGCCTGGGTGACTTCACAGAAATAGTCGACCGGCGTGTCCAGCGTACCGTGCTCCGCCCATGACTTCGAGGGGCACTGATCGCAGATGCCGGCGAGAAAGCAGCGCGCGCAGCGGCGCAGATACTCCGGATCGCGGGCGCGCAGCGTCCGCAGCCCCGGAAAGAACTCGGTGACGGCCTCGCGCAAGCTGCCGGACGCCAGATCGTAGACCACCTGCGGGGCACGCAGGGTGAGGCAGGGCTGCAGCATCCCGTAGGCGTCCAGACAGGGGCGCCCTCCGATACCGCAGGTGAAGAGCAGATCGCTCGGCTCGGCGAGCTGCACCAGAGCCTCGGCGCGCAAGGCGGCCTCCGGCGCGCGGGTCCCGCGCGAGCACCGCGACGCCCTCCTCGCGGACTCAGCCGCAGTGCCGCGATGCGCCGGTTGGCGCGCTTCGTCGTCCCGCCGCAGCCGCAGATCGAGCCAGTAGACGAACCCGGCTCGCTCGCGCGACGCTGGCAGAGTACGCCGCCCACGCCTCGAACTCCTCCATCTCGCCCAGGGTCGGCGGCAGGAGCGTGCCCTTGACCATGTACGGGATCGCGTGAGCGTCCAGCAGCTCGAGCCCGCGGCGGAACTCCGATCGTACGCGCCCGCGACCCGTGAGACGGCCTCGTAGCTCTCCCGTGCATGCCGTAGACGGTGATCTCCACCGGCTCGCCGCGGCGGCACCCGGCCGAGCAGGACGCGATCTCGGGAGTGCAGTCTCGCGCGCGTTGGTCATGCAGTGTCACCCGCATGCCCGGCCGGCGCGCGTGGAGGTAGATCTCCTCGAGGTCCGTCGCGCAGGAGGATCTCGCCGCCGGTCAGCCGCACGGCCAGGACGCCCAGCGCCGCGGCCTCGTCGAGGACGCTCGAGGACACGCTCGGTCGGCAGCTCCCGGGTGCGCGCCTCGCGGTCGTGCTCGGGCCGGTTGATGCAGCAGTGGATACAGCGGTTGTCGCAGCGCTCGGTCAGCTCGATGTCGAGCGCAGTCAGCAGCGGGCGGCCGCCGCGCCAGAGCGAGTCCGGCCCCGCGCGGGTGACGTAGGCCTCGTCCGCCTCCATCAGTCGGGCGATCCCGCCGTCGCGTCGTCCCTGCCCGCCTCGGCGAGAACCGCGCGCAGCACCTCCACGATCCCGCCGCTGCGGTCGAAACTCAGCTCGTAGCACGGGACCTCGCGCACGATGGTCTCGACGACGTCGAGCGTGCGCGGCCACCAGTCCCCGACGACCAGCGGCCGGACCAGACGCGGGACGAGACCGCGCACGGTCTCTCGGCGGGCGTGCTGACGGGCCGGACGCGCGTTCGTTCGCCGGCGCCTGCCGCAGGAAGCAGATCGCGCGCAGCGGCGCGGACTCGGGGGACGCGATCGGCACCGTGCCGTGGCTCCACGTGCCGTGCACGCGGATGCCGTCCGGCCAGACGCGGACGATGTTGCGGTCGTCGCACAGCGGCTCCGAGACCGCCGCGAACTGCTCCATGGCGGTGGACTTGCCGGCCCCGGACTCGCCGACGAACAGCACGCCGGCGCCGTCCAGCACGATGCCGCAGGAGTGGACGAAGCAGCCGCGGCGGTCTGCGAGCAGACGGGCCAGCAGCACCTGATCGGTCGGGAAGGAGCGTGAGAGAGGCCAGACCGCCGCGCTCGAACATGGCCAGCTGGTCGCGATCGTTGAAGACGCGGCCTCGATGTCGTGACGTGGGCGTGAGAGCGATGACCGTTCCCGGCCCGTCACCGCGTGACGGCGCGCTTCGGGCGGAATGCCCAGGTAGGTCCAGCCCCACGGCGACTCGTGGATCGCCCAAGGTAGCTGCTCGTAGACGCGTGGACCGAGGTCGAGCCCGTCCAGCACCGGAAGCTCGAAGTGATGGCGCAGCACCACCGTGTCCTCGCCGGGCCCATCGACGGCGAACGCCTCGAACTTGGGCTTGAAGGTATCCGCCCGGAACGGCCGATCGCTCTCGACCTGCACCGTGATCCCCGCGATCCGGTAGTAGCGTCTGCCGTTCGTCCGCGCTGCCCCCCGGACGGAGCTCGCCAAGCCCGAAAGGATCCCGGCGCGCGTCTGCTCCCGACGGCTGCGGCATGCCCCTCTTCCTCCTTCTCGTCCTCCGGCGGCCGGTCGGCCGCCTCAACGCTGCCTACAGTCTCGTGGGGCCGCTGAGGGGTTGTCAACACGCACGCGGGCGCCGCGTGGCGCAGGCCCCCCCTGCGGGCGCGCGCGGGTACGCGGATCGATGGCCGTTGCACGCGCAGGGCGATGGGAGTAGATTTGGGACATAGTTCGGTTATACGACCGAACTCTACTGCAAATCAGGGGATTACGCCGCAGGCTCTATCGGAACTGGGGGAACGAATGCAGGATGCAATGAGGCAAGAGGCGTTGCGAGAATCGCGCAAGGCACTCGACCTGATGACGAAAACCGAACTCACGCGCGCGGAACAGGACGCCGTGGTCGCCGACTGTCTCGCCAACTTCGACAAGTACGTCAACCCCGGCATCCTCGAGTACCGCAAGTCGTGCTCGACCGACTACACGGCGGTCGAGTGGCGAGACGGGGGCAGCGTCTTCTACGACATCCACGGCAAGGAGTTCATCGACTGCCTCGGCGGCTTCGGCATCTACATGCTGGGCCACAGGCACCCCACCGTCGTCAAGGCGGTGATGGACCAGCTCCAGCATCAGGCCCTCCACTCGCAGGAACTCCTCGACCCCATGCGCGGCTACGCCAGCGAACTGCTCGGCATGCTCACCCCGGGCGAGCTGCAGTACACCTTCTTCTGCAACTCCGGGACGGAGGCCAACGAGGGCGCGCTCAAGCTCGCCAAGCTGCACGCCAAGCGCAAGAAGCCCAGCCACACCAACGGGATCATCAGCTGCCTGGGCGGCTTCCACGGCAAGTCGTTTGGGAGCCTGAGCGTGACGGGCAAGGCGGCCTGGCGCGAGCCCTTCTACCCGCTCGCGCCGAACGTGCGCTTCATCCCCTACGGCGACGCCGATGCGCTCGACAAGGAGCTCAAGGTCTGCGACACCATCGGACTCGACATCGCCGCCTTCATCGCCGAGCCCGTCCAGGGCGAAGCCGGGGCCCGCGTCCCGCCGGACGACTTCTTCCCCAAGGTGCGCGAGATCTGCGACAAATGGGGCGTGCTGTTCATCGCCGACGAGGTGCAGACGGGCATGGGCCGCACCGGCACGCTCTGGGGCATCGAGCACTGGGGCGTAGCTCCAGACATCATGACCATGGGCAAGGCGCTTGGCGGCGCCGTCATCCCTGTGGGCTGCTTCACCTCCACGCCCGAGGTCTTCGAGCCGCTCATGGAGAACCCGTACATCCACACGACGACGTTCGGGGGCAACCCGATGGCGACCTCGGCCGTCATCGGCGCCCTGCACGCGACCCTGGACGAGGACATCCCCCGTCAGGCCGCCGAGAAGGGCGCCTGGCTCATGGAGCGTTTCGAGGAGCTGCGCACGAAGCACCCGGACCTCCTGCACGAGGTCCGCGGTCTCGGCCTGCTGATCGGCCTCGAGTACTGCAGCGAGGAGGCCGGCTACGCGGTCGCCACCGGCCTGTTCGGCGAAGGGGTGCTCACCGGCGGCACGCTGTTCAGCGCCAAGACCTTCCGCATCGAACCGCCGGCGACGCTGACGCAGCACGAGATGGACGAGATCGTCGCTCGCCTGGACAAGGTCATGGGCCGCGTCGACGCGCAGCTGCGCGACGGGACGCTGGTCGCGGCGCACTGAGCTCCGGCCGTCGCGGCGCGGATCCGCGACGCTGAGGACACGAAGGGCGGGGCGCCGGCCGGCGCCCCGCCCTTCTCCGTCCTGGCGACCGGCCGAAGGACCCGCTAGGCCCGCTCGGCGTTGCCGTCCACGAGCAGCGCCTGGCCCGAGATCTTCGACCCGGCCGCCGAGCACACGAACAGGATCATGGCGGCCACGTCGTCGGCCGTGACCATGGTCCGCAGCGAGACCGCGGCGACCCGCTCCGCGAGCACCTCGGCCTCGCTGAGCCCCCTGTTCACGGCCTCGAGCGCGATGACGCGCCGGATGCGTTCGCCGTCGACGTCGCCGGGGCAGATCGCGTTGACGCGGATACCGTGAGGGCCGAGCTCCATGGCGAGTGTCTTGACGAGACCGATCAGGCCCCACTTGGCGGCCACGTACGGCCCCCGGAACGGCAGACCCATGGTGCCGGCGTTGGACGACATCACGACGATGGACCCGCCCCCCGCGCGCTTGAGGTGCGGGACGGCGCCCCGGACGCAGAGAAAGGCGCCGGTGAGGTTGACGTCCAGCGTGCGCCGCCAGCCGTCCGGGTCCATCTCCTCGATCGGCGCCACCGGGCCCGCGACTCCCGCGTTGCTGACGAGGACGTCGAGACCGCCGAGGTGGTCGATGCCCGCGGCGACGAACGCGTCCACGTCGCCGGCAGACGCAACGTCCGCGCACACGCCGGCGACGTCCGGGTGCGTCGCCAGATAGCCGGTGAGCGCCTCCTTGTCGACGTCGCACACGAACACCCGCGCGCCGGCGTGCGCGAACCGCTCCGCGATCGTGGCGCCGATGCCGGTCGCCGCCGCCGTCACCAGCACGCGCTTCCCGGCGATGTCGTCGCAGCTCACGGTCGCGCCTCCTGACGGGTCGCGCCGGCCTGGCCGCTCGCGTCGGCGGTGACGATGCGCGCGTCGAGCGCCACGGCTCCATCCGGCAGCACGAGGAGCGGATTCACCTCGACCTCCAGGATCTCAGGGTGAGCCGCAGCGTACCGGCTCAGCCCGGCCGTCGCGGCCGCAGCCGCGGCCGCGTCGAGCCGCGTTGCTCCTCGGGCCCCGCCCAACAGCGCCGCCACGCGAAGGCTGCCGATCAGCCTCGCGGCCGCGGCGTCGGCGACGGGCGCGAGAGCGGTGCGCGTGTCGCCGAACACTTCGGCGTACACTCCGCCGGCGCCGACCAGCGCCAGAGGCCCGCAAGCGTCCGTCCAGCGACAGCCGGCGATGAGCTCCACGCCGCCTGGAGGCGCCATCTGCTCCACCACGAAACCGGGCGGGTGCAGGCGCTGCTCGATGGCGCCGACCGCCGCAGCGACCGCGCTCTCGTCACGCAGGTCCAAGGCCACTCCCCCGGCATCTGACTTGTGCAGCAGGCCGAGCGCCTTCACCGCCACCGGGAAGCCGAGCTCGCGAGCCGCCGCCACGGCCTCGCCGGCGTCCCGGGCGAGGCCACCGGGCATGAACGTCAGACCGGCGGCGGCGAGCGCTTCCCGCGCCGCCCAGTAGTCGGGGCTGCCGGCGAGCGGTGTATCCGGCGGCGGGAGGTCCGGCACCCCTGTCGCCACATCCTCCGCGGCCGCTGCCAGCGCCGAGACCGCCGCGACCGCGGAGGCGATCTCGCGGAACACGGGGATGCCGCCCGCACGGAGCTCCTGCGCCGGCGCCGCGTCGGCGTACACGGTCGCCACGACCAGCGGCGTCCCCGTCTCGCGCACCGCCGCCGCCATCACGCCGGCGCCGGCCACCTCTTCGGCCACGAGCCCCTCGAACTCGGGAAAGCGCCCCGCCCAGTAGCCCAGCTGTCCGACCACGACGACGGCGTCGACCTCCGGATCGGCGGCCACGACCGGGACTGCACGGGCGAACCCGTCGGGGTCGATCGTTCCCAGGGCGAGGTCGAGGGGATTGGCGCCGGAGCTCCCGGGCAGCTCCCGCCGCAGTGCCGCGCGCAGTGCAGGGCGGAACCCCGGCACATCGAGCCCGGCGGCGGACAAGGCATCTGCGGCGACGCCGCCGGGGCCACCGCCGTCACTGACGACCGCCACACGGCGTCCGCGCGGCCGCTCCCGGATCCGCAGTGCCATCGCCAGCTCGAAGAGCTCCCTCGGCGTCTCGGCGCGCACCGCGCCGGCCGCCTCGCACACCGCATCCACGACCGTCGCATCGGGTGCCAGCGCGCCGGTGTGAGAGAGGGCGGCGCGCGCTCCGGCCGTGCTGCGACCGGGAGCAAGGAGCACGACCGGCCGGCCGGACGCGACGACCTCGGCCGCGGCGGCGGCCAGCCGGCGACCATCGTCGACGCCCTCCAGGTACATGGCCACGACCCGGGTCTCCGGATGCGTGGTCAGGCTCTCGAGGATCTCGACGGCATCCACGTCCGCCTGATTGCCGAGCGTCACGTAGCGCGAGAACCCGCAGCCCCAGGCGCGCGCGCGCATGACGAACTCCTCGCCCATCGCCCCGCTCTGCGACACGAACGCCACGTCTCCCGGCGGGATGTCGAGGTAGGCGACCGCTGCGAAGCCCGCTGCCTGGTCCGCGAGCCCCATGCAGTTCGGGCCGAGCAGCACCGCTCCCGCGGCCCTCACCCTCGCCGCAGCGGCGCGCTCCCGCGCACGGCCCTCCGGGCCGGTCTCACCGAGACCAGCGAAAAGGCCGATGAACGCCTTCGCGCCGAGGTCCAGGGCGTCGTCGAGGACCGCGTCGAGCGATGCTGCCGGCATCGCGAGAACGACCAGCTCGGGCACCTCGGGCAGCTCCCGGAGCGAGAGGTAGGCGCGGCGGCCGTGCAGGTCGCCGCCCTTCCGGTTGACAAGATACACCGGTCGGTCGGTCGCCGAGCGCACCAGGCGCACGGCGATGTCACCGCCCCATTTCGAGGTGTCCGCAGACGCGCCGACGACGGCGACCGAGCGCGGGTCGAAGAGGGGCCGCAGGTCGCGCCTGCCGCCGGGCAGCGGTCCAGTCACTCAGCAACCTCCCGAGAGTCGCTCGCCCCCCATGGGCGTCGCGCCCAGAGACTACGTGCCGAGAAGCCCCCGCTCAAGAGGCGGACACACCCGGCACGCAGCGCAGAGAGGGCCGGGGCGCCACCGGCGCCCCGGCCCTCTCGTCGTCACACCGTCCGGCGGCGGCCCCTGAAGGCGGGCCGGCGCACGGTCACCAGTCGGAGAACCCGGTGTTGTACCAGATCTTCTTGGTGCCCTTCTTGGCGCGCTTCTCCCACTTGCGCGTCTTCGGCTCCCGGTCGACGCGCGCCCTCACGTCGTCGGCCACTTGCTTGATCTTGGCCTTCTGGTCGGCGCTCAGAGCGTCCACGCCGTCGACGTGGTCCTTGACCCGGTCGAGGTTGGTGGTCGCCGTGTACCAGAACCCCCAGTCGTCGCCGAGACGCTTGGAGATGTAGGCGACGTTGACCTTCTTGGTGTCGTCCTCACCGAAGTCGGCCACGGTGAAGAGATACTCGATGTCCTTGAGGTCCTTGTCGTTGATCTCCCAGATCTGCAGCTTCTGCAGCAGGATGTCGGCGAGCGAGACGCTCCAGGGATCGAGCTCGAGACGGCCGTCGTAGTCGATCTCGTGGCAGTAGTCGAGCTTGTCGAAGAAGATGTCGATCATCGGGACCTTGCCGCCGAAGTAGATCTGGCGGGTCTGGCCGGTCATGGCCATGGTCTGCAGATCGCACTCGTAGCCGATGGATTCCATGAACTTGACCATGCCCTTGCGGCCCTTGCCGTAGACGGCGTAGTCGATGTCCGTGAAGTAGCGGTCGCCGAGACGCTCGAGCTTCGCGTACAGGTCGACCTGGTCGGGGAAGTAGTAGTGGAGCGCGAGCGGGCCCATGACGCGCATGATGATGCCCTGCTGCTGAGCCGCCTCCGCGATCCGCTTGCCCTCCTCGAGAAAGACCTCCGGCTTGGGATACTGGTCGAGCGGGATGTCCTTCGGCAGGATGAACTGAGCCATATGTACCTATCGCCCCCTTCCGGGTTCGGCGTCGTACCGACGTCTGGAGTCTACGCGCCGCTCACCCGGAGGTGAAGACGTAGTCCTTGATCTTCTTCTTGTCGAGCATGATGATGACGCCCTTGAGGATGCCCTCGGAGTACTCGCTGCCCGGGTTGATGAGCAGGGTACGGCCGGCCTTCTGCGCGCCACGCGACTCGTGGATGTGACCGTGGAGGCCCAGAAGCGGCTGGAACTCCTCGATGACCCGCTTGGCGCCCAGGCTGCCGGCGTGGATCTTCTCGTCCGCGGCCATGGTGAGGTTCTCGTCGAGCTTGGGACACAGGTCGAGCGAGTAGCCGTACGGCGGCACGTGGAAGTTGTAGATCGCCGTGCCCTGGTTCTTGACCTTGGCGCACAGCTCGCGCAGGTGCTTCTCGAGGTCTTCCTCGCTCATCTCGCGCGGCGTGTCCCACGGCGTGGGGTTGGATGCCGACGAGGTGATCATCTCGTGGTGGTCGATCTCGACGACGCGCTTGTCGCACGGGTGCACGAGTTTGGCGTTGTCGATCATGTCGTCGATCACGAACCAGTCGTCGTTGCCCGGCGCCATGTACATCTGGTACGGCTTGCCCTCGAGACGCTCGTCGGCGAGGTCGAGCCACTCCTGGACGCGCTGGAAGACGAGGCTCTTGAACAGCGCGTCGATCTTGGCGGGGTCGGCGCGCGTGTCGTTGAACTCCTCGCGCGTCTGGTGGACCCAGTAGTACCCCGCGTTCTCGACGATCTTCTTGATCTCCGCGAGCTCCTCTTGCCCGTTGATCTCGCGGTACTGCCCCATCAGGGTGCATTCCCACTGGTCCCCGCCCTTGTCGACGAGCGGCACGAGGACCTTGCCGGTGAGGTCACCGAGGAGGACGGCCACGTCTGCGCCGTAGATCGGAAGCGCGTTCAGGTACTTCCGGTAGCACACGTTCGAGCCGTGGATATCGGTGACGAAAAACAGTTTGATCATCTACACACTCCAAAGGCCAGTGAGGGGGCGGGAGCGGACGCTCCCGCCCCCTCACGGTACTGCGGGATCACTCAGGCGGCAACTCCCCGTAGGTCATGGAGACGTCGACGCCCACGCTCTTGCTGCGCTGCTTCCAGAACAGGTACCACAGAATGCCCGCGACCCACGTCACGGCGATGAGGATGGCCGTGTTGGTCGTGAATCCCTCGAGGCGCTTGTCGGGGTCCGGGAGGAAGAAGAAGAAGTACGCCAGGATGCCCAGGTAGATGATGTCGACGATGGCGCCGATCGTCACCACCGGGATGCCGGCGAGCTTCCAGGTCTTGTACGGAGACGCGTCCCAGATGCCCTTGGCGCGCTTCACGTACGGGAACAGCAGGGCCGCGATGGCCGTGACGCCGAACACCGAGAAGATCTCGAGCGCGGTCACGGCGAGGCCTTGCATCGCCTCGTTCTGCCAGAAGATGTACACGGCGATCATGATCTGGCCGAGCACGAAGCACAGGACGTGGTTCTTGACCGGGCTCGCGAAGCGCGGGTTGATGTCCGTGAACCACTTGGGACCCATGCGGTCCATGCCCCACGCGAAGATGATGCGCGGGAACGCCAGGTAGCTGAGGGCGATCCACCAGAGGTTGAACGCCAGGAACGACAGCACCGAGATGAACATGATGACCTGGTTGGTGGTGACCATGCCGAGGATGCCGAGGAAGTTGGTACTCCACGGCACGGTGTACGCCCCGCCAAGGTCGCTGCCGGCGTTGTCGACGAACTGCGTGGCGCTGAAGAAGTCGAACTCGACGAGGCCGTAGAGCGCGAACGCCGCCCACAGCATGAACACGCCGGGGACGATGATCGCGAAGAGGTTGGACAGGATGATGGTCTTGTCGGGGCGCTTGACCTCGCCGGCGATGAACGTGATGCAGTAGCTGTAGGCGAAGAGCCACGAGCCGGCGACCATGACGCCGAACGTGTCGAACCAGTTCCAGGTGGTCGGCATGGCGCCGCCGGCCTCTTCACCGGCCGCCGCGAGGAAGCCGGCGTAGTCGATCGAGCCGTACTGGGCGGCCGTGGCGTTCCAGCTCTCGACGAACCCGGTCTGGCCGAGCTTGATCGCGTAGTAGCTGATGGCCGCGAGCAGCACCGTACAGCCGCCGATGCCGAAGATCATGACGATCTTCTGGATGCGCGCGAACCACTTGATGCCGAACACCACGAACAGGAAGGCGATGATGTTCGCGACCGTGGCGATCACGAAGCAGCCCCACGTATAGCTGAGGCCGCCGAAGAACACCTCGGTCGAGGTGTTGTAGAGCCAGTCCCAGCCCATGAACTGGGACATCATCACCATCCCCGGGTCGGCCGTCCAGGGCGCCAGCACGTAGATCCACATGATCCACACGAAGGCGTTGCCGAACGACTCGCCGATCCCCACGATGGGGTGGATGATGCGCGAGTTGTAGATGTACTCGCCGCCCGAGCGGGGCATGGAGCCGCCCAGCACGCCCCACACGATCGGGAACCCGATGCCGGCGAGGATCATGGAAATGATCGTCGCCCAGATGAGGTTACCGCCGAGGTAGACGCCGACGCCGAGGCTGGTCATGACCCAGATCGACGGCGTGAGGCCCTGGTTCATGAAGCCGACGCCGAAGGCGTCCCACATGGAGAGGCCGCGGACGAGGCCGCTGGCTTTGCGGGCAAAGGCTAGTTCTTCAGCCATACTTCCCCCTTGCTACAACGTCTCGCTGGCGGGGCCCTCCCGGCCAGCGATCCCGTGATCGATTGATGGTACGTGACACGGAGAAAGAGAACGCCTCAGCCGATCGCCCTCCCTTCTTCAGCGGCCTCAGACGGCACGTGCCACTGATAGACATCCTTGAGCTTCCACGGCACCATGGCGAGCTTGGTGCGCGTTACTCCAGGGACCTTGCCGATGACCTCGTTGACGAAGCGGAGGAGTTCCTCCGTGTCTCGGGCGTAGACCTGGACACTGAGGTCGCCTTCACCGACCGATCCGGCCACGTAGCTCACCGTGGGGAACTCGACCAGCTGGGCGGCGACGTCCTGCAGCTTGCCGGGGGCGACATCGACGAGCACGTCGCCGATGACGTCGAAGCCGACGGCCTGGGGCATGACGATGGCGCTGACACGGATGACGCCCGTGCGCACGAGTCGCTCGATGCGGTAGCGGACCGCCCGCTCGGACACGTGCCCGATGCGCCTGGTGATCTCGGCCGACGAGACGCGACCGTCTTCTATGAGAAGCGACACGATCTGCCTGTCGATCGCGTCGAGGGTGAATGGCAACACGACCCCCCTGGTCAGGTCCATTCGTAGCGCTATTTCGATACCTCACGTCGGAAAATGTCAAGGCTTGCCGCAGATGAGTAGGATTCGGCAAGGCACGAATTTCGCACTCTACCGAATCCTACATTCGCGGGCCGGCACTCGCGGCGCTCGACGAGCCGCCGTCCAGCAGCGGGTCGCTGCCGGCCGGCGGCGGCGCAGATGGTCCCGGCGGCGCGACCGAGGCGAGCGGGAAGACAGCGGGGCGGCGCGCCTCACGGCGCGCCGCCCCGGTCCGATGTCACGTCGCCGACAGGGCGACGGGGCTCCGCGGGAGGATCACTCCGGCGGCAGCTCCCCGTAGGTCATGCCGACGTCGACGCCCACGGCCTTGCTGCGCGCACGCCCAGAAGAAGTACCAGACGATGCCGATGAGCCAGACGACGCCGTACAGGATCCACGACTGGCCGTTGGAGTCCTTCATCTCCTCCGTGAAGATGAGGAAGTAGAAGAGGATGCCCAGATAGACGAGCGAGACCGCGCACCCCAGGTCACGAGCGGGACGCCGAGGAACTTCCACGTCTTGTAGGGCGACGACTCCCAGATGCCCTTGGCGCGCTTCACGTACGGGAAGATCAGCGCCGCGATGGTCGTGATGCCCCACACGGAGACGATCTCCATGCCGGTCACGTGAGGCCCTGCATGTAGCTGCCCAACCAGAACGAGTAGAGCGCGATCGCGGCCTGGCAGAGGACGAAGCAGAGGATGTAGTTCTTGACCGGGCTCGCCCAGCGCGGGTTGATCGAGGTGAACCACTTGGGACCCATGCGGTCCATGCCCCAGGCGAAGATGATGCGCGGGAAGGCGAGGTAGCTGAGCGCCACGTACCAGAAGGTGAAGAGCATGTACGAGAGACTCGCCGCGAACGCCACGAACCAGTTGGAGTGGGCGATGTAGGCGAGGCTCATGTAGCTGGGCAGGAACGGCAGGTTGTAGCCGTCGAGGCCCTCGTTGTTGTCGATCCAGGCCGTCGCCGAGATGAAGTCGAACGGCATCGTGTGGTACATCGAGAGCGCCGTCCAGATCATCAGCAGCGCCGGCACGAGGATGGCGACGAAGTTGGCCATGATGAGTGTCTTGTCCGGCCGCTTGACCTCGCCGGCCACGAAGACGCAGAAGTAGGCGTAGGCGAACAGCCACGAGCCGGCGACCATGACGCCCAGGGTGCCGTAGAACGTGGACGATGTGGGCACTGCCTCGCCGATCGCCGCGGAGACGGCGGGCACGACCTCGGAGTACTTGAGCGAGTCGTACTGCACGGCGAGCTTGTCCCAGTTCTCCGCGAACGCCGTCTTGCTGCTGATCATGATCGAGCCGGTGACGACGGCGGCGCCGCCGAGGGCGACGAACATGATCGCCTTCTGGATCGAGGCGAAGATCTTGACGCCGAAGATCATCGTGAGCACCGCGAGCACGTTGGCGATGGTGGCGACGACGAACACGCCCCATTCGTAGCTGAGGCCGCCGAAGAAGGCGCCGCTGGCGGGATCGTAGAGCCAGGTCCATCCCTGATACTCGGCGAGGATGACGAGTCCCGGGTCGGCGATCCAGGGCGCCAGGACGTAGACCCAGAAGATCATCACGAAGGCGTTGCCGAAGCTCTCGGCGATGCCGACGATGGGGTGGATGATGCGCGAGTTGTAGATGTACTCACCGCCCGACCGCGGCATGCTGCCCGACAGGACGCCCCAGACGAGCGGGAAGCCGAAGCCGACGAGCACCAGCGAGATGACGCTGGCCCAGAGCAGGTTGCCGGTCAGGTAGGTACCGAGGCCCCACGTGATCATCGTCCAGATGCTGGGCGTGATGCCCTGGTTCATCAGGCCGACGGCAACGGCGTCGGTCATCGAAAGGCCGCGGACAAGGCCGCTGGCTTTGCGTGCGAATGCGAGTTCTTCTGCCACACTACCCCCCTTGGTCGCGGACGTCCGGCCGGCCCCTGGCGACAGCCCGCATGCTCGTGGTGCTCAGGACTGTCGCTGTGCCGTCCACCTCCTCCGGTCGCCGCCCGATGCGGCAGCTTGCTTGGTCACCCAACGAACGATAAGCGCAAGACCTGTGCGAGAGCAAGAGCCTCGGGCCCGCAGAAGCAGAAAGCCCGGCGATGCCGCAGTGGCATCGCCGGGCCTCGAGGCACTCCTCAGGCGCGGCCTCAGGCGTGCTGCGCCCGGACCGCCGCGGCGATCTCCTCTGGTCCGCTCACGACCTTGACCGCGTCGAACTTGCAGGCCACGCGGCAGGCGTCACACCGGATACAGAGCGCCTGGTCGATGGTGTGTACCTGCTTCTTCTCGCCCGTCGCGGCGTCGACCGGGCACTTCTTGGCGCACAGCGTACAGCCCGTGCACGTCTCCGGGTCGATGGCGTAGGCGATGAGCGCCTCGCACGAGAGCGCCGGGCAGCGGCGGTCGTCGATGTGCGCCTGGTACTCGTCGCGGAAGTAGCGGATCGTCGTGAGCACCGGGTTGGGCGCCGTCTGACCGAGGCCGCAGAGACTCGTCCGCTTGATGGCGACGGCAAGCTTCTCCAGGCGTTCGACGTCGCCCTCCTCCCCCTCGCCGGCGCAGATGCGCTCGAGGATCTCGAGCATGCGCTTGGTGCCGAGGCGGCAGGGCACGCACTTGCCGCAGCTCTCGTTCTGGGTGAACTGCAGGAAGTACCTGGCGAGGTCGACCATGCAGGTGCCGTCGTCCGCGACCACCATCCCGCCGGAGCCCATGATCGCGCCGGTGGCAGAGAGGCTCTCGTAGTCGACCGGGGTGTCGAGGAGACTCGCCGGCACGCAGCCGCCGGAGGGGCCGCCGAGCTGCACCGCCTTGAACTGCTTGCCGTCCTTGATGCCGCCGCCGACGTCGAAGATGACGTGGCGCAGCGTCGAGCCCATCGGCACCTCGGCGAGGCCGCCGTTGACGATCTTGCCGGCGAGACTGAAGGCCTTGGTGCCTTTGCAGGCGTCGCTGCCGTAGCAGGCATACGCGGTCGCCCCGCTGGCGATGATCCAGGGCACGTTGGCCCAGGTCTCGACGTTGTTGATGTTGGTCGGCTTGCCCCAGAGGCCGGACACGGCCGGGAACGGCGGCCTGGTGCGCGGCATGCCGCGCTTGCCCTCGATGGAGGCGATGAGCGCCGTCTCCTCGCCGCAGACGAAGGCGCCGGCGCCCTCCTTGATCCGGAGCCTGAAGTCCCAGCCGCTGCCCAGCGCGTCGTCGCCCAGCAGGCCGCGCTCCTCGGCGGCGGCGATCGCGAGCTTGAGCCGCCTGACGGCCAGCGGGTACTCGGCGCGCACGTAGATGTAGCCCTCGTGCGCGCCGATCGCGTAGCTGCCGATGAGCATGCCCTCGAGCACGGCGTGCGGGTCGCCGTCCATGATGGACGCGTCCATGAACGCGCCGGGGTCGCCCTCGTCCCCGTTGCAGATGATGTACTTGACGTCGCCGGGCGACGCGGCCGCGAACTTCCACTTCATGCCCGTCGGGAAGCCGGCGCCGCCGCGGCCGCGCAGTCCCGAATCCAGCACCATCTGGATGATCTCCTCCGGCGTCATCGTCGTCAGCGCCTTGCGCGCGGCCTCGTAGCCGCCGCGGGCCAGATACTCGTCGATGCTCTCCGGGTCGATGACGCCGACGTCGCGCAGCGCCACGCGTGTCTGCGCCTTGTAGAAGGGGATGTCGTGGGCGCAGGCGAAGCGCTCGCCGGTCGCGGGGTCGACGTACAGGAGCTTCTCGACGACCTGGCCGCCGGCGAGGTGCTCGGTGACCACGGTCGCGACGTCCTTGAGCTTGAGCCGCGGGTAGTACGTGTCGCCGTCCGAGACCACGGCCAGCGGGCCCTGCGAGCAGAGGCCGTGGCAGCCGATGATGCTCACCGCGACCTCGTCCTGCAGGCCGGCGGCGGCGATCTGCGCCTCGAACTCGTCCTTGATCTTCATGGAGCCGGCGAACACGCAGGCGGTGCCGGCGCAGACGGAGACGCGGCGACGGCCGTCCGGGCTCGCCGAGACGCCGACCTTGACGCCCTCTGCCGGCGCCACGGTGGTCTCAGGCATCGGAACCACCTCCCCGCTCGGCGAGCACCTGCTCGAGCAGCTTGCGCGCGATCTTTCGCGTCTCGTCGGCGCTCAGGTTGCCGTAGGTCTCCTCGTCGATGCGCATGACCGGCGCCTGTGAGCAGGCGCCCATGCAAGCGACCGAACCGAGGGTGAACTCCCTGTCGGCGCGCGTCTCGCCGTCGGCCACCTCGAGCTCCTGCTCGAGCGCCTCGGTGATGCGCGTGGCGCCGGCCACGTGGCAGGCGGTGCCGTGGCAGACGAAGGCCTTGTGCCGCCCCGTGGGGACGGTGGTGAACTGCGCGTAGAAGGTGATGATGCCGTAGATGCGCGAGGCGGGGACGCCGCTCAGTCGTGCGATCTCGTCGACGACGGGCTCAGGCAGGTAGCCGAAGACGTCCTGGGCGCGCTGCAGGAGGGCGATCAGGTTGCCGTGCGGATCGATCTGCTCGACCAGCTCGAGCACCTGCCCGAGGTCGAGGTCTGGATCGGGGGCTTGGGCGCCGGCGTCGACCGGCTCGGGGCGAGCTTGGCTGGGCATCGCATCAACTCCACTTCGCGCTTCCGCGTTCGTCGGGCGGCCGCGGCCGAAGGCCCTGCCGGCCGCCCTCCTTCCCATCTGCGTCTTCGGTCTGAACCTAGTCAAGCACACTTGGCGGGCGGCGGGAACCGCGGCCCGGAGGGCCGCCGGACCCGCCGCCCGCCGGCGATCAGCCTAGGCCGGACTGCGCCTTGCAGGCGGCGAGGGCGTTCTTGAGCAGGATGACGTTGGTGACGGGGCCGACGCCGCCGGGGACCGGCGTGACGCGGCCGGCGACCTCGCAGACGGCCTCGAACTCGAGCGAGCCGACCTGCTTGCCGTCGACGCGGATCGTGGTCACGTCGATGACGATCGCGCCGGGCTTGACCATGTCGGCCTTGATCAGATTCTGCACCGGCGCCGCGCAGATCAGCACGTCGGCCTCTCGGCAGGCGTCGGGCACGTCTTTGCTGAACACGTGCACGACGTGGACCGAGGCGTTGCGATTGAGGCACAGCAGCGCCACCGGCTTCCCGACGATGTTCGAGTGGTTGACGATGGTGACGTCGAGGCCCTGCAGCTCGATGCCCTCGCGGTCGAGGATCTCGATGCAGGCGCTCGGCGTGGCCGGCGCGAACAGCTGGTCGCCGAGCAGCACGTGGCCGATGTTGGCCGGGTTCACGCAGTCGAGGTCCTTCTCGGGCGCGATCGCGTTGAACACCGTGTTCTGGTCGATCTGCGCGTCCATCGGCATGAGCGCGAGGATGCCGTGCACGCGCGCGTCGGCGTTGAGCTCGGCGATCAGGTCGAGGATCTCCGCCTCGCTGGCGCCGGCCGGGAGTGTGTGGTTGGAGTAGTTGAAGCCCACCGTGGCGGTGTTCTTCTCGATCTGGCCGCGGTAGAACTGCGCCCCCCCGTCTTCGCCGACCAGGATGGTGGCGACGCCGGGCTTGACGCCGCAGGTCGCGAGCTGCGCGACCTGGGCCTTGATCTCCTCGCGGACCTGCTCGGCGATCGCCTTGCCGTCGATGATCTGAGCTGCCATGGCTTCCCTCTCGTGTGCGTTCGTCAGGGGGTGATCAGAGCTTGGAGAGCGTGATCGCGAGGACTTCCTCGCGCAGCGCCGCTGCCTCCGCCTGGATCTTGTCGAGCTCGGCGGCCGCGGCCATCGTGTAGTCGCAGTCCTCGATGGATCCGAGGTTGATGCGCACGTTGAGCGCTGCGCCCACGACGGCGGCCTCGCCGAGGATCGCGCCGATCCCGGCGTCGGTGACCGCCTGCGGGTTGCCGAGCTCCGCCGCCACCTTGCTGAGGCGGCAGACGTCCACGGCGACGCGGCAGATCTCGAGCGGGACGTCGGCGGCGACGATGAGGCCGGCCTGGACGGCCGCCTTGCGCGCCGCCTTCTCCTCGGTCGTCTCCTTGGGCATCTTGTAGGCGTCGATGACGCCGTTGTAGGCCGTGGTGTCGTCCTGCAGCAGCTGCTCGAGCCGCGTCCGGTCCTCCTCGGCCTGGCCGACGAGCGCGACGATCTCGGTCTCGACGTCGGCGAACTTCTCGCGACCCTGCGTGAGGTTGCACACCATGGCGACGAGTGCGGCGCCGAGGGCGCCGACGCAGGCGGAGACGCTGCCGCCGCCGGGCGCGGGCTTCTTGCTGGCGGCGTCGTCGAGGTAGACCTGCAGAGCTTCAGTGGCGTAGATGGTGGGGCCGTCGCTCACCGTGTACCTCCAGCGCGGCGCCTGTGCGCCGCGGGACGGGGAGCGACCGGAGCGGCCGGATGAGCGCCGGCCGGACGGCGGAGCCCGGGAGGGGCTCCGCGGGGCGCCGGCCGTCCGCCGGCCGGCGCCCCGGGTCGCTCCTTCAGGTTCTCAGAACAGGCCGATGATCCGGCCGGTCTCGACGTCGATGTCGACGTCGACGGCGGCCGGCCGCTTGGCCAGGCCGGGCATGGTGCGCATCTCGCCGAGCAGCGGGTACAGGTACCCGGCACCGGTGGCGGGACGGATGTCGCGGATCGGCACGCGGAAGCCGCGCGGACGGCCCTTGAGCGCCGGGTCGTGGCTCAGCGACAGGTGCGTCTTGGCCATGCAGAGCGGCAGCTTGTCGAGGCCCTGCTCCGTGAAGAGCTTGATCTTGGCCTCGGCCTCGGGCAGGTAGTCCACGCCGTCGGCGCCGTAGATCTTGGTGGCGATGGTCTCGATCTTCTCCTTGATGGAGGCCTCGAGCGGGTACAGGAACTTGAAGTCCCCGCCCTTGTCGGCCGCCGCCTTGACGACCTCGGCCGCCTCCTGGGCGCCGTCGCCGCCCAGCGCGTGGACGTTGATCGGCACCGCGTCCTCGGCGCCGGCCGCCACGGCCTCCTTGCGCACGATCTCGACCTCGCTGTCGCGGTCGAAGGCGAAGCGGTTGATGGTGACGACGACGGGCAGGCCGAAGTACTTCATGTTTTCGATCTGCTTGGCGAGGTTCTCGCAGCCCTTGGTCAGGGCTTCGTTGTTCTCGCCCTTGAGCAGCTCGGGATCGACCGGCAGGCCGCCGTGCATCTTGAGCGCGCGCATGGTGCAGGTGATGACCACGGCGCTCGGCGCGAAGCCGCCGTAGCGGCAGATGATGTCCATGAACTTCTCGGAGCCGAGGTCGGCGGCGAAGCCGCTCTCCGTGACCACGTACTCGGCGAGCTTCATGGCGACCTTGTCGGCGATGATCGAGTTGTTGCCCTGGGCGATGTTGGCGAAGGGGCCCGCGTGGATGAGCGCGGCGTTGCCCTCGAGCGTCTGCATGAGGTTCGGCTTGATGGCGTCCTTGAGGAGCACCGTCATGGCGCCGCCGGCGCCGATGTCGTCGGCGGTCAGCGGCTTGCCCGTCTTGCTGTAACCGAAGGTGATGCGGCCGAGGCGCTCGCGCAGGTCCTTGAGCGACGTGGCGAGGCCGAGGATGGCCATGACCTCGGAGGCGACGGTGATGTCGTAGCCGGTCTGGCGCGGGAGGCCGTTGAGCCGGCCGCCGAGGCCGTTGACGATCTCGCGCATGGCGCGGTCGTTGAGGTCGACGCAGCGGCGCCAGCTGATCGTGAGCGGGTCGATGTCGAGCTCGTTGCCGTGCATGAGGTGCGAGTCGACCATGGCGGCGAGCAGGTTGTTGGCCGTGCCGACGGCGTGGATGTCGCCGGTGAAGTGCAGGTTGAGGTCCTCCATCGGGAGGAGCTGCGAGTAGCCGCCGCCGGCGGCGCCGCCCTTGATGCCGAAGACTGGGCCGAGGGATGGCTCACGTAGGGCGAGCATGGTGTCCATGCCGATGGCGTTCATCGACTCGGTGAGGCCGACGGCGGTGACCGTCTTGCCCTCGCCCAGCGGCGTCGGCGTGATGGCCGTCACGTTGATGATCTTGCCGTCGGGCTTGTCCTTGAGGCGCTCGAGCACGGCCATGTAGTCGATCTTGGCCTTGTAGCGACCGTAGAGCTCCAGCTCGTCCTCGAGGATGCCGGCCTTCTCGGCGATCGCCTGGATGGGCTGCATGGTGGCGGCCTGGGCGATATCGATGTCGCTCGGCACCGGGGACTTGCGAACGATCGAACTCAACGCGTCCTCCTTTGGTCTCCACATTCCCGCGCGTTTCGCTGATGGCAGGGACCAGGAACGTGCGCCTTGGCACAGAACCCGGGCACCTTGTGACGGATTGTACTAGCGCGCCTCAAAAGCGGTCAATTCCGAACATCGGTGAAGGCGAGAGCGCAGAGCGCCGGCGGGCGAACACGGGGCGGCGGCAGCGGCGGCGGCGGCCGGCGAGCGCGGCCCGAGCGGCTTGGGCGCCCGGACGAGAGGCCGCGGTCAGGAGCCGCTGAAGCGGCTGCGCGCGGCCGACTGGGCGGCCTCGTAGACGACCCTGGCGGGTCGTCCCACGGCCGCCGCGACGCGACGTACGTCCTCGTACTCGGGCGAGACGGTGGCCAGCCTGCCGCCGACGAAGCCGAGGCGGACGTCGACCTTGAGCTTGCCGATCTTCACCGACTCACGACGCTCCTCCGTGTACACGCGCTCGCACGGCACCAGGCGCAGCCCGAACGTGGTGGTCTCAGCGAAGACCGTCGCGGCGAGGCGCTCGCGGTCGGCGGCCGCGGCGAGGACGTGCAGCACCACCCCGGGGCGGCCCTTCTTCATGAGCGCGTCGCTCATCCACACGTCGAGCGCCCCGGTCTCGCGCAACGCGTCGGCGGCGTGCGCGAGCAACTCCGGCGTCATGTCGTCGATGTTGGCCTCGAGGACGACGTGGCCGCCGGCGAACGCGGCGCCGGCCGGTACGGCGGAGTCCGACGCGGCGTCCTGCGACTCGCCCGCGTCCGCCGGCATGGCCGCCGGGTCGACGAGGACCGCGCGCAGCACGTTGGGCCGGCCGGGCACGTCTCGGCGGCCGGCGCCGCAGCCGACGCGCTCGACGCGCCCGGCCGGCAGGCCGCCGAAGGCGGCGGCGTAGTGCGCGAGGAGCGCGGCACCGGTCGGTGTGGTGAGCTCGCCGAGCGGCGCGGCCGGCGTCTCCCCCGCCGGCACGGCGGGGGCGCCTCCGGCCGTCGGCAGGCCCGCCAGCAGCGAGAGCACGGCCGGCGCCGGCACGCCGAGCCTGCCGTGCGCCGTGTCGATCTCGCCATCGCCGAGCGCCGGCGGCGAGGCCACGACCTGCTCCGGCGCGAGTCTGTCCAGCAGCGTCGCGGCGCAGATGAGATCGACCGCCGTGTCGACGTCGCTCAGCTCATGCAGGTGCTCTTCGTCGCGGCCGTGCACCTCGGCCTCGGCCGCGGCCATGCGCTCGGCGATGGAGGCCACCGCATCGGCGACCGGCTGTTCCAGATCCGATGCGTACAGCGACATGATGAGCTCGTCGAAGGTGGCGAAGCCGGGCTGGTCGGCGACTTTGAAGGCGAGCGCCGCCATGCCGCCGCGACGGACGTCCTCGATCTGCACGAGTCGCGGATCGATGCCGGCAGCGGCGAGCGCCGGGCGCAGCACGTCGTCGAGCGGTCCGGGGTCGGCCTCGCGCGCCCCGGCCAGAGAGAGCAGCGCGCCGACCAGCATGTCGCCGCTGACGCCGCTTGAGCAGTCCAGGTACAGGATCATCGCCGTACTCTACCTCGCCGTCGCCTCGCGTGTGACTCCCCATCGGCAGGATGCCCACCGCCCATGAGCCTCTCGCGCCCGGTCGTTCCTCCTGTAGAATGCCGCCATGCGGATCGCGCAACTCGCACCCCCGTGGATCACCGTCCCGCCCGCGGGATACGGCGGCACGGAGTGGGTCGTCCAGCAACTGTGCGACGGGCTCGCCGCTCGCGGCCACGAGGTCCGTCTCTACGCCACCGGCGACTCGCACACGGCGGCCGAGCTCTGCGCCCTCTTCCCGAAGCAGATGCCGGACGCGATCGGGGTGACGCCCTACGACGCCCGTCAGGTCTCGTTCGCGTTCTCGGACATCGAGGCGAGCGAGTTCGACCTCGTGCACGACCACTCCGGCTTCATCGCCATCGCCTTCAGCCGCTACCTCGCGACGCCCATGGTCCACACGGTGCACTGCGCCTTCGACGCGGCCGCCTACGGGTTCTACGAGCAGTTCAGGGACGAGGTCGGCTACATCGGCATCAGCGAGTACCAGCAGTCGATGGGCCCTCCGGGTATGGACTGGGCCGGACTCGCCTACAACGCCATCGCCGTCGAGCAGTGGCCGTACACCCCCGAGAAGGAGGACTACCTCCTCGCCTTCGGGCGTGTCTGCGAGGCGAAGGGCTTCCACCTGAGCATCGAGGCGGCGAAGCGCACCGGCCGACGGCTGATCATGGCCGGCGTGTTGCAGGAGCCCTACCGGGAGTACTTCGAGCAGAAGGTCGCCCCGCACATCGACGGCGACCTGGTCGTCTACGAGGGCGAGGTCAGCGACGCGCGCAAGCGCGAGCTGTTCGCCCACGCGCACGCGTTCGTCTTCCCCATCACCTGGCCGGAACCGTTCGGGCTGGTGATGATCGAGGCTATGGCCTGCGGCACGCCCGTGGTGGCGCTGCGCCAGGGCTCGGTGCCGGAGGTCGTCGACGACGGGGTCACCGGGTTCGTGCGCGACGACCTCGAGGGGTTCGTGGGGGCGGTGGAGCGGGTCTCCGAGATCGATCCGGCCGTCTGCCGCCGCACCGTCGAGGAGCGGTTCACCGTCGAGCGCATGGTCACCGACTACGAGGCGGTCTACCGGCGCTACCTGGACAGGTGAAGAGCGCCGGCGCGGCCGGGGCGCTCGCCGCGTACCTCACGGCCGGCGGCGAGCCGGAAGACCATCCCGAGCCGCTCTTCCTGCTGGGCGACGCTGCCGGGACGCTGCGTCTCTTCCCCGCCGCCTCCGTCGACTGCGTCGTCACCAGCCCACCCTACTTCGGTCACCGCCGCTACGCCGGAGGCGGCATCGGCGCGGAGGGCCACTGGCGGGACTACGTGACCGCCGTCGGCGCCGTCACCGCCGAACTGCTTCGCGTGCTCAAGCCGACCGGCTCGCTGTGGCTCAACCTCGGCGACACGTACAGGGGCAAGCGCCAGCTCGGCATCCCGTGGCGAGTGGCCTTCCACCTCACAGACGACCAGGGCTGGACGCTCCGCAACAGCGTCGTGTGGCACAAGGTGAAGGGCGGCCCCGACACGAGCCGCGACAGATTACGCAGCATGCACGAGCTCTTCTTCCACTTCGTGTGCCGGCCGCGAGACTACTACTACGACACCGCCGCCGTGAGGACCGCGCCGCGCAGCTCGCGCGTGGAGAACGGCGCCGTGGTCTCGGCCACCGGCGTCAGTGGCGTGCGCTACCGCCGGCAGATCGAGCTCTCGACGGCGCTGAGCGAGCCCGAGAAGGCCGCGGCGCTGGCGGCGCTCGATGACACGCTCGGTGAGGTGGCGGCCGGCCGGCTCGCCGACTTCCGCATGGTCATCCGCGGGCGACAGCGGGCGACACACTCCGACGTCGGCGCGGTCTCGGGCCGCGCCCGCGAGCTGGAGGAGCGCGGCTTCTACGTCCTTCGCTATCACCCCGGCGGCAGCAAGCCCGGCGACGTGTGGGACATCATGCCGGAGGACACGCACCGCCGCGACGCGCATTTCGCGCCGTTCCCTGCCGACCTGTGCCGCATCCCGGTCCTTGCGACCTGCCCGCCGGGCGGCGTCGTCCTGGATCCCTTCTGCGGAACGGGGACGGCCATGCTGGTCGCGGCCATGCTGGGCCGCCGCTCGGTGGGTATCGACCTCGCGGAGGAGTATCTCGCCGCCGCCCGCGAGCGCACCGCGGCGCTCTGAGGCTCGGCGCCGGCCGGCGAGCGCCGGCCGTCAGCCGGCGGCGGCGCGGATCAGGTCGGCGATCCGGGCCGCCGAGAGCGGTCTGCCTCGCGACACGACCTTTCCGTTGACGGCCAGGCCTGGCGCCCGCCAGACGCCGCGGCCCACCATGCTGGCCGGGTCGGTGATGCGGCGGATGGTCGTCTCGCCGGCGAGCCCGAGGTCGCGCAAGGCCTCGTCCGTCGCGGACTCGAGGTCCACACGGAGCTTGTCGTCACACGCGAAGATCTCGAGGAGCATCGTCACCTCACTGGGCCGCCGCCGAAGCCGGCGCGGCGGTCGCGATCGCCTGTCTCCTCTCAGGATAGCCGCGAGACCGCGTGCCGACACTGGACTTTGGTCAAGCCGGAGGCTCGCGGCGTCGGAGGTCACCGTACGGTTGCGCCCTGTAGTACCATCTGCCGGCAGCCGAGCGCCCGTCCATCCAGGAGGACCCGTCCATGCCCGAAGGCAACGTCAACGCCGAGATCGCGAACCACCTGCGCGAGCACGGTGAGCACGGCGAGCCCGCCGCGGACCAGCCCAGCAAGCGGCGCGTCGAGACCATCGAGATCCTCGAGGCCATCCTGCTCGCCATCGTGGCGATCGTGACCGCCCTCAGCGGCTACCAGGCGGCGCGTTGGGACGGCGAGAGCGCCAGGGAGTACGCCACCTCCTCCCGGCTGCGCACCGAGAGCACGGAGACGCACCTCTCGGCGAACGAGATGCTCCTCTACAACGCCGGCAACCTCACCGCGTGGCTGCAGGCCTACGACGGCGGCGACCAGAGTCTGCAGAACCTCCTCGAGCGCCGCTTCACGCCCGAGTACAAGCTGGCCTTCGACGCCTGGGTCGCGATCGACGGGATGAACGACCCGAGCGCTCCTCCCGGCCCGCGGTACATGCCGGAGTACGAGGACCCACTCGTCGAGAAGGCGACCGAGCTGGGCAAGGAGGCGTCACACGCGTTCGACCTGGGCGTCGAGTACCGTGAGAACGGCGAGCGCTACGTGCGCATCACCGTCCTCCTCGCCGCGGTGCTGTTCCTGATCGCCATCGGGCAGCGCTTCAAGGTCCGTGGCGTGCGCTACTCGGTCAACATCGTCGCCGGGATCTTCCTCGTGTACTGCCTCTACCTGTTCGCGGTCTACCCGCACCTCGTGGGGTAGGCGCCGCCGGATCCGGCGGAGGGGCGGACGCCTGAGGCTGCGCCTCGCCGCCTTCCGGCAGCGGATCAGCCGGCGGTGGCGAGCTTGGCGGCGATGTCGGTGAACTGCGCCTGGACCCATTTCTCGACGCTGTTCTCCTCGACGACCCGGCGCAGCATGCCGGCGCGCGACTCGCGTTCGTCGGCCGCCATCGTGAGCGCCTTGAAGAGCGCGTCCGCCTGCTGCTCGATGTTGAATGGGTTGACGCCGAGAGCGAAGGCTCCGAGCTCCTCGAAAGCGCCGGCGTACTCGCTGAGCACCAGCACGCCGGAACGATGGTTGAGGATGGGCCCCTCCTTCGCCACCAGGTTCATCCCGTCGCTGATCGCGTTGACGAGCAGCACATCGTACTGCGCGTAGGCGGCCAGGGTGACAGGGAAGTCGTCCTGGATACGCAGGTCGACGGGCATCCAGTCGGTGGTGCCGTGCCGCGTGTTCACGTCGGCGACCACGCGCTCCACGCGCTCGCGGTAGGTCACGTACTCCTCGACGTCCTCACGCGACGGCTGCAGCAGCGCCAGGAACGTGAAGCGCTCCTTGTACTCCGGGTGCAGGTCGAGGAATCGGTCGAGCGCGACGAAGCCCCGGATGATGTTCTTGCTGAGGTCGAGACGATCGACGCGCACCAGGAGGAACTCCCGCCGCTTGGCGAGGAGCTTGCGTTCCGCGGAACGCGCCCGGCGAGAGTCGGCCGCCGCGCGCAGGGCGTCGGGGTCGATGCTGACCGGGTAGGCGCGCACCCAGACCTCCCGGCCGTCGTAGCGCACCAGTCCCCCTGAAACGTCGACATCGAGATCGAGCAGGTCCTCGCAGCAGCGCAGGAAGTTGCGCGCGTACCCGCGCGTGTGGAAGGCGACGACATCGTTGCCCAGCAGACCGGAGATGACGGCGTTGCGGATGTGCGCGGGCAGCACGCGCCAGTAGTCGCTCTGCGGCCAGGGGATGTGGATGAACTGGTGCAGGAACGCGTCCGGGCAGGCGGCGCGCACCTGCGGAGCGACGCAGTAGAGCTGGTAGTCGTGGAGCAGGACCAGCGCGTCTCCGCCGTCTCCCGCCGCGCCGCGCCGCCGCCGCCCCTCCGGGCCACGGCGCACCTCGTCGACCACGGCCCTGGCGAACTGCTCGTTGACGACGAGATAGCCGTTGTGCCACGCGTCCATCTCGTGCGCGCCGATGTCCGGATGGCGGCCGAGGTCCCAGAGGTAGTGCTGGATGAACCACAGCATCGGGTTGGCGACGACGTTGTAGTACTTGTGGTAGGCGTCCGGATCGACGGCGACGTACCGCAGGCGGTACGTGTCGCCGTCGAGGGCGACCTCCACGGCGCGCTTGGCGGCGGCGAGGCGGCGCTCCTCGTCGCCGAGCGCCGCCGCCACCCAGGTGCCAGGGTGGTGCCGGAGCACCTCGGTCAGCACGGTGACCAGACCTCCGGGGCCGCGCGTGACGACCGGCTCTCCGGACGGGTCGTCGTGGAACGACACGGGACCGCGGTTGGCGGCCACGACGAGACGGCGTTGTGCGAGATCCACATCCTCCACGCCGTCCCTCCTCCGTCGGCCGCTCAGACCCCTATCTTACCCGCCTCGAGGTCGGCGAAGAGCCGCAGGTCGTCGCGCAGCAGGCGCGGCGTCAGGAACTCGCGGCGGACCTTCTCCTTGCCCAGCAGCGCCATCGCGCGATGCTTCGCCGGGTCGTCCATGATCTGCAGGCAGCGCTCGGCACACTCGGCCGCGGAGCTCACGAGGTAGCCGGTGACGCCGTCCTCGATCTGCAGCGGGATGCCGCCGACATCGCCGCCGACGACCGGCCGTCCCTTCCACAGACCCTCGGCGACGGTCAGCCCGAACCCCTCGCGCGTGGACTTCTGCATGATGACGTCGGCGTGACTCTGGAACGCGTTGATCTCGACCGAGCCGACATTGTCAAGGTTCGACAGGATGAAGACGTCGGGGTCGCCGCCCACATAGGCGATGACGCGCTCGAGGTAATCCCAGCCCTCGGGGTCGTCGCTGGCCATCGAGCCTACGAGCGCGAGCTGGACGTCCGGGTACTTCGCCTTGACGGTACGGTAGACGTCGACCACGCCGAGGGGATCCTTCCAGGGATCGAAGCGCGAGACCTGCAGGAGCAGCGGCCGCTCCACGTCGATGCCGAACTGGCGCACGATGTAGGTGGCGTCCTCCGCCGAGAGCTGCATGTTCTTGGGCGCCAACGGGTCGATGGTCGGGGCGATCTCGCGCACCGGCACCGTGAGCCCGGCGGGTACGTAGTCCGAGAGGGTGTAGACGGCCGCGTCGTAGCGGTTGATCGAGGGCAGCAGGTAGTCGTAGAGCCCACGGTCCGGTGTGGACGTGTCGATGTGGCAGCGCCAGATCCACCACGTGGAACGGTCCTGGCTGCGCGTCACGAAGTCGCGGATCGCCAGCGGCTGAGGATCGTGGATGACGACGAAGTCGTACGGCCGCGTGAGCTCGGCGGCGTTGGCACGGCAGACCTCTTCGTAGAGGGCACGCGATTGCGGCGGGAAGTCCACCGCGTGCCCTTGCAGGCCGTTGTGGAAGCTCTTGGTGACGTTGAAGAACTCGGGCGGCGCCGTGAGGATCTGCCAGTGCGCTTCGAGGCCGACATCGGTGACCAGCGGGACGAGCGTGTAGAGGATCTCGGCGACGCCGCCGCCGAAGGCCGTGGCGTTGACGTGCAGGACCTGCCGGCCCTTCAGCCGCTCGCCCAGTTCGTCGATCTCCGTCATCAGGTCTTTGGGGACGATACTGCGGTAGTCGGCCAGCGACTTGCGGCCGACGTTGACCTCGTGCATATGACCTCCGTGGTGCTGCAGGGTGCCCGGTAGTACATCACACCTCGCCGTTCGCTACACTCGGGCCATGGATACGGCCACGCCGCCACGGCGCCTGACGATCGCATCCGGCGGCATCGACCTGGCCGGCCGTCTCTTCCTACCGGCCGGCCCGCCGGCCGGCGCCCTCCTCGTGTGTCACGGCGCCGGCAGCCGCAAGGAGAACCACGAGCTGATGGGACTGCAGGCGGCGGCGGCAGGGCTCGCCGCGCTCACCTTCGACTTCCGCGGCCACGGCGAGAGCGGCGGCGAGATGGGGCCGGACGGCTGGTGCGACGCCGTCGCCGCCGGCGAGCGGCTGCTCGCCGTTTCCGGCGCCCCCTGGCTGGCGGCGCGAGGGGCCAGCATGGGCGGCTGCATGCTCCTGCTGGCAGCCCGCGCCCGTCCGGGGCTCTTCCGCTCGCTGGTGCTGCTGTGCCCGGCGGACGGCGGATCCCTTCTCGCCGGCCTCGATGAACTCGAGAGTGATCCGGAGAGCGCCCCGGGCGGACCTCCGGGACGCGAGTACTCCGGGCGCTTCGACGGCTCCGCGCTGCGGCCGTTCCTGCGCGACCTCGACCTCATCGAGGCGGCCGCGGGGCTGCCACGCGTGCTGCTCGCGCACGCGCGCGACGACGACGCAGTGCCCTTCGCGCACAGCGAACGCCTCGCGGCCGTCTTCGCCGCGCCGTTCGAGTTCATCGCGCTCGGTGAAGGCGGGCATCACGGTCCCGGACGCTCGCCGTACGTGGCGCGGGCCACGATCGACTGGGTGCTCGCGCACGGCGGCGACCGACGCTCAGGATGCGAACAGCGGCAGCACGCGGGCGACGACGCCACCCACCAGCAGCGCGATCCCGATCGTGCCCGTGCAGATGACCGCGGTGCGCCGCCAGCCCAGCTCACGCCCGAGCACCGCGATCGTCGCCACGCAGGGTATGTAGAGCGCGTTGACGATCGCGTACGTGACGATCTGTGAGGTCGTCATGAACGACGAGATGCTGGCGACCGCCCCGCCAGCCTCGACGGCGGCGAAGACCAGCAGCAGCTGGAGGGCGAGTTCCTTGCGCAGCACCGCGAACACGAGGGTGAGCCCGGCGACCATGGGCAAGAGGAGCCACCCCTCGACGATCGGCCCGAGGATCGTCCCGATCTCCCACACCCAGCCGGTCTCGTAGAGCAGCCCGAGCGCCATGCTGCCCAGCAGGATGATGGGGGCGGCGTCCCAGACGAACTCACGGAAGCGCCGCCACGTCTTGCGCGCCACCTGGCGGAGCACCGGCCGGCGGAACGGGAACATCTCCATGACGAGGACGCCCTTGTCGCCCGGCATGAGCCGGTTCATCACCAGCCCGGCGAGGATGATGACGACGATGAGGACGGCGTACGTCAGCAGCGCGTACTGCCAGCCGGCGACACCGGCGACGGCGCCGATGATGACGGCGGTCCGCGCGCTGCAGGGCGTCAGCGTCGCCAGAACGGCGGCGATGGTGCGCTCCCGTTTGTTGCCCAGCGAGCGCGTGGCGATGATCGCCGGCACGTTGCAGCCGCCGGCGGCGATGAGCGGGATGATGGCGCGCCCGTGCAGCCCGACGCGGTGCATGATGCGGTCACTGAGGAAGGCGGCGGCGTTCATGTAGCCCGTGTCCTCGACCATGGCGAGGATGAAGTAGAACGTCAGGATGTAGGGGATGCCGACGGCGAGGGTGGCGAGGATGCCGCCGTCGACCCCCCAGATCACCACTCTGCCCAGGGTCCCGTCTCCGAAGATCGCGGTGACCACATTCACGACCGCTGGTGAGATCCACGCCGTCCACGCCGCCGTGAGCACGCGCGCGAGCAGGTCGCCGACGATGAAGAGCGTGGCGAAGACCGTGGCGATGACGCCGATGAGGATGGGGATGCCGGTGCGCGGCGCCGTCGTGAGGCGCCACCAGCGGTCAGCGGCGGCGCGGGTGTCCTGGGCGGCCGCCGCCAGCGCGCGCGCCTGCGCGTGCCGCGCCTTGGAGATCTCGAGTGCGAGCCCTTCATCGGCGTCGGTGAGGAACCCATCCATCTCGAGGCCGGTCTGCCGGGCGACGTCGGCATCGCCTTCGAGGACGGACAGCGCCGCGGCGCGGGCGCCGAGCCCGCCGGGTGCGTGCCGACCGTCCTCAGAGCGGGCGGCGATGTGCAGCGCCACCTCCTCGACGCGCTGCTCGACCTCGGAGGGCAAGGGCGTGCCGGTCGTCTCGCCGAGGCCGCCGCCGGCGGAGACGCGCAGCACAGCTGCCTCGAGCTCCTCGAGCCCGGTGCCTCTCGGAGCCACGGTCGGAACGACGGGCACGCCGAGGTCCCGCGAGAGCACCTCGGCGTCCGGCGTGCGCCCGCGGCGCCGGGCCTCGTCTGAGAGATTGAGCGCGACGACGACCCGGTACCCGAGGTCGAGCAGCTGCAGCGGCAAGTAGAGGCTGCGAGCGAGGTTGGTGGCGTCCGCCACGGCGACGACGACGTCGGGCCGCCACTCGAGCAGCGCCCGTCTGGCCGTCCGCTGGTCGTCACCCGGTCCGTCAAGCGAGTAGCTGCCGGGCAGATCGACCACCTCGATGCGCCGGCCGGCCCAATGCGTGCAGACGGCGCAGGCGTCGACGCTGACGCCGGCGCAGTTGGCCGTCTCGCGCGAGGACCCGGTGAGCGAGTTGAAGAGCGACGACTTGCCGACGTTGGGGTTGCCGGCCACGCAGACGACGAGCGGCTCGCCCGCCGGGCAAGCGTCGACCGCCTCGCGGCGGGTATGGTGGACCGTCGTCGACACGACTGTCAGCCGCGGACCATGATCTTGTCGGTGACCTCGCGGCCGAGGGCGTACTGAGAACCGCCGACGCGTACGAGCAACGGGCCGTTGAACGGCGCCACGCTCTCGACGGCGACAGGGGTGTCCGGAAGCAGGCCGAGCGAGGCCAGGTAGCGCAGGAGGTCGCTCTTCTCCTCGGCGATGCAGCCGATCACTGCCTCGTCGCCGGGCTCGAGACCGGAAAGCGGCCGCAGGTCGTCGTCGGCCAGCGAGCCGTCCTCTCCGGGGATGGTGTGACCGTGTGGACAGGTGCGCGGGTTGCCGAGCTGCTCCGCGAGGCGCGCCTCTACCTCCGGGCTGAGGACGTGCTCGAGCTTGCAGGCCTCTTCGTGGACGGCGTCCCACGGCATGTCGAGGTAGTCGACGAGGAAGCGCTCGCTCAACCGGTGGCGGCGCACGAGCGTGGCGCCCTCGGTCTCGCCGGCCGCCGTGAGGGTGATGCCCCGGCCCTCGGCCGGCTCGCCGACGAGGCCGTCGGCGCGCAGGCGCCGGAGCATCTCGGAGACGGACGGAGGAGCGACGCCCAGCTCGGCGGCGAGCCGCGTCACGGTCACGGGGTGTGGGCCTCGCTGCAGCTTGAAGATGGCCTCGAGGTACTCCTCGACGCTCTGGGTGCGTGTGCTCACGACGCGTCTCCGTTCTGCGGATGGTGAGTGGCGGGTTTGCTCCAGAAGCCCGCCTCGGCTCCCCATTAGGATACCCTACTCACCAGCTTGAGGGAATCCTGACTTTCGTCAAGAGGACGGCCGAAAGCCGCGCGCGACGATGACGTGCGGAAAGGGGATTGGAGCGGATGACGGGACTCGAACCCGCGATCTTCAGCTTGGGAAGCTGACGTGTTACCAGCTACACTACATCCGCCCGCGTGGGCTATATCACCACAGCGCGGGCGGACCCGCAACTGCGCGCAAGGTCGCCGGCGCCCGCGTCAGCCCTCGACCTCGGAGAGCCGCAGGCAGGCGAGGAATCCCGCGTACACCTGGGCGAAGGATGCCCCGGCGATCTCCAGCGTGCGACCGTCCAGCCTGGTGGTCCCGGGGCAGGCCTCGGCGAGATCGCAGAACGGCACACGGGTGAAGGTGAGCCTGAGGGGCTCGCCGTTCCAGGCGAGCGGCGCCGGCCACGGATCCGCCCGCAACGCCGACTCCACGTCGGCGCGCATCCGCAGACGCGCCTGCTCGGCTGGCATGAGCGCCGCGGCTTCGCGCCGCACCCCCGTCTTCACCACCGTCGCGACGATCCCGGGCACGAGCGAGCGAGCCTCCGCCGCCGTCTTGTCGTCGCCCGAGATGTAGAGCGCCGGGACGCCGGACTCGCCGGCGAGCAGGGCGGCGACGCCGAACTCGCCGATCTCCAGGTCGCCCACGGCCGCCGAGTACACCTGGTAGTTCCAGGTGTGCTCGAGCACGGCCGCGGCGGTGCCGGCGCGCGCGTGATAGCCCACGAAGAGCGCGCCGTCGCAGTCCGGGGCAAGGCCCTCGACCATGCTCCCGGGCGCAGTCGATCCGCTCATCAGCGTGACGAAGCCGGGCAGGCCTGCGGGATCGAGGTTGCGCCCGTCGTCGTGCGCGTCGCAGACGACGACCTCGCCGGCCCCTGCCGCGGCACAGCCCTCGAGGACGGCGTCGAGGTCGGCGCGCATGTGGGCGCGGGCGCGTTGCGCCGCCGCGCCCTGCCGCGCGGTGTCCGCCTCGCCGACGACGCCCGAGATGCCCTCGAGATCGATGGCGATGAACAGCTTCATCGGACCGCTCCCTCGCCGATGCGGCGCGCGAGGGCGGCAACCAGGCGCGCCGCGGTCTCGAGGTCGGCGGTGTGCGCGACCTCGAAGGGCGAGTGCATGTAGCGCATCGGCAACCCGACGGTGAGCGTGGCCGCCGTGCCGGCGGCCATGAGCTCGTCGGCGTCGGTCTCGGTCTCTCCGGGATAGGCCTTGATCTGCACGGCGAGACCCTCCGCCGCAGCCACCTCGCGAGCCGTCGTCACCAGGCGTTCGCTGCTGCCGGCGCCGCGGCTGAGGACGGGGCCGGCGCCCAGCTTGACCTCGCCGGCCAGTTCCTTGGCGTCCGCCGCCGGCGTGTCGCTGCAGAAGTCGCCGTCGAGCACGATGAGGACGTCCGGTCGCAGCCGCAGGGCGAGCGCTCTGGCGCCCATGAAGGTGGTCTCTTCGTGCACGGTCGCCAAGCCGGCCAGGCGAGCGGCGCCCGGGTCCTCCGCATAGAGCTCCAGGGCCCTCACCAGGGCGTACAGACCGCCGCGGTCGTCAAGCGCCTGCGTGGCCACCACGTCCGCCGAGAGCTCGATGAAGTCCGGCGTGAAGGTGACGGGGTCGCCGACGGCGACCCTCTCGAGCGCCCCTCCGCGGTCAGCGGCGCCGATGTCGAGGAACTGCTCATGGAGCGCGGGCGCCTTGTCGCGGTCCTCCACCGGGATGATGTGCGTGGGCTTGCGCCCCCCGACCGCGTGCACGTCACCCCCGCGCGCGTGGATCACGAAGTGTCGTCCCGGCACGAGGAGCGGAGCCACGCCGCCGATCCGCTCAACGGACACGTAGCCGCGCTCGTCCACATGCGTGACGATGAGGCCTATCTGGTCGGCGTGTGCCGCGACCGCGACCAGCGGCCCGTCCGCCGGCCCGATCTGGAGCCAGAGGTTACCGAGCGGGTCCCCCTGGGCGTCGCCCAACGGCGCCAGGCGGCGGCGGACGACGTTCTGCACCGCCGCCTCGAACCCTGTCGGCCCCGGCGTGAGACAGAGCTCGCGCAGCAGCTCCACGTCGGCGGTCGACGGTCGCCCTTCAGCGCTCATCCTTCCCCCTCCCTGGTCCGCGACGGCCGTCGCCTCTGGCCCGCCATTCTACTGCACGGCGAGGTGGCGTGAGTTTGCCGTGACGGGGAATACGTAACAAGTCATACGTACTGCGCCTTCCTCAGGATGGTGCATCCACACCGCGCGGCGAAGGAGTCGTCATGGAGGAGGCAAGACCGAAGTGGCTGCGCAGCACCAAAGGCGCGCCCTTCACCGGCATCGGATCTCTCGAGGCGGACATCCTGTCCGTCGTCTGGGAGAAGGACCGCACCACGGTCCGGGCCGTGTACGAGACCTTGCGCGAGCGGCGCACGATCGCCTACACCACCGTGATGACCGTGATGAACAACCTCGTGAAGAAACACCTCCTCACGCAGGACAAGAGCGGCATCGCCTACGTGTATGCTCCCGCGATCCCCGGGCGCGAAGTGGCACGGACGGTGCTCGAGAGCGTCGTGCACAAGCTCATCGGCGACCAGACCGGCGTGGCCGTCGCGATGCTGCTCGGGATCGAGAAGGACCTCACGCCCGCGCAGACCGACGAACTCCGCGCCTGGGTGCGCCGCGAGTACGTCGACTGATCGCGGCAGGACCGGCGAGGCCTCGCGCCGGCCCCCTACATCGATTCCGGCGCGCTGACGCCGAGCAGCCCGAGCCCCGCGGCGAGCGTGGACCGTACGGCCGCGCACAGACCCGCCCGGAACGCCGTCACATCCGCGTCGTCGCTGAGCACGCGGCAGTGGCGATAGAAGACGTGGAACTCCGCCGCCAGCTCCCCGAGATAGCCGTGCACCCGGTGCGGCGCGCGCTGCGCTGCCGCGTTCAACAGGATGTCGGGAAAGCGCGCCAGGGCGCGCAGCAGGGAGCGCTCGTGCGGGTCCAGCGTCACGGCCGGCACCGCCTCGCCGGCCGGCCGCCCCTCGCCCGGGAGATTGCGCAGGATGCTGCAGATGCGCGCGTGCGCGTACTGCACGTAGTACACGGGGTTCTGGTTGCTCTGCTGCACGGCCAGGTCGATGTCCAGCTCCAGCGTGGTGTCGTGTGAGCGGCCCACGAGGAGGAACCGGGCCGCGTCGACGCCGATCGCGTCGATGAGGTCGTCGACGGTCACGATGTCGCCGCGGCGCTTGCTCATGCGCCGCGCCTCCCCGCTCTCGAGCAGGTTCACGAGCTGGCCGATGATGAGCTCGAGCCTGTCCGGATCGTGTGGCGGCAGCGCCGTGAAGGCCGCCTTCATGCGCGGCACGTACCCATGGTGGTCGGCGCCCCAGATATCGATCATGTGCTCGAAGCCGCGGTCCATCTTGTCGCGGTGGTAGGCGATGTCGCTGAGGAAGTAGGTGGGGTCGCCGGTCTGGCGGATGAGGACGCGGTCCTTGTCGTCGCCATACCGCGTGGTCGCGAGCCAGGCGGCGCCGCCTTCTTCGTAGAGGAGCTGTTCGCCGTCGAGGTCCGCGAGGGACTTGCCCACCTCCCCACCGAAGCCGCGGTGCTCGCCGTCGCCCGCGTACAGGCTGCTCTCCGGAGTCCACACGTCGAACGGCACGCGCAGCCGCTCGAGCGTGAGACGGAACTGGGCAAGGATCGCGTCTCGTCCCCACACCTTGATCTCACCGGCCAGGTCGTCCGGCAGCGCCGCGACGTCGGGCGCCACGGCCGCGAGCGCGTCGCGGTAGCGGTCGCCGACCGCGGCGATGAGCTCGTCGGCGAGGCCGAGGAGGTAGTCCCCCTGGTAGCCCTCTTCGGGCACGGGCATCTCGAGTCCCAGCCGCTGCCCGTAGCGGGCGGCGAGCGACTGGCCGAAGCGCGTCATCTGCGTGCCGTAGTCGTTGACGTAGAACTCGCGGGTGACGTCGTGGCCGACGAAGGCAAGGATTCGGCACAGCGCGTCGCCGTACGAAGCGTAGCGGGCGTGACCGACGTGCAGAGGGCCGGTGGGATTGACGCTGACGAACTCCACGTTCATCTTCTGCCGGCCGTCGGCGGGCAGCGAGTCGCGTCCGTAGTCGGCGCCCTCGACGAGCAGGCGGGCCAGGGCTCCCCGGTACCAGGCATCGTTGAGGAAGAGGTTGAGAAAGCCGGGCCCGGCGACCTCGAAGCGCTCGCAGACACCGGCGCCCGGGCCGGTGAGCCAGCGAGCGCCGACGGCCTCGGCCAGCTCCCGCGGCACGCGGCCGGCCTTCTTGGCGCTCACCAGTGCGGCGTTGGTCGTGACGTCGCCGTGCTCGGGGCGCGCCGGCAGCGAGAGCTCGACGGCCGGCGCCGCCGCGGAGGACGCGCCGGAGGCCGCCAGTTCCGCGTCGAGCGCGCCCTGCAGCGAGGTCGCGAGGCCGCTCAGGTCGTACAGATCGTCGCTCATCGTCCACCATCGGGTCGCCGGGCGCCGGCCGGGCGGCCGGCGCCCGGTGATTGTACCCGCCTCGGCTGCGGCGCGCGACGGCACGGGCCGGCCGTGGCCGCTCGCTGCCTCAGTGGTGATAGGGCTCGCCGCGCAGGATCTTGCCGGCGCGGAAGAGCTGCTCCAGCAGCACCACCCTGGCCAGCTGATGCGGCAGGGTCAGGGCCGAGAGAGAAAGTGTGTCCGTGGCTCGCTCGCGGACCTCGGCCGCGAGGCCGAGCGAACCGCCGATCACGAACCCGGCGCCGCCCCGCTCGAACGAGCGCTGCAGCCGGGCGGCGAAACCTTCGGTGTCCGGGGCGAAGCCATCGACGGCGAGCGCGGACACCACGGGCGCCCGCGGCCACGTCGCGAGCAGGCGCTTCCCCTCGTCGCGCAGGACCTCGGCCTCACCGCGGCCGCGAAGCGCCACTTCCTTGACCTCACGAACGGTGACCGTCATATGCGGCTTGAGGAGATCCAGGTAGTGACGCGCGGCAGGCGCGAGGTCGCGATGCAGGGACCCGACGACGAGGAGCTCGACGCGCGCGGCCACGTGCGCGCGCTCAGGCGCGGGGCGGCCCGGCGTAGAAGGCGACACGGCCCGGTCCCGCCGCCCGGGCCGTGTACATCGTCGTCGCCGCCTTGGCGACGAGCTCCTCCGCTGCGATCCCATCGGCCGGGAAGCTGGCGACGCCGGCCGACGCCGTGAGTGCGAGGTTGCGGCCCTCGGCCTGGACGGCCAGCTGACGCATGGTACCAAGGACGCGTCCCAGGATGGCGTCGGCCTCCTGGTCGCCGGTCTCCGGCAGCACGAGCAGGAACTCGTCGGCGCCGTAGCGGCACACCAGATCGCAGCTGCGCACCTGGGCGGTGAGCGCGGCCGCCCAATGCCTCAGTACCTCGTCGCCCGCTTCGCGCCCGGCGCTCTCGTTGACCCGTGTGAAGTCGTCGAGGTCGATCATCACGAAGGCGACGTTGCGCCCATGGCGCTCGGCCCTCGCCAGCTCGAAGGCCGCGCGCTCGCGCAGCTGCCGGAAGTTGAGAAGGCCGGTGAGCGGGTCGTGCGTCTCGTGCTCGCGACGGTCGTGGAGCAGGCGCAGGTTGTCGAGCGCGACGTCCGCCTGGTCGGCGAGGTGTGTGAGCAGACGACGCTGTTCGTCGGGATGGAAGCCGTTCTCCTGGTAGAGATAGCCGGCCTGCTTACCCGCGTAGCCCTCGAACTGGCAGACGGTGTCGCCCAGTCCCCAGCACATCGTCTCCTTGGTGAGGACCTCGGTGCCGGTGATCCCCTCCAGGACGCCGTCGATGATGCCGCGCTCGACGTCGCACACGGGGGTGCCCGTGGCCGGCAGCCGCTCGCAGCTCAGGCAACGGCCCAGCTTGACCAGGACGCGCTCCTCGTCGACCTCTACCTCCAGGTCGCCGAGCTTCATCTCGGTGAACCAGGCCTTGAGCCCCTGGATGGAGGTGATGCCGAGATCACGGCTGCATCGCTTGCTGGCGAGATAGATGGCGGGGCCGGCGCTCTCTCCCAGGATCTCGGGGAGGATCCCGAACTGCAGGAGGCGGACGAACGACGCCGGGGCCACGGCGTCGGGCGGCGTCGTCGCCAGCACTTCGCCGGCAGCCGGCCAGACCCGCCTCTCCTCGGACGTCGTCAGCGCGATGACACTGCGCAGCGTGCGCGCGAAGACGGTAGCCAGAGACACCTCTTCCTGAGAGCGTAGCGCCATGCTCATCCTCTCGACTGCCGTGGGGCGTCAGGGCCCGCAGTGGCAACGGCGTCCTGCCGAGCAGCCCGCATGCCCGCAGGGCGGCTCTGCCTATACTATAGGCGACGGAGACGCTGCCCAGACCTCCCGGGGCGCCCCGGCGCCCGTGAAGCGTTGCCAGCCCAGTGTACGTCGGAGAGTGCCGCATGGCTCGCGGACAGCACGAAGATCGGCGCGGATGCGGCGAGAGCCTTCCCAAGACGGAGGCACGTCGCCGCGTCCTCGACGCTCGTGACGCCCTGTCCCCGGCCGAGCGCGAGCGCATGAGCTCGGCCGTGTGCGCCCGCGCCGTTCTCCTGCCCGAGTTGGCCGTGGCCGACGTCGTCATGTCGTTCGCGTCGTTCCGCACCGAGCTGGACACGGCGCCGCTCGCGGACTGGGTGCTCGCGGCCGGCAAGACGCTCTGTCTGCCCCGCGTCCTCGGCGACCGGCGGATGGCCGCGTTCCGCATCGCCGATCCGGCCTGTGACCTCACCCCGGGGGCCTGGGACATCCCGGAGCCGCGGGAAGGACTGCCCGAGGTCCCCCCGGCAGAGCTGGACGTCGTGGTCGTCCCGGGATCGGCGTTCGACGAGGAAGGACGCCGCTGCGGGTACGGCGGAGGGTTCTACGACAACTACCTGCCGCTCACCCGGCCGGGGACGCCGTGGGTCGCCCTCGCCTTCGAGGCACAGGTGGTGCCCCGCATGACCTGCGAAGCGCACGACCTCCCGGTGACGGTCATCGTCACCGAGAAGCGGGTGATCAGGCCCCGCTGAGGCCGAGAGCGCCGGCGAGCTCCGCGCCGAGCCGGCGCGCGTCGGCGAGCAACGCCGTGTCGGCCGCCGCCGCTCCCGCAGCGTCCGCGTATCCCTCGCACGTGAAGACGGGGACTTCATGATCGGTGCAGAGACCGACGTATCGACGCAGGGCGGCGAGGGTGTCCTCCAGGCCGGTCTCGGCGGTCACGGCGATCAGACCTACGACCCGCGCCGGCAGCCACTGATCGTGCGAGTAGCGAAAGACGTTGCGGTCGATGAACGCCTTCATCTGCGCGGAGACGTTCTCGTAGTAGACGGGCGAGGCCAGGACCAGGCAGTCCGCCGCGTAGACCCGGTCGAGCACGCTGGCGGCGTCATCCCCGAGCGGGCACGCGGCGCGGTCAGCGCAGTCGTCATGCCCCAGACACGGCGCGATGCGGTGGTCTGCCAGCACGACCGTCTCGCAGAGCGCGCCGCGGATCGTCAACTCCTCGAGGGTCGCGGCGACGAGCGCCGCCGTGTTGCCAGCACGACGTGGGCTGCCGACGACGGCGACGACACGAGGTGGAGGAGTGCTGGTCACGGTGTCGGTCCTGTGCGGTCGTCGCCCGCGGATCCGCCGTCGCGGAGGGTGATCTGAGCCTCGTCGCGGGCGCGCAGCAGCGCCGCGGCGACGGTGCCTTCGGCCTCTCGGAAGCGGGCCGCGGGAACGAGGACGGAGATCGCGGCGGAGCTCCCGTCGATATCCGTGATCGCGGCCCCCACGGCGCAGATACCGGCATGATGCTCCTCGCGGTCGTAGGCGAGCCCGTCGGCGCCCACCTGTGCCAGTTCGCCGAGGAGCGCCGCGCGGTTGATGGGCGCGTGCCGGGCAGGTGCCTCCAGCCGCTTGGGAAGCCGGCGTTTGACCTCATCCTGAGGGAGGCGAGCGAGCAGTGCCTTGCCGGCCGCCGTGCAGCAGGCCGGGTGGCGGGCACCGACGCGTGAGACCGCCACGAGGTCGCGGCGCGGCGCCGGATGCTGGGCGACGACGAGCACGTGCATGCCGTCCAGAACGCCGAGGTCCACGGTCTCGTTGAGCTCGCGCGCCAGCTGCTCGAGATACGGTCGCACGGCGGTCGGGAGGTCGCGCTCGGCCGCGGCGAGGCGCAGGATCCCCGGTCCCAGATGGAGACGGCCCGTGGCGGCATCTGTGGCGACGAACTCCTCGCGCTCGAGGGCGCCACGGATGCGGTGCACGGTGGTCCGCGGCAGGCCGGAGCGCGTCACCAGCTCGCCGAACGTCGGCCCCCCGGATGCATCGGCCGCCACCAGCCGCAGGATCGTGGCGGCCCTGGCGAGGACCTGGACACCATCGCGATGATCCCTGCTCCCGCCCACACGGTCGTCCATCATACGGATGTTCCCTTCTGCGATGCGGTCATGGTAGCGCGGGGCCCCGCACTGTCAAGCGCCGCGTCGGGACCGTCCGGACCGGCGCATGCGCTAGACTCCTGCATCTGCATGGCGACATCGTCCACACCCGCCGACGCCGTGCGCGTCGGAGTCGTCCTCGCCGGCGGCGAATCGCGGCGCATGGGCCGCGACAAACGTGCGCTGCGCCTCGGCGGCGTGACGCTGCTGCAGCGCAACGTCGCCTTCCTGCGCGGCGTCTTCCCCGTGGTCGGCGTATCGGTGCGAAGGGCGGATCAGGCGCCGGCGGACCTGCCGGCGGGCGTGGTCGTCGTCCCGGACGAGGCGCCCGGCTCGCCGCTCGCGGGCCTGGCATCCGTCCTGGCACGCTTTCGCGAGCCGGTCTTCGCCCTTGCCGCCGACGTTCCCTATCCCGAGCGCGAGGCGGTCGACCGCGTGCTGTGCGCGTTCGGCCAGGGCGTCGATGTAGCGCTGCCCGTCGCCGAGGACCACCTGGAACCGCTGCACGCCGTGTACGGGCCGGGCTGCCTGCCGCACATGCAGCGGCTGCTCGCCGCCGGCGCGCACAGCATCCTCGACCTCTTCCCGCTGGTGCGCGTCGCGACCGTGCCGTTCGCCGACACGACGCCCTTCTTCAACGTCAACACGCCGGCGGACTGGGACCGTGCGACGCGAGAGCTCGCCGAGCACGAAGACGACGCCCTCTCTGACACAGCCGGGCCTGCGACTCGGCGGGCTCGGCCGGCCGTCCTCGGCGTCGTCGGCCGGCCGAACTGCGGAAAGACCACGCTGATCGAGCGGCTGATCCCCGAGTTCACGCGACGCGGGCTGCGCGTGGGTGCCGTCAAACGCGTCGCGCGCTTCGACATCGACGTGCCCGGCAAGGACTCGTGGCGCCACGGCCGGGCCGGAGCCGACGCCTACACGGTCGCCTCCTCCTCCAGGCTGGCCTTCGTGGCCCGCCGGGACGGAGAGCCCACTCTTGAAGAGATCGTGGATCGGTACTTCGCCGGCTACGATGTCGTGGTCTGCGAGGGCTACCGGCGAGAGGCGCCCGACGTCGTCGAGGTGTTCCGGTCGGGCGCCGGCTACCTTTCCCCCCTGTGCGAGACCGGTGAGCCGCTGGCGCTCGTGACCGACGCCGGGCTCGGGCACGAGCACCGCTTCGGGCTCGACGAGAGCGCGGCCCTCGCCGGCTTCCTCGTCTCGAGGCTGGGGCTCGCCGGCGACCGACCGGGGCCGCCCGGTCGCTGAAGGCCCCTCGCCACGAAGGCGAGCGGTCACATCCGCCCGGCGGCGTCACCGCCTTGACGCCGGTGCTATGGTGTTCAGGTCCGACTCCAAGCCCCACGCCCTACGGCATTCGCTACGGGCGCCGGGCCGTACCACGGACAGACCGTGGGGCGGTGACGTCGTCACCGTCGTGGGCCCGAGGTGGAAACGCCCGGACCTCCCCGTGCTTGGAAAGGAGCAAAGGACATGGCCCGGAGTTCGACCGTGCGCGGTCGGGCCGTCGCGACCGGACCGCCGGAGGCGGCCCGCACGACGGCCGGCACGCGCCCCCATCCCGCCCGCCGGCGACGGCCCGCGCACAGGCCGGTCGTGGGCGCCCTGCTGCTGGCCCTTCTGCTGGCGGGAGGCGTACTCGCCGCCGCCTGCAGTGGATCCGCCGACGGAGGCGGTCAGTCCGGTGGCGACTCGACCCGCAAGCTCACCGTCTTTGCCGCCGCCTCGCTGACCGACGCGTTCACCCGGCTCGGCGCCGACTTCGAGGCGGCGCACCCCGGCGTGACCGTCACCCTGAACTTCGCCGGCAGCCAGGATCTGATCGCGCAGCTTGAGCAGGCGGCGCCCGCAGACGTGCTGGCGACGGCCGACACCGCCAGCATGGAAGCCGTCACGGACCTCGTCGCCGACGCGACGGTCTTCGCGCACAACCGGCTGGCGATCGCGGTGGCGCCCGGCAACCCCGCCGGCATCGCCTCCCTCGCCGATCTCGCCGATCCAGACCTCGAGGTGGTGCTGGCCGCCCCCGAGGTGCCGGCGGGCAAGTACACCCAGCAGGTGCTGGACGCCGCCGGCGTGACGGTCGAACCCGTCTCGCTCGAGCTGACGGTCAAAGGCGTCGTGACGAAGGTGGCTCTGGGCGAAGCCGACGCCGGAATCGTCTACGTGACCGACGTGTCGGCCGCCGAGGGCGAGGTCGACGGGGTCGACATCCCGGAGAGCCAGAACGCGATCGCCAGCTACCCGATCGCGACCGTCGTCGCGAGCGACAGCCCGGACGACGCACAGGCGTTCGTCGACCTCGTGCTGTCCGCCGAAGGCCAGAAGACCCTGGCCGCCTTCGGCTTCCTGCCGCCGGAGCGGCCGTGACGAGCCCGCGGACATCGGCCGCGAGCGGCTCCGGGGCGTGAGCGAACGCCAGGAGAAACGGGACGGGTCCGGGCACGGCGGCCATCTGGCCGTCGTGGCCGGCGACATCCTGGCGCCGAAGCCGATCCAGCCGCAGCCCCCGCCCTGGACGGGTCCGGCGCCCGCGCGCTTTCCACGCGCCGCGCCCCAGGCGGAGGCGCCGTTCGGGTTCGTCCCCCTGGCGGTGCTGGCCGTCGCCTTTCTCGCGCTGCCCCTCGTCGCGATCGTCGTGCGGGCGCCGTGGAGGAGCCTGCCGGCCGACCTCACGGCGCCAGGGGTGCTCACGGCGCTACGCCTCTCTCTGGTCTGCTCCATATCGGCGGTCGCCGTCTCGCTCGTCCTGGGCGTACCGCTCGCCTGGATCCTGGCGCGCGTCCGGTTCCGCGGGCGCAATCTGGTGCGCGCGGTGGTGCTCCTGCCGATGGTGCTCCCGCCGGTGGTCGGCGGTGTCGCCCTCCTGCTCGCCTTCGGGCGCAACGGGATCGTCGGGCAGTGGTTGGACAGCCTCTTCGGCGTCACGCTGCCGTTCTCGACCGCCGGCGCCGTCCTCGCGGAGACGTTCGTCGCCATGCCCTTCCTCATCATCACGGTCGAGGCCGGCATCCGCGCCATGGACCGGCGGTACGAGGACGCCGCGGCGACGCTCGGCGCCGGACACTGGACGACCTTCCGTCGCGTCACACTGCCGCTGATCGCGCCGTCGCTGGGCGCCGGCGCCGCGCTGTGCTGGGCGCGCGCACTCGGCGAGTTCGGCGCGACGATCACGTTCGCCGGCAACCTCCCGGGCAGCACGCAGACGATGCCGCTGGCCGTCTACCTCGCGCTGCAGGGCAACCCGGAGGCCGCGTTCACGCTGAGTCTCGTGATGCTGGTCATCTCCCTGACCGTCCTCGTGCTGCTGCGCGGGCGCTGGTTCCCGTCGCGATGAACGGCGTCCGCACACGTGCCGAGGGAGAACGAGCGTGAGTCTCGAGGCGGCCGTCGGCCTGCAGAAGGGCGCGCTGGACCTCGACGTCGAGCTCACGGTCGAGAGCAGCGGCGTCGTCGTGCTGCTCGGACCCAACGCCGCCGGCAAGACGACGCTGCTGCGGGCGCTGGCCGGGCTCGTGCCGCTGGAGCGCGGCAGGGTCGCGCTCGACGGCGTCGTCCTCGAGGACACGGCGGCGGGAGTGCGGGTGCCGACCGAGCGGCGGCCGATCGGTGTGGTCTTCCAGGACTACCTGCTGTTCCCCCACCTGTCGGTGCTCGAGAACGTGGCCTTCGGGCTCCGCTCGCGCGGCGCCGGCCGCGGCGCCGCGCGGGAACGCGCCCTCGCCATGCTCGACCGCGTCGGTCTCGCCGACCGTGCGGCGGTCAAGCCAAGAGCGCTGTCGGGAGGTCAGGCCCAGCGGGTCGCGCTCGCGCGGGCGCTCGCCACGGACCCTCGCCTACTCCTGCTCGACGAGCCGCTCGCGGCCATGGACGCCGGCGCGCGTGCTGAGTTGCGCCGCGGCCTCTCCCGACACCTTGCCGCCTTCTCCGGCACCTGTCTCGTGATCACGCACGACCCGATCGAGGCGATGACGCTCGGGGACCAGCTCGTCGTCCTCGAGGCCGGGCGCGTCGTGCAGGCGGGAACGCCGGAAGAGCTGTCGTCACACCCGCGCTCGCAGTACGTGGCCGAGCTCCTCGGCCTCAACCTCTACCGCGGCCGCGCCGAGCGCCGCTCTATCGTGCTCGCCGGCGGCCGGCGCCTGATCGCCGCCGACCCGGTGCCGGAGTCGGGCGAGGTGTTCGCGGTGATCCGGCCGCGAGTCGTCACTCTGCACCGGACGCTGCCGGAGGGCTCGCCGAGGAATGTCTGGGAAGGGACCGTGGAGGATCTCGACGTCGTCGGGCACCACGTGCGCGTGCACGTCGGGGGCGAGCCACCCATCATCGCGGAGGTCACGCCGGGGGCGGTCGCCTCGATGCGTCTCGACGACGGCGGCCGCGTCTTCGTCGCCGTCAAGGCGGTCGAGATCGAGGTGTACGAGGCGTGACGTCGGAGCCCGTGCCGGACGTGATCCCGGTGCCGGGCGACGGCCGGCTTTCCCTGCACCCCATTCTTCCGTACCATGCCTGCGATGAAGAATCCCGACGACAGCCGCGAGCGGAAGACGCGTGATCGTCCCGCGCTGGTCGCCATCGTCGGCAAGAGCGACTCCGGCAAGACGACCCTGATCGAGAAGCTCGTCCCGGAACTGGTGAAGCTGGGCCTGCGCGTCGGGACCGTCAAGCACGACGCGCACTCCTTCGAGATCGACCACCCCGGCAAGGACTCGTGGCGGCACGGCCAGGCGGGCGCAGAGGCCTACGTGATCGCGTCGCCCGAGCGCCTCGCCTTCATCACCAGGCTCGACGGCGAGCTCCCGCTCACCGAGATCGTGCGCCGCTACTACGACGGCTTCGACCTCGTCGTCGCAGAGGGCTACAAGCGCACCGCCCCGCACCGCGTCGAGCTCTTCCGCGTCGGCGCTGGGCACGCCCAGCCGCTCTGCGCGCCCGACGAGTCGATCGCGCTCGTCACCGACGCCGAGCTCGAGCACGAACACCGCTTCGGGCTCGAGGACGCCCCCGGCCTCGCCGCCTTCCTCAGCGCCCGCCTCGACGCGCTGCGCGCGTACTGACAAGAGCGTCTCGTTCGGCGCAGCTGGCCGGCTTGGGCCCGCCGTCGCTCACCTCGGCGAGCGACACCGACGCGGATGAGCGTCCGCGCGCTTGATTCCCTCGGGAGTGGGCCGTACAGTGTGAAGGGAGAGCGCGTCAGCCGCTCCGCGACCCTATCGCGACCGCGTCGCGTTCACGGACAGGAGATTGCGACATGCCAAACCTCGGTGCGCCAGAACTCATCATCATCGCTCTGGTGATCCTGCTGCTCTTCGGCGCCACCCGGCTGCCCAAGCTCGGCAAGTCGATGGGCCAGAGCATCAAGGGGTTCAAGCAAGGCCTCAACGACGACGTGGACGACGACGAGATCGTGGACGTCAAGCGCGATGCGACGGCTGAGGACAAGGACGCCAAGGCTTCCTGAGCGACGCACGAGACAACGACAACGCCCCCGACGGCCCGCCTCCGGCGGGCCGTCGTCGTTCTGGGGCCGAACGGGTGAGCCCCCGACGTCGGCGAGAACGCGGGTGTGCAGCCGGCGTCAGCGGCTCAGCAGGCAGACGGCGTGGGCGGCGATGCCCTCCCCGCGCCCCTCGAACCCCATGCCTTCGGTGGTGGTCGCCTTGACGCTGACGGCGTCGCTGGCCACCCCGAGGGCGGCGGCGAGCCGCTCGCGCATCTCGAGGCGGTAGCCGGAGAGCCGCGGCCGCTCGCAGACGATGGTCACGTCGGCGTTGGCGACCTCCCAGCCGTTCCCGGTCAGCCACGCCATCACGCGCTCCAGAAGGTCCATGCTGGATGCGCCCTCGAAGGCCGGGTCCGTGTCGGGGAAGAGCTCGCCGATGTCCCCGAGGCCGGCGGCGCCGAGCAAGGCGTCCATCAGGGCATGGACGGCGACGTCGGCGTCGGAATGCCCGGCGAGGCCGGGGGCGTGATCGATGTGCACCCCGCAGAGGACGAGCTCGCGTCCGTCGGCGAAGCGGTGGGCGTCGTAGCCGCCGCCGATCCTATACGTCGGTCTCGACCTCCCAGGAGAGCAGCGCGCCGGCGAGCGGGATGTCGGCCGGCGTGGTGATCTTGACGTTGGCGGGCGTGGAGGGCACGAGGCGCACCGAGTAGCCGGCACGCTCCAGGAGCATGGCGTCGTCGGTGGCGCCGTCGAGGCCGGTGCGCGCGTACACGTCGCGAAGGGCGGCGGCGCGGAACACCTGCGGTGTCTGCGCCGCCCAGAGACCGCTGCGGTCGACGGTGCCGGCCACCGCACCGTCCGCGCTGCCGCGCTTGAGCGTGTCGCTGACCTCCACCGCGGGCACGGCGCCGTCGGCGCGCTTCAGCGCGGTCAGGCAGTGCTCGAAGACGTGCCGCGAGAAGAGCGGGCGGGCGCCGTCGTGCACGGCGATGACCGAGGCAGAATCCGGCACCTCGAGCAAGCCGGCGCGCACGGAGTCCGGGCGCTTCCGGCCGCCTTCGGCGATCAGAAGGGGTTTGGCGTCGTCGAAGGCGACGAGCTCGTTGGCGAAGCGCACCGTGTGCGAGGGATGAAGCACGACGACGATCCCGTCGACGCAGCTCATGGCGAGCAGGCGGCGGACGGAATGCGAGAGGATGGGCTCGCCGCCGAGCAGCAGGAACTGCTTCGATTCACCGTCCGGCAGCCCCATCCGCAGGCTCTCGCCAGCCGCCGCGACGATGACCCAGGTCTCTTCGGTCTGCTGGTCCTCCACGTCCATCCCCTCCCACTCAGTCGTCAGCCGGGGACGTCGCCGTCACGCGGCTGAAGATCATCTTTCCCGAGGGGCTCTGCAGGACGCTGGTCACCTCGGCCTTGACGCGCGAGCCGACCAGGGCGCTGCCCGCCTCGACGACGATCATGGTGCCGTCGTCGAGGTAGCCCACCCCCTGATCCTGCTCCCGCCCTTCGCGCAGGATCTTGACTTCGATGACCTCACCCGGCAGCACCGCGGGCTTGACCGAGTTGGCGAGGTCGTTGACGTTGAGCAGCTTGACGCCCTGGATCTCCGCGACCTTCTTGAGCGTGTAGTCGGTGCTGATGATCTGGGCGCCGGAGTCCTTGGCGAGGCGCACCAGCTTGGCGTCCACGGCCTCGATGTCCGCATAGTCGGCGCCGTCGATGCGGACCGCCCCGGAACTGGTCTGCAGGCGCTTCACGAAGTCGAGGCCGCGGCGGCCGCGCACTCGTTTCTCGGCGTCGGCGGAGTCGGCGAGCCGCTGCAGCTCCTCGACGACGAAGCGCGGGACGAGCAGCTCGCCCTCGACGAAGCCCGTGTCGACGATCTCGAGGATGCGCCCGTCGATGATCGCGCTCGAGTCGAGGAGCTTCGCCGGCGTGAGCCCGGGCACGACCTCGAAGGCGCCGCGGACGCCGAGCAGGCGAAGGATCTCGACGTGCTTCTTGGCGGCCAGATACGCGGTGAAGTAGCCGGCCAGAAGGTAGATGGGCACCGTGAGGTACGGGCCGACGATCGGGATCCGCACCAGCGCGATGCTGATGAGCGTGGCGATGAAGAGGCCCACCACCACGCCGCCGATGCCCACCACGACCTCCGCGCCGGTGGCGCGGGCCATGATCTCGTCGACGTGATGGAGGCCGCGGCGCATGAGGCGCGAGACGACGACGCCCAAGAGGTAGCCGAGCGCCAGGCCGGCCGCGGTGAACGCGACCATCCAGATGATCTTGCCGTCCTGGTCGAGCGCCGGAGCGAACGAGGAGGCGCGCACCCGCTCGGCGAGCTGGTAGCCGGCGAGGGCGCCGAGCAGCGCCAGGAGGACGCGGATGGCGGGCGCCAGCACGCCCCGCGGCTTGCGGGGCCGGCCGGAAGAACCGGCCTTAGACGACGGGGGCGGGCTCTCGGGAGTCGTCGGCAAGTGCGGGACCGTCGACGTGGATGTCTTCGAGGACCGTCTCGAGGAACGCGTTCGCCTCGTCTTCCGAGAAGTCGCGCGCGTACATGAGCTCGCTGGCGAGGATCTTCTTGGCCTTGGAGAACATCTGCTTCTCGCCCGTCGACAGCCCCTTGTCGGCGTGGCGGATGGCGAGATTGCGGACCACCTCAGCGACCTCGAAGATGTCGCCGGTCTTGAGTTTGTCGCGGTTGTGCTTGTAGCGACGGCTCCAGTTCTTGGGCATCTTGGTGGGGTCGCCGCGCAGGACCTCGAGGACGCGCTCCACGGTGTCCGACTCGATCACCTTGCGCAGCCCGGCGCGGTCGGCGTTCTCGACCGGGACCATGACGGTCATGTCGTTGTGCAGGATCTGGATGGTGAGGTAGTCGCGCTGCTGGCCGAGCACGTCCTTCTGCTCGATCTTCATGATCTTGCCAGCGCCGTGATGCGGATAGACGACCTTGTCTCCGACTGAATACAAGTCTCAAACCCCCCACTCGTCGTCGTTCGTGGCCCCGGAGGCCCGCCGCGATGCGTCGTCGCTCACGAGAGCGTCGAACGCCCCACGAAGGTCGGCCGCGCCTGCGGCGCGGCCGCCGGCCCGGCGTGCATCGGCGGCGGGAACGACGATGCGGTCGAAGCCGGTACGGCCGGCCTCGGCGACACGTCGTTCGCTCTGACTGCAGGATCGAAGTTCGCCCGTAAGGCTGATCTCCCCGAACACCGCTGACCGCGGCGGGAGAGGCGTGTCGCGTTGCGCAGAGGCGATGGCAAGTGCGACCGCAAGGTCCGCTGCGGGCTCGTCGATGCGAATTCCGCCTGCAATTGTAACAAAAATGTCCGACGAGGACAACGGCAGACGGGCGTGACGTCCGAGGACCGCGACGAGCATGGCCAGACGGTTGCGGTCGAAGCCCACGGCGACGCGCCGCGGCATGGCCAGCTCCGTCTGGTTGACAAGGGCCTGGACCTCGACCATGAAGCAGCGCGTGCCCTCGACGGCGACGTGCACGGCCGAGCCCGCCGCCGGAGGAGAGTCGCTGAGGAAGAGCGCGGACGGGTCGGGCACCGTCTGCAGGCCCGACCCGGTCATCTCGAAGATGCCCAGCTCGTTGGTGGAGCCGAAGCGGTTCTTGGCGGCGCGCAGCGTGCGGTAGAACCGGTACCGGTCGCCCTCGAACTGGAGCACCGTGTCGACCATGTGCTCCAGCACCCTGGGGCCGGCGATGGCGCCCTCCTTGGTCACGTGCCCGACGAGGAAGACGGCGGCGCCGGTGTCTTTGGCCAGGCGGAGGAAGCGGCCCGCCGCCTCGCGCACCTGGCTCACACTCCCCGGCGCCGACGTGAACGCGTCGCTGTAGAGCGTCTGCACGGAGTCGACGACGACGAGCGCCGGGCGGGCGGCGGCGACTGCCGCGAGCACGAGCTCGAGCTCGGTCTCTGCGAGCACGTCGATGTTGCCGGCGCCGCGGCAGATGCGCTCGGCGCGCATCTTGACCTGCGCCGCCGACTCCTCGCCGCACACGAGCAGGGCGGGGCGGCCGGCCGCGACGCTGTCGAGCACCTGCAGCAGCAGCGTGGACTTGCCGATCCCGGGCTCGCCGCCGACGAGGACGAGCGAGCCCGGCACGATGCCGCCGCCGAGCACGCGGTCGAGCTCGTCGATGCCGCTCGAGAAGCGATCGGTGGCGGACGAGACGACCTCGGAGAGCCGGACGGGGCCGGCAGCACTGCTACCCCCGGCCCCGTCACCTGACTTGGTGCCCCTGCCGCGCCGCTTGGGCACAGCCGCCACGATCTCCTCGACGAACGAATCCCAGGCGCCGCAGTCCGGACAGTGGCCGAGCCACTTGGCCTCCCGGCGGCCGCACTCACCGCAGGTGAAGACGGTCTGCGTCTTGGCCACGGTCAACGGCCCCTGCCGCCGCAGGCGCCGGGCGCGGTCGCGACCACTCAGGCTCCGGCGGACGCGCCGCCGGTGTCGGGGCCGTCGCTCTCGCCGCTCGAGGGCGGGCCGACGGGCGCCACGCGCTGCCCGACGGGCTCATCGAGGCCGACCATCGGCAGCTCGACACTGCCGCCGACGACCGTCCCGTCGACGGTGAGGACCGTGTCCTCGTTCTGCCCGTCGACCAACACCACGGTGCCCTCGGGGAACGCGCTCTCCAGCATCGCGTCGCTGAGCTTGTCCTCGATGTACCGCTGGATGGCGCGGCGCAGAGGACGGGCGCCGAGCATGGGGTCGAAGCCCTTCTCGACCAGGACTTCGCGGCCGGCCTCCGTGAGCTGGAGCCTGATCCCGCTCACGTCCAGCTGCGTCTGCAGGCGCGCGATCATGAGGTCGACGATCGCGCCGATCTCGCCACGCTCGAGCTTGTGGAAGACGATGACCTCGTCGACGCGGTTGAGGAACTCCGGCTTGAAGACGCGCTTGAGCTCGCCGGTGATGCGGCCCTTCATGTCGTCGTAGCTCATGCCCTGGCTGGCAGTCTGGCCGAAACCGAGCGGTGTGTCCTTGGTGATCATCTCGGCGCCGATGTTGCTGGTCATGATGAGGATGGCGTTGCGGAAGTCCACGGTGCGGCCCTGCGAGTCGGTGAGGCGTCCGTCCTCCAGGATCTGCAGGAGGATGTTGAACACGTCCGGGTGCGCCTTCTCGATCTCGTCGAAGAGGATCACGCTGTACGGCTTGCGGCGGACGACCTCGGTGAGCTGGCCGCCCTCGTCGTGCCCGACGTACCCGGGCGGCGAGCCGACCAGCCGCGACACGGAGTGCTTCTCCATGTACTCGCTCATGTCGATCTGCACGAGGTGGTCCTCGTCGCCGAAGAGGAAGTTGGCCAGCGTGCGGGCCAGCTCCGTCTTGCCCACACCCGAGGGGCCGAGGAAGATGAACGAGCCGGTGGGGCGCCGCGGGTCCTTGAGCCCGGCGCGGGCCCGGCGGATGGCCTTGCTGACGGCGCGCACGGCCGGGTCCTGGCCGATGAGCCTCACGTGCAGCTCCTCCTCCATGCGGAGGAGCTTCTTGCTCTCGGCCTCCGTGATCTTGACCACGGGGATGCCGGTCCACATGCTGACGATCTCGGCGATCTCGTCCTCGCCGATGCTGGCGCGCATGCCCTCGTCGCTGGTCTTCCAGGCGTCCTCGAGCTCGAGCTTCTTGTGGCTCAGCTTGCGCTCCTTGTCGCGCAGGTTGGCCGCCTTCTCGAACTCCTGGGCCTCGATCGCCGACTCTTTCTCCTTGCGCACGGAGGAGATCTCCTCCTCCAGCTCGCGGTAGCTCGGTGGCGCCGTCATCGTGCGGATGCGCATGCGGCTGGCGGCCTCGTCGACGAGGTCGATCGCCTTGTCCGGCAGGAACCGGTCGCTGATGTAGCGGTCGGCCAGCTCGGCGGCGGAGGTGAGCGCCTCGTCGGTGATGCGGATGCGGTGGTGAGCCTCGTAGCGGTCGCGGAGCCCCTTGAGGATCTCGACCGTCTCCTCGACCGAGGGCTCGGCGACCTTGATCTGCTGGAAGCGACGCTCGAGCGCGGCGTCGCGCTCGAGGTACTTGCGGTACTCGTCCATCGTGGTGGCGCCGACGGTCTGCAGCTCGCCGCGCGCCAGCGCGGGCTTGAGGATGCTGGCCGCGTCGATGGCGCCTTCGGCGGCGCCGGCGCCCACCAGGTTGTGGAGCTCGTCGATGAACAGGATGATGTCGCCGGTCTCGCGGATCTCCTTCATGACCTTCTTGAGGCGCTCCTCGAACTCGCCGCGGTACTTGCTGCCGGCGACGAGCGCAGCCAGGTCGAGTGTCCACACCTGCTTGCCCTTGAGCAGCTCGGGGACCTCGTGGTTGGCGATGCGCTGGGCGAAGCCCTCGACGATGGCCGTCTTGCCGACGCCCGGCTCGCCGATGAGCACGGGGTTGTTCTTGGTGCGCCGGCTGAGGATCTGCATGACCCGCTCGATCTCGGTCTGGCGACCGATGCACGGGTCGAGCTTGCCCTCTTCGGCGAGCTTGGTGAGGTTGCGGCCGAACTGGTCGAGGACCTTGGCGGCGCGCTTGCCCTCGCCGCCGGCGCCGGCGCCCTGCGAGCTGCGGCGGCCGGGACCGCTGAGCGCGCGCATGACCTCGCCGCGGATCTTCTCGGGCTCGGCGTCCAGGTCGAGCAGGATGCGCGCGGCCACACCCTCGTCCTCGCGCACGAGCCCGAGGAGGATGTGCTCCGTGCCGATGTAGTTGTGGCCGAGGCTGAGCGCCTCGCGCAGCGCCAGCTCGAGGACCTTCTTGGCGCGTGGCGTGAAGGGTATCTGGCCCTGCGGCGACTCCTCGCCGGAGCCGACGATGCGCACGACTGCCGCGCGGACCTCCTCGACGGACACTTCGAGCCCGTCGAGCACGCGCGCGGCCACACCCTCCTCCTCACGCAGCAGGCCGAGCAACAGGTGCTCTGTGCCGATGTAGTTGTGCTTGAGGGAACGGGCCTCTTCCTGGGCGAGGACCACGACCTGTCTGGCGCGTTCGGTGAAGCGTTCGAACATGCGGCCACTCCTTCGCGGGTACGGGAGCCGCTCGAGTCTGCGAAAGGACGGGGGACGGCTTCCGGTGCTTGCTCTCAGCCTCCGGCATACCCACTCTCGCCCCGCCGGAGACAGGACGTGCGTCTATGGTACCCGATTCGCCGGATGACGCGACCCGGGCGTCGTGGCGTCCCGGGGAGGCCCGCCGAGGCCAGCGAGGCCGACGGTCCCTTGGGCAAGTATGATGGCGCCTCGGGGCGCGGCTCGCGCCGCACGACGACAGGAGACCTCGCCATGCGCCGCATCATCACCTGGTCCGTCCGCGGGAAGAACCCGTGGATCGTCATCGCCGTCTGGGTCGTCATCGCCGGGGCTCTCTCGATGGGGCCGACACTCCAGAGCGTGACCAGCAACGATGCCTCGAAGTCGCTCTCGACGTCCGTCGAGAGTAAGCGCGCCGACGCGCTGCAACAGGCGTCGTTCCCCGACGCCAAAGGCACGCCGGTGATCGTCGTCTACAGCTCCGATACGCCGCTCACCGCCGCCGACAAGGCGGCGATCGACGCCGGCGAGGACTGGCTCAGGAGCGGCGCCGAGCCTGTCAACAGCGCCCGCGTCCAGTACGCGGAAGACGGGAAGGGCGCCCTCATCTTCGCCAGTCTGGACGGCAACCCCGGCGACGAGGCCTTCCGCGATTCCGTACAGGCGATCCGTGACCACTTCGGCGAGACCGTGGAGGGGATGGACGTCCGCGTCACCGGCCCCGGCGGGCTCATCACCGACGTCTACAAGATCTTCCTCAACGCCGACATCAAGCTGCTCGTGGGCACGGTGATCCTGGTGCTGGTGCTGCTCCTGCTCATCTACCGCTCGCCGGTGCTGGCCTTCGTGCCGCTCGTCGCCGTCGGCTTCGGCTACTTCGTGGCCGGCGGCATCCTTGCCCTGATCGCCAGCGCGCTGGACATCACGCTCTCCGGCCAGGCGACATCGCTGATGGTGATCCTGCTGTTCGGCGCCGGCACCGACTACGGCTTGCTGCTCATCTCCCGCTACCGCGAGGACCTGCGCCGGGAGGGCGACGCCCGCGCCGCCCTCGCTACCGCACTCGGCGAGACCTGGGAGGCGATCGCCGCCAGCGGGCTCACCGTGACGCTCGCCGTGCTGACGCTGCTGTTCGCCCAGTACGGCGACTACCGCTCGTTCGCGCCGGTGCTCGGCATCGGTGTCTTCGTCACGCTCATCGCCGGGCTCACGCTCATGCCGGCGCTCCTCGCCCTGCTCGGCCGCCGCGCCTTCTGGCCACGCCAGCCCAAGGAAGGCGACGAGACGCGGCACCGCACGTGGGAGCGCGTCGCCGGCTGGGTGGCCGCAGGGCCGAAGCGGGCCGCCATGCTGGTCACCGCGATCCTGGTCGTCCTGGCCATGGGCTGCTTCTTCTACAGCCCCCGCTTCAGCTTCACCGAGGACTTCCTCACGAGCATGCCCTCGAGCGAGGGCTACGCGCTGCTCGAGCAGCACTTTCCCAGGGGCGCACTGGCGCCGACGACGGTGCTCATCAAGGCGCCTCAGGCGCCGCCCGAGTTCGTCACCGGCATGATCACCGGCGCGCTCAGCGAGAGCCCCGGCGTAGCCGCCGCCTTCCCCACCGGCACGGCCATGGATGGCAAGCTCCTCAGCTTCCAGGTCATCCTGGAGGGTGACCCGTACTCGAAGGAGGCGCTGCAGCAGGTCCGCGAGCTGCGAGCGACGGCGCGCGAGGCGGCGGCCGCCGGAGGAGGCGAGGCCCTCGTCGGCGGCCCGACGGCCATCCAGGCCGACACCTGGGCGCAGAGCAACCGCGACACGCTCGTGGTCGCGGTCGCCGCCCTGGTCGTCGTGGGCGCGATCCTGATGATCCTGCTGCGCGCCCTGATCGCGCCTCTGTACCTCCTGGCGACGAACGTGCTCTCCTACCTTGCGGCTCTGGGGGCGACGATCGTCATCACCGAGAAGATCCTCGGCTGGGACCGCATCAGCTACCGCATCCCGCTGTACATGTTCATCTTCCTGGTGGCGCTGGGCAGCGACTACAACATCTTCATCACGACGCGCATCCGCAGCGAGGCGATGCTGCGCGGCCTGCGCGACGGCACGGTGAAGGCGCTGTCGGCCACCGGCGGCGTGCTCACCAGCGCCGGCATCATCCTCGCCGGCACCTTCCTCATCCTCCTCTCGCAGCCGGTCAAGGACCTCGCCGAGATCAGCATCGGCGTCGCGCTCGGCGTGCTCATCGACACGTTCCTGGTGCGCACCGCGCTGGTGCCGGGTCTGACGTTGTGGATCGGACCGAAGGCCGGCTGGCCGGGCCCGCTGTGGACGGAGCAGGGGAGCCCGCACGACGCTGCGGGAGAGCCGCCGCCGCTCGCGGTCGCGGGAGAGCCCGTGGGAGACGAGGCCTGAGAGAAGCGGACAGCCGCGCCTGACGGCGCGGCGCGTGGTCAGTCCTGGCTGCGCAGCGCCGGGAAGAGGATGACGTCGCGGATGCTGGGCGCGCCGGTCAAGATCATCACCAGCCGGTCGATGCCCATGCCGAGGCCGCCGGTGGGCGGCATGCCGTGCTCCATCGCCTCGAGGAAGTCCTCGTCGAGCCGGTGCGCGGTCTCGTCGCCGTCGGCCAGGTCCTGCATCTGCTGCATGAAGCGCTCCCGCTGGTCCTCGGGGTCGTTGAGCTCGCTGAAGGCGTTGCTCAGCTCCATGCCGGCGATGAACCCCTCGAAGCGCTCGACGAAGCGCGCGTCGTGGGGCGTCTTCTTCGCGAACGGGCTGGTCTCCAGCGGGTGCTCGGTGACGAACACCGGCTGGACGAGCTTGGGCTCGACGCACTCGCTGAACAGCTCGTCGACCTGCGCGCCCCAGGCGGGGGCGAGCGGCACGATCTCGTCGAGCCCCTTCGCCCTGATGGCGGCCTGCAGGTCGGCCACGGTGCGCGCCTCGTCGGCGCCGATATCGATGCCTGTCTCGTCCTGGATGGCCTTGCGCATGGTGAGGCGTGGCCAGGGCGGCGTGAGATCGATCTCGTGCTCGCGGAAGGTGACCTGGAGGGCGCCGACGGCGCGAGCCGCCTCGGCGGTCATCTCCTCGACCATCGTCATGACGTGGTTGTAGTCGACGTAGGCCTCGTAGGTCTCGAGCATCGTGAACTCGGGGTTGTGCTTGAAGCTCACGCCCTCGTTGCGGAAGTCCTTGCCCAGCTCGTACACCCGGTCGATGCCGCCGATGATGCAGCGCTTGAGATAGAGCTCGGTGGCGATGCGCAGGTAGAGGTCGCGCTCGAGCTCGTTGTGATGCGTGATGAACGGGCGCGCCAGCGCGCCCCCGTAGAGAGGCTGGAGCACAGGCGTCTCGACCTCGATGAAGCCGCGATCGTCAAGAAACCTGCGGATCGCGGCGATGATCCGCGCGCGCTTGACGAAGACGTCTCGGGAGTCGTCGTTGGCGGCGAGATCGAGGTACCGCTTGCGGTAGCGCGTCTCGACGCTCGTGAGCCCGTGGTACTTCTCGGGCATGGGTCGCAGCGACTTGCTCAGCAGCTCCCACGAGGTGATGCGCAGGCTGAGCTCTCCGCGACGCGTGCGCATCATCGTGCCCTCAGCGCCGACGAAGTCGCCGAGGTCGACGTGCTCGAGCGCCGCGTACCGCTGCTCCCCGAGGGCGTCGAGCTGGCAGAAGAGCTGGAGCTCGCCGCTCAGGTCCTTGAGGACGACGAACGTGAGCTTGCCGTGCACGCGCCGCGCGACCACTCGGCCGGCGACGCGGCGCACGTCCGGAGAGTCCTGACCGGCTTCGAGAGACGCGTAGGTGTCGTGGAGCGACCCGATCTCGTCGCGCGGCTGGTAGTGCGTGGGATAGGTGGCGCCGGCCTCGCGCCAGGCGGCGAGCTTGTCACGCCGCTCGGCGAAGACGTCGCCGTGCTCGGCGTGCGGCTCGTCCACGACGTGCGTCAGGCCTTCTCGATGGCCAGGACCTTGAACTTCTTGGAGCCCTGGGGAACGGCGACGGTGATCTTGTCGCCCGGCTTGTGACCGAGGATGGCCCGTCCGACTGGGGACTCGTTGGACAGCTTGTGCGCGCCGGGGTCTGCTTCCGACGATCCCACGATCGCGTACTGGACCACGTCGCCGCGCTGCATGTCCTGCAGCGTGACCTTGGTGCCGACGCCGACGACGTCGGTCGTCACCGAATCCGAGTCGATGACGATGGCGCTGCGCAGGCGCTCCTCCAGCGAGTAGATGCGGGCCTCGAGCATGGCCTGCTCGTTCTTGGCGTCGTCGTACTCTGAGTTCTCGGAGATGTCGCCGAAGTCACGCGAGGCGCGGATGCGCTCGGCGACCTCGTCGCGCTTGACGGACGAAAGGTACTCGATCTCCTCCTTGAGGCGCTGGAAGCCCTCGGGGGTGAGGATGATCTCGCGGTCGATCACTGATGCCTCCTCTTCAACGCGGCAACGCGGCCCCGAACGGAGCCGCGCGCCGAAGTGGCGAGCAAGTATAGGGCATGCCCCGCGGTTAGCGCAAACGCAGGTCGCGCAGGCGGCTCAGAGACCCAGAAGCACGCGGATCTGGGACTCCTCCCGCGCCCGCATCAACTCCTGCGACAGCGCTTTGTCCAGGGCGCCGTGACGACGGAATCCCGGCCAGAACTGACGCAGGTGGCCGACGGCGCGACCGCCGAGGTCGGCGAGCGCCTCCGACGCGAAGCGGCGGACCTCGGCCAGCCTCTCCGGAGGCGCCGGTTCGACATCGCCGAGCACCTGGGCGAACAACCACGGCGCGCCGATCGCGTGCCGCGCGAGCATGACGGCGGCCGCGCCGCCGCCGAGAAGGGCGAGCGCCGCCGTCCGGCCGTCCACGTCCCCGGAGGCGATCACCGGGACGGGGAGCTCGGCCGCGAGGGCAAGAGTCAGCGCGTGGTCGGCGCGGCCACGGTACAGCTGCGCGGCCGTCCGCGGATGGATGCACACGGCGGCCGCGCCGGCCGCGACGAGCCGCGGAGCCGCGCGGAGCCCGAGCTCATCGCCGTCGCGCAGCCCGGCACGGATCTTGACCGTCACCGGGACGCCGCGCCCCGGCGCGGCATCCTCGACGGCCGCCACGACCGCGGCCACGATGCCGGCGGCGCGGTCCGGCTCCGCGAGCAGAGCCGCGCCCGCGCCGGTCTTGACGACCTTGCGCACGGGGCAGGCCATGTTGAGATCGACGAGGTCGGCGCCGGCATCCACGGCACGCCGGGCGGCATCGGCGAGCACCCCGGCGTCGGCGCCGAAGAGCTGAAAGCCGAGTGGGTGCTCGTCCTCGCCGTGGGCGAAGTAGTCGAGCGTGCGCCGGTTGTCGTAGTGCACGCCGTAGGCCGAGATCATCTCGGTGAAGACCAGGCCGGCGCCCCACCTGCGCACGCTTCGCCGAAGCGCCGACGTCGTGAGGCCGGCCATGGGCGCCATGAAGACGCGCCGGTCCAGCTCCAGGCCGCCGATCGCCAGGGGGCGAAGCAGCGCCTCGGCACCGGGAGCCGGCGGTCCGGAGGGGGAAGGCGACGGGCCCGGCGCGGACACGCCCGTCACGTCCGTCACTCAGCCCCGCTGCTGGCGCCGCATGACGATCTCGATACCGCGCAGCGTGAGCAACTGGTCGACGGTCTCGATGACGTCGGTGTGGCGGGCGATCATCTCGGCGAGGCCGCCGGTGGCGATCACAGGGCACTTCACGCCGAGCTCTGCCCAGATGGCGTGCACGACACCCTCCACCTCGCCCGCGAACCCGTACACGGCGCCCGACTGCAGCGCCTCCGTGGTGGACCTGCCGATGGCGTGCTCAGGCTCGACGAGTTCCACCTTGATGAGCTTGGCGGCGCGTGATGTGAGCGCCTCCAGGGAGACCTCGATGCCGGGCGCGATGGCGCCGCCGAGGTAGTCGCCCTCGGCGGAGATCACGTCGAACGTGGTGGCCGTCCCGTAGTCGGCGACGATGCACGGCCCGCCGTACATCTCGTAGGCGGCCACGGCATTGACGATACGGTCGGCGCCCACCTCCGCGGGGTTTCGCGTGGCGATGCGCATGCCGGTGCGCGCGCCCGGACCGACCACGAACGCCTCGACGTCCAGGTGCTTCTCGCACATCTCGACCCATTGCTGGGTCAGGCGTGGGACGACGGAGGCGATGCCGACCTCGTCGACGATGTCCTTGAGCCGGCCCCCCTTCAGTGAGAAGAAGCCCTGCAGGAGCCCGGCGATCTCGTCGCTGGTTCGATGTCGTACGGTGGCGATGCGCCACTCGTCGACCACGACTCGGCCGTCGACCACGCCGAGGTGCGTCTGCGTGTTCCCGACGTCGACCACCAGCAGCACGGTCAGACCTCCAGATCCAGCGCCAGATCGATCCACGGCGCGCGCGTCGTGAGCGCCCCGGCGGAGATGACATCGACGCCGGCGTCGGCGAGCTCGCGCACGCGCTCGAGCCGCACGCCGCCGGAGACCTCGACCACGGCGCGGCCGGCGACGCGCTGGACGGCCTGGCGGACCGTCGCCGTGTCCATGTTGTCGAGCAGAACGATGGATGCGCCGCAGGCCAGCGCCTCGTCCAGCTGCTCGAGCGTGTCGACCTCGACCTCGAGCGCGTGCAGGTGCGCCGCACCCGCGCGAACGCGTTCGATGGCGGCCGCGATGCCGCCGGCCGCCGCGACGTGGTTGTCTTTGACCATCGCGCCGTCGAAGAGACCGAAGCGGTGCGGAGAACCGCCGCCGTGCACCACGGCCTGCTTCTCGAGCGCGCGCAGCCCGGGAGTGGTCTTGCGCGTAGCGGCGATCCGTGCCGACGAGCCCGCGGTCTCGGCGACGAACTGGGCGGTGAGCGTGGCAACACCGCTCAGCCGGCAGAGGAAGTTGAGCGCGGTGCGTTCGGCGGCGAGGATCGCCGCGAGGGGACCGCGCACCCCGGCGATGACGTCGCCGGCGATGAACCGCTCGCCGTCGCGGCGGAGGACGTCCACGAGGAGCGCCGCGTCCACGAGCCGCGCCGTCTCCTCGAGCGCCGCCACGCCGGAGAGCACGCCGGCTTCGCGGGCAACGACGCGCGCGGCGCCGTCTCCGGCGAAGGCCGACCCCGTGAGGTCGCCGTAGCCGGCGAGGTCCTCGCGCAGGGCGCGCCGGGCCGCCGTCCGCGCGGCGGACCGGTAGCTGCGCTCGCTCATCGGCGTCCTCCCGCTCTCAACGGCGCGCCTCCCTGTCGTGAGCCGGCAGCCGCAGCGTGATGTGCCGGCGCCAATGCTCGTCGTCCAGCTCCGGGAAGTCGTCGCGGAGGTGCACGCCGCGCGACTCCTTGCGCAGCAGCGCGCATTTGGCGATCTGCGTGCCCAGGGTGAGCATGTTGAGCACCTCGTACTCGGCCTCGCCCTTGTGACCGAAGCGCAGCTCCGAGGTGAGCGCGCCGAGCTGCTCGAGCGCGTCCCTGAGGTCGGCCTCGTGGCGCAGCACGCCGACTTGCCGCTGCATGACGTCGGTGAGGCGCCTGCGTGCGCCGGCCGTGTCGCTGCCGTCGCAGGCCGGCCCAGTCTCCGGGATGTCGAAGTTCAGGCGGCGCACGTCCTCCCCGAGGCGGCCGATGTACCGGTCGAGGTCGCGGACGACGCGGTCGGAGAAGACGAGGCCCTCGAGCAGGGAGTTGCTGGCGAGGCGATTCGCGCCGTGGACGCCGGTGCTCGCCACCTCGCCGCTGGCGTAGAGACCGGGCACGGTGGTCCGGCCCCAGACATCGGTGACCACGCCGCCGATGAAGTAGTGGCACACGGGCGCCACCGGGATGAGCTGGGTGGCGAGGTCGAGGCCGTGCTCGCGCAGACCCGCGGTCACGCGCGGGAACCGCTCCTGAAGCCAAGGGGCAGAGAGATGGGTCGCATCGAGGTAGACGTGCTCGGTGCCCTCCCGGCGCATCTCCGCGACCATGCCGCGCACCACGACGTCCCGTGAGGCGAGCTCGCCGCGGGGGTCGTACGTGGACATGAAGCGCTCTCCGGCGGCGTTGCGCAGGTAGGCGCCCTCACCACGAAGCGCCTCGGTGATGAGCTGCACGGTCTGCTGGCCGGGCGTAGCCAGACCCGTGGGGTGGAACTGCACGAACTCCAGGTCGCGGATCGCGGCACCGGCGCGGTAGGCCATGGCGACGCCGTCGCCGGTGGCGACCAGTGGGTTGGTCGTACGCCCGTACACCTGCCCGGCGCCTCCGGTCGCGAGCACGGTCACCATTGCGACGTTGAGCGTGAGCCCGCCGTCGGCGAGATTGAGCGTGAGCGCGCCCACGCAGCGTCCGTCGACGGTGAGCAGGTCGATGACGAACTCGTCCTCGTAGAGCTGCACGCGGCTGCCGACCCGGGCCGCCTCGGCGAGAGCGCTCGAGACCTCGCTGCCGGTGGCGTCTCCGCCTGCATGCACGATGCGCGGCAACGAATGGGCGCCCTCGCGGCCGAGCACGATCTGCCCGTCGACCTTGTCGAACCGCGGGCAGATCTCCATGAGCTCGCGGACGCGCTCGGGCCCTTCGTGCACGAGCACGCGCACGGCCTCCTCGTCGCAGAGCCCCGCGCCCGCCTGCACGGTGTCGGTGAAGTGCAGATCGGGTGAGTCGCTGGGGCCGATCGCCGCGGCGATCCCGCCTTGGGCGAGGAAGGTCGTCGTGTCGTCGAACGTCGACTTGGTGAGCAGACCGACGCGCCAGCGACGGGCGGCGCCGATGGCGGCGGTGAGACCGGCGATGCCGCCGCCGAGCACGAGGACGTCGAAGCTCCGCCGGTGGAGCGGCTCACCGGAGCGACTCGCGACGTAGGGGCGAGTCATGATCGTCCCCCCGGCGCCAGATCGTGGTCGCTCACCGCTCACCCTTCCGTGGCATCGAACAGCCTCACCCGCTGGGTTCGGGCGGTCGCCCGGGCCAGCCCGGCGACGTCGATGTCCGGCATGCCTCTGGCGTACTCCCACAGCTCTGCCAGGGGCACGAGCACGAACGCGCGCTTGACCATGCGCGGATGCGGGAGCGTCAGCTCGGGATCGTCGGACTCGGCGTCCTGGAAGAGCAGTATATCGATATCGAGCGTGCGCGGCCCGAAGCGGAGTCCGCGCACCCGGCCGTGCTCCCGCTCGATGCGCTGGCACTGCCCGAGCAGGTCCAGTGGCTCCAGCCGCGTCTCGAGGCACACCACCTGATTGAGGAACGCCTGCTGGTCGGGGAGATCCTGCGGAGCAGTCCGGTAGGTCGCGGACGTTGCCACGACGGTCGTGGCGGGCACCGCCGCAAGCGCCTCGCGAGCGGCACGCAGGTACGCAGCGCGATCGCCCTGGTTGGAGCCCAGCGACACGAAGACGCGCCGGCCCGACGGCGCGTGGAGCGGTGGCCCTCCGGCGCGGCGCTCGACATCGTGACCGCGGCGGCTGCTCACGAGGTGCGCACCACCTCGACGCGGGCGGCGGCCACCGGGATCGACACAGGCGGCGCAGGCTTGGTCACAGCCACTTCGAGCAGCGCCGGCTCGAACAGGTCCCAGATGCCCTCCGCGATCACCGTCGCGAGGCGCTCCAGCAGGTGGAACTCCCCGCCTTCGACGATCGCTCGCACCAGGTCGACGACGCGGCCGTAGTCGACCGTGTCGTCGAGGTCGTCCGTCGCCCCGGCGAGGTGGCTGCCCGGCTCGAGACGCACGTCGACCACGAGCGTCTGGCCGACGGCCCTCTCTTCGGGTGTGACGCCGCAGCGCCCCCTGAGCTCGATGCCCTCGATGGTGATCGACAGGCTTTGCGTCATGGTGATGCCTCCCGGATGTCCGCAGGCCGGAGTGCGCTCACAGCGACGGGGCGCCCTCACGCACGGCAAGCGCGACCCGGAGCGCCTCGAAGTTGGGCTTCACGTCGTGGACGCGGAACACGTGCGCCCCGGCGAGGTAGCCGATCACGGTCGTCGCGACGGTGCCGATGACCCGCTCCCCCGGCTCCGCTCCGAGAATCGCGCCGAGGAAACGCTTCCGGGACGCCCCGAGGAGCACCGGGCGCCCGAGTGCGGTGAACCGCGAGAGGCCATCGAGAAGAGCGAGATTGTGGGCGACCGTCTTGCCGAACCCGATGCCGGGGTCGAGCATGACCTGTTGCTCGCGCACGCCGCGGGCGAGCGCGTAGGCCAGACGCTCCTCGAGAAAGCTGAGGACCTCGTCGACCACGTCGTCGTACCTTGGATCCTCCTGCATCGTCTTGGGCATGCCCTGCATGTGCATCAGGCAGACCGGGCAGCCGGTCTCGGCGACCACGTCGGCCATCTCGTCGTCGTAGCGCAGGGCGCTGACGTCGTTGATGATCGTCGCTCCTGCCGCCAGTGCCCGGCGAGCGACGCCGGCCTTCATGGTGTCCACGGAGATGGGGACGCCGACGCTGCCCGCGAGCGCCTCGATCACCGGAAGCACGCGGCGGAGCTCCTCGTCCGCGGTCACGGGCTCGGAGCCGGGCCGCGTCGACTCGCCGCCGATGTCGACGATCGATGCGCCCTCACGCACCAGCGTGAGGGCCTGTTCGAGCGCGGCGTCGGCGGCGAGGAACCTGCCGCCGTCGGAGAAGGAGTCAGGCGTGACGTTGACCACGCCCATGATGCTCGGGAAGAGCAGGTCGAGGCTGAACGTCGGCGCGGCCGGCAACATGGCTGTGGCGTCAGTGCGGCGCGTTGATGAGGGCGAACACCTCGGCGCGCGTTGCCTCGTTGCTCTGGATCAGGCCGCGCACGGCGCTGGTGACGGTCTTGGCGCCCGGCGTGCGCACGCCGCGCATGCTCATGCAGAGGTGCTCAGCCTCGATGAGCACGAGGGCGCCGGTCGGCCTGAGAGACTCCTCGATCGCGTCGGCCACCTCGCTTGTGATGCGTTCCTGCAACTGCGGCCGCGCGGCGACCTGGCGGACGACACGGGCGAGCTTGCTGAGCCCGGCGATGTGACCGTGCTCGCTCGGGATGTACGCCACGTGGGCGCGCCCGTGGAACGGCAGAAGGTGGTGCTCACAGATGGAGTAGAAGTCGATGTCCTTGATGAGCACCATCTCGCGATGGTGATCGCCGGGGATCGCAGCGAGCAGCTCGGCCGGGTCGGGCGCGCCGATGCCCGAGAAGATGTCGGCGTACATGTCCGCCACCCGCGCGGGCGTCCTGACCAGCCCCGGGCGATCGGGGTCGTCGCCGATGCCCTCGAGGATGAGGCGGACGCCCGTCTCTATCTTGTCGCGGTCCACGAGGTTGGTCTCGGCCCTTCGCCGGAGGCTCAGGTGGCCTCGGGATTGACGGGGTTCACGTGAGCGGGTTTGGGGACCGGCGGCTGCTTGACGCGCGGCTGCTTCTCGGGCTCGGACAGCTGCGCCCGACGCCGCGCCTCCTTCTCGTCGCGCTCGCGGAACACCTCGTCCTCGGGGACGCCGTCGACCAGCGCCTGGAACTCGGAGGCTTCGATGGTCTCGCGCACGATGAGGATCCTGCTGATGCCGTCGAGCAGGTCGCGCTTCTCGGCGAGCAGGTCCGTGGCGCGCTGGTGGGCCTCTTCGATGATGCGCCGGATCTCGTCGTCGATCTGCTTCGCGATCTCCTCTGAGTAGTCGGCCTGCTGCTGGAACTCGCGACCCAGGAACGGCATCGACTGGTCGTGACCCAGGGTGCGGGGACCGAGTTCCTCGCTCATGCCGTAGCGCATGATCATCTGCTTGGCGGTAGCCGTGGCCTTCTCGAGGTCGTTGGCGGCACCCGTGGTGATCTCGCCGAAGACGACTTCTTCCGCGGCGCGACCGCCGAGCGTCATGGAGAGCGTGTCCATGAGCTCCTGCTTGGTCGTCAGGAACTTGTCCTCGGTGGGCAGCGAGATGGTGTAGCCCAGAGCCTGGCCGCGGCTCACGACCGAGATCTTGTGCACCGGGTCGGTGAACTCGAGGAAGTGACCGACGAGCGCGTGTCCCATCTCGTGGTACGCGGTGATCGCCTTCTCCTTCTCACTGATGATGCGCGTCTTCTTCTCGGGGCCGGCGAGGACACGCATGATGCCCTCTTCGAGCTCGGTCATGCCGATGAGCTTCTTGCCGTGGCGCGCCGCCAGGAGGGCCGCCTCATTGACCAGGTTGGCCAGGTCGGCGCCCGTGAAGCCCGGCGTCTGCGCCGCCAGCGCGTCGATGTCGATGTCCTTGTCGATCGGTTTGCCGCGCGAGTGCACGTCGAGGATCTGCTTGCGGCCCGGGCGATCGGGGCGATCGACCACGATCTGCCGGTCGAAGCGGCCCGGGCGCAGCAACGCCGGGTCGAGGATATCGGGGCGGTTGGTGGCGGCGATGAGGATGATGTTGTCCTTCATCTCGAAGCCGTCCATCTCGACGAGCAACTGGTTCAGCGTCTGCTCGCGCTCGTCGTGGCCGCCACCCATGCCGGCGCCGCGGTGGCGGCCGACCGCGTCGATCTCGTCGACGAAGATGATGCAGGGGGCGTTCTGCTTGGCCTGCTCGAACAGGTCGCGCACGCGCGAGGCGCCGACGCCCACGAACATCTCGACGAAGTCGGAGCCGCTGATGCTGAAGAAGGGGACGCCCGCCTCGCCCGCGACTGCTCGCGCGAGCAGCGTCTTGCCGGTGCCGGGGGGGCCGTAGAGCAGCACGCCCTTGGGGATGCGGGCGCCGAGCTGCTGGAACTTCTTGGGGTTCTCGAGGAACTCCTTGATCTCGTGCAGCTCCTCGACCGCTTCTTCGGCGCCGGCGACGTCCTTGAACGTCACCTTGGGCGAGTCGACGCTGACCCGCTTGGCCTTGCTCTTGCCGAAGCTCATGACCTTGGAACCACCGCCCTGCATCTGGTTCATGATGAAGAACCAGAAGCCGATGATGAGCAGGATGGGCAGGATCGTGAACAGGGCGCTCGTCCACCACGGCGACTTCGGGCTCGTGGCGTCGTAGGGCACGTTGTACTGGTTGAGGAACGCCGTGGTCGCGGCCGGATCGGTGTAGGCGACGGTGTACTGGGTCTGGTTGCCTTCCGCGTCCTCCTTGAGCGTGACCTCCATCGTCTGGTCCTTGACGTTCATCACCACGCTGGCGACCTGACCGTTCACGACGTCGTTGGCGAAGCTGGGCTGGACGTCCTTCTCGGCCGGCGGGTCGACCGTCCCGGTGGACACGGTCACCTGCGGATCGCCGGTCCTGATCTGCTCCTCGAGCGCGTCAGTGTCGGCGATCCCCGTCACGTAGTACTGCTGGCCGCCGGTCTGCGTGACCTTCGCCGCGTCGGCCTGGGGGTCGATGACGACGTTCTTGACGACGTCGCTCTGGAGGTCGCTGGTGAGGACGGCGGGCGACGCGATGAACGGCGCCGCGTAGATGGCCTTGGGCGTGTCGTTCGCCTTCTTGCCCGAGATCACCCACTCGATGAACATCGCCACGATGATGACGATGAGGATGGGAAACAGGGCGCTGCGGATGAATCTGCTCACGGAAACCCTTCTCGACGGATGCGGACCACGGGGACGACGACACGGCTCGATGTGCCTGCAAATCGCCAGTCCGATGACGGTAGCATACCCCTCCTGCTACAGCAAAGAACCCGCCTGGTCGACGATCTCGGCGGCGGATTCAGGGGTGAGGACGCCGATGAAGTCCAGCGTCCGGAAGCGGTCGGCCAGGTCCAGCCCGTAGCCGACCACGAACTTGTCGGGGATCTCGAAGCCCACGTAGCGGCAAGGGATCTCCGTGCGTCGCCGCGAGGGCTTGGTGAGGAGGGCGCAGATCTCCAGCGAGGCGGGCTTGCGGCTGCGCAGGTTCTTGAGCAGGTAGCTCAGCGTGAGGCCGGAGTCGATGATGTCCTCCACGATGAGGACGTCGCGGCCGGCGATCTCCAGGTCGAGGTCCTTGAGGATGCGGACGACGCCTGAGGAATCCGTGGACGAGCCGTAGCTGGAGACCGCCATGAAGTCGAGTGCGACCGGGACCTCGATGCGCCGCGCGAGGTCGGCCATGAAGAAGATCGCGCCTTTGAGCACGCCCACGAGGAGCAGCTCCTTGCCCTCGTAGTCGCGAGAGATCTGGGCGGCCAGCTCGTCGACGCGTGCCGCCAGGGCCTCCCGGTCGACGAGTATCTCAGCGATCGGCGCGTTCACGTTCCCTCCTGGAAGACGTGCAAGGTCAGGACACTACTGTGGGCCACCCGGTAGCCTTGCGCAACCCTGCCGGACGGCGGCGCGAGAGCGGACGGACCCGAAGGGGGGTCTGGTGTGGCTTGACCGACCCAGGCGACGTGGTCGTCGACGTCGAGCACCGACACGAGCGGGCGCAGATCGGCCGGGACGCGCGCCGCCGCAAGATAGCGCGCCACCGTCGTCTCGCGGCGGAGCCCCAGCGGCGCGAATCGCTCGCCGCGACGGGGATGGCGCAGCGTCACGCTCCGCGGCAGTCCACTGAGCCCGGCGAAGGCCTCGCCGGATAGGGCGGCCCGGCGGTCGAAGGCCGCCCCGGGCAGGAGACGCATGCGCCAGGTGCGGCCGCAGAACGCGACGGCGAGGCCGGTCTCTCCGGCGCCGTCGAGGGCGGCGCCGGCGACGACGGCCGGCGAGCACGCGTGCCGCGGCCGGACGGCGCGGATGCGCAGCAGCCCCGCCCCACGCACCGCTTCCAGCCCGCGCCCGAGGCTCACCGTGCCGGCGTCGTCGGCGCGCCGCGCCAGTTGCTCGACTGCCTCCACCAGCCGCCGTTGCACCAGCGCGTCGCCGCCCATCGCCTCACGCAGGATCTCGTGCAGGGCGAGCGCCCGCACAGCCGGAGGCTCGGCGGCGAGGGCGGCCGGCTCGACTGCGACGAGCTCGCCCGGCGGCGCCGGCCGGGTCACCCGGCGGCGCGCCTCGCCCGCGACGGCGGCGAGGACCTCGGCCTCCGCGGCCGCCTGCTCCGCCGTCGCCGCCAGCGTCTCCACAAGACGCGGGTTCAGGGCCTCGAGCCGCGGCAGCACCTCGAGGCGCAGCACGTTGCGCGCGTACACCGGCGTCGCGTTGGTGGCATCCTCGCCGTATTCGGTCCCGGCGGCGTGGCACCAGGCCCTGATCTCGGAGGCGCCGAGACAGAGCAGGGGCCGCGCCAGATCGCCGTCGCGCGGCCGCATGCCGGTGAGGCCGCGCGGCGAAGCGTACTTGGCGAGACGGTAGAGGACCGTCTCGGCCTGGTCGTCGCGGTTGTGAGCGGTAACGATCACGTCGTAGCCGTGTTCGGCGGCCAGCTCGCGGGCGCGCCCATAGCGCAGGTCACGAGCGCGCGCCTGGAGGTCGCCGCCGGCGAAGCCGCCGCGTACCCGCTCCACGTGCAGCGGCACGCGGGCGACGGCACAGGCGCGCTCCACGATCGTGCGGTCGCGGTCGGAGTCGGCGCCGCGGAGCCCGTAGTCGACATGCAGCGTCGCCAGCGTCAGCCCAAGGCCCAGGCGACGATCCACGCCGGGCAGCAGCGCCAGCAGCGCCATCGAGTCGGCGCCGCCCGAGAGCAGAAGCAGGGCGCGCTCGCCCGGTCGCAGCGCCCCCGTCCGCGCCGTGAAGTCGGCGACGCGGCGCTGGAGCCGGCGGCACGCGGCGGGCAGACGCGCCACCGCCGCCTCAGAACGAGATGACGCGGTCGCTGCGCATCGTCGCCGCAGCGAGGTCGTGGATGGTGGCCACGCGCACCTGCGGGATGAGATCCTGCTCGGCGAGGCCGCGCGTGGCGCAGCAGGTGCCGCAGCAGCTGACGTCGACGCCCCTCTCCAAGAGCTCCAGAAGCATCAGCTCGAGCGAGACGTGCGCGCCGCGCGGGTCCTGCCCGGCGCGCGCCGAGGCGACGGCGTCACCCATGAGGAAGACCTCGACGTGCTCGTCGCGGACGGCCAATGCCTCGGCGAGCCGGATGGCGTTGTACGGCCCCTCGCTGCCGTACGGAGCTGTGTTGACGACCAGCAGGACCGACATGGAGGCCTCCTTCGCGCGTCCGGCGCGCCTGCGCCGGGGGATGCGGGGAGCATACCAGAGGTCGGCGGGGTGGCTGTTCCCGCCACCCCGCCGACCTCTGGGGACCGGTGCTGCCTGACGCTACGCCGTCGCCTCGCCCGGGCCCTCGACCTTGTCGCGCTCGGAGGCGGGCACCTCGAGCAAGAAGCGGTAGAGAAGGCCGCCGACAACGCCGCCGACGACGGGGAAGATGATGAAGACCCAGAGCTGAGCGAGCGCCCAGTCGCCGACGAAGAGCGCCGGGGCGAGCGAACGCGCCGGATTCACGCTGGTGTTGGTCACCGGGATGCTGATCAGGTGGATGAGGGTCAGCGCGAGGCCGATCGCGAGAGGCGCCAGGCCGGCCGGGGCGCGGCGGTCGGTGACCCCATGGATGACGAGCAGGAAGGCGAGCGTGAGAAGGAGCTCGATGACGATCGCCGCGGCCAGCGAATAGCCGGCAGGGGAGTGCTCGCCGTAGCCGTTGGCGGCGAACCCGTCGGCGAGCGTGAAGCCGGCCCTGCCCGAGGCGATCACGTAGAGCACGGCGCTGGCGCAGATGGCGCCGACCACCTGGGCGGCGATGTAGACGACCACCTTGCCGGCGGGAAAGCGCCCCCCCGCCCACAGGCCGAGGGTCACCGCCGGGTTGAAGTGCCCACCGGAGATGTGACCGACGGCGTAAGCCATGGTGACCACGGTGAGGCCGAAGGCCAGCGCCACGCCCAGCCAGCCGATGCCGCTGTCGCCGACCGATGCCGCGAGGACCGCGGCGCCGGTGCCGCCGAACACGAGCCAGAACGTGCCGAAGAACTCGGCGACTGCAGCCTTACCTGTGTTCATCTCCACACCACCATGTCAGAAGGTTCAGGGCATTCTCGCGGGACATACCCACGCGGCGTCCATCCCTCACCCAGCGGCGGTCGGCCAACAAGAAAGGCGCCCGAACGGGCGCCCAGGAAGGCGATGGTAGCGGGGGCAGGATTCGAACCTGCGACCTTCGGGTTATGAGCCCGACGAGCTACCGGACTGCTCCACCCCGCGACGTTGGACTTGAGATTGTACACGCTCAAATGCCCGATTGTAAAGTGCGCGGCAGGGGCTTCTCGCACGCGCAGCGTAAAGGGCAGGCAGGATGTTCCGATACACTCTGTCGGAGATGGCGCGCACCGGGGCGACAGGCAGGCGGCACGGCGTACTCGCAGCGGCACTCGCTGTGGGCGCCCTTCTGTGCGCGTCCGTGTGCATCCTCCTCCCCGGCGAGGCACGCGCCACCCCCGGCGACTCCATCGTCGATCTGCAGGCACAGGCGCGCAGCGTGCGCCGGGAGGTCGAGCGCCTGGACCGCCGCGCCGCCGTCCTCACCGAGAAGTACAACGTGGCCCGGGCCGGCCTGGACGCGCTCAACATCCGCTTGCAGACGGCGCGCCAGGATCTCGAGCGCACGCGCGCCGACCTCGACGCCGCCCAGGCGCTCCGCGGCGAGCGGCTCGCCGCCATGTACAAGACCGACGGCTTCACGGTCCTCGACGTGCTCTTCAGCCTCGAGGACCTCGGCGAGGCCGACACCCAGTTCGGGTACTTCCGCTCCATCGATGAAGCGGACCGGCAGACGGTCGACCGCATCGAGGCCATGGAGCTGGAGATGGAGTCGCTCTCGCGACAGATGGACGAGGACCGGGCGGCCGCTCTGGACCGCGAGATGGAGCTGCGCGAGCAGCAGGCGGCCATCGAGGACGAGCTGGCGGCGCGCGAGATGCTCCTCGCCGACCTGGACGTGCGCGTCAAGAAGCTGATCACGCAGCAGGCCCGTCTCGACGCCGCGGCGTCCGAGAGGCTGGCCAGGGAGGCGGGCGTCGACCTCGCCACCATCTCAGGGACGCCGGCGCAGATCGCCGTCGTCACGGAGACGATGAAGTACCTCGGCATCCCCTACGTCTGGGCCGGCGCGACTCCCTCAGGCGGGTTCGACTGTTCGGGGCTCGTCCTCTACGTCTACGCCAAGTTCGGGGTGGAGTTCCCGCACGGAGCCACCATGCAGGCGCACATGGGCGACCCGGTCTCCACTGCGAAGGCCCAGCCCGCGGACCTCGTGTTCTTCGGCAGCCCTTCCTTCTACCACCACGTGGGCATCTACATCGGCAACGGCCTGTTCATCGAGGCGCCGCACACCGGCGACGTGGTCAAGGTGAGCCGGCTGGCCGGGCGCGGCTGCACGCTCATCTGCCGGTACCCCATCCGGCTGCTCTGACCGCCGGAGCGCCCCGCGGCGGCACTGTCGCCGGCCGCCGCGACGCGGTACACTCCGGTCATGCCTTGGTACGTCCTGCTCATCATCGCCCTCGTGGGCCTCGCCGTCATCATCGGCGGATTCGCCTACGTCGGTCTCAAGGGATGGCGCCTCGCCAAGCGGGGCATGAGCATCTCCAGGCACCTCGCCCCGCTCGCGGACGGTCTCAGCCGCAAGTCGGCGGAACTCTCCACGAAGGCCGAGCAGATCCAGGCCCACGGCGAGCAGTTCGGCACCAGCATGATCAGGCTGCAGACCTCTGTGGCCAGGCTGAAGGTGGTCACCGATGCCGCCACCGAAGGCCTGGAGCCGTTCCTCCTCCTCACGGGCTGGCTGTCGGGCGACCGCGGCTTCAACGACTGGCATCGCTGGAGCCGCGGGCACCGCTGAGCGCCCGCGTCGCTCCGAGCACGGACGAGCCCGGGACCCTCGCCTCGAGGGCCCCGGGCTCGTCCGCGTCCGCCGCTTCGCTCAGCTCTCGAGCGGCGGCAGCTCCCCCCAGCCACGGATCGTGTAGTAGTCCTGGAGCATGGACACCATCTCCTCCTGCGGGAAGGTGAGTGCCTCCTCGTCCTCCATGGGCTTCTCGGTGACCCAGTGCGGCAGCTTCTCCGACTCCCTGCCGATGCCCCGCTTCGCGTTGAAGTCGTGCGTCATGGTGACGATGCGGTTCGCGATGCGGTGCAGGTCGTCCTCGGAGTAGTCGGTACCGATGGCGGCGTTGACCACGGCCGTGATGTACGGCCACTGCACCATGTCGCGATAGAAGCGGCAGTAGACGAGGGTGTCCATGATCGTCAGGCGGTCTTCCCAGTCGCAGTAGATCGCCGCCTTGCCCTCGATCTCGCCGTACGGGGTCACGCCGAGCAGCTCGGGCTTGTACATCGTGGCGCGCAGGTGGCAGGCGCCGCGGGCGGTGGTCGCGAAGCCGAGGCCCATGCCCTTCATCTTGCGCGGCTCGTAGCCCGGAGGCGCCATGCCCTTGGCGTGCACGACCACATCCTCGAGGCCGTACTCCTCGGCGACGGCCGCGACGCCCTCCGCCCAGAGGTCGCCGATGCCCTCGCGCAGGCAGAGCTTCTCCAGGAAGGCGCCGACGCCGACGGGGTCGTTCCACGTGAGCTTCTCGTCGATGAGGCCTCGCTCTGCGCACTCGATGGCGAGCGCGCAGAGGTTGCCGGCGTCCATGGTGTCGACGCCGAGGCGGTCGCAGATGTCGTTGAGCCACATGATCTCGGCGAAGTCGTCGATCTCGCACAGCCCGCCGAAGACGTAGGCGGTCTCGTACTCGGGCCCCTCGACCACGAGTCCCTCGTGGCGTCCCTTGAACACGGTATTGCGCTTGACGCACTTGAACACGCACGGCGGGCACGTCTGGTTGACGGTGCCGTGCTCCGCCAGCATGGTCTCGACGGTGATGCGCTCGAAGTTCTCGAGCGTGCCCTTGCGCCAGTACCGCGTGGGGAAGGCGTTGACGCCGTTCATGATGCGCACCATGTTGAGCGTGCCGCCGCGCTGGTAGGCGGCGACGCCTGGATCGTCCTTGGTGCGCTCGATCAGGTCCCTGACCACGGCCTTGTAGTCGTCCGGACGCGCGACCTCGACCTTCTTCTCGCCGTGCCAGACGATGCCCTTGAGGTTCTTGGAGCCGTACACCGCGCCCGGACCGCCACGGCCCAGCTGGTGCCAGTAGTTGTTGTTGACGCAGGCGAAGCGCACAAGCCGCTCTCCGGCCTGGCCGATCACGCAGGCCTGCGCCTTCCTGTGCGGCGTGCGCGCGAGGATCTCGTCCTCGGCCTTGAAGGCGTCCAGGCCCCAGAGGTCGGAGGCATCGTGGAACGCCACGCCTTCCTCGCTGACCTCGAGGTACACGGGTGAATCGGCCTTGCCCTCGACGATCACGACGCGGTAACCCGTGCGCGCGAACTGGGGTGTCAGGTTGCCGCCCGAGTAGCACTCGCCGTAGCCGTTGGTGAGCGGAGAGGCGAAGTAGACGGCGTACCGGTTGCTGCCGAGCATCTGGGTGCCGCCCATCGGCCCGACGACGAAGATGAGCTTGTTGCCCGGGCCCAGCGGGTCGACCTCGGGGCCGACCTCTTCACACAGGTAGTGCGTGCCGATGCCCTTGGCGCCGATCAGCTCCTTCGTGAGCTGCTCGGGCACGCTCTCCTCGGAGGACGTGCGGGTGGTGAGGTCGATTCGAAGAAGATCGCCCATTCGTGCTCCTTTGCCGTGCGAACGCGTCCCCGGCCGTCCTCCCGTCGCGCCGCGACCACCCCTGCCTGGTCGGCGGAGCCCTTCGCGGCGGGGTGCGGCCGGCGCCCCGCAACGGAAGGAGCCGCGTTCGGACGTGCGTCCGAACGCGGCTCCATTCAATCAGCTACGTCCCGCCGCGGCCAGTGGCCGCTGCGGAGCCGAATGCCGTCTCAGGCGAGCACTTTGTCCAGCGGCGTGTACTTCATCTTGTGGGCCTCGGCCACCGACGGAATGGTGAGCTTGCCACGGTACACGTTGACGCCGAGAGCGAGAGCCGCGTCGTCCTTGACGGCCTGCTCGAAGCCCTTGTTGGCGATCGCCAGGCCGAACGGCAGCGTGGCGCCGGCGAGAGCCATCGTCGAGGTGCGGGCCACGGCGCCCGGCATGTTGGCGACGCAGTAGTGGATCACGCCGTCGACCACGTAGGTGGGGTCGGTGTGCGTGGTGGGCTTGGAGGTCTCGAAGCAGCCGCCCTGGTCGATGGCGACGTCGACGAGCACCGAACCGGGCTGCATCTTCTTGAGCTGGCTCTTCCTGACCAGATGCGGAGCCTGGGCGCCACCCGGGAGCAGCACGCCGCCGACGACGATGTCGGCGTCGGCGATCTCCTGCTCGATGGCAGCCGCGGTGGAGAGCACGGTCTCGACGGTGCCGCCGAAGACGTCGTCAAGGTACGTGAGGCGCGGGGCGTAGCTGTCCATGATGACGGTGCGCGCGCCCATGCCGACGGCGACCTTCGCGGAGTTGGTGCCGACGGTGCCGCCGCCGATGATGACGACCTTGGCCTTGGGTACGCCGGTCACGCCGCCGAGCAGCACGCCGCGGCCGCCGTTGTTCTTCTGGAGGTGCGTGGCGCCGGCCTGGATGGCGAGCTTGCCGGCGACTTCGCTCATCGGGAAGAGCAGCGGGTGGGCGCCGTTCGGCAGCTCCACCGTCTCGAACGCGATGCCGCGGATGTCGGCCTTGAGCATGCCCTTGGTGAGATCCTTGGCGTACGCCGCGGCGAGGTGAAGGTACGTGTAGAGGATCTGGCCCGGCTTGAACTTGCCGTACTCCTCGGGCAGCGGCTCCTTGACCTTGTAGATCATGTCGGCCTTGTCCCACACGTCGGCGACGGGGGCGAGCGTCGCGCCCGCGGCCTTGTACTCCTTGTCGCTGAAGCCGGAGCCGACGCCCGCGCCGGCTTCGACGATGACCTTGTGGCCGGCACTCACGAAGTCTTTGACGCCGTTGGGCGTCATGCCGACACGGTATTCCTCGTTCTTGATCTCCTTAGGACAACCGACGATCATGACTCCTCCTCGCTGCAGGTCCCATGGTTGGGTTCGATGCACGGTCTCGCGCACACACTCGTACACGATTCGGCAGTCTACCAAGTGCGAAGCGCGCAGAAAAGCCCAAAACAAAAAGAAACTGACCACTACTGAACGGACCGTCCGCGTCCTCTGGCCCATACCAGCGCCGCTCGTATATCGTTGGACCAGGTCACCAGAGGGGGAGCGAGCATGACCGATGCAAGGGGTGTCCACGACAGCGTCGCCGAGATCGCCGCCGAGCTGGGCGGCACGATCGGGGTCACCGCCCGCAACCTCGCCAGCGGCGCGGAGCTGCACATCGCCGCCGACGAGCTCTTCCCCATGGCCAGCTGTTTCAAGATCCCCATCATGGTCGAGGTGATGCGCCGGGTCGACGCAGGAACGCTGCGGCTCGACGAGCGGCTCACACTGACCGAGGCCGACAAGAGCCCCGGCAGCACGCTCATCCACTGCCACGAGGGCCTGCGCCCCAGCGTGCGCGACCTCCTCTACCTGATGATCACCCTCAGCGACAACACCGCCACCGACATGCTGTGGCGGTGCGTCGGCCTCGGTTCAGTCAACGACACCATGCGGCTGCTGGGCCTGCGGACGATCGACTGCTCCATGCCGAACCGCGAGTACTTCCTGATCGAGTCGGGCGCCGGCGACGAATGGGCCGGCCTCACCGGGCCGGAGATCGTGGCCCGGTGGCGTGAGATCGAGGCGCGCGGGGACCGCGAGGATGCGCTCCGGCGCGTCCTCGAGGACAACGCGCGTCTCAGCGGCGCCGGCTTCCTGCACCTGTACGAGCGCCGATGGGGCCGCGACGAGTCGCTCGGGTACGAGGACTCGTTCTTCGTCGACCAGGAGCTGGACAACCACTGCTCGCCGCGTGACATGGCCGAGCTCCTCGCCATGATCGCCCAGGACCGCTGTGCCTCGGCGCCGTCGTGCCGGCTCATGGTCGAGGTCATGTGCCAGCAGGAGTGGCGCCAGAAGATCCCTGCCGGCCTCCCCGACGGCCTGCGGGTGGCCAACAAGACCGGCGGCGTCAGCGGGACCAGCAACGACGTCGCGATCGCCTACACGCCGTGCGGGGCGCCACTCGTCATGGTCGTCTTCTGGAAGGGACTCACCCGCGAGGCCAAGGGACGCGCCGACGCGGCGATCGCGGCCGTCGCAGGCGCGCTCTACGAGCACCTCGGAGAGCCGGCATGAAGGTCGCCGGCGCGCGCGTCCTGGTCGTCGGCGGGGTGCATCGGCTCGGAAGGGCCCTCGCGCTCGACCTCGGCGGCCACGGCGCCGCCGTGGCCGTGTCCTCACGCGCGCCCGGAGAGGCGGCCGACGCCCAGGTGGCCGCCCTGCGCGCGGCGGGCGCGGCGGGCGCCGCGGCGATCGCCGGTGACGCGCGCCGCCCATCCGGAGCGGCGCGCCTCGTCGCCGACGCCGCCGGGGCCCTCGGCGGACTCGATGCGCTCGTCTACGCCGCCAGCGGGCCCTTCGTGCCCACGCCGCCGCAGGACATCGACGAGGCATCCTGGGACGCGTCGCTGGACACCATCGCCAAAGGGTTCTTCTTCTCCGCGTGCGCGGCGCACGACAGGCTCTCCCCGGGCGGCGCCATCGTCGCCATCACCGACTACCTCGGCGTGCAGCCATGGGCGTCGTTCGCCGCGCACGGCGCCGCCAAGGCCGCCGAGATCCACCTCGTCAAGGAGCTCGCGCGTGCATGGGCGCCGGACGGCGTGCGCGTGTGCGGCGTCGCGCCGGGGCCGGTGGACCTCGAGGACGACGAGCACCGGGCCGCCACCCTTCGCGCAGCGGCGAAGGTGGCGACGGAGCGCCTCGTCACCGCGGCCGACGTCGGTGCGGCCGTGCGCTTCTGCCTCGAGACCACGGGCGTCACGGGGGTCAACATCGCGGTCGACAACGGCTCGCTCGTGATGTCGTAGGAGAGCCGCGTCCCGGCGCCCCACTCGAAGGCAGGGGGCGAAGCGACGCCGGCCGCGAGGATCAGGTGGGAGCCGGCTTGCCCTTCTTGGACTGGTCGATGAGCTCCTTGGCCTTCAGCGCCAGCCAGAACTCCATGCGGTCCTGCGACTGGTCGAGGTCGCGGCCGGTGATCTCCTCGACACGCTTCATGCGGTAGCGCAGCGTGTGGCGGTGCACGTACAGCTTCTCGGCCGCGTCGCCCCAGTGCCCGTTGGCCTCCAGGAAGCAGGAGAGACTCCTGACGAGGTCGCTCGAGTTCTGCTCGTCGTACTCCTGAAGCTTGCCGAGGACGCTGTCGTAGAAGACCTCGAGCGACAGCGTGTCCTGCAGGCCCAGCAGCAGGCCGTAGGAGCCGAGGTCGTCGAAACTGGCGATGACGCCGGGCTCGCCCTTGAGCCTGCGGATCTTGATCGCGTAGCTCGCCTCGTAGTAGCTCTGGCGGAGGTCGGTGAGCTGGCGGTGCGGACGGCCGATCCCGACGGAGACGGAGACCTCGGGCAGCATCTCCCGGATCACCCCCTGGAGCTCACCGGCCATGCCGATGACCTCCTTGGTGTCCAGCGTGCCGGGCTGCACGAGGATGACCACCGAGTCGCTGCGTGAGGCGCTGATGCAGAGCACGTCGCGTCGCGCCATGAACTCGTCCACGGTCCAGTGCAGTCGCTCCTTGATGTCCTGGGCGGCGACGTCCGTGCGCTCGACGGAGCTCGCATCTCCGTCCGTCTCATCGAGGTCGATGAGGACGATCAGGTGCGGGGACTGCGGCTCGAGGCCGAAGAACGCGAGCCGCCGGGCGATCTCCTCTTCGTACAGGTCGCTGGCGATGAGCTCGTCGAAGAAGTCGCCGGCGAGGCGCTTCTCGGTCTCGGCGACGGCCTTCTTCTTGACGAGCTCGAGAGCCGTCACGGTGACGACGTTGTGCAGGATGATGCGGTCATACTCGCTGAAATCGCCGCTGTCCTTGACCACCGCGAGGAACGCACCGATGCGGTGCGAGGCGACCACCGGGTAGACCTGCACGCCGGAACCGACGCCATCCATGCTCAGGGCGAAGTTCTGGCGGTCGGCGCGGCGGTCGCCGATCAGGCGCCACAGATCGGCGACGAGCTCGGCGCCCAGGTGACGGCGATACGCCGCCTCGCAGAGTACGACCCCATGGAAGTCGAAGAGCACGGCGGAGCAGCCGACGAGGGCCGAGAGCGTGGACAGGATCGCCTCGAGGCCCTTCTCCTCCAGCACGATCTTGGTGAGCTTCTCGTGCACGGCCAGGCTGCGCTGCAGCAGCGAGTACTGCTCGTTCACGATCTTCGAGGCAACGGCCTCGGTGATGGCGAGGAAGGGCACGTGGTAGGGGACCTCGAAGAGCGGGAACCCGTATTCCTCGGCCACCGCGACGAGCGCCGGCGGGACCTTGTCGAAGCTGAAACCGGTGCCGAACCCCAGTCCCGAGATGTTGTGGTCGATGAGGCGCTTGATCTGCGCGACCTGCTGCTTCTCGTCGCCGACGAAGCTGTAGCCGGTGGTGAGGAGCAGCTCCCCGCCCTTGAGCCATTTGGTGGGGTCCGGGACCTCGGTGATGTGCACCCATCGCACCGGGTTGCTCGTCGACTTGCCGCCGGCCAGCAGGCGCAGGTCGAGCTCGGCGATCTCGAGGATGTCCTGGACGGTGATCATCGCCCGGATTCTACACGATGTCCAAGGACAGCGCGAGGTATGGAGACGTCAAGCCCGCGAGAGCATTGTACGTTCTGGCACCCCGCGCACCGCCACTGACCGGCGCAGCGGTCAGCTGCGGCGCAGGACTCGACCCGGCATCTCGCCCGTGTGCTCGCCGTCGTCGAGCACGGTGACGCCGTTGACGACGACCCAGTCGATGCCCTCCGGCGCCGCGTGCGGGATGTTCTCGAAGGGGAAGGAGTGTGGGTAGAGGTTGGTCGCCCGGTCCCGCACCGCGTCGAGGTCGAGCACGACGATATCCGCGCGCAGACCCGGACGCAGGGCCCCGCGGTCGAAGAGACGGAAGCGTTGCGCGGGGAAGGACGTCATCTTGCGGATGGCCTCCTCGAGGCGCAACACCGGCTCGTCGCGCACGTAGCGCTCGAGGATGCCCGGGTACTCGCCGTAGCTGCACGGCCAGTAGACGGACGGGTCGTCGAGCTCGTCCGGCGGCGCCATGACCAGCCCGTCCGAGGACACCATCGCGATCGGGCTCTGCAGCAGGGCGCGGATGTTCTTCTCCTCGATGTAGTCGAACAGGCCGACCAGGTCGTCGTCCTCCTCGACGATGAGGTCGAGGAAGGTGTCGAAGCCGTCGGCCCCGCGCTCGGCGGCGATGTCGGCGACGGAGCGGCCGCGCAGCTCGGGGTGACGGCCGGCGTGGTACACGACCACCCGGTCGAAGCGGCCGTGCCGGACCACGCCGGCGTAGCCGGCGCCCGGCAGCGTGTCCTCGAGGACCTCACGGCGCAGCGCGGCGCGGGCTCCGGGGTCCGAGAGCAGCGCGATGAGCGCGTCGTGACCGAGGTCGAGCACGGGCTGCGGCAGCGCGCGGGAGAACCGCGGCGCAAGATCCGTGTGGACGTCGTTGTCGGTGGTCGCGTCCAGGCCGTCCCGCCGCGCCTGCTCGATGAGCGCGAGATTGGCCGAAGCGTCGTCGGGAGCCCCCCACTTGGGGGCGTTGTGCGAGACCTCGACGGGGCAGCCGGCGGCGCGCCCGAGCTCGAGCGCCTCCGTGACGGCGGCGAGGATCGTCTCGCGTTCGCCGCGCACATGACTCGTGTAGATGCCTTGATGGCGGGCCACGACCCTGCACAGCCGCAGCAGCTCGTCGCTGCTCGCGAAACAGCCCGGCGGGTACACGAGACCGCTCGACATCCCGTGCGCGCCGGCGCGCATCGAGGCGTCGAGCAGGCGCTCCATGCTTGCCAGCTCGCGCTCGGAGACGGCTCGCTCGGCGAAGCCGACGACGGCGAGCCGCAGCGCGCCGTGCCCTACGAGCGGCGCGATGTTGATCGCGTGGCCGGCGTGACGCAACGCGTCGAGATACTGGCGGAACGTGCGCCAGTCCCACTCCAGGCCGTCCAGTCCCCAGGCGTAGTGCGCCCAGTTCTGGACGGTGTCGTCCCGGTGCGCCGCCGTCAGCGGCGCTGCCGACATGCCGCAGTTGCCGGTGACGTGCGTCGTGACTCCCTGGCGCACGGCCGTCTCGGCGCGAGGGTGCAGGAGGATCGTCAGGTCGGAGTGCGTGTGCGGGTCGATGAAGCCGGGAGTGACGTACCGGTCGGCGGCGTCGATGACGCGCCGGCCGCGCAACGTCCCGGGCGCGGCGACGGCGACGATCCGGTCGCCGCGGACGGCGACGTCGCCGCGGTACCAGGGGTTGCCGCAGCCGTCGACGACTCGACCGCCGGCGATGACGAGGTCGTGCATCGTCACGAGTCTCCCATCTCGAAGACGACATACTCGTTCTCGCACGGCGGGCCGGCGCACGCGTACAGGCGGCGTTCGTCGAGGTCGCAGATCATGCTGCCGACCGTCATGCCCTGGTCGGCGGGCGCTTCGTCCTCGTCGGCGTGACCGCAGATGGCCTCGTCCGGAGACGAGTCGTGGCAGCGAAGGACGCTGGCGACCAGGTCGACCGGATCGTCGCCACGTGCCACGCCCTCCTGCAACCGTCGCTCGGCGATGGAGAGGCGCACGGACGACTCCTCGTGCTCCTCGCCCGCATAGGGCTTCATCTCGGGCGAGACGTAGTGGTTGGTGTGCGCCATGGACCCCGCCGGGGTGTGATCCATGAACACGTGCGCCACAGCGGAGCTCTCGACGTCCCACAGTCGCCCCGCGGTGTCGGCGAAGAACTGGTTGGTCCCGCGGGCGCGGGCGGCGAGCAGGCCGCGATCCCGCGCCTCCTCCAGTGTGCGAGCCTCGAGCGTGGCGCGTCGCACGAAGACGTTGGGCACGCCGATCCGGTTGTCGTTGGAGTGCACGGAGTTGCTCACGTTACCCACGCCGTGCGAGTTCATCCCGAGCATGAGCAGGTACGGCGCGCCGGCGAGGCCCATGACCCGTGTGCCGTCCGGCGCGGTGAGATCGAAGAGGACGTTGTTGACGGCGTCGATCACGTACCAGTCCATGTTGTGCCCCACCACGTGGCGGCCGCCGGCGGCGACGGCGACGGCCGTGCAGTGGTCGCCCGACCGCGGCGATCCCGGCGAGAGAGGGCGGCCGTCCCCGACGGGCTCGCGGGACGTGAACTCCTCACCGCAGTTGAGGACGAGCAGACGCGCGAACGGCAGATCGGCGCCCTCGGACAGACCCTCGAGCTCCTCGACGAATTCGGGAAGCCAGCGGCGCGCCTGCTCGCCGTAGGCGACCGCCTGCCGCTCCGCCTCGGCGAAGGACAGACGACCGCCGGTCATGCAGTGGAAGTTCTCGCGGAAGAAGTCGACGGAGGCATGTACCTCCTCGCGCGCCGCCTCACCCACGGCGCGACCGAGCTCCCGGTACGAGCCTCTGGCCTGGACATGGACGAACGGTATCCCCATGGCGTCATTCTACAGCCCGAGGAGACGGCGCGGATCGGCCTGATCGGCGAGGCCGAGCTCGGTGGCGCACCGGCCGATCAGCGCGATGAGCTCGCTCAGGACGTCGTCGGGAAGACCGACCGGCTCGCGGTCGCAGAGCTCGGCGGCCCTGTCTGCCGCGAGGTCCACGAGGCCCACGCGCCCGGAGGCGAGCCAGTCGCCGAGCCCACCCCTGTAGCTGAGCAGCGGGCTGACGAACTCGCTGCGGATGTAGCGTCGCGTGTGCTTGGTGCCGAGGAAGCCGCGGCCCGAGATGGCGCCGTCGACCATCGCCTCGATGTCGAGGGCGTCGGCGTCCCAGGGCCGCGGGGCGAGGGCGTACCGCACGTTGTTCAGGACCTCATCGTCGATGACCAGCACCTCGAGACAGCTCGCCGCGCCGGCCTGGATCTCGCCGATACCGGAGAGGAGGCGCGGCTTGGGCGCGAGCCCGAGGAGTGCGTTGACGGCGCGCTCGTACCCGAACTGGGCGTCGACCACCTTGCTGTCGCTGCAGGGGCCATAGCAGTCGCAGGCGAGGCCGCAGCGGCGCGCGAGCAGCACGGCCGCCGCGGAGGCGACGCCGGTCTCCGGCGTGCCGCTGACGACGACGCCGCTGCGCGGGTCGACGGCGCTGAGCCGCGGACCGTAGTAAACGGGCGTGCCCGCCGCACCCGCCTGGGTGAGCACGACGCCGGCGAGGACCTCGGCGTGCTGCTGCGCGATCGCCGCCGAGAGGGCGCCGGGCGCCGTGGTGGCCGCCGCCGGGCAGGGCAGGATCTCGACGGCGACCCCGCCGCGCCGGACCTGCGAGATCAGGGCGTCGGCGACGTCGCCGCCGAGGATCAGCGGGCTCACCGGCGAGAAGGCGAGGTCGATCGGGTACACCCCGCCGGAGCCGTCCGCGCCGGTGACCGCGGAGGCCATCTCCTGCAGATAGAGAGCCTGGAACGGGTGCGAGATGCCCGGGCCGCCGATCGCCTTGTCGGTCTCGTGGGCGAGCACGAGGTACGAGTAGAGTGGCTCCAGCAGGCCGGGCACGTCCTCCGGCTGCCACAGCGACGTGACCTGCTGCTGGTGGACGAGGTTGTGCATGACGCGCGTGGCGAGCACCTGGTCGCGCAGGGTCGCGCGCCGCCCGGCTCCGGTGCGCGGATCGACCACGTCGCGCGCGCCGCCCAGGTTGTGCACGTACGTCACGCCGGGGTCGGGGTCCATGGTGAGCGACCGCTCGGGGTCGCGTGCCGCAAGGACGTACTCACGCGGGCACGCGGCGAGCGCCTCGTCGACCGCCTCACGAGGGACCTTGACGCGGTCGACGCCGAGGGGCGCGCAGCCGGTCGCGAGAAGGAGCTCTCGCGCGGCCGCCGACTCCACCCGCACGCCGGCCCGCTCGAGCAGGGCGAGCGCGGCGAGGTGCATCGCCTCGATAGCCTCGACGGGCCAGATGGCGGCGGGCTCAGTCATGCGGCGTCATCCTCTCTCGGGACGGGACGGTCGTCGCCTGCCCCGGCGGTCACGCGTCCTCGACTGCGCGGGGCCGCCGCCTGACGAGCACGAACACCACGACGATGACGATCGCCGAGACCGCGACCGCGGCGATCCACCCCCAGCCGGAGCCGCCGTTCGCCTCCGTGCCGGCGGCCTCGTTCGGCGTGAGGTCGATGTAGGTCGAGCGCATGTAGTTCCAGAACGGGGCCCCGTCGGCGGCGGGCACCAGGTGGTACCCGCTCCACTTGTCGGTGCGGTAGGCCTGCAGGTTCACGTTGTACCAGAGGATGATGTAGGGGTTGTCACGGTAGAGGATCTTCTGCATCTCGTCGGTGACGGCCTTGCGCAGCGACGGATCGGCGGGGTTGGCCGGGTCGACCGCCTCGGCCTGCTCGACGTAGAGCGCATCGTACTCGGGGTTCGAGTACTGGCTGTCGCCCCAGTTGAGGATCTGCTGCGTGGTGAAGGTACTGAGCATGAACCCCGGGTCGATGTCGCCGCCCCAGCTCCAGATGAACATGTCGTAGTCGGCGTTGTCGTAGACCTCGTCGCCGAACGCGCCCTCGTCCTTCTGCTCCAGGTCCAGCTTGATCCCGACATCCTCACACCAGCTCACGATCATCCTGCCGGCGGCCTGGTCCTCGGGATACTCGTTGAGCACCACGAAGCGGAACTCGAGCTTGTCGCCCTTGTCGTTCTCGCGCACGCCGTCGCCGTCGGTGTCGCTGTAGCCGGCGTCTTCGAGGATCCGCTTGGCCTTCTGGGGGTCGTAGCGGTATTTCTCGGCCTCGGGGACTTCCCAGTGCCAGTCACCCTGCGCGAGAGAGATGACGGACGTGCCGGGGACCGCCTGACCGGCCATGGAGGTCGCGTTCAGCGCGCCCTTGTCGATCGCCCAGTGCACGGCCTGCCGGATGGCGGCGTCGCGGAGCAGTGGGTTCCCCTTGCTTTTCGCGCTCTTCCAGCAATTGAAGGCGAGCTCGTGGAACCCGATGGCCGGCGAGGCCACCGCCGTGGTGCCGGGGACCTTGGCGAGGACCTTCTCGTAGGTGGCCGGGAAGTCCACGACCGCGTCGAGGGTGCCGGCCTTGTAGTCCTCGATCATCGAGTCGGTGTTCTGGCTGATGACGTAGTAGACCTCGTCGATGGTCGGCGGGCCACCGAGCGCCTCCGGGTAGTCCGGATTGGCCTCGAGCTTGACCCACTTGCTCTTCTCGAGCTCGGCGACGCGGAACGGCCCGGACCCGATGAAGGGTGAGTTCTTGTAGGTGTCCAGCTTGTCCGGAGAGACCTTCTTCCACACGTGCTCGGGGAGGATCGGGATGTAGAGAGCCAGCATGCCCGCATTGGGCTTGCGCGTCGTGATCACCACCGTGGTGTCGTCGGGCGCCTCGACACTCGTCACGCCGGTGAGGTACTGGATGTACGCCCAGTGCTGCGTGTCGAGGATGAGGTTGTACGTGAACGCGACGTCCCGTGCGGTGAGCGGCCGACCGTCGTGCCACTTCATGTCGTCGCGGAGGGTGAACGTCCAGGTCTTGCCGTCGGGCGACGTCTCCCAGCTGGTGGCCACGTCCGGCGCCGGCTCGTAGTCCTCGTCGTACCACGTGAGGAAGTCGTAGCCGAGCCGGAAGCTCTCCCAGGAGATCCCGCTCCACGAGCTGAACGGGTTCATCCCGTCGTAGTCCTGGTTGATCCCGATCCGGTAGACGACCGCCGTCGCCGACGGCGACGGCGACGGCGACGGCGACGCCGCGGCGGTCGCAGCGAGCAGCCCCAGCGCCGCGACACCCAGCGCCAACATGATGAACGTGCGCTTCATGGTCCCCTCCCCTTGTCGGACCCTGCCGGCCCGCAGAGCGGCCGGCCGGGGCGGTGAGCGCCTTCTGCGGCCCCACCGCCCCTGCCGGCCCCGTCGCTAGATCCTGATGCAGGCGGCGTAGTGGTCGCCGCCGATGTGGACGTCCTCGGGGTCTGTCTCCTTGCACGCATCGATCGCCTCGGGACAGCGCGGGTGGAAGCGGCAGCCTGAGGGGATGTCGACGGGGTTCGGGGTCTCGCCCTTGAGGATCACGTGCTCGCGCTTGGAGAGCGGATCGGGCACGGGGATGACGCTGATGAGCGCCTTGGTGTAGGGGTGCTTGGGGTTGGCGACGACCTCCTCGGTCTCGCCGATCTCGACGATGCGCCCCAGGTACATGACGGCGATGCGGTCGCTGATCACCCAGGCCAGCGAGAGGTCGTGGGTGATGAAGATGTAGGTGACGCCGAGCTTCTCCTTCTCCTCGACCATCAGCTTGAGGATGTCGTTGCGGATGGAGACGTCGAGCGAGGCCACGGGCTCGTCGGCGACGATCACGTCCGGGTCGAGCACGGTCGCGCCGGCGATGCAGACGCGCTGCCGCTGGCCGCCGGAGAGCTCGTGCGGGTAGCGGTAGAGGTACTCCGTCGCCGGCCGCAGCCCGGCCTCGCTGATCGCCTCGATGACCTTCTCTTCCTTCTCGCGCTCGCTCGAGCACACGTTGTTGACCTCGAGCGGCTCGGCGACGATGTCGAAGATCGTCTGCTTGGGATTGATGGAGTTGTAGGGGTCCTGGAAGATGATCTGCGCCTTGCGTCGGTAGTCGCGCAGGGTCCTGGAGCCGAACTTCTCCACCGGCAGTCCCTTGTAGAGGATGTGTCCGCCGGTGGGCTCCTCGAGGCGCAGGAGGGTGCGACCGGTGGTCGTCTTGCCGCACCCCGACTCGCCGACCAGGGCGAGGATCTCGCCCTGCTTCACCTGGAAGCTGATGTGATCGACCGCCTTCACGAACTTCTTCTCGGTCGAGACCATGCTCTTGAAGAAACCCTCGGTGATGGGGAAGTAGACCTCGAGGTCCTTGACGTCGAAGAGCACCCCGTCGGTCGTCGTGGCCGAGGCCAGGTCGACGCTGTCGACGCTGCCCTTGACGTACGTGTCGCGGGGCTCGGCGCTGGTCTCCGGATCGGTGGCCATCGTCACACCCCCTTCACTGCGTGGACGCAGCGCACGAAGTGGCCGCGCTCGACCTCGACGAGGTCGGGGTGGTCGGTCTCGCAGCTGGCGATCTTCACGTCGCAGCGGGGGCAGAACCCGCAGCCCGGCGGCGGGTTGACGAGATTGGGCGGGTCGCCCTTGATCGAGCTGATCATCTCCCGCTTCTCGTGGATGTTGGGGAACGCCTTGATCAGCTGCCGCGTGTACGGGTGCGTCGCGTTGTTGAAGATGTTCGCGGTGGTGCCGCTCTCGACCACCTCGCCGGCGTACATGACGACGCCCTTGTCGCAGGTCTCCGCCATGACCGAGAGGTCGTGACTGATGAGGATGAACGACAGGTCGAGCTCCGTGCGCAGGCGGTGGATGAGCTCGAGGATCTGCGCCTGCACCATCACGTCGAGCGCCGTTGTGGGCTCGTCGCCGATGACGAGCTTGGGGTTACACGCCAGCGCCATCGCGATCATGGCGCGCTGGCGCATGCCTCCCGACAGCTGATGCGGGAAGTCGTCGATGCGCTTGGGGTTGATGCCCACGAGGTCGAAGAGCTCCCTGGCGCGGACCATGGCCTGCTTTTCGCTCAGGCCCTCGTGCAGCTGGATGGGCTCGGCGATCTGCTTGCCCGTCTCCCTGACCGGGTTCAGCGCGTTCATCGCCCCCTGGAAGATGATGCTGATCTCCTTCCAGCGGATCCGGCTCATGCCGTACTCGGTCCGTTTGGCCAGGTTCTTGCCGTCGAAGAGGATCTCGCCCGAGACGATGCGGCCGTTCTCGGGCAGCAGCTTGAGGATCGAGAGCGCCGCCGTCGTCTTGCCGCACCCCGACTCGCCGGCGAGGCCGAGGCTCTCGCCGGGCTTGAGCGTGAAGCTCACGTCGCGTACCGCCTTGACGTCGCCCACGCCCAGCTTGAAGTAGGTGGTGAGACCGCGGACGTCGAGCAGTCCCTCGTGCTCGATGCGCTCGACGGGCTTCTTCTCGGGGGCGGGCGTTGCCTTGGTGGCTGATCTGGCCATCACTCGCCTCCCTTCTCGTCGTCGGCGATGTGGCCGCCGACCCAGCCGCCGCCCTCCGGGCGGTTGATCGTGCCACCGGCCGGCTTGTTGAAGTCGGGCATGGCGTCGTCGGTCTGCTGGCCGGGCGTGAAGACGGCGCCGCCACCGCCGACGCCGGCGCCGCCGACCATGGCCACGGCCGGTTCGCCGCGAGCGGTGAACCGGCTCTCACCGGTGCTGTCCTCGCGCTTGCGCAGCTTGGGATCGAGCACCTCGTCGTAGGCCGTGCCGATGAAGGTGAAGGCCAGCACCACCAGGATGATGGCGATGCCCGGCGGGAGGAGGTACCACCAGGCGGGCAGTCCCGCGGCGCCGTTGACCCACGCATAGTGGAGCATGGTGCCCCAGCTGAAGTTGAGCGGGTCGCCGAGCCCGAGGAACGACAGCGTGGTCTCGGAGAGGATGGCGATGGCGACCACGAGGACCAGGTTGGCGAAGATGAGCGGCATGACGTTGGGCAGCACGTGTTTGCCCATGATGTGCCGGTTGCTGGAGCCGATGGCCCGGGCGCGCTCGATGAAGTTGAGCTCGCGCACGCGCAGCACGTCGGACCGCACCATGCGCGCCGTGCCGGGCCAGCTGGTGATGCCGATGATCAGGATGATCATCCAGTAGTTCTGGCCCCACGCGGCCGCCAGGACCATGGCCAGCGGCAGCCAGGGGATGACGAGGAACGCGTCTGTTAACCGCATCCACCCCTCCCCCTGCCAGCCTCCGTAGAAGCCGGCCGCGATGCCGATGCCGGCGCCGAGGACGGTGGACATGAACGCGGCGAGAAGACCGACCATGAGCGAGATGCGCGCGCTCCAGATGAACTGGGCGAGCACGCTCTGGCCGACCTGGTCGGTGCCGAACCAGTTGTAGTAGTACCAGGTGGGCGGATGATAGGCGAGATAGAGCTCGCCCGTGTCCGGATCGGCGATCTGCGCGTTCGGGTCGAGCAGTGCGTGGTCGGCGAGGAAGGGGGCCAGCAGCGCCATCAGCAGGAAGACGATGAGGATGCCGAGCCCGACCATGCCCTGCCAGTTGGAGCGGTAGAGCTTCCAGACCGCGTGGGTGTTCCAGGTGGTCAGCTCGGCGCGCTCCGGGTTGCCGACCGCCCAGAACCAGACGCACGCCCCGCCGATGACGACGACGACGGTCTGGATGGCCCAGTTGTAGGAGATGTTGTTGGCGGCGGCGGACCAGCCGTCGGCGCCGCCGCCGGCGAGCACTCCCCAGGCCAGGAAGACGATGCCCTCGACGATGAGCAGGATGTTCATGACCTTGGCCTTGCCGCGGCGCACGAGGCCGATGCCGCCGGCCACGAAGCACACCGCGGCGAGCAGAAGCGTCACCCAGGCGGGGTAGGCGCCGACGCTGGCGGAGAAGAAGCCCGCGACGATCTCGGAGAACCCGGAGGTGATGGGGACGTCCTTGGGATACGTGAGCAACTCGAGGACGACCCACGTGATGATCGTCCAGAAGATGACCCAGTTCCTGAAGCGACGGGGGATCATGCCTGCACCCTTGGGTCGAGGTAGTAGTACATGATGTCGGCGATGAGGTTGGCGACGATCACGGCGATGCTCGCGATGAGGAACACCGCCTGCATCACCGGGTAGTCACGCTTCTGCATCGAATCGTAGGACAGGAGCCCCAGGCCGGGCCAGTTGAAGACGCTCTCGGCCAGGATGGCGCCCGACATCACGAAGCCCAGGTTCATCATCACGACCGTGACCGTGGGCAGCATCGCGTTGGGCACGACATGGCGCCACAGGACCGCGTTCTCGCTGAGACCCTTGGCGCGCGCCGTGAGCGCGTAGTCCTCCTTCATGACGCCGGTGATGGAGCTGCGCATGATGAGGTGATACTCGCCGACGTAGGCGATCGCGAAGGTGAACGCGGGCAGGAAGAGGTGCTTGAGGAGCGACTGGAACGCGGCGAAGCCGGACAGCTCCACGCCGGGCTCCTCCATGCGTCCCGTGGGGAACCAGCGCAGCTTGGTGGCGAACAGCATGATCATCAGGAGGCCGAACCAGAACGTGGGCATGGCGTAGAGCACCATCCCTAAGTTCGTGGACACGACGTCGTACGTGCCGTTTCGTCGCCATCCCGCGAAGACGCCCATGATCATGCCGACGATGGTGGCGAAGATGGTGCCCACCCCCACCAGCAGGACGGTGGGCCAGATCCGCTCGGCGACGACCTCCGTGACGGGACGCTTCTCCGAGAACGACATGCCGAACTCGCCCTGCACGGTGTCGCGCCAGTAGTAGATGAACTGCTGCCACATCGGCTTGTCGAGATTGAAGGTCTTGCGCTGACGCTCGATGACCGATGGGTCGGTCTTTCCCTTGGGCAGAAGGAGCCTGGCGGGGTCGCCTGGGAGAATGCGGAAGAGCGCGAAGTTGAACGAGGCCACGAGGATGATGGTGAGGACTGCGTTCAGGATCTTCCGAAAGAAGTACCGTCGTTTATCCACTGCAGTACGGGTCCCCGCACGCCCGGCCCCGGTCGAGGGCGGACCCTTGCCTCCTTCTCACATCCGTGGTTGCCGGACCCCTGACACCTGGTGTGCTGACGCTCGAGCGAGACGCCCCCGGAAGGGGCCTCGGGAGATTAGACGACGCCGGCGCGTGATCCCGTCGGCCCGACGACAATCCGGCCGATGGAGTCGTGGGATGCGGCGATGCTGCCGTCCTTCGCGCCGTGGTCGACCCCCCCTGATCGGGCCGGTCACCGCGCGTCGCAGGACCAGCCTAGGCCGTCATCGTAATCGCCGCGGCGAGGCGCGGCAAGGCTCGGAGCTACGCCCCGGGCAACCGCGCCTCGTGCCCGTAGCGCCGCATGACCTCGACGAGTCGGTCGAGCGGCAGGGCGTACGCCTGGTTGCCGTCACGGCCGACGGTGGTGGTCGCCGCGGTGAGAGCGTTGAAGACGCTCTCGGCGGTAGCGTCGACGGCCGCTTCGAACAGCTCGGACATCTGGTCGTTGGCGACGCTGGTGACGGCGAGGGGCTCGGCGGCGACACGCGGGATGCGATGCGCGGTCGTGAAGGCGACCATGATCTCACCGCTGCCGTCTGAGGCGTAGGAGCCGGTCACGGCGAGGCCGAGAGCGCAGCGCCTGGCCAGGCGCTCGCACTGCCGCGCGGTGAGCGGCGCGTCGGTGGCGAGCACGACGATACACGAGCCTTCCCGGTTCTCGACGGGCATCAGGTCGGTGATCTCGCGCCCGACGGGCACGCCGTCGACACGCAGGCGGTGACGGACGCCGAAGTTGGTGAGCGCGAGGACGCCCACGGTCCAGGGGCGGGCGTGCGCCGTGACGCGGCGCGACGAGGTGCCGATGCCGGCCTTGAAGTCGAAGCACGACATACCCGTGCCGGCGCCGACGCAGCCTTCGGCCACCGCACCGGCGGCGGCGGCGTCCAGCGCCGCCCGGACGTGCTCCCCGTGCACGTGCATGCCGCGCAGGTCGTTGAGGAACCCGTCATCGCACTCCCCGACCACCGGCATGACCGCGTCCTCGATACCGGCGAGCGGCTGGCGGTCCATCATCCAGCGCACGGTGGCGTCGTAGACGGCGCCGGCGCTCTGCGAGTTGGTGAGCATGACCGGCGTCTCGATGAGACCCCACTCACGGATGGCGCTGATGCCGATGACCTCGCCGGCGCCGTTGGCGGCGAAGGCGCCGGCGACGACACGCTCGTGCCAGAGCTCGCCGGCGTGCGGAAGGACGGCGGTGACGCCTGTGCGGGCGGGCCCGCTGCCGCGTGGCAGCTCGGGCCCGCCCCACGAGACGGTGCAGTGACCGACGCGCACGCCCGGGACGTCGGTCACCGCGTTCAGCGGCCCGGCCGGCAGTCTGCCGATGGCGACGCCGAGGTCGCGCAGACGGCAGCGTGCCGGCTCGGTCACCTGTCTACTCCAGGATGCCGGCGCGGTGCGCCTTGAGGTACGAGCCGCAGAAGTTGTCCTCGCCGCGAAGCGCCTCGACGGACTTGATGGTGGCCATCATCTGCTTGTTGCGCACGTCGACGATCAGGCCGTCGAGGCCGAGGCCCGCGCACATGGCCACGAAGGTGCGGTTGAGCAGGCCGCGGTTCGGCAGACCGAAGCTCACGTTGCTGAGGCCGCCGGTGGTGCGAGAGGGCAGGCGATCCTTGACGAGCTTGAGCGTCTCCATGGTGACGCCGGGAGCCGACGGGTCGGCGGACACGGCCATGACGAGCGGGTCGATCCAGAGGTCCTCGGCCGGCAGGCCGGCGCCGGCGCACAGGTCGAAGATCTGCTTGGCGACGGCGAAGCGGTCCTCGGCGGTCGGCGGGATGCCCTCGTCGCTCAAGCACAGGCCGACGACGGGGCACTTGTGCTTCTCGACGAGCGGCATGACGGCGTCGATGCGCGGCTGCTCGCCGGAGATCGAGTTGATGAACGGCACCTTGCCGCCCTTCTCGAGGATCGCCTCCACGCCGGCGTCGAGCGCCTTGGGGTTGGCGGAGTCGACCATGAGCTGCATATCGGTGACGCCCATGACGATCTCGATGAGCCAGAGGAGGTCGTCGACCTCATTGCCGCCGGCGACGCCGCCGTTGACGTCGAGCAGCCCGGCCCCGGCGTCGATCTGGTCCTGGGCCAGGGTCTTGATGAACTCGGCATCGCGCGCCTGGATCGCCTCGGCGACCTGCTTGCGCGTCCCGTTGATCGATTCACCCATCAACAGCATTGAACAACCTCCACGACGATTACCCGGGACGAACGTCTGCAGAGTATATAGGCGGTGTGCCTGCGGCGCACCGCCAGTTGATGCGGCTACGCAGGTCAATGCGAAGCGTCCGCGGCCAAGAAGCGGGGCGAAGGCGATCTGAGAGAGGCTCAGGCGGGAGGCACGATCCAGTCCGGGCGTCTGCGGCGGCGTTCGGCGCGACGACGCTCGCCTGTGCCCGGGTCGCGCTGGGCGCGGCGCCGGTCGGCGACGCGCCGATCGATCATCACCTCGACGTCGTCGCGTCCGGCGAACAACGTCGCGAAGCGACGGTAGAGCCGCTCCCGCTCCGGGCCCGTCACGATGAGGACGTGGCGCGACGCGCTGTCCGCCAGATCGACCATGGGTGTACTGTACCCGCGGCGGGCCGGGGTCACCACGGATATCCGTCTACCGCATTGGCCACGGCGCACGCGCGCGGGGATCGAGCAGTGTCGGTCGCCTCGCCGGCGGCCAGGCTGTAGCGCGCGGAGTCCGGCCGGGGGCCCGCGGTCCGGAGCTTGTCAGTCCTGCTTCGGGAGCGGCACCAGAACGTGGTCCGACAGGCGCAACGTCTGCCGGTAGCCAGCCGCGCGCGCATTCGCCATCGCCTCGTCCCAGAGCCGCCCGACGTGCGCGGCCTCGTGGGCGTCGGAATCGATCACCAGCGGGATGCCGCGCTCACGCGCGGCCCGGAGGATGGCGCCTGACGGGTACATGACGCCGGCCGGGTCGCTGACGCAATCGGTGTTCAGCTCGAGCGCGGCGCCGGACGCGGCCAGCGCATCCAGCGCCGCGTCGATCTCCGGCAGCACCGCCGCGCCGGGCGCGTGCCCCCAGAGGCCGATGTAGTCGAAGTGTGCGAGGACGTCGAAGCGCCCGTACTCGGCGGCGCGCCGCAGCGTGCGGTAGTAGGCGGCGAGGAGTCCGTCCGGGTCGTCCCAGCGGGCGTCGCCGCGCAGGCCCGGGTCGTCGAACTCGAACCCCTCGACCACGTGCACGCCGAGCACGACGATCTCGAACGGCCAGGCGTCGAGGAGCCGGTCGAGCTCCGCCTCCTGCCCGGCCACGAACTCCGCCTCCAGCCCGAGCAGCACCTTGACCTCCGGATGCCGGGCCGCGACCTGCCGCACGTCCTCCACGTAGGCGGCCAGACGCGCCGGGGGCACACACCAGGTCTCCCCCGGCGCGGGCCTCGGGGCGATGTGGTCGGCGATGCCGATCTCGGGCAGGCCGAGCTCGACCGCGCGCAGCGCACACTGCTCGACGCTGCCCGTGCCGTCAGACCACGTGGTGTGCACGTGGTAGTCGCCCGGCAGCGCCGCCGCCGGTGACCCGCCAGCGGATCCGCGGCGGGCCTCACTCCTCCTCCGCACGCCCGCCCGGCGGCGCTTCAGCCACACACCACGAACGCGCGGCGAGGCGGCACTACGCGACGCGATCCACCCGACGAGGACGATCCCCCTCTCATCGCGGCCGCGGCCTCCGCGACCTTGGGCTGCAGCTCGATATAGCTCTGCCGGTCGAGGAAGTTGTTCCACACACTGCCGCCGACGTAGGGCTGCCAACCCTCCCACCGCGACGTGTTCACGGCCTGCAACACCGACGGATAGTCGATGACGATCATCGGCTGCTCCGCGTACATCACGCCCTGCGCCTGCTTGAGCAGCTCCATGCGGGCCGCCGTGTCCATCTCGCGGTACTGCGCCACGGTGAGCTCGTCGTACTCCGCGTTGGACCAGCACGGCTCGTTGTAGTTCTCGATCTGGTCGGTGGTGAAGCAGGCGGCGGAGTCGCCGGGATCTATGTAGCCCATGAAGTCCCAGAGCGCGAGGTCGTAGTCGGGCGCGTACACGTCGCCCTTGTAGTTCCAGATGTCGTCGCCGAGCGCGCCCTCGTCCACGACCGAGTAGTCGATGTCCAGACCGATGTCCTTGAGCCAGCCGGCGATGAGCTTGCCCTGCACCTGGCTCTCGGGCGAGATGTCGCGCGCCCACAGGCGCAGCTTGATGGGCGCGCCCTGCTTGTCCTCACGGATGCCGTCGCCGTCCGAGTCTCTGTAGCCGGCCTCGTCCATGAGCGTCCCGGCCTTCTCGAGGTCGAAGCCGATCGCATCTGCCGCGTCCGGCTGGTAGTACGGGTTCGCGCTCTCCGGCCAGCCGGCCTTGGGGAAGATGCCGTAGCCCGCGGTCGCGAGGCCGCTCCAGGCGAGGCTGGCGCATTTCTCGCGGTCGATGGCCCACGCCATCGCGACGCGGAACGTCGGGTCCCTGAGCACGGGGTTGCCGAGCGAGTCCGGGCTGTCGTAGCAGTTGACGTCGATGTACTCCCAGTTGTAGAGCGGATACGGGATCGCCTCGATCCCTGCCTCGTTCTGCAGCTGCTTGAACTGAGTGGCCGGGATGACCTGGGCCCCGTCGATGGCCCCGCTCTTGAGGTCCTGCACCATCGTGTCGGCGTTGGTGTAGTACTGGAAGATGACCTCGTCGACCGTCGGCTGCTCGCCCCAGTACGTGGGGTTGCGGACCAGCTTGACGTACTCGTCCTTCTTGAACTCCACCGTCTGGAACGGGCCAGAGCCCACGATCGGCACCGGGTTGCGGAAGGTGTTACCCATCTCGTCGGCGCTGAGCTTGCCCCAGATGTGCTCCGGCAGGACGTAGATATAGACCTGCGTGAGCAGCATGTTGGCCTTGGGTGCGCTGCAGTACACCTTGAGCGTGGTGTCGTCGACCGCCACCGCCCTCTCCACGTCCTTGAGGTAGACGGCCAGGCTGAGCTCGTTCTCGATGATGGTGTTGAAGGTGAATGCCACGTCGCGCGCGGTGAGCGGCTCGCCGTCCTGCCATTTCACGCCGGGACGGATCTTGAACGTCCACTCCTTCTGGTCGGCGGAGAGCTCCCAGTCCTCGGCGAGGCCGGTCTCCTTGGACGGCAGGCCATCGGCGCCGACGGCGACGAGGGTGTCGTAGTTGAGCAGCCAGATCTCGTACGAGTTGCTGTACCCGATGAAGGGGTTGAGGTTGAGGGGACTCTCGCTCCACCCGAGGCGCAGCGTGACAGCGCCCGCGTCAGGCGAGGGCGAGCCGCTGCCGAACGCGACGGCCGCTCCGGCGGCCAGGATCGCCAGCAGCACGGTCACCGTGATCGTCAGCGTGACGACCCTATGGCGCGCCTGCCAGCTGTTCCCTCGACCCTGCATCGCCGGACCCCCTTGCCCGCGTTCGGCGCCGCGCCGTGACGGCCGCGGCGCTCACTGATGTCCGGGCACGCTATGCGGGCCCGCGCACCTCGTCAAGACCGTGCCGGCGCCTACGTTGTCCTTAGTGTCCCCTATGACTATTGTTGGGAGGCGTCATGCGTGCAATCCATCGAGGGGCCAGCCGATGCGATCTGCTCCGCAAGAGAACGCGAGATGACGGACGTTCCCGAGACCCGCTGGGCCAGGACGATCGACGGCGCCTGCATCGCCTATCAGGACCTCGGTTCGGGCCCCATCACGTTGCTCGTGGTGCATGGTTGGGTCTCGCACCTCGAGGTGTACTGGGAGCAGCCACGCTACGTCCGCTTCCTCGAACCGCCTGTCGCGCAATCTCCGCGTGCTCGTCTTCGACAAGCGGGGAATCGGGATGTCGGACCGCGTGAACGGCGCTCCGGACCTCAGCGTCCTGCTGGACGATGTGCGGGCGGTGATGGACGCGGCCGGCGTCGAGAAGGCGGCCCTGCTCGGCTGGGGCGGGCCGGGACCGGAGCTCGCCGCGTTCTTCGCCGCGACCTATCCCGAGCGCACCGTCTGCCTCTCCCTCTTCGGCTGGCTCCACGTACGGAAGGAGCCTGACTACCCGTGGGGCGAGAGCCCGGAGGAATTCGAGGAAGGCCTGGCCCGCGATCTCAAGTCCTGGGGCACCCTTGCCGGGGCCACCGACTTCGTGCGCAGCGGCTATCTGGTCGAACCCAGCGGACATCTGTTCGAGGCCCCTGCCTCGCGTCCCTACAACGACCAGGAGTTCCTGAGATGGAACGCGAAGCTTGCTCGCTATGCGGCGACGCCGGCGAGCTACGAGGAGTTCTCGCGCATGTGGTTCGGCACGGACGTGCGCCCGGCGCTGCGGGCGATCTCCGCGCCGACCGCCGTCTTCTTCGCCGAGGATGAGCCCGATGACGAGCGTTTCGCTCGCCACCAGGCGGGCCTGATCCCCGGGGCGTGGGCAGTGCCTGTCGCGACGACGACAGAAGTCATCTGGGTTCCCGAGCCCGAGCCGATCGTGGCGGCGATCGAGCACTTCATCGCCTCGGTCCGCCAAGAGGAGGCGGCGCTCGACCGCATGCTTGCCACCGTCCTCTTCACCGACATCGTCTGCTCGACCGACAAGGCCTGTGCCGCCGGTGACGCCGGCTGGACGGACCTTCTCGAGCGGCACAACGCCACCGTTCGCGCCTTCCTGGCCAGGTACCGTGGCAACGAGATCAAGACCACGGGCGACGGCTTTCTCGCCACCTTCGACGGGCCCGCCCGGGCCGTGAAGTGCGCGCAGGGTGTATGCGAGGCCGTCCGCCCGCTCGGCCTCGAGGTACGCGCGGGGTGTCACACGGGCGAGATCGAACTGCTGGGCGCCGACGTCGGTGGCGTCGCCGTCCACATCGGCGCCAGGGTCGGCGCGCTGGCCAGGGTCGTCGGAGGTCCTCGTCACATCGACGGTCAAGGACCTCGTGGCGGGTTCCGGTCTGGCGTTCGACGACCGAGGTGAGCACCACCTCAAGGGCATCCCGGACACGTGGCATCTCTACGCCCTGGCCGCATCCGGATCGTGAGGGACAGGCGTTCAAGTCTGGCTGAGGCCAGTCCACAGGAGGGGGACACATGAGCGCAGGAAAGACACCGGGGCCAACGGAGCGCGAGACGGGCCAGCCAGTCGAGGGCGTGCTTCGCTCACGGCAGCTGGACACTCTCGAGCGTACGCCGCTGTTCCAGGCGCTGCCCAAGCGGCACCGGGGCAGGGTCGCCGACCTCGCCGAGCTCAGGCGCTACGCGGACGGCGCCGACATCGTGCGCGCCGGCGAGCCCGGCGACTCCTTCCACGTCGTGCTCGAAGGAGAACCCCTGGTGAGCACTCCCGACGGCCAGCACTCCGCGCTGGCGCCGGGTGACCACTTCGGCGAGCTCGCGCTGCTCGACGGCGCTCCTCGCTCCGCGACGGTCACCGCCGTCGGCGAGGTGACCACGGGGCGGGTCTCGCGCACCGACTTCCAGAACGCGCTGCGCGATGAGCCGACCCTGGCCGTCGCCCTTCTGCCGGGCCTGGCGCTGGTCGTCCGCGACCTGCTGAGGACCGACGCGCAGCGGATCCCCGACCACAGCCACGTCGGCGAGCGGCCAGACGGAGAGGAGATCGCCCCGGTGGAGGCCGAGGGCCAGGCCCTTGAGGGCAGAGACGCCCTCAGCTGGCTGATGATCTTGCGCCACGTCGACGTCTTCTCTGCCCTGCCCGAACAGCACCTTCATCGCCTGGCGAAGTACGTCACGGTCGAGCGCTTCGCCGACGGTGCGACCGTCGTGGTAGCCGGCGCCAAGGGCGACTCGCTGCACGTCATCCTGAACGGCCGGGCGCGCGTCCGCACGCCGGGCGGGCACTCCCGTGCGTTGGCCACCGACGACTGCTTCGGTGAGCTTGCGCTCATCGACGGCGCGCCCCGCGCCGCCACCGTCTCGGCGGTCGGCGAGCTGACCACGGCCAGGATCGCGCGCGCCGACTTCCAGAAGCTGCTCAAAGCCGATCCGGCGATGGCCATCGGCCTGCTGGAGGGCGTCATGCCGACCGTGCGCGACCTGCAGACGGCGACAGCCGCAACCTGACCCTCAGACGCTGAGGTATCGCAGATCGGGGGTGGCGGGATGATGCCGATGCCAGAGACGCGCCGGACGACGACGGACGAGCACGCGCTCATGGGCGTACAGGAGGAGTGGCGGCTGCACGCCGTGGTGTGCTGATGACCGACCAGAGCTTCCTCAGCCACATGGAACCCCGGGGCAGCATGCGACTGCCGGGTACTGGAGTGCCCCGGACGCGCTGGGCCAAGACCGTCGATGGGGTGTGGATCGCCTACCACGACATCGGTCGCGGTCCCCTGACGCTCATCTTCACGAACAGCATGTACTCGCACCTCGAGGTGTACTGGGAGCTGCCGCAGTTCGTCCGGTTCATGAACCGCCTGGCGGCCAGTGTCCGCGTCCTCAACTTCGACCGGCGCGGTACGGGCATGTCCGACCGTGTCGAGCTGTCGCCTTCCCTCGAAGCACGCATGGACGACGTCATCGCCGTCATGGATTCGGCCGGCGTCGAGCGTGCCGCCGTCTACGGGTGGAGTAGCGGCTCGGCAGCTCTGGCGACGCTCCACGCCGGCACCCACCCCGAGCGGACGACCGCTCTCCTCATCGACGGCTGGCTCGCGACGAAGTGGGCACCGGACTTCCCCTGGGGCGTCACGCCGGAGGACTGGGACGCGTACCTTGCCCGCCTGATCGCGATCTGGGGCGATGACGACCACGGGCTGGAGATAGGCCAGCTCACCTGCGGCAACCGTCCCGAGGATGGGCCGTGGGACGACCCGGAGTTCGTCCGCTGGCATGCCCGGCTGGCGCGATATGCTGCGACGCCGGGCAGCTTCGAGGCCTTCGAACGCGACGAGTACGAGATGGACGTGAGGGGCATCGCCCGCCAGCTCCGTGTGCCGACGGCGGTGCTCGTGAAGGAGGGCAACGTCCCTGAGGACGTCCGGAACGCCGAGTACAACGCCGCGCTCATCCCGGGAGCACGCCTCATCCGCATTCCGGGGGCTGCCAACATCCCGATGTTCGACGCCATCGAGGCCTACACCGACGCGATGATCGCGTTCATGCGTTCGGTCGAAGATGAGGAGCGCACACTGGACCGCGTCCTCGCGACCGTACTGTTCACCGACATCGTGTGCTCGACCGACAGAGCGTGCGAGCTCGGCGACCGCCAGTGGACCGAGCTCCTGGCCCGGCACAACGAGACGGTCCGCGCGATGCTCGCCCGCTACCGTGGGTCCGAGATCGACACCGCCGGTGACGGCTTCCTCGCCACCTTCGACGGGCCGGCGCGGGCGGTGAAGTGCGCGCAGGCGATCTGCGAAGCGGTCAGGCCGCTGGGCCTCGAGGTGCGCGCCGGCTGCCACACCGGCGAGATCGAGCTGCTCGGCGCCGATGTGGGCGGCATCGCCGTGCACATCGGCGCCCGGGTCGCGGCGCTCGCCGGCCCCTCCGAGGTCCTTGTCAGCTCGACCGTCAAGGACCTCGTCGCCGGCTCGGGCCTGGTGTTCGAGGACCGCGGCGAGCACGTCCTCAAGGGCGTACCGGAGCGCTGGCGGCTGTACGCGGCGCCATCCTCCGGCGGCTGAGCCGCCTCGAGAACGGCGAAGGCCGGCGGTGCGTGCGCACCGCCGGCCTTCCCTGACGCGAAAGAGGCTCGCTCTTTCGTATGACTCGCGAGAGTCGGGTCTTACATCATCCCCGGCATACCGCCGCCGGGCATACCGCCGCCCATTCCGCCGCCGCCCTCTTCGGGCTTGTCGGCGACGATGCACTCGGTGGTGAGGATGTTCTTGGCGATCGACGCGGCGTTCTGGAGCGCCGAACGGGTGACCATGGCGGGGTCGATGATGCCGGCCTTGACCAGGTCCTCGTACTTGTCGGTGTCGGCGTTGAGGCCTTCACCGGCCTTGAGCGTCTTGACCTTGTTCACCACGACCGAGCCCTCGAGACCGGCGTTCTCGGCGATCTGGCGCAGCGGCTCCTCGAGCGCGCGGGCGATGATCTGCTTGCCCGAGCGGAAGTCGACGTCGTCGGACTTCTTGTCGACCTTGATCGCGGGGATGGCGTTGACGAGCACGACGCCGCCGCCCGGCACGATGCCCTCTTCAAGGGCGGCGCGCGTGGCGTTGAGGGCGTCCTCGACGCGGTGCTTGGTCTCCTTCATCTCGACCTCGGTGGCCGCGCCGACCTTGATGACGGCCACGCCGCCGGCCAGCTTGGCGAGACGCTCCTGGAGCTTCTCACGGTCGAAGTCGGAGTCGGTGTTCTCGATCTCCGCCTTGATCTGCTTGATGCGGCCCTTGATGGCCTCGGTGTCGCCGGCGCCGTCGACGATGGTGGTGTTGTCCTTGGTCACGACGACCTTGCGGGCGCGGCCGAGCTGCGTGAGCTGGGTGTTGTCGAGCTTGAGGCCCATCTCCTCGGTGATGACCTCGCCGCCGGTGAGGATGGCGATGTCCTCGAGCATGCGCTTACGGCGGTCGCCGAAGCCGGGGGCCTTGACGGCGACGCTGGTGAACGTGCCGCGCAGCTTGTTCACGACGAGTGTCGCGAGAGCCTCACCCTCGACGTCCTCGGACACGATGAGGATCTGCTTGCCGGCCTGGATGACCTTCTCCAGCACGGGGAGCAGATCCTGGACGGCGCCGACCTTCTGGTTGGCGATGAGGATGTAGGGGTCCTCGAGCACGGCTTCCATACGATCGGGATCCGTGACCATGTACGGGCTGAGGTAGCCCTTGTCGAACTGCATGCCCTCGGTGAACTCGAGGTCGAGCCCGAAGGTATTGGACTCCTCGACGTTGACCACGCCGTCCTTGCCGACCTTCTCGATGGCGTCGGCGATGACGTCGCCGACACCGCGGTCGCGGGCGGAGATGGTGGCCACGCGGGCGATCTCCTCCTTGCCGGAGATCTCCTTGCTCTGCTTCTTGATGGAAGCGACGGCCTCGTTGACCGCCTCCTCGATGCCGTGCTTGATGGCCATCGGGTTGGCGCCGGCGGCCACCATGCGCAGGCCCTCACGCACGATCGCCTGGGCGAGCAGGGTGGCGGTGGTGGTGCCGTCACCGGCGATGTCGTTGGTCTTGGTCGCGACTTCCTTGACGAGCTGGGCGCCCTGGTTCTCGAAGACGTCCTCGAGCTCGATCTCTCGGGCGATGGTCACACCGTCGTTGGTGATGGTGGGAGCGCCGAACTTCTTGTCGAGCACCACATAACGGCCCTTGGGGCCGAGGGTGATCTTGACGGCGTCGGCAAGCGCGTTGACGCCACGCTCGAGCGAGCGCCGGGCCTCGTCGTGATACTTCAGTTCCTTAGCCACGCTACTTCAGCCTCCTCTCTACTTCGTTACTACGGCCAGGATCTCGCTGGCGCGCAGGATCAGGAGCTCATCGCCATCGGACGTCTTGTACTCGGTGCCCGCGTACTTGCCGTAGATGACCTTGTCGCCCTTCTTGACGTCCATCGGAACGCGCTTCTTGCCGTCCTCGTCCCACTTGCCGTCGCCCGCGGCGACGACCTCGCCCATCATCGGCTTCTCCTTCGCCGTGTCGGGCAGCACGATGCCGCTGGCCGTCTTCTCCTCTTCGGCGACGGCCTTGATGATCACGCGGTCTTCAAGCGGCTTGAGCTTCATGCAGCAACCCTCCTTGGTGTGTACACCGTGGTTTGTCTCAATTGACACTGGCACTCTCGGGGAGAGAGTGCTAATCCACACAGCTGGCTATGGTATGACCGGTTCCGGATGATGTCAAACCCGTCCGACATGAGGCATCCTGGTCATGCGTCGACGGTGATACTGGGCGCTTTTGCAGGTGGTTCCTCCCGCTCCGCACAGGCGACCGGCTCTGTCAATCGCACTGGCTGAGTGCCGCCTTCTCTGGTGGAAAGACGGAGCGGGTACTAGGATCAGATCATGAGTGAAGGTGCTGGAGCATGAGGGTGCTGCTGCAGCGGGTGAGCCGCGCCGCGGTCGCAGCAGGCGGTGCGGAGGTCGGCGCCGTGGGCCGCGGCTTCCTCGCCCTCGTGGGCGTCACCGCCGGGGACGACGCAGCCGCCGCCCGCAAGCTCGCCGCCAAGACGGCGCGGCTGCGCGTGTTCGCGGACGACGCCGGGCTGATGAACCTGGCGCTCGGCGACGTCGGCGGCGCCGTGCTCGCCGTCTCGCAGTTCACGCTCTACGCGGACACGCGGCGCGGCAACCGGCCGAGCTTCACCGATGCGGCCGCGCCCGAGCAGGGCGAGGCGATCTACGAGGCCTTCGTCGAGGCGCTGCGCGCCGAGGGCGTGCCGGTCGAGACCGGCGTGTTCGGCGCGCACATGCGCGTGGAGCTCGTGAACGACGGTCCCGTGACGATCCTGCTGGAGGCATGACCATGACCGAGTACCACGTGGGCAGGCTCATCGACCATGTCCACCTCCGGGTGGCGGACCTCGATCAGAGCGCGCGCTTCTACGAGGCCGTCCTGCGCGCGCTCGACCCCTCGATCGCCGTGCAGCGCGGGGACGGTTGGGTGGCCGCCGACGAGCTGTTCCTCAGCGACGACGGCCCACCCACGCCGATGCACCTCGCCTTCCAGGCCGCCGATGAGGACGCCGTGCGACGCTTCCACGAGGCCGGGCTCGCGGCCGGCGGCACGGACAACGGCGCGCCCGGAGAGCGTCCGTACCACCCCGGCTACTACGCCGCCTACGTGCTCGACCCGGACGGCTACAACGTGGAGGCCGTGTACCATGGACCGCTGGCGCGCTCGGCGCCGTCCGTGGTCCTCACCGCACGCGATACTCCCTGACACCGGCCCCGGCGCGGGGCGACCCCGCGGCGGGCTTCAGGTCCGGCGACGAGAACGCCCGGGCCGCCTGCAGGCGGCCCGGGCGTTCTCGTCGCTTCTCTGGATCTCGGCCTCAGACCTCGTAGCCCTCCGCGTGTCGCGCGTCCTCGAGCTTCTCGCCGCTCTGCGGCACGTTCTTGTACGCCGCGTAGCCGGCGAAGATGCCGCAGATCCAGGCGAAGAGCCACGGGCCCCACCAGTAGTACAGGTACGGGGTCCAGCGGTACTGGCCACGGTCGTAGGTGTGGAGGAGCCCGATCATCGCGGCCGTGCAGACGATGATGCCGCCGACACTCGGCCACTTGAAGCTGATCAGTCCGCCGACGACCATGACGATCCCGAGGCCGACCAGCATGTGCACGCCGGACAGGTAGTCCGAGGCGATGCCGAAGAACTGAGGAATGCCGAACACCGGATCGGTGGCGCGGGCGTAGAACCCGCCGCCGATCGCGAAGGCCCCGGCGATGATACCGGTGATCGCCGTCAGGTTGGCGTACCGCTGGCCCTTCATGCTCCCACCCCTTCCACCTTGGCGCCGAATTCAGTGAGTTCGCCCGAGGGGGTGATGGTGGAGCCCTCGAGCGCCTCGTCCGTGGTGCCCTTGTAGATGTTCTTGAAGATGAGGTAGGCGATGGGCCCGGTGAGGATGCCGGCGAGGCCGCCGATCATCCAGTCCATGCCGTTCACGAACAGGGCGATGATGGCGATGGCGATCGGGAACGCGACCCACACGCCCAGCGCCCAGGTCGGGAGGGGCACCCTGAAGGACCTCGGGGTGTCGGGCTCCCTGACGCGCATGATCATCACCGTCAGGAAGATGAGCACGTAGGGGAACATGAGCAGGAACACGTCGATGGTGATGAGCGCGTCGAACTCGAAGTTGATCAGTACCGCGTTGACGAAGCCCATCATGAGGATGGCGACCCACGGCGTGCCCCAGCTCTTGTGCGTGATGCCGATGAACCGCGGCAGCAGGCGGTCGCGGGACATCTGGAACTGCGGCCGCGAGCCCGTAGCGAGGTAGCCGGCGTACAGGCCGATGTTGGAGAGGATGGCCGACATCAGCATCAGGTAGCCCATGAAGGCGCCGCCGACGACCTTGGCGAGCTGGACGAAGTCCTCGCCGCCGCCGCCCGTCCACATGTTGAGGTAGTTGTCCGGGCCGCCGAGGTTGGCGATGCGGATGGATGCCCACACCGTCACGAAGTAGGTGGCGATGACCAGTGGCGTGCCGATCATCAGGGCGCGCGGAATGACCCGCTGCGGGTTCTGGATCTCACCCGCAAGCGTGGACATCGATTCCCACCCCGAGTACATCCACATCATGATCGCGAGCCCCAGATTGAGAGACGTGAGGACGCTCTCGCCCTCCGGCAGCATGGGGCTGAAGCCGCTGCCGGTGCCCTTGGTGATGCCGTACACGGTGAAGATGAGCAGCGGCACCATGACGCCGACCTGGATGATGGTGAGCGACCAGCCCGTGAGCTCCAGGCCCCTGATGTTGATGAACGTGAACACCGCGACGATGCCCACGCCGATGAGCGCCCGCTCGGTGGCGCCGAACCCCCACTGGTTCTGCATGTAGTCCAGCGCCAGGGCCACGTACACTGCGGAGTCGACGTAGAGGGAGAGCGTCCACCACCAGCCGGCCTGGAAGCTCCAGTACTCGCCCATGCCCCGGCGGATCCAGCGGTACAGGCCGCCGGCCTCGGGGACCATGGAGCCGAGCTCCGAGGCGACGAACGCCATCGGGACGCTCCACACCAGCGGCAGGATGAGGATCATGAGCAGCGTCATCCCGGGGCCGGAGGACGAGACGACGTCCTCCATGCCGAACGAGCCCGAGCAGGTGAGCGTGAAGACGAAGATGACGGCCGTGATGAGCCGCATCCGTACGCGCTTCAGCCCCTCGTTGCGAAGCATCTCTGTCATTCGGACCCCCCCGAATACGTTTGCGCAGGTTTCAGGCCAGTGCCTCGGGCGCAAGCTGCCACAGGTCGACGGCTAATTTGTCATTTTCCGCGTAATCGATCGGAATATCAAGGACGACGGGGCCTGGATGTCGCAGCGCCCCGGCAAGGAGAGGCTTGACGTCGCCGGCCTTCTCGGCGCGGAGGCCCTCGATCCCGAACGAGCGCGCCAGCGCCACGAGGTCGGGGTTGTCGAAGCGCGTGCCGGCGATGCGCCCGTACTTGCGCCTCTGGTGCATCTCGATGAGACCGTAGCCGCCGTCGCTCCAGACGAGGACGACGAACGGCAGCCCCAGCCGACGCGCCGTCTCCAGCTCCTGGCAGTTCATGAGGAAGCCCCCGTCACCGCTGATGCACACCACCTTGCCGCGGCCGCGGCGGGCCAGCGCCGCGGCGATGGCCGCCGGCAGCCCGAAGCCCATGGCGGCGAAGCCGTTGCTGATCAGCACCGTGTTGGGCTCCCGCGCCTCCCAGAAGCGAGCCACCCAGAGCTTGTGGGCGCCCACGTCGCTGATGAGCACGTCCTCCGGCGCCAGCAGTTCGCGCAGGTCGCGCAGGACCCGCTGCGGCTTGATCGGGAAGTCGCCGTCGGTGCCGGCGTCGAGGACGCGGCGGAAGGCGCGCCGGTAGGGCCGGGTCTCGAGGCTCGCCACCGTCTTGCCCTCGAGGAGGCCGGTGAGCTGGAAGAGGATCCGCGAGAGATCGCCGATGAGCTCCACCTCGGGGATGAAGTGGGCATCGATCTCCGGCGGCACCGTGTCGATGCAGACGATGCGCAGCCCGCCCTCGGGGTTCCACGCAGAGGGCGGCCATTCGATCATGTCGTAGCCGATGCTCACCACGAGGTCGGCCCGGCCCAGGATGCCTTGCGGGTAGTCCTGCCGGCGAAGGCCCGCCGTGAACAGGAAGTGCTCGTCGGAGGCGTCCAGCACGCCCTTGCCCATGAAGGTCGTGATCGCGTGCAGGCCGGTCTGCTCACAGAAGGCGCGCAGGGCGGGAGCCGCCTGCTGGCGCACCACGCCGTTGCCGACCAGCAACACCGGCCGGCGGGCGCCCTCGATGATCTCGGCGGCGCGCAGCAGGCTGACGGGATCGGCCTCGACCATGGGTGCGGGGCCGTGTGGGAGCGGCGACCCGGTCGCCGCGGTCCCCATCACGTCCTCGGGCAGCTCCAGGTGGGTGGCTCCCGGCTTCTCCGCGGCGGCGATGCTGAACGCCTTGCGCACCGCCTCCGGCACCATGCGCGGATGGTGGAGCCTGGTGTTCCACTTGGTCATGGGGCGCAGCATCTCCACGGTGTCGATGAACTGGTGCGTCGTCTCCTTGTGCATGCCGGCGAGGCCGGTCTGGCCGGTCAGGGCGACGAGAGGCGCGTGATCCAGGGTCGCGTCGCCGATACCGGTCGCGAGGTTGCTGGCCCCGGGACCCAGGGTGGCGAGGCAGACGCCGGGCCTGCCGGTGAGCCGGCCGTACGCGTCTGCCATGAACGCCGCGCCCTGCTCGTGGCGGGTGGGAACGAAGGTGATCAGCTGCGACCGGTCGAGAGCCTCGCTGAGGTCGAGCGTCTCCTCACCGGGGATGCCGAAGACGAACTCGACGCCCTCGTTCTCGAGGCAGTCGACGAACAGCTCGGCGGCCATGCGCGGCGAGTCGCCGGCAGCCGCCGGCGGGAACACGGGGTTTGGCCGATGACCCATACCCGTCCGAGTCTAGCATCGGTCGCCGGTCGCAAGGGTAGCCGGGACGCTGAGTCCCGTCCCTTCGGGGGTACATGATGTCGAGGCGGCGGACCGGGCGGAGTGGCGCCCTCCCGGGCCGTCCGGGTGGAACCGGCGCGGCCGGCTCAGGCGCCGGCGCGGCGGGCGGAGCCCTTCCGCGGTCGGGCGGCCTTCGCCTCGGCGTCGCTCGCGAAGGCGTCGAGGCCGAGGTAGTCCGGCCAGTCGAGCGCCGGCAGGAAGCCGGCGGCGAGACCGATCATGCCGGCGTTGTCGGTGCACAGACTGAGCTGCGGCAGCGAGAGCTGCAGGCCCTCGGCCGCGCAGGCCTCGGCGAGCGCCCGACGCAGGCCGGAGTTGGCGGCGACGCCGCCGGCGACGGCGACGCGGCGCAGGCCTTCGGCGGCCGCGGCGGCGACCGTCTTCTCCACCAGCTGCCGGACGATGGCCGCCTGGTAGGACGCGGCGATGTCCGCGCGATGGGCCTCGATCTCGGCTGCCTCCCGGCCCCTGAGGTCGTAGAGCAGCGCGGTCTTGAGGCCGCTGAAGCTGAAGCCGCGGCCTTTCGGCACGGCGCGCGGAAAGCGGGCGTAGCCCGGGTCGCCGCGCGCCGCCAGCTCGTCCAGCTCCTTGCCGCCGGGATACCCCAGACCCAGCAGCCGGGCGCCCTTGTCGAAGGCCTCGCCGGCCGCGTCGTCCATGGTCTTGGCGGCGACGCGGTAGCGCACGCCTTCGTCGACGACGGCGAGCAGCGTGTGTCCGCCGCTGGCCACCAGACACAGGAACGGCGGTTCCACCCCGAGCGCGTAGTTGGCGGCGATGTGCCCCTGGAGGTGGTTCACGGGGATCAGTGGCAGGCCGCGCCGGTAGGCAAGCGACTTCGCCGTGGCCAGCCCGACGAGCAGCGCGCCGATGAGCCCGGGACCTTGGGTCACGGCGACGGCGCCGACGTCGTCCCAGCCGATACCCGCTTCGCTCATCGCCTCCGCGACCACTTCGTTGACCAGCTCGGTGTGGCGGCGCGATGCCACCTCCGGCACCACACCCCCGAACTGCGCGTGAAGCTCGTTCTGGGAGGACACGACCGATGAGAGGACCTCGCGCCCGATGACCACGGCCGCACTGGTGTCGTCGCAGGAGGTCTCCACGGCGAGGATGGGGCCGGCGGGCGAAGCCTCCCCGGACCGGGGTGCCGGGCTCACGCGCTGTCCCCCTCCCAGTCCTTCCACATGATGACGGCATCTTCGCGGTCGTCGCTGTAGTAGCCCGGTCGGACCCCCGTAGCGACGAACCCGAAGCTCCGGTAAAGCTCGATGCCGGGGCCGTTGGAGACGCGCACCTCCAGCGTGTGCCCGCGATGCCCCCTGCGCTCGGTGAAGGCGAAGTACGCCTCCAGCAGGCCCGAGGCGACGTGCTGGCGGCGGTACGACCCGTCCACGCAGAGGTTCATGAGATGCCACACGTCGACGAACATGTCGGCGATGAGATACGCGATGACACGGCCGCCGTCCTCGCAGACGAGGCAGATGCCCGAGTCGCGAGCCAGCTGGCCGCTGAAGATCGCGAGAGACCAGGGCAGGGTGAAGGTGCGCGCTTCGAGCGCGGCGACTGCCTGGAGGTCGGTGAACTGCATCGGCCGGACGATGCGTTCGCGGTGCGGAGTGTCGGGGACGACCTGCAGGCTCACGGTCGTGCCTCCGCTGTGGGTGCGGCGCCCCGCCAGCGCGCCGCGTCGGGGGCGCGGCCGTAGAGCGGCAGCACGGCGTCGGGGCCGCGGACGACGCCGGGCGCGCCGCAGGCGACCGCCCGGCCCACCATCGCGGCGGTCGACGCCACGATGCCCGCGGCGGGACGCGCCGACGCCGGCAGCAGTCCGCCGTACAGCTCGGCGCCGTCACCGCCCGTGACCACGTCCCCGCGCGCGCCGAGCCAGGCTGCAAGGCCGTCGGCCGGGACGACGGCGACGTCCTCGACCTGGCGCACGCCGCCACCCTCCACGCACTCGAAGACGGCCGCGAACACCTCGCGGCGGCGGCCGTCGACCAGCGGCACGAGCGGACGGCCCGGCGCCGCCTCCGGGGAGTGCGCCAGACTGAGGGCGAGCGCCGAGAGCGTCGGCGCGCCGGCCAGTCCGACGCCGCCGCCCGCCTGCGCCAGGGCGCGGGCCGTGGCGATGCCGATGCGCAGGCCGGTGAAGGCGCCGGGGCCGAGGCCGACCGCGATCGTCTCGACGCGGCCCCAGTCGAGGGCGGCCTCCGTGAGGACGTCGTGGACGAAGGGGAGCAGCAGCTGCGAGTGGGCGGGGCCGGCGAGCGAGACCCGCTCAGCGACGACGGAGCCGTCGCCCGTGCAGAGCGCCACTGAGCACGCCGTCGTCGCGGTCTCCAGCGCGAGGATCACCGGTCGCTCCCGGTGAGGTGCCGGACGGCCTTGTCGGCGGCGGCCGCGCGGGTGCAGGCGATGCCGGCCGCGGACGCGCCGTCCGCGACCGCCGCCTCCAGCGCGTCGGAGCCCGACAGACGGGCCGTGCGGGTGCGGGGCGTGCGGTGCTCGAGCTCGATGCGCAGCTCGGGCGGCGGGAGCGCGTCGCTGCCCGCCGCCGGCCATTCCACGAAGGTCACGGCGTCGGGACCCAGGTAGTCGTCCCAGGCGAAGAGATCGGCGTCGGCGCCGCGGCTGAGGCGGTACAGGTCGAGGTGATGCAGCTGCTCACCGTCTCGGCCGTGGTAGCTCTGTGCGAGCGTGAACGACGGGCTCGTGATGGCGCCGCGCACGCCGCGCGCGCGCAGTACCTCGCGGACGAGCGTCGTCTTGCCGGTGCCGAGATCACCCTCAACGGTGACGAGCGCCGGGGCATGCAGGCGAGCGGCCAGCACGCGCGCGAGCTTCCGCGTCTGGGCCGGCGAGACGAGAGTGAGCGTGACCATTCAGAAGAGGCCGAGCTGCTCCGGTTCGGCGAGCGGGCCGGCGTCCGGATCGGCGGGTGACGCCGGGGCGGCCGGAGCCGCGGGATCGGCAGGCGCAGCCGGACTGACAGCCGGCGCAGGGCCGGGCGCGTGCGCGGCCGCCTCGTCGCCGGGCGCGGGTGACGCGTGAGCGATCAGGTCCGGCAGCCGCGAGAAGTCCTCTTGGAGCGTCGTCAGCATCGCCGGCGTGTACAGCGCGGCGGCCGGATGGAAGATCGGGTACAGGTACAGCGGATGTCCGGCGATCTCGACGGCCCTCGGCGTGCCGTGCACGCGTGTGATGCCCGTCTGGTCTCCGCTCAGGAGCTTGGTGGCGAAATTGCCGAGCGTGCAGATCACCTTGGGTCTTGATGATCGCGATCTGGCGCCACAAGTACGGCTGGCAGGCCTCGATCTCCTCGGGTCGCGGATCGCGGTTGTTGGGCGGGCGGCTCTTGAGGACGTTGGCGATGAAGACCTGCCCGCGCGTCAGCCCGATGCTCGCCAGCAGCTGCTCGAGGAGCTTGCCCGCCTGGCCGACGAACGGCCGGCCTTGCTGGTCCTCGTGGTAGCCGGGCGCCTCACCGACGAACAGGAGATCGGCGCCCGGGTCGCCCTCGCCGAAGACGGCGCGCGTGCGGGTCTCGTGGAGGACGCAGCCCGTGCAGCCCTCGACCTCCTCGCGGAGGGCGTCCAGGGCGGCGATGACGTCGTCAGTGGCAGGTGCCACAGGAGGAGCTGGCGCAGGAGGAGCAGCTCTTGGTCGCTCCCTTTCCGCCGAGATCGGACGACGACGAGTGGACGGCGAACGACGAGAGGAGCCGGCAGACATCGCCGGACCGGCACTCGGGGCACACCGGCTTGGTGCCGTTGCGGACCAGCTCCTCGAAGGCGGTTCCGCACTGGTTGCAGCAGAATTCGTAGATCGGCATGCGCCAAGTGTACCACCGCGCGGGGCGCCGGCTCCGGCCTGCCCCCCTGGCGCAGGCGGTCCTCAGGCGCGCGAGCCGGCCCGACGGGCGGGCACGACCAGCGTCACGATCAGGATGATCCATGGGAACAGGATCGCGAGGATCACCCAGAGCCAGAGCGGCTCCAGGCCCTTGCGCGCGGCCAGCACGACGGCAAGGACCAGGGGGACGAGGTAGAGGATCAGAGCGAACAGCAGCTCGAACACACCGATGTTGGGCATCCCGTCCCTCCTGCGTACGATTCAAGCCATGCTACATGCCGGCCCGGCACCGCGTCCACGGACAGCTCGCGGCGCCGGGACGCGGAGTGGGCCGCGGCCCGTCAGTTGACCGCGCGCGCGCGAAGCCCTACGCTCATCATGGCCCGGCGCCGAGCCTCGGCAGGCGACCGGGACATCGCCTGTGCCACACAGGCCGACGGCAGGCGCGGTACCTCCCTCACCGGGCGGACCGCAGCCGGAGAGGTCGGAGGCTTGACCATCGACGCGCACCGCTTCTGCGTGATCGGTCCCGGACGTCTGGGATCCACGCTGCTCGCCGGTCTTCTCGAGGCCGAGCTCACCGTCACCGCCGTCGGCGTGCACGCCGACGACGACACGAGCCTCTTCGGTGCCATCCCGCACGTGCGCGTGCGCGACGCCGCGCTCGAGGCCGACGCGTGGTGGCTGGCCGTGCCGGACGACGAGATCTACGCCGTGGCCGGCCGGCTCGCGGAGGCCCTGCCGGCCACCCGTCGCTCGGGCGCTCCCCGGCCGCTCGCGATCCACTCCAGCGGCCTCGGCACGATCCACCTGCTCAAGCCACTGTTCGAGCAAGGCGTACGTGTCCTGTGCCTGCATCCGCTGCAGACGTTCGCCGGGGAGCCGGACGCCGGGCTGCTGCGGTCGGTACCGTGCGCCGTCACGGCGCACGAAGAGCGCGACCTGCAGCTGGGCGAGGAGCTCGCCCGCCGCCTCGGCATGCGGCCGTTCCGCCTCGCCGACGAGCAGAAGGCCGCCTACCACCTCTCGGCCGTCGTCGGCTGCAACCTGCTGGTCGCGCTGGAGAGCGAGGCCAAGCGTCTCATGGACGAGGCCACCGGCGAGGCGGCAGGCCTCGACCACCTCTCGGTGCTGCTCGAGACGACGATGAAGAACCTCCTGCAGAGCGGCGAGCCCGCCCTCGCCCTCACCGGCCCGGTGGCGCGCGGAGACGTAGGCACCATACGCGCGCACCTGCGCCTGCTTGACCGCGAGAGCCCTCGGCTTGGGCGTACGTATCGCGCGCTGAGCCTCGAGGCGCTCGCGCTGGCGGCGCCGCGACTCGACGACGAGCAGGTCAAGACCCTGCAGGAGCTCCTGGGTTCCGGAGACCCCGCGTGATCGTCGCCCGGACCATCACGGAGGCGCGGGCCACGCTGCGCGGGCTCCCGCGCCCTCTGGGCCTCGTGCCCACCATGGGCGCCCTGCACCGCGGCCATCTCAGTCTCGTCGCGGCGGCCCGGACGCGCTGCGCGAGCGTCGCCGCGTCCGTCTTCGTGAACCCGGCGCAGTTCGGACGCGGCGAGGACTACGCTACGTATCCGCGCGACGAGGCCCGCGACCTGCGCCTCCTGGAGGAGGCGGGGGTCGCGGTCGTCTTCGCGCCGGACGCGGACGAGATGTACCCGGACGGCTTCGCGACCGCCGTCCATGTGGGCGGCGCGCTCACCGAAAGCCTCGAGGGCTTCTCGCGGCCGAGCCACTTCGACGGCGTCGCCGTCGTCGTCACCAAGCTGCTCGGCGTGACGCAGCCGGACGTGCTCTTCCTCGGCGAGAAGGACGCCCAGCAGCTCGCCGTGATCCGCCGCGTCGTGCGCGACCTCGACCTGCCGGTCGAGGTCGCCGGCGTGCCGACGCTGCGCGAGCCTGACGGCCTGGCGATGAGCTCGCGCAACGCCTACCTCACGCCGGCCGAACGCGAGGTCGCGCCGGACCTGTACCGCGCGCTCCTCGCCGGCGCGGCCGCCGCAGGGACGCCGGGAGCCGCGGCCAAGGACATCGTCGTCGCGGCGACCAGCGCCCTCCTCCTTCCCGAGGGAGGCCTCGATCCGGAGGCGGCCGACGAGGCGCTGGCTCGCCCGCGCTTCGAGCTCGACTACCTCGCCGTCGTGGACGAGGACACGTTCGTCCCGCAAGGCGCGCTCGGGCCGCGTTCCCGCCTCGTCGTCGCCGCCCGCCTCGGCTCCACCCGCCTCATCGACAACCTCACGCTCGCCGCGCCTGCGGCGGGCGAGCCCGTCACCCCACCGTCATCCAGCGCGTACCCCGCCAAGGACGCGACCGCATGAACGAAAGGACCACAATGGCGACCGTCTTTGTCAACGGCAAGCAGAAGGAGCGCGTGCGCGAAGGTCTCGTGCGCGTCATCACCGGCTCCATCGAGTTCGACAGCAGCGGCAACGCGGACATGATCAAGATCACCGAGGAAGTGGCCGAGGCCGTACGGCAGACCGGCCTCAGCGACGGCACCATCACCCTCTTCGTACCCGGCGCTACCGGCGCCCTGACCACGCTGGAGTACGAGCCCGGCGTGGTCGAGGACGTGCAACGGGCGCTGGACGTGGTGGCCCCCGCCGACCGCTTCTACCAGCACAACGCGAATCTCGGTGACGGCAACGGTCACTCGCACGTGCGCGCCGGGCTCGTCGGGCCGTCCCTGGTCGTCCCGTTCGTCGATGGCCGACTCACCCTGGGCCGCTACCAGAACATCGTCTTCTGCGACTTCGACGCGCGCCCGCGTGAGCGCAGCATCGTGGCTCAGGTGATGGGCGTATGAGCGGCGAACCCGCGACGCCCCGCTCTTCGGCGAGCCCGCGGCGGCAAGCGACCGCGGACGGGTGCGACCCCGACAAGCCTCGCCCGCTCGTCCAGGTCGCGCTCGACTTCGTCGACCTGCCGCGCGCCCTCGAGGTGGCGCGCGAGGCGGTCGCCGGCGGCGCCGACTGGGTGGAGGCCGGCACGCCGCTCATCAAGGCAGAGGGCCTGAGCGCGGTCAGGGCGTTGAAGGCCGAGTTCCCGGACAAGACCATCGTGGCCGACATGAAGACGATGGACGCCGGCCGCACCGAGGTGGAGTACGCGGCCAAGGCCGGCGCCGGCGTGGTCGGCGTGCTCGGAGCCGCGTCCGACAGCACGATCAAGGAGTGCGCCGAGGCGGCGCGCAACTACGGCTGCAAGCTGATCGTCGACATGATCGAGGTCGCCGACCCGGTGGCGCGCGCGCTGCGCGCCCAGGAGCTCGGCGCCGACTACATCGGCATCCACACGGCGATCGACCAGCAGATGCGCGGCGAGGCGCCGTTCGAGACGCTGCGCGCCGTCGCCGAGGCGGTCGTGATCCCCGTGTCGGCGGCCGGCGGCATCAACAGCGAGACGGCCGCCGCGGCCGTGGACGCCGGCGCCGGCATCGTCGTCGTCGGCGGCGCCATCATCAAGTCGGCCGACGCGGCGGCGGCCACCGCCGAGATCCGCCGCGCCGTGGACGAGCGCGTCTGCATCGAGACCACGCTGTACAAGCGCGCCGGCGCGGCCGACGTCCGCACCGTGCTCGAGCAGGTCTCGACGGCCAACGTCAGCGACGCCTGGCACCGGCAGCCCAGCCTGCCGGGCATCAGGCCCCTGCTGCCGGGCGCGCACATGTGCGGCCCTGCGGTCACCGTGCGCACCTACGCCGGCGACTGGGCCAAGCCCGTGGAGGCGATCGACGTCTGCAAGCCCGGCGACGTGCTCGTGGTCGACGCCTGCGACGCCACGCCGGCCATGTGGGGCGAGCTCGCCACGCACAGCGCCATCGTCAAAGGCCTGGCCGGGCTCGTCGTGTGGGGCGCGATCCGCGACACCCCGGAGATCGCGCGCCTCGCGTTCCCGGCGTTCAGCAGCAAGGTCTGTGCCAACGCCGGCGAGCCCAAGGGCTTCGGCGAGATCAACGTGCCCATCGTCATCGCCGGCCAGACCGTGCGCCCCGGCGACTGGATCGTCGGCGACGACGACGGCGTCATGGTCCTCCCCAAGGAGCAGGCCGTGGAGCTCGCCAACCGCGCCATGGACGTGCTCGAGAAGGAGAACCGGCTCCGCGGCGAGATCGACGCCGGCAAGACGCTCGCCGAGGTCGCCTACCTGCAGAAGTGGGAGAAGGCTCGCTAGGTCCCGAGCACGGACGTCAGGACGCGGGGCGGCGGCCGAAGGCTCGCACCGCCCCGCGCTCCGGCGCGCCGGCGGCGTGCGCGGCGGCCGCGAGGTCGCGGCGCAGCGGCCGGCGCGCGAAGCGCACGAGGTGACCGGCGCAGCGGCAGTCGCCGGCGCCAAAGCGGCGCGGGAGGCGCTCCGCGCCGGGCAACGCCGCCAGCGCGCCGGCGAGCTCGCATTCACCGGCAGCACCGTCGACGAGCCAGGCGCGCTCCGCGGGGACCGCCGTGAACAGGTGGTCGGCGTGCCAGCGCAGTGGCTTCTCGAGGGTGAGGTGGCGCGCCACACGAGCCTCCCGCGCCCGCGCGGCGCTCCCGATGTAGCCATACCAGCCGCGGTCCAGCGTCACCGTCCCGAGCGAGCCGACGGAGAGCGCCATGCGGCGTGGCACACGCGTGAGGACGATGTAGAGGCGCGGCCCGACGGACGAGGGCCCGGCGCCCGCGGCAGACGGCTGTGCGGACGCCCGGCCGCTCAACGACCTGGAGCCTCCCAGTCGGCGGCCTTCGCCGAGCGGGGCGGCGTGACCGCTCCGCGGAGTCGGCGGGATCCCGGAGTCATGCCTCCGCGCCGCGGCTGGCAGCGGGGGCAGTAGTGCGTGCCGCGGCCCCCCACGACGGTCCGTTCGATGGTCGACCCGCAGGCGCGGCATGGCTCGCCCGTACGCTGGTAGACGCTCAGGATCTCCTGGAAGCTGCCGCGCTCGCCGGCGGGGTCGATGAAGCTCTCGATGCTCGACCCTTCGTGGTCGATGCCGGCCTGGAGCGTCTCGAGAAGAGCCGCGTGAAGGCGCCGCGCCTCGCGCGGCCCCACGCTCCCGGCCGCGCGCAGCGGGTGCAGGCGAGCGCGGAACAGCGCCTCGTCGGCGTAGATGTTGCCCACACCGGCGATGCGGCGCTGGTCGAGGAGGAACGCCTTGAGCGGCGCGCGCCTGCCCGCCAGCGCGCCGCGCAGGTACGCGAGCGTGAACTCCGGCCCGAAGGGCTCGGGACCCATGCCGCGCGAGGCGAAGAAGTCGTCCTCGGCCGCCGGTGCGAAGGCCCAGAGACGGCCGAACCTCCGCACGTCCTGGAAGTGCAGATCCGTGCCCGGGTCGAGGCGCCAGATGAAGCGCGCGGGTCGCTCTCCCGGCTCGGGGCGGAAGACGAGCTGCCCGGTCATGCGCAGGTGGATGACAGCGACGGATGGACCTGCGTACCTGCGGGCGTCCGGCCCCGGAGCCGCCGCGGACGCCTCAGCCGCTCCGAGGTCGACCAGCAGGTACTTCCCGCGTCGCCGGAGTCCCGTGACCCGGCGCCCCGCGAGCGCGGCGCGGAGCTCCGGCTCGGACAGGTCGCTCACCGTTGGGTCGTTGACGACGACGTCCCTGAGAAGCAGGCCCGGCAAGCAGGTCAGGAGCCGGCGCCGCACGGTCTCGACCTCGGGGAGCTCAGGCATCGCTCGGGGCGGAGGGGCCGGCGAGACCCGGGGGAGGGCACGAGGCATCCGGCCCGTCGCCGGCGTCATCGCGCCGCCACCACGCCTGGAGGAATGCCCGCGCACCCTCGGCATCGCTGACCTCGCCGGACTCGATCTCCTCCTCCAGAGCGTCGAGCGCCTGGCCGACGGCCGGTCCGGGTTCGATGCCGAGCAGCTCCATCACGTCGTCGCCGCTGAGCAGCTGCGGCGCCGGCGCTTTGCTCACCGCCGTCCACACCGAGCGCGCCAGACGGTAGTGCCTGGCCATGGAGGCGAGAGAGGTCTTCTCTCCGCGCGTCGCGAGGCGGTCGCACAGCGAGACGACGACGGATTCGAACACCCAGGGGCTCACGTCGCGCCGGTAGCGGGCCAGGGCCCGGCGCGTGAGCGGCTGTTCGCGCACCAGGAAGCCGAGCCGCAGATGCTGGCGGATGAGGGTGCCGACGTAGTCGAGGAAGCGCTTGCTGAAGTTGAAGCGCGCCCCGATGTCGGCGGCCATCTGGCGGCCGGTCTCGTCGTGATGCCAGAAGATGACCCTGCCCTCTTCATCGACCACGCGGACGACCGGCTTGCCGATGTCGTGAAGCAGGACCGCCCAGGAGACGGGCACCAGCGGCGCGACGCCCGGCATGCCCGCTTCGGCGGGCGAGGCGAGGAACCGACGCCCGCCGAGCTGCGCGACCACGCCGACGACGTAGGTGAGCGCCTCCAGCGTGTGCTCGAAGACGTCCAGATGGTGGTACGGGTTCTGCTCGACGCCTCGCAGTGTGTCGACCTCGGGCAGCACTTCGGCGAGCGCTCCCCACACGGCGAGGTCGCGGAGGGCCACGGGGGCGCTGCGCGTGGCCAGCATCGCCGAAAGCTCGTCGCGGACGCGCTCGCCGCTCACCCGCCGCAGGCCGGGTGCGGCGCGGAACGCCGCCTCGGTCGCGGCGGCGTCCGGCACCAGCTCGAAGACCCGCGCGAGACGCGCGAGACGCAGCACGCGCAGCGGATCGTCGTCGAGCGACGCGGGCGAGCAGAGCCGCAGCCGCCCGGCGGCGAGATCGTCCAGGCCGCTGAGCGGGTCGACGAGATCGTCGCCGTCCAGCGGCCGGGCGAGGGCGTCGACGGTCACGTCGCGCCCCCGCAGGTCGGCCTCGAGGCGGACGGAGCGCGTGGCCGGGTCCGGCGGCGCGCCCGGCGCGCCGCCACGGAGGGCGGCGACGTCGATGTGGAGATCGCCGATCACGACCCGCCAGCTGCCGAAGAGATCCGACGTCGCGTAGACGGCGCCTTCCAGACGGTCGGCGAGAATGCGCGCGAGCGCCTCGGGGCTGCCGTCCACGGCGATGTCGATGTCGCGGACCCGGCGCCCCAACAGCTCGTCGCGCAGGCAGCCTCCGACGAGCCAGCCAGCCTCGCCCGGGCCGAGCGCCGCGAGCGCGGCCCGGGTCACCTCGTCGGGAGTCGGCGGCGTGATGCCGTGGCGGGCGCCGGCCATGATGGGTCAGGCCGCGGGCGCGGCGCCGCGGTAGCGGCGGGCCACCCGGGGCGCCACGTCGCACACGACCTCGTAGTTGATGGTGCCGAGGATGCGCGCCATCTCCTCGCAGAGGATGCGCGGCGTCTCGGGGCCGTCAAGACGCGGACCGTCGGGCGCCGTCCAGGCGACGTCCCATCCGCCGGGCGCACCATCGCCGGCAGCCCCGAAGAAGACGACCTCGTCACCGGCCTCGCCCCGGTCGCCGGGCAGGCGCACGGTGAGCTGGTCCATGCTGATCGTGCCCACGATCTGGCATCGCCGCCCCGCCACGAGCACCTCGGCGCGGTTGCCGAGCGCGCGGCGCACGCCGTCGGCGTAGCCGATCGGGACGATGCCGATGCGCGTGGGCTCAGCGGCACGGAACGTGCGCCCGTAGCCCACGGAGTCGCCGGGGCCTGCCACGCGGACGCCGGCGACATACGAGGCAAGCTTCATCGCCGGGCGCAGCTCGTCTTCGAACGGATCGACGTTGCCGGGAGCGAGCCCGTACATGGCGATCCCGTTGCGGACCATGTCGAAGTGCGTGCGCGGCCCGCGCAGCGTCGCCGCGCTGTTGGCCGTGTGGCAGATGAGACCCGGGTACCGCACCTTGAGCTCCCCGGCCAGCTGCGTGAACCGCGCGAGCTGCTGCTCGAAGAAGGACGTGTCCTCCTCGTCGGCCGTGGCGAAGTGGCTCATCAGGCCGGCGAGCACGCCGCCGGCGTCGGCTCGCTCGCAGAGCTCGACGACCTCATGTCTCGGGACGCCGAGTCGTCCCATGCCCGTGTCGTACTTGACGTGCACGCCCACGCCGAGGCGGACGGCCTCGGCGAGGAACGGCGCCGACCACGCGACGACCTCGGCGCCGGCGGCGCCGGCGCACTCGAGGCCGGCGCCCGTGAGCGGGCCGAAGATCAGGATCGGCGCGGTGAGACCGGCCGCGCGGAGCTCCTCGGCCTCGGACGCGGTCGCCACTCCCAGCCAGGTCGACCCTGCCTCGAGCGCCGCGCGGGCGGCGGGCACCGCGCCGTGGCCGTACCCGTTCGCCTTGACGACGGCGCAGTGCACGGCGCCGTGCGGCAGGTCGCGCATCAGTCGGCGGACGTTGTGGCGGATCGCCTCGAGGTCGACCTCGGCGAGAGCGCGATGGCGGCCGCCCAGCACCTCAGAGCCCCAGGATCTTCATGATGTCGTGCCGCGTGACGACGCCGACCACCAACTCGCCCTCGACGACCGGCACCCTGTCGAACCCGTGCTTCGACATCAGCGTCGCCGCCGCTCGCGCCGGGTCGTCCGGAGCCACAGTCCTGACCTTCTCGCCGGGCGTCATGAGCTGCTCGACGTTGGCGGCGGCGGCCTTCTCGAGCTGCGCCTTGAACTTCTTCTGGCTGCCGAGGTAGATGATGCTGTCGAAGAGCTCGAAGTAGTGGGGCATCTGCACGTCGGCGTCCATGGCCATGAGGTCGCCCTCGGTGACGATGCCGAGCAGCGCGCCCTCTTCGTCCACCACGGGCGCGCCGCCGATGCGCTCGTCGCGGAACAGGGCGACGAGGTCCTTGACGGTCATGTCGGGCTTCACGGTGTGGACCGGCGTCGTCATGATGTCCCGGACGAGCGGTTCGCCCTCGGACGAGCTGTCAGTGGTGGTCATGGCTCTCCTCCTGTGGACCGGCCTTGAGCCGCTCCACGGCAGCGGGCAGGTAGTGGAACAGGTCGCTTGCGACCATGCAGTCGGTGCCGACCGCCATCTCGGCCGCGAGGTCGGCGGCGAGCCCGTGAAGGTACGCGCCGAGGCAGGCGGCGGTGGTGGCCGGCAGCCCCTTGGCGAGTTGGGCGGTGATGACGCCGCTGAGCACGTCGCCGCTGCCCGGCGTGGCGAGGCCGGGGTTGCCCGTCGGGACGACGTAGGCCCGTCCCGATGGATCGGCGACGATCGTCGCCTCGCCCTTCAGCAGCACCGTCGCATTCGCGCGCTGCGCGGCGGACCGGACGCACGCGAGCCGCTCGGCCGCGACCTCGGCCGCCGGCCGGCCGAGCAATCGGCCGAGCTCACCCTCGTGCGGGGTCAGGACCGTCGGCTGCCCGCGGTCGGCGAGCAGCTCCAGGTGGCCATCGAGCGCGTACAGCCCGTCGGCATCGAGCAGCAGCGGGCGGTCGACGCCGAGCAGCTCGCGCGCCAGCAGCCGCGCGCCGTCTGCGCGGCCGAACCCGGGGCCGACGGCGAGCGCCCCCAGTTGGCCGGCCTGCTCGAACACGGCGGAGCGGGCATCGAGGCCGAACTGGCCGTCGTCGCCCGGCACCGTCACGGTGATGACCTCGGCGAAGGGTCTCTGCGCGCCGGCGCCATCCGGCAGCGCGACGCGGACCAGACCGGCGCCGCCCCTGAGGGCCGCGAACGCGGCCATGTGGGCGGCGCCCTCCATCCCCCGCGATCCGCCGACGACGAGCACGGTGCCGACCGAGCGCTTGTGGTCGAGCGAGCCCTTGGGGACGACGAGCTCGCTCATCGCCTCGTCGGTGAGCAGCCAGACGTCGGCGTCCCGGTCGCAGAGCGCCGGGATGCCGATGGGTGCGATCACGACCTCGCCGCTGAGCGCGCCACCGGGCGTGACGAAATGGCCCACCTTGGCGGCGTGCAACGTGACCGTGAGATCGGCCTCCACGGCAGGCCCGTGCACGGTGCCGGTGCTGGCGCCGACCCCGCTCATGATGTCGATGCTGACCACGGCGCCCGGCGCCTCGTTGATGAGCTCGATGGCCGCGGCCGCAGGCCCCTTGGCGGCGCCGGTGAAGCCGGTGCCGAAGATCGCGTCGACGACGACGTCGGCCATCTCGGTGAGCACCATCGTGTCCTCGGCGAGCGCCCCGCCCTCGTCCGTCGCGGGACGTACGTCCACGCCGAGCGCGGTGAGGATGTCGAGGTTCAGCTTCGCGTCACCCGCGTACTCCTCCGGGGAGGCCAGCACGAAGACGGTGACCTCGACGCCGGCGTCGAACAACTCGCGCGCGACCACGAAGCCGTCGCCGCCGTTGTTGCCCTTGCCGGCGAACACCACGACTTCCTCCGGCGCGTAGCGCTCGAGGATCTCGGTCGCCACAGCGACGCCGGCGCGCTCCATGAGGTGCCCGCCGGGGATGCCGATGCCGTGGATGGCGGTGCCGTCGACCTTCTGCATGCCGTCGGCGGTGTACAGACCCAGCAGCAGGGACTCATCCATCCGCGTCCTCCTTGAGTGCGGCGGCGACGGCGTACGCCATACCGCCGGTGTGGCTCAGCGAGACTTCTACCCTCGTCACGCCCAGGCGCCGCGCGATCTCGGCGACGTCGCCGTGCAGAGCGATGAGCGGCTTTCCACCCGAGAGTACCTCGATGTCGCGCCAGACGAACCCGATGATACCGATTCCGAGGGCCTTGCCGACCGCCTCTTTGGCGGCGAAGCGGGCGGCGTAGCGCGACCAGGGGTCGGCGAAGCCGTCGCAGTAGGCACGCTCCTGCTCGCTGAAGAGCCGCGCGTAGGCGCGCGGCAGCCGCTCGAGCAGCCGGCGGATGCGAGCGGCCTCGGTCACGTCGATGCCGAGACCGAAGAGCAGGCCGCCGGGAGGGATGGCGGGAAGGCCCGGAGCGGCGGTCACTGACGCCTCTCCGGCACCGCGTATGTCAGCCTCGACAGCTCCACCTCGTCGGCTATTCCACCGTCACGGTCTTCGCCAGGTTTCTCGGCTGATCCACGTTCAGACCCTTCATGCCGGCGATGTGGTAGGCAAGCAGCTGCAGCGGGATCACCGTGAGGATCGGCGCGAGATGGTGGTCGGTCTTCGGCACCCAGAGCACGTCCCTCGACAGCTCGCCGATGTCCTGATTGCCGTCCGTCGCGACGGCGATGACGTCGGCGCCGCGAGCGCGGACCTCCTCGATGTTGCTGACCAGCTTGGGCAGGACCGGCCCGTCGTCGGCGACGACCACGACGGGCGACTCCACGTCCAGCAGGGCGATGGGGCCGTGCTTCATCTCGCCGGCGGCGTAGGCCTCGGTGGGGATGTAGCTGATCTCCTTGAGCTTGAGCGCGCCCTCGAGGCATACGGCGAACCCCATCCCGCGGCCGAGGTAGAGGAAGAAACGCTCGTCGTGGTAGCGCTCGGCGATCTCCCGGATCGCGCTCGGCCGCGCGAGCAGCTGCTCGGCGAGCTCGGGAACCGCGCGCAGCTCGTGGCCGAGCCGCTTGAGCTCGACCTCACCCATGGCCCCGCGGGCCCATGAGAGACGCAGGGCCAGCAGCAGCAGGGCGGCGACCTGGGCCGTGTGCGTCTTGGTCGCCGCCACCCCGATCTCGAGCCCTGCACGCGTGAAGAGCACGAAGTCGGCGTCGCGCGTCGCCTGGCTGCCCTGGATGTTGGTGAGCGCGAGCACCGGCGAGCCGGCCTCCCGGGCGAGCCGCATGGCGGCGAGCGTGTCGGCCGTCTCGCCCGACTGGGTGATGCCTATCACCAGGGTGTCCGGGTCGAAGACCGGCTGCCGGTAGCGGAACTCGCTGGCGACGTCGATCTGCACCGGCACGCGAGCCAGCTGCTCGATGGCGTAGCTGACGATGAGGCCCGCGTGGTAGGAGGTGCCGCAGGCGACGATGAAGATGCGCCGCAGGCGGCGCAGGAACTCGTCGCCCATCCCCACCTCGGAGAGGTCGACCGTCCCGTCCTCGCACAGCCGGCCGGCGAGCGTGTCGCGAAGCGCCGCCGGCTGCTCGTGGATCTCCTTGAGCATGAAGGTCTCGTAGCCCGCCTTCTCGGCCGCGGCGTCGTCGCCCGGGAACTCCGTCTCGTCGCGGACGATGGGCTGTCCGGCGACATCGGTGTACTCCGCGCCGTCGGCGCGGAGTGTGACGACGTCGCCGTCCTCGAGCACGACCAGGCGGCGCGTGTGCGCCAGAAAAGCCGGGATGGCCGAGGCGAAGAACATCTCGCCGTCCCCGACGCCCACGACCAGCGGGCACTCGTGCCGCGTGCCGACCACCTCGTCCGGCTCGTCGGCCGAGATCGCGCAGAAGGCATAGTGCCCCTGGATCTCCCCGAGCGCGGCGCGGACGGCGGCCGTGAGACCCTCGCCCGCGTGCTCCTCGATCAGGTGCGCCACGACCTCGGCGTCGGTGTCGCTGGTGAAGGTGTGACCCCGCTCCGCGAGCCGGATGCGCAGATCCTTGTAGTTCTCGATGATGCCGTTGAGGACGATGGAGATGCGTCCGCTGCAGTCGCCGTGCGGGTGGGCGTTCTCGTGGCTCGGCCTGCCGTGCGTCGCCCAGCGGGTGTGGCCGAGCCCGACGCTGGCTTCGGAGGCGTTCTCGCCCGCCGCCGCGAAGAGCGCGTCGAGATTGCCGACCGCCCGCACAACGTCGATGCCGCCGGGCTCGATCAGCGCGATGCCCGCGGAGTCGTAGCCGCGGTACTCGAGACGCCTGAGGCCGTCGAGGATGATGGGTTTGCCGGGACGTCGCCCGACGTAGCCTACGATGCCGCACATGCGTGCTCCCTTCGGTGGGTCAGGGCGCAGATGGGCAGGCTGCGGACGGCACTCTCGGGTCGCTTTGTCTCCGCCGTTGCCGGCGGGCTTTGTCGACTCGATGACGACCGTGCCGGGCCGGGAGGCATCCGCCGAGTCTTTCGATGAACCTCCACCTCGTCACCCGCGCGGGGCGACCCCTCCGGGGCTGCCGCGCGCGGGCCAGGCGCTCAGGTTGCTGACGGGTGTCCGCACCACCGGTCTGCTATGTCCGCTCCATTCTACCCCGCGCACCGCAGGTGCGCGCCCGCGAGCCGGTCCCGACGGCTACGCGAGGTGCTCCTGGACGACGGCGACGATGCGCGCGCAGACGCCGTCGACATCATCCTGCGTGGGTGCCTCGGCCATCACGCGCACCAGCGGCTCGGTGCCGGACGGCCGCACGAGGACGCGGCCGCTGCCCTCGAGGCGGCGGGTCTCGTGCTCGACCGCCGCCCACACCGCAGCGGCGCCGTCGAGTTCGGCAAGATCGCGCACGCGCACGTTGACGAGCTTCTGGGGCAGCCGCTCCATCACGGTCGCGGCCTCGGCCAGCGGCACGTCCATCTCGCGCAGCGCCTGCAGGAGGAGGAGCGCGGTGGCCAGACCGTCGCCCGTCGTGCTGATGTCGCGGTTGATGATGTGACCCGACTGCTCGCCGCCGAGCAGGTAGTCGCCGCGCACCATCTCGGCGACGACGTACCGGTCCCCGACGGGCGTGACCAGGACCTCGATGCCTTCGCGACCCATGGCGAGGTGGAAGCCGAGGTTGGTCATGACCGTTGTGACCACCGCGTTCCCGCGGAGTCTGCCTTGCGCCTTCAGGTGCCGGGCGAGGATCGCGATGATGAAGTCGCCGTCGACGAGCTCCCCGGCGGCATCGACGGCGAGCACACGGTCGCCGTCACCGTCGAAAGCGAGGCCGAGGTCGAAGCCGTCGTCGGCCACGGCCTTCTGCAGCGCCGCCATGTGAGTGCTTCCGCAACCCGCGTTGATGTTGGTGCCGTCGGGCCGGTCGAAGAGTACGCTGACGTGGGCGCCTGACTCCTGCAGCGCCAGCGGCGCGGCTCGGTGCATGGCCCCGTGAGCGCAGTCGATGGCGATCCGCATGCCGCTCAGGTCGAGCGGGATGCGCTTGACCACATCCCAAACATAGCCCTCCACGGCGCCCTCGAGCTGCTCCGCGCTGCCGAAGTCGGCGCCGGCGAGGGACTGGAGGTCGTGGTGCTCGATGTGCGCTTCGATCTCGGCCTCTTCCTCGTCGCTGAGCTTGGTGCCGGCGCTCGAGAAGAACTTGATGCCGTTGTCGCCGAAGGGGTTGTGCGAGGCGCTGATGACGACGCCGGCGTCCGCGCCGCGCTGGTGGACCAGCGCGGCGAGCCCCGGCGTGGGGATGACGCCGGCGATCTCGACGCGGGCGCCGCCGCTGGTGAGGCCGGCCGTGAGCGCCGCCTCGAGCATCGGGCCGCTCAGCCGTGTGTCGCGGCCGATCACGAACAGGGGGTGCGGGCCGGCCTTCTGAGCGAGCACGACGGCGGCCGCACGGCCCACCTGGACGGCGAACTCGGGGGTCAGCAGCTCGCCGGCGACGCCGCGAATACCGTCGGTGCCGAAGTACGCGCCCATACTGCCGGCTAGTCCCAGCTGCTGAGACTCAGGTGGACGCCGAGAAGCTTCGCCGTGCCCCACACCGCGACCACCGCACAGACGATGACCACGGCCAGGAACAGAAAGAAGTTCCACGTGGTCGCGTTCAGCACCCTGACGACGATGAGCGCCGAGATCGGCGCGGAGAGCACCACGGTGATCTTCTTCCACATGGGCGCGGTGTTGCGTGGCGGACGCAGCGGGTCCGTAGTGCGTGCCATCAGGACTCCTCGGGATCGACTGGACGCCAATCCTAGCACCTGTCAGTCGCGCCGACCGCACCGGCGGCCGGGACTCTCGGCCGGAAGGCGAAGTGACGACGGGCCGCCTTGCGGCGGCCCGTCGGGAAGAGCTGGTCTGCTGCGCGGCGTCAGCGCTTGCTGAACTGCGGCTTCTTGCGCGCCTTGTGGAAGCCGGCCTTCTTGCGCTCGACCTGACGGTCGTCGCGAGTGAGGAAGCCGGCGCGCTTGAGCGGCGTGCGCAAGGTCTCGTCGGCCTCGCAGAGCGCGCGGGCGATACCGTGCCGCACGGCGCCGGCCTGCGCGCTGATGCCGCCGCCGTAGACGTTCGCCTTCACGTCGAACTTGCCGGCGGTGCGCGTGGTCTCGAACGGCGTGAGCGCGATGGTCTCGAGGACCTTGCGGCCGAAGTACTGGTCGATCTCGCGCCCGTTGATGGCGACCTTGCCGACGCCTGGGGTGAGGATCACGCGGGCGACGCTGGTCTTGCGCTTGCCGGTCGCGCGGTAGGTCACTGCATCAGCCACGCCTTACTCCTTGATCTCGAGCACGTCGGGGTTCTGCGCCTCGTGCGGATGCTCCGAGCCGGCGTAGATCTTGAGCTTGCGGAGCTGGGCGCGCCCGAGCTTGTTGTGAGGGAGCATGCCACGGACGGCGTGGCGGATGATCTCTTCCGGGCGGCGAGCCTGGAGCTTGGCGTACGACTCGCTCTTGATGCCGCCGGGGTAGCCTGAGTGGTGGTAGTACATCTTCTGCTCGGGCTTGTGGCCGGTCACGACGATCTGCTCGGCGTTGATGACGACGACGAAGTCGCCGGTGTCGATGTTGGGCGTGTAGATGGGCTTGCGCTTGCCGCGCAGGCAGTCGGCGACGACGGTCGCGAGGCGGCCCAGGGTGTGGCCCTTGGCGTCGACGACGTACCACTTCTTCTCGATCGTGGAAGGCTTGGCGACGTAAGTCTTCATGCGCTCACTCGTTCGGTAGCAGGAAGCGCGCCCGCTCGGACGCGCGAAGGGGAACTATAGCGAATCCGCGCGAGCGGCGCAACACGAGCGGCCGGCGCCGCGAGCGCCCCCGTCGCGGAGCTCGGGTCGGATGGGGTTCAGCCGAGCCGGCGCAGGCGGATCTCGTCGCCGGCGTCCAGTCCGAGAACCTCGGCGGCGGACCCGTTGTTGACGGCCACAGAGGCTTGGCCGTAGCTGTCGATGAGCACGACGATGTCGCTGGCGCGCACGGACGCGAAGGTGCGCGCCACCTTGGCCAGGTAGCGCTCGTCGCCGGTGAGGAGCTCGACGGTCTCGGTCAGCCTGGCCTTCTCCAGGTCGCGGGCGCGCAGGTTGAGCGCGACGTTGCCGAAGCGATCGACGAGCACCGCGATGGCGGTGAGCCCGTCCCGGTGCCTCCTCGGTTCGGGGACGTCGATACGGTCGAGCTCCTCGGGATTGACCGCCGTGCCGACAGACGCGAGCTTGAGCCCGGCGGCGAGGCGCGCCGCGACCGGAGCGAAGATGTCGCGGCCGTGAAACGTCGCCGAGAGCGGGACCAGCCAGAGCTCCTGGTTGCTCAGCTCGTACGCGTCACTGACACCGCCGTCCGCGTCGGCGGCGTGCATCAGCAGCCCGTTGTCGGGGCCGACGAAGAGGTGATCCCCGTGGCTGCGCAGGGCGATCGGCCGCCGCGGCCCGCCGACGCCAGGATCGACGACCGCCAGGACGACCGCCTTGTCCGGCATGTACGGCAAGGTGTTGCGCAGCACCACTCCGCCGGCGAGCACGTCGCGCTCGGGCAGCCCATGCGTGACGTCGATCAGGCGGACGTGTGGCGCCAGCCGGGCGATCACCGCGCGGCACACCCCGGCGAAGTCGTCCGTGTACCCGTAGTCGCTGAAGAAGCAGATCGGCCGTTCCATGCCGCGAACCTACGACGAAGCCGGTCGCGGCGCAACAGTTGAGCGTGCGGCCCGAATCACCCGGATGAGGTGACGAACCCGGCGGCGGGCTCCCGTAGAGTCCTCAGCGACAGAACCACGGCGAAGGGAGTCATCATGCTGAACGACCGTAGTCAAAGGAAGAGGACGGCTCGCCGGACGCTCCCGCCGTTCCTGGCGTTCCTTGGGGTCATGCTCCTGGCCCTCGCCGCCCCCGCCGTCGCGCGTCCGGCGCACCTGCCGTCGTCGGTGGGAGGGCTGTCGACGGCGCAGACGATCGCCGTCCTGTGTCTCGCCGCTCTCTGCGCGCTGACGCTGGTGCTGGTCGCCGTGTTCACCGGCCGCCGGGAGCGTCCGAGCGCCGGAGCCGAGATCCGCCACGCACGGCCCGGTCGATCCGCGAGGGCGGAGCGCGAGCGGATGGCGGCCTGAGACCCGAGGCTCGGAGTCAGCCGCGGCGCGCGTCGTCGGCGATCGCGCGGGCGAGGCCGGCGGCAGTGTACTCCCCGGCCTCGACCGCCACCGGCAGCCCAAGGTCGCGCAGCACTCCGGAGGTCACGGGGCCGATCGAGCAGAGCCGCACGCCGGCGAGGCGCTCCGCGAGAGGCCGGCCCGATGTGTCGGCCGCCTCCAGCAGCGCCGCGAGCTGCCGCGCGGTGCTGCCGGACGTGAACGTGATGTAGTCTGCGGCCTCGATGCTCGCCGGAGGGACCGCGAGCTCGAAGGCGGCGACCGTCTCGTAGACGTGCAGCACGTCCACCACGGCCCCGCGCGCGCGCAGGGTCTCGGGGAGGATGTCGCGCGCCGCTCGGGCGCAAGGGACCAGGACGCGAGAGCCGGCCACGGCCGCCCCGACATCGCGGATCGACTCCAGCAATCCCTCGGCGACGTAGTCGTCGGGGACGAGGTGACACGCCAGGCCGTGCTTCTCGAGGGCGGCGGCCGTGGCAGGACCGACCGCCGCGACGACGGGGCCGGCGGGCATGGCGACCGCCTCCGTGCCGCGCGCCAGGTAGCCGGCGAACACGCGCACGGCGTTGGCGCTCGTGAACACCACGAGCTGATACGTCGAGAGCTCGCGCAGGACGACCGCGACCTCGTCGTCCAGGGGGCGCGGCTCGATGCGGATGGTAGGGACGAGCAGGACCTCCGCGCCGAACGCCTCGAGCGGCTCCGCCAGCGAGGCGGCCTGCTCGCGGGGCCGGGTCACGACCACGGTGCGGCCGGCGAGGGGCCGGTCCGGCGGCCTTGTCGTGTCCGGACCGGCGGCACTCACAGCGCGCGGATCTCGTCCAGGATCTCGCCGGCCCCGCGCTCGAGCAGCTCGGCGGCGAGCAAGATGCCCAGCCCCTCGGGGTCGTTGGCGAGGCGCACGCGCTCGCCGTTGACCGAGCGACTGCCGTCGAGCGAGCCGACGTAGGCGCGCAGGACGAGGACCCCGGCCCCTCGCTCGTCATCCTCCTTCCAGCGAGCGTGGGCGGCGATCGGCACCTGGCAGCCGCCCTCCAGCGTGCCCAGCAGAGCGCGCTCCGCGGCGACGCAGAGGGCCGACGGCCGATGGTCGAGGGCCGCGTGCAGCTCGCTCGCTCGCGGGTGATCGGAGCGCGCCTCGATGGCAAGCGCGCCCTGGCCGACGGCCGGCAGCATCTCGTCGAAGGCGAAGGCGAAGGCGGCGGCGTCGGAGCGCCCGAGGCGCGCCAGCCCCGCAGCGGCGAGGATCGTCCCGGCCATCTCCTCCTCCACCACCTTGCGCATGCGCGTCTCCACGTTGCCGCGGATGTCGACCACGTCGAGGTCCGGCCGCAGCGCCAGCAGCTGCGAGCGTCGGCGGAGGCTGGAACTGCCCACGCGGGCGCCGCGCGGCACGTCGCCGATGCTGAGCGCGTCCCGGTCGCGCCCGGCCAGCAACGCGGGGTTGGCGACGAACACGTCGCGCACGTCCTCGCGCTCGGTGAAGGCGATGATCTCGAGTCCCTCGGGCACGGCCGTCGGCATGTCCTTGGCTGAGTGCACGGCGACGTCGATGCGGCCGTCGAGCAGCGCCGCCTCGAGCTCCTTGGTGAACAGCCCCTTGTCACCCAGCTTGGCGAGCGGCGCGTCGAGGAGCTTGTCGCCCTTGGTGGTGATGATCTCGATCTCGACGCGCAGATCCGGGTGGCGTTCGGCCACTCGGTCGCGCACCCACTCCGCCTGGACGAGCGCGAGGGGGGAGCCGCGGGAGCCGATGCGGATGAGGTCGGTCACGCGTCCTCGGTCCCGGTGCCGCGCAGGTGGCGGAGGTTCTCAGACGGCGCCACGGAGGGGTCTCCGCCCGTCGCGTCCGCAGCCTCTCCGCCGGCCTCGGCGCCGTCGAGGTCGAACAAGGTGCGCACGGCGTCGACGTAGAGGTAGCACTGGTCGCGACCGGCGACCTCCTTCATCTTCACGGTGGGCGCATGCAGGATCTTGTTGACGATGCTCGCGGTGAGCATCTCGACCCTGGCACGCTGCTCGTCCGTGAGGTCGCTCATCTTGTTGCCCAGTCGCTCGAGCTCGCTGCGGCGGATGTCCTCGACGGTCTCGCGCAGGGTGGCGATGGTGGGCACGACCTCGAGGCTGCGCAGCCAGTCGTTCACGCTCGCGAGCTCCTGCTCGACGATGCGCTCGGCGTGCTGCGCTTCCTTCTCGCGCTCGCTGCGGTTCTCTTCCACGACGTGCTGCAGGTCGTCGATGTCGTACAGATAGGCGTCGCGCACCCGGTTGATCTCCGGGTCGAGGTCGCGCGGCACGGCGATGTCGATGAAGAAGATGGGCCGGTGACGGCGGTGCTTGAACGCCCGTTCGACCCTCTCGCGGCTGATCACGTAGTGCGGCGCCGACGTGGAGCTGATCACGATGTCGGCTGCCGCCAGATGCCCTTCGAGGTCCTCGAACGGCACCGCCGTGCCGCCGACCCGTCGCGCCAGGTCGGCCGCGGCGTCGAGCGTCCGGTTGGTCACCAGGATGTTCTCGATGCCGTGCGCCTTGAGGTGCGTCGCCGTGAGCTCGCTGGTCTCGCCGGCGCCGACGATGAGCACGGTGTGGTCGCGCAGCTTCCCGAACACCTGCAGGGCGAGCTCGACGGCGGCCGAGCTGACGCTGACGGGCCGTTCGCCGATGGCGGTCTCGGTGCGCACGCGCTTCCCCACTTCGAGCGCGTGCCGGAAGAGGCGGTTGAAGACGACGCTCGTGCAGCCGCCGTCGCACGCCTGCTGGTAGGCGGCCTTGAGCTGGGCGACGATCTGCGCCTCGCCGACCACCATGGAGTCGAGACTGGAGGTGACTCGGAACAGGTGGGCGATGGCGCCGTCGCCGGAGTAGCTGTAGAGACTCGGTTCCAGCTCGGCCGGCGAGACTCCCGCGTGGCGCGCCAGGTGGGCGAGCGCCGCCTGGCGCGCCGCGAGCGAGTCCCGCGCGTACAGGTACAGCTCGGTGCGGTTGCAGGTGCTGAGCGCCACGGCCTCACATGCCACGCCGTCGTCAAGCAGTTCCTGGCTCAGGCGCAGCGCGGCATCCTCGTCCAGGGCGAGGCGCTCGCGCAACTCCAGCGACGCGGTCTTGTGGGAGATGCCGGCGACCACGACGAGCATGGGTCAACCCCCGTACGTGTGGAAGCCGCTGAGGTAGGGCACCGCGGCGAAACGGATAACGAGGAGCAGCACGAGGCCGGCGACGGAGAGCCACGATACGGCGGTGCCGGACCAGCCGCGGCGCACGCGGCCGCCGATGAGCACGAGATACACGCCCCACGCGGCGGCAGACAACAGCACCATCGGGTCCGTCGGCCAGCCCGGCACCCGGAACGTCTCGGCGCGGATCACGCCGGCGGCCATGCCCATGGTGAGGAAGGGGAGACCGAGCAGCGTGGCGTGGTAGATCAGCCGGTCGAGCGCCGCCAGTGAGGGCAGGCGCCCGAGGACCCCGCCGGTCTTGCGGCGGCGCAGCAGGGACTCCTCGATGAGGTAGATGATGGCGGCGCCGCCGGCCACGTACAGGCAGCCGATGGCGACGAGCATGACGATGACGTGAAGGATGACGATGTCGCTCCTCAGCGCCGGAGCGAGGCCCACGGGCGGGTTGTACTCGATCAGGGCGATGGTCAACAGCACGAGCACGACGGGCATGACGTAGAGGCCCACGGCCTTGATGCGCGTGAACGCCTCGAGCACGTGCCAGACCAGGACGACGGCCCATGCGACCAGAACCATTGACTCGTAGATCCCGACGAACGGGAAGTGCCCGGCGCTGATGCCGCGAAGGATCAAGGCCAGCGTCTGGCTCACCAGGCCGACGGCGGCGACGATGATGCCCAGGCGGTTCATCCACGGCCGCTGGGTGAAGAACGCGCTCAGGAAGACCGCGAACGCGGCCGCGTACATCAGGTACGCGAGCCAGACGAGGATGACGGAGGTCTGGTCCATCAGCGGCGGCCCAGCCTGGCCGACGCCCGCCTGTGCGGCCGGCGCGTCACTCCGTGCCGGCCTCCCCCGCGGGCGCCTGCCGGCGCTTCGCCTCTTCCTCGAGCAGCCTGACGTCGCGCTGCAGCGCCCCGACGCGCCGCGCGCTCACGTAGTAGTACAGGACGAGGACGGCCAGAATGACGGCGTAGGCCGCGGCGACGTACTTGACGCCTTCTTCGATGGTCATGTGGTCAGCCTCCCAGCGAGGTCTTGATATCGGCGACTCGGTCCTTGAGGTTCTCGATGGCGAGATCGCGGCGCGTGAGCGCCACGAGCAACAGCGTCATGCCGAGCATGCTGATGAGGAAGCTGACCAGCATGCTGCCCTCCATGCCCGCGTCCCCGGCCTGGATCACCACCGGGTGCAGGCCCTCGGGCAGAAACCGGGTGGCGAAGAACGTGATCGGCACGTCGATGAAGGCGATGATCGCGAACACCGCCGCGTACGTCGCCCGGCGCTGCTCCTCGTCGACCACCGAGCGGAGCACCCAGTAGGCCGCGTAGAGGAAGCAGACGAGCAGGAACGTCGTCAGGCGCGGCTCCCAGGCCCACCAGGCATCCCAGGCGGCCTTGCCCCAGATCATGCCGGTGATCATCACGAGGGCGCTGAACAGGAGGCCGAGACGCACGCTGACGAAGCTGAGACGATCCCACTTGAGGTCCTGGGTGCGCAGGTAGGCGATCGCCGCCACGAAGGCGACGCCGAACGCCACCAGCGCCGTCTCGGCGATCGGCGCATGGTAGTAGAAGATCTTCTGGCTGAAGCCCATCGACGACGAGTCGGTGGGCGCGTACCAGAAGGCGAGCATCAGGCCGATGATGAGGAAGACGCCGGCTTCGAGGAACAGCGCCGGCGCGCTGACGAGTCTCTTCACGCTCACTCTCCTATGGCGAAGTCGTAGGTGCCCCAGGCGGCGACCAGGAACACCGCGTCGAACCCGAGCAGGAACAGGAGCCGGGCAGCCAGGCTGCCGAACCCGGCGCCGTCGGCGAAGATCAGCGTCGTGGCGCCCGTCGCGGCGATGAGGACCGGCACGATCAGCGGCAGGAACAGGATGGGCAGCAGCAGGTCGCGCGAGCGGGTGTTCATCGAGATCGTGGCCAACAGGGTACCCAGGGCACAGATGCCCACGTCGGCGAGCAGCAAAACGACGAGGAACGGCAGCAGGTCGGCGATGTAGCTGCGCTCGATGAAGAAGAGCGTGAAGACCGGCACCGCGACGGCCTGGATGAGGAGCAGGAACACGAGGTTGCCGGCGGTCTTGGCGAGGAAGATGGTGACCCGGTCGACGGGGCACAGCAGCAGCCCGTCGAGGCAGTGTTCATCCTTCTCCTGGGCGAAGGAGCGGTTCAGCCCGAGGAGCATGGCGAAGATGAAGGTGACCCAGAGCATGCCACCGGTGAAGTAGGTCAGGTCGGCGCTCTCCTTGACGCTGAAGGCGTAGTGGAAGATCACCATGGCCAGCAGCACGAAGAGGATCATGCTGACGATCATGTCGCGGGTGCGGAGCTCGCGGATCAGGTCCTTTCGCAGGATCGCCTTGAACTGGGCCCAGCCCGTCACAGCACGCTCCCGTCGTGGACGTGCTCGCGGTAGACGGCGCTGAAGGACTCGTGATCGACGCCGGCCGCATGCTCGTAGGCGATGCGGCCGCCCTCGATGATCATCAGTTCGGTCCCCCACTCCAGGCCCTTGGCGATGTTGTGCGTGACCATGACGAAGGTGTGCTCGTCGCGGATCTCGGTGAGCAGGCCGTCGAGGATGTCGACCGCGCGCGGGTCGAGGCCGGAGTGCGGCTCGTCGAGCAGGAGAACGCGCGGGCGATGCAGGATGGCCCGCGCGATCGCCAGCCGCTGGCGCATGCCCTTGCTGTACGTGCGCACGACGTCGTAGCGTCGGGCGCTCAGCTCGAGGCGCTCGAGCAGCTCCGTGATGCGCGCGTCGCGGTCGGCGACGCCGTACATGTCGGCGTAGAAACGCAGGTTCTCCTGCGCCGTCAGGTCCGGGTACAGCATGGCGTTGTGCGAGATGAACCCGATCGCGCCACGCACCGGCATGGGTTCCTCGCGCACGTCGTGACCGGCGACCTTGATGGTCCCGCCCGACGGCGTGAGCAGTGTGGCCAACACGCGCAGCGTGGTCGTCTTGCCGGCCCCGTTGGGCCCGAAGATGCTGAGAAAGCCGCCACGCCTCAGGCTGAAGGAGAGGCCCTTCAGTACCTCGCGGCGGCCGAACGTCTTGCGCAGGCCTTCGACCTCGATCTCGAGGGGGGCCGCGTCGTCCTGCCGGTCATGTCCCGACATCCGCGCGACCTCCGTCAGGCCGTTGCGCCGTCCGCGCCGGCCGCGCCGAGCGCCTCGGCAGGCTCCTCCGCCCGCGCCTCCTGCTCCTGCTTGCGAGCCTTTGGCCACAGCGAGACGACGGCGCCGACGCAGAGCAGGATGGACCCGATCCACACCCAGCGGATGAGCGGGAAGACGACCATGCGCAGGGCGATGGTGGTGGACGTGCCGTCGAACGGCTCGTCGGCCACCACGAACAGGTCCTCGAACGGCCGGCCGAGGATCACGGCACGCACCGCGGCGCCGCTCACCGGGTAGATGTCCGTGTGCGGCGCCAGCGTCCCGAGCGACTCGCCGTCCCTGGTCACCTCAAAGGAGGCCTCGCTGCGCGTCGAGTTCTGCGCGCCGGTGCTGTCGGTCATGCCTTTGTACGTGAGCGTGTAGCCCTCGACGCTCGCCGTCTCACCCGGCTTGACCTTGACGATCGCCGACTGCTCGACCTTGTACACCGTCGAGCCCAGGAGCCCGGCGACGACCAGGACCATGCCCATGTGCACGATGTAGGCGGCGGTGCGCGTGCGGCTGCCGCTGAGGGCGCGCCCCAGGCCTGACCAGAGGCTCTTGTCGGGTCCGGCCGCCCGGCGCGCCGAGCGCAGCACGAACTGGATCACGGCGCCGAAGGCGAAGCCGCAGACGAGCATGCCGATGAAGCCCCAGATGTTGGACTGGAAGCCCAGAGAGAGCCACAGCGGGATCGACGCCAGCATGGTCACCGCCGGCAGGACGAGCGTCTTGCGCAGCTGCGCGCCGTCGGTCCTGCGCCAGGCGAGCAGCGGGCAGACGGCGAGCAGGGCGAGGACGACGACGCCGAGCGGACGGGCGATCGTGTCGTAGGTGCTCGCCCCCACCGTGCGCTCCATGAGCAGCGGCACGGCCACCGTGGCGAAGGCGATCGCGATCGCGAACAGCGTGAGCAACAGGTTGGTGACGTAGTAGAGGAAGTCGCGAGAGAGGGCGCTCTCGACCTCGTCGTGGCTCTCGAACACGCGCCAGCGCCAGAGGATGAGCCCGGCGCTGCCCACCACCGTGACGACCAGGAAGGTCGAGAGGATCCAGATCAGCACGGGGTTCTTGCCGAAGGCGTGCACCGAGCTGATGAGACCGGTGCGGGTCGTCCAGGTGGCGAGGATGGTGAAGAAGAACGTGAGCGCGGCGAGCCCCAGCGCCCAGTGCTTGAAGATGCCGCGGGCCTTGTAGAGCGTGAAGGAGTGCAGCATGGCGGTGGCCGTGAGCCAGGGCACCAGCGACGTGTTCTCGACCGCGTCCCAGGCCCAGTAGCCGCCGAAGCTGAGCACCACGTAGGCCCACCACGCTCCGAGGCCGATGCCGAGCGAGAGGAAGAGCCAGCCGAAGACGGCCCACTTCTGCGAGCGCTGCACCCAGAGCTTGTCGCCGCGCCCGAGCAGCAGGGTGGAGATCGCGAACGCGAACGGCACCGCGAGACCCACGTAGCCGATGAACAGCGCCGGCGGGTGCAGCACCATTCCCGGATGCAGCAGCAAGGGGTTGAGACCGAACGGCTGCATGCCCGCCTCGGCCTCGAGGAACGGATTGGAGCCCGAGTCGAAGATCATGAGCGCGGCGAAGACCGCGGAGATGACGCAGAGGATCGCGACGGCGCCGCCCGTGAGCCGCTCCACCCGGTTGAGGTCGATGACGGCGATGATGATCACCGCGATCGCCAGGAGAAGGAGCCAGAGCAGGAACGAACCCTGCTGACCCGCCCAGAACCCGGCGATGCGGTAGAAGACCGACAGCGTCGCGTCGGAGTTCTCGGCCACGTAGCCGAAGGTGAAGTCCTTCTTCAGGAACGCCTGGAGCAGGACCGCCGAGGCGATGACGGTGGTGAGGAAGAACCCGTAGACGGCGTAGTAGCCGTAGCGGATGAGCTCCCTGCGGTTGGTGGCCAGACCGAGGGCGACGAACCAGACGGACCCCAGCGAGAAGATCAGCGCCGCGACGAGTGAGTATTTGCCGAGAAGGATCAAACGCCGGACCTCACTGCCCGCTCTGAGCGGCGGGCGAGGCCTGCCCCTTGTACTTGCTCGGACACTTGGTCTGCAGCTGCTCGGCCGTGATGAGGCCGCCCTCGGAGGCGTATTGGCCGATCACGACGACGTCGACGCCCGCGTCGAAGGTGTTGGGCATCTGGCCGCTGTAGGTGACCTGGACGGTGTCCGCCTTTCCGGTGAGGTCCTCGATGGTGAAGTGCACGCCGGACGCGTCACGCTCGATGGTGCCGTCGAGCACCCTGCCGCCTACCTTGACGTTCTTGCCGTCGTACTGCCCGGTGGTCAGGTCCGAGACCTGCCGGTAGTACGCGCCCTGTCGCTGCACCAGGAAGACCACGCCGATCACGAAGACGGCGACGATGACGCCGGTGGCGACGAGCAGCCGAGTACGGGATTTCTTGTTCAAGCGGATATACCCCTGGTTGTATGGGCTGGGAGCCTGACTAGTGTAGCCGACGAACGGCCGTCTTGCCATTTCCACTGTCGCGGGGGTGAGTACCGCGCGGAACGGAGGGTGACGTCCCGCGAACGCGCACGGTCGCGGCGGCTCCGGCAGGAAACGTCTTGGGCGGCGGCGTAGCTAGCACCATGCCCATCGACAAACGCCGCGAGACCAAGGTCATCGCCGTGGTGTTCGCCGACGTCCCCGGGGCGGACGCCGCGGACCGCGACAAGCTGCGCGGTACCCTCGAACGTGTCAACCAGCTCTTCCTGCCGGCGATCGCCGAGCCCTTCGGACTCGCCGGCGCCGACCGCCTCGACGGCGCCCTCGCCGATCCCGCCCAGACGCCGCTGTGCCTCAGCGTCCTGCGCGAGCTGATCGCGCCGCTGCAGCTGCGCGCCGGCGTCGGCATCGGCACGATCGACCATCTGCGCGACGCAACGGCCACCGACCGCGACGCCTACTCCGTCGCGCGTCGCGCCCTGCAGCTCGTGGTACGCGACAAGGGGCTCACCCGGTATCTGGGCACCGGCGACGCCGGCGATGTCCTTCTCGGCGCCCTGTGCCGGCTGGTCGACCCGCTCATCCGCGCACGGACGATCAAGCAGTGGGAGGCGATCGCGGCATATCGGGAGCTCGGTCACCAGCGAGACGTCGCCGAACGCCTGGGCGTCACGCGCCAGAGCGTCGGCGACCGGCTGAGCGCCGGACATCGCCGCGCGGTCGAAGAGGCCGACGCGGCGATCGCGGCGTATCTGAGCTACCAGCGCCGACAGGGGTTCGGCGGCTGAGACCCGGGCCGGGACTCCGGCCGCCGGGAGCCGACTCACCGGCGTGGTATGCGCGGTCCGGCCTCGTTCAGCCGGTGGGCGGCGCGGCCAACGGCGCGCAGTCGCCGCCCAGGTCGAGCAGCTTCTCCACCCCGTGCGGCAGCGCCGCGGCGATCATCGCGAACTGCTCGCGACACGCGCGCGGGCTGCCCGGCATGTTGATGATGAGCGTCTTGCCGCGGATGCCGCTCACCGCACGGGAGAGCATGGCGTGCGGCGTCTTCTCGAGCGAGCCGGCGCGCATGGCCTCGGCGAAGCCGGGCGCCTGACGCTCGAGCACCCGCAGGGTCGCCTCGGGCGTCACGTCCCGGCTCGTCATGCCGGTGCCGCCGGTCGTCAGGATCAGGTTGACCGGCGTCTCGTCCGCCCAGTGGCACAGCGCGGCGGCGATCTCGTCCGCCTCGTCGGGCACGATCGCCCGCTCCACCTGCGCCACGCCGAGCCCGCGCAGCGCCTCCTCGAGCACGTCGCCACTCGCGTCGTCGCGCTCGCCGCGGGCGCCCTTGTCGCTCGACGTGAGCACGGCGGCGTGGATGAGGCTCCTCTTCTCCACGTGGATCTCGTCGCCGGCCCTGACCTCGCCGCCCTCGAGCACGCGCACGAAGATGCCCTCGCGCGGCATCACGCAGTCGCCCACCTGGTGGTAGATGGCGCAGTGCGCGTGGCACTCCTTGCCGATCTGCGTGACCTCCACCAGCGCAGGGCCCAGGCGCAGGCGCGCGCCCACCGGCAGGTCGCACACGCGGATGCCCTCGGTGGTGATGTTCTCGCCGAAGTCGCCGACGTCCACGTCGCCGCCGGCGTCGCGCATCTTCTGCGCGCTCTCGTCGGCCAGCAGGCTGACCTGGCGGTGCCAGGGGCCGGCGTGAGCGTCGGCCTCGACGCCGTGCTCCACGACCAGCGTCACCGAGTCGACGGGCTTCTTCTGTACGCCCTTCTCCTCCGAGACGTTGACGGAGCGCACGCGGCCGTCCGGCGGGTGGCTCATACCAGGTCCTGCGCGGCGACCGGGCCCCGATCGCCTGCGGCGTCCTCACGCGTCCAGTGCCCGCTACGGCCGCCGCTCTTCTCGAGCAGGCGCACGCCGGTGACCTCCATGCCGCGGTCCACGGCCTTGCACATGTCGTAGACGGTGAGCGCGGCGACCGACGCGGCGACAAGGGCCTCCATCTCCACGCCCGTGCGGCCGCGCAGACGCGCCTCGGTGGTGATGCGCAGCCCGGGCAGTCCTTCGTCGGCCTCGATCTCCACGCCGACCGTCGTCAGGTTGAGCTGATGGCACAGCGGGATGAGCTCATGCGTCCGCTTGGCGGCCATGATGCCGGCCAGGCGGGCCGCCGCGATCACATCGCCCTTGGGGGCGGCCTCATCCACGATGATCGCGAGCGTCTCGGGAGCCATGACGAGCGTCGCCTCGGCGCGCGCGACGCGTTCGGTCTCGTCCTTGCCGCCGACGTCGACCATGGCCGCGCGCCCGCGCTCGTCGAGGTGGCTGAGCCCGCCATCGGGGGCTTCTCTGCGGGGGCCGTTCACCGTCATCCTCCGATCTGGGACATCGACCGCTCGTTGGCCTGGGCCTCGCTGCAGCGGTCGTACGCCTTGCCGGCGACCGCCGTCTGGATGGCGACGCGAAGCAGCGCCGGGTCGTCCAGCAACGGACGGACGTCGACCTCGCCGCCGGAGAAGAGGCAGGTGCGCAGGCGGCCGTCGGCCGTCAGGCGCAGCCGATTGCAGCTCCCGCAGAAGTGCTCCGAGACGCCGGCGATGAAACCGATGGTGCCGCGCGCGCCGGGCGCGCTCCAGTACTGCGCCGGACCGTGCCCGTAGGGGCCCTCGTGAGGCACGAGTTCGTCGCGCTCCATGAGCCGGCGCAGGATGTCGCCGGCAGGCAGCAGCCGACCCTCCCCGCCGAGATCGTCGCCGGCCACGCGCCGATCGAGCGGCATGAACTCGATGAAGCGCACGTGCAGGTCGCGCTCGCGCGTGAGGCCCACGAAGGCGTCCAGCTCGTCTTCGATGCCCGGCAGGAGCAGGGTGTTGATCTTGACCGGCGCGAACCCGGCAGCGAAGGCGGCGTCGACACCCGCGAGCGTGTCGGCGAGACGGCCGCCTCGCGTGATGCGCGAGAAACGCGCCGGGTCGAGACTGTCGAGGCTGATGTTGACCCTCTCGAGCCCGGCGGCGCGGAGCTCGGCCGCGAAGCGCGGAAAGAGGATGCCGTTGGTCGTGAGCGAGATATCCCGGATGCCGCTGGTGCGGCTGAGCATCCCGACGAAGTCGGCGCAGCCCAGACGGACCAGCGGCTCGCCCCCGGTGATGCGGACCTTGCTGATGCCGAGGTCGGCGGCGACGCGCGCGAAAGCGGCGAGCTCCTCATAGCTGAGGATCTCGTCGTGGCCGCGCGCCGTCACGCCCTCGGGGGGCATGCAATACGTGCACCGAAGGTTGCAGCGGTCGGTGATGGAGAGACGCAGGTAGTCGACTCTGCCCTGCAGGTGCTGGGAGTCGTTCACCGGGCGGATCGTTCCTCGGTCGGTGCGACGGTGAGCCGTCGCGCTCGTGGTTGCGGACGCGAGTGTACCGCTGGGGGCGCCGAGCGTCACTCCCCGCGGGACGACCGTCGCGCGATCATCCCTCCGCCAGCACGCGCACGTCCTCGGGGCGGACGGTCACCGAGACCACGTGACCCGCGCGTATGCCGGCGGCCTCGAGATCACCGACCGTCGCCAACGCCTCGAGCGGCGCAGGAGCCTCCAGCCCCACAAGGACGTGGCCGCCCTGCAGCGTGAAGCGGGTGACGGACGCCGAGAGCGTGCCCGCTGACGAAGCCGCCGTCAGGCGCACGTCCTCCGGCCGGACGACCACCATCACGCGACCTGCCGGCAGCGGCTCCGCGGCGCGGAGCGCACCACCCGCCTCCAGCACGGCGACGCGCGGGTCGCGCGGGTCGCGCGTCGCCGGCAGCACGTTGCGCGCGCCCAGGAAACGCGCGACGGCGACGTCGGCCGGCCGGCGCAGCACGTCGAGCGGCAGCCCGGTCTGATGCGGGCGGCCGGCGATCATGACGGCGCACTCGTCCGCGAGGGCGAAGGCCTCTTCGCGGTCGTGCGTCACGTGCAGCACCGGCAGCCGACGCTCTCGGCAGACCCGGCGCAGCACTTCCTGCAGCGCCTCGCGCGCCTCCGGGTCGACGGCGCTGAGCGGCTCGTCGAGCAGCAGCGCCCGGGGCCTCGCGGCGAGCGCGCGCGCCAAGGCGACGCGCTGCCGCTCGCCGCCGGACAGCGTGGCAGGGCGGCGGGCGAGCAGGTCCGTCACGCCCACCGCCTCGGCGAGCCGCGCGACCTCGGCGTCGCGGCTGGCGCGTCCTCCCGGAGCGTGGGCCGCGCCATCGCCCCGAGCGGCGCGCATCCCGTAGGCGATGTTGGCCGCCACGGCGAGGTGCGGGAACAGCAGGCCGTCCTGGAACACCAGCCCCACCCGGCGCCGGTCGGGCGTGAGCCCGGTGGCGTCGGCGCCGCCCAGCCGGATCTCGCCCGCAGCCGCCGCCCGCACGCCGGCGACGACCTCCAGCACCAGGCTCTTGCCGGCGCCGCTCGGCCCCAGCAGCACCACGTAGCGGCCGTCGGCCACCACGAGGTCCACCGGTCCGACGCGGAAACCGCCGGCCTGCACCTCCAGCCCACGCAGCTCGATCACGGCGCCTCCGTCTTCGAGCGGCGGCGGCGCGGCACCAGGAACGAGCGCACCAGCAGAAACACGACGAACGCCACGATCACGATGAGCACCGCCGGCGGCTGCGCGGCGCTCAGCCCGAAGCCCTCGAAGCGCTCGAACGTCAGCACGGAGATGACCTTGGGGTTGTAGGCGAGGATCACCACGGCGCCGAACTCGCTGATGCCGCGACCCCACATGAGGACCGCGCCGGCCAGCACGCCCCGCCAGGCCTGCGGGAACGTCACGCGCGCGAAGGCGCCGAAGCGCGAGGAACCCAGCGTGCGCGCGACGTGCTCGTAGCGCTCGTCCACCAGCGCGAACGACTCGCGAGCGCCGTCAACCAGGAACGGGAGGCTCACGAACAGCATGGCGAGCACGATGCCGGCCACCGTCTCGGTGAACTCGATGCCGAGAGGCGCGAGCAGGCCGCCGACCACGCCCTGCCGGCCGTAGACCGTGAGCAGGGCGATGCCGGCGGCCGTGTGCGGGAACACGATGGGAAGGTCGATGATCCCCTCGATCGCCCGCTTGCCGGGGAAGTCCCGGCGGGCGAGGAGATACGCGAGCGGGACGCCGACGATGAAGCCGATGGCCGTGGCGATGAGCGCCGCCGTCAGGGTGAGCACGAGCGAGCGGCGCACGTCGTCCTGACGCAGCGCCTCACCGAGCAGACCGGCGCCGGCGCCCACGATCATGCTGGCCGCCGGCAGGGCGACGAAGGTGACGAGGACGACTCCCGCAACGGCACAGAGCGCCCAGAACGGGGAGACGCGGCGGCCGCGCATCAGAGCAGGCGAGGCGGACGCGGGGGGCGTCCAGGGTCTGCCGGGTGCCTGTATTCCCGTTGGACGCTGAGCGACGCCCCTACGGCGTCCCGCTCGACAGCTCGCCTTCGAAGGCTGTTCATCTGGTGCCCGCGCACGCCCGCCTCACCTCCTCCGGCGCGGCCGCCGCGTCGTCCAGCTCGGGCGGTGTGAGCAGCGGCTGGTGGTCCGACTCGAGGATCCGCCGCCCGTCCGGCCCCAGCAGGAACGCGGCGAACTGGCGCGCCACCTCGGGGTCCGGCGCGTTCGCCGGGATCGTGAACGCGTAGCGGATCACGTCCCCCGTGAACTCCGGCCGGACGCTGGCGAAGCGGCGGAAGTCCAGCTTCACCTTGACGGTCTGGTAGTCGTCGCGGCGACGCTCGTCGCCGAGGTCGATGGAGGCGGGCAGCCGCACGTAGTCGAGGCCGTGTTGCCGGGCGACGCTTTCGTACTCGAAGGCGCAGTCGAGGTCGCCGGACTCCAGCAGGGCGATGAGTTGGATGCTGGCGCCGCGCAGCACGACGTTGGAGCCGGCGCTCGTCTCAAGGATCTCCGGCACCTCGATGATGTCCGTACCCCCTCGCCGCTCCACTGTGACGGGCGTCGTGAAGCGGCCCATGAGCATGTCCTCGAGCAGATACGGATCGTCGTACTCGCGCTCGGCGAGCTGCAGGACCATGAGCGCGCGGTAGCCGGCGGCGTCGAAGCGCGGGTCCGCGAGGCCGAAGCGCACGTCAGGCTCCGCGAGCCGGCGATACCACGTCTCCGGGGTGAGCTCCCCGGCGAGCGGGCTCCTGGGCGACACCGCGAGCACCATGCGGTTGGTGGCGAAGGTGCAGTACCAGCTTGCCCACGGCTCGCCCGTCGCCGGGTCGACTCGGTCGTACATCAGCGGCGGGATGAGCTGCTCGTCGGCGCTGGCCACGAAGTCCATGCGGTCGCCGAGCTCGGTGACGTGGCGAAGTACCTGGATGCTCCCGTGGGCCTCCGTGACCACGTCGACGCCGGGGTGCTCCCGCTCGAAGGCGGCGGCGAGCCGCTCGAACGGCACGATCAGACTACCGGCGTACATGAGCTTGACCTTCTGGTCGTCCGAGCCGCAGGCGGAGACGAGGGCGGCGAGGCAGAGGAGGCCGGCGAGCGTGACCGCGACCCGGGTCGCGGTCACGCCCGGCCCCGTGAGGTGGCGCGACGACCACCTCACCGCCGACCTCCCCTCACCTCACCCGCACGACGATGCGTGCGATACCCCCCGGCATCTGAGCGTCGCTCAGACCGGGGCCGACGAGCCGCAAGGGGAAGTAGTCGTCGGGCAGCTCACCGCCGTCGAGCTTGGACGAAAGCACGACGCTGTCCTTACCGGCGATGTCGCGGGAGTCGATCGTGACCACCTTGCCGCCGTCCGTCTCGATCTGGATGTCGTAGCCCTTCTTCGCCAGTGCGGCGTCGTACGCGCCGGCGTCGTGCTTCTTCTTGTCGTCGACGAGCCCGGCCACGAGGTAGAGCGGGATACCCTCCCAGCGCTGCCCTTCGGCATCGACCCAGCCTGACCCGTGGCAACCCGGCGAGGCGCAGTTGACGTAGGAGGCGCGGTCGAGCTTGCCCGGCACCGCGCCCTCCAGCTGCACCTTCCAGGCCGCCGACGCCTTCGTCACCGACACCTGGTCGAGCCACTTGATCGCCCAGTGCCCGTCCACGACCTGGCCGGGTGTGTCTTGGGCGACGGCCAGCTTGAGGGGGCCGTCGTCCTCGTCGATCGCTCTGCCCTCGTGCTCGTAGGCGACGATGACGGTGAGCCTGCCGTCCGCCGGTTCCTCCTCGCCCGTCGCGGGATCGTAGGTGGTGAACCCATCCTCCATGATCTGGCGGTAGGAGAACGTCATCCCGTAGCCGTCCTTGGCCACGATGGTGACGCCGTTGACCCGGGTGATGCCGCCGACGAGGTCGGCCAGGTCGGCCAGCGGCACGCCCTTGTACTTGGATGGGGGCGTGATGACGCCGGTGCTGCTCTTGATGCCGGCATAGCCCTCGTAGGCGGGCAGCGCCCTGAGCTGGCCCACGGTGAACGAGCGGCTGCCCAGGTCTCCCTTCACCTTCAGCACGACCGGGCCGGACGCGACGGGGGACGGCGAGGCCTGGCCGCCGGACCCGCCGCAGGCGGCGACAAGGGCGACCAGGCCCACCAGGACGAGCGCGCCGGCCGGCGCCAGGAGGCGCGCGACCAAGAGCCGCGCGCGACGGCGCCGGCCGTCAGACTTCACGATCAGTGCCTCTCTCCCGTGCGGGCTTCGCTCATTTCGGCAACAGGACGATCTTGGTTATGCGGCCGATCGTCTTGTACGACGGCACGTACGTTGGCGGCCCGACAAGCCGCAGCGGGTAGTACTTGGCCGTGAGCTCCGAGCCCATGAGCTTGTTGGCGAGCAGGATCTTGACGCGGTTACGGACGGTCCGTGAACCGATGATCGCGTACTTGCCCGTCGCCGACACCAGCTTGATTCGATAGCCCCTGAGGGCCAGCGCCTCGTTGTACGCGTTGTAGCTGTCGTGACCGGGGCCGCCGTCGACCTTGCCGATGCAGAGGAAGAGCGGCACGCCGCTCCACGTCTTGCTGGTCGTCGGGTTGGTCCAAGAGAAGCCATGGCAGCCGGGGGCGGCGCAGGAGTCATACGAGACGCGGTCGAGTGTGTACGTCTGGCGCGTACCGTCCTTGCGCTTGAGGCCGTACATCCTGACCTTCCAGTCGGCGACGGCGCCGCGCAGCGTGACCCTGCTGACCCACTTCACCATGAGGTGGCCGTCGGCGACCTGGTTCACGTTCGTCTCCTGGGCCACGACCAGCCGGAGGGGGCCGACGTCGGCCGGCAGCGCCGCGCCGTTCTGCTCCCAGATGACCACGAAGTCCCACGGCGCCTTGGGGTCTTCCTTCGCCTTGGTCGCCGCGTTGTAGAGCTGCACGCCGGCGTGATCGACCGCCTGGCTATAGGTGTAGGTCATGCCGTAGCCATCCGATCCGGTGATGTCGCACGCGTTCATGGTCGTCATACCGCCGACCGCGGCGAGGAGATCGCTCAGCCGCACGCCTTTGACCGGCTCGGGCGGGTACACCGTGCCGGCGCTGTTCACGAACCCGAAGTAGCCGGAGTACACGGGCAGCGCCTGGACCTCGGCCATGGTGAACGACTTCGACTGGCCGTTGCCGCTCACCGTGAGCACGAGCGGGTCGGCCGCCCTCGCCTGCGGTGTGCCGCCCGGCACGACGGCGCCGGCGACGAGCACGGAGGCGACGGCGAGCAGCGCGAGCAGCGCCGTCGCCACGACCGTTCTGCGTATTCTCATGAGGGCTCCCTTGTCGGTGCTTTCGCCCGGCGGCGGCGCGGCGGGGAGAATGGGCGAGAAACCCCCGCCGCGCCGCATCTGACGGGCGACGACGGCTCAGAAGATGAGCCGTATCTTGACGATCCCGTAGGCGGACAGCTTGTTGTTGAACGGCTGCGTGATCGGCGGGCCCCCGACGAAGCGGAACGGGGCCTCGCCGCCCTCCAGCAGCTTGCCGGCCTTGATCTTCGCGACGATCCAGTGCACGCGCGGCTTGCCGTTCTTGAGGATCAGCCTGCTCGAGATCTTGGGCTTGTATCCGTCGCGGCAGATGAACTGGATCGTGTAGCCCTTCTTGGCTCGCGCGATGTTGAACGTTCTGGGTGTGCTGTCGTCCACGAGTCCTACCAGCCGGAAGAGCGACTGCCCTTTGTAGACGTAGCGCAGCGAAGGATTGATGTTTCCCGCCTTGGTGCCGTCCCAGATCACGGTGGCCGGCACCTTGTCGATGGGCAGGACCTTGGTGCGCTTGCCGATCAAGGTCAGCGTCCAGCCTCCCTCGGGCGGGTCGTCGGGACCCGTCACCGCCCGCGAGGCAGGCGACTCTGCGCTGACCTCCTGGTCAAAAGGGAGCAGGCTCCCGGGTGCCGTCGCCGGCGCAATGGTGATGCGTACGACGCCGGCCGCCTTGCGGCTGTTGAACACCGTGGCGTCGTTGGTGACGACCTTGAGCGGCCACATCGGCTTCCAGGAGGCGTATTCGTCCACGGTCATCGGGTTCTTGATGGAGGCGGTGCCGAGCGTGAGCGGGGCACCGTTGACGCGATCGGCCACGACCAGCGTGTTCCGCATGGTCGCGACCTCGACGCTCGTGAAGGTGGCCGCGTAGCCGTCGACGCCCCGGACGACGACGTTGTACCCGGGCGCAGTGGTGGCGAGCCTGTAGTTGAAGTGACCCGGGTCGGCGTCGTCGATCTTGCCCACGAGGCGCCACAGGGGGACGCCCGTATAGGCGAGGTCGTCGGCGATGTCGGGGGTCTTGTTGTCGTCGACCACCGTCGCCGCCACGCCGGCCTTCTGCCAGGCGCGGTACTCGTTGGTGGTCAGCGACGTGTTCTTGGCGCCGCGCAGCTGCAGGAGCCAGCCGTAGGGCACGCCGGCGTCGGCGACGCGCATCGCCGTCGCCGGCGCAATGGTGATGCGTACGACGCCGGCCGCCTTGCGGCTGTTGAACACCGTGGCGTCGTTGGTGACGACCTTGAGCGGCCACATCGGCTTCCAGGAGGCGTATTCGTCCACGGTCATCGGGTTCTTGATGGAGGCGGTGCCGAGCGTGAGCGGGGCACCGTTGACGCGATCGGCCACGACCAGCGTGTTCCGCATGGTCGCGACCTCGACGCTCGTGAAGGTGGCCGCGTAGCCGTCGACGCCCCGGACGACGACGTTGTACCCGGGCGCAGTGGTGGCGAGCCTGTAGTTGAAGTGACCCGGGTCGGCGTCGTCGATCTTGCCCACGAGGCGCCACAGGGGGACGCCCGTATAGGCGAGGTCGTCGGCGATGTCGGGGGTCTTGTTGTCGTCGACCACCGTCGCCGCCACGCCGGCCTTCTGCCAGGCGCGGTACTCGTTGGTGGTCAGCGACGTGTTCTTGGCGCCGCGCAGCTGCAGGAGCCAGCCGTAGGGCACGCCGGCGTCGGCGACGCGCATCGCCAGCGCCGGGGCGGCCATCGCCAGCAGCAGCACGGCCGCTCCGGCGGTCACCAGGATCAGTCTCGTCTTCATGTCTCACTCCTCCCCAGGGGTCCTTTCACGCCGCTCCGAAGGAGGGAGACGGGTGCCGAGACGCCGAGGACGGCGAGGCGAGGGAGCGCAGGGACCCGCCTCACCCGAGACGCCGCGCGCGGAGCACGAAGAAGGCCCGTCCGCGCGCGGAAAGGCCCGAAAGTCGCCCTCTCCTTTCCGCACTGGGAGACACGGCGGTTTCCCGCTGTACCCTGCCGGCATCCGGGTCCATAGGCACGCGCCCGTAGGCGCCCGACGCTCGGAGAAGCGCGATCATTCTAAGGAAACCCTTAGCGTCACCGCAAGGGCCGAGTGTATGAAGCTCGGACCGAAGGCGTGGACAGGTTGTCCTGCGCAGACCGCCGGCCGCGGGCCCCGCGGGCCAGCCGAAGACGAACGAGGAGCCCACCGCGGCGGACCAGTCGTGGTCCGCCGCGCTGGGCTCCCGAAGAGCGGCCGTCCGGCCTACTTGTCGATCATGACCTCGGTCGCCTTGATGATGACCCTGACCTCGTCTCCCGCCGAGAGCGCGAGTTTCTCGGCAGAGTGCCGGGTCACGGCCGCCGCCACGTCGTTGCCGCCTACGTCAACGATGACCTCCGCCATGACGGAGCCGAGGACGACGCTCTTGACCGTGCCTGGGAGCTGGTTGCGGGCGCTGATCGCCATGGCTGCCTCCTGGGTCGCGTGGTGACGGCCGCCGCACGGCGACCGCGTCTCGTACCCCGTACCCCGGCCACTCCGCTAAGGAACCCCGAAGGCCGCGGCCAGGCAAGACGAGGGGCGGCGGGCCCGAAGGCCCGCCGCCCCAAGAGCTTGGTGCGGCGCGCAGAGCACCGCTTGCGGGGCGCCCTAGCGCGCCGCACCTCGTAAGTCAGTCAATGTCGCGTACCTCCTTTCCTCGCGGCTCCCGGTCGTCCCACGGCGGGCTGGCTTAGTCACCGCCGCTCCCGACCGCTTGCCCGTCCGAGCCCCTTCAAAGGCCGTGCGCCGCGGCGGGCCTGTCGGCCCGCCGGCTCTCACGGCCCCAGCGGCTCGCGCAGGCAGGCGTCGGTGGGTGGTCCGCCGGTCTGCCAGTCCATCTCGCGGATCGCCACCATCTTCAACTCTGTCATTTCCCTGATCGCGTACCTCAATCCTTCCCGGCCGATCCCCGAACCCTTGATGCCGCCGTACGGCATGTGGTCCACGCGAAAGGTCGGGACCTCGTTGATCATCACGCCGCCGACCTCGAGACGCCGGGCTGCATACATGGCCTTGTTGAGGTCGTTGGTGAAGACGCCGGCCTGCAGGCCCATCTCGCTGTCGTTGCTGATGTCGATCGCCTCGCAGAGGTCGCGCGCCTTGAGGATGCTGAGGACCGGCCCGAACACCTCGTTGGCGCAGACCTTCATCTCGCGCGTGACATCGGTGAGGACCGTCGGCAGCAGGCGGCCGTCGCCCCGCACCCCGCCGGTCGCGAGCGTGGCGCCCTGGCCGATGGCCTCCTCGATCCAGCCCTTGACGCGCGCGACCTCGTCCTCGCTGATCAGCGAGGCGACGTCCGTGGTCTCGTCGAGCGGGTCGCCCACCCTGAGCGCGGCGACCTGCGGAACGAGCATCTCCATGAAGTGGTCGTACACGGCCTGATGGACCACCACCCTCTGCACGGAGATGCAGATCTGGCCGGAGTTGGCGAAGCCGCCGGCCACGACGCGCTGCACGGCGAGGTCCAGGTTGGCGTCGTCGTCGACGATGGTCGCCGAGTTGTTGCCCAGCTCCAGCGTGACCATCTTCATGCCGGCGTCGCTCGCGATCTGCCGCCCCACCGGCGGGCTGCCGGTGAAGCTCACCATGTTGGTGCGCTCGTCGGTGACCATGAGGTTGCCGATGGTGCGGCCCGAGCCGACGACGACCTGCAGGACGCCGTCGGGGAGGCCGGCCTCGGCCAGCAGCTCCGCCAGCCGCAGGGCGGTCAGGGGCGTGTTGGAGGCGGGCTTCAGCACCACGGCGTTGCCGCCGGCCAGCGCCGGTGCGACCTTGTGCGAGACCAGGTTGAGCGGGAAGTTGAACGGGGAGATCGCGGCGATGACGCCACGCGGCTCGCGGATCGTCCAGCCGAAGCGACCCTCTCCGCTCGGGTCGGCGTCCATCTCGATCAGCTCACCGGCGGTCCGCTTGGCCTCTTCGCTCGCCCAGCGGAAGGTGGATGCACCACGCTTGGCCTCGACGCGCGCGTCCTTGAGCGGCTTGCCGCCCTCGGCCGCGATGATGCGCGCGATCTGCTCGGCGTTCTCCTCGATGAGGTGCGAGGCACGTTCGAGGATCGCCGCGCGCTTCCACGCCGGGGTCCAGCGGTACGCGTCTGCCGCCGCACGGGCGCGGTCCAGCACAACGTCCATGTCGTCCGGGGTCGCCGTCGTGACTCGCGCCAGCTCGGCGCCGTCCCACGGGGCCCGCAGGATCATCGGCTCGCCGTGTCCGAAAGGCCCCGTGATGACGAGGTCCGGGGCGACGATGTCGCTCACCCGGATCCCCGCCGTGTCTCGTGCGGTGGTGCTCATGCCGGCCCTCCCCCTCCGCCGTCTCTCGGCGCCGAATGCGGTGTCCGCCTCTGCCAGCGACCTTACCCAGACGGGCCGGCCGGCTCACGCGCCGCGCTCGCGGCGCCCTCCGGCCGGCCCTGACCGTTCACGGCCTGCAGTTCTCGCAGAACTTGACCCAGGCCTCGTCCTTCTTGGCCTCACCTTCGCGGAACGGCCGCCGGTCGCTGAGCGGCACGACCTTGCCGCGCCCGTTGCCCGAGGAGCCGGTCCCACCCGACCCGTCGCCTGCGCCCTGTCGGCCGCGCTGATACACGCCCATCGGCTGGCCCGTGAGATCGATGTTGATCTGCTTGACCTCCGTGTACTCGTCGAGCCCGTAGCTGCCCAGCTCGCGTCCGATACCGCTCTGCTTGTAGCCGCCCCACGGCGCCTCGCTGTAGGTGGGGTGGTACGTGTTCACCCACGTGATGCCGGCGCGGAGCGCCTTGACCACGCGCATCGCCCGTGCGACGTCCTTGGTCCACACTGCTCCGGCGAGGCCGTAGATCGTGTCGTTGGCGATCCGCACGGCCTCCTCCTCGCTGTCGAAGGGGATGACCACGAGCACCGGCCCGAAGATCTCCTCACGGGCGATGCGCATGGAGTTGTCAACGTCCACGAAGATGGTGGGCTCGTAGAAGAAGCCGCTGCCGCTCAGCCGGCGACCGCCGGTGGCCAGCGTCGCGCCTTCCTCCTGCCCGATGCGCACGTACTTCTCCACGGTGTCGAGCTGCTGCCTGCTGACCAGCGGGCCCATCTCGCTGCTCTCGTCGAGCGGATCGCCGACCTTGATCGCCATGGCGCGGCTCACGAGCTCGCCGACGAATCGATCGTGGATGGAGCGCTCGACGAGGAGGCGGGAGCCGGCAGAGCACACTTCGCCGCTGCCGGCGAAGATGCCGATCAGGGCTCCGTCGATGGCGGCCTCGAAGTCGGCGTCGGCGAACACGATGTTGGGGCTCTTGCCGCCGAGCTCCAGGCCGATCTTCTTCACGTTCTCGGCAGCCCTGCGCATGATGTGCTTACCGACGTCGACGGATCCGGTGAAGGCCACCATGTCGACGTCCTGGTGGCCGGCGAGGTAGTCGCCGATCTCGCCGCCGGGGCCGGTCACCACCTGGAACACGCCCTTGGGCAGACCGGCCTCTTCAAAGACCCTGGCGAGCTCCAGATTGGTGAGCGGGCTCGCGGTGGCCGGCTTGAGGATCATCACGTTCCCGGCCGCCAGGGACGGCCCCGCCTTCCAGGCCGCCATGAGCATCGGATAGTTCCAGGGCGTGATGCCGACGGTGACGCCGACAGGCTCGCGCACGACCATGCTCATGGTCTCGCCGGGCACCTCGAGCGTCTCGCCGTGCTGGTCCTGCACCATGCCGGCGTACAGCTCGAAGGTATGGGCGGCGTCGAGCATGTCCACGCGCGACTCCTCGAGCAGCTTGCCCATCTGCATGCTCTCGAGGCGAGCGAAGTCCTCGGCGCGCTCGCGCAGCAGCGCCGCGGCGCGGTTCAGGATCTCGGCGCGCTCCACCGCCTTCAGCTTCGGCCAAGGACCGTCGTCGAAGGCGTTCCGCGCCGCGCGTACCGCAGCCTCGGCGTCGGCGACGCCGCCCTTGGGCACTCGCCCGATCGTCTCTTCGGACGCGGGGTCGACGACGTCGTAGGTCTCGCCGCTGGCCGCGCCGGTCCAGCGGCCGTCGATGTACATCTGGTACTGCTTGACGTCTGGCTTCGGTACTGGGGTCGCCATGGTTCTCACCTCACGCGCGGGCCGGCGCGGACCGGACCGCGAATCGGGACGGAGGGATGGCGGCCGGTGCGCGAGGCGCGTTCCCGCCGCTCCCAGGAATGCTCATGGTTGAGCGATTCCCGGCATGCGTGCAGGGATAACACTACGATGATGATGCTTCACGGCACTCAGGCGAGGCGGCGCCGGCCGGGCGCGGCGCGGCGACGGGTCACGAGCGCGCGACTGTCCTCGCGAGGCCTCCCTCAGACGCGGCGGCTCAGAAGCAGCCGAGCTGGCACTGCATCACCTTGATGCCCAGCTCGTCACAGGTGCGGCCGACGTCGGCGAGGGGGACGTCGAGATCGTTGGCGATCTTGAAGGCGTCGGCGCAGGCGATGCGCTTCTCGTCGCCGGCCTGCGCCTTCAGCGTCTCGATCAGTCGCGGGATGTTGCCTGGAGTCATGGCGGGAGTGTACGCACCGTGGCGGCGGGCGACAAGCGGCGTACGCCCCATCGTTGCGGGAGATGACCGAAGGGCTTCAAGACCGCTCGCGTCGCGCCGGCGGCTTGGTCAGCTTGGCGAAGATGTATACCGCCACGTAGATGAAGAGGAACAGCAGCGTGAAGAGCAGCGTGAAGCCGAGCAGCCGCGGCTGCGACGCGGGGTCGGTGACGCGGCCGAGGAGTTCGTCCGCGAGCGGTCCGGGTCGGCGCACGAGGTCCCAGCTGTTCCAGCGCAGGAAGCGGCCGAGGTAGATCCCGAAGCTGCCGAGACCGGCTGCGACCACGACGAACACCCAGCCGGCCACCGTCCCCAGACCGCGCGCGACGATCTCCTGCATCAGGTACAGCGAGACGATACCGAGGATGAGGCCGGTCCAGGCGAACCAGTAGAGCATGAGCACGTCGTACCAGCCGGGGACGATGTCGCCCATGCTGCCCAGATGGAGGAAGTCGGTGAGGATGTACGGCGCGTTCGGGAAGAAGGCCAGCCACACGACCGCCGCCGCGACGATGAGGACGTAGAGGACGGAACGGCGGGCGGAGGCAAGGCTGAACGCGATCGCCGCGAAGACGAACGGCACCCAGGCGAGCACCAGGTTCCAGAGCAGGAACCAGTAGTGGTACGTGTGCGAGTACCAGGAGCGTGCGGCGATCAGGCCGACGCAGATGAGCGAAGCGGCGCTGAGGAGGCCGATGATGGCGTAGGCGAAGCTGTGGCGGCCTGGCGCGTCAGCCTGCGGCGCGCGCCCGGGGCCAGGAGTCGCCCGACCCGCCGCCGGCCACGACGCTTCGGAGGACGCGCCGTTCGATGCGGTGCCCCCCTCCGGCGCTCCGTCCGGCCCGGAGCCCGCGCCCGCCGGGCCGCGGCGGATGGCGCCGTCGAACGGAGCCGGCTCATGCGGTCCCGACGCGCTCACCCTCCCCCCACCGGCGGGAACAGCGAGACCTCGTCGCCGGCGGCGAGCGGCGTGTCCGCCGTCGCGTGCAGGCCGTTGACGAGCACGAGACCGGCGGCCCCGGGCGCGAGGCCCAGCGCGCGAGCGACGGCGGCCACGGTGGGTGCGTCCGCGCACGGGAACTCCCATACCGTTCGCCGCTCGCGAGCACGTTGCTCGAGGCCGGCGAAAAGCCTGACGCTGATGTTCCCGCCCGCGCTCCTCATGACTCGACGATACCACTCATCCCGGCCGCCCTCCGTGCCGATACGGTGGGCGAACGGGCGGAGGCGGGGCCGTCCTCGCACGGACGGACATGGCCATGGTCGACGATGACATCACAGGAGCGCCGCCCCTCACGGGCGACCAGGGCACGCCCGGCGGCGCCGACCACTCCGGCGACGACGGCGGCGCGCCGCAGGGCGTCGCGGTCGACGGCCGCGACGCTGCGCTCCGCGCCGTCCAGGTCGCGCTGATCAAGGAGATCGACGCCTCGATCAGCAAGCTCGAGCGCGCCCGCATCGGCGAGAGCACGCGCGAGCACCTGGAGATCCTCCGCAGCCTCCTCAAGGCCCAGGTGACCGCATACCTCGAGCACTTCGTCGCGCGCCGCGCCACGCTCTTCTCGCACACCTCCGTCATGTACGCCGGCGAGGTCGGGGTCCCGGGAGTGATCTCCACCACCTTCCGCGGCCTGCTCGAGGGCGGCACGCTGACCGGCGGCCAGGGTGCCAAGCTCGCCCAGTTCGTGAGCGACCGGCGCACGCTGATCATCTTCGGCGACCGTGCCACCGGGAAATCGACGCTGCTGAACTCGCTCTTCGAGCTCGTGCCCGTGGACGACCGCTTCGTCGCCATCGAGCGAGGGCCGGACCTGCCGGCGCTCAAGGAGCGCTCGTTCTGTGTCCGGCTCGGGGTCGACGGCGACACGGACATCCCGGCCCTCTTCGCCAAGGCCCGGCGCATGACTCCCGGCCGTCTCGTCATCGGCGAGATGCACGCCGAGGAGGTCCGTGAGTTCTTCGGCTTCCTCGCCGACGATCCCCGCGTCGGCGGCCTCGCGACGCTGCGCGCCGACACGGTGCATCGCGCTGTCGACGCCATCGTGGTGGCCTTCGGCGGCGATGTCGCTCGCGCGCGCGACCTCGTCGCCGGCGTCAAGCCCGCCTTCGTGCACATGCACAGCGACGAGAAGGGCCTGCCCCGGCTCGCCGCCATCTGGAGCGTCGAGGACATCGTCGACGGCGAGCTCGTGCTCCGGGAGGTGCAGACCGGCCCACCGGCCGCGAGCGAGCTGGTCGCCGAGACCTGAGCGGCCGCGGCCGTCCGCCGGCCCGGCCACTCCCCGTCAACGTCACCGCCCTCGCGCCCGGGTCACCCTTGGCGCCGTCCGGCCGCCGCGCTACGGTTGCCGTCACAGGGTCCGGGCTGGTAGGGTGCCCGTTCACGACGCCGCAAGGCGACTGTTCACCCCTGCTCCAGCACACAGGCTGGGGCCGCACAGACCACAGGAGGTGATTGGGATCAACAGGTATGAGCTCATGCTCATCGTGAACCCGAACGCGGATGAGGATCGCCAGAAGGAGATCGTCGACCGTCTTCGCGCCACCGTCGAGAAGGGTGCCGGCACCGTCGCCGGCATCGACGAGTGGGGCAAGAAGAAGATGGCCTACGAGATCAAGAAGGAATCCGAAGGCATCTACACCGTCATCACGTTCACGGCGACACCCCAGACTCTCAGCGAGATCGAACGCGTGCTGAGCATCACCGACGAAGTCCTGCGTTTCGGGACCAAGCGGCTGAAGTCCTAGCGGCACGACAGAGCGAAGGGAGTCCACCGTGGCCGGGTCCATCAACAGCGTCGTCATCGTCGGCAACCTCACGCGCGACCCCGAGTTGCGGGCGACCCCCAGCGGCACCAGTGTGTGCAGCCTGCGCGTCGCCGTCAACGACCGCGTCAAGGACCAGACGACCGGCGAATGGGGCGACAAGCCCAACTACTTCGACGTCGACGTCTTCGGCGGACAGGGCGAGCGCTGCGCGCAGTACCTCGCCCGCGGCCGCCAGGTCGCCGTCAGCGGCCGGCTGCGCTGGCGCGAGTGGGAGACCCAGGACGGCCAGAAGCGCCAGGCGGTCTCCATCATGGCCGACAACGTCCAGTTCATCGGGCCGCGAGAGGGCGGCGGCACCGGCGGCGGCGGGTTCGGCGGCCAGAAGCCTCGCCAGGACAGCCCCGCCTTCAACGACTCCGGCCTCGAGCCGCCCAAGGGCGACTTCAGCGAGTCCGGCGACGACGACATCCCGTTCTGACCACGATGACATCGCGCCTCGGGGCGCTGTAAGGAGAGAGAACACGCATGCCCAGCTCCAAGCCAAAGCCGCGGCGCGAGAAGAAGGGCAAGGCCGGTGGATTCGGCCAGGCCCGGCGCCGCTACTGTTACTTCTGCAAGGAGAAGATCGAAGAGGTCGACTACAAGAACTACTCGACCCTTCGTCGCATGATGTCCGACAAAGGCAAGATCCGCTCGCGCCGCATCACCGGCACGTGCCGACGCCACCAGAACCAGCTGGCATCGGCCATCAAGTTCGCGCGCGAGATGGCTCTCCTGCCCTACGTCAACCGCTGAGGAGGGCGCCATGGAGGTCATTCTGCTCCAGGATGTCGAGAACCTCGGCGACAAGGGCCAGCTGGCGAACGTCGCCCGCGGCTACGCCCGCAACTACCTGATCCCGCGCAAGCTGGCTGAGGTCGCGACGCCGGGCAAGATCACCGAGTTCCGCCGTCGCGAAGAAGAGCGCAAGGCGCGCGAGGCCCGGATGGCCGTGCAGGCCGAGGAGTTCACGGCCACGCTCAACAAGACCGTCATCACGCTGGCCGCCAAGGCCGGAGAAGGCGATCGCCTGTTCGGCAGCATCACCACCGCCGACATCGCCGACGCCATCAAGGACGCGCGCGGCATCACCATCGACAAGCGCAAGGTGCTTCTCGAGGAGCCGATCAAGGAGATCGGCACCTTCATGGTCGACGTCGAGGTCGCCGAGGGCTTCGTCGCCACCGTCAAGACCATCGTCGCGCCCGCCTGACGGCGCGCGTCTGAAGACCCGAAGACCGGAGGCCCCGGGCGAGGCGCGAAGAGCGCTTCTCCCGGGGCCTCTCGCGTCCCGCGACGTGGCGGAAGCCGTTCGCGGTCGCGCGGGCCGCCTCAGGCTGCTGAGGGCGGGTCTTTGGCGCCCGTCAGCAGAGCCCGGCCCCTTCAGAGCTCGACGAGCAGGATCGTTCCCCGCTCGCCGACGACACAGGCGTGAGAGCGATCGATCGCAGCAACGTCGTACAGCGCCGTCCAGGAGCCCATGCTCTGCGAGGTCCAGGTCTTACCGCCGTCGCTGGAGGCGACGATGATGCCGGGACCGCCCACCGCCCAGCCGATGCGCTCATCAGCGAAGGACACCGCACCGACCGAACCGCTTTCGGGTCCGCCTCTCCGGAGGGGCAGCGCCGACTCGCTCCACGACGCGCCGTCATCCCGGGTCACCCAGACGGTGACGCCTGAGCAGACCCAACCCCGGCCGCTCTCGACGAACCAGAGGTCTCCGCTCCCAGGCGGAAACGCCTCGCTCAGGGTTGTCCATTGGGCGCCCCCGTCATCGGACGCCAGCACGACGCTGCTGTCCACGCGTTGTATCAGCGCGTAGCTGCGCGAGCGGCCAGAGAAGGCCAATCCGTCAACCATGCCGGCCTCGCCCACCCTCGCGAGTCGCCAACGCCTCCCACCATCGTCCGTGACGAGGAGGGTTGCATCGCCACCCAGCAGCCCGTGGCGAGCATCCGCGAAGGCGACATCCGTCAGAAGGGCGCGAGTGCCCACATCCTCAGTGCGCCAGGTTGCGCCGCCGTCTCGCGAGGCGAGGACGGTACCGCCTTCTCCTACCGCCCAGCCCCGACGCTCATCGACGAAGTCCACCCCCAACAACGCGCGGTCCGTGCCGGATGCCTGCTTCATCCAGTGCACGCCGGCGTCATCGGTGTGCAGGATCGTGCCGCGCTCGCCCAGCGCCCAACCCTGACGAGCATCCACGAACGTGACGGAGATCTCGTAGCACGCGCGGGCATGGTCGCGTCTGTCCGGAAGCGCCCATCCGAACGGTCGCGAGGGGATATCCGCCAGCTCGCCGATGAACAGCGCCGAGTGGAGTCGGCCGCGAAACGTGAACCGATCCAGCGACCACAGCGCGTTCAGCGCCCACGAACCTGCGCCTGCGTCATCCGTGCCCACGAAATCGAAGATCATACGAACGGCGTCTCGAGTCTCAGGAGATGCGCCACGAGTGGAACGTCGACCTCGTAGGCTTCGATTGCCGATACACGCGAGGTCCACGTCGGCGCGGACGACGCTCCGGAACAGGGCGTTCAGAGCCCACGCGGGAAGCGAACGGTACATCCGGCACGACCCCCCGAGACGGTCAGCGGGCGACGCCCGCAGTCCCGCGACGAGCGCGCGATGCCGTCAGCAGCGCAGCGATGTGCCGTGCGGCCTTCTCGGCGCCGTTCACGGGGAGCGACGGCCGAGAAGCTCCGACCTCGAGCTCTTCGCAGATCATGTGGGCCAGCTCGCCATCCCAGTTCGCTGAAACGTCTAACTCTCATCCTAAGACTAGGCTTTCCCGAAGCCGTCCTTCTCATGCCGCACAATGGAACCCGTCCGCGCGCACACCTGGCTCCACCGTGCCGTAGGCATACTCGCTCCCGACCATTCTTCTCCCCGGTCGGACTCCAGGCAATGGGATGCGTCCTTCTCTTGGCGCACAATGGAACGCGTCCGCCCCAGCGGGTAGACTGCGGGTCCCACGCCACCATACTGACCGCCCCGGGAGAGTCATGGCCGTCGAGCGCATCGAGCCACCAGCCAGTCCTCATCTGCCGCCGCACAACCTGGAGGCGGAGCAGTCGGTGCTCGGCGCCATGCTGGTCAATCCCAACGCGATCACGGCGGTCGCGGAGTCACTCACCGCGGACGACTTCTACCGCGACACGCACCGGCTCATCTACCGCGCCGCGCTCACCCTCTTCGAACGCGGCGAGGAAGTCGACGTCGTCACCCTGAGCGCCCAGCTCGAGCGCGAGGGCATGCTCGAGCGCGCCGGGGGGCGCGAGTTCGTCCACACGCTGGCGGAGTTCGTGCCGGCCGCCGCCAACGCCGGTCACTACGCCGGCATCGTGCGCGAGCAGAGCGTCCTGCGCTCGCTCATCCGCGTGGGCAACGAGATCGCCGAACTGGGCTACCAGCACCCCGGTGACACCCACGACCTCCTCGACCGCTGCGAGCAGAAGGTCTTCGCCATCCAGCAGCAGCGCAGCGTCGGTGAGTTCGAGCACATCAAGCAGGTGCTGGTCCGCAACTTCGAGCACCTGGCCACCCTCGACGGCGAGCGCGGGGTCACGGGCATCGGCACCGGCTTCGAGGGCATCGACAGGCTCACCGGCGGGTTCCAGCGCGCCAACCTCATCGTCCTCGCCGCCCGCCCCGGCGTCGGCAAGACGAGCCTCGCGCTCAACATCGCCCACCACATCGCGACCGAAGGCGTGCTCGCCGATGGCAGCCGCCCGGCCGTCGCCATCTTCAGCCTCGAGATGAGCGCCGAGGAGCTCGGCGAGCGCCTCATGTGCTCCTCGGCGCGCGTCAGCTCGCACAAGCTCCGCACCGGCAGCCTCTCCCCGGACGATCACGCCAAGCTCGTGCAGGCGGCCGGCCTCCTCGAGAAGGCCGACATCTTCATCGACGACACCGCCGGCCTCAACATGTTCGAGCTTCGCACCAAGGCACGGCGCCTGCAGGCCAAGCAGCCGCTCAGCCTCGTCATCGTCGACTACCTCCAGCTGATGGCGGGCGACGGTCGCGCCGACAACCGCCAGCAGGAGGTCTCCAACATCTCGCGCGCCATGAAGCAGCTGGCGCGCGAGCTCTCGGTGCCCGTCATCGCGGTCTCTCAGCTCAACCGCTCCCCCGAAGCGCGCGCCGACAAGGAGCCGCAGCTCGCCGACCTGCGCGAATCGGGCGCCATCGAGCAGGACGCCGACATGGTGATGTTCATCTACGAGGACCCCAGCGACCCTGCCTCCAAGGGCGTCGTCAAGGTCAAGATCGCCAAGCACCGCAACGGCCCCACGGGCCTCATCCGCCTCGGCTTCGTGCGCGACTACACGCAGTTCCGCACGCTGCGCCAGACCGAGGACTTCGGGTACGGCGACGACGAGTAGACTGGGGCCGATGACCCCGCTCGTCACTCGATTCCAGGCCCCGGCGCTCGACCCCGTAGCGCTCATACGCGCGCTCGGGCTCGAGGGCCAGGCGCAGGTCGTTCTGCTCGACTCGGCCGGCGGGTCCGCGCAGCTCGCCCGCCGGCACTACCTGGCCTGGGATCCCGTCTTCCGACTGCGCGCGCGGCGCGGCATCGTGACCGTGACGGTGGGCGCCGGCGTAGGCCGCGAGGGCGGCCCGCAGGCCCGCGCCCTCGCGGACCGCGCCGGTGCACTCGGCGCCCTGGCGCCGTTCGAGGCGCTGCGCGAGGCGACGAGGCTGGCGGCGCTCCCCGCGGCGCTCGAGGCAGCCGGGCCGGCCCGCGGCCCCGACGACGCCGCGTCCGGCGCGGTTGTTCCCGTCGGCGAGACCCTCGACGACTTCCCCGAAGCCGAGGCGCTCGTCGGCCTGCTGAGCTACGACGCCGTGCGCTACCTCGAGCGCCTCCCGGACACGGTGCGCGACGACCTCGGCATCCCCGAGATCGACTTCTTCCTGCCGGGCCGGCTGCTTCGCTACGACATCGAGAGTGGCGAGGTCGTGCTGCTCGACCGGCTCGCCGCGGACGAGGGGGCGGCGGCGGTCGCAGCAGCGCGCGTGAGCAGGGCCCTGGCACACGCGCGCCGCCCCTCCCCAGCCCAGCTCCACGGCAACGACCTCCCGGTGTTCCGCAGCACCTTCACGCAAGCGGACTATGAGGAGGTCGTCCGCCGCACCCGCGAGTACGTCTTCGCCGGCGACATCTTCCAGGCCAATCTCAGCCAGCGGCTCGACCTCTGCTACGCCCTGCCGAGTCTGCATCTGTACGACACGCTGCGCACGGTGAACCCGAGTCCGTTCGCCGGGTATCTGCACTTCGGCGACTACGAGCTCATCAGCTCGTCGCCGGAGCGCCTCGTCTCCCTGGACGCCGACGGCTGGGCAGAGACCCGCCCCATCGCCGGCACCCGTCCCCGCGGCTCGCTCACCGAGGAGGACCTCACCGACGAGCTCAACCTCGACCCCAAGGACCGCGCCGAGCACATCATGCTGGTCGACCTCGAGCGCAACGACCTCGGCAAGGTGTGCGAGTACGGCACGGTGCGCGTCGACGAGCTCATGGTCAACGAGTTCTACAGCCACGTCATCCACATCGTGAGCAACGTGCGCGGCCACCTGCACCCCTCGCGCGACGCGGTGGACCTGGTCAAAGCGATGTTCCCCGGCGGCACCATCACCGGCTGCCCCAAGGTGCGCTGCATGGAGATCGTCGACGAGCTCGAGACCGTGCGCAGGGGGGCGTACACCGGATCGTTCGGCTGGATCGCCCGGCGGCGGCTCGACCTCAACATCGTCATTCGCACGCTGGTGCGCAAGGGTGATCGGCTGTACCTGCAGGCCGGCGGCGGCATCGTCGCAGACTCGGTCCCGGTCCGCGAGTACCGCGAGACGCTGCACAAGGCGGCGGGGATGCTTCGCGCCGTCAGCGCGAGCATCGCCGAGCGGGCCGGCTGAGCGGAGCAGGCGCCGGCCCCGCCGGACGAAGGGTGCGGACCTGCGCCCGCGACTCGCCGCACGATAGAATCGCGGGCATGACGACCCTCTTGCGCAACGATGCCTTCCGCGTGCACGTCTTTGTCGTGATCCCGGCCTGCTCGCACCGCAGCCAATGGCCCAGCGTCCCAACGCCGTGAGCCCCGCGGAGAGCCCGGAGCAGACCCCTCAGGAACTGGGGCACGGGTGGGAGCGCAAGATCCCCCTCCTGCTGCTGCTCCTTCTCGTCCTCGTGTCCGTCGCCGGCAGTTGGGGGAGCGAGCTGCGCGACTACGTTTCGAGGGTCGACGACGTCATCGGACACCCTAGCTACGACTTCTTCGTGTACTACGTGGCCGGAAGAGATTGGAGACTCGAGCTGGACCCCTACGCCAGTCACCCGGGGCAGGGGGAGTTCGACTACGCCATCGGCAGCAGCGGAAAGCTCGACCGCTTCCTTTACCCGCCGACCATGCTGCCCGTGTACGGAGCGTTTTCGAACCTGTCCTACGAAGCCGCGCGTGTCATTTGGCTCGTCGTGAATGTCCTCACGTTCTGCGCCGCGATCGCCGTTGCCGCCGCTCTCGCCCGCAAGCGATGGCTCGAGGTGGTCACCGCCTCCGTGCTGCTCACCTCCGTGTCGTTCGGGTTCCTCTACTGCCTGCGCCAAGGACAGATCGACCTGTTCGTCTCGAGCATCACGGTGATCGCCTTCCTGCTGTACGGCAAGGGCCGCAACTGGCCCACCGCCGCTCTGCTCGCACTCGCGATACTCACCAAGGTCATGCCCGCCGTGATCCTGGTCGCGATGGTCGCCTACTACAGGGATCTCGCACTGCTTGGGAAGACCGCGGCCTGCCTCGCAGCCATCACGCTGGTCTCCCTGGCCTTCGTCGACCTCGGGACCTACTCTCACTACCTCGTCTCGGTGCTGCCGGTCGCGACCGTCCCGGACCCCTTCTCGATCAACCTCTCTGTGCTTCGTTACTTCTCGGGAGCACCGGCGGTGGCGAAAGCGGTCAGCCTCATCGGCTACGCCCTCCTCGCTGTCATCTGTTTCGACGGAGGAATGCGCAGTCGCTCCTTGTCGTCGAGCGACCGGTGGGTGCCCGTGGAGACGGAGCGGCACGCGGTCCTTCTGCTCGCCGTGGCGTTCGCCCTGTTCTTCTCTCCGCTCCTCTGGGCGATGGGGCTGGTCTGGATGATCATCCCCGTCGCGCTCCTGGTCACGGCGCCGGCGCCCCGGGACCGCCCGTGGGCCGTGCTCGTGGTGGCCGCCGGCGTCGTCCCGGCCCTGACCGCGACGGGGATCGGCCTTCTGCCCGGCGCGGACAGACTGACGGCGCTGGGTCTTGCGATGGTCGCCGTCGCGCTCGTGGCCCTCTATCTACCCTTCCGCCGGACAGCACGCGCAGCAACCGCACGATAGACTCTGCGCCGTGACGATGCTGATCCTCAACGGAGCGCTCATGACCGAGGCCGAGGCCACCCTGCCGGCCACGGATCGCGCGCTCACCCACGGCCTCGGCCTCTACGAGACGCTCAAGCTGGTCGGCGGTGTGCCGGTGTTCTTCGAGGAGCACGTCGCCCGCCTGGTCGGAGGCATCGCGGCTCTGGGGCTCGAGAAGCCCATCGACAGGCCCGAGCTCGCCGGGCAGATCTGCCGGCTGAGCGAGGCCACCGGCGTGAGCGACGGCGCCTGCCGGCTGCTCGTCACGGCCGGCGCGCCGGACGGTGCGCCGGCCTTGCTCGTGCAGACCGACCGCCGCGCCTTCCCGCAGCGGCCGCTGCGCGTGATCACGTACCGAGGCGTTCGCGTCAGCGCACAGTACAAGGCGATGACCGTGATGCAGTCGTATCTCGCGCAGCAGGCGGCCAAGGCCGCCGGGGTGGACGACGCGCTGCTGGTCGACGGCGAAGGACGGATCTTCGAGGGTGCGACGTCGAACGTGTTCGTCGTCCGCGCCGGCAGCCTGATCACGCCCCCCGCCGAGGGCGACATCCTGCCCGGCGTGCTGCGCGCGAAGGTCGAGCAGCTCGCGACCGCCGCCGGCATCCCGGTCGTCGAGGCATGGGCGCGCGTCGCCGACCTGCGTCCAGACGACGGCGTGCTGCTCACCAGCAGCGTCCGCGGCGTCGTCCCGGTGGAGCGCATCGACAGCGTGCACCTGCTCGTGCACGAGCGGGAGCTCACGGCGGTCCGCTCGCTGGTCGGCGGAGCCGAAGCCGCGAGCGCGCAGGCCTTCCGCGACACCTACCTGTGACGCCACGACAGAAGGCCGGTGCAGGTGCGCCGGCCTCTCCGGGGTTACCTGCCGGGCTGGACGCGGAATGATCGCCGTATGCGACGCACCGCCACCATCACCGTCGTCTTCGCCGCCGCGTTCGTCCTGGGGGCGTTCGCGGTCATCGACGGACCCGGCCCGACGACCGCCCTGGCCCGAACGGCAGCCGTGTCGGCGACGTGCTCACCTCCCGACGACGCCGTGCGGGATGCGCAGGCCACGGCCGGCGCCGTCGCGACGTCCCCGTCCGTGGCGCTCCGGCAACTGCCGTCGACGTTCGACCAGCCCGTGTACCTGGCCGCCCCGCCCGGCGACACCGGGCGGTTGTTCGTCGTCGAGAAGGCCGGGCGCATCGTCATCGTCAGGGACGGCGAGCGTCTGCCGAAGCCCTTCCTCGACATCTCGGGCAAGGTCAGCAGGGGCGGCGAACGGGGTCTGCTCTCGATGGCGTTCCACCCGCGGTTCGCCGACAACGGCTGGTTCTTCGTCAACTACACCGACCTCGCCGGCGATACGCGCGTCGTGCGCTACCGCGTCTCGCGCACCGATCCCGAGGCGGCCGCCCCATCGACCGCCAAAGTCGTGCTGCGCGTCGTCCAGCCGTACTCGAATCACAACGGGGGGCAGTTGCAGTTCAGCCCCGGTGGCCGCCTCTTCGTGGGGATGGGCGACGGCGGCAGCGCCGGCGACCCCCAGCGGCGTGCCCAGAACCCCCGGAGCCGGCTGGGCAAGCTGCTGCGCCTCAACGTCGACGTGTCGCCGGTGAAGGTCGGCATCTACGCGAAGGGGCTACGGAACCCCTGGCGCTTCTCCTTTGACCGCGCCACCGGCGCCCTCTGGATCGGCGACGTCGGGCAGAACAGCTGGGAGGAGATCGACTACTTGAGGCCTGGGAGGCCCGCCGGCGCGAACCTCGGCTGGAACGGCTATGAAGGAACACACGTCTACAACTCCGCCGTCGCCGCGAAGCTCAAGAGGAGTTCTCTCACATGGCCGGTGTCGCAATACAGCCACCGCGTCGGCGTCTCGGTGACGGGGGGCTACGTCTATCGCGGCTCGGCGCTGCCGGCCTTGCGCGGCTTCTACCTCTTCGCCGACTTCAGATCCGGGCGCGTGTGGGCGAAGAAGGGTCCCGGCGGCGCGCGCAGCGTGCTCCCCGGGGCGGACGGGAAGGTCAGCCAGGTGTCATCGTTCGGCCAGGACGCGGCGGGTGAACTGTACATCGTCTCGCTCGCCGGCCCGGTCTACCAGATCGTCCCCGCCCCCTGACCGGCCGGCGCCCGGCCCGCGTCAGCCGCCGGGCCTACCCCACTGATCGGCGCCGCCGCCCCTCCAGAAACCAGCTCGCGTGGTGATGCACCTGCCCGTTCGCCTGCGCCTCGTCGTAGCTGCGCTCCTCCAGGTCGAGGACGTCGAAGGCGGCGAAGTCGCGCGTGAGTTCCTCAGCGGTCACGAAGTGCAGATAGACGCGATCGACCCAGCTGCGCTCTTCGCCGGAGACCGGCTCGCCCACGGCGTAGTGCTGCGGGTCGCGCGGAGAGAGCGTGCTCAGAAAGAGCAGGCCGCCGGGACGCGCGGCGGCGGCGAGCGCCGCCGCGAACTCCCGGCGGCCGATCGGCCCCAGCAGGTGGTAGACGTTGCAGACGAACACCACGTCGTAGGGGCCGGCGTGATCCGGGTCGCTCGCGAGCGACCCGAGGTCGCCGGCCACATACTCCACCTCCAGTCCGGCCGAGCGAGCCTTGCGCGCCGCGGCGACCGCGGCAGGCGAGGGGTCGAGGCCGAGCACCCGGCAACCGAGCTCGGCTGCGAGGTACCGCGAGTCGCGCCCGTAGGCGCAGCCCACGTCGAGGATCGAGAGCTCAGGCGAGGCGTACGGCCGCAGGCGGGCGACGGCGAGGCGAGCGAGCTCGCTGGGCCCGTCGCCCCAGATGCGCTCGTCGGCCGCGTACCGCCTGTCCCAGTGGAGCGCGGCCTGCGGGATCTCGGGGACGGGCCGGCGGAACGGGTCGCCGCCGGCCGTACCGCTGGAGCCGCGGACGGCCCCCGTACCGGCCGGGTCGCCGTCCTCCCCGATGCCGCTCACGACTTGGTCAGGCGGCGCCACGCCTCCATGTACTTCTCGGAGGTCCGGGCAGCCACCTCAGGGGGAAGCTCGGGACCGGGCGCCGTCTTGTCCCAGTCGAGCGTCTCGAGGTAGTCGCGCACGTACTGCTTGTCGTAGCTCGGCTGGCTCCTGCCGGCCTCGTAGCCGTCCGCCGGCCAGAAGCGTGACGAGTCCGGCGTCAGGATCTCGTCGATCAGGATCAACTCGCCGTCGAGCACGCCGAACTCGAACTTGGTGTCGGCGATGATGATGCCCCGCTCCAGCGCGTACTCGGCGCCGAACCGATACAGCTCCAGCGCGACGTCGCGGACCTTCTCCGCCATCTCCCGGCCGATGAGGTCGACGGTCTTGTCGAAGGAGATGTTCTCGTCGTGGTCGCCGATCGCCGCCTTGGTCGAGGGCGTGTAGATGGGCTCGGGCAGCCGGCTCGCCTCGACGAGGCCCTCCGGCAACTCGATGCCGCACACCCTGCCGGTCTTCTCGTAGTCCTTGCGCCCTGAGCCGGTCAGGTAGCCGCGGACGATCGCCTCCACCGGCAGCGCCTCGGCTCTGCGCACCACGATCGACCTGCCCGCCAGGTGCCGACGGCCGGCGTCGGTGCTGAACGGATCGGGGTCGACGAGATGATTGGGGATGATGCGGTCGGTCTGCTCGAACCAGAAGTTGGCGATCTGCGTGAGGACGACGCCCTTGTCGGGGATCGGCGTCGGCAGGACGACGTCGAACGCCGAGAGCCGGTCGCTGGTGACGATGAGCATCTCGTTGGGCGCGTACTCGTACACGTCGCGGACCTTGCCGCGGCTGAGCAGGTTCCAGGCGGTCTCGTTGGACTCGTACAGCGTCGTCATGGTCGGCTCGCTCCTTTCGAGGCGATGAGGTCGAGAAGGGCTTCGGCGGCTGCGCGTGGGCCGGCGGACTCCTGCCCGGGCAGCCCGAGCTGCGTGCGCAGCTGCCCGACGAACACGCCGGCCCGGAACGCCGCCGCGAACGTCTTGGCCGCCAGCGACTCGTGCTGCTCCCGGCGCTGGGCCGGGCCGAACGGGTTGGCGAAGTAGCTGTGGGTCAGCCCGGTCGAGGTGGTCGTGCCCTTGCTCATGGCGGCGCCGTCGCGGAACACCGCCAGCGCCGCCGCTTCGTCCTCGAGGCGGTCGACCACGGGGTGCTCGTCGTCGACCGGCTCGTGGTTGTTGGCGTACAGCAGGAAGTCGACGGGGTAGCCGCGCAGCACGTCCTCCAGGCTGGTGACCGGGAGCACGACGCGGGCATTGACCCTGCTGGGGCTCATGATGATGGAGCGGTCGAGCTGGCCGAAGGCATAGCCCTGCTGCAGGTCGTCGAGACGGACGAAGGCGCCGATCTCGGTGCCGAAGCCGAGCAGCTCGCCGGCGGGTCCGACCTCGAGGGAGCCCATGTCGTCGGCGATGATGCGCTCCTCCCGGACACGCCTGTCACCGGCCACCCGCAGCGCCTCGAGCGTCTCGCTCTTGCCCGTCGCGGTGTCGCCGATGAGGAGGACCGTGGCGCGGGTGCCGTCGTCCAGGGTCAGCCGCGCGTAGGCGCCGTGGAACGGCATCACGCCGCGGTCCATGGTGGCGACGTTGTGCAGCGTGAGCACCATCTTCTTGAGGTAGCCGAAGTAGCCGAAGCGGTCCTCGAGCGGGACCGCCGCCACCAGGAGCCGTCCGCGGCGGTCGTCGTGGAACACGGTCGGGAGGTCGCCGAAGCGGGCGAGCGACGCCGGCGGGACGCCGTACAGGTACACGGCGTCGGGGCCGGCGGCGATCTCCTCGTCCGACGCGACCTCGAACAGGTTGGCGAGACTCAGGCCGAGGCCCATGACGCGGCGGTGGAAGTACACGAACACCGTCAAGCGCCCCACCAGCGCCGGGTAGCACAGCCAGTCCTCGCGCTCGAGCTTGAGCCCGTCCAGCGGGTTGTCCCCGACCTCGGTGAACTGCCCGGTGCGCGTGTTCGTCGGCGGGTCGAGCAGCAGTGGCGGGTAGAGCAGCAGGTCGCGCACGAAGGGGATGCCGGTGAGCAGGTCGCGGTAGCCGGCCGGCACCGGCCACTTGTGGCGCACCGCGTACACGCCGACCTCGGCGCCGGCCGCGACCTGGCGCAGCACGCGCGGCCGTGCCCCGGTGACGTTCTCTGCGACGTCGCGGTAGACGGCTCGCACCAGGCGCGCCAGCGCCTCGACCGCCTCGGTGAAGCCGCGGAGCGGGCGCTTGTCGCCCGGTGCCGCTGGGGCCTCGGCGCGTACCACGAGAAAGCGGTCCCAGCGGCGCCAGAAGTCGTAGAGACCCTCCACGAACTCGTGCAGGAGCTCACGTCGCGCCAGAAGGTCGCCGGGCTCGGCGAAGGTAGGCGCGACGCGCTCGAGTGGGTTGTTGGCGAGGAGCCGGACCAGGTCGAGGAGGCGCTCGCGGCGGGGATCCCCGGACATCTCGGCACGATCCGCCGCGGTCGCCGCACCGTCGCCCAGGCCCAGGTCGTCGAGCGCCCCCGGGTTGTGCGCCTCGAGGTGGTCGACGTAGAGACCGAGCACCCGCGCGAACGTCGCGCTCTCCACGAGCTCCTGCGTGCTCGCGCACACGGAGCCCTCCGAGTACATGACCGCCTGGCGGTCGTCGACGTCGAGTCGCTGCAGGGACATCCGGTCTCCGAGGTTCAGCGGGCTCGCCGGCGCCTGCGCCGGCGAGCCCGGAGACTACCACAGGCGGGCTCTTCCCGGCAGCCGCCGGTCGGGCTCAGGCGACGGCGGCGGCGGGCCGCCCTCGCGCAGGTGGCGCCCGCCGCCGAGCCGGCGGCTACGCCCCCGACGCGTCGTGCTGTTCGGACCCGCAGAACGCACACTTGCGCGCCTTGTGCGGGATCTCGCTCAGGCACTCGGGACACTCCTTGACGGTCGGGTCCTGGCCCTGCTCGCGCCGTTCCTTGATCTTGTTCATCGGCGCGACCACGAGGTAGTAGATGGCGGCCGCGACCATCAGGAAGGAGATGACGGCGTTGATGAACAGCCCGTACCGGAACACGCTGCCGTTGACCGTGAAGGTCAGGCCTGAGAAGTCCGGTTGGCCGAAGATCGCCGCGATCAGCGGCGTGACGACATTGGCGACGAACGCCGTGACCACGGCCCCGAAGGCGGCGCCGATGACGACCGCCACGGCCAGGTCGACGACGTTGCCGCGCATGATGAACTCGCGGAATCCCTTGAACATGGCGCCCTCCCGGTGACGGCTTCCCGAATCGCGCCGCGACACCGCTCCCGCAGCGCGTCTCCCGTGGTGTACCCAGCTGCACCGTGCGAAAACGATGCCCTCAGCCCGGCGTCACCCCGCCCGCATCCTCATGGCGAAAGGGCCGGCGGAGGCATCACGCCGCCGCCGGCCCTCCGGATCCACCACCCCGCCGCGCGCGGTGTCCCGGCGCGGCGGACGTGCCGGGTCTCCTACTTCGCGTTCTCGAGGTTCGCGTTGACGAAATCCCAGTTGACGAGCTTGTCGAAGAACACCTGCACCCAGACGGGGCGCAGGTTCTGGTAGTCGAGGTAGTAGGCGTGTTCCCACACGTCGACCACGAGCAGCGGCGTCACGCCGGGGGCCGCCGGCATCTCCGCGTTCGGCGTGCTCACGATCTTGAGCTCGCCGTTGTCCGAGACAAGCCAGGCCCAGCCGGAGCCGAAGCGGCCCACTGCCGCGGCCTTGAACTGCTCCACGAACGCGTCCCATCCGCCGAAGGCGGCGTCGATCTTCTCGGCGACGGCGCCCGTCGGCGCCCCGCCGCCGCCCGGCTTCATGCCGTTCCAGAAGAACGTGTGGTTCCATACCTGAGCCGCGTTGTTGAAGACGGGCTGCTTGTCCGGCTTGCCGGCCACGGCCACGATGACATCCTCGAGGCTCTTGCCCGCGAGATCGGTGTCCGCGACCAGCTTGTTCAGCGTGTCGACGTAGGTCTTGTGGTGCTTCCCGTAGTGAAAGCTGATCGTGCGCGCCGAATAGTCGGGCTCGAGCGCGTCGTCGGCGTACGGGAGCGGCGGCAGCTCAAACGCCATCGTTCCTCCTTGTCGTCGGGTGGGATGTGTACCGTGCTGCTACGGCCCCGCAGGGCCGGGTGGTGGCCGTCAAACGTCGACCTCGATGGCGCCGTCCCGCACGCGCACCTCGTAGGTGTGCAGGTCGTGCACCCTCGTCTTCCATTCGAGGCGCTTCTGCAGCTTGAACCAGCGCTGCACCGGCTCGGGGATCTCCTCAGCCGGGCCCATGTCGTGATCGATGGGCCAGCTCAGGTTCTTGCCGTCCCTGATGTCGAACTGGGCGTCGTGGTGCGGGCAGGTGATGATCCACCCCTCCAGGGCGCCCTCGTTCAGCGGCGCGTTCTCGTGCCCGCAGCGACGGCTCACCGCGTAGATGGAGCCGTCGTACTCGCAGAGACAGATCTCGCGCTCGGGGTCGCCGGCGCGCACGTACTTCATGCCTCCCGGGGCGATGTCGTCGAGCTTCGCTACTCCTTGCCACATGATCAGACCTCGTCCGGCGGGAACTGGGGCAGGCTGTCGGGGTCCGTGACGTCCTCGTGGACGAAGAGCCCGCACCAGCAGCGCTTCATCGCGTCGAAGTGCGCGCGGTGATACGGGATGCACGGGCAGCAGACCTGCATGTCTTCGGCGCGCACGCCGCTGCGTCCCTGGCAGGGACAGAAGGGCGCGCCGTGATCCTGCTCCAGCTTGACCTCCTGCTCGAGGAGGAAGTCGGCGAGCTCCTCGTCGGGCGTGAACTTGTAGCCCAGCGGCCCTACGACGCGGTCGAACAGGTACCGCAGCGATTCCTTGCGCGCGTCGCTGCCCATGCTCACCCTCCCCAGCCCTTGAGGTGCTCGAGGAACTTGTCGGGGCTGAAGCCGACGATCACCTCGCCGTTGATGACGACGACGGGAAAACGGCGGCCGCCGCTCAACTCGTAGGCCTTGTCGGCGACGGCGTCCTGCTCGTCCTCGGGCAGCTTGTCGACGTCGACCGACTCGTACGGGATCCTGCTGTCGTCGAACCACTGCCTGGTCTTGCGGCACCAGGGGCAGGTGCTGAGCGCGTAGACGAACACCTCGTCGGTCATGATCCGGCGCCTCCGACCTCGACGAGGATCTTGCCCTCTTCCACCTTGACCGGGAAGGTCGCGAGCGCGAGCTCGGGCGCGTCGAGGAACACCCCGGTGCGCAGGTCGAAGCGCCAGTCGTGGCACGGGCAGGTGAGGACGGGACCCTCGAGCTTGCCGCCCTCCAGCGGGCAGCCCATGTGCGCGCACTTGTTGCCGACGGCGAACAGATCGCCGTCGATGCGCGCAAGGAGCACGCCGAGGCCCTTGGGATAGACGGCGACGTAGGCGCCGTCGCGGACTTTTGCGTCGTCGACAGTCGGGACCCAGGCAGGTCCGGTCACGGCTCACCCCTTCGCTCTGGCTCTGTCACTGCATGCCGACCCGCGGGGCGGAGCCTGTCTCGCCGGCGCCGGGCCGGAGGGCGGCACCCGCTGCACCACGGGTCGGAAGCCAAAGATACCCGCGGCGGCGGCGAGGCAAACTGTCGGCCACCGGGTCGCGACCTGAAGACGCCGGGGCCAGAGCGGCCGCCGGCCGCAGCTACCAGCGGTCCCGGTGGACGCGCCCGGCGTCGAAGCGGTCCGAGGGCGCCTTGCGCTCGGCCGGCCAGCCGACCGGCACCACGGCGAAGGGGACGATCGACTCGGGGATGCCGAGCAACGCGCGCAGGGCGACGACGCGCTCGGACAGGGGATGAACGCCGAGCCACACGGCCCCCAGGCCGAGCAGCTCGGCCTCGACGAGGAGGTTCTCGGTCGCGGCCGAGCAGTCCTGCTCCCACATCTGCGGCCACTTGCCGGTGGCGGGATCGCCGCACACCAGGATCGCGACCGGCGCGGTGGGCAGCATCCTGGCGTACGGGTGGAACTCCGGGATGGCGCGTAGCGTCGCCCGGTCGCGCAGCACGACGAACTGCCACGGCTGCTGGTTGCCGGCCGACGGCGCCGCCATGGCCGCGCGCAGCAGCCGCTCGACCGTCTCGTCGTCGACGGGGTCGCCGGTGTACTTGCGGATGCTCCGCCGGCTGAGGACCGGGTCGTCCATGTCCACCTCGCTGCGTGTGCCACGTGCGCTGGCAGGGTACCGGTACGGCGGCCCGGGTGACAAGACGGACGCGGCCGGTGGCCTCCGTGAAGCGGGAACGGGCGGGCGGCCGTGACGCTCGTGACCGCCCGCCCCGCCTCGTCCCGCCCCCCACCGCGCCGGCGCGCCCCCGCGCGACGCGACGAACCGCGGCCGTCGACGGCCGCGCCTACTCGAGCGTCCGGACGGTGACCACGAGGTCCGGCTGCGCGTCCGGCGACGGCGTCTCCCAGCTGCGTGCGTAGGTGCCCGTGAGCCGGGACTCGCCGGCCTCGGTCACCCGCAGCGTGACGACCTGGGTGCCGCCCCTGCCGGCCAGCTGCTCGGGGTTCTCGTCGGGCACGTACTCGCTCTTCTCGATGATGAACGTGTCGCCGGCGGTGAACGTCCACTCGTAACCGGTCGTGGCGTTGGCCTCGAGGTCGAGGACGACCGTGTCGCCGACCCCGGCTTCGACGGTCGTCGTGCCACCGGGCTCCGGAGAGAGCCGGACGGTCGCCTCCTCGGAGCCGCCGCCCCCACCGCAGGCGGTGAGCAGCGCCGCCCCGGACGTCACCAGCGCCAGCACCGCGGCGGCGGCAACGATCCCCGTGCCTGTCCTCGTCCCCATCTCTGCCTCCGTCCCGTCACCGCTCGAGCTTCGCGCCCGCTCCCGCCTCACAGGCGAGACGCTCCACGTTTGTCAGACGTTCGCGTCGCGGCTATCATTCCGCCAAGGGACCCACCTGCCCTTTGCCGACCTCCCCCCCACTGAATGCCATGACCGCTGCATGCTCCCATCATGATGTCATCGTCGTCGGCGCCGGACCCGCCGGCATCTTCGCCGCCCTCGAGCTGGTACGCCGCAACGGCGCCAAGGTGCTCATCGTCGAGCGCGGTCCGGACATCAGCCGCCGCGCCTGCCCGGCGCGCAAGACCGGCGTGTGCTCCGGCTGCGAGCCCTGCGACATCACCTGCGGCTGGGGCGGCGCCGGGGCCTTCAGCGACGGCAAGCTGACGCTCACGCCCGACGTCGGCGGCTGGCTCGATCGCTTCGTCGGCAAGGAGCGCCTGACCGAGCTCATCGACTACGTCGACGGCGTCTGGCGCGAGTACGGGGCGCCGGACGAGGTCCACGGAGGCGGCAAGAGGTTCGACACGTTCCGCCGCGAGGCGCTGCTCCACGGCATGACCCTCGTCGAGTCGCCGGTGCGCCACATGGGCACCGAGCGCTCCTACGACATCCTCACGCGCATGCGCGCGGAACTGGAGACGCAGGTCGAGGTGCTCACCGCGAGCCGCGTCGATCGTATCCTCGCCGAGAAGCCGGCCGGCGAGAGCGAGCTGCGCGCCACCGGCGTCGTCCTGGAGGACGGCACGCGGCACACCGCCGACGCGGTGATCGCCGCCCCCGGCCGAGACGGCGCCGCCTGGCTCATGGAGGAGTGCAAGCGGCTGCACATCGGGCTGCGCACCAATCCCGTGGACATCGGCGTGCGCGTCGAGGTCTCGGCGGCGGTCATGGAACCGCTCACGACCGCCCTGTACGAGAGCAAGCTCATCTACTACACGCCCAGCTTCGACGATCCCGTGCGCACCTTCTGCATGAACCCCTACGGCGCCGTCTCTCTCGAGAACTACGGCGACGTCGTCACCGTCAACGGTCACAGTTACGCTGGATTCAAGACCGACCGCACCAACTTCGCCCTGCTCGTGAGCACGGACTTCACGGAGCCGTTCGACGACCCCATCGCTTACGGCAAGAGCATCGCGCGGCTGGCCAACGTCCTCGGGGAGGACATCATCGTGCAGAGGCTCGGTGACCTCCACCAGGGCCACCGCAGCACCATGGACCGCATCCGCCGCGGGACCGTGCAGCCCACACTGCTGGGCGCGACGGCCGGCGACCTCGCCTTCGTGCTCCCGTACCGCCACCTCACCGACATCCTCGAGATGCTGGCGGCGATGGACAAGCTGGCGCCGGGCGTCAACGGCCGCGACACGCTGCTGTACGGCGTGGAGGTCAAGTTCTACTCGGCGAGTCCGGAGCTCGACGACGGCCTGCAGACGCCGGTCAAGAACCTGTACGCCGTCGGCGACGGCGCCGGCATCACGCGCGGCCTGATCCAGGCCTCGGCGGCCGGCGTGATCGCCGCGCGCAGCATCCTCAACGGGGGGCGTCCGGCGAGCTGATCCTCCCGGTCCACCATGCCGTCGGCAGGACGTCGCTCACGGACCGCTCGAGCACGTCTTCAACCCGGCGCAGGACGTCTCGGGCCTCGTCCCGGCGCGCCGTCGCTCCGGCCAGCGCCGACGGATGCCGCGCGAACCGCGCGAGTCGCGCCGCGAAGCGCGCATCCAACCCGACGAGCCGGTCCCCCTCGACCAGCTTGTCCGCCAGGTAGACTACCTGGGCCTCTCCCACATCGTCGTCGGCGTCGTCCAGGCCCATGTGCCGGCGCACGATCGCGGCCACACGAGGGATGCCGAGGTGCTCCAGTACGTCCGCGCCGGCATCGGCGTGCCGCGGCTGGTCGCGGGCCACATCGTGCAGCAGGGCGCCGGCGGCGACCAGCGGCTCGCAGAGGTACTGCCGGTGGTCGTTCAAGGCGGCGGCGAGCGCTGCCGCCACCGCCGCCACCGCGCGAGAGTGCGCGACGAGCGCGAACGACGCGCCGCGCTCCCGCAGGAGCCCCAGGCATCGGGCTTCACCGGGCAGATCCTCACCGGCCGCCAGATCACGGATGCGGGCGAGGGCGTCCGGCGTGTCAGCGTCCAGCAGCACGCCCGGATCCTCCACCTCGACCAGCCGCGACGACGCGGCGTGCCGCAGCAGCAGCTCTCGCAGACCCCCGGCCGGCCGGTCGCCGAGGATCTCGTCACGCAGCGACGCGGAGATGAGCGGCGGGTGCCCTGTCGACTCCCGGAATGCCGGGTACACGACATCCGGCCCGGCCGCAGTCCCGGCGGCCCTCGCCAGGCGCCCTATCGTCTCCGGCCGCACGAGCGGGACGTCGGCCGGCAGCAGGAAGAACCGAGACACGCCGGGGTCCAGAGCCGCCGCCCCGGCCCGCACGGAGGAGTACATGCCGTCGTCGAACCGCGAGTTGAGGACGACGCGTGCGCCTGCACGGGCGGCGACCGGCGCGACCTCGTCGCCGCGGTGCCCGGTCACGACGACCACGTCGTCGATGCCCACCGCGGAGAACGCACCGACGGCCCGCTCCAGGAGCGTGCGACCGCCTGCCGCCAGCAGGGGCTTGAGGTCGTGCATGCGCGAGGAGCGGCCGGCCGCGAGGACGATCGCCGCCAGACGCTCCATCACTCAGGCGCCCGCGCCCGACCGCACCAGGATCATCTCGGCGGCGATGCTCACGGCGAGCTCCGCCGGCTTCTCAGCGCCGATAGCGAGGCCGATCGGCGAATGGATCCGGTCGATGGCGTCGTCGTCGAAGCCACCATCGCGGAGCGCCTCCTCGATCTTCGCGCGCTTCGAGCGGCTCGCCATGAGACCGACGTAGCGGGCGCCGGCGCGCAGGGCCTGCTCGAGCACGTCCATGTCGTGGACGTGGCCGTGGGTCACGATCACGACGTAGGCGTCCTCGTCCGCTCCCACGGCCGCCAGCGCGCCGTCGAACGGCCTGGCGACCACCTTCGCTCCGGGGAAGCGCGCGGGGGCGGCGAACTCCTCGCGGTCGTCGACGACGACGACGCGGAAGCCCAGCCCGAGGAGCAGCGGCGCGAGAGCCAGCCCGACGTGACCTGCACCGCAGACGATGGCGAGCGCCGGAGGGTCCAGACGCTCGATGACGGCTTCGCGGCCGTCCGCCAGCCGGATGCTGCCGTGGGCGGCGCCTCCGGCCGCGAACGCGCGCGCCTCCGCGGCCGCGCAAGGCGCCGCACCAGCGAGGCGCCCTCCGGCCCCGAAGACACAATGCTCGACGACGCCGGCTCCCGGCCCGGCCTCTTCCCCGCCCGGCAGGACGGTGACGTACCAGGCGGGGCGTCCGGCCTCTCGCGCCTCGCGCAACGCCGCACACGCCTCGAACAGCGCGGCGTCTCCGGGCGGCACGTAGGCGACGAGCACCTCTGCGGCACCCCCGCACAGCATCGTGTCGGCGCTGCGCACATCGGTGCCGCTGAGCTCCGTGCGCACCCGGCGCGTGCGCCTCTCCGCGAGCGCCTCCGCGGCGGCCTGCATCATGCTGTGCTCGAGCAGGCCGCCGCCGATGCTTCCGGCGATGGAGCCGTCGCCGCGCACCAGCATCTCGGCGCCGGCGGCGCGCGGCGTCGAGCCCTGGTCGGCGACCAGCGTGACCAGGGCGAACGCGCGCGCCGCCTGCAGCATCTCCAGCGTCTCGTCGAGGATCTCGTTCATGCGTGGCCTCCCGAGGGGATTCTACAGGCCCGCTCGATTGTCAATGCGCCGCCGGCCTCCTATGATTTCGAGAAGGGACCGTCCTTTTCTTCACCAACCCCCTCGGCCGCACCAGGGCACTGCGCGTCCTGACACGCATCCCCCGCGACCGATGCAGCCAAGCGCAACGGAGGGAGACCATCGTGCCCGGCACCGTCGTAGTCGGCGCCCAGTGGGGCGACGAGGGCAAAGGCAAGATCACCGACCTGCTGGCCGAGAAGGCCGATGTGGTGGCGCGCTTCCAGGGCGGCAACAACGCCGGCCACACCATCGTCCGTGACGGTGAGGAGTTCAAGCTCCACCTCATCCCCTCCGGCATCCTGTACGAGGCCAAGACCTGCGTCATCGGCAACGGGGTCGTCATCGACCCGCACATCATGTTCGGCGAGCTCGAGGCACTTCGCACACGCGGCATCAGCGGCGACAACCTGCGCGTCAGCGGCAACGCCCACCTCATCATGCCGTATCACCTCCTGCTGGACGGCGCCAACGAGCAGCAGCTCGGGAAGTACAAGATAGGCACCACCGGCCGCGGCATCGGCCCGTGCTACGTGGACAAGTACACGCGCATCGGCATCCGCGTGCAGGACCTGCTGGACGAGAAGATCCTCCGGCGCAAAGTCAGGACGGCGCTGCAGGAGAAGAACTTCCTGCTGCAGCGCTACGACATCGGCGTGCTCGACCCGGACCAGGTCACGGACGAGCTGCTCGGCTACACGGAGCGCTTCGAGCCCTTCATCTGCGACGCCAGCCTGCTGGTGAACACCGCCCTCGACCAGGACAAGCACGTGCTCTTCGAGGGCGCCCAGGGCGCGCTGCTCGACATCGACTTCGGCAGCTACCCCTTCGTCACCAGCAGCAACCCGATCGCCGGCGCGGCATGCACCGGCACCGGTGTCGGCCCCACGCGCATCGACCACGTCATCGGCGTCGCCAAGACCTACACGACGAGGGTCGGGGAGGGACCGTTCCCCACCGAGCTCTTCGACGAGGTCGGCGCCGCGATGCGGGACGTCGGCCATGAGTTCGGCACGACCACCGGTCGCGAGCGGCGCTGCGGCTGGCTCGACCTCGTGGCGCTCAAGTACGCCGTACGCCTGAGCGGCATCACCCACCTCGCGCTCACCAAGCTCGACGTGCTGTCCGGCCTCCAGACGCTCAAGGTGTGCACCCGGTACAAGGCCGGACGCCGCGTGCTCGACGAGTTCCCCCTTCTGCAGACCGACTTCCACCACGCCAGGCCGCTCTACGAAGAGCTGCCGGGCTGGACCGAGGACATCCGCGAGTGCGAGACGTGGCAGGACCTGCCGCAGGCGGCCCGCGACTACGTCCAGTACATCGCGGAGTTCACCAAGACGCGCGTCAAGTTCATCGCCGTCGGCCCCGGCCGCGACGAGACCATCATCCTGCCGCGGAGCATCGGCCGCGGCGGCGCGGTCTGACCGACGACGCCGTGCCGCCGTCGGCCACCGACCGACGACTTCAGTCGGTGGCCACCGTCACCTTGCTGGCGCCGCCGGTGAAGCGGATCTCGTAGCGGTCGGCCGCGTCGGCGAAGCCGCGGGAGGAGAGCACCGGTACGCCCGCCGACGGCGCCGAGGCGCTGGTCGTCGAACACGAGCTGGCTCGCGCCGCCGCTGACCTCCGCGCGAGCCTCGCTGCCCTTGGGCCGGCGCAGCGTGACCTTGCTGGCGCCACCCGACAAGCGCACCGGCACGACGCCGACAGGAGCGGGCAACGTCACGTCGATGTCACTCGCGCCACCCGTCACTTCGAGGCCGGTGAGTCGGAGTGCGCTGAGGTCGGCGTCGAGCTTCCACAACCCTCCGCGCAGTGAGATGTCCCACGCCACTGCCGTGGCCAGCACGAATTCCGCCGACTGAGCGCGCCAGTCGAACGGGCGGAACCGGCGGCGCTGCTGCACAGTGACGATGCCGCCCGTGACCGTGATCTCGGGGGCCGGACCCTCGAAGCTGGCCCGATACAACTCGGTCTCCAAGGCGTCACCGCTCAGGGCGATCCTGGAAGCACCCTTGGTCAGCTGGAGGCGCCCGACCGTGACGCCGTCGAGCGGGGCGTAGCTCTGGGCGTCCACGGCGACGCTGCCTGCTTCGCCGGCCCCCGGCGCGGCCTCGGCGGTGAGCGCGGCGATCTGGCTCTCGTACACGCCGCGCGTGCCGCGCAGATAGTCCCGGATCACGGTGAGCTCCTCCGGAGCGCTCGCATCGAGCAGTATCCGGGTCTCCAGCTCCACCTCGCCCTGGATGCGCGCGCCGATCTCGCGGGTCGCGACGGTGGAGACGACCAGCACGCGTCGGCGGTCGGTCGGGTCGGGGACACGATTGGCGTAGCCGCCGCGCTCGAGCCGGTCGAGCACCGTCGTGATGGCTCCCGGCGTCAGGCCGCTCTCCTCGGCGAGCTCGCCGGCCGTGACGCGACCACGCCGGTACAGGATGCCGAGGCAGCGCAGGTCCGTGCGATTGAGGCCGAACTGCAGCGCGACGGCCTCATCGAGCTGGTCGCCTGCCCGGCGGAGCTCGTCGAGCTCGACGGTCACCTCGTCGACCAGCGCCGAGTGCCGTGCTTCGTCTTTCTGCATCGCTCCTCCCAACGCTCGGCGGGAACACCCAGGGAAGACCAGCGAAGGCTCCGCGGTCGTCGTGAACGAAACATATGATACCACACAATGATAATTTGACAATCGAATAATCAGACGAATAGAGAGCCCCCCACCGGGCTCGACCCGGAAGCGCGCGTGGAGGCGCGCGGACCGGCCAAGGGCCGCTCCCACGGCCTCGCCGTGACCGTCGCCGGGAAGCGGCGACCCCCTTCCCCGGACCCCCCCGCGCGAGTACACTTGCGGGCGTCGGGCCGGGCCGGCGCCAGCGCCGCCCGGCGCCAGCGCCAGAGCAGTCGGAGGCCTCATGCGCGTGCTCGTGGTAGGGGGCGGCGGCAGAGAGCACGCCCTCGTCCATTCCTTCGCCCAGTCCCCACTCGCGGAGCGCATCTTCTGCGCACCGGGCAACGCCGGCACCGCAGCCGTCGCCGACAACATCCCCATCGCCGCCGACGACCTGCCGGCACTGCTCGACTTCGCCAGCCGCGAGGAGGTCGACCTCACCGTCATCGGCCCCGAGGCCCCGCTGGTCGCAGGTCTCACCGATCTCTTCGAGGAGCACGGCCTGGCCGTCTTCGGCCCCAACAAGGAGGCCGCGCAGCTGGAGGGCAGCAAGGTCTTCGCCAAGGAGATCATGGCCGCCGGCGGTGTGGCGACCGGCGCCTATCGTCGTCACGAGCGCCTCGAGTCCGCGCTGCTGGACGTCGAGGGACGGGAGGACTACCCGCTGGTCGTCAAGGCCGACGGACTTGCGGCCGGCAAGGGCGTGCTCATCTGCAGGGACAAGGCAGAGGCGCGCGCCGCCGTGGAGGCCTGCTTCGTCGCGCGCGAGTTCGGCGCCGCGGGCGACGTCCTCATCACCGAGGAGTACCTCACCGGCTCCGAGGTCTCGCTGCTCGTGCTCTGTGACGGCTCCGACGCGGTGCCGCTCGCGCCGGCGCAGGACTACAAGCGCATCTTCGCCGGTGATCAGGGACCCAACACCGGAGGCATGGGCAGCTACTGTCCCGTCCCGGGCTTCGAGCAGAGGGCCATCGACGCCGCGATGGAGCGCGTCGTCGAGCCCGTTGTCAGGGCGCTCCGCGGGCGTGGCATCACCTACCGCGGCGTCCTGTACGCCGGCCTGATCGTGACGGAGGCCGGCGTCAAGGTCCTCGAGTTCAACTGCCGCTTCGGCGACCCCGAGACGCAGGCCGTGCTGCCGCGGCTGGACTCGGACCTGCTCGGGCTCTGCGCCGCAGCGTCTCGCGGCGAGCTGGCCGGCGTCAAGGCGCTCTGGAAGCCGCAGGACTGCGTCACCGTCGTGCTCGCCTCCGCCGGCTACCCGGCGAGCAGCCGCAAAGGCGACGTGATCGCCGGCCTGGATGCCGCCGCGGCGACCGACGATGTGACCATCTACCACGCCGGCACGGCGCTGCACGACGGACACGTCGTCACGGCCGGCGGCCGCGTGCTGGCGGTCAGCGCGCTCGGCAGCGGTTTCGCCGCGGCGCGGGCGCGCGCCTACGATGCCGTCGGCAAGATCACGTTCGACGGCATGCAGGCGCGCCCGGACATCGCCGAGCGCGCCGTCAAGGCGCGCGCCGGCGAGCTCGATCTGTTCCCGGCCGGGTTCTCCGGCTGAAGGCCAGGGCGGCGCGGGCGCGCTGCGCCCCCGCGCCGCCGCCGAAGGAGAGATGACGTGGAAGAGACCAGGACCGAGGTCGAGACCATCTTGCAGGGCATCCAGATGAACCCTGTGCTGGTCGGCATCGTGATGGGCAGTGAGAGCGACCGGGAGGTCATGCAGAAAGCCGCGGCCGAGCTGGACGAGCGCAAGATCAAGTACGAGGTCAACGTGCTCTCCGCGCACCGCGACCCCGACAGAGTCTCACACTACGCGAAGACGGCGCAGAGCCGCGGTCTCAAGGTCCTCATCGGCGGCGCCGGCAAGGCGGCCGCCCTCCCCGGCGTGCTGGCCGCCTACACCAATCTGCCCGTGATCGGCGTGCCGATCAAGACCAGTGACCTCGGCGGCCTCGACTCCCTCCTCAGCATCGTGCAGATGCCGCCCGGCGTTCCCGTCGCCTGCGTGGCCATCAACGGCGCCCGCAACGCGGCGATCCTCGCGGCGAAGATCCTCGACGTCTGATCCCGGGCGTCTCTCCCGCGGGCCCGGGAGCGCCACGAGGCGCGTCGTGGACGCGCCGGCCGTGCCGCTTGTCGCCGCGCGGGGAAGACTCCCACTATGAGCAGGCACGCGATCAGGTCGGCGATGGCTCCCGGCCCACTGGGCGCCGCGTCTCCGGGCATCTCCTCCGGGCACTTCGTCTTCGTCTCGGCGCAGCTGCCCCTGGACGCCCACGGCGAACCGGCCGGCGGCACGGCCGCCGAGCAGGCCGGCCGCGCCCTCGACAACCTCGCCCACCAGCTGCGCTCCACGGGCCTCTCGCTCGACGACGTGGTCAGCCTCGACATCCGCCTCGTCGACCAGGCCGACCGGGCCGCCGTGGACGCCGCCCTGGCGGAGCGCTTCGTGCCGCCGTATCCCGCCGTCACGCTCTCCGGTGTACCATGGGTGCCCGGCGGTGCGCGGCTCCAGATAGCCGCCATCGCGCAACGCTACTGAAGAGACCGCGCGTGCCGAGAAACGACAAGCCGCCCGGCTCGAGGACGATCTCGGGCTTCCTCTACGTCGTCGTGCTCCTCATCGCCATAGCTCTCGCCTACGTAGCCGTGCGCGCGCTGCTCGCCTGACGCCCCGCACTCGAGAAAGGACTCCCCATGGAGAAGCAGGTATTCGCGTCCCCCGACGGCGCCCCCTCGGTCGGCCCCTACTCGGCCGCCGTCGGCGCCGGCGATTTCGTCTTCGTCTCCGGCCAGGTCCCGCTGGACACCGACGGCAAGATCGTCGGCTACACGCCCAAGGACCAGGCGAGGAAGGCCCTCGAGAACCTCACCGCCACGCTTGCGGCAGCGGGCCTGACGCTCGCCGACGTGGTCAAGACGACCATCTTCCTCAAGGACATGGACGAGTTCGGAGCCGTGAACGACGTGTACGCCGAGTTCTTCGCCGAGCCGTATCCGGCGCGCTCCACCGTCGAGGTAGCGCGCCTCCCCAAGGACCTCCACGTCGAGATCGAGGCCGTGGCGTATCGTGGCTGAAGCTCCCCGCGACCACACCCGCGCCGGGTGCGTGCTCTCTGCGGCGCTCGCCGCGGCCGCCCTGCTCGTCGCGGTGCTCGCCGGTTGTGGCGGCTCCGGCGGCTCGGCAGCGGAGGACGACCCGTTCGTCGGCTACTGGATCGGCGCGGGCAAGGCCCAGATGACGCTCGTCCAGATCGCCAGCGAAGGCGGGAAGTACATCGCGCTCGCCAACCCGGACGTGCCCGTGGGGGACGTCCAGGAGAAGGACGGCACCCTCGTCGTCGACTCGCACGCCGTGGTCATGACCTTCACCCCGGTCTCGACGGACAAGCTGACGCTCGAGTTCTCCGGCGAGATGTTCGAGCAGCCGCAGGCCGTCTCGCTCGCGCGCGTCGACGAGACCAGATACGCCGACGCGGCCACGGCCTACGGCGTGTCCGCCATCGAGCGCGGTCTCGCGATGTGGAAGGCCGGTGGCGGCAAGAAGTACCCGCCGCCGAAGGAGGTCACGCCGACGGGCATGCTCAGCGGGATGATCCGCTGGCCGAACAACCTGTTCGCCGGCAGGCCCATGGAGCCGGGCGAGAGCAAGGGTGACTACACGTACAAGCTCGTCGCCGGCGGCAAGAAGTACTCCCTGATCGGCCACCTGTCCGACGGCGGTACCGTGGGGGAGTGACGCGGCGGACGACGGGACCGCCGGTCGTCCGGATCAGCCGTGCCGCAGCTTGTCCATCTCGCGCTGGATCTCGTCCTCGGTGATGGCGCGATTCCCGCGTCCGTACGCCTCCCAGGCGTTGAAGGCGAGGCCGATGCCCCAGCCGGCCAGCACCCATCCCGGCCAGAAGTAGCCGGCGCCGTTCCAGTACCAGATGATGATCAGAAAGACGTTGATGATGCAGTAGGCGATGACGTGGCTCCAGAAGTCGCGCTTCTTCTTGATCGCCTTGATCGCGTGCTGCCTGAGTTCCTCGTCGGTCGCCATCTCGTCACCCCTCCCAGTCGCCGCCGGCGACGCCGCCGCCGCTCCACCTCCGGATTCTGAACCTCCGGCGCGCGTCGCACCAGTGTGTCGCGGGGCGAGGTCGGCCCGGGCGCCACCGCCCTTCGCCCTGGCCGGTGTGAGAGAATCGTGGCGACGACAGACGGAGGCGACCGGAGACCCGGGCGTCCCGTGACGCACCCGGCGGCGGAGGGCACGAGAATGATCGAGCGCTACACGCTCCCTGAGATGGGCGCGGTCTGGACCGACGAGGCCAGGATGCAGGCCTGGCTCGACGTGGAGATCGCCGCCGTCAAGGCCTGGAACAGGCTCGGCAAGATCCCCGACGCCGCGGTCGCCGAGATCGAGGCCAAGGCCGCCTTCGACGTCGCCCGCGTCAACGAGATCGAGGCGACCACCAACCACGACGTGATCGCCTTCCTCACCAACGTGGCCGAGTATGTGGGCGACGCCAGCAAATATGTGCACTACGGCATGACGAGCAGCGACATGCTGGACACGGCCCTCGCGCTGCAGATCAAGCGCGCCGGCCTGCTCCTCGAGCGCGACCTCGTCGCGCTCGGCGAGGTGCTCAAGCGGCGCGCGTTCGAGTTCCGGGACACCGTCGAAGTCGGGCGCACGCACGGCATCCACGCCGAGCCCATCACCTTCGGCATGAAGCTCGGCATCTGGGCGTTCGAGGTCAGCCGCCACCTGAAGCGCATGCGGATCGTCACGGTGAACGCCGCAGTCGGCAAGATCAGCGGCGCGGTCGGCGCCTACAACAACATCGACCCGCGGGTCGAGGACCTGGTGTGCGAGGAGCTCGGACTGGGTCGCGAGCCCATCAGCAACCAGGTGGTGCAACGCGACCGACACGCCGCCTTCCTCAGCTGCATCGCCATCATCGGCTCCAGCATCGAGAAGTTCGCCACCGAGGTGCGGCACCTGCAGCGCACCGAGGTCCGCGAGGCGGAGGAGGCCTTCGGCAAGGGGCAGAAGGGCTCGTCCGCCATGCCGCACAAACGCAACCCCATCCTCAGCGAACGCATGGCCGGTTGCGCCCGTGTGCTGCGCGGCAACGCCATGGTCGGCATGGAGAACGTCGCCCTGTGGCACGAGCGCGACATCAGCCACAGCTCGGCGGAGCGCATCGTCCTCCCGGACAGCACGATCCTGCTCGACTACATGCTGCAGAAGTTCACGAAGCTGGTGGACAACCTCGTCGTCGACGAGGAGCGGATGCTGGCGAACCTGGGCCAGAGCTACCGCCTCGTCTTCAGCGGGTCGGTCCTGCTGGCCCTCGTCGACAAGGGGATGCTGCGCGAGGACGCGTACCGGGTCGTCCAGGACTCCGCGATGCACGCGTGGCGCGAAGGCGTCGACTTCGGCATGCTCATCAAGCAGAACGACGAAGCGATGGCCGTCATGACCCCCGAGGAGGTCGACGCCGCCATGGACCCGGACCAGTACCGAGCCGGGCGCGACGTGATCTTCGCCCGGCTGGACAAGCTCGAGTTCTGAGGGGGATATGATGCCCGACTGCCCCGGCTGCGGCGCTCCGCTGAAGGACGGCGACTGGACGTGTGGCCGGTGCGGCGCGCCGGTCGCGGGGGTCGGCATGGCCGCCTCGCCCGGCAGCGCCGGCGAGGGCAACGGCTCGACGATCGCGCCGCCCGCTCCGGGCGCGGCGTCGGGCTGGCTGCCGGAGTACCAGCCGCGGCCTGCGGCCGCGGCTCCGGCACAGTCCGGCTCGTCCGGACTGCTCCGCCTGGTGGTCATCATCGCGATCGTCGCGATCGTCGCGATCGTCGCCGTGTGGTTCTTCCTCCTCCGCGGCCCCAGCACGACGGGAGACGAGTTCCTCGGCACGTGGACGGCGAGCACGCAGCAGGGCATCGCCACAGCAGTGGTGAGCCGCGGCGGCGACGCCTTCACGGTGACGATCAGCGGCTCCAACGAAGCCGAGAAGATCACCGTGCCCGCCCATCTCGACGGCGCCGACCTCGTGATCACCATGGACGACTTCTCCCAGATCGCCGGAGAGGACGACGCCGAGCGCTTCAGGGACGCCCTCGAGGCCCTCGCCGGCGACTTCCGCATGGTCTTCGCCAGCGTCGACGCCACCCACCTCGATCTCCGCATCGTCGGCACGTCCCCCTCCGGGCAGGAGTTCGACCAGACGATCCCGTTGGCCAAGGCTTCGCCGCCGTGAGCGCGCCCAGCCGCATCCGCCCGGCGACGCGGGGCGACGCGCCGGAGGTCCTGGACGTGCTCAACGCGTGCGACGTAGCCGAGGTCGGCGAGCCCGACAGCAGCCTCGAGGACCTCGAGAACGACTGGTCGATGGAGGGGTTCGACCCGGGCAGCGACGCCTGGGTCGCCGAGGGCCCAGCCGGGCTCGTCGGGTACGCCTACGCCGGCGACCAGTACCGCACCGGCGTGCTCGAGGCCGACCTGTGGGTGCATCCGGACCATCACGAGCCGGAGCTCGGCGGCCGGCTGCTGGGGCTCGCCGAGCGGCGGGCGTCGGAGCTCGCGGTGGAGCGCGGCTATCCGGACCCGTCGCTGGACGTCTTCTGCATCGCCGCCAACCGCGTCAAGCGGGATCTGCTCCGCCGGCACGGCTACCAGCTGAAGCGCACCGTGTACCGCATGACGATCGACCTCTCCGCAGGCGCGCCGCACCCGTCGACGCCTGCCGGCCTCGAGATCCGGCCCTTCCGTCCGCGGACCGACGAGCGCGCGATGTACGACACCATGAACGAGGCCTTCGAGGACCATTTCCAGCAGAGCGAGGAGCCCTTCGACGCTTGGCGCGCTCGCCTGCTCGGCCACGCGGACTTCGACCCGGACCTCTGGTGGCTGGCCTGGGACGGCGACACGGCGGCCGGCGCGCTGATCGCGTACGACCACGGCGACCTCGGCTGGATCAAGGGGCTGGGCGTACGCCGTCCCTGGCGCCGGCGCGGTCTCGGCGGCGCTCTCCTCGCGCACGCCTTCGCCGCGTTCGCCCGGCGCGGTCAGCTCCGCGTGGACCTCGGCGTCGACACCGCGGGCGAGACGGCCCCGCAGCGCGTCTACGAGCGCGCGGGAATGCAGGCGAGCTCGGCCTACGAGCTGTACGCGAAGCGCCTGGCCGGCTGATCCGGCCGCACGGCGGCCGGAGGGTCCGACCCGCGCTGCCCCGCGCCTCCACCTCCCCGACGGTTCGCGTCGTCACAGCGTGGGAACGACACGGTCATCCGACACCCACGAGAGGAGCATGTATGGGACGTGTTGTCCTCGCCGTGGCGCTGGCCGTGGCGCTGGCGGCGGCAGTCATCGCCTGTGGCGATACCACCACGGACGATGCGACCGGCGCAGCGCCGGTCGCCAGCCCGGCCGAGACGGCCTCGGCCGGCGGCGCCGACAGCGGCCTGGGCGCCAGGGTGTACGCGGAGAACTGCTCCGGGTGCCACGGCGCCGACGGCTCCGGAGCCGGGCAGACCATCGCCGGTGAGGACGACACCGCCGGCGTCGTGAGCGTCGTGGAGGGCGGCGCCGAGGGCATGCCGGGGTTCTCCGGAAGCCTCAGCGCCGCCGAGATCGAGGCGGTCAGCGCGTATGTCGCCGGCGGGCTGCGGTAGCACGCGTCCGGCGGCGACCAGGGTGAGAGGAGTGCACATGAGACGTACCGTGGCGGCGATGATGCTGGCCGCCGCCCTCGCGGTCGCGATCGTCGCCTGCGGCGGCGACACCGCCGGGGACACGACCGGCCAGACGCCCGCGCCGCTCGCGAGCGAGACGCGGGCGACGCCGGCGGAGACGAGCGCGCCGGGCGGGCCGTCCACCGAGGAGGTCGCCGCGCTGTTCGCCGACGACTGCGGCGCCTGTCACGGCACCGACGGCAGCGGCGCGAGCGGGCCGGACATCCGCGGGGAGGACGACCTCGCCGGCGTCAGGAGCCAGATCGAGAGCGGTGGGGGCGCGATGCCCGCCTTCTCGAGCCGGCTCCAGCCCGGCCAGATCGAGGCGCTCGCCCAGTACGTCGTGACCGAGCTCCGGTAGGGGCTGGGATATCATCCGGGCGATGGACCATGCCCGCCGCACCCGCCCGAGACCGATCCGACCGGCTCGCCCGGTCCTGGACGCGCGCGTCCGTGTGCCCGGCTCGAAGAGCGTCACCAACCGGGCGCTGCTGCTCGCCGGCCTCGCCGAGGGAACGTCAGTGCTCCGCGGCGCGCTCGAGGCCGGCGACACGCTCGCCTTCGCCGCCGGCCTGCGCAGCCTGGGGATCCCCGTCGAGGCGGAGGCCGGCGCTCTGCGCGTGATCGGCGCCGGCGGCCGCGTCCCGACCGCTGAGGCCGACGTCTTCTGCGCCGAAGCCGGCACCGCCGCCCGGTTCCTGATCGCGGCGGCGGCGACCGGCGAAGGCGTCTACCGGTTCGACGCGGCTCCGCAGCTCCGGCGCCGGCCGCTCCGCATCCTGCTCGATGCCCTGCGCGCACAGGGCGCGTGCACGGAGCCGCCCGACGCCGAGGGCATGCCGCTCGCGCTGCTGGCTCGCGGGCTCGCGGGGGGCAGCCTTCGGCTCCCCGGCGAGACGTCGAGCCAGTTCATCTCCGCACTCCTCATGGCTGCGCCGCTGGGCAGCGCACCCCTGGACCTGCGCGTGGACGGCCTCGTCAGCCGCCCGTACGTGGCCATGACCCTGAAGATGATGGAGCAGTTCGGCGCCGGCGCGGATGCGACCGGCGACGAGCGTTTCGTCGTCCCGCCAGCCGCCTACGCCGGCCGTGCCTACGACGTCGAGCCCGACGCCTCCACCGCGTCGTACTTCTTCGCCGCCGCCGCGACCGGCGGCCGCGTACAGGTCCTCGGCCTGCACCGTGCCGGCGCCCTGCAGGGCGACGTCGCGTTTCTCGACGTGCTGGAGGCGATGGGCTGCACCGTGACCGACGAGCCCGAGGGCGTGCGGGTGGCCGGCCCGACCACGCTGGCCGGCCTCACCATCGACATGGCCGACTTCTCAGATACCTTCATGACGCTCGCGGCGATCGCGCCGCTCGCCACCTCGCCGGTGACCATCACCGGCATCGGCAACGTCCGCCTGAAGGAGTCGGACCGCATCGCCGCCGTGGAGGAGAACCTGCGGCGGCTGGAGGTCCCTACCGAGTCCGGCGCGGACTGGCTCCGTGTGTTTCCCGCGACGCCTCGCGGCGGCCACATCGATCCGCACGGGGACCATCGCATCGCGATGGCGTTCGCCGTGCTCGGCCTGCGCGCGCCGGGGATCGTCGTCGACGACCCGGCCTGCGTGAGCAAGACCTGCCCGACGTTCTTCGACCTTTGGGCACAGCTGGAACAGGGAACTGACACGACTGGGCAAATAGGTGAGTGACGCGACCGGACAGCATCCCAACGTCACCCGGCCGGGAGGGCGAGCATGGACGACGAGATCACGGGCAACGTGCCCGAAGACACCGAGCTGACCCGGGTGACTCCCCCCGCCGGAGACGACGATACCCGGGTGATGCCGGCGGCGGCCGGCAGCGAAACGCAGGTCATGCCCGACGGGGACGCCGGCGCGACACGGGTGATGCCGGCGGCGGGCGGAGCGCCTCCGCCGCCGCCTTCGCAGCCGACCCTCCTGATGACGCATTCGAGGAGTCCCGGTTCCGGCGGCGTGCCCTGGTGGGTCTGGCTGATCGTCGCGCTCGTCGTCATCGCCGCGGCCGCCGCCCTTTGGTTCCTGTACCTGCGACCCGCCGACACGTCCACCGCCGGCGAGGAGTTCGTCGGCAACTGGTCGCCTCAGGCCGGGACGGGCGGAGGACTGGTGATCTCCCAGGCAGGCGATGCCCAGTTCAAGATCACGCAGTACGACGGCCAGCTCCAGGCGGTCGGCTCCACCACCGCCGATCTGGTCGACGAAGAGCTCCGCATCAGCGTGCAGGCCTCGGCTCTGGGCCTGACGGGCGTCACCGGCAAGGTGGAGGGCACGCTGACGCACGACGGCGCCGACGACCTCCTCACGCTTCAGTTCGCAGCCGGCGACCTGCAGCTCGATCCCGTGACCTTCGTACGCGTCGAGGTCCTGTTGCCGGCGAGCCCCACCCCGACGCCGAGCCCGACGGCCTCGCCGTCGCCGACCATGTCGCCTTCCCCCTCGGTGAGCCCGAGCCCGAGCGCCTCCTCGTCACCGACGACCGACCAGCAGGTGATCGACGGCATCGCCGATCTTCAGGTGGGCATCGTCACGTGGGCGAGCAGCAACAACAACCTCTACCCGCCGCCCCAGGACGTGGTCGAAGGCGGCGGCATCTCCCAGTACGTCGTCCCGTGGCCGACCAACCCGTTCACCGGCCAGCCCATGACGCCGGGGACGGCGCCCGGCAGCTACGTGTACGAGCAGCTCAGCGGCGGCCAGGGCTACAGGCTCACGGGCTACCTGAGCAACGGCCTCACCTACTCGGTCCCGTGACGAGACGGGCCGCCCGCCTTCCGGCGGGCGGCCCGCTCCCGTCGGCTGTACAATCCCTGCCACACCGCGCGCCACCGCGACCGCGACGACGGAACGCCGCGGCGGCGACGTCTAATCCCTCAGCAGCCCCACCACCGATGGCAAGGGGCAGGATGTGGCGAGTGACGTTCGATCCGGCAGAGCGCGAGATAGACGAGCAGACCGTCGTCGCCGCCCGGCGCGGCGACAGTGAGGCCTTCGTGAGGATGCTCAAGCACTACGACAGCCGCCTGCGCGCCCTCGCCTTCCGCATGCTCCGCGACCCCGTGCTCATGGACGACGCCCTGCAGGACGCCGCGATCAAGGCCTACCAGGCCCTGCCCCGCTTCCGCGGCGACAGCGAGGTGGGCACCTGGCTCTACCGCATCGCCTACACCACCTGCCTCGACGCCCTGCGCCGCGAGCGCCGCTTCCAGCTGCTCACCTGCGGGGACGTGCTGGCCGACGCCGCCTGCGCCGACGACGACCCCTGCGAGCTCGTGACGCGCTGGGCCGAGCTCGAGGAAGCGCTCGACCGGCTCCCGGTGGAGCAGCGCGTCCTCGTCGTCCTCGTGCACCAGTACGGCTACGACTACCGCACCGCGGCGGAGGTGGTCGGGATCCCCGAGGGGACCGTGTCCTCGCGGCTCGCCGCGGCGAAGGCCCGGCTGCGCACGCTGCTGTGCGAGCCCGCCTACGTCAGGGAGCAGACCTCGTGACGCGCTGGGACGACGATCTCGGCCGCGAGCTGCGCGAGTCGCCGCTGCCGGCGCACGCGCCGGACCACTACGAGCGCATCCGCGAGCGCGTGCGCGAGCTGGGCGGCCGGGACGAGCTCCCGCCCGGCCCAGCGTACCGCGCGCGGGCCAGGCGCGTGCCACCCGCCCCGCCGCGACCACGCCGCTCGGTCCGCTTCGCCGCCGTCGCCGCGGTCGCCGCCGCGGTGGTGACCGCCGTGGTGGTCACCTGGGCCGGCGTTCCCGGTATCCAGGGCTCCGCGCCTTCCCCGGCGACCGCCGATACGGTGCTCGCCCGGGTTCAGCACGCCCTCGCCAGCCTGAGCAGCATCCAGGGCGACGTCGTCGAGTACGGCACGGCGCGAGGGCGGCCTTTCTCGCACCGGGTCGGCTCCTTCGCGTTCACGTCTCGCGGCGACTACCGCATCGTGCAGCGCGACGAGAACGTCGCCTACACGTACGACGCGGTCAAGCGCGTGGCTCGACGGTACGTCTTCCGAGGCGGCGAGATCCTGTATTCCGAGGTCGCGCGCGATCTGCCGGACCCCGGCCCGTTCTTCGGCCCATGGATGGGCGGCTCCCAGGTACTCGACCGGAGCGTGGCCGCCTACGCGCGGGCTGTGATCGCGGAGCTCGACCCGGACGTACCCGTGAGCCCTGTGACCTACGAGGGACGGACCGCCTGGTCGATCACGGTGCCGGAGCCGCTCGCGGGTGGCGGCAGCGACGGGACCGCACGGGTCGTCGTCGACGCGGAATCCGGCTACCCGCTCGCCGTGGAGCACTGGAGCGTCGACGGCGACGTCAGCGGCACGCGCATCGAGAACGTGTGCGTCGGCGGCGCGATTCCTCGCAGTCGCTTCTCGCTCGACGCGGACGTCGCCGTCGAGGACAGGCTGCTGCCCATGAGCGAGCGCTTCCGCCGCCTGGACCTTCGTCAGGCGGCCGCACTCGGGCGCCGCGCGACGACCGCCTTCACGCCGTACGAGCCGGTCTGGGTCCCCGACGGCTACCGCCTGAGCGGCATCACCGGCGCCGTCAACGGCGCCTTCATGGGCGCGTATCGTCCCGTCCGGAAGGGCGAGGTCGGCTCGCTCACCGTCGTGCTCACCTACCGGCGAGGGTTCGACCGCTTCTGCGTCGTCAGCCGCTGGCGCCACGACAATCCGCCGGGCTCTGACGACCCCTTCGACGAGGACTCAGTGTCGCTCACCGAGTCCGCCCAGTCGGCCATCTCTTCCGGAAGCCTGAGCGGCGAGACCGCCCGGGTCGTCCTCGGACTCCCGGACTGGCCGCACCTCTACGCCAGCACCGGGAGCGACCGGCGTGTCTCGATCAGCGTCGCCGGCGACCTCACCAGGGACGAACTGGTGCGCATCGCCGGCTCCCTCCGGCCAATAGGAGACTGAGCCATGCGCGCCATTCGCGTCCACGAGTTCGGCGACCCCGACGTGCTCCTGCTCGAGGAGTCACCGCAACCGGAGCCCGTCGAGGGCGAGCTCCTCATCCGCGTTCAGGCGGCGGGAGTCAATCCCTACGAGACGTACGTGCGGGCGGGCCTGTACAGCGAACTGCCCGCCCTCCCCTACACCCCCGGCGCCGACGGCGCCGGCACCCGCGTCGACACCGGTGAGCGCGTCTACCTGACGGGGTCGCTCAGCGGCACGTACGCCGAGTACGCGCTCTGCCGCGAGGAGGACGTGCGGCCGCTTCCCGACGACCTCTCGTACGCCCAGGGCGCGGCGCTGGGCGTGGCCTACGCCACCGCGTACCGCGCCCTCTTCCAGCGCGCCGGCGCGACCGCCGGGGAGCGCGTCCTGATCCACGGCGCCTCGGGCGGAGTCGGCCTCGCGACCGTACAGCTGGCCGTCGCCGCCGGCCTCGACGTCACCGGCACCGCCGGCAGCGAGGCGGGACGCGACCTCGTCGCGTCGCAGGGCGCCGTGCGCGTGCTCGACCACCGCGACCCCGGCCACCTCGAGTCGGCGCTCGGCACGGCCGGCGGCCGGGGGTTCGACCTCGTCGTGGAGTTCCTCGCCAACGAGAACCTCGGTGACGACCTCAGGGCGCTCGCGCCGCGTGGCCGCGTCATCGTCGTGGGCAGCCGCGGACCCACCGAGGTGAACGCGCGCGACCTCATGAACGCCGAGGGCGCCGTGCTCGGGATGCGGCTGCCGAACGCACTCCCGGACGAGATCGCGGCCGCACGTGCGGCCGTCGACGCGGGCCTGCGGAGTGGAGTGCTCAAGCCCGTGGTCGGCCGCGAGCTGCCGCTCGCGGAGGCACCGCGGGCTCACCGCCTGCTCATGGAGCGACCGGCGCTCGGCAAGCTCGTGCTCGTCCCCTAGCGACCGCCGGCCGGGTGCTGTCCGGCGACTCGCTCGACCCTCGCCAGCCAGGCCTTGCGGCCGCCCCCGTCCAGGTTCGTGGCCATCTCGGCGGCCTCGATGGTCACCACGCGGAAGGGCGGCTCGTCGAACGCCTCGCGGAGCTCGGCCTGGGTCACGCGCCTCGGCCCGCCCTCGCCGGTCTCGTGCTCGCTGAAGCAGAGGACGAACACGCGAGCTCGCAGGGCGGTAGCGGCGGCCAGCGACGCAACGTACTGGCGCCGCTCGCCGTCGTCGAACGTGTGGAACAGCCCGGAGTCGACGACGGTGGTGAAGCGCCGCCCGAGGCCCTCGAGGGACAGCGCGTCGTGCACGAGGAACTGGGCCGTCAGGCCGCGCGCCGCGGCTTTGGCGCGCGCGGCCGCGATCGCCGCCTCGACGCCGTCGACGCCGACCACCTCGAAGCCGCGGGCGGCGAAGAAGAGCGCGTTCTCGCCGGTGCCGCAGCCCGCGTCGAGCACCGGACCCGTGACGAGGCCGGCGTCCGCCGCCGCCTGGAGCGCCGGCTGCGCGCGTCCGATGTCCCAGGGCGGCGTGCCCTCGTACGCCTCGACGAACCTGCTCGCAGCCATCCTGGTCACCTCCCGGGACCCGGCGTCATCGCCGCTTCCTCAGCTATCTACCACGCGGCAAACCCGCCGGCCGGCCCCTCGGGCATGGCCGGTCGATCTGTGGCCGCGGCGACCCGGCGGCGGCCTCCCGAACGCCTTTGATAGGATCGTCCCAACCTCCAAGGAGCCACCCATGACCGACTACCGCGCCCGCAGCATGTGGCTCGACGGCGTCCCCGCCGAGCTGACTCCCCGTCCTTCACTGCCCGGACCCATCGAGGTCGACGTCGCCATCGTCGGCGCGGGCTTCACAGGCCTCTGGACGGCTTACTATCTCAAGAAGGCCGACCCGCATCTCCGCGTCGCGGTCCTCGAGCGCGAGATCGCCGGCTTCGGGGCCTCCGGGCGCAACGGCGGCTGGTGCCACACCACGTTCCCCGGATCGCGGTCGGCGGCGCAGAAGACGCACGGCCGCCAGGCGGTGATCGACCAGCAGCGCGCCCTGCACGCCACGGTGTACGAGGTCGCGCGCGTCGTTGACGAAGAGGGCATCGACGCGCGCTTCCACCTCGGCGGCCAGCTCGACCTCGCCACCACGCCGGTGCAACTGCTGCGTTTGCGCGAGGCTGTGGAGTACGAACGCGAGTGGGGGTTCGGCGAGGACGACTACCGCATGCTCGGCGCCGCCGACATGCGCGAACGCATCAAGGTGGCCGGGTGCCTCGGCGCCGGCTTCACGCCGCACGGCGCCGCCGTCGACCCGGCCCGTCTCGCCCGCGGCCTTGCGGACACCGTGGAGCGTCTGGGGGTGCCCATCTACGAGCGCACCCCCGTCACCCGCATCGAGCCGCGCGTCGCGACCACCGGCTTCGGCGACGTGCGCGCCGATGTCGTCGTCCGCGCCACCGAGGCGTTCACGCCCGAGCTCCCCGGCTACGAGCGCGCCGTCGTGCCGATCTACTCGCTGATGATCGGCACCGAGCCCCTGCCCGACGCCTTCTGGGACGAGGTCGGCTGGAGCGGTCACGAGGTGTTCGGCGACCTGCGCTTCCTGATCTTCTACGCCATGCACACCGACGACGGGCGCATCGCCATCGGCGGCCGCGGCGCCCCGTATCACTTCGGCTCACGCCTCAGCGAGGCCTACGAGCGCGTGCCCGCGGTGCAGGATCACCTGCGCGCCCTGCTGGGCGAGCTCTTCCCGGCCATCGGCGACGCGAAGGTCACGCACCACTGGGGTGGCGCGATCGCGGCTGCCCGCGACTGGTACACCTCGGTCGGCCTCGACCGCGCGACGGGCATGGCCTGGGCGGGCGCCTACGTGGGCGACGGCGTCTCCACCACCAACCTCGCCGGGCGCACGCTGCGCGACCTCATCCTGGAGCAGCGGACGGAGCTGACGGGCCTGCCGTGGGTGGGACATCGCTCCAAGACGTGGGAGCCGGAGCCGCTGCGCTGGCTCGGCGTCAACGCGGCTCTGCTGGCGATGAGCAGCGCCGACGACGCGGAGGCGCGCACGGGACGGCCGAGCAAGCGCGCGACCTACGTCAAGAAGCTGATCGGCGCCTGAGCCTGCGGCCGGCGCCGCCCGTCCCGTCCCGCCCTCACGGCGCCGTGTAGGTACTCCCGTCCGAGAGGTTGACGGCGAGAGTGAAGGAAGTGCCAGAGCCCGGCGTGTAGACGTAGTCGCCCACGCCGTCCCCCTGCTTCATCGGCGCATTGGTGAAGGGGTTCGTCGGCCACGGCTGGACGAACCCCCCCAAGCGTGCCCTCGCGAGGCGTCCGCGGGCAGGGTGCCGCTGGACGCGATGTGGGCCTGGATGCCGGTCTTGACCATCATCAGCTGGGCCTTGACGGCCGCGTCCTTGGCCACATCGATCTGCCCGGTCGTCTTCTCCACCGCCTTGTCCTGCAGGCCGCAGCCGGAGACGACCGCCGCGACGGCGAGAGCCAGCACGACGATGATAGTGACGCTGTTCGCGGTCCGCTGCATGCGCTGCCTCCGATGGTCGCTCGTGTGCCCCCCATCGGCAGCTTTCGCCGCGGACTGGAGCGCTCCTCGCCGCGACCCGGCGCGCGACCACGCGCCCTCGCGCGCCGGCGCCGTTTCCCCGGACCCGGACTGGGCGATACTGGGGCCATGAGACGACGTGAGAACCCACGGCTGCTCCGCCGCGACTGGGTCGGGGACGGCGTCCTGACTCTCGTTGCCGGCGCGGTGCTCGTCATCGCCGTGTTCCTGCCGTGGGCGAACGAGGACGTGCCGGGCCAGGTCAACTACAGCCTGTCCCTGCCCGACGGCATCAACGGCGTGCTGCAGACGCAGTGGGGCACGCCGGCCATCGTCCTCGCACTCTGCGTCGTGGCGCTCGGGGTCGTCGTGACGCTCACCGCGCCGCGCCGCTTCTCGTGGGCGCTGGGCGCGCTGGTGGCGGCATGCGGTGTCGCCGTCGTCGGCGTCGGCAGCGACGCCGCCGGGCAGATCGCCTTCATGAGCCCGGGTCTCGGCCTCTACCTCACCGTCTTCGCCGGCGTGCTCCTGGTGCCCGTCGGGGTGGCCGCAGCCATCGTCGGGTGGTTCGTCGCGCGCGCCGCCGCGAAGGCCGCTACAGTCCCGCCATCTCCCGAAAGCGCTCCACCGAGCTGATCGGCACGCCGAGCAGCTCGGCGATGCGGAACTTGGCCATCATGGCGTTCGGCTCGCCGGGGTGCAGGTTGGAGTGGTCGAGGATCCGCCCCAGGCCCTTCTCACCGCGGATCTGCTCCATCGCGTAGCTGTCGCTGAGGTCGCGGACCGTACAGCCCAGCTTGTCCGCGACGTAGGTCTTCGCCTCGGGGAGGCGCATCCCGCGGGCCATCTGCATGCGCGCGACCAGGTCTCCGGCCGTGCGCATCCCGCCCATACCCGCGGCGAGCGCGTGGGTGACGTCCATGCCTCTGGAGTCACCCGAGCCCACCTACAACCCATCGCACTTGAGGATGTCGACATGAGCCTTGGCCGCCCGGGACGCCGCGTCCTCGGGCGGGTACCCGTTCACCGGCACGCCGCCGACGCCCTCGCCCACATTGGGGTGCACGGGGATGCGGGCGACGTCCATCGCCGGTTTGCACACCGTGATCGAGTACGCCGCGTTCCAGGCGCAGCTCCTGCCGGTGCGGATGTTCACCGCCGGCCCGAAGATGGTGGCGCCGGCGTCCTGGCACACCTCGAGTTGCTCCTTCGGCCACAGCCCGGCGAGCCGGCGGCCCTCCCACTCCAGCTCGCCGTGGACGCCGATGACGAACTCGCCGGCCATGCCGACCTCGATGCCGGCGTCCGGGTACTTCTCGCGCAGGTGCGTGACCGCCCGGAGCGTACTGAAGAAGTCGGCGTCGCCGGCGCCGCCGGTGGTGTCGAAGTCCATGCCGTCGGCGCCGGCGTCCAGCATGCCCTCGCCCACGTAGATGAAGTCCTTGGTGGCGTGCTCCATGGCCTCGTCGATGGCCGCGCGGGCGCCGGCGATGTCCCCGCGCGGCAGCAGCTCGAACCAGTTCTCGGCCGGCCCGTCCGGCTTGCTGTAGAAGGCCAGGTTGGGCTGCGCCCCGTACTGCACCGGAGCCGTGCACATCATCTGCACGTTCTGCATCACCTGCTGCTGGAACGGCAGGATCGTCTTGATGGCCTTGTAGCTGTACTCGATGTGCCAGAGCTCGAGGATGTCCTGGCCCAGCCGCTGCTCGCTCTCGAGCAGGTCGAGCAGGTCCGTGCCCGTCATCTTGCTGCCGCCGCCGTCGCAGCTCAGGACCACCTGATCCCCGATGTCGACGGCCGTGAACGCGGCGCGCGAGGCGTAGATGTCGAGGAGGTGGTCGAGCTCGTCCTGCGAGAGCGGCGGGACCTTGGCCTTGCGCGCCGCCGCCTCCGTCGCGTCCTCGAGGTCGGCGCGCAGCTCGCTGCGCGTCATCTCGACCATGAAGCCGTCACCCATGCGGGTCGGGATCTTCGCTTCCACAGCCCACTCCTCGCGTCTCGCATTCGCTCGCCGGCCGCAGCCGCCGCGGCGCTCGGACCGATCGTATCAGCAGGCGACGACCGGACGAGCGGGTAGCGAGCGGGTGGCGAGCGGTTGACCACGCTCGTGAGCGCCGCCACACTGGCGGGGAAGAAGGGACCACAGGAGGCATCTCATGACCAGACGCACGCTCGTGGTCATCATGACGACCGTCGCGCTCGCACTGCTGTTCGCCGCCGCTCCCCGCGCACGGGCGGTCAGCTTCGTCGACAAACAGGTGCAGGCCGGCTCGCTTCTCATCCAGAAGTACGTCAACGACTACGGGCAGGCCAATCGCTTCGTCTATCCACCCAGATCCATGGTGAAGAAGGGTGGTGGGCTGCCCGGCTCGACGGTCATCTGGCCGTCGAACCCGTGGACCGGCAAGGTCATGGCGCCCGGCACGACGCGTGGCACCTACACCTACACGCGAAGCGCCGGCGACGCCGGCTACAGACTCGTGGTCCACCTCTCGAGCGGCAACTGGACCCTGCGGGGCGGCGTACCCAGCTGGTTCAAGCCGGAGCGCAACACGGCCTCCGCGCAGAACCTGCTCCTGCTGCAGCGGTACATCGAGGCGCACGCGGCATCGCACGGCGGCGCCTACCCCGCCGCGGCCGACGTGGCCGCCGTCACCCTCGGTACAAGCTACGTGTGGCCGAAGAACCCGTGGACCGGCGCCGACATGGTCGCGGGCAGCACGGTCGGGGATTTCGCCTACACGCCACTGAGCGGCGGCTCTGGCTACTCCCTCAAGGTCATGCTGACCAGCGGCTGGAGCACTGCGCTCGGCCCGCTTCCCGTGCTCGGCCAGCTGACCACCACGCCTGGCGGCTGACGCGGAGAGACGGGGCGGGCGGCCGGGTGGGCCGCCCGCCCCCGCAGTTCGTCAACACCCGGGCGGCGTCACTGCGCGGCGCGCTCCCTGTCCGCCTTGTCGACGATGCTCCTGATCTGCCGGAGCACGTCGTCGGGCAGCGGCTCCGGCTGATGCGACGCAAGGATCTCCCGAGCGCGGACCTGCGCGCGCTGGTACATGTCGGTGGAGCCGCGGGCCTCCCAGTCCTCACGCACGCGGCGGTCGATCAGATCCGGCTGCGACGTGTCGCGCATGTGCCGCATCGTCGCGTCGAGACTGAGGAAGTCGCCGAACGATCCAACCGCCGCGATGTCGTCCACCGCGAGGCTCTCGTCGTCGACGCGCACGCCGCCGACCACGTGTTTGACCATGCGCGCCATCTCGTTGTCGATGACCAGCTGCGCGTAGTCGAAGGTGACGCCCGACTCGATCATTCCCAGGCCGTAGATCAGGTTGGTCCCTGCCAACGCTGCCATGAGGGCCGTGAGGGTCTTCTCGTGACCGGTCTGCACGTCACTGAGCTTGCTGTCTCCCTACGCACCGGCGATGTAGCTCGGCAGGCGGTACTGCCTCGCGAGCTGCGCCGCGCCGGCGCTGATCAGCGCGCACTCCGGGGTGCCGACGGAGGCCGCCACCAGGCGCAGGTCCATGGCCGTCGTCGAGGAACCGTACAGCTGCTTGCTGCCGCGCTCGGTGAGCTGACCGAGCACGATGCCGGCGAGCACCTCGGCATTGTGCGTGACGAGCGTGCCGGCGAGCGTGACGGGGCTCGAGCCGCCGGCCATCGCCATACTGAGCACGCAGCTCGGCAGGCCGACGCGCGCCGACTCGATGACGATCTCGCAGAAGTCCTTGACGAGCTTGAGAGGGCTCACCGGGCACGTGCCCATGACCATCATCGGGCGCTCGCGTACGGCGTCTCTGCCGCCCTGCACCGCGGCGAGCATGTCCACGGTGCGGTGCACCGCGTCGCCGTCCTGCGCGCCGCCGGAGATCGGCTTGGTCTGGTTGACGATGGCCGCCTCGTGATTGTGCAGGCTGAACGACTCCGGCGGCTGGTCGCTGGAGACCACCGCCATCTCGAAGACGTCGACCTCGGGGAGGGCATCGACGAGGCGCGCGATCTCACCGAGATCGCGCTTGGTCGACGCGCGCAGCTCCCCGGTCGTGGGATCGACGACCTGGATGCCCTCGCCGAAGTTGCTGAAGCCCACGCGTCCCGGCTCCAGGCAGATGTCGTTCCTGGGGTCGCGACCGCACATCACGACGGAGGGTGGCGCGCTGGCGACGGCGTCCTCCACGATGTGCGGCGGGATGCGCACCATGTGCGCGTCGCGATCGACGACGCAGCCGCCGTCGCTGTAGATGTCGAGCGCTTCGTCGAGTTCCACCCACACACCGGTGCGCTCGAGCACCTCAAGGGTCGCGAGGTGGATGTCCTGGATCTCGTCGTCGGTGAAGACGTCGAGTCTGAGGCCGCCGCTGCGGCGGCGACCTGCGAACAGATTGCGCTTCACGCCCTGCCTCCTCGGGCTGCTGATGGTTCGGGCAGGGCTACGTAATCACAGGCGCCGGGGGGGCGCCAGCCGGGCGATGCGCTTGCGCCCCCGCGCCCCGGCCGTCACCCTTGTCCCATGTCGCGCATGTGGATCCTCATCCTCGTCGCCTTGCTGATCGCGGCGCTCACGTTCTTCGTCTCACGCCGCCTCGGCTTCGCCTTTCTGCTCCTGCCCCTCTTCTTCGTCTGGGGCGGCAGGACCAAGGACTGATGGCGACCCCGCCTGAGCGCAGAAGCCGTCAGGTCCTCTCCTCGCGCGCGACCAGACGCCCGGCGAGCTTCGCAGTGACCCTGGTGGCGCTCATGATCGTGTGCGCACTCGCGTGGGCCTTCTTCCTGCGCTCCGGACCGGTCGCGCCGGCGCCGCAGGTCGAGGGGATCCAGGGGTCGTACACATGGGATCCCGGCACGGGTCGGGCCGGCGAGGACGGCGCCTTCAGCGCCGTCGCGAGCGGCAACGCCGGGGGCGAGGCGGCCATCCCCAGCGACGAGACCGCGAACAGCCGGCAGCCGGCGGCGTCCGCCTACGATGCCGCGACGCGGACCGCGACGACCATCGGCCCCCGCCTGATCGGCGCGTACGGGGTCTCGGTCGGCGAATGGCCGCCCGCCTGGCGCGTCGCCACCCACAGCCCGCTCGACTACCAGGGACTCGCGGCGATCGTCCGTACCGCAGTGGAGGACGGCGACGACGCGGTCGGGATCAAGCCGCTGGAGGACGGGGACCGCACCGTCTGGCGCGCTGCGATGACGCTGGAAGGCCGGCCGATCGACCTCGTCGTCGATCAGCAGACCGGCATCGTCACCTGGTTCACCGACGGGGACGCGACCTTCACGGCGAGCGTCGACTGGGCGTCCCAGCCGCCGGCCGACAAGACCTACGCTGTCGATACCCGCGGTCTGCCGGCGAAGACGGCGACCGCCGACGCCTTCACCTACGTGGCATCGCCGGCGGCGGCGGGCCGCATCGCCGGCTACGACCCGCTCGTCTCGGACCTCGCACCGGATGGGTACTCACTCATGGCCGCTGCCGCCTTCGACGACCTCGCGAGGCCGATGGTCTGGGTGCGGGGAGCTGCCGTCGGCTCGCCGCCCGGCGGCCCCGACGAGCCCGGCATCGCGCTGCTGTACACACAAGGGCTCAGCGCCGTGACCGTCGAGCAGATCGGCCCGGCAGCGACGCGCCACTCCTCAGCCGCGCTCCGCGACGAGCTCGACAGGACGGCGCGGAACAGGCTGTCGTATCAGGAGACGACGCTGCAGTATGGCGCTCTCAAGGGGGCGACGGCGTCCACCTGGTACCAGGAGAGCGGGCCGTCCCTGCTCGTCGTGGGGAAGCGCCGGATGGTCTTCGTCACCGGCGCGCTCACGCGATCGGAGCTCATCGCGTTCGCGGAGGGGCTGCGACCGGTCCCGGCGGCGCGGTAGAGCGGCGGTCCGTCAGCCCAGCAGGCCTTCGATGATGAGGTCGGTGGCGCCGTCCTCGTCGAGGCCGCGGCTCATCAGCGTCTGCAGCTGCTTGCTGTCGACGCTGCCGATCGCGGCCTCGTGCGTCACGTGCGCGAGCGGGTGGTTCACCTCGACCACCGGGACGGCCTTCGCCACCGCTCTCCCCTGCACGATCTCCTTGCAGTCGACGTGGCCGCGCGCGTGCGGAGCACTGGCCGTGAGCGTGTTGTAGACCTCGGCGGTCGCGTCGTCGCGCAGCGCGAGGTGCGACTGCAGGACGGCTTTGGCGCCCTCGCCGTTCAGGTGGCCGGTCTCGTTGATGCGGATCCTGTCGTGCCCTCGGCCGATGATGCGGGCGATCATGTCGAGCGTACTGAAGGCTTCGCAGTCGACCTCGTAGTCGAAGTCGATCACCCCGGCCATGCCCTTGATGAGCTCGAACTCGGTCTTGAAGCGGGCGCCTTCCCCGACGCGCACCCTGGTCTTGGGCACGACGGTCACGCCTCCCGCAGCGCCGTGCAGATGGCGCTCGAAGTACTCGTAGGTGGCGCCGGCGCCGATGACGACGTCGGCGTCCATCTTGTGAGTGATGTCCACCGCGTTGGGAAAGGTGCAGTGCGCCTGCACGCTGGCGAAGCTGTCCTCCTCCGCCTCCACGTGCATGACGATGCGCTGCAGGCCCTCCGTGGGCAGCATGCCGAAGCACAGGTGCACCGGCTTGGCGATGCGCGCCCCCTTGTCCAGGTGGATCCAGGCCTCGATGCCCTCGTCCAGCTGGTCGACGTCGACCTGCAGGCCCGGGACAAGGTGCGCGCCGACGACCTCGTTGCCGTGCACCTCGAGGTGAGCGATGTCGTCGCCCTTGATGTGGCCGCCGAAGTCCCCGAGGCTGGCGAGCAGCTCCCGTGCGGTCGCGACCTGCTCCTGCGTCGGAGCGCTCACTCGGCCACCGTCGCCATCTCCTCCACCGTTGGGAGGTTGGTGTGGTCGCAGCTGATGCACTTGTCGCCGAAATAGCCGTCGATGCGGCCCACGGTGCCCTTGTCGATGATGCGCCCGTCACAGAGCAGGAAGGCGTGCTCGGCGTGCTTCAGCACCTCCTGGCTGTGCGTGATCATGATCACAGTGGCTCCGGACTCCTTGAAGTCGGCGAGGGCGTCGAAGATGCGCGTGAGCGCCTCCACGTCGATGCCCGAGTCCGGCTCGTCCATGAGCACGACCCTCGGCTCCATGGCGAGGATGCTGGCGAGCTCGATGCGCTTGCGCTCTCCGCCCGAGAGCGTCTTGTCCACGGCGCGCGCCGCGTACTTCTGCGGGTCGAGGCCGACCCGCTCGAGGACGCGGCGCACCGTCGCCCCGCTTCGTTCCTTCGCGCCGGCGAGGATGAAGCGGTCCACGCGCAGGCCCTCGAACCGCGCCGGCTCCTGCCAGGCGAGCGTGATCCCGCGTCGCGCACGCTCGTCGACCGGCAGATGCTGGATGGGCTCGCCGTCGAGCAGGATCTCGCCCTGCATGTGCCGGTACTCGGGCAGGCCCATGATGGCGCCGGCCAGCGTCGACTTGCCGGCGCCGTTGGGCCCGATCAGGGCGTGCACGTGCCCCTCCCAGAAGTCGACCGTGAGGCCGTTCAGGATGCGCCGACCGCCCAGCTCGAGCGTGACGTCTCTCAGCTCAAGGACACCCATGGCTCCCCCGCGCGTGTCTGCTGCAGGCCGTCAGTCGGCGACGGCCTCGAACTCTTCCTTCTCCACGCCACACTCGGGGCAGACCCAGTCGTCCGGCAGGTCCTCGAACGCGGTCCCCGGCGCGATGCCGTTGTCGGGGTCGCCGACCTCGGGGTCGTACACGTAGTCGCAGACGGTGCACACGTACTTGGTCATCCTCGGCCTCCTCAAGGAGCGAATGGTCGCGGCCCGCGCCGCACAGATGCGCAGGTCCCAGTGTACCGCGACGGGCGGCCTTTCTCCGCCCGCGGGAACGGTGCCCGCCGCTTCACAGAGTCGAAACCTGTCGTCGCCCGGGAACGCCGCTCGGCGTCACCGATGGGCCTGTCGTGTGGGTATACTCGGATGAAGCGGCCGACCTGCGAAGCACATGGGAAGGGGACTCCGGATGAACGAGGAGAAGCCGAGCGAGCCGAAGGTCGATGGCAGGCCCTTCGACGGCGGCGTCGGACCGACCACGCAGGCCACCACGGAAGGGGTGCTTGGCGGGCGCTCACAACTGAGCGCCAGCCAGCTGCGTGGTGACACGACGACGCCGAACTGGAAGGCGCCGGCGGAGAAGCGCGGCCTCAGCACCGGCGTCCTCATCGCCCTCCTGGTCGTCCTGGCCATCATCCTGCTGGTCGCACTGAGGATCGCGGGAGTCCTCTGACCGGCCCGTTGCGGGTCGCCGCCCTGCCGGCGCCCGCGAGAGCCGCCCGTGTCACGCGCCTGGGATGGGCGCGTCCTCCGGGTAGCCGCGTTCCTCCCAGTACCCGGCGCGGATGGAGTCCGTGAGCTCGATGCGCTCGACCCACTTGACGCTCTTGTAGCCGAGCTGCTTCGGCACGACGAGCCGCAGCGGCCCACCGTGCTTGGGCGGCAGCGGCTGGCCGTTGAGCTGGTCGGCGAGCACCGTGGCCGGTTCCCTCACCAGGTCGAGCGGCACCGTGCTCAGGTAGGTGCCGCCGCGGGCGTAGAACGTCGCGTACTTCGCCTCCGGCCGCACGCCCGCCTGGTCCAGCAGCACGGCCGGTGCGACGCCTCCCCAGCGCACGTCGTCGACGGACCAGCCCTCCACGCAGTGGAAGTCGACCGTCTCGGTCAAGCGCTGCAGGCTCGTCCAGGAGCCGCGATCGAGAGTCAGCGGCGTGTCCACCAGCCCGTCGACCTTCACGGTCCACTGCTCGGCGGGCACATCGGGCACGTCCTCGACGCTGCGCACAGGGAACGGGCCGAACTGGTCGCTGATCGTGTCGGTCACCTTGGTCGCGGCCGAACCGCCGAAGGCGCGGAGGCCGGCGATCACGGCGGCGACCCCGGCGGCGAAGGCGCCGCCGAGGACCAGCACGCGACGGCGCGTGTAGCGCACGCTGCCGTGCGCGGCGCCGTCGCCGGCACCCGTCACCGTGCGCTCGTCTTCCTCGTTCGACATGGTACTGCTCGCTCCTCACGTTGGTCGCTGCGTTCGATCGGGAGTGTTCCCATGCCGAAACGACGGCGGGCGGCCCTTCCGGCCGCCCGACCCCACGGCGAGGGCGGCGGCCTCTCGGCCGCCGCCCTCGCACCTCCGTCCCACCGCCCCGAGGGCGGCTTGCCGTGGACCGGCCCATCGAGCTGAGGCGCGTCCGACGACGCCCCTCACGCCGGTCCGGCCCCGATGGTCAGTCGAGCGTGACGCCCCCCCTCCCTGCGTCGTCTGCCTTCATGTCGCTCACGCCGCCGGGCAGGACCTTGCCGGCCTCACCGGCGGCCATTGCTTCCATCGCCTCGGCCTGCGCCGGCGACTCGTCGATCTCGTGGATGGTCGCGCTCAGGTCGACTCCGCGAGCCTTCTGGATCACGTAGACGACGGCGCCGGCGATGACCACGACGACCAGGGAGACGACGACGAGGTAGTTGTCGTACCACGCGGCGTCAGGCGTCCGCGGCCACACCAGGTTGATGATCATGAAGACGCCGTACACGAGAGCGAGGATGTTGACCGGCCAGCCCCACTTGCCGAGGTTGAAGTAGGCCCTGTCCTTCGGCCAGCCCCTGCCGCGCGCGATGAGGCCGCCGAACACCACCATCTGGTAGGCGATGTAGGTGCCGGCCGTGGCCCACGCGGTGACGCGGGCGATGGCGATGAACGGGTCGCTGCCGCCGAGGTTCACGTACAGGAGCACGACGATCGCCGCCGCGGCGACGAAGATCGCCGACGCCAGCGGCGTCTTGGTGCTCGGATGCACGTAGCCGAAGAACTTCGAGCCCGGGATCATCTTGTCGCGGCCGTACGCGAACAGCAGCCGCGTCGTCGCGGCCTGGATCGCCAGGCAGCAGACGAAGATGGCGACGCACACGGTGACCAGGAAGAGGTCCGTGACCCAGGTCGGGAAATGAGCATCGAAGATGAATGCGATCGCCCCCGTCCCCTGCGCCTGCGTCTCGGCGACGTCCGGGATGGCGAGGACCATCGACACCAGCCAGAACGCGCTGATGACGGCGGTGATGCCGATCGCGAACAGCATGGCGCGCGGCACTTCACGGGTCGGGTTGATCGTCTCCTCCGCGAGGCCCCCGGCGGTGTCGAAGCCGTACAGCACCCAGGCGCCGGTGAGCATCGAGGCGAGGAAGATGCTGCCGTAGCCGAAGAGAGCGCCCGACCCCGCACCCGGCGTCGTGTCGAACAGCACGCTCAGGCTCTGGTGATCGCCCTTGCCGAACAGGACCGCGGCGTACAGCGCGATGGAGATCACCACGAGCCCGATGATCTCGGTGACGGTCCCGATGTTGTTGAAGAAGGCGGTGACCTTGACGCTGAGGACGTTCAGGATCATCGGCCCTACGGCGAAACAGACCGCGATCCACAGCAGCGTCGTCGTGTTGCTCGCATCCCAGCCCATGAGGGAGCAGACGATCGGCGCCACGCCGAAGGCGACGGCCGCGACCGTGACCACGAGCGCGGTGGCGAAGACCCAGGCGACCCACCAGCCGTAGTCGCCGCCCATGAAGCGCTTGCCCCACTGGTAGATGCCGCCGGCCAGCGGATAGTGCGAGGCCGCCTCGGCGAACACCAGCGCGACCATGAACTGGCCGAAGACGATGATCGGCCACTGCCAGATGAGGCCGGCGGGGCCGCCGATGTCCAGGCCGTAGTAGAAGAGTGCGTAGAAGCCGTTGGTAGCGGAGATGAAGCTGAACGCGATGGCGAAGGTGGAGAAGAAGCCGAGGGAGCGCCGCAGGTCCTGCTTGTAGCCGAACTTGGCGAGCTGCTCCGTGTCCTTCTTGTGCTGCGCGTCCATCTCGTCGTGGAACAGGTGGTGGTGGTGCTCAGGTTCTGGTGCCATAGCTCACCTCCAGTGCGGGTAGGTGACGTAGAAGAAGCGCCCGTAGGACGCCGTGCTCCAGAAGACCACGAGGTCCTTCTTCTGCGGGATGTACACGATGTCGCCGGGCTTGAACTGCCGGCTGCTGCCGTTCTCGGTGAGGGTGATCTCGCCCTCGAGCATGTAGCACGCGGCGGCGTCGTCGTCGTAGTCGAAGTCGACGGGAGCGCCGGGGAAGACCTCACAGACGCCGGCGCAGAACGGGGCGCCCTGCGTGCGGTCGATCACGTCCACGAGGTGCAGTTTGCTGTCCGGGCCGACGTCAAGCGGCTCCGTGGCGATCTCAGCTGCAGGAACGAGGTGAAAGTCCATCGCCTCCCCTCTCGATCAGGTCGTGCGTATCCGGGGGATGTCCGGCCATGCCGGGACCTGCGGGGTCGTGCCGGTCGTTCGCCCGGCGGTTCACGGTACCCAGTCTCCCAGTCGCTCCCCCTCTCGTCGCGTCCGGGCGGGCCAGCCACGTGCACCCGCAGACGGCGGCATGCACAGGGCCCGTGGTGTGGTCTTGACTCACCTGCACTCTAGCCGGAGAATCTCGCCGAGCAAGGCTAGGAAAACACGGGGAAAGTGACAGGCTATGCCTAGTTTCCGGATCCCTCCTCCGCTCCGCTCCGCCCTCTCGTCGGGCAGCGCCGCGGCGCGTCCTCAGCCCCCCATCACGGCCAAGGACCCGCGCCTGCAGGCGTTCCTGCAGGTCAGCTTCGGGGTCCTCTACGACTGGAACATCGAGAGCGGCGCCATCGCGTTCTCCGAACAGCTGGACGAGATGCTGGGCCTGCCGACGGGCGACTTCCCTCGCCACATCGAGGGCTGGCTCGAGAGCATCCACCCGGACGACCACGATGCGACCATGGCGGCCCTCGCCGAAGCGGTCCTCGAGGGCCGTCCCTTCATCTGCGACTACCGGCTGCAGCACGCAGACGGCTCGTGGCTGACGGTGAGCGACCAGGGCGTGCTCCTCACCAATCGGTCCGGGCGCGCCACCAACATGATCGGCGCGCTGCGCGACGTGACGCGGGAGCGCGCCGCCCAGGCCGTCCAGCGCGAGGCCGACGAGCTGCGGCGCGTGCTGTTCCGACTGCCGAGCCCGGCGATGCAGGTCGACGCCCGCGGTACGTATGTGGACGCCGACGCGCACGCGCTCGAGTTCTTCGAGCGCAGCCGCGGCGAGATGCTGGCCTCATCCGTGAACGACGACTTCGCCCCCGACGTCGCCGCGACGATCACCGCGGTGGACGATGCGGCCGGGCGCACCGAGGCGGAACTCGAGGTCGAATGCACCGTCAACGGGCGCCCGAAGCATCTGCTGCTGAGCATCATCCCCACACGGTTCGCCGGCGGGCCCGGCGCGTTCCTGCTCGGAACGGACATCAGCGAGCAGAAGCTCATGCAGCAGGCCCTCGGCCGGTCGGAGAGAGCACTGCGTCGGCAGGCGACCATCCTCGACGAGCGCAACACCGCGCTCAAGGTGCTGCTCGAGCAGCGCGACCAGGAGCGGCGGGAGCTCGAGGAACGCATCGTCCGCAACGTCGACGACCTCATCGCGCCGACGCTGGACCGACTGAGCCATGCGCTGTATCACCGCCCGGAGCGGCTCGAGGTCGATGCGTTGAAGGCGAACCTGCGGGAGATCGTGAGCCCCTTCGGCCGCAGGCTGGCGCTGGCGGGCGACGGCCGCCAGCCGCTGACTCGTCGCGAGAAGGAGGTCGCCAATCTCGTGCGCCAGGGACGCACCAGCGACGAGATCGCCCAGGCGCTGCACGTGAGCAGAGCGGCGGTCGCCTTCCACCGCGCCAACATCCGCCGCAAGCTCGGCATCCCCAAGCGCGGGCCGCACCTCGCGACGCACCTGGCGTCGTTGGGCGGCGACGAGCCGCTCTGACACAGGCGAGCTGCCGACGGCGGCCGGCTGGTCGCTCTACTGGTTCTCGAGCAGCTCGTCCTCGTAGACGTCGCGCACGACGCGCGCCGGCACGCCCATGAGGACCTTGCGGGCCGGCGCGTCCTTGGTGACGACCGCGCCGGCGGCGATGAAGGCCTCTTCGCCGATCTCGATGCCCGGACAGAGGACCGCGCCGCCGCCGACGCGCGCGCCGCGGCGGATGGTCGCGCCCTTGATCAGGCCGTGACGCTTCTCCGTGCGGCCCATGAAGTTGTCGTTCGTGGTCTGCACGCAGGGAGCGATGAAGCAGTGGTCCTCGATGGTCATGTACGCGGTGATGTACACGTTGGTCTGGATCTTGGTGTCGTCGCCGATCGTCGTGTCGTTCTCGACGACGCTGCCTCGCCCGACCACCACCCTCTCTCCCAGCGTGCAGCGCTCCCGGACCCCCGCGTAGTCGCCGATGACGCAGCCGGCGCCGAGCTCCGTGCCGCGATAGACGACTGCGCCAGTGCTCACGACGCAGCCGGGACCGAGCACCAGGGGCGGCAGTTCACCGCGCTTCGCCGTGCTGGACGGCGAGAGGCTCGGGACCTTGCCGAGCACGGCGCCGTCCTGGATGAAGCAGCCGTGGCCGATCACGGTGTCGGCGTGCACCACGACGTTGGCGCCGAAGGTCACGTCCGCGCCGACGATGATGACGCCCTCACCGAGGAGCAGGTTCCGACCCATCGGACTGGGCTGCATGGTCGGCACGTCTACAGCTCCGCCGTCTTCACGGGGCGGCCGCCCTCGCGCAGGCTGATCTCCATGGCGTCCAGCACCTTGACCACGTTGAGCGCGTCGTGGCCGTCGCTGCGCGGCTGCTCGTCGTGGTTGATGCAGTCGATGAAGTGCTGGCACTCGAGCCGCAGCGGCTCGTCGTTGCCGATCTTGGGGATGTGGATGTCGCCGAAGTGCAGGGTCACGAACTCGCCGTACGTCTCGAACTTGGTGCGCGTGGTCGTGGCGCCCTTGTCGTAGACGGTGATCTTGCGCTCGGACTCCATGTCGTCGAAGACGACCATCTTCTTCTCACCGACCACGGTGATCTTGCGGCTCTTGTGCGGGTCGAGCCAGCTGACGTGCAGGTGGCCGACGACACCGCTCCTGTACTTGATGTAGCCGAAGACCACGTCCTCGACCTCGTCCTGCAGGTAGCACTCGCCGCGGGCGCTCACCTCTTCCGGCTCGTCGCCGGTGAGGTAGTTGAGCACCGAGATGTCGTGGGGTCCGAAGCTCCAGAGCGCGTTCTCGTCGGTACGGACCTTGCCGAGGTTGAGCCGGTTGGCGTAGGCGTAGAAGACCTTGCCGAGATCGCCGGAGTCGATGAGCTCCTTCATCTTGGCCACCGCCGGGTGGTACTCGAGCAGGTGGCCGACCATGAGTTTGACGCCGTAGTCGTCGGCCGTCGCCAGCAGGTCCTCGGCGTCGGCCGCCTTGAGCGCGATGGGCTTCTCGACGAACGTGTGCTTGCCCGCCTCCAGCGCCTTCTTGCCGAGGGCGTAGTGCGTCGGCACGGAGGTGGCGACGACGATCGCGTCGAGCGCGTCGTCGGAGAGCAGCTGGGCGTAGTCGTCGGTGACGATGGTGGTCGGGTAGAGGCTGCGGGCCTTGGCCAGGTTGGCCTCGTCGAGGTCGCAACAGTAGGCGAGCTCGGCGTCGGGAAGGCGGTCGAAGTTGCGCGCGAGGTTCGGGCCCCAGTAGCCGAGCCCGACGACGCCGACGCGGACCTTGTCACTCACGAGTTGGGTCTCCCCTCTTACAGTTTCCAGACGTTGCCGGCGCTCGGGATGCCGGCGGTGGCGTTGCGGAAGTCGACCACCAGGTCGGCCTCGTGCACGATGGTGCGGTAGTCGAGCGCCGAGTGCGCGGTGACGATGACGACGGCGTCGTAGCCGGCGACGCGCCGGTACTCCTCGAGGTCGATCGACTCGAGGCCGAACTCGGGCAGCGCGGCGCAGTACGGGTCGTGGTAGTCCACATCGGCGCCGTGGGCGCGCAGCAGGCGGATCACCTTGAGCGCCGGCGACTCGCGCAGGTCGTCGATGTCGGCCTTGTAGGCGACGCCGAGCACCAGCAGCTTGGCGCCGTTGAGGCTCTTGCCGCGCGTGTTGAGCGCCCGGTGCAGCTTCTCGACGCAGAAGTACGGCATGTTCTCGTTGACCTTGCCGGCGAGTTCGATGAACTCCGTCCAGAAGTCGAACTCGCGCGCCTTCCAGCTCAGGTAGAACGGGTCGATGGGGATGCAGTGGCCGCCGAGGCCGGGGCCCGGCTGGAACTTCATGAAGCCGAACGGCTTGGTCGCGGCGGCGTCGATGACCTCCCACACGTCGATCTTCATGCGATCGCAGAGCATGGCGAGCTCGTTCATCAGGGCGATGTTGACGCTGCGGAAGATGTTCTCGAGGAGCTTGGTCATCTCGGCGACCTCAGGGGTGCTGACCGGGACGACGTTGTCGAGCGCCGGCCCGTAGACCTCCAGCGCGCGCGCCGTGCACGCCGGCGTGAGACCGCCGACGACCTTGGGCGTCGACTTCGTCGTGTAGTCGGTGCGGCCGGGGTCGACGCGCTCAGGCGAGAAGGCGAGATGGAAGTCGACGCCGGCGGTGAGACCTGAACCGGCCTCGAGGAGCGGCGCCAGCTCGTCGCGCGTCGTGCCCGGGTACGTCGTGCTCTCCAGTGTGACCAACTGGCCGCGCCGCAGGTGCCCGGCCAGCATCTTCGTCGCGTCCTTGACCATGGTGAGGTCCGGCTCGCGGTTGGCGTTGAGCGGCGTGGGCAGGCAGATGATGTCCGCGTCGCAGTCCTCGGTGGCGGCGTAGTCGGTGGTGGCGTGGATGAGCCCCCTGTCGACCACCGCCTTGAGCGCGTCGCTCTGGACGTCCTGGATGTAGCTGCGGCCGGCGTTGATCTCGTCGCACCGCTCGGGCACGGCCTCGATGCCGACCACCTCGGTGCCGGCCTCGGCGAACACCATCGCCAGCGGCAGGCCGACGTAGCCCAGGCCGATGACTGCGATCTTCACGGGCGCTCCTGTACGTTCGCGGGCGGAGCGGCCGGCGGCCGCTCCATCGAGTACGGGATTCTATCGCACTCGGCCGGGCGGCTTCGAACGCAGGGCCGGGCCGCACTCCACTCCGCCGCCATTGCTGCCGATGCAGGGGACGACGGGTAGAATCCGAGAATGGGCGCGATGGAGCGACCGGACGTCGAGAACATCCCGGGCGACCTCGACAGGTTCCTGGGCAACTTCTTCAGCCGGCGAGGCTGGCGCAGCGAGATCAAGTACGATCCCGCTGAGGACCGCCTGTATCTCGACGTGCGGCTGGCGAGCGCGAAGCTGTCCGCCGACGATCGCTTCTTCTCGCTCGTCGAGTACTACGCGCGGGCCCAGGACTCGGTCCTCCGCCGCAGCTCCGGCCTGCCCCTGCAGTGCCGGGTGTACGGGACGGACGGCAGCGAGCTCACCGGCATGTTGCACGCGCGCGGCTCGAGCTACCTCGACGACGACGCCCGCGGGACCGGGATGCGCCGCCGGCTGCTGTGGCTCAGCTTCCGGCGGCGCTTCCTCGCGCGCATCGTGCCCGGCGCGCTGCTGTGGGCGTTCACGTTCATGCTCGTCGTCGGCGTGCTCGATGTGCCCTTCGACCTCGCCGTCTTCATCTCCATCGGAGCCCTCGCCGTACAGGCTCTCGTGCTCTGGTCCCTCGCGGGGCGGCGGCGATAGTGGATGCGCGCGGGGGACCTGCCGACGACGCGCAGGCGGCGCTCGCCGACGTCGCCGAGCGCCTGCAGCGCCGGCTCCTGCCGGCGGCCCCTCCCGAGCTCCCCGGACTGGACATCGCGTTCACCTACCGGTCGGCGAGTACGGGCGTGCTCAGCGGCGGGGACTTCGTCGACTACTACACACGGCCGCCCTCGAGCAGTCTGGCCTTCGCCATCGGGGACGTGGCCGGCAAGGGCGTCGACGCCATGGCGACCACCTTCGTCACCAAGTACACCTTGCGGGCCGCCGTGCACGGCGGCCAGCTCTCGTGGCCGACGCGGCCCGGCGAAGCGCTGCAGGAGCTCCGCAACGGACTCCTGGAGCAGCCCGACTTCGGTCCTGAGACGGAGCGCTTCGTCACCGTCCTCTTCGGCCAGCTCGACCCCCGCACCGGGATCCTCCAGCTCGCGACCGCCGGGCACCCCACGCCCTTCCTCGTACGCGCCGGAGGCGTGGAGCGACCGCTCCTCATGACCGAGCCGGCCATCGGCGTGGAGCTTGACGCGGCCCTCGAGCCGTACCCGACGGAGATCCTGCGGGTGGCAGCAGGAGACCTCATCGTCGTGTTCACCGACGGCATCGCCGAGCTGCGAGACCGGCAAGGCCGTTTCTTCGAGGACTCCATGGCCGGGGAGCTCGCCGGCTGTCACGCGTGGCGTGCGGCCGCGGCGGTGGAGCGCCTCGTCCTCGCCGCCGAGCGCTTCGCGGCGCGGCCGCCGGCCGATGACCTCGCCGTGCTCTGTATCGGCCTCACGGCGCCCCTGGGGTAAACTAGTCTGGGCTTTCCGCCGATACAGGCAGGGACAGGCCTCGGCAATGGTGGTGGAGGAGGAGCGGTGGCGCCCAGCTCACGTCTACGTAGACAGGACGGCTTCATCCGCGAGATCCTGTGGGTGGCGCTCATCATCGCCATCATCGCCGTCGTCATCCTGGACGGCATGGCGATCTTTCGCGCGCACCAGTCCGTGAGCGACGACTCCACGCGAGCCGCCGACGAGGCACGCTCGGAGTACGCGCAGACGACCAACGCGCCGGCCGCGAAGCTGGCCGCCGAGCAGTACCTCGCCAAGTCGGACCTGGAACTGGTCGCGTACTCCGCCACCCGGAACGCGGAGGGCAACGTCGAGTTCACGGTCACCGCGAAGGCGACCGCGGACACCTATGCGTTCAAGCTCCTCGGCGTGATCCCGCCGCTCGAGGACTGGGTGGAGCGGACGACGCACCCCACGGGGACCGGTACGTCCCAGTAGGGCAGGCCTCAGCGCGCCATCTTGAGCCGGGCGAGCCGCTCGTGGCGCTCGAGCCCCAGCTGCACGATCTCCTCGACCAGCGCGGCGCCGTCGACGCCGGACGCCGCCCAGAGCCGGGGGAAACCGCTCATGGCCGTCATGCCCGGGATCGTGTTGATCTCATTGAGGATGACGCTGTCGGTGGCCTGCTCCAGGAAGAAGTCGCAGCGGGAGAAGCCGCTCGCGTCGATGGCGTGGAACGCGGCCACCGCGAGCTCGCGCACTCGCTCGCTGTGCCGCTCCTCGACGTCGGCGGGGATCTTGAAGGCCATCTTGCCCTCGGTGTACTTGGCCTCGTAGTCGTAGAACTCGTTGGCCGGGATCACCTCGCCGACGACGGAGGCGCGCGCCTCGTCGTTGCCGAGCAGACTGCACTCGAGCTCGCGCCCGTCGCAGGCCGCCTCGATGATCGTCTTGCGGTCGTAGACCGCGGCGAGGTCGAGCGCCGGCCCCAGCTCGGCCCGGTCGTGGGCCTTGGTCATGCCCACGCTGGAGCCGAGATTGGCCGGCTTCACGAAGACCGGGTACGCGAGGCGCGCCTCGACGGCGGCGACGGCATCCGCGCCTGTGGCGGCGGCGTCGCGCAGCACGACGTAGTCCATCTGCGGCAGGCCGGCGCTGGCGAAGACGGCCTTCATCAGCTCCTTGTCCATGCCGACCGAGCTGGCAAGTACGCCGGAGCCGGCGTACGCGAGCCCGGCCATCTCGAGCAGCCCCTGGATGGTGCCGTCTTCGGCGAAGGTGCCGTGCATGATGGGGAAGGCGAAGTCGAGTGGATGGAACGACCCGTCGGCCAGCTCCAGCCCCGGTCGCGTCGGGTCGGAGACGAGGTGAGCCGCCTGCGACTCGGCGACGTCCAGGCCGCCCGTGGTGGCGGCATCGAAGTCGGCCGGCACCACCCAGCGGCCCGCCGGCGTGATGCCCACCGGGACGACGTCGTACTTGCCGTGGTCGAGCTTGGAGAAGACGAAGCGCGCGGACGCCAGCGAGATCTCGTGCTCCGCGGAGCGGCCACCGAAGATGAGTGCGAGCCGCAGCATTGACGAAGCCTACTGGCGGGTCCGGGACGGCGCAACCTGCCGCATGGGCGGCCTGCGGGGCACGTTACCCTGAGGCCACGAGGACCGCACGGACCAGACGGTCGACGAGCGCGCCGGCATCCTTGAGCTGCTCGAGGGTCTCGGCGAACGAGGGCAGCTCACCGAGCACGAGCGCGTCGAGCAGTACGTCGATGATCGCGCCGCGCAGCGCTTGGAGCGCGGTGACGAGATCGAGGACGGCGAAGCCCAGCGAGAGGCGATAGGCGGCGTCCGCGGTGATGCGCTCGGCGGACTGGCGGAGGAGCGCCGGCACCTCGTACTCCTCCGCCTCGCTGCAGGCGATGAGGTCCTCCACGAAGGCGCGCACGAAGCGCTCGCCGAGCGGGCTGCTCATGATCTCGCGGTAGTCGGCCGCGACGCTCTCGTCGAGGCTCGCGGCCCAGCGCCGCCAGAGCTCCTCGCGATGATCGCGCAGCACGAACGGAAGCGAGCTCATCCCGCGGCCCCGCGGGCGATCAGGGCGGCGGTCGCCCCGGCGCCGATGCCGTTGTCGATGTTCACGACGGCAAGACCGGGGCTGCAGCTCTGCAGCATGCCCATGAGAGCCCCCTCGCCGCGCCCGCCGAAGCCGTAGCCGGTGGAGGTCGGCAGGCCGATCACCGGGACCGCGACGAGACCGGCGACCACCGATGGCAGCGCCCCCTCCATGCCGGCCGCCACGACCATCGCGCCGATGCCGGCGGCGCGCATCTCCTCGAGCGGCGCCGCGAGCCGATGCAGACCGGCGACGCCGACGTCGAAGGCGGTCACGGCTCCGACCTCCATCGCCCGGATCATCGCGACCGCCTCTCCTGCGGCGCCCACGTCGCTGGTGCCGGCCGCGAGCACGCCGACCGCGCCGCGGACCTCGGGCGGCGGCGCATCCGGGCGGCGCACGACCACGACCCGGCTGCGGGGGTCGTGCTCGAGCGCACCGTCCACCGACCCGGCCAGTGCAACCGCCTGTTCGTCGGTCACACGGCTACAGAGGACGACCGCGCTGTGCTCGAGGAACCGGCGGGTGATGGCGACCACCTGGTCCACGGACTTGCCCTCGGCGAACACCACCTCGGGCACGCCCTTGCGCGCCGCCCGGGCCACGTCGAGGAAGGCGAAGTCGCCCACCGAGACGTAGCCGAGACGGCGCAGGCGCGCCGCGCCGTCGGCGGCGGACAGCCGGCCGGCGGCGACGTCGGAGAGCAGATCGTCGATGGAGCGGTCCATGGAGCGTGATTATCCGCCACCCGGCCCATTCCTGCCCATCGTCCGGCCCTCACGCGTGCGCGACCGGACGATGGTGCCGTGCCGACCGTCCGGAAGTTGGGGGGGACAGGTCCGGGTTCCGGGGTATAATGAGGAGCAGAATCGTCCAGGAAGGGGCCCGTGCCGGACGCGAAGTACCAACTGTATACAAGCGAATCCCGTCGTCGCCGCCGCTGGCCGTACATCGTCGTAGCGGCGATTTGCGTGTTCGCCGCGGTCGCAGGCTGGCAACTGTACGGCGTGCCGCGCGTGTCCGCGGTCACGCCCGGTCCGGACGCGTTCGTCAAGGACGCATCGTCGACCGTCGTGCTCCACGTCAAGGGCCTGTCCGCGCTCAAAGACGTCCGCGTCAGCCTCGACGGCGCGGACGTCACGTCCGAGGCCGGCCGCGACGGCGACACCCTCACCGTCTCCACCACCGACCTCGCGGACGGCGAGCATGCCGTCGCGTTCAGCGCCACCAGCTCCAACCTGTTCCGCAAAGAGGTGCGCAAGGACTGGCGTTTCACCGTCGACACGAGCATCCCCGCGCTGCAGCTCGACGGCACCGTCGAAAAGGGTCGCATCAACACCGACCCGGCCACCTTCAGCGGCGAGACGGAGCCCTATGCCGTGGTGAGCGTCGTGGACGGTGAGATCGAGGCGAGCGGGACGGCCGACGCGTCCGGCGCCTTCGCCGTGAGCGCCGACCTGCCGGTCGGCGAGTCCACCGTCGTGATCTCGACCACCGACCGGGCCGGCAACGCATCGACGAAGACGATCGGCGTCTTCGTCGACGCCGAGCCGCCGGTACTCAAGACCACGGATCTGCCCAAGACGGTCGAACGCGCCGGCATCACGGTGCGCGTCGAGGCGACCGACCAGTTGGGCGTCCCCAGAGTCAAGCTCGTGTTCGACGGCGAGGAGCGGGAGCTGAGGGGACCGGCATCCAAGGCCAGGTTCGCCGTCAAGGGCCTCGCCCAAGGCCGCCACACGGTCGTCGTGACCGCCACCGACAAGGGCGGCAACGTCGTGACCAGCAGACAGAAGTTCATCGTCGACAGTACAGAGCGCTTCGGCTCCGCCACCCTCTGGCCCGGCGCCCGCGGCAAGGACGTCAGGAAGCTGCAGGCCAAGCTCACCAACGCCGGCGTGTACTCCGGCACCAAGACCGGCGTCTACGACTCGGGTACGGAGAAGGCCGTCCGCAGGCTGCAGGCCAAGTTCGGTCTCGAGGTCGACGGCCTGGTCGGCGGCAACGTGCTCAACGCGCTCAGCGGGCAGATCGTCGTCGACCTGGGCGACCTCCGCCTCTACCTCTACCGCAACGGCAAGCTCGTGAAGAGCTACTCCGTGGCGGTCGGGCAACCGGCCTATCCCACGCCGACCGGCTCGTACGTCGTGACGTCGATGCAGATGAACCCGACCTGGCTCCCGCCCAACTCGGACTGGGCGAAGGACGCCAAACCCATCCCGCCCGGCGTCGACAACCCGCTCGGCACACGCTGGATCGGCACGAGCGCCCCGGGCGTCGGCATCCACGGCACGCCCGACGACTCCTCGATCGGATCGTACGCTTCGCACGGGTGCATCCGCATGCACATATGGGAGGTCGAGGACCTGTACTCGAGGGTCGTCATCGGGATGCCGGTCATCATCCGGCCGTAGCCGCGGGCAACGGCCCGCACTCCAGGCCGGTAGGATGAATACAGCGGCGGCGCGCGTCGCCGAGCGCTCGACTCCCGGGAGAACAATGGCCGACATCTCCGCCTTCAGGGGCATCCGCTATCGCGAGAGCGTCACGCTCGACGAGGTCGTCTCGCCGCCCTACGACGTGCTCTCGGCCGCGCAGGCCGCTGAGCTGCGGGCGCGGAGCCCCTACAACGCAGTGCACGTCGATCTCCCGGTGCCGCTCGGCGCGGAGACCGGCGATGCCGCGTATGCGCGCGCCGCCGAGCTGTTCCGGGGCTGGCGCGACGAGGGGCTGCTCGTGCGCGACGAGCTGCCCGGCATCACCGTCATCGACCAGACCTACGCAGGGCCGGATGGTCAGGAGCGCACCCGCCACGGCTTCGTCGCGCGGCTGCGGCTGGCCGACCTCGAGGAGCGCGTCGTTCTGCCGCACGAGCGGACGCATGCCGGCCCCAAGGCGGATCGGTTGCGGCTGTACCGCGCGACGCACGCCGACATCAGCCAGATCTTCCTGCTCTTCCCGGACGACGACGGCGCCGTCGGCGAAGCGCTTGGCGCCGCTGTCGGTGAGCTCCCCGCGACGGCGTGGCGAGAGGCGCACGACGGCGATGGCAACACGCACCGCGTCGCCAGCGTGGAGGGCGCACCCGCGGAGCGCGTGGCAGCGGGACTGCGCGGGCGCCCGCTCTACATCGCCGACGGCCATCACCGCTACGAGACCGCCCTCGCCTATCGAGACGAGCGGCGGGCGGCGGGTGACTTCAGCGCGGACACGCTCATGGTCTACCTGTGCAGCCTGAGCGATCCCGGGCTCACCGTCTTCCCCACGCACCGGCTGGTGCGCGGGATCGCGCCTCTCTCGCTCGCGGACCTCGTCGAGCACGTACGGCCATTCTTCGACGTGGTCGGCGAGCCGGTGACCGGCGCGGTCGCATGCCGCGCCGCGCTGGAGAGACTGCCGGAGCAGGCCGACCCCGGCAGAGTCTTCGGCCTGTACCTGCCGCGCTCCGGGGCCTGCCTGACCGTCAGGACCCGCGAGCCTGCCGCCGCCGAGCGGCTCGCGATGGACGGCTTCTCGCCGGATTCCGCCGGGCTCTCGGTGACGATCCTGCACGAACTCCTGCTTCGTGGCGCGCTCGGGCTGCAGCACGACGAGGCCGAGCGCCACGTGGACTACGCCAAGAGCGTACCGGACGCGCTCGCCGCTCTGGACGGCGGCGAGTACGAGCTCGGCGCCTTCCTCAACGCCACCCTCGTCGACCAGGTGCGCGCCATCGCCGACCACGGCGAGGTGATGCCGCAGAAGTCGACGTACTTCTACCCCAAGCTCCTGACCGGCCTCGTCTTCGACGCCCTCGGCGACTGAGCGCGGCGCCGGCCGGCGCGGACCGCCACTCCCGGGGTCAGTCGGCGGCCGGCCGCGAGACCGCGGTGGCCCCGGTGGCGGGCGCCGCGGAAGCGCCCGCCTGGACGACCGGCGCGGCGGCGACATCGGCCGCGAGCGCCTTCTCGCCGCCGTAGATCCGCTTGAAGATGAAGTAGGCCGGCGGACCGGTCAGCGCCGCGACCGTACCCCAGATGAAGTAGTCCCAGCCGTTGCCCCACGGAGACATGGCGAACACCGCCACGGTGATCGGCACGGCGCACATGGCGATGAACGCCGGCGTGCCCAGCCCGACCTTGAAGGGTCGCTCCAGGTCGGGCTCCTTGATCCGCAGCCTGATCGCCGAGATGTAGATCGTGATGTGCGCCAGCATCAGCAGGAACACGTCGATGACGATGAGCGTCTGGAACCCGTTGCGCACCAGGACCGCGTCCACGACGGCCATCAGCACGATGGCGGCCCAGGGCGTACCGTACTTGGCGTGCGTCTTGCTGAGGAACTTCGGCGCGAGCCTGTCCTTGGAGAGCACGTAGGACGGCCGCGCGCCCGCCGCCAGGAAGGCGAGGAACAGGGCGAAGTTGCCGGCGAGCATGGCGGCGAGGAACAGGTAGCGAAGCACCTGGCCGCCGACCTCCCGGCCGACGCCCATGAAATCGAGCGCGCCCTCGGTGCCCCACTGGCTGAACTGGCCGACGCTGGCGAGGCCACCCAGCGTGGAGAGGACGTAGAAGCCGATCACGATCGGCAGGGTGATCATGAGCGCGCGCGGGATCACCTTCTGCGGCTTCTGGATCTCGCCGGCCATGGTGGACAGCGATTCGAACCCCGAGTACATCCAGATGCCCACGCTGAGGGCCACTCCCACGCCGCCGATCAGGGAGTTGCCCGGAAGGAGCATCACCTCGAACGGGTTGTGGCGCCAGTTGGCGAGCCCGATGACCGCCAGGGCTGCGAAGGGGACGAACACGATGATCTGCATCGCCACGAGCATCCAGGCGGCCAGCTGGATGCCACGGATGTTGATGTAGGCGAAGACGGCGATGAGCGCGACGGCGATCCCCCAGCGCACCCAGTCGCTGAAGCCGAACCAGTTCTGCATGTAGTCGGCCGTCAGAGCGATGTAGACGGCAGAGTCGACGAAGATCGAGAGGACCCACCACCAGCCGGTCTGGAAGCCCATGAACTCGCCGTTGGCGCGACGCGACCAGCGGTACAGACCGCCGTCCTCGGGCAGCGCCGAGCCGAGCTCGGAGCACACCAGCGCCTGCGGAAGGCCCCACAGGAACGGCAGGACGAGGAGCAGCAGGAGCGCGAAGCCGGGCCCGGAGCCCGACACCATGTCCTCGATCCCGAACCCGCCCGAACACACGAACGAGAACACCACGAACACGGCCACCCAGACGCGCATCGGCACACGTCTCAAGCCCTCACGCACCTCACTCATCGGCTTTCCCCTCGGATCGGACTCCCACGGACGCATGCCGGCGGCGAGACCGCGAGGTGGACGCCGCCGACATGCGCGCATGATACGCCTGTCGACCCACGTGAAACGACGATACTCGCGTCATCACGGACAATAATCAATCGGATTCGTGGACGAGATGTCGAATACGTGCGAATAGTGTCCGTTCGACGCAGGGTCTTTCGGACGTTCGTCCGAATCGAGGCGGCCATGTCCGCGTGTGCCGATGGCGCCGCCGATGATGTCGTTCATGGCGGCATCGGTGGCGCCCCTCGTGGTGTCGCCGAGGATGTCATCGGTGATGCCGTCGGTGACGACGTGCAGGGCGCGACCTCGCTGTCTGCAGCGTCCCCCACCCGCGCGCGGCGCCGGCGCAGGCGCAGCTGCGACGCGCGGCGCCGGGACGTCAGGAGGCGGCGTCGGCGCGGCGCTGCAGCGCCGCGAGGGCCGCCGCCTGGTCCTCGCTGTACGGCAGCGAGACCTGCTGGGCGAGGATCTGGTCGACGCGCTCGCGGGCGGCGGCGACGGTGCTCGGCGACCCAGCCGCCCGCCACCCGTCCCAGCTGCCCTGCACGCCGAAGTCACTGAGGCGCCACTCGCCGGCGCGCGCGCCGAATCGCGTGGACCGCTCGCCGAGGAACGAGCCACACGGCCCGACCTTGTCGAGGACCTCGTCGAGCCAGAGGTCGTCGCGCACGAGGATGCCGGTGCGCGCCTGGCGCGCGTCACGGATGATCTCGACGTCCATGACGATCTGCTCGAGGCACAGGATCGTGGCCCCCCCGAGCAGGCCCGGGCCGACGAGGACGTCCGGGCCGGCGAGGGCGACGAGCAGACCGCTGTCCGCCTTCTCCCAGGCGGTCTGCAGATCGGGCTCGTAGGTCTGGGTGCAGAGGCCTGAGGACTCGGCCGGCAGGCCGTAGTAGCGGGCCATCTCGGTGCCGGCGACGCACAGCACGGCGTGCTCGATCGCGCCGGCGGCGTAGAGCCCGGTGCGCGGATCCATGGTCGCGATCACCGGCGAGTAGAACACCGGCGTACCGGGGGCCGCCGCCTGCACGAGACACAGCGTGCCGATGGTCTCGCAGTTGGCGGCGAGCAGCGTGCCGAGGCGGCTGCCGGGCGCCGTGGCGCCCTGCAGCGGCATCGGCATCACCGCCACCGGCAGGCCGTAGTCGCGCAGCTCCAGCCACGTCTGCGTGAAGTCGTGCTCGATCGTCAGCGGTGAGGCCGGCGTGATGAGGAACGACAGCGGCATACGCTGGCGCACCGCCTCCGGCCCGCCGAACACGATGTCGAGCACCTCCTTGAGCCACGGCGCCAGCTCCGGCGTGCCGAACGAGTCCTGGACGTGCTTGCCGAAGGTGGCGAAGACGTCCGCGAAGTAGCGCACGAAGCCCCCGGCGCGCTCGTAGTCCGCCGAGTACTCGATGGGACACCAGTAGAAGCCGACGTCGTCGATCGCGTCGAGCAGCCGGGTGGCTGCTCGCCAGTCGTCCTGTGTGGTCGGGCGGCGCTCGCCGGTCCGCGCATCGAAGACGGTCGTGGCGCCGCCGTCCGCCAGCAGCGTGAACCCGCCGGTGCCGACGGAGAAGTCCCAGCCCGGCCGGCGACCGTGCACCGTGAACGTCCGCGGGGCCTGCGCCAGCAGGCTCTCGACCAGCTCCGCCGGGAAGCGCACCATCCGCGTCGCCTCGTCGACGTCGGCGCCGGCCGAAGCCAGGATGCGGCGTCCGTCCGCGGTGTCGCAGCGCATGCCGACGGTGCTCAGCACCTTGAGCGTGCGCTCGTGGACCTGCGCCTTCTCGTCCTCGGAGAGGACCTGGATCTGCGTCTGCATCAGGCGGCGTCCTCCGCGGCCTCGGCCTCCGCGATGGCGATGGCGTCGTCGCCGGCCTCGCGGGACGGCGTGCTCGGCCCACCATAGATGGCTCGAAAGACGTAGTACAGCACCGGCCCCGAGAACAGCGCGGCGAACCCGGCGATGCCGTACCAGCCCACGTCCTGTCCGAGGAGCGTGAACCCGGTGACGCCGAGGAGCTCGGTGCTGCGGTCGATCGCGTTCACGTAGATCGTGAAGATCACGATGAAGATCGGCGGGATCACCATGGCGATCATCCCGGCCGTGCCCAGCGGCACGCGGAACGGCCGCTTCAGGTCAGGCTCCGTCACGCGCAGGCGCACGGCGGAGATGAAGATGAGCACGTAGGCGGAGATGAACAGGATGACGTCGATGACGATGAGGTTCTGGAACGGACCGACGATGAGCACCGCATTGAGGGCCGCCATGAGCAGGATCGCCGCGATCGGCGTACCGAAGCGCTTGCTCACGATGGAGATCGACCTGGGGAACAACCCATCCGCCGCGATGGCGAAGAGCGGTCGCGCCCCGGACGCGAGGTAGTCGAGGTAGAGGGCAAGGTTGCCGAGCAGCGCCGAGGCGAGCAGCGCCACCCCGAGAGCCGACCCACCCAGCGACTTGCCGATCTCGACGAAGGAGACGTAGCCGTCACCGGCCTCGGTCGCGAAGGTGTCCCAACTGCCGTAGCCGGCGAGGCTTGCCAGCGTCGGCAGCGCATACATGATGACGATGAACGGCACGGCGAGCATCAGCGCTTTGGGGATGACCCTCTGCGGGTTGCGGATCTCGCCCGACAGCGTCGACATCGACTCGTAGCCCGAGTAGATCCACACGCCGATGGCGAGGCCGAGAGCGAACACGCCGCCGGTGCCCAAGAGCGGTGCGTCCGGCACGGTCACGGGCGTCAGCGGGTTGAAGTTCCACTTCGCCAGGCCGACGACGATGAGCGCGACGAACGGCGCCAGGATCAGTATCGAGAACACCGTGGAGCTGAGGGCCACAAGCTTGACGCCGAAGATGTTGACGAGCGTGAAGACGGCGATGATGGCCCAGCAGATGACATAGAACCAGATCTGGTCGAAGCCCAGCCAGTTCTGCAGGTAGCCGACGCCGAGCACGATGTACACGGACGAGTCGACGAAGACCGAGAGCGACCACCACCACGCGGTCTGGAAGCCCCAGAAGTCGCCGAGGGCGCGGCGCGCCCACACGTAGAAGCCGCCCTCGCCGGGGAGCGCGGAGCCGAGCTCACTGGCGATCAGCGCCATGGGCAGCGCCCAGAAGATGGGCAGCAGGACGAGGAGCAGGAGCGTGAGCCCCGGACCGGAGGACGACACCATGTCCTCGATGCCGAACGACCCGCCCGACACGAGGATGTAGATCATGAAGAAGACGGTGATCATGCGGACCTGCGCCCGCTTGAGGCTCCGTACCGGCGCGCCTGTGGACGACTCGCTGCTCATGCGCTCCCCCCGCACTGCTGGATGACCCTCGCGAACGGTCGCGGGCCGCCGTTTCTCGACGACGGGCCCGCGACGTGTACCGGAAGTATGGAGCGGCGGCGGCGGCACCGCCACGGCCGATTCCTCGGCAATCTTGGCGCCGATGCCTAGGCAAACCTCGGAAGAGCAGCGACCAGAGCCGCGGACGGCGGCTGGAGGGGGTCGGCGAGGAGCCGAGCGCGCAGCGCCCGTCGGTCGCCGGCCCCCAGCTTGCGCAGCACGGCGCGGCAGTGACAGCGCGCCGTGCTGACCGAGACGCAGAGCCGTGCGGCCACCGCGGCGGTCGTGAGCCCGCCGAGCAGCAGTACCAGCACGTCGGCCTCGCGGGCCGTCAGACCGGCGGCGGTGACGGCGTCGGTCGCCGGCAGGTGAACGAAGCACGGCCTGCCGGCGACGGCCCCGAGCTGGAGAACGAGGTCGGCGCAGCCGTGCGCCCGGTGGGCGGCGAGCAGCGGCGCCGGGCCGGCGCCGTAGCCCACGACGAGCGGCGGGCGACCACCGAGAGGCGTGCCGCCGCGCGCAGCGGCGCAGGCGCGGCGGCAGTCGCCGTCCATGTCCAGCGCGACGAACACCGCCGCGGGGCGGTGGCCGGGGCTCGTCGCGGCAGCCTCCGCGGCGACGGCGAAGCCCATTGCGGCCACGGCCGGCTCGGCCAGCAGCCGTACCAGGGGATCTGACTCGACCAGCACGGCCGAGGCTCTCGGCACGGCGGCGCCGGGCGGCGGCGCCGTGATGCCGTCCTGCTGCGGGACGACGTCCGCGGAGTCCCGGCCGGCGGCCCGCCGGGAGGGCGGGCCGCCGGCCCCCCTGGGGAGGTCGGGGGTGGGGGCTTCTGGACGCGCGTGAGCATGACGATCGAGGTCTGGGGTGACTCGGTGGATGTGGTCGCGCGCAGCAGGGGTCTCGTGCCACATCGTCGTCACCTCCCCGGACGATCCGGGCCGCCTGACGGGCCGGCCCTGATCGCCGCCGGCGCCGACAGCGCGGTCGGCAGGTGATCGTGGCGCGGCCAGCATAGCCCCACCACGCCGCACCGTCGTCATACCCAGGGTGGAGATCTCAGGGGCGTGGCCCCGAATGCGCCCGCGTCTGACGCACGGTAGACTGTCCGGGTCGTGGGGCGGCCGGTGAGACGCGCGCCGCCGCGCGCGGGACGGATGCAGGGGCGACAGGGGAGGCTCAACCTTGGCACCATCACTGATCGAGCAACTGGCAGCGGCGCCGGCCGTGGGTGAGGAGTACCGGCCGTTCGCACTGGCGCCCGGCGGCGACGCCGTCGCGTTCGAGTGGTACCAGGGAGGCGACTGGCAGATCTTCCTGAAGGCGCTGCCGGGCGGCGAACCCGTCCGTATCGGCGACCTGGATGACCGCTGCGGGTGCCCCCAGTTCTCGCCCGACGGGCGCTACCTGTACTTCACCTGCGACGACCGCGGCTCGGAGTGCTATGACGTGTACCGCTACGAGCTCTCGACGGGGCGCCTGGACAACCTGCTGCCGGACACGCCGGACCTCGCCCCTCTGCCCGACCCCGACCTCTCGCCGGATGGCTCTCAGCTCGCGATGACCGTCTCGCACGGCGCCGGCTACGCCGTCGCCGTGATGCCGGCGCAGCCGAGTCCCGGCGGCGGCGACATCCGGCGCCTGACGGAGCACCCCTACACCGAGTGCTCACCGCGCTGGTCGCCCGACGGCGCCCATCTGGCCGTGACGACCGGCACGCACGGGCAGGACACCGCGGTGGTCGTCATCGACATCGACTCAGGTGAGTCGCGCGTGGTCGGCGGCTCCGAGGAGTTCTTCGCCGGCCAGCTCGCGTGGGCGCCCGACGGCCGGCGCCTCGCGTTCGCCGGCGGGCCCGGCGATCATCCGGCCATCGGCATCTACGAGCTCGCCACCGGCTCCGTCAGCTGGGCGTGGGAGGACCACCACGTCGACGCGCACCACCCGGTGTGGGCGCCCGACGGCGCGGCGCTCGCGTTCCTCGTGGACGTCGAGGGCGAGACGGGCCTCCTCCACATCGATCTGCGCGACGGCGAGGTCAGCGAGTACAGCATCGGCCCCGGCAACCACTACGCCCCGGCCTTCACCCCGGACGGCGCCGCACTCGTCTGCGTGCTGAGCAGCCCGGACGCTCCGCCGGACCTCTTCCGCGTCGAGCTGGCCGACGGCGACGTCACCGCGCTCACCGACTCGCTGCCGGACAAGCTCGGGACGATGTCCTTCGTCTCCGGCGACCCGGTGTGGTTCACGAGCTGGGACCACCTCGCCGAGGTCCCCGGGATCCTGGTGGAGCCGGACGAGCCCAACGGAGCCGCCGTCGTCATCGTCCACGGCGGCCCGACCTGGCATCACTCCAACGAGTGGGACGTGCTCCGCCAGGCGTTCGTCGCCGCGGGTGTCACCGTCCTGCACCCCAACTACCGCGGCAGCGACGGCTACGGCCGCCGCTGGCAGCTTGCCAACCGCTGGCTCATGGGCCAGGGCGAGGTGCTCGACGTGGCCGCCGCGCACGAGTTCCTCGTGCGGCGCGGCTGCGACCCGCGGCGCATCGCGATCACCGGTCGCAGCTGGGGCGGCTTCCACACCATGGCGGCGGTCACGCAGTTCCCCGACCTGTGGGCGGCGGGAGTGGCCGGCGTGCCGTTCTTCGACTTCATCGACAGCCAGATCGATCCGGACGTGCGCGAGGACCTGCGCTGGTGGGACCGCGAGAACACCGGCGACATCGAGAAGGACAAGGCGAGGCTCGAGTACTACTCGCCGATCAACCACCTGGACGAGGTCGAGGCGCCGCTCCTGCTCCTCGGCGGCGCCCTCGACCCGCGCTGCCCCCCCAGGCAGATCACCGAGGTCGCGGAGCGCCTGCGGGCGCGCGGCCGGATCTGCGACTACGTCGTCTACCCGGACGAAGGCCACGAGATCAGCGGGCTCAAGCACCGCATCGACTACGACCGGCGCACAGTCGACTTCATCCTCGAGCACACCGGCTGCGCCTGAGCGGGCGGGCCGCCCTCAGCGCTGGGTGATCAGGTACTGGAACGCCGCCATGGCGGCCTTGGCGCCCTCGCCGGCGGCGATCACGATCTGCTTGTCCTTGGTGGCCGTCACGTCGCCGGCGGCGAAGACGCCGCGCACGCCGGTGTCGCCCATCTCGTCGACGACGACCTCGCCCCGCTGATTGGTGTGCACGAGGTCCAGGATGAGGTCGGAGTTGGGTGAGAGGCCGACCTCGATGAAGACGCCGTCCACCTTGAGGGTCCGCGGCTTGCCGGTCTTGCGGTTGCGCAGCACGAGCTTCTCGACCACCTCGCCCCCGGCGATCTCCACGGGCTCGTAGCCCACGAGCTGCTTGACGCCCGGCGCCGACCCCGCCTTGTCCTGGAGGATCTCGTCGCCGCTCCAGGGGCTGCGGCTCACCACGAAGACCTTCTTCGCGATGCCGCTCATCTCGATCGCGGCCTCGAGGGCGGAGTTGCCGCCGCCGACGATGGCGATGGTCTTCTCCCGGTAGAACGGGCCGTCGCAGGTGGAGCAGTACACCACACCCCGGCCGGCGAACTCGTCCTCCCCGGGGATCTCCAGGTGGCGCTTCTGGGCGCCGCTGGCGACGATCACGGACCGGGCCTTGATCTCCTTGCCGGAGACGAGCTCGAGGACCTTGGCGCGGCCGTCCACGCGGATGCCGGCGACGCGCTCGCCGATGAGCCGCTCGAGCCCGTACATGTACGCCTGTTCGAACATGAGGCGCACCAGCTCGGGACCCTCGACGACCGGCATCCCCGGGTAGTTGGTCACCAGATGGGTGACGCCGACCTGCCCGCCCAGATCAAGCGTGATCAGGATCGTCGAGAGGTTCTTGCGGGCGGCGTACAGCGCGGCCGTGAGGCCGGCAGGTCCGCCGCCCACCACCGCGACGTCCCACACGCGCGTGAGGTCTACCGTCGACTCGATGCCGAAGAGCTGGTCGAGCGTGCCGGTCGCGTTCAGATACGCGAGGCTGTCGTAGCCGCCGACCCACTGACCATCGAGAAAGAACTGGGGCACGCCGCGCTGGCCGGTGCGCTCGACCATCTCCATCGCGGCCTCTTCGTCGTCGGTGACGTCGATCTCGTCGTACTCGATGCCCTTGGCGCCCAGCAACGCCTTGGCCTTGGCACAGTACGGGCACCACTCCATCGAATACATCTGCACTCGCGCCATCGTCGCCTCCGCGTTCGTCTGCGTCCTCACACCCGCCTGAGTCGGCTATTCCCCTGCCCAAACGCTTCCTCACAGGCATCGTGCATCGCGCGCGGCGCGCCGCAGGCGGGGCGTCGAGCGGACGCCCCGTCCGACCCGCTTCTGCGATAGACTCAGGGACGTCCCCGTTACCGACTCTCCGGGCAGGTGAGCGATGAACGTGCGCGTCTACGTCGTCCCCAAACAGGGCATCCTCGACCCCCAGGGAGCAGCCGTCGAGCGGTCGCTCCCCAACCTCGGCTTCGAGGGTGTGAGCGGCGTCCGCATCGGCAAGATCATCGATCTCACCATCGACGGCGCGGGCCTCACCGCAGAGGCCGCCCGCGCTCAGGTCGACGACATGTGCCGCAAGCTCCTCTCCAACCCGATCATCGAGGACTACACCTTCGAGATCACCGAGGGGTGACGCCGCGATGACCGCTGCTTCTCCCCTGCGCATCGGCGTGGTCGTCTTCCCCGGCATCAACACCGACGGCGACACGCACCACGCCCTCGAGACGTTCCCCGGCGTCACCGCCGAGTACCTCTGGCACAAGGACACGGACCTCAAGGGCGTCGACGGTATCGTCATCCCCGGCGGGTTCAGCTACGGCGACTACCTGCGCTGCGGCGCCATCGCCCGTTTCAGCCCCATCATGCAATCCATCGCCGACTTCGCCGCCGGCGGCGGTCTGGTGATGGGCATCTGCAACGGGTTCCAGATCCTGATCGAGGCCGGCCTCCTGCCCGGCGGCCTCATCCGCAACACGGGGCTCAAGTTCGTCTGCAGGTACGTCAACCTGCGCGTGGAGACGGCGGGCACGCCGTTCACCGCCAGGTGCGCGCAGGGCGACGTGCTGCGCATCGTCGTCAAGCACAACGAGGGCAACTACACGGTCGACCCGGCGACCTTCGAGAAGCTGAAGGCCAACGACCAGATCGTGGTGCGCTACGTGAGCGCCGCCGGCGAGCGGGCCGAGGGGGCCAACCCCAACGGCTCCCTCGACGACATCGCCGGCGTCTGCAACGAGACCCGCAACGTGTTCGGCATGATGCCGCACCCGGAGAACTCGGTCGAAGCCGAGCTCGCCGGCGGGGCCGACGGCGCGTCAGTTCTTCGGCTCCATGATCGACGCCCTGCGCGGCGCGGAGGTGACGGCATGAGTGGGTACGTGAACCGCACCGCCGACCTCGCCGCGGCGATCAAGCTCGGCCTCACCGAGGACGAGTACGAGCACATCAAGCGGATCCAGGATCGCGAGCCGACGTATGTCGAGCTCGCCATCTACTCGCTCATGTGGAGCGAGCACTGCAGCTACAAGCACTCGCGGCCCGTCCTGGGCCGGTTTCCCACCAGCGGGCCGCGCATCCTGCAGGGCCCCGGCGAGAACGCCGGCATCATCGACGTGGGGGACGGCTGGGCCGTGGCCATGAAGGTCGAGAGCCACAACCACCCGTCGGCCGTCGAGCCCTTCCAGGGCGCGGCCACCGGCGTCGGCGGCATCGTGCGCGACATCTTCACCATGGGCGCGCGCCCGTGCGTCAGCATGGACTCCCTGCGCTTCGGCGAGCTCACCGAGCCGCGCCAGCGCTTCCTGCTCGACGGCGTCGTGGGCGGCATCGCCCACTACGGCAACTGCCTCGGCATCCCCACCGTGGGCGGCGAGATCTACTTCGAGCCCAGCTACGAGGGCAACTGCCTGGTCAACGCGTTCAGCGCCGGGCTCATCCGCACCGACGGCATCGTGCGCGCCATCGCCAGCGGCGTCGGCAACCACGTCGTCCTCATCGGCTCCAAGACCGGCCGCGACGGCATCGGCGGCGCCAGCGTGCTGGCCAGCCAGGAGTTCGACGAGACGCTCGAGGAGAAGCGCCCGAGCGTCCAGGTCGGCGACCCCTTCACCGAGAAGAAGCTCATCGAGGCCTGCCTCGAGCTCATCCACCGCAAGCTCGTGGTGAGCATGCAGGACCTCGGCGCCGCCGGCCTCACCAGCTCCAGCTCGGAGATGTCGAGCAAGGGCCACGTCGGCCTCGACATCCACGCCGACCGCGTGCCGCTGCGCGAGGCCGACATGGAGCCGTGGGAGATCATGATCAGCGAGAGCCAGGAGCGCATGCTGGCGATCGTCACCGACGAGCAGATCGCCGACGTGCGCGAGGTCTGCGAGCGCTGGGACCTGGACTGCACCGTGATCGGCGAGGTCACCGACAGCAAGATGCTGCGCATCTGGTGGCACGGCGAGCGCGTGGCCGACATCCCCGCCCGCCGGCTGGCCGACGAGAGCCCCGTGATCCGCACGCCCTCCGTCAAGCCCGACTACATCGTCGACGAGCCGGTCGCGGTGACGGACGCGGCGTACCCGCAGCCGGAAGACCTCGGCGCGGCGCTCACGCAGCTCATCGCCGCGCCCAACATCGCCAGCAAGCGCTGGGCCTGGGAGCAGTACGACTACATCGTCCAGGCCAACACCATGCAGATCCCCGGCTCCGACGCCGCGGTGCTGCGCATCAAGGGCACCGACCGCGGCTTCGCCTTCAGCAACGACTGCAACGGCCGCCACTGCTACCTCGACCCGTACCGCGGCGCCAAGGCGGCGACGGCCGAGGCGGCGCGCAACCTGGCGTGCTCCGGCGCGCTGCCCGTGGCCGTCACCGACTGCCTCAACTTCGGCAACCCGGAGAAGGGCGAGATCTACTGGCAGTTCGAGCAGGCGATCGAGGGCATGGCCGAAGCGTGCGAGGCACTCGACACCCCCGTCGTCAGCGGCAACGTGAGCTTCTACAACGAGAGCTTCGGCCAGGCGATCTACCCGACGCCGATGGTCGGCATGCTCGGGATCTTCGACGACGTGAGCATCCACATCGACGGCGCCTTCAAGGACGAGGGCGACGTCGTCCTGCTGCTCGGCGACGACGCCGCCTGGATGGACGGCGCCGAGTACCAGAAGGTCGCCTATGGCGTGGTGGCCGGCCGCGTGCCCGACGTGGACCTGGAGCTCGAGGTGAAGCTCCAGGCCAGGCTGCGCGCGGCCATCGAGGCGCGGCTGCTCAAGAGCGCCCACGACTGCGCCGAGGGCGGACTGGCCGTGGCGCTGGCCGAGTGCTGCGTGTTCAGCGGCTCCAACGGCGGCGCCCAGTTCGGCGACCCCGAGTCACCGCCGGCCGGGCGCTCCGTCCGGTTCCTCGGCGCCGACGTCGACCTCGGCTCCGCCGCGACCGTGACCGGCGCCGCCGGCCGGCCGGACCTCGCGCTCTTCGGCGAGGCGCCGACCCGGGTGATCGTCACCTGCGCGCCCGACAAGGTCGCCGAGCTGGAGGCCGTCCTCGGCGACCTCCCGCACCGCACGGCCGGTCGGGTTGCCGGTGCCGACCTGCGGTGTACCATGGACGAGAAGGAGCTCTTCGCCGTCCCGGTGAGCGAGCTCCATTCTGCGTATGAGTCGCTCCCGGAGCGGCTCGCCTGACCGATCAGAACCGAGCGTCCTTGTACGACGATCGTCTCCACGACAGCTGTGGCGTCTTCGGCATCCACGCGCCGGGACGTGACGTCGCGCGCCTGACCTTCTTCGGGCTCTACGCTCTGCAGCACCGCGGCCAGGAGAGCGCCGGCATCGCGGTGGCGGACGACGGCCAGATCACCGTGATCAAGGATCTCGGTCTCGTCAGCCAGGTGTTCAACGAGCAGATGCTCCAGAGCCTCAGCGGCCAGCACGCGATCGGCCACGTGCGCTACAGCACGACCGGCGCGAGCCATTGGCAGAACTCGCAGCCGCTGGTGCGCAGCCGCAACGGCGACGTCATCGCCCTGGGCCACAACGGCAACCTCGTCAACACCACGGCGCTGCGCGACGAGCTCATCGCCCAGGGCGTCAAGTTCGCCGGCACCACCGACACCGAGGTCATCACGGCGCTCATCGCCCACGAGGCCGAGGGCGACCTGCTCGGCGCCGTGCGCACCGCCGTCGGCAAGATCCGGGGCGCCTTCTCCGCCGCCGTCATGAGCGGTGACGCCGTGGTCGGCTTCCGCGACCCCTACGGCGTGCGCCCGCTCTGCCTGGGCGACTACGAGGGCCACCCGGTGTTCAGCAGCGAGACCTCCGGCCTGGACATCATCGGCGCCGACTTCGTGCGCGAGATCCAGCCCGGCGAGATCGTCATCGCCGACCGCGAGCACGGCCTGCGCAGCTCTCGCGTCGAGCTCGAGGGTGCGCGTCCAGCCCTGTGCATCTTCGAGTTCATCTACTTCGCCCGCCCCGACAGCGTGATGAGCGGCAAGACGCTCCACGCGGTGCGCCAGGAGATGGGCAAGCACCTCTCCCTGGAGGCTCCGGTGGACGCCGACCTGGTCGTCCCGGTCCCGGACACGGGCATGCCGGCGGCGATCGGCTACGCCGCCGCCTCCGGCATCCCGTACACCGAGGGCCTCATCAAGAACCGCTACGTGCACCGCACGTTCATCCAGCCCGACGACAACCTGCGCCAGGTCGGCATCCGCATGAAGCTCAACCCGCTGACGTCGGTGATCAAGGGCAAGCGCCTCGTCGTGGTGGACGACTCCATCGTCCGCGGCAACACGACGCGCCGGCTCGTGCAGATGCTGTTCGACGCCGGCGCCGCCGAGGTGCACCTGCGCATCAGCTCGCCGCCCATCCAGTGGCCCTGCTACTACGGCATCGACATGGCGACCCGTGCCGAGCTCATCGCCTCCAACAAGACGGTGGATGAGATCCGCGACCACGTCGGCGCCACCAGCCTGCACTACCTCACGCTCGACGGCCTCCAGGCCAGCACCGGCCTGCCGCGCAGCCAGTTCTGCCGCGCCTGCTTCGACGGCGACTATCCCATCGCCGTGCCCGAGGAGTACGCGATGTGCAAGATGCGCTTCGAGAAGGGCCCGGCGGCAGCCACCTGCGAGTCCTGAGCCGCGGCAGTGGCCATGACGGACGGCTTTCGCTGCCGCGCCGCCCGCGTTCTCCCGGCTACTCTCTCTCGACCCCAGACCGCGATCCCTCGTCACCCTCAGTCGCCCGCATGCTCACCGAGAACAAGTACGCACTGATCAGGAAGATCCACACCGGGAAGATCAGCACCGCCCAAGCCTCCTCCGAGACCACGAACAACAGCACGAGCGCGACCAGGTAGCTGGGCAGGGCCAGCCACTTCGGCATGAGCCCGTGCCGCAGCCACGCCGTGGCCTGGCAGATGAGGAACACAGCCGCCATGCGCATCGCGTAGATGCCGAAGAGTTTGGCCACCGCGAACTGGACGAACAGGTACGTCTGGCTGCCCGGGACGCCGGTGGGATCCCTGGCGTACATCGCGAGCAGGGCGCCGACGAGCCCGGCCGTGGCGAACACCATGGCCAGGAACAGCAAGCCGCTGCCGAGGATCACCGAGGAGATGAACCTGTCATCCCACCTCCCCAGGCGTTGTCGCGACACGCCGATGAACCAGAGGAAGAAGATGCCTGCGAACGGCAGCAGCCCCAGCGCCCACTCGAGAGAGGCCGTGCCGTCGGCGAGCCAGGCCCCCGTCTCGTCCGCCCCGCCGGCCGTCGACCGGACGATGGCGACGCAGGTCCCGAAGAGCACGCCGAACAGCATCCCCGCAATGGACCCCGCGGTGAGCGTGCGTGCGCGGTGTTCAGCCGTGCGCGTGAACGCGAAGCCATGTCGCTCTGACCGCGTATCCTCGGTCATGATGTCCTTCACCCCTCCCTGTGGGCCCGACCGTGCGCCAGACGACCGGCGGCCCGGGTATCCTTCGTGCGACCGCGCCGACGAGGGTGCCGGCGGTCACGTCCTCCCGGCAGTGTACGTCGCGCCAAACGGGGGGTCGTCAACACGACGCGCTCCAGAGGCCGGCGATCCCGCCGGCATGCAGTCTGAGCAGGCGGGCCGCCTGCGGTCGCCCGCGGGAGTACCATGAGAGCATGAGCGAAACGCCCATCCCCGCGTTCCACGTGATGGCCAAGCCCACCGGCGCGCGCTGCAACCTGCGCTGCGACTACTGCTTCTTCCTCGAGAAGGAGCAGCTGTACCCGGGCAGCGACTTCCGCATGCGCGATGAGGTCATGGAGGCGTACATCGCCCAGACGGCGCAGGCGCAGCGCGTCCCGCAGGTGACGCTCGCCTGGCAGGGCGGCGAGCCGACGCTGATGGGGCTCGACTTCTTCCGGCGGGCACGCGCGGCCGAACAGGGCCGCGTGCCCGCCGGCATGGCGGTCGAGCGCACGCTGCAGACCAACGGCGTCCTGCTCGACGACGAGTGGTGCGCCTTTCTGGCCGAGAACGACTACCTCGTCGGTCTCAGCATCGACGGGCCGCGCGAGCTGCACGACGCGTACCGGCACGACCTCGGCGGGCGGCCGGTCTTCGACAGGTCGTGGCGGCCGCCCGCCGCCTCCAGAAGCACGGCGCCGAGTTCAACGTGCTGTGCACGATCAACGCGGCCAACGCCGGCCACCCGCTCGATGTGTATCGCTTCTTCCGCGACGAGCTCGACGCCCGGTACGTCCAGCTCATCCCCATCGTCGAGGTCGAGACGCACGCCCACCGACGGCCGGCCCGGCGCCGTCACGGAGCGCAGCGTGCAGCCCGGACGACTATGGCGACTTCCTGAACGCCATCTTCGACGAATGGGTGCGACGCGACGTCGGCGAGATGTTCGTGCAGACGTTCGACGGCGTGCTCGCGGCCTACGTCCGCGGCGTCTCCAGCCTCTGCATCTTCCAGCCGGTCTGCGGCGAGGGGGTCGCGCTCGAGCACAACGGCGACCTGTACTCGTGCGACCATTTCGTCGACCCGCCATACCTGCTCGGCAACATCATGGAGACGCCGGTCGGCGACCTCGCGCGCTCCGAGCGGCAGCGCGCCTTCGGGCAGGCCAAGCAGGAGACCCTGCCCGCCTTCTGCCGAGCCTGCGAGTACCTCTTCGCCTGCAACGGCGAGTGCCCCAAGAACCGGATCCTCCTGACGCCCGACGGCGAGCCCGGCCTCAACTGGCTCTGCGCCGGTCTCAAGATGTTCTTCGCGCACACGGAGCGGCCCATGCGCCTGATGGCGGACATCCTCAGGCGAGGCGGCGAGGCCCCCGAGATCATGGCCATCCTGGCCGAGGAGGCGCGCACCACCGGTCGCAACGACCCCTGTCCGTGCGGCAGCGGCAAGAAGTACAAACGCTGCTGCGGCATTGTAGCCGGCTGACCACCTCTGTAGGGTTCGCCTGACTCGACCTCGCGCTGGGTCGATGCCAAGGCCGTCGACTGAAGAGAGGTGCGTCATGCCCGAGGGCAAGCCCAACATCCTCGTCCTGTGGGGGGACGACATCGGCACGTGGAACCTCAGCTGCAACAACCGCGGCATGATGGGATACCAGACGCCGAACATCGACCGCCTGGCGCGTGAGGGCGTCTCCTTCACCGACTTCTACGGCCAGCAGAGCTGCACCGCCGGCCGCGCCGCCTTCATCACCGGCCAGAACCCGCTGCGCACCGGCCTCACCAAGGTCGGCGTGCCCGGCGCGGACTTCGGCCTCCGCCCGGAGGACCCGACCATCGCCGAGCTCCTCAAGCCGCTCGGCTACGCCACGGTGCAGTTCGGCAAGAACCACCTCGGCGACCTGGACGAGCACCTGCCGACCAACCACGGCTTCGACGAGTTCTTCGGCAACCTCTACCACCTCAACGCGGAGGAGGAGCCGGAGCACGAGGACTACCCGAAGGCCCCGGCCTTCAAGGAGCGCTTCGGGCCGCGCGGCGTGATCCACAGCTGGGCGCAGGCCGACGGCACCCAGAAGGTCGAGGACACCGGCCCGCTGACGCGCAAGCGTATGGAGACCATCGACGACGAGGTCACCGCGCGCACGCTCGAGTACCTCGACGAGGTCACGCAGACGGACAAGCCCTTCTTCATCTGGTGGAACGCGACCCGCATGCACTTCCGCACGCACGTCAAGGACGAACTGCGCGGCGTCAGCGGCCAGGGCGAGTACAACGACGGCATGGTCGAGCACGACGGTCACGTGGGGCAGATCCTCGACAAGCTCGACGAGCTCGGCATCGCCGACGACACCATCGTCATGTACTCCACCGACAACGGCCCGCACTACAACTCCTGGCCGGACGCCGCCATCACCCCCTTCCGCTCCGAGAAGAACAGCAACTGGGAGGGCGCCTACCGCGTGCCGGCGCTCCTGCGCTGGCCGGCGAAGTGGCAGGCCGGCGTCACACTCAACGGTATCGTCGCGCACCAGGACATGCTGACGACCTTCCTGGCGGCGGCCGGCGATCCGGACATCGCGGCGAAGTGCCGGGCCGGGCACGACGCCGGCGGCAAGACCTTCAAGGTGATCCTCGACGGCAAGGACATGAACGCCTACTTCGCGGGCGAGGCCGACGAGAGCCCGCGCGACCGCTTCTTCTACGTCAACGACGACGCCGAGCTGGTCGCGCTGCGCGTCGGCGACTGGAAGTACATCTTCCGGGAGCAGCGGGCGCACCAGCTCGCGCTGTGGCTCGAGCCGTTCGTGGAGCTGCGCGCTCCCAAGCTCGTCAACCTGCGGCGCGATCCCTTCGAGCGCGCCCTCACCGACTCCAACACCTACTGGGACTGGTTCCTGGACCGCATCTACCTCGTCGTCCCTGCGCAGGGAGTGGTGGCGGAGGCGATCGCCGAGTTCAAGGAGTTCCCGCCGCGCCAGAAGCCCGCATCGTTCAACCTCGACCGCGTGCTCGAGAAGCTCCAGGAGGTCGGCGGCAGCCAGAGCTGAGCCGGCGGCCGGGACTTCGGCATGAGAAGGTCAGAGCGCCAGAAGGTGAGGGCCGCGCGCGTCGAGCGACGGGCCGCGACGCCCGTGGCCGGCGCCATCGCGGGCATCCTCTTCGCCGTCCTGTTCTCGCTGAGCGTCGCGATCATCGCATCGAGCGTGAGCGATCTGCCGGACGACACCGGCTCGTGGCTCGACACGGGCGCGGGGCGCTTCAAGTTCGCGATCGCGCTCATTCCCTTCGCCGGCCTGTTCTTCCTCTGGTTCATCGCCGTGGCGCGCGAGCGCCTGGGCAAGTTCGAGGACCAGTTCTTCACGACCGTCTTCCTGGGCAGCGGTCTGCTGTTCCTGGCGATGATCTTCGCGGCGGCCGCCTCGGCAGGGGCGATCGCGGCCACCTACGCCAGAGACCCAGCCGCCTTCTCGGCCAGCACCACCTACATCTACGCGCGCCACATGGTGGCGCAGATCTTCAACGTCTACGCGCTGCGCATGGCGGCGGTCTTCCTGATCTCCCAGGCCACGCTGTGGCTGCGCACCGGCGTGATGCCCCGGTGGCTGGCGCTGCCGACCTACGCCGTCGCGCTGGTCCTGCTGTTCATCGTGTCGCAGTCGACCTGGGTCGTGCTGATCTTCCCCGCCTGGGTCTTGATCGTGAGCGTGTACATCCTGGTCGCGCATCTCACCCGGCCCGGCGCGACCGTTGACGGCCGCCACGCGGACAAGCCGTAGGGTCAGCGGTCCACGCGGCGCGGGAGGGTCGAGCAGAGAACTCCTCACGATGTGGAGGAGGGGACGCATGCCGTGCACCATGAAGATCGGTCCACTGAGGACGGATCTTCATGGACCAGCCGTGCAGGGCGCCGGATCGCCTCAGGCCCGGCTGTTGCCGGGCAGACGCTTGCGCACGGCGCGGGAGGCGAGCACGGTGCCCTCGCCGACGGCCATGCCGACGAGCGACCCGACGATGACGTCGCCGGGATAGTGCACCCCGGAGTGGATGCGCGAATAGGCGACGACCGTCGCGAGGCCGCGTAGCGGAGCGCCGAGCGCCGGGACGGCCTCGGCGACCCCCGCCGCGAACGCGAAGCCGGAGGCCGAGTGGCCGGAGGGGAACGAGGTCGACGTGGGCATCTTGACGTGCCGCGCCTCCTCGAAGCGCACGACGCCGCGCTCGGGGCGCGGGCGGTGGCCGGCGAACTTCATCGGGATGTTGACGATGAAGGAGTTGAGCCCGACCGCGGCCATGCCGGTGACCGCAGCGCGGCGCCCCTTCTTGCCGCCGGCGGCGAACAGCAGCGCGGCGATGCCCATGTAGAGCTTGGCGTGGTTGGCGGAGTTCGAGAGACGGCGCAGCGGCGCGTCGATGAGCGGCGTGGGCGTGGCCTCGATGGCCTGATAGACGGCGGTGTCGAGCAGCACGAGCTCGTGGAACACCTCGCGCGCGATGCTCCCGATGTCTCTGCTGTCCGCTGTATCGGCCACGAGCAGATGCTACCATTCGTGACCGACCGGTGAAGCACGGGGGGTCCGGATGGCGACGAAGGGCGCGCAGACCGAGGCGGAGGCGAACAAGAAGACCCGGCTGAGCGCTGCCGTGCCGGGCGTGGGGATGCTGCGCACGTACAAGCCGGCGTGGCTGCGCTTCGACCTCGTCGCCGGCATCGTGCTCGCCGCGATCCTCGTGCCGCAGGGACTGGCGTATGCGGAACTGGCCGGGCTGCCGCCGGTCACCGGCCTCTACACCACCATCGCCTGCCTCGTCGTGTACGCGCTCCTCGGGCCCTCGCGCGTGCTGGTCCTCGGCCCGGACTCGTCCGTCTCCCCACTCATCTTCGCGGCCATCACGCCGCTGCTCGTGGCCAACGACACGGCCAGCGCGATCGCCATGGCCGGCATGCTGGCGCTCATGGTCGGGCTCATCGAGATCGGCCTGGGCCTCGGCAAGCTCGGGTTCATCGCCGACCTGCTCTCCAAGGAGGTCCAGGTCGGCTACATGAACGGGCTGGCCATCACGATCATCGTCGGCCAGCTCCCCAAGCTCTTCGGCTTCTCGACCGAGGGGGACTCCTTCATCGACGACGTCGTCGCCTTCTTCTCGAACCTCGACCAGACGAACACCACGACGCTCCTCGTCGGTCTCGGCACCCTGGCCCTGCTGCTCGGGCTGCCCCGCATCTCGAAGATGATCCCCGCCGTGCTCGTTGCCGTCGTAGCGGCGACGGTGGTCTCGGCCATCTTCGACCTCGCGGCCGACGGCGTGAAGACGGTCGGGACGCTCCCGACCGGGCTGCCCACCCCCTCGTTCCCGTTCACGGACGCCGCCGACCTGGCGACGCTGGCCGCGGCCGCCGTCGGCATCGTCCTGGTCTCGCTGACCGACACCATCGCCACGTCCTCGAGCTTCGCCGCCCGGCGGGGCGACGAAGTGGACGCCGACCGCGAGATGATCGCGGTCGGCGCCGCCAACCTGGGAGCCGGTCTGTTCCAGGGCTTCGCCATCTCGGTCAGCAGCTCACGCACGGCCGTCGCGGAGCAGTCCGGCGCCAGGACGCAGGTCACCGGCCTGGTCGGCGCCGGCCTCGTCGCCGTCATGCTTCTGTTCATTCCGGGGCTGCTCAAGGCTCTCCCCCAGACGGCGCTGGCCGCCGTGGTGATCATGGCGGCGATCTCGCTGGCGGACATCGCCGTCCTGCGCCGCTTCGCCCACGCCCGCAAGACGGCGCTGCTCCTCTCCCTCGTCGCCACCGCGGGCGTGGTCTTCTTCGGCGTGCTCCAGGGCATCCTCATCGCCGCCATCCTCTCCATCCTGCTGTTCTTCCGCCGCAGCTGGTGGCCGCCGGGCGCCGTGCTCGGCTACGTGCCCGAGCTCAAGGGCTACCACGACGTCGAGCGGTATCCGCTCGCCGAGCAGAAGGAAGGCATCGTGATCTTCCGGTGGGAGGCGCCGCTGTTCTTCGCCAACGCCGGCATCTTCCGCCAGCGCGTGCGCAAGCTGGTGGTGGAGCGCAAGCCGCTCTGGATCGTGCTCCAGTGCGAGGCCATCACCGACATCGACGTGACGGCCGCCGACATGCTCAGGCAGCTCGACGAGGAGCTCAACGCGAAGGGGATCCACTTCGCCTTCGTCGAGCTGCGCGAACGGCTGCAGGACAGGCTCAGGCTCTACGGACTGTGGCAGACGCTCGACCGGGAGCACGTCTTCGCCAAGATGAAGCCGGCGATCCGAGCGCTCTCGGAACACGGTCCCTATGGAGAGGACGGCCCCTACGGGCCCGCCGGCCTCCGGCACCTGGAGCCGCCGGACGAGCCGGAGGACTGAGCGCGGCGTCAGGCGCCGTCGATGTGGACGGGCCGGCCGATCACGACCCGCCACAGGCCGAGCAGTCCCTTGACCCCCGTCGCCCGAGCGGCCGGCGAGTAGCCGATCGCCTGCGGCGGCAGCCGCAGGCGAAGCACGCCCGGCCGCGACCTGAACACGAGCGGCGGGTCCATCTCCAGCGACTCGCCGTCCAGCCCGACGGCGATGGGCGACGCCGAGGTCACCTCGAAGACCGGGGTCGCCCAGGAGAGGTAGCCCTCGTACAGGGCGGGCGTCGCGGTCGTCAGCGCCGCGACGGCCGGGTCGCGGCGACGGCATCGGGCACGACCAGCGAGAAGACGCCGAGCTGGCCGGTGTCGAGGCGAGGCCGCGAGGTGATGCCTCCCGTCGTGGTGCCGTAGGGGCCGTTGGACACCTGGATCACGTGCGCGCCGTCGTGCTCCACGCCGTCCGGGGTGGTGAAGCGCAGGTCGAAGGGCTCCGCGCCGGGCCCGAGCATCTCCGGCAGCGCGGCCAGGGTCGTCTCCCGCTTGGCGTCCCGGTACTCCGGCGACTGCACGATGGTCGCGTAGAGACCGAGGGAGACGTTGTTGACGAAGATCCGCCCGTTCACGTCGGCGAGGTCGATGACGCGCTCGCGCGCCTCGCCGTAGGCGTCGAGCGCGCCGACGACGTCGTCGCGGTCCAGGCCGATGTCGAGGGCGAAGTGGTTGCGCGTGCCGGCCGGGATGACCACCATCGGCACGCCCCGCTCCGCGGCGATGCTGGCGACGAGCGCCTGCGAGCCGTCGCCGCCTGCCATGCCGACCACGTCGGCGCCGCGGTCGATGGCGTCGCGCGCGAGCTGGAGCAGGTCGTCGCCGCGCTGCAGGACGACCGGCTCGATCCCGCGCGCGCGGCACTCGTCCACGAGGTGGAACTTCTCGGCCTTCCCGCCCCCGGACTTGAGGTTCATGATCAGCACGCCGTGGCGCGCCGCCGGTACCGGCGTGCCCGGCGTCTCCATCTGCTTGAGCGAGCGCACGTCGCGCGCCAGCGCGTAGCGCGCGAGCAGCAGCGCGACGCCCAGCAGCGCCAGCCGCACCAGCAGCGAGAGCAGGTGCCCTTCGTCGCCCGCGATCTGGATGACCACCACGGCGACGGCCGCCACGACGGCGGCGGCGACCCAGACCCCACGCACGACGGCCTTTCTCGTGAGAGCGTTCCACACCGCGACGACGACGACGGCCAGCAGGACGAGCTGCACGACCACCTCGAGCGGCCGGTCGAGGACGACGAGCACGGTGGCGACGAGGACCCCGAGGAACAGCGCGATCGCGGCGACGGCGGCGAGCCGCCGTTCGACCGTGGGCCTCTGTGCTGTGGTGTGTTCCTTCACGACGCCCCCTTCATTTGGGTCCGGCGGACCTCCGCTGCTCACGGTCGGCCGCCGGCGCCATCGTTTCACGGTAGTGCTCGTCTTGCCATGCACAGAGTGCATGGGCGAGCGGCAGCGTGGTGTCCCGGAGCTCCCCGAACCACCCGTAGAACTCGTCGTACAGGGATCGGACCGCCGGGTCCGGCTCGACGCGCAGGGTCACCTGCGGCCACATCGTCTGTAGCGTCGCCGCGCCGACGGATACCGCGGCGAGCAACGCAGCGCCGACGCCGGCCTGGCCCGGACCCTCGCGCACGTCCTGCGACAGCCCGGTGACGTCGCTGACGATCCTCGGCCACAGGGCGCCCGAGACGCCGCCGCCGGCGCTGCGCAGGACGGCGATGGTGGCGCCGGTCTCCGCCATCACCTCGAGGTTGTGGCGGACGGCGAAGGCAGCAGCCTCCAGGAGCGCCCGAAAGACGTGCCCGCGTCCGTGCGCGGCCGTCAGACCGAGGATCGCGCCACGCAGGCCGGGGTCGAACAGCGGCGTGCGCTCCCCTGCGAAGTAGGGCAGCGCGAGCAGGCCGCCGGCGCCGGGCCCGGCTCCGACGGCCTCCGCGTACAGCTCCTCGTAGCCGACGCCGCCGGCCAGCCCGCGCAGCCAGGCCGTGAGCGCGCCGCTCGAGGCGACCCCGGCGGCGAGGTTGAGCGACCCCGGCGCGAACCCCACCGTGCTCCAGAGCCGAGGGTCAGACCGCGCCGGGCTGTCGACCTCCACGAGGAACATGCTGGTGCCGTAGACGAGCAGGCCCTCCCCGGGGCCTCTGAGCCCAGCAGCCACGACCTCGGCCCACGAATCGATGGTTCCCGCAGCGACCGGCGTGCCCTCCGGGATGCCGGTCGCGGCCGCGGCCTCCGGCCCGACGACGCCGCACGCGTCGTGCGCCCACGCCAGCCGGGGCAGCGTCACACCGGGGGCGACGTCCGCGACCCACTCGCTGATCCACGTGTTCTCATGGACATCGTACAGCGGCGCCCAGTGACTGGCGCTGTGGTGGTCGAGCACGTACTCCCCGGTCAGGCGCGAGACGAGATAGGAGGTGGCGCCGAAGACGCGCCGGGTGGCCATCCACACGTCGGGCTCCTCGTCCGCGAGCCAGCGCAGCTTGGGGCCGACCGACTGGCTCGAGAGGTGCGAGCCGCAGCAGGCGAGGATGCGATCGGGGCCGAGCTCCGCGGTCAGCCGCTCGGCCTGGCCGGTGGCCCGCGAGTCGATGCCGTACAGGATCGCGGGCCGCAGCGGACGCCCGTGCGCGTCCGCCGGCAGCACGCACGGGCCGAGGGCGCTCACGCCGACGGCGCAGATGCGCTCGGCGCGGCCCGGGAGCAGTCGGCGGCACGCCTCGACCACGCTGCTCCACCAGACGAGCTCCGCGTCCTGCTCGGCCCAGCCGGGACGCGGCCGCGAGATCTCGTGCTCGCTCCTCGCCTCGGCCACGACCGCACCGTCGGCGCTAACGAGCACCGCCTTGGTGCTCGACGACCCGACGTCGAGGCCGAGGAACAGCTCCCCGGTCACCGTATCACCCACCAGTTGCCGCCGGCGGCGCCCGCGTCACACCTCCGAGAAGATCTCGTGGGAGAGCATGCCGCCGGACATGACACGAGCCTTGAAGCCGTTCTGCAGCAGGATGCGCGTCGCGTAGTAGGCGCGCTGGCCCGAACGGCAGATGACGGCGATCTCGCGGTCGCGCGGCAGCTCGTCCAGACGGCCACGAAGCTGGTCGACCGGGATGTTGACCACGCCCGGCAGCGCCTCCGCCGCAAGCTCCTCGGGGTGCCGCACGTCCAGCAGGAACTCGCCGTCCAGGTCGCCCCAGTGCCCGACGGGCATGTCGCCGGCCAGCACGTCGCCGGCGACCATGCCGGCGAAGTTGGCCGGCGACTTGGCGCTGCCGAACTGGGGCGCGTAGCAGAGTTCGGCCTCTCCCAGGTCGTGGATCGTACCGCCGAGCTGGATGGCCACGGCCAGCGCGTCGATACGCTTGTCCACGCCGTCGCGCCCAACAGCCTGCGCGCCCAGCAGACGGCCGTCCGACCTGCGGAAGATCACCTTCATCGCGATCGGCAGGGCCTTCGGGTAGTAGCCGGCGTGCGAGTTCGGGAAGAGGTAGACCTTCTCGTAGTCGTCGTCGCCCAGCCGCTGAAGCGTCCTCTCACTCACGCCGGTCCAGGCGAGCGCGCCGCCGAACAGGCCGACGATCGCCGTGCCCTGCACGCCGCGGAAGTGCGCGTCGCGCCCGGCAATCACGTCGGCCGCGACGCGGCCCTGCCGGTTGGCCGGCCCGGCGAGCGCCAGCATCGACCACTCGTTTGTCATGTAGTCGAACTTCTCGACCGCGTCCCCGACGGCGAAGATGTCCGGGTCGCTCGTGTGCATCTGGTCGTCGACGCGGATGCCACCACGCTCGCCGAGTTCGACGCCGGCCATCTCTGCGAGCCCGGTCTCCGGCCGCACGCCGATGCCCAGGACGACGACGTCCGCCGGCAGCCGCCGTCCGGAGAGGGTCAGGACATCGAGCGAGCCGTCCTCCGCCTGCTCGAAGCCGGACGCGCCGTCGTTCAGCAGGATGTGGACGCCATGGTTCTCCATGTGCCGCTCGACGTAGCGGGCCATCTCCCGGTCGACCGGCGCCATGAGCTGGTCGCCGCGCTGCACGACGGTGACGTCCAGGCCGAGCTCGATCAGGTTCTCCGCCATCTCGAGACCGATGAACCCGCCGCCGACGACGACGGCGCGGCGCTGCCTCCTGCGGGCTTGTGCTCCCGTGTAGGAGTCGAGGCCCGGCAGCTCGGTGAGGCTCCGCTGGACCCACTCGCGGACCGCCGCGGCGTCCGGGACGGTCCGCACCGGGAAGATTCCCGGCAGGTCGATCCCCGGCAGCGGCGGACGGATCGGGGCGGCGCCCGGCGAGAGGACCAGTTTGTCGTAGCTCTCGGTGGTCACCCGGCCGGTCGCCATGTCCTTGAGCTCGACGGTCTTGTCAGCGGCGGAGACGCCGACCACCTCGCAGCCCGTGCGACAGTCGATGGCGAACAGCTGGCGGAAGACGTCCGGCGTCGCGAGCAGGAGGCTGGCCTCCTTCTCGATGACGCCGCCGACGTAGTACGGCAGGCCGCAGTTGGCGTAGGAGACGTACGGTCCCCTCTCCAGCAGGACGATCTCCACCGTCTCGTCCAGTCTGCGCAGGCGCGCGGCGCACGAAGCTCCGCCCGCGACTCCACCGACGATGATCACCTTCATGGCTGTTCCCCTCACACTCGCGGTCGATTGCCTCGGTCGCCGCCGTCAGCGGCGGCCGTTCTTGGTGTTGTGGTCGATCACGCCCAGCTGGGAGCGGGAGCGCGGCCGCTTCTTCTCCACGTCCACACGGCCGCGCCCGAACGCGTCCATCCTGCCCCAGCGCCCGGCGATGTCGAGCAGCTCGAGGCGGCCGATGCCCACCGGCAGCGCCGGATCGACGATCAGGTGGTCGCCGCTGGGCTCCAGTCCGAGCATCGTGCGCAAGAGAAGCAACGGCGCGCCCGTCGACCACGCCTGCGGGCTGCACGCGGTCGGGTATTGCACTGGATACTTCGTCAGCTCCCGCGGGTAGCCGCCGAACGCCTCCGGCAGGCGACCGTCGAAGAACTCGGCGGCGTCGAGGATGCCGGCGGCGATACGCGCCGCCTCCTCCTTGAAGCCGTAGCGACGCAGACCCCAGGCGACGATGGAGCTGTCGAAGGGCCACACCGTACCGACGTGATAGCCGATCGGGTTGTACCGCGCCTCGCCGGTAGCCAGCGTGCGCACGCCCCAGCCCGAGTACATGGCCGGTGACATGAGGTGCTGCGCCACCGCCTTGGCCTTCGACTTGTCGACGATCCCGCTCCAGAGCAGGTGGCCGTTATTGGAGGCGAGGGCGTCTACCTTGCTGCCGTCCGCGTCCAGAGCGAGCGCGAAGTACCGCCCGTCCGCGACCCAGAAGTCGCGGTTGAAGCGTCGCTTGAGGTCCGCCGCCTCCTTCTCGAGCCGGTCGGCGAAGTCGGGGTCGCGCCAGACTTCGCGCGCCAGCCGGGCACCGCGCACCTTGGCGTCGTAGGCGTAGCCCTGCAGTTCGCACGTGGCGCGCGGGAACCCGGGCAGGCGCCCGTCGTGGTACGAGATCGAGTCCCACGAGTCCTTCCAGCACTGGTTCTCGAGGCCCGTCTTCTCATTGCGACGCTGGTAGGCGATGTAGCCGTTCCCCTGCAGGTCGGCGTAGTCGTCGATCCAGGCCAGCGCCGCGCGCGCCTGGTGCTCCAGCGCGCGCACCAGCTTCCTGTCTCCGGTCCAGCGCTCGTACTCGTCGAGCAGCACCACGTAGAGCGGCGTCGCGTCGACGGAGCCGTAGTACGGCGAGTGCGGCCGCTCCTCGAAAGCGGTCATCTCACCGAAGCGCAGCTCGTGGAGGATGCGGCCGGGGTCCTCGTCGCGGAAGTCGTCGCGGCGCGAGCCCTGCCACAGACCGAGGGCGACGAGCGTCGTCTTCGCGAGCTCGGGCGTGAACGGCAGCGCCTGCAGGCTGGTGAAGATGCTGTCGCGGCCGAACATCGTCATGAACCAGGGCAGCCCGGCCGCCGGCAGGTAGTGGCCGGGCAGCGACGACCGGCGAGAAGCGCAGCGCCGCCAGGTCCACGAGGCTGCGCTGGTACGTCCGCTTGAGCGGGTCCCAGTCGCAGGCGAGGCGCGGGCGCCTCGTCGATCCACTTCTCGAGGCTGCGCTCCATGTTGGGGCGCGCCTCCTTGGCGTGGCGCTCGTACTTCGGCGCGGCGATGCTCAGCCCCGCCGCGCCGCGCCCGGGCGTCACGTGCAGGTCGGTCGTCCACTCACCGTGGGGCTCGACGCGGACCTTGAACGTCAATCCGTGCTCGTCCACGGCACAGGCCGCCGTCGCCGACACCCAGGTCTCGCGCACGTACGTCTCGCGACGGTAGCCGAGGACCAGCTTGCCGTCGTCGACCCGCGTGTAGTACTCGCCCTGCTTCTTCAGGGCGTCCTTGACCTCGAACAGGTCGGCGAAGTCGGAGGCCGCCTCGATGCGCACCTCCGCGTCGATGGCCTTCTCGTCGTGGTTGAGGATCGTGAGCTCCTCGTGGAAGCCTCCGCCGACGGCGCGCTGGCGGATGACCGACGTCTTGGCGTCGATGTAGACGGTCCCGGTGCCCGGCACCAGGAAGAACCGGGTCTCGAAGTACTGCAGGTCGTCCACCGACAGCGGGTTGAGACGCTGGCCGTTCAGGGTGAGCACCCACTTGGAGAGGAACCGGGTGTCGAAGGAGAACAGCCCGGTGGGGTCGGTCAGCGACGCCTCGATGTCGCCGTTGTCGGCGCTCACGACGAACGTGTTGCCGTCGAGGATCTTGACGTCGCCGCTCACGATGACCTCCTCGCGTAGCCGGCTTGAGGTGTATCCGGAGCCTCGGTCGTCCCGGGGAAGAGCCGCTGCAGCGCCGCCAGCAGGACGACTTTGCCCTCGATCGTGACCGCGCCGCGCAGGATGGCGGCCATGGCGTTCATCCTCCCCGCGAGGATGGCGTCGAAGGTGGCGATGTCGGCGCTGATCACGCAGTCCGCCTCGGGCCCCTCGTGGGAGACGGTGATGTCGCCCTTGCGGATCTGGAGATGCCAGTGCTCGGTGCGCTCGCCGTCGTCGATGTCGAAGCGCACCGCGCCCGAGATGCCCCCGAGGGCCGGGTGTTGCTGCTCTGCGAGCCGGCGAAGAATTCACGCGTCGGTTCCATGGTCACCACTCCCGTCTCGCGCAGTCCTGCGCGTGACTACAGTCCCTTGTTCCAGCGGGCCATGCCGCCGTCGATGTAGTACGTGCTGCCGGTGACGTACGCGGCCTCGTCCGAGGCGAGAAACACGGCCACGGAAGCGACCTCGTCCGGGTCGCCGAGCCGGCCGGCGGGGATGACCTCCTGGAGTGCGTGCAACAGCTCGCCGTCGCCCAGCGTGCGCTTGTTGATGGGCGTCGCGATCGCGCCGGGGGCGATGTCGTTGACGGTGATGCCGTGCGGCGCCAGTTCCTGGCAGATCGTCCGCGTGAGCATGCGCATGCCGCCCTTGGACGCCGTGTAGGTCGCGTACTGGAGGAAGGCGATGTCCTCGTGGATGGACGAGACGTTGACGATGCGGCCGCCCGTGCCGGCGTCGATCATGAGCTTTGCCGCGGTCTGCGCCGCGAAGAAGGCGCCTTTGAGGTTCACGCCGAGGACGAGGTCGTAGTGCTGCTCGCTGACGTCGACGAACGGCTCCCGGATCTCGACCCCCGCGTTGTTCACGAGGATGTCGAGGCGGCCGAGCGCCGCGTGCGCATCGCGCACGAGCTTCTCGGCCTCCGCGGCCACGCCGACGTTCGCGCCGAGCACGGTCGACTTCCTGCCCAGCTGCTCGATCTGCGCCGCGACGGAGCGCGCTTCGTCCTCCTCGCGGTGGTAGTGCACGGCAACGTCGGCACCCTCGCGCGCGAAGCGCAGGGCGATCGCCTCGCCGATGCCGCTGGAGCTGCCGGTCACGAGCGCCGCTTTGCCTTCGAGTCTCATCGTCGTACCGCCTTTCTCCGTCATCCGGCGAACGCGTCCGTGGGAAGTCCGGCCACGCCGACATCGAGCCGCAGCACGGCGCCGGCCAGCGGCTGCGCGGCACGTTCGGCCGCACTCAGGCTTTCCCGTCGGGTCGTCACGTACAGGTCGCGCAGGTCGTTCCCGCCGAAGCAGCAGCTCGTGACCTTGGCGACAGGCAGTCGCACCTCGGCGACGAGCTCGCCCGCGGGTGAGTAGCGATCGAGGCCCCAGCCGCCGTGCAGCGCGACCCAGACGCAACCCTCGGCGTCCACGGCCAAGCCGTCGGGAACGGCGCCCTCGACCTCGACGGCGGCGAACCGCCGCCGGTTCTCGAGCGCGCCCGTCTCCGGGTCGAAGTCGAACACGTCGATGCGCCGGGTCGGGCTGTCGATGAAGTAGAACTGCCCTCCGCTCGGGCTCCAGCCCAGACCGTTGGAGATGGTGGTCCCGGTCAGGATCGTCGTCACCGTGAAGTCGGGGTCGACCCGGTAGAGAGCGGCCACCGGCGAACGTTCATCCAGCGCCATCGTGCCCACCCACAGCCGCCCCGCCGCGTCACACGCGCCGTCGTTGGTGCGCGTGTCGGTCCGCTCCGACTCGATCGCCACAGGCCCTGTCGACTGCTCTCCGTTCGAGAAGGTGAAGCCCGTCCGGAAGCCCGATGATGACGCCTCCGCGTCGGCGCGGCAGGGCGAGGCTGACCACGTCGGAGACGAGCAGCGCCGAGTCCTTGCCCGTCGCCGGGTCGTACCGGTGGACGCTCTTCCCCGGGATGTCGACCCACAGCAGCGTCCCGGTGGCCGCGTCCCATCGCGGTCCTTCACCCAGCTCAGCCGTGGGAAGGACCGCGATGTCGAAGTCGGTGAACGGGGGCCGCCTGCTCATGATCTATCCATCCCGGGGACTTCCTCCATCCTAGTGGTGAGGCGTCGGTTCTCAGCCGTTTCGTCCCCGGCCGTGCCGGCCGCTCGCGATCAGTCTTCCGTTCCCACCGCGATGAGCCCGATGAGGATGAACACGTACATCGTGATCAGGAGGATCGACCACAGCGGGTAGACCGGCAGCCAGAGGAGCTCGGAGATGATGGCGACGCCCGCCGCGAACACACCGACCCAGCGTCCCCACGCCTTGCCGTTCATGACGGCCAGGCCGGCGAAGACCAGGAACAACCCCACGAGCAGGTACCACCAGGCGAGCGCGCTGATGTCGATGAAGTAGTAGGCGTTGAAGCCGCGCACGAGCCACTCGTCGTTGAACAGGCCGATGAAGCCCGAGATCGCCTTGAAGCCGCCGACGATCACCATCAGGATGCCGCCGGTCGCGGCCCAACCAACCCACTTGCTGTTCATTCTGCCTCCCTCGCTTGGTCACGCTTGACGTCGCCCAGACTAACCGGGACGCCGCGGCCTGTGAACTCGGGAAACTACGGGTTCGAGCAGGGAGAACTACGAGGCGGGGCGGCCTCGGGCCCCGCCTCCGCCGAGGCGGGCCACCAGGATGCACAGGCTGACCATGAGCACCCAGCCCGGGAAGATCAGGATGACCCAGGCAGCCTGCGTGAAGACGAACAACAGGACCCGCGGTCCCGTGCCAGGGCTGGTCAGCCCTCTCCGCCACCGGAGTCCGAGGTCTGGTCCGACGAGGTGGCCCTCAGGCGCGCGATCGCCGGCAGAAGGTCGGTCGCGATGGCACGCTTGAGCACGAAGGCGTCGGCGCCGGCTGCTATCGCTGCCTGCCGCACGCTCTCCTCGTCGTGCACGCTGAGGACCACCACCTTCATGCCGAGGCACCGCTCACGCAACGTGCGCAGCCATTCCAGGTCGCCGTGCCGGGCCAGGGACAGGTCCACCACCGCCACGTCGGGCTGCACCCTGCGCGCGCCCTCGAGCAGCGACGCCTCGTCGGCGACCATGATCACCGTCCCGAAGGCGGTCTCGAGCAGCCCGCGCACCCCCTCGGTGAGACTGCGATGGCTGTCAGCGAGCAGGACGCAACTGCTGTGCTCGTAGGTCATGGGCACCGGTTCTCCTCTGCGACCGTTCCTGCCGCGGTGGCAGGCGGCGCCTGGGCGCGGCCGCGCCTGGTGGCTACTGGGTCGGCTCGAGCCTAGTAGGTAGCGAGATGGCTGTGACCTCGGGAAAGTACGAGGCGCCTGCTGAGAAACTACGAGGTCAGAACTCGACGAGGCCGTTCTTGATGGCGAAGTGGATCAGCTCGGCGTTGGTGCGAAGGCCCAGCGTCTCCATCATCTGGTACTTGTGGAACTCCACGGTCCGGGTGGAGATCGAGAGGCTAGTGGCGATCTCCTTCGCCGATCGGCCTTCAGCGAGGAGTTGCAGGACCTCCCGCTGTCGCAGCGTGAGAGCGGCGGCCGGGTCACTGTCCTGCGACGGCCCCTGCTTCATGGCCTCGAGGACCTCTCCGGCGAGCTGCGGGGTGAGGTAGGTCTTGCCCTCGAGCGCCGCGTGCAGGGCGGCGACCAGCTCGACCGAGGCCGAGTGCTTGAGCACGAAGCCCGAGGCCCCGGCTTCGAGCGCGCGCCGGGCGAAGGTAACGTCTTTGTGCATCGTGAGGAACACGACGGGTACGCGGTTGCCCTCTTCCCTCAAGCGGGTCAGGGCGTCGATGCCGTTGAGGTGTGGCATGGTGATGTCGGCCACGATCACATCTGGCCGCAGCCTCCCGGCCGCTTCGATGAGCTGCCGCCCGTCCTCGACCACGCCCACCAGGTCGAACTCAGGGCTGAGCAGGCTCGTCAGCGCCTCGGCGACCATGAGGTGGTCGTCGGCGAGGAGGACGCGCGGCCGGTGCGTGGGTGGCGTCAGGGAGTCTCCTCCACCATGGGTACCCAGACGATGACCTTGGTGCCCCGGCCGGGGGCGGTCTCGATATCGAGCGTGCCGCGTACCAGCCGCACCCGCTCGCGCATGCTCGCGAGGCCGAGGTGCATCCCCCTTCCGGCGTGCTCAGGCTCGAACCCTACGCCGTCGTCGGCCACGGCGAGGACCAGCCCGTCGCCGATCCGCCGCAGCGTGACGGTCGCGCAGCAGGCTCCTGCGTGGCGGGCCACGTTGCTCAGCGCTTCCTGCGCGACCCTGAACAGGCAGAGTGCGGCCTCCGCAGCGAGGGGGCCGGGCAGCGGCCCGAGGTCGACGGAGACGTCGAGCGTGCCCCCGCGGGTTCGCCGTCCACATTCCGCGCGCAGCGCCTCGACAAGTCCGAGTTCTTCCAGGACCGATGGGTGCAACTGGTAGGCCAGGGAGTGGATATCCTCGCTCAGGCTCACCAGTCCCTCACGGACCGCCTGCATGGCTTCCGCCTGCTCCCCGTCGGCGGCAGCGAGCTCGGCGCGGCCGACGTCGATCGCCAGCACGGCGAGCCGCTGGCTCACGTCGTCGTGCAGCTCGCGGGCGAGCAGCGCCCGCTCCTCTTCCTGAGCGCGGATGAGGCGGCGGCTCAGGTCGCGCGACTCCTCCTCGGCCCGCTTGCGGTCGGTCACGTCGCGCAAGACACCGAAGGTGCGGACCGCGTGGCCGCCGGCATCGCGTGTGGCCGCGCCCGCCAGGTGCTGGATCCACCGCTCTCCGCCGTCGGGATGCAGGTAGCGATACTCGATGGAGAACCGCTCCTGCTCGCCCTCGTGCATCTGCCGCCGCTGCTCCATCACCCGTGGGCGGTCGTCGGGATGCAGGTATTCCATCCAGAACTCGAGGACCCCGAGGCCGGCGACCTGGTCGGCGGGGACTCCACAGAGGTCGCGCAGCCGGTCGTCCGAGTACATCGTGCCGGCGTCGAAGTCCACTTCGTAGAAGGCGAGGCCGGCGAGCTCGGCGCCCGACGCCAGACGCGCCTCACTGGCACGGAGCGCGTCTTCAGCGTGCTTGCGCTCACTGATGTCGATGGTGACGCCCGTCAGCCGATCGGGCTCGCCGGTGGGAGTGAGATGAGGTCGTCCGCGAGACGAGACCCAGCGCTCACCGCTCTCGCCAGGAATGCCGATCCGGTAGTCGGCGTTGACGGGGCCTCCGCCCGGACCGGCGGACCGTGCGATGACCTCGCGGACGAGACCTAGATCGTCAGGATGCACGGCAGCCTCGAAGCGCTCCATGGTGATGGCCTCGTCCGGCGAGAACCCGAAGATCGACCGGGTCCTCGCAGTGACCCAGAAGACTCTCGTCGCGTAGTCCAACACCCAGAGTCCAGCGCCCGCAGAGTCTGCTGCAAGGCTCAGACGCTCCTCGCTGTCCCGCAAGGCCTCATCGGTACGTCTTCGCGCCAGCGCGTTGGTGAAGACCTGCGCGATCAGTTGCAGCCGCTTGACGACCGCGTCCGGCCAGTCGCGCTCCGCCCCCAGCGTGTTGAAGCCGATGAGGCCGACCGGAGGCTCGCCGCCCACGGAGAGTGGCAGACTGAGATGCGACCTGACGCCGTAGTGGCGGCAGTACTCGCGGTCGACGCCGGCCTCCGGCGGGAACTGCTCCAGCGAAGACAACGCCACCACACGGCCGGCCAGGATCTCCTGCCGGATCCAGGGGAATTGCTCTTCGTGCAGCGGCTCGGGCGGGAGCACGCCTTCCAGGGCGGGGTAGGAGTGGGTGGGTGCGATGACGTCCGGGGCGGTCGCCGACCACTGCCACAGCACCGCGAGATCGAGGCCCAGGATCTCGCACACACCGCGGAGTGCGTTCTCTATGGCACCGTCCACCTCGCCGGCCGGCAGGTTGATGAACGTCGAGGAGAGGTCGGAGATCAGTGTCTCGAACTCGAGGCGACTCCCCGTGAGCTCCGTGGAGCCCCGCGTGTGTTCGGTCTCGGCCACGTCCACAACGGTACCATCCCCGAGGGTCCCTCGTACTTCTCCGAGTGGCTGGCCTCGTAGTTTCCCGAGGTCACAGCCCTCCCGCTTCCGACTAGCCTCGACTCAGACCTACGTGTGAAGTCCGTACAGGGAGGGTGCCATGTCCAAGACAGTCGCTGAGATGGTCGGCGAAGCGAGAGCCCGTGTCGAGACCGTGTCGCCGAAGGACGCGTCGGTCGAGGGAGTCTCTGAAGGGGTCGTGTTCCTGGACGTCCGGGAGCCGGTGGAGTGGGAGCATCACATCGAGGGCGCAGTGCAGGTGCCTCGTGGTCTGCTCGAGTTCGCAGCCGATCCCGCGAGCCCCAAGCACAGTCCTGAGCTGGACCCGGCCGGTCGCGTGATCGTGTACTGCCGCTCCGGCGTCCGCGCCGCACTGGCCAGCGCCACGCTCCTGGACATGGGCTACGAGAACGTCGCCAACCTCGATGGCGGCTTCGCCGCATGGCAAGAGGCCGGCCTGCCCACTAACGAGCACCATGACGGGTACTGAGCAGAGGGATAAGCGATGACGGTCGAGCAGTTCGTCTCCACGATCGCCACGCTGGCCGGCCTGACGTTCGTCGTCGGCAGCATGTTCGCGACCGGCCTGAGCCTGACCGTCGGTCAGATCGTCCAGCCCCTGAAGAACGCTCGCCTCGTGATCCTGGCGCTCATCGCCAACTTCGCGCTCGTGCCGCTCCTGGGGTACGTGATCACCCTGGTCATCCCGCTTGACGAGCCCCTGAAGATCGGCCTGATCGTGCTGTCGACGGTCGCCGGCGCGCCCTTCCTGATCAAAGAGGTGCAGGCCTCGAAAGGGAAGCTCTCCCTGGGCGTCGGGCTGATGTTCCTGCTGATGATCGTGACCATCTTCTACGTGCCGCTCGTGCTGCCGCTGCTGCTGCCCGGCGTGGACGTCAACGCAGGGGAGATCGCCAAGTCCCTCATCGTGACCATGCTCATCCCCATCGTGATCGGCCTGCTGTTCAGGTCGCACTCGGCGGAGGGCGCGAAGCGTTGGGCGCCGGTGATGAACAAGGTCTCGGGCATCGCCCTGCTGATCATGCTGGTGACCGGGCTGGGGCTGAACATCTCCAACATCATCGACCTGATCGGCTCATACGGCTTCCTGGCGCTCGTCGTCTTCGTCGTCGGATCGCTGGCCATCGGCTTCGTTTGCGGCGGCCGGGATGCCGAGGTCCGCAGTACGCTCGGCCTCGGCACGGCGCAACGCAACGTGGCTGCCGCGATCCTCGTCGCAAGCCTGAACTTCGCGGGCACCGAGACACTGCCCTACGTGCTCGTCGCCTCCATCGTCCTGCCGCTGATCCTGCTCCCCGCGGCACGGCTGATCGGCAAGCGCAAACCGGAGGGAGACGGGTCCACCACGCCGGGAGAACCGGCGTCTGCGTGACCGCTCTTCCTCGATATCTCACACGAAAGGACAGACATGGCTGAGACCGAACGAGTCGCCACCACGGTGCCGCTGGACTGGAACGAAGTCTGGTTCACCAACTGCCCCATGGTGTCCGCCAACAACGTGGACCAGGAGCTGGGCTGGTGCCGCGAGGAGTTCAAGAAGATCGGCGTCGAGTACGCCTACTTCCGCCACGCCCCCGAGAACAACTGGTACCCGCACTACATCCACAACCTCGACAACCTGATCCGCATGGGCGGCCTCTACCCGCCGATCCACGTGAACGCGGACCTGCGCAGGACCGTGCTGCTGGGGGCGACGTGGGTGTACGAGGGCGGCTGCATGGCCGTGCGCGCCCGCGACGACATCTTCAAGATGTCTGACCTCAAGGGCAAGAAGGTCGGCATCTCCAAGAGCCTCAACACCATCAAGAACGACTGGTGGCGCATCCAGGAGCACATGGGCATCCTCAACATGCTCAAGCTCAACGACATGACCATGGACGACATCGAGCTCGTCGAGTTCCCGTATCCGGACGACTGGTACGACAAGCCCGAGATGCTCCAGGTGTGCATGAACAACCCGTCCGAGCTGTGGATGCGGCGTGACCACAAGCACGACCTCGCCTTCCGCCCGCTGGAGACCGCGCTGCTCGGCGGCAAGGTCGACGCCATCTACACGCAGAGCAAGGTCTTCCAGCACCTGCAGGAGGCCACCGGCAAGATCAAGATGATCGAGGACCTCTCGAAGTACCCGGACTGGAGCATCCAGGTCGCCAACACCCCGGCGGTCATCACCTGCACGGACGTGATGGCCGACGAGCACCCCGAGCTCGTGATGGCCTACATGAAGGCGATGATCAAGGTCGGGCGCTGGGCCAACGAGAACAAGCACGCCGCCGGCGCGATCCTCAACCGGCAGACGTTCTACCTCGACGCTGAGGACACCTACCAGGGCATCAAGGACGTCGACATGGTGCCGAGCCTGGGTGCGCAGAACATGGAGTGCATCAAGATCGGCAAGGACTTCATGTTCGAGCACGGCTACATCAAGCACGACTTCGACGTGGACGACTGGGCCCGGCCGGAGTTCCTCGAGAAGGCAGCCGAGGAAGTGCTCAAGGAAGAATGGGCGCGCCGGAGCTGGAGCAAGCTGCCCCTGGGCGGCGGGATCGACGTCGAGGGCGTCCGGCTGGGGTAGCCAGTGGAGGGCCTGGCGGTACGCCGCCCGAGCCTTGTGCGAGCCGTTGACCATCTGGTAACTTGCGCACACGTCGCTTCATGCAAGAGGGGAGGGCGGCGGGTCATGCGACCGTGCTCCCGCCGCCCCACACACGATCGGAGTACCTATGTGCTGTCTGTTCTCGTCACTGCTTCTATTCGGGCCGCGGGCCGCGGTCGTCATCTGGTGGATCATGGACCCCACACGCTGGAACCTTGCGTTCAGCAGCTGGCTCTGGCCCGTGATCGGCTTCCTCATCGCTCCCTGGACGACGCTGATGTGGGTCATCTGCGCTCCGGGCGGAGTGCGCGGCCTTGACTACCTGTGGATCGGGCTCGCCATCGCGCTCGACGTCGCCACGTGGTCCGGCGGCGCCAAGTCCGAGGTCGACCGTCGCGGCGCGACCGCCTGACGAGCGACTTGATGACTCAAGCGGGACGGGAGTGCTGATGAACGACGACGTCATGGACGAGCTGGGACCGATCGACTACCTCGTGGTCGAGTTCCCCGCCGGCAAGGCCGACTTCTCCGGCGCGATGGCGGAGAAGCTGAAGGCAGCTGGTCGAGGCGGGCACCGTGCGCGTGCTCGACCTGCTGATCATCACCAAGGACGAGGGCGGCGAAGTCGACGCCTTCGAGTTGCACGAGTTCGAGGACGGCGACGCCGGGGCGCTACGCGAGCTCGGCGCCGAGTTCGCCCAGCTGCTCAGTGAGGAGGACGTCGGCCACATCGCCGCGGCGCTCGAGCCCGGCACCGTGGCCGCGGCCCTCGTCTGGGAGAACACGTGGGCGGCGCCGTTTGCCTCGTCGATCCGCCACTCCGGCGGCCAGCTGGTCGCCAGCGGCCGCATCCCCATGCAGGCGATCCTCGCCGCCGCCGAGGCGAGCGCGGCCGCCGCAGAGACGCGAAGGAGCCTGAGATGCCGCTTGGACCAGGACGCAGAGGGCCAGGCGTGATCGGGCGACCGGTCGCGCGGACGGCCGCCGTGGTCGCCGTGATCACGCCCGGCCGCGGCGCGCCCGGGCCGGGAGTGAGGCCGGGACGTGGCGTCGGCGCACCGGGCATAGGCGTGAGGCCGGGCCCCGGGCCGGGAGGATTCGGCCCCGGGCGCTGATCCCGGCGTACTTCGACGTCGTCCGGCCGCAGCGAGCGGACCAAGGCATCGCGGGGGTGGGGGTGGTCGACACCCTCACCCCCGCTTTCGCCGCGAGGTCGCATGTAGACTGCGCGCACACGCACGGAGTGCACCAAGACTCTACGAGCGAAGGGAGTCACGACATGGCAGACCTGAGGCCAAAGCGTATCGCCGAATTCATCGAGCCACTGCGCGTGGAACCGGGGCGCAGGGTGACGCTGGCGAAGCACTTCGACCCCGGCTACAAGGCGGGGTTCCTCGACAAGGAGGAGGGCGAGCAGCTCCTCGCTCAGGGCGTCGAGCTGCTGAGCGAGTACCAGGAGCGGCTGGCAGCCCAGGACACCCACGGCGTCGTCGTCGTGCTCCAGGCACTGGACGCCGCCGGCAAGGACGGCACCATCCGCCACGTCATGAGCGGCGTGAACCCCCAGGGCGTCTCCGTGCACTCGTTCAAGGCGCCGTCATCGCTCGAGCTCGACCACGACTACCTGTGGCGCTTCGCCAGCAACCTGCCTCGCCGCGGCGAGATCGGCATCTTCAACCGCTCCTACTACGAGGAGGTCCTGGTGGTGCGCGTGCACCCCGAGATCCTCCAGAACCAGCAGCTGCCGGCACGGGCGCGCGGGCGAGACGTCTGGAAGAAGCGCTACCGCGACATCAACGCCTGGGAGCAGTACCTCACCGACAACGGCTTCACCGTCGTGAAGCTGCTCCTGAACCTCTCGAAGGAGGAGCAGCGCACTCGCTTCCTCCGGCGCATCGACCTGCCCGACCACAACTGGAAGTTCTCGGCCGCCGACGTCAAGGAACGCAGCTACTGGGACGACTACCAGAAGGCGTTCTCCGAGATGCTCTCGGCGACCAGCACCGAGTGGGCGCCCTGGTACGTGATCCCCGCCGACCACAAGTGGTTCGCGCGCATCTGCGCCTCGGCGGTCATCGCGAACGCGCTCATCAAGATCGATCCGAAGTTCCCCAAGGTGACGCCCGAAGCGCATGACGCGCTCATGGAGACCAAGGGGCTGCTCGAGGCCGAGGCACCGGACGGCGCCGCCCCGGACCCGTTCGAGGCCGAGCAGGCGGCGAAGGCCGACGGCAAGAACGGCAAGAAGGGCAAGAAGAAGAGCAGCAAGAAGGGCAAGAAGTCGAAGTGACCCGGCGGGGACGCCGGCGAGGGGGCAACGATGGCAACGACTGACAACTCACCCGCCGGGACGGCGGGGACGGCCGAGCGCTGGTACGCGCTCTCGGCCGATGACGTCGCCGGGCGCCTCGGCGTCGACCCGGCGAGCGGCCTGACCGCGGCGAAGGCCGCCGAGCTGCTGCAGAAGGACGGGCCCAACGAGCTCCCCGTCGAGAAGGGTGAGCCCGGCTGGCGGCGGTTCCTCGACCAGTACCGCGCCTACATGCAGATCATCCTGCTCATCGCCGCCGTGGTGTCCTTCATCATCGGCCAGTGGAGCACCGGCCTGGTGCTGGTCGCCCTCACCGTGTTCAACGCCGTGACCGGCCTGCGCCAGGAGGGCAAGGCCGAGAGCGCCATGAACGCCCTCAAGTCGCTGATGAAGCAGACCGCGCGCGTGCGCCGCGACGGGGCCGAGTCCGAGATCCCGGCGGAGGAGGTCGTCCTCGGCGACGTCGTCCTGCTCGCCGCCGGCGACAACGTCGCGGCCGACGGCAGGATCGTCCAGGCGAGCTCGCTGGACATCGACGAGTCGGCGCTCACCGGCGAGAGCGTGCCTGCCTCCAAGACGACCGACGCGCTCGCCGACGCCGACCTCGGCCCCGGCGACCGCACCAACATGGCGTTCATGAACACGCCGGTCACCCACGGCAGCGGCGTGATGATCGTGACCGCCAGGGGCGCCGGCGCCGAGGTCGGCAAGATCGCCGGCATGCTGGCGGCGACCGCCAAGGAGCAGACGCCGCTGACCAGGCAGCTGAACACCATGACGCTGTGGATCGGCGCCGCCGCCCTGGGCACCATGATCGTCATGTTCGCTCTCGGCCTCTCCAGAGGCCAGAACGCCGAGAGCCTCTTCATCACCGCCATCGCCCTGGCCATCGCCGCCATCCCGACGGCGCTGCCGACCGTCCTCCAGGTGATCCTCTCGGCCGGCGCCAAAGAGCTGGCCGCGGAGAAGGCCATCGTCAAGGACCTCGTCTCCGTGGAGACGCTCGGCTCCACGTCGGCCATCAACTCGGACAAGACCGGCACGCTGACCATGAACCAGGTGACCGTGGTCGAGGTGCTCGACGCCGTCGACCGCTACACGGTCTCGGGGATCGGGTACGGCCTCGAGGGCCAGGTCAAGCACGCGGCCGGCACCTCCCTCTCCATCGACGACGCCATCCTCCCGTACGTCATCACCAACGACGCCAAGCTCGAGGACGGCAAGGTCGTCGGCGACCCCACGGAGGGGGCCCTGCTGGTGCTGGGCCACAAGGCGGGCCTGGACATCGAGGCGAGCCGTGAGCGCTACCCGCGGCTGGCCACGCTCACGTTCGACCCTGTGTACAAGCTCATGGCCGTGTTCACCTCGGCCACCGACGCCGCCGGCAAGAGCGTGGTGCGCGTCTTCGTCAAGGGCGCGGCGCCGGCCGTGATGGACCGGGCCTCGAGCGCCCTCGCCGGCACGGAGACCGTGCCCTGGGACGACGCCCTGAAGCAGCGGGCGGACGACGCCGCGGCGCGCATGGCGAGCGAGGGGCACCGCGTCATGGCCGCCGCCGTCCGCGACCTCGACCCCGCCGCGTTCGACCCCGAGGGCGACCTTCTCGGCTACGTGACCGACCTCAAGATGACCTCGCTGGTCGCCATGGTCGACCCGCCGCGCGAGGAGTCCAAGGCGGCGGTGCGCGACGCGCAGCGCGCGCACATCCGCGTGCGCATGGTGACCGGCGACGACGTCACCACCGGGGCGGCCATCGCCGGCCAGCTTGGCATCCCCGGCGAGGCGATGCTGGGGACCGAGTTCGCCGCGCTCAGTGAGCAGGAGCGCCTGCGGCGCATCGACGACATCGGCGTGGTCGGCCGGGTCGCGCCGGAGCACAAGGTCCTGCTCGTCGAGACACTCAGGAAGAAGGGTCACGTGGTCGCCATGACCGGCGATGGCGTCAACGATGCGCCGGCGATCAAGGCGGCCGACATCGGCATCGCCATGGGCAGCGGCACCGAGGTGGCCAAGAGCGCCGGCCGCATGATCCTCAGCGACGACAACTTCGCGACCATCGTGCGCGCGGTCGAGAAGGGCCGCGCCGTCTACGACAACCTCAACAAGTTCATCCGCTTCGTGATGCTCGAGCTGGTCGCCTACATCATCACGTTCCTCGGGGCGAGCATCCTCAACATCGCCGCCGGCCAGCCCTTCTCGGCGACGCAGATCCTCTACATCAACTTCCTCGTCAACGCACCGCTGGGCATCGCGCTCGGCATGGACAAGGAAACGCCGGGGCTCATGGAACGGGCGCCGCGTCCTCGCGACGCGTCGATCATGACGCGCGGCCTGCTGACCACCGCCGGCCTCGTGGGCCTGTTCATGGCGGTCTGCACGCTTGCGCTGATCAGCTACGGCACGACGCACTACGACAGCGCGGCGATCGGCTCCTCGATGGGGCTCACGGCGTTCTCACTGCTCATCGTGGCGTCCGCCTACCAGGCGAGGAGCGTGACCGCCACGGCGCTCACCAGCGAGACCTTCGACAACCGCCACCTGAACTGGACGGTCCTCGCCGAGGTCGTCCTCGCCGTGCTCATCACGCAGATGGACGTCCTGCGCCGCATCTTCGGGACCGAGCAGCTGACCGGCGAGCAGTGGCTGCTCGCACTCGTGCCGGCCATCGCGCTGTTCTTCCTCTGGGAGCTCGGCAAGCTGGTCGCGCGACGCGGTGCGGAGCCCGCCACGCATCCCGTCCCCGCCGAAGAGTCCTCCACCTGACGCGGGCCGTCAGCAGGCCGGTCACGCAAACGAGGGGGCGAGGACCACGTGTCCTCACCCCACCGTTGCGCGCAACGTGGCCCGTCCGCGAAGGACATGACCGACCTGCGCGCTGTGCTGCTCGCGCCGCCCGCTCCGCGCGTCGCTCCGGTCAGGGGCCCTGAGCCTGAGCTGGTTCGGCGGCTGCCGCGACCGGGATCTTCGGCACCCGCGAGGTGAAGAACAGCGCCATGACGGCGATCAGGGCGAGGACCGCGAGGGCCGCGTCAAGGCCGTCGATCCGCGCCTCGGCGTTGGCGTCGAGGACCGCCTGCGTGATCTCTTCGGACTGTCCCGCGTCCTTCATCGCCTGCTCGAGGTCGGCGTCGGAGATGAACGGGATGCCGGGAGCCAGCTCGACGCTCGCCTGGGATTTGACTTCGGGCGGCACGTTCGGGTTGTTCTGGATGCCTGTCAGGAACGAGGTGGTCAGCACGGCGATCATGATCGAGCCCGCCAGCGCGGTGCCGATCGACGAGCCGAGCTGCGATGAGGTGTTCTGCAGGCCGCCGACCTCGGAGGCCTTCTCGTCGGCCACCGCAGACACGGTCACGGCCCCCAGCTGGGAGGCGAGCGCGCCGATGCCGAGGCCGATGAGCAGCATCGGGACGAGGACCACGGCGGCGCTGGCGTCGAGGTCGATCCCGCCCAGCAGCAGGACGATGCCGGCCAGGATGAGCAGCAGTCCCACCCGGCACACACGCCGCGGCGACGCCTTGGGCCACCGCTTCGGGACTCCCACGGCGGCGACGAGCAGGCCCGCCGACAGGGGCAGCAGGCGTACGCCGGTCTGTGAGGCGGTCATCCCGAGCACGACCGAGAGGAACAGCGGGATGATGAAGAAGATCCCCATCTGCAGCAGGAACTGCAGAAAGAACATGACGAGGCCGCCGGTCAGCTGATGGACGCGGAAGAGCGCGGGGTCGACCAGCGGCTCCTTGCCCGCCCGGTCGAGGCGCGACAGCCAGCGGAGGAAGAGCCAGAGGACGAGGCCGCCCGCGAGGATGAACCAGATCGTCGGCGAGAGGCCCAGCCACGAGGTCCCGCCCTCCTTGGGCACGACCCAGCCCCACTCGGAGGAGCGCAGCACCCCGAGGACGATCAGCGCCAGGCCGATGGCGCAGAGCACGGCGCCGATGAGGTCGAGACGCGGGCGCTTCTCGACCGGCGCGTCCTTCACGCGGCGCGCGAAGACGAGGAGGACGACGATGACGACGACCTCGCCGACGAACACGTAGCGCCAGGAGGCGTAGGTGGTGACGAGGCCGCCGATGAGCGGCCCGACGGCGATCGCCATCGCGGCCGCCGCGGCGATGAGGCCGTAGGCCTTCGGCCGGGCCTTGGCCTCGAAGTTCCCGGCCACCAGCGCGACGATCGCCGGCATGATCAGCGCGGCGCCGATGCCCTCGAGGAACGACCAGCCGATGATGAGGACCGGGAGGCTCGGCGCGAGCGCCGTGGTCAGCGAGCCGGCGGCGTAGATGACGCAGCCGATGGAGAAGGCGCGGCGGCGGCCGATGATGCTGCCGATCTTGCCGCCGGGGATCATCAGGCAGGCCATCACCAGCGTGTACAGGGTGATGGCCGTCTGGATACCGGTGACCGTGGTACCGACATCCTCGGCCACGGTGGCGATCGAGACGTTCATGACCGAGCTGTCCAGCGCCATGATGAACTGGCCGGTCGCCAGCACGAAGAGGACGAAGCCCGCGGATGCCGCGGCCACCGCCTTGGCGCCGTGCTTGCCCATCGTCGCCCCCTTGCCGGACGCTCCGGTCGTCGTGTTGTCGGCCATCAGTTCCCCCTCTTCAGACTGTCGCCGTAAGGCTCAGTGTCGCCCAGCGGTCAGAAACTGCGCGATCACCGGTGCGCAGCGCGGTCAGGCGGAGCGGCCGAACAGCCTGCGCACGTCCCGGAGGGGGATCGCCAGCCAGATGGCGACCAGCAGGTAGATCGAGATGCCCAGCCGTGGAACGAAGAACCCCAGGAAGGCGGCCACGATGTAGGCGATGAGGCTCGGCATGAGCTGGTACTTGACCCGAGCCTCCTCCTTGCGCTCGTCGACGATGTCGTCGCCGAAGAGGCCTTCGCGCTCGGCGTGCCGGCCGAGGACGATCAGCATCAGCACCATGGCGAGCAGGACTGCGCCGTAGAACACGACGGCGACGCGCTCGGCGTCGATCTCTCCGTGGTATTCGCTCATCATCCGGGTCGGGAACGGCAGGAACGCGCAGAACAGCAGCAGCACCAGGTTGATGCGCATGAACACGCCGTCGATGTGGTCGAGTGCGTCTACCAGGGCGCCGTGCTCGATCCAGACGGCGCCGATGGTCATGAACGAGATGAAGTAGGCGAGATAGGTGGGCCATTCCTCCCCGATACCGCGGATGACCTCGCCACTCCCGACACCTTCGCTGATCGCCGGCACGGCGATCTCGAGCACAAGCAGCGTGATGGCGATGGCGAAGACGCCATCGCTGAACGCCTCGAGGCGGTTCTTCTTGTGCTTGATCCTCGCCGGCTTCTCTGACTCGGCCATCACTGCCCCCCAGTGCGCGCCGGCCGGCTCCCTGTGGGGCCGGCGCTGATTCCCTGTAGAACCGACGGCGGGCGGGCGGCCCTTACGGCCTCCCGCCCGCCATCGTTACTCCAAACGCGATCGCCCCGTGATCAGGCGGTCTCGTCCTTCTTGTGCTTCTTGGCGCCGAAGGCGTGCTTGAGCTGCTCTTCCTGCTCCGCGGTGAGGTTGGAGCGGATGAGCGTGGCGCCCGTGCCCTCGACGGCGGCGAGGAACTTGTCCTCGGTCACCTGATTGATGATGAGGAACCAGCCGGCCTTGCCCGGCGGCACCGCGTCGCCCATCTGCTGCAGGACTTCCTTGTCGATGCCGGTCTTGCCGAGCTTGCCGAAGAGCGCGCCCATGCCGGCGCCGATCGCCATGCCGAGGAACGGCATGAAGAAGAGCAGGCCGAAGAGCATGCCCCAGAACGCGCCGCCCATGGCGCCCGCGCCCACGAGGCCGTGGCCGTGCTTGACGTGCGGCTTGCCGTCCGGGTCGCGCACGACCTCGGCCGCGTCGCTCAGCTGCACGATCATGTCCTTCTGCAGCTCCTCGAGCTTGAGTCCGAACCTGTCGGCCTCCATCTCGTTCTCGAAGCCGAGAACCATCATCTCGCTCATACGATCTCCTGTTCGTTCGGATCGGTAGTGGGTAGGACGAAACGTCAGTATGTCACGCTTCCCAGCGGCCCGTCAGGCCCCACAGCACCATCGCGTCGACCACGAGGATGATGAGCGTCCAGAGCGGGTAGGCGCCGATCGCCACGAACGACACCATCATGCTGATGATGACGATGACGATGCCGACCCAGCGGCCGACGGAGCTGCGGCTGAGGACGAGCCAGCCGGCGAGCACCTGCACGACGCCGATGACCAGGACGGCCCAGCCCCAGGTCTGCAGGTTGCTGAAGACCAGACTGGCGTCGGTGAAGTACTCCTTGCGCCAGAGCATGATGACGCCGTCGAGGATGTTGAACAGACCCACGACGAAGAGAAAGATACCGGCGAAGTTGCTGTAGCTCGAGCCTTCGACGGCGGAACCGCGATCTGACACAACGTACCTCCATGTACTTGCCCCTGACCTTCTGGTCAGGGAGCTATACTTCAAGCTTGGAGGGGTGGAGTCAAGTCCGCCGACAGGTCACCCCGCTCGAGGACGACGGCGAACCCGAAACGGGGGCGACAGCTGGTGGCTCGCGGCGCGACCGGACATGAGGGTGCGCGACCTCTGGGGACGAGTGAGAGTGAGGACCGGCGCGAAGGCATCCTCACCGTCGCGGAGCGCCTCTTCGCGGAGCGGGGCTATGAGCGCGTGGGCGTCCGCGAAGTCGCCGCGGCCGCAGGAGTCACCCACCCGCTCATCTACTACCACTGGGGATCCAAGCGCGAGCTCCTCGCGGCGGTGCTCGAGCGCAACCAGGAGAGGGTGCGCGGCCTGGTCGCCGGCCAGACGGACCCGCGGGAGACCATCCTGGCCATCATCACGAGCTACCTGACCGAGGGCCGGCTCTACCTGCTGATCATGGCGCGCAGCTTCCTCGGGGGGATGCCGGTCACCGAGTGGCCGGGCGGCTACCCGGGCCTCGAGGCGGCCATCGGCCAGCTGCGCGCGGCGGGTCCGGCAGACGACCCGTCGTGGGACGAGGAGGTGCGCGGCGTCGTCTCCCTCGTCACCGCCATGCTCTGCGGCTGGGTCCTCATGGGAGAAGAGATCATGGACGCCGCCCACGTCCCGCTGCCTCAGCAGGAGAGAGCCCCCGAGCGTCTGCTGGCCGCGATCGACGCTCTGCTGCGAGAGGCGCTGGCTTCACGCGAGAAGCCCGACACGTGGACACGCGGCGGGACGCGGGACTAGGCTAGCGTTGTCCGTGAGCCGGGGGAGGTCCCAGTGAGCGTCGCCATCACCGCCATCATCGCCGTGCTGCTCGTCCTCGGTGTCGGCTACCTGATCTTCGTGCTGATGCGTAAGAGCCAGACGGTCGTGCCGCAGGTCACCGACGAGGACGCGGCGAGCCGCGATCACGTCGTCGAGATCGACGATCAGGGGCGCGAGATCATGGCCTCGCAGGAGGCGCCGGAGCCGGCACGCGACACCGCCGGGTTCGAGGACCTCCTGAAGGACGAGATCCACGACCTCGGCCGCGAGCAGCCGACGGCGGACGACGAGAGCTGACGGAGGACGACGTGGGCGTCACCGAGTGGGCCATCGTCGTCGCTCGTGATCGGCGGGCGTCTGGCCCTGCCGCTGCTCATCCCGTACTTCCCGGTGCCCGCTCTCCTCGCCTGCCTCATCCTCGACTCGATCGACCAGAGCATCTTCCAGCAGTTCCCGGCCATCCCGCTGGACGGCTACCAGTCCTACGACAAGGCGCTCGACGTCTACTACCTCTCCGTCGCCTATCTCTCCACGCTGCGCAACTGGACCAACCAGGGCGCGTTCCGCATGGCGCAGTTCCTGTACTACTACCGCATGATCGGCGTCGTGGCCTTCGAGCTCACGCAGAACCGGACCATCCTGTTCATCTTCCCGAACACGTTCGAGTACTTCTTCCTCTTCGTCGAGCTCGTACGCCTCGGCTGGAACACAGACAGGATGGGCAAGTGGACGGTGATCCTCAGCGCGGCCGGCATCTGGATCTTCATCAAGCTGCCACAGGAGTGGTGGATCCACATCGCCCAGCTCGACATGACGGACTTCATCAAGGAGACGCTGTTCGGCGTGGCCGCCACCGACAGCTGGAGCACGGCGATCGCCAATCGGCCCTGGGTGCTCGTCGCGGCGATCGCCTTCTTCGCCGTTCTCGCCGCGATCGTGTACTGGATCATCACGCGCAAGGCGCCCAAGTTCGACCACAAGGCGCACATCGCCGCCGACCCGCTGCCGCCGCTGCTGCGCGGAGCGGAGCCGTACCGCAAAGTGCGCGCCGAGACGAGCATCTTCGGCTGGGCGCTCAGGGAGAAGGTCGCGCTCACGGCGATCGTCTGCGTCATCTTCGGCCTCATGCTCACCGGCGGCGAGGCGAGCACGGTGCGCATCATCGTCGGCGTGGCGATCTTCACGGTGGTCAACGCCGCGGTGAGCCACGTCATGGCGATCCGCGGCCGCAGCTGGCGGCGGCTCGCCGGCGAGCTGGTGACGATGCTGGTCGTCAACCTGGTGATCGTCCTCGTGCTGGAGGCTCTGGAGCGGTGGCTCGGCGTCAAGTCCGCGCGCACGCCGTTCGGTATGACGCTCTTCTTCTCGTACCTGCTGACCCTGGTGATCGTGCTGTACGACCGCTACCGCACGGTGTACAAGGCGCGGCGCCTGTACCGGGGCGAGGAGAAGGCGGCGCAGGCGGCAGACGCATCGGGGCCGGCGGCGGCGCCGGCCTGAGCCGGAGGCCGGCTCCGGCGTGCAGCAGCTCCTCGACTACATCGTCCACTTCGATACCTACCTGACGCAGGCCGTAGAGGCGCTCGGCCTGTGGGCCTACGCCGCCATCTTCGCGACCATCTTCGCCGAGACAGGCCTCGTGGTGGCGCCGTTCCTGCCGGGCGAGTCGCTGCTGCTGGCCAGTGGCACGCTCGCCGGCGCCGGTGTGCTGCACATCGCCGTTCTCTGGCCGCTTCTCGTCGGCGCGGCCTTCCTCGGCGATGTCGTCAACTACCTCATCGGCCGCTGGATCGGCCGGCACCTGCTCAGCAAGCCGCGCAAGCATCTCAGGCCGGAGCACGTGCAGCAGGCGCACGAGTTCTACGAGGAGCACGGCGGCCTGGCCATCATCGCCTGCCGGTTCCTCCCCATCGTGCGCACCCTGGTGCCCTTCGTGGCCGGGATGGCGCGCATGGAGTTCCACCGCTACCTGGCCTTCGCCGCCCTGGCCGCCGCCCTCTGGGTGACGATCTTCCTGGGCGCCGGCTACCTGTTCGGCAACCTGCAGTGGGTGCAGGACTACCTGGCGCTCGCGCTGGCGATCGCCGTCGCCGCATCGGCCATCCCCGGCTTCATCATCTGGGCAGCGCATCATCTGCGCCGCCGCGGGCCGGATGCGGAGTGACCATGTGGTAAAGAAGTGTGAGACAATGCGCCACTGGCCAACGCACGGGGGGACACGATGATCGCGAGTCATGCCGGGGTCCTGGTGGGCTCCTTCTTCACGCAGAACTTCTTCAGCCTGGGGTTCTGGGCGATCGACATCATCCTCCTGCTGGCGATCGCCTCCGTCGTCATCATCCTCGCCACCGACGACCGCGATCCCAGCACCGTCCTCGCATGGCTCTTCGTCGTGCTGCTGCTGCCCGTCCTCGGGCTCATCGCCTACTTCTTCATCGGCCGGAACTTCCGCCGCGACTCACCGCGCCGGCGCAAGATCATGGCGCAGATGGACGCCGTCGCCGCCGAGTCGCTGGAGCCGGTGCAGGCCGCCAACACGGAATTCACGGAGGCGGCCTTCGCCGACCTCGGCGCCACCCCGGGCGCCCGCATCGCCTCTGTCGGGCTCACCGAGGGCGGCGTGGCGCCGCTGCCCGCGGACAGCGTGGACATCTACACGGCCGGCTCGCAGAAGTTCCCCGCCCTGCTCGAGGAGATGGCCACCGCCGAGCGCTACATCCACCTCATGTACCTGATCTGGGAGCAGGACGAGCTGACCGCCAAGGTCACCGAGGTGCTGCTCGACCGCCTCCAGGCCGGCGTCAAGGTCCACATCCTCTACGACTGGCTCAGCTGCATCAGCTACAAGAAGGACGAGCTGAAGCGGTTGGCGGCGGCCGGCGCCGTCGTCGCCCCCTGCTACAAGCGCCTGCCACAGATCAACTACCGCAACCACATGAAGATGGTGATCATCGACGGCCAGTCGGTGTACAGCGGCGGCATGAACATGGGCCAGGAGTACATCGACGGCGGCCCACGGTTCGACGTGTGGCGCGACACCTCGTTCCGCCTCAGCGGACCGGTGGTCGCGCCCTATCTCATGCTCTTCGCCTCGACGTGGCTGTACAACGGCGGCACGGAGGACCTGGCCACCGACTACATGCCGCCGCCCGCGGAGCATCACCGGCACGAGGGCATCCCGGTGCAGGTGCTCCACTCAAGCGTGCAGACCACCTTCAAGACCAACCGCGACGTCTTCATCACGGCCCTGCTCAACGCGCGCGAGCGCGTCTGGATCCAGTCGCCGTACTTCATCCCGGATGAACCGTTGATGACGGCGATGTGCACGGCCGCGACCAGCGGCATCGACGTGCGCTTCATGATGACCGGCGTGCCGGACAAGAAGATCCCCTTCAACGCCGCGATGGCCTACTTCCCGCAGCTTCTGCGCTCAGGCGTCAAGGTCTACCGGTACACGGCCGGGTTCCTGCACGCCAAGACCGTCACCGTGGACGACCAGCTCTCGATCATCGGCACCTGCAACTGGGACATCCGCAGCATCATCCTGCACGACGAGGTGGTCTCCGTGTTCTACGACCAGGGCGTCGCGACACGATACGCGGCGCAGTACGAGCGCGACATCGAGGACTGCGAGCTGATCACCATGGACTTCCTGCAGTCGCTGAGCCGTGGACAGCGCTTCCGCAACTCCGTGGCGCGGCTGTTCTCGCGGCTGCTGTAGTCGATGTGACCTTTCGCGCCCAAAGCGGGAAGGACTAGGACCGATGCGCGAACGCGAGGCATTGCGCCCCGAGGCAGCGCTGTCTACCATCCGGTCAAGCATGGCGTCGGCCCCTAAGGGGCCGGTCAGAGAGAGGGAGGATCAGCATGCGTAGAAGAAGGCCGCTGCTTGGGGCAGCCGTCGTCGGCGGCGTCGCGTACCACGCAGGCAAGAAGGGCCAGCAGAGCCGCGACCAGGAGGCGGATCAGAACGCGCAGATCGCCGACCTGCAGAACCAGCAGGCGCAGCAGCAGTACCAGCAGGCGCCGCCGCAGGCTGCGCCCGCCGCGGCTCCCACCGCCGACGAAGACCCCATGGCCAAGCTGACGCAGCTCAAGAGCCTGCTCGACCAGGGCGTGCTCACCCAGGCTGAGTTCGACTTCCAGAAGACCAAGATCCTGCAGAGCATGTAGACGGTCGGGACGCGGCTGACGACAGACAAGGAGACTGGAATGGCAATGGGACCGGTGCAGATCCTCGTCATCGGGTACGGCGTGGACGCCGAGTTCAAGGGCGAGGCACTCGATCAACTCAGGCTGCTGCGCGAGCAGGACATCGTGCGGGTCATCGACCTGCTGATGGTGCACAAGAACGACGACGGCTCCGTCGAGAAGCTCGAGATCGCCGACGATGCAGAGCTCGGTGAGCTCGGCGCCATCGCCGGTGCGCTCATCGGTTTCGGCGCGGCCGGCGAAGAGGGCGCTGAGGTCGGCGCCGAGGCCGGCTCGCACCTCGGCGAAGACGGCTCGCTGTACGACGACGCCGAGGTCTGGTACATCGCCGACGCGATCCCTCCGGGGATGTCCGCGGCGATCGCCATCCTCGAGCACCGCTGGGCGATCCCGCTCCGCGACGCGATCGCCAGCTCCGGCGGCGTCGCGCTGGCGGACAGGTGGCTCCACCCGGAAGACCTGCTCGCCGTGGGCGAGGAGATCGGGCTGGCGCTCGACGACTGACGCCGTGTCGGTCGCTCCGGCACAGACGGTCAAGCACCGATGGCCGGCGGCTCTGCCGCCGGCCATCGGTATCTTCGGCGGGTCTCCCGCCCCGCCGCCCGCCAGCACCGGTCCACCGGTCGAGAAGGGAGGGTGACCGCATCATGAACGCCGCACCAGAGGCGCCGTCTCCGCCGCAGACGGCGGCGCTCTCCCCGGCGGCGGCGCCGGCGGCAGCCACCGCCGCCTATCCGTGGGGCCTGTACCTGCACGTCATCGCCGTCTCGCTCATCGGCGGCTTCGGCGTCCTCGCCTGGTTCATCCTCTACGAGTGGCTCAACAAGCTGATCTGGGACGGCGGCTTCGTCACCGACAACGCCTGGATGTTCCCCGTCATCTGTCTCCCGTTCTCCCTCCTCGTCGGACTGCTGGTGAAGTACGCCAGGGCGCCCAGTAACCTCGACGGCTCGATCCTGGACAGCCTCACCGGCGACGTGAGCCATCTTCGGTGGAGAGACCTGCCGGCCACTGTCGCCACGTCCCTGGCATCGCTCTTCTCCGGAGCCGTGCTCGGCCCCGAGGGCGCCATCGGCAACATCGCCAGCAAGATCGCGGCTCTCTACTGCGACCTGCTCCGGATCCCAGCGGACAGGCGGCCGAAGCTCGTCTTCGCCAGCGTCGCGTCGGGCTACAACGGCCTGCTGGAGAACCCCGTGTTCGCCGCCGTGCTCGGCACCGAGGTGGCCGAGACCAAGCAGCAGGGGCTCTCGACCCTGCCGGCGAGCCTCATCGGCGGCGGCGTGGGCTACGCGGTCTTCCTGTTGCTGCAGGGGACGGGACTGGTCGACTTCCTGCACCTCCCCCCGGTGCAGGACTACTCCGTCTGGGACGCCTTCCTCATGGTGCCGCTGGCGCTCATCGGACTCGTCTTGGCCATCCTCACCGGCGCGTTCATGAAGGTCTCGGCCGGCGCCTTCGGCCGCCTCAAGGACCGGGTGGTCCTGCGCGCACTGGTGGCCGGGGTGATCTTCAGCGTCGTCGGGGTGTTCGCCCCGGTGGTCATGTTCTCCGGCGAGACGCAGGTGAAGACGGTCATCGACGGCGCGGCCGGCTACGGGGTCGCGCTGCTGCTGGTGATGGCGGTCGGCAAGCTCGCCCTGCTCAGCGTGGGCTTCAAGAGCGGGTTCCTCGGCGGGCCGACGTTCCCGCTCATCTTCGCCTCGGTGAGCGTCGCGCTGGCGCTCAACCTCGTGTTCCCGGGCGTGCCGGTGGCGATCCTGGTCGCCGGCATCATGACCGGCGCCGTCTATGTGCTCTTCCGGACGCCGCTCATGGTCGTCCTGCTCACGGGGTTCATGCTGGACGCGGGCACGACGATGATCGCGCTCATCGTGCTGGCCATCGCGACCGTGATGATCGTCACCCCGCCGCTACAGAAGCTCATCGCGGCGCGGCAGGCCGCCCGCACGCCTCAGTCCGGCTGATCGTCCCGCCCGGCAAGCCGGGCGACGTCCGAGGCGCGCACCTGCCGGCGCAGGCGAGGCATGGTGGCCGGCGCCGCCTCCGCCGCCTGCCGGCCGGACGGCCACGTGCCCCTCGTACCAGCGATGGTACCGGGCGACGAGCGGCGCCGACGTCAAGCCGTGCAGCACCACGCTGAGCGCCACCGTCAACGCCACCGTCGTCAGCAGCGTCTGCTGCTCCGGCACGCCTCGCTCGACCACGATCAGAGCGAACACGAGCGAGGCGAGACCGCGCGGGCCGAACCAGCCGATGAAGGCGACCGTCGGCCAGCGGACCCCACGGCCGATCATGGCGACGGCGACCGGCACCATGCGGATCAGGGTCAGGCTGAGCACGGCGTACAGCACGATCTGCCAGGTCACGTGCGTCAGGACCGGACCAAGCACGAGAGCGCCGAACCCGATCCAGACGAGGGAGGCGAGCAGGCTGCCGGTCTCTTCCGTGAACAGGGTCGCGGCTCCGTGCTCGCCCGAGACGCGGCCGAACGCCATGCCGCCGACGAAGGCGGCGATGAAGCCGCTGCCGCCGAGGCCGCCGGAGATGGCGAAGGCGAGGACGGCAGCCGCCAGCGGCAGGATCTGCCGCCAGCTGCCGCCGAGCCAGCCGCGGCGCTCGGCGAGGCGGTAGAGCAGGCCGCCACCGACTCCCGCGATCAAGCCGCCGGCGAGGCCCCAGCCGATCTGCGAGGCGGCGTTGCTGAGGACCGCCAAGCCGACGCCGCCCTCGAGCTCCGCGTTGGCGATGTCGAGCGCGACGAGGAAGAACGGAACGGCCAGGCCGTCGTTGAGCCCGCTCTCCACGTCCAGCGCCTGGCGCACGCGCGCCGGAAGGGACGCGTCGGTGACGACCTTCTGGCCGAGGGCCGCGTCGGTCGCTGCCAGCATCGTCGCGAGCAGGAAGATCGAACCGAACGCCATACCGGGGAAGACCAGGAACCCGGCGCCGGTGCCGGCCAGCAGCGTCAGCGGCAGGCCGATGAGCAGCAGCCTGCTGGGCCAGTTGAGCTCGCGACGCAACGAGTGCAGGTCCAGGCGCATGGCATCGCCGAACAGCAGCAGGACGAGAGCGAGTTCCGCGACGCGCTCCGCGACCGTGCTCTCCAGGCGGAGATCGAACAGGCCGAGCACCGACACCCCGACGGCGAGGCCGGCGGCCATGAAGACCATCGCCGATGTGATCCCGCGCCGGTCGAGCGGCCGCGAGAAGACGGACCAGACGATGATGATGACGGCGATCGTGCCGAGCGCGACCACGACGAGCAGTCCCCCTCGCAGACTCCCGCGTCACTTCCCGCGGCTCGCGCGGATTCTACAGCGGGGCCGGGCAACGCAGGAGGGCCGGGGCGGCATCGCCGCCCCGGCCCTCCTGCGCTTCACACTGTCTGTCTGCTCAGTACGGCCAGTAGTACTGGGAGCCGTCCTGGCTCTGCGTCTGGTCCTGCGTCTGCGGCGCGAACGCGCCGTCCTGCATCTGCTGCATCACGCTGATGGCGGTGTTGATCGGGACGGCGAAGCCGATGCCCTCGTTGCCGCCGGCCTGTGAGGCGATCTGCTCGTTGATGCCGATCACTTCGCCGTCGGCGTTGAACAGCGGCCCGCCGGAGTTGCCGGGGTTGATCGCCGCGTCGGTCTGGATGCCGCCGGTGATCGTGGCGCCGTTCGGCGACTGCAGCTCACGGTCGGTCGCCGAGACGACGCCGCTCGAGAGCGAGAAATCGAGGCCGAGCGGGTTGCCGATGGCGACGACCTCTTCGCCGACGGCGACCTGGGACGAGTCGCCGAGCTTGACCGGCGTCAGCTCCGGCGCCTGGCTCGGGTCGATGCGGAGCAGGGCGACGTCGGTGGACTCGTCGGAGCCGACGATGGTGGCCGGGATCTGGGTGCCATCGCTGCCCTCGCTCTTGAAGACGACGGTCACGGAGCTCGCGGTGACGCCGCTCTCGCTGACCACGTGCGCGTTGGTCAGGATGTCGCCGCTCTCGGACACGACGAAGCCGGTGCCGATGCCCTGCTGGTCACCCGTGGGCTGGCCCCACATGTCGTAGCCGCCGGAGAACGTCGCGACGATCTCGACGACGCTGCCGACGTTCTGCTCGTAGACCTGCTGGGGGGTCAGGCCGCTCGTCGTGAACGAGGCTGGCTCGCCCTTGACGACGGTCTGGGTCGTGGTCGAGCCGCCGACGATGCCGGTGGCGTAGGCGCCGCCCAGCAGAAGGGCCGCCCCGACGAAGCCGGCGACCATGGTGCTGACGAACTTCTTCATTCTCCGCTGCCTTTCATGCGTGGTGCCCGTCGGACCGGACGGAGCTCACGGATCGGTGGTGGTGCTTGGCGGCCGCCACATCCCGCTTGCGGCCTCGTGTCATCCACGGTTGTACCGCTTGAGTCTGGGAATCCGCTGAGAGCCGTCTGAGCGACATCTGAGACTGTCGCAAGGGGAGGCGCCCGTGCGCCTGCGACAGGGACGCGGCCGCATACGATAGGGTTCACATGGCCGCCGTCACTCGCTCCTCACCCACGGCGGCCGGAGGAGGACCGTGGGCGCCGCGATCGGTGAGATGCTCCCGCTGGCGATCGGCATAGCCATCAGTCCCCTGGCGATCGTCGCCGTGATCCTGATCCTGACCACGCCTCGGGCGCGGACGAACGGCCCGGCGTTCCTGGGCGGCTGGCTGCTCGCCCTGGCCGCGGTCGGCGGCATCGCTCTCGTCGTGACCGACGTCGCCGAGTCGGCCGACACGAGCGGTCCGCGCACGATCGTCGCCGTGCTGAAGATCGTGCTCGGCGTGGTGCTCCTGGTCCTGGCGTGGCGTGGGTTCCGCGGCCGGCCGAGACCCGGCGAAGAAGCGCCGCTGCCGAAGTGGATGGCGGCGCTCGACCGCTTCACCCCGGGCCGCTCGCTCGCCGTCGCGGCGCTGTTCGGCGGCATCAAGCCCAAGAACCTCATCCTCACCGCGACGGCCGCGGCGGGCATCGCGAAGTCGGACCTCGGCAGCACGCAGCAGCTCGTCGTCCTGCTCCTGCTCGTCCTCGTCGCCAGCAGCGGGATCATCGCCCCTGTGGCGGTCTACTTCCTCATGGGCGAGGAGAAAGCGGCGCGGGTCCTCGACGGCTGGAAGGCGTGGCTGCAGGCGAACAACTCGGCGGTGATGATCGTGCTCTTCGTCGTCTTCGGCGTGGTCCTGCTCGGCAAGGGGATCGGTGGGCTCTGATCCGCGTGGCGCGGGTGCGACACGAGTCTGGTGCGCCCGACGCTTCAATCGGGAACACCCCCGGTAGTCCTGCAGGCGACCCTCGCGAGGCGACCATGAGACCCACCGTCGACGAAGACCTGTGCATCGGGTGCGGCCGCTGCGAGGAGGTCTGCCCGGGAGTGTTCGAGGTCGGTGACGACGGCTTCTCCCACGTCATCGCGCCCGACGGGTGCGCAGAGGCAGGCTGCTGCGAGGACGCCGCGGACGAGTGTCCCGTGGACGCCATCTCGCTCGGCGACGACTGACGGCCCTGCCGCTGCAGGCCCGGCCGATCTCGGCCCGGCCGGCGAGGCACCGCTCCCGCGTGAGGTTCGGAGAAGGGCGGGAGCGGGGCATGTTCCATTCCCGAACACCGTTTTCCGCGCGGCCGACCGCCGTAGCGGACCCAACGAGGAGGAGATCCATGAGCGACGTACCGCTCGACATCTACATCGCCGGCTACAGCGATCCCGAGTCCGCCAAGGCCGACTTCGACGCACTCAAGAAGGCCCAGCGCAAGGGCATCGTATTCATCGACGGCGCCGTCCTGGTGAGCCGCGACGATGACGGCACCCTGCACGTCAAGGAGTCCGGCGACCACGACGTCTTCAAGGGCGCGACCATCGGCGTCGCCGGCGGGCTCGTGCTGGGCCTGTTCGCGCCGCCGCTGCTGGGCGCCATGGTCGTGGGCGGCGTCATCGGCGGCCTGGTGGGCAAGCTCGTCAAGCACCATGACGAGAAGGGCATCGCGAAGGATGTGGACGAGGTCGTCCCGCCCGGCAGCTCCGGCATCATCGCGGTCTTCGAGGAGATCTGGGTCGAAGAGGTCGAGCGGGAGCTGGCCAAGGCCGAGAAGAAGGCCGTCAAGGAGGCGGACAAGCAGACCGCCAAGGAACTGCAGAAGGCCCTCGCCGCAGCCAAGAACGAAGAGGGCTGACGCCGGCGGCGTCAGCCGTCTGAGGCGGCGGCGGACGCTCCTGCCCGCTGCCACGCCGGTATTGCGAGGAGGGCGCCGAGGAAGAAGCACACGGCGCCCAGCAAGGTGCCGCGGTCGGCCAGCGTGAGGTCGACCGCGGCATCCGTCTTTGGGATGACGTACGCGCCGATCGCCGACGCCATGAACGCGATGGACCCGATCATGTTGAGCCACGCCACCCACCACGCTGCTTCACGCGGGCGCCACGTGAAGACCCGGCCGAGGGCGAGGACGGCAAAGGCGCTCGACACCAGGAAGAGGATCGAACCGAAGAAGTCGGGGCGCCATACCACTCGGTCGTATTGGCTGTTGGAGACGGCGATCGTGATGGCCCAGAAGGTCGTCCCGTTGAAGAAGAGGGTGCCGGGGAACTGCGTCGCCGCCGCCAGCCATGCCCTGTCGTGCGGCAGCCAGGCCAGAAAGCGGACGGGCTGCCGCCGGTCGTCCCGCGCCGTGCCCGTCGCGCCCACGGCGGGGCTCTGGCTCTGGACCAGCTGCCAGAACGAGGCCGTGGTGAAGAAGATCGAGGAGACGAAGAAGGTGACCGCGTCCGCCTGCGCGCCCACCGCCGATGCGTAGGTTCCGGTCGAGCCCAGAGCGAAGCCGAACGAGCCGATCATGAACAGGGCCGCGATGGCCGTGTTGAGGCGTCGCGGCCTCAGGCGCATGGTCAGCTGCCGGCCGATCGGCCGGCCGGCACGTCCGCCGCCTCGCCCTGCAGCCGGCGGCGCCACCCCACCAGCACGCGGTGCGCCGCCTCGGCGCCGATGATGGGCTCGTCCGGCGCCTCGAGCTCCACCGGATGCAGCAGGAACGGCCGCGTCTGGGGACCGCCCATCCCGCCGTGGAACGAGATCAGCTCCTCGAACGCGCAGCCCTCGTCGAGCTGCTCGTCGTAGAAGCTGTTCACCATGATGTCGGCGACGTGTGCGAACCCGTCCGTGCGCAACAGGTGGGCCGCGGCCGTGGGCGAGAACGGCGCCAGCGGGTCCTCGCCCTCCACGCGGCCCTCGCTCAGGTAGTTGGCGCCGCGGGCGCCCAGCGCCACGGCGCCGTGCTCGGACGAGCGCACCAGCAGCCAGCCCACGTGCGGGTGCTCACGAAGCGCCGGCAGCAGGTCGGGGTGTCGCGCGCCGATCTCCTCCATCGTGAGCCGCCGTGGCTCGTCCATCAGGTAGATGAGACCCAGGTTGCCGGAGCCCATCACCACGGCCTTGCGGTCCCCGACATGATGCTTGTCCTCGTCCTTCTGCTTGCGCCCGGTGGCCTCGCGCACCGCCTTGCCGACGGCCGTGTCGTTCTCGTCGCCGCCGGCCAGGTGCTCGACGCCGGCATTCTTCAGGTTCCGCTCGACCAGATCGACGAGTCCGTACCCGTTGCGCTGCAGGAACGTCGCTCCCTGCGTCTGTCCGTGGTCGGAGAGCACGACGATCTCGTACGGGCGCGCGGCGTACTGCCGGGCGCGCGCGATGCGCCCGAACTGCTGGTCGAGCTTGCGCAGCACCTCGAGCGCGTCGTGGCGCTCGAGCCCGGAGTGGTGGGCGACTTCGTCGTAGCCGGCGAAGCACGCGTACACCGCAGGCACGCCCATCATCATGTCGCTGAGGAGGCTGTAGACGGTGAAGTCGCGCACGAACACGGCGAGGCCGGCACGCAGGAACGCGTAGCTGACGGAGCGGTGCCCGCGCGGGCGCACGTCGCGGCGCCGCTGGCGAGCCGCCGCGACCAGCTCCAGGACCACCTCGTAGAAGAAGAGCACGAAGGTGCGCGTGACGTTGTAGCCGTCGGCGAGGTACGCCCGGTAGCCGGGATTGGCCTTCTTCTCGGCCTCCATGCGGCTGACGGTGAGGATGACCTGGGCGGCATCGCCCGACAGCAGGTTGCTGCGACTGGCGCCGCCGTCCGCCAGCAGCCCGGCGCCGCTCGAGTGTCGCTCCTCGATCAGAGCGCAGTCGGCCGGCGCCGAGCAGGTCATGATGCGGCCCGACTCCTTCTCGACCCAGCGGAAGGCGGGGATGTCGTCGTTGGAGCCCAGCAGCAGCCCCGCTTGAGAGGCGCCGGTCTGCGACGAGAGGTCGGTCTCCCATTCCGAGAGCCGGTGCGACCCGGAGGCGAGCCAGCGTGCCATCTCCGGTGCGTGCCCATCACGGACGGCGCGCTGCAGCACCGAACGGGCAAGGCCGTCGATCTCGAGATAGATGATGCCCGGCACACTGGTGACGACGCGGTCCTTGGAGCGACGCGCGATGCGCTGCGTGACGCGCAGGGAGTAGACGTCCTCGTCGTTGGTGCCGAGCAGCACCTCGAGCACGACCGTCACGGCGGCCGCCACGAGGGCCACGAGCAGCGCCCAGAAGAACCCGTCCACGGCGAAGGTGTGCTCGGAGAGTCCCGCCGCGACCAGCACCATGAGCGCGTCGAGGAGCAGCACGAGCAGGAAGCCGACGGCCAGCATGTACGGCAGACGCAGGGCGGCGACGACCGGCGGCAGCAGGGCGTTGAGGATCGCGATCAGGGCCGCGGCGAAGAGGGCCCCCCAGAAGTCCTCGATCCTGACGCCGGGCACGATCATCGCGGCGACCTCCAGCGCGATCGCGCCCGTCACCCACTGGAGCAGGACCCGGCGCGGTCGGATCCTGGGTCGCGCCGGCGACCACCGGGGGATCGCGCCGTACGCCTTCACCTCGACCTCTGCCACTTCAGCCCCCTTCCCTCCACCGGACCCGACCAGTGTAGTCCGTAGCGCAAGAGGGGCGGCCCGGCGGGCCGCCCCTCGCGGTCGTGCTCACGCCTCGTCGGACCTCAGTCCTTGGCGTGCTTCTCGGTACCGAAAGCCTGCTTGAGCTCCTCTTCCTGCTCGTGCGACAGGTTGGAGCGCACCAGCGTCGCCTGCGTGCCCGCGACGGCGGCCAGGAACTTGTCTTCCGTCATCTGGCCGATGAGCAGGAACCAGCCGGCCTTGCCCGGCGGCACCGCGTCGCCCATCTGCTCGAGCACCTGCTTGTCGATGCCGGTCTTGCCGAGCTTGCCGAAGAGGGCGCCCATGCCGGCGCCGATGGCGAGCCCCAGGAACGGCACGAAGAAGAGCAGGCCGAACAGCATGCCCCAGAAGGCCCCGCCGAGGGCGCCGGCTCCGACCAGCTTGTGGCCGTGCTTGACGTGCGGTTTGCCGTCAGCGTCGCGCACGACCATGGAGGCGTCCTGCAACTGCACGATCATGTCCTTCTGCATCTGGGCCAGCGTGACGCCGAACTCCTCGGCGGCCGCCTCGTTCTCGAAACCCAGCACCATCAACTCACTCATGCACCCTCCTTGGGTCTGTTCTTCCAGTTCGCCCCGAGCCATGCCATGCCATGCCATGGGGCGGGTCTGCTCCGCCGCAGTCTTACCCGGACCGCGGGCTCGCCTCACCTCGACCCTGCTGCCGGATCCGATCAGTCGCTCCGCTCGTCCCGAAGACTGGGGAAGTACAGCCGCTCGAGGTCCAGGACGACGTGCTCGAACTGGTCGGTGAACTCCTCGTCGCTCATGCCCTGCAGGTCGCTGGCCCGTAGCACCCACTCGCGCGCCGCCGACCAGCCGATCAGCATGGCGACGACGGAAGCGATGACGAAGCGTGGATCGGGCGCCTCCGGATCTCGCGCCTCCTCCTCCCCGGCCGCGACCTTCCGGGCCAGCTCCACGAGCCGTGCGGTGGCCGCGAACTGGCCGACGGTACGCTCGTAGGACAAGCCGTGGAGAGCGGAGTGAGCAATCAGACGGACGTAGTTCCTTTGGTGGAGCACGGCCTCCCGCAGCATCAGCCTGGTCGCTTCAAGCAGGTCGTCCTCACTTGGGGCCGCGTCGCGGATCACCGTCTCTCGGCGGCCAAGCATGGCCCGGTACACCTGTTCCTTGGAGCCCAGGTACCGGTGCACGAGCGCGTGGCTCACGCCCGCCGCAGCGGCGATGTCGCGCACGCTGACGGCGGTGAAGCCACGCTCGGCGAAGAGCTTCTCGGCGGCGTCCAGGATGGCCGCGGTCGTCTGCTCCCTGCCGCCACGTCGCGCCTCGGACCTGCCTCTGCTCATGATCCGCCCTTCGTCGCCAGACGTTGTCCCCCACGATGCTGGCGGTACCCTACCTCCATATCTCACTCGCCACCATTACCGTGTGGTAACTTAGGCGTCCGAACACCCGCGTCGGCATGTCGGCCAGCCCATCGTGAGGATTGAGGGAGGGGACCTTCACCGGCACGGTCAAGAAGGTTACCTTCGACCTCGCCCCGCACGCGCACGGCGACGAGCTGGCGCTCCACCAGCACCACGCTTTGCAGGCGGTCGCGCACGGCGCGGCCGGGTGAGCTCATACCGTGTACAACGTTGGAGGCCCGGCGGCGTCGAACCTACGGGCTTCTCGGGCGCGAAGAGGCGGGGGAGTGACGAAGCAGCCGCTCCCCCGCCGCACCGCCCCACCATCGAAGGGCGAGAGAGCGGCCCGCGGCAGAAAGGCAGGCAGGCCATGGCCGAGCCGACGAAGATAGCCCATCCGAGCGTCGAGGAGCGCCGTGCGCGCGGCAAGGCAGCGCGACAGGCAGTCTCCCCGTCGAGTCACACCGGCTGGAAGCCGGCCGACGACCGGCCGGACCCGGTGGCGCTGCTCGAGGAACAGAACGCGCGGCGAGAGCCGGACCTCGTGCCCGTCCGCCACGGACGCATGATGGTCTCGCCGTTCACCTTCTACCGGGGAGCGGCCAGGATCATGGCGGCCGACCTCAAGGACACGCCGCGGGCCGGCCTCACGGTGCAGCTCTGCGGTGACGCTCACCTCTCCAACTTCGGCGTGTTCGCGTCGCCGGAGCGTGCGCTGCTGTTCGACCTCAATGACTTCGACGAGACGCTGCCGGGCCCGTTCGAGTACGACGTCGAGCGGCTCGCCGCGAGCTTCACGATCGCCGCGCGCAACAACGGCTTCGGCAAGCAGGACGTGCGCGCGGCCACGCTCACGGTCGTCAACGCATACCGCATGGCGATGGCGGACTTCGCCCGCATGCGCGTCATGGACATCTACTACTCCCGGCTGACGGAAGAGGAGCTGATGACCATGCTCCGCCACGCGGCCGCCGAAGAAGACGCGGCCGCGAAGACGAAGGCGGCGCGCATGGCGCAGAAGGCCTCGAAGGCGAAGTCCGGGAAGAAGTCGGCAGCGAACAAGGCGGCCGCGCAGGCGGGTCAGGTGACGGCGCAAGAGCGCCTGAAGAGGATCGAGAAGGCCGACGCCAAGGTGCGCACCCGCGACAGCGTGCAGGCACTCTCCAAGCTCGGCGAGCTCGTCGACGGCGAGTACCGCCTGGTGAGCCAGCCGCCGATCGTGGTCCCGTCGCGCGAACTGTACGCGACCTACGGGATCTCCTCCGAGGAGCTCTGGAGCGCCATCCACTACGAGTTCCGGGCCTACCGCGCCACGCTGCAGTCAGACCGCCGCCATCTGCTCGAGCGCTTCAAGGTGGTCGACATGGCGCGCAAGGTCGTCGGCGTCGGCAGCGTCGGCACGCGCGCGTTCATCGTGCTGCTGCAGGGTCGCGACGAGCAGGACCCGCTCTTCCTGCAGGTCAAGGAGGCCACGCAGTCCGTGCTGGAAGACCACCTCCCCAAGAGCCGACACCAGCCCGGGTCGCGCGTGGTCCATGGCCAGCGGATGATGCAGGCCGCCAGCGACATCTACCTCGGATGGACGAGGGGCGTGCAGGAGAACCGCTTCCTGTACTGGCGTCAGCTCCGCGACATGAAAGGCTCGGCCGACGTGGAGGCGATGCGGCCCTTCGGCCTCACGTTCTATGCGCGCCAGTGCGGCTGGACCCTGGCGCGCGCGCATGCCCGTTCGGGCGACCCGGTCGCGATCAGCGCCTATCTCGGCAAGAGCGACAAGTTCGACCAGGCGATCGCCGACTTCTCGGAGCGCTACGCGGACCAGAACGAGCTTGACTACGAGGCCTTCCTTGAGGCGATCAAGTCCGGGCGACTGGCGGCGGTCGAGGGGCTCTGAGGTCACCATGAGTGAAGCCGGCGCCCGCGAGCTCACGGCCACGCGAGCGCGGCGTTGCGCCCCGTCCTTCTCCACTACCCTGGACCCGCGGAACCCCGGCGCATGCCGGTCCCCGGACGAGGAGAAGGCCTGAACGACCCCCGGAAATCAGGCTCCAGGCAGCTTGGTTCGCGCGTGACTCAGCCGACGTGGAACCCAGGCCGTGGCACAGTCCTCACCGGCCTGCGCCCTAAGATGACCGCCGGCCTCCCGTCACCAGGACGTACACGCTGACCGCCGTCACCCAGGCCGGCAGGAGAAGCACGATCGGCTCGAAGAAGCTCACACTGAGGAGCAACACCGCCGCGATCATGACGCCGCTCAAGGAGATCCAGCGAGACCAGGCGGCGCGCCTGGCGATCGTCGACGTCGCGAGCATGAAGACGCCCGCGACTTTGGCTGAGTAGACGAACAGGAAGGAGTAGCCGACCGAGCGCGCGAAGCCGACCGTCGCTTCGTCCGTCGGCGTCGCGAGCCCGAAGCGGTTGCCGGCGATGAGCCCGCCGAGCACCGCGCCGCCGGCGAACAGCATGGCGACGAAGATCAGGCCGCTGCCGAGGAAGACCGTGGCGAAGAACCTGTCCTCGCGGTCGCCGATCCGGTCGCGGATGACGCCGATGAACCACAGGAAGGCGATCCCGGCGAAGGGCAGCATGTAGAGGCCGACCAGGGCCGCATCGGAATTCGACCCGCTCAGGTTCGCCATCACCTGTTCCGTGTCGAGCGAGATGCCCACCACCTTGGACAACAGGTAGAGCGCGAGGACGAACAGGACGGCGAAGATGATCCCCGCGACGCCGGCCGCGCGCGGCGTCGTCAGACCTCGCTCAGCCACGCTCTTGATTCGAGTTGGTGGATCGTCCTTCGGTCTCGATGTAGTCACGCTTCCTCCTGGACTCACTCGGTCAGCCTAGCGCGCCGCGAGGTCGCCGCGCAGGTCCTTCCTCTTGGGCAGGTCGAACGGCAGCTTCATCTCAGTCGTGCCCCGCGTCCGCACGGAGTCGCTCGAGATCCGCGCCCGTCAGCTGGCGGCGGCGGCGCGGTACCGTCGTCGACACTGCCTCGGCCGCCGATGGGTGGGCTTCGGCGTGACCCTCATACCAGCGGTGGTAGGCGTCGACCAGCGGCACGGAGGTCAGGCCGTGGAGGATCACGCTGAGCGCCACCGTGACGATCACCGTAGCGAGCAGGGTCTCCTCTTCCGGCACGCCCCGCTCGAGCACGAGGAGCGCGAACACCACCGAGGCCAGTCCGCGCGGACCGAACCAGCCGATGAACGCCAGCGTCGGCAGGCGAACGCCCTGGCGGATCATCGCGACCGCCACGGGAAGCATGCGGACGATGGTCAGGCTGAGCAGCGCATAGAGGACCACCCGCCAGGTGATGTGTGGGATCGCCAGGGTCAGCGCCAGCGCCCCGAAGCCGATCCAGGTGAAGGCCGCGAGCAGGCCGCCGGTCTCTTCCGTGAACACAGTGATCGCGGAGCCGCGTTGGCGGGAGACGGCGCCGAAGGCCAAGCCACCGACGAAGGCGGCGATGAAGCCACTGCCGCCGAGCGTCACGGCCAGAGCGTAGGCGAGCAGCGCGATGGCCAGAGGGATGATCTGCCGCCACTCGCCGCTGATCCAGCCGCGCCGGTCGGCGGCGCGGAAGAGCAGAGCGCCGACAAGGCCGGCGGCGAGGCCGGCGCCCAGCCCCCAGCCGAGTTGCTCCGCCGCGTTCTGGACGACTGCCCAGGTGACCCCCGTGGTGAGCTCGGCGTTGGCCAGGTCGAGCGCCACCAGGAAGAAGGGCACGGCGATGCCGTCGTTGAGCCCGCCCTCCACGTCGAGCGCCTGGCGGACGCGGGCCGGGACCGAGGCGTCGGTGACGACCCTCTGGCCGAGCGCCGCGTCGGTGGGGCAGAGCATCGTCGAGAGCAGGAACACCGAGGCCAGCGCCATGCCCGGGAACACCAGCACGCCGACTCCCGTCCCGGCGAGCAGCGTCAGGGGGAGCCCGATGAGGAGGAGGCGGCTCGGCCAGACCAGCTCGTGGCGCAGAGCGCGCAGGTCGAGCCGCGTCGCGTCGCTGAAGAGCAGCAGGACCAGCGCTACCTCGGTGACCCGGTGCGCGACCTCGCTGTCGGCCGGGACGTCCAGCAACCCCAGCACCTTCGCGCCGACGAGGAATCCCGCCACCGTGAAGACGATCGCGGAGGTGATCCCGCGCCGGTCGAGCGGCTTGGATAGGACTCCCCAGACGACGATGATGGCCACGATCGTGGCGAGATCGGTCATGCCGCTACCCCGACATCGAGTAGGGGCGCCGCGAAGACGCCGCTAGTGGCCCTGAAGAGCTGGCTGCCCGCCGTGGCCGCGAAGCGCAGACCGGCGTCTTCGGGCACTGCCTCCCCGGACTGCGCCGCGCCGGCCCTCCGTGTCGCTCTCGCCATCCCCCTCCCTCGCTCCCGTGATGGGATCTCGGCGCCCTGCCCGACGTCCCGGCACACGCGGACGCCGATTTCCGTCAGCCGTACCTCCACGGACGAGCCACGAGCTTGGAGATGCCCCAGACCACAAGTCCGATGATGGCCAACCAGCATGAAGAACCTGAGGTACGCGGACAGGATCCCCGCCAGCAGGAACGCGAGCGGGATCGAGCCGATCACCGTCAGCACTACCGGGATGGGGCGCACTCCGGGCCTCCGTTTCGGTCCATGGAACCAGAGTGGGATGAGGTGTCCCGCTTCAGGGAGCGGCGGGGCCTGCCGGCTTGGCCGGCCCCGCCGCTCCCTGATGGTCTCTTCGGGGACTACTGCCGCGCCATGTGCAAGCGCAGCTCGGCCTCCGGGTCGTGGATCAGCTCGCCGCTCACGTCCACGGTCACCTCGTGCAGGGTGCCGGTGAACTTGAACGGGCTGGGGTAGTCCGGAGTGACCGGAGAGCCAGGGTTGGCGCCGCAGGTCAGGGCGCCGGGGTTGAGCATGAACGGCGTCGTCGTCGGCGCCTCCGCGTTGGCGACCAGAGACCCGTCGACGTAGAGCTGCAGCCGGCCCGGAGCGCCCTTGCCGTGCGGCAGGTCCGGCTCGCCCGTCGGCTCGAACTCGAAGCGCAGCTCGTGCTTGCCGGCCGGCACGTCGGTCTCCGTCGTCACCGAGTAAAGTGCGCGACCCACCCAGTTGTGCACATAGTGGAGTCTGCCGTCCTTCATGTACAGCGAGTAGCCGCCCGCCGCGCAGCCTTGGCTGAGCAGCACGCCCTCGGCGCCGTCCTCCGGGATCTCGACGCTCGCGGTGATGCTGTGCGGGCGGTTCTGCACGCGCGGCGCCGCGAAGAACGGCACCGACTGCGTCCCGACCCGGTACGTGTAGCTCTCTCGGGGCACGGCTACCAGGGGCTTCTCGCCCATCACGCGCGCCAAGCCGCTGCCGTCGACTGGCATGACGTCGTACTTGCCGGCCTCGACGTACCAGGTCGCGATGAGGGCGATCAGCTTGTCGCGGTTCTCCTCGGCCATGTTGTGGTTCTCGGCGAAGTCCTCGTCGGTGTGGTAGAGCTCCCAGCCGTGCGCGTCGAGCTCCGCGAGCTTCTCCGACGAGATCGGCTGGCCGAAGCCGACGCCGGCCTCGGTGAACGAGGGGCCGGGCCAGGGGCAGACCGCGCGCCAGCCGTCGTGGTAGATGGCGCGGTGGCCGAGCATCTCGAAGTACTGGGTGTGGTGCCTGGTCTCGGCCGCGCCGTCGTCGAGCGTGTGCGCGAAGCTGACGCCCTGCAGCGGTGACTGCGTGACGCCCCTGATGGCCGCCGGCGGCTCCAGGCCGAGCAGGTCGAGCACGGTCGGCACCATGTCGATGATGTGCGCGTACTGGTTCCGCACCTCGCCCTTGGCCCTGACGCCCGCCGGCCAGGAGACGATGAACGGGTCGCAGGCGCCGCCGCGGTAGGTCTCGCGCTTCCAGCGCCGGAACGGCGTGTTGCCGGCGTTGGTCCAGCCCCAGGGGTAGTGGTTGAAGTGCTTCGGGCCGCCGATCTCGTCGAGGACCGCGAGGCTCTCCTCGAGTGGCTCCTGGGCGTTGTTGAAGAACTGAGCCTCGTTGGTGGTCCCGGTGGGGCCGCCCTCGGCGCTGGCGCCGTTGTCGGAGATCACCATGACGATGGTGTTGTCGAGCAGGCCCTGGGTACGCAGGTAGTCGAGCAGCCGCCCGAGATGATGGTCAGTGTGGCTGAGGAAGCCGGCGAACACCTCCATCATGCGGCTGTAGAGCTTGCGCGCCTCGGCGGGCAGCGAGTCCCAGTCGGGCACGTCTGGGTCATGCCGGGAGAGCTCCGTGGTTGCCGGGACGATCCCCAGCTCCTTCTGGCGCGCGAGGGTCTTCTCGCGGTAGGCCTGCCAGCCGTCGTCGAACTTGCCGGCGTACTTGTCCGCCCACTCCTTGGGCACGTGGTGCGGCGCGTGCGTGGCCCCGAAGCAGAGGTGCAGGTAGAAGGGCTTGTCGGGGTCGATCTGCCGCGCGTCGGCGATGAACTCGATCGACCTGTCGATGAGGTCTGGGGTGAGGTGGTAGCCCTCCTCGGGGGTGGCCGGCGGCTCGACCTGGTGGTTGTCGTAGACCAGGTCGGGATACCACTGGCTGGTGTCGCCGCCGAGGAAGCCGTAGAACCGCTCGAACCCGCGCGCGAGCGGCCAGCGGTCGTAGGGTCCGGCCGCCGTCTCCTGGTTGCTCGGCGTCAGGTGCCACTTGCCGACCATGTAGGTGTTGTAGCCGTGCTCAAGGAGCATCTCGGAGAGCATGCCGTTCTCGAACGGCATGATGCCGTTGTAGCCGGGATAGCCGGTGGCAAACTCGGTGATGCAGGCCATGCCGTTGCTGTGGTGGTTGCGCCCGGTGACGATGCAGGCGCGGCTCGGCGAGCAGAGCGCCGTGGTGTGCATGTTGTTGAAGCGCAGGCCGTCGGCGGCGAGGGCGTCGAAGTTCGGCGTCTCGATCGGGCTGCCGTAGCAGCCCAGGTTGCCGAAACCGGTGTCGTCGAGGACGACGAAGAGCACGTTGGGGGTGCCCTTCTCGGCCCGCACCGGCGCCGGCCAGGCTTCGCTCGACTCGTCGGTGGTGCGGCCTATCACTCCCGGGAAGGCCGCACCTTTCGGGTACTCGACTATCGCCATCTTGACCTCCATCGTGCGTGGATCCCGCGACTGGCTCATTTGGGGCGGGCGCGGAAGGGTGATCTCCGCCTCGACACGCCCTGCAGCGCATGTTACCAGAGGGTAACGCAAAGGCGATGGCGGGAACAGTCCGACCGCCAACCGACCGAGCGGCCGACGTGAAGACGCGGGAGGGCCGCGCTAGTCCTCGTCGGCAGAGGCTCCGCGGAACCAGCGCCACACGAGCCTGAGCACGATGATGAAGCTCAGGATCAGCGCGAGTACGAAGCCGACTATCGCAAGCCGCCCGACGGCGTTCCACAGCCCGGTCTCGAGGTTGAGCGCCGCGATGCCGTACGAGGCGATCGCCGAGCCGACGAGCATGCCGACGAGCATGACGGCGATGACGATCTCGCGGCCGAGCCGCGTGAGCCTGCCGACCTCCTTGCTGAGCTGCGAGGTGTCCACGGTGACCTCGAACCGGCCCTTCTGGTACTGGTCGAGCCACTTGCTGGTCGCACCCGCAAGCGTCGGCAGGCGCTCGATGACCTCGCCGGCCGAGCTCATGACCTGCTTGGTCGCGATGTCCAGGATCTTCTCCCCGGTGATGTTCTCCAGGACCATGTCGCGGAGCATCGGCACGCCCTCCGCGATGAGGCCGCTGCCGGTGGAGAGGGCGCGGGCGACGCTCTCGGTCTGCACCAGGGCCTTGACCGCGAGCGTGAGGTCCGAGTCGAGCCGCAGGCCGTGCACGCGGAGCACCTCGAACCCCTCGTTGGCGATCTGCCCGAACGAGGTCGGCGAGCCCTGGCCCATGTAGCGGCCCATCCGGCGCACGAAGTCCCGCCGGTACCCCTTCTCGTCCACCTCGCCGGCGATGGGCACGCTCATTCCGCGCAGCGCCGACGCCATGCCCTCCGCGCTGCCCTGCTGCGCGACGACCATGAGCTGCGCCAGCCGCAGGCGCTTCTGGACGTCCAGCTCGCCCATCATGCCGAGGTCGATGAAGGTGAGCACCCCGGTATCGAGGTTGACGAGCAGGTTGCCGGGGTGCGGGTCGGCGTGGAAGAACCCGTCGACCGGGAGCTGCTTGATGAGCGCGCGCAGCGCGTTGCGGGCGATCTCCTCCCGGTCGAGTCCGGCGGCCTGGATTGCCTCGACGTCGCTGACCTTGACGCCCTCCACGAACTCCTGGGTGATGATCTTGGACGTCGAGAGCTGCGTGTAGATGACCGGCACGTGGATGCCGGGCAGGCCCTCCATGTTCTTCGCGAGCTGGAGGGCGTTGTAGGTCTCGCCACGATAGTCGAGCTCCTCGAGCACGCCGGACGAGAACTGCTCGAGCATGCCGGAGACGTCCAGCGTGCGCACCATCTCCGACCGCTGCGACGCCACGCGGGCGGCGTTCAGCAGGATCCCGAGGTCGGAGCGGACCTTGTTGGTGATCAGCGGGCGCTGCACCTTGACGGCGACCTTGGTGCCGTCGTGGAGGCACGCGCGGTGCACCTGCGCCGTGGAGGCCGCCGCGAACGGCTCGGGCTCGAAGGAGGCGTACAGCTCTTCCGGCGGCGCCCCCAGCTCCTCGATGATCGCGACCCGTACCTGATCGCTGGGGAACGGCGGTACGTCGTCCTGCAGGCGGGCCAGCTCCTCGGCGATGTCGACCGGCAGGGCGGAGGCCTGGCTGGAGACGATCTGGCCGATCTTGACGTAGGTCGGCCCGAGCTCCTCCAGCATCATCCGCAGCCGCACGGCGGGAGGCGGCTCCTCCCACCCCTTGGGGAGCCGCCAGACCCACCTCTGCAGGCCGTGGCGGAAGCCGCCCACGTAGGGTGTGCGCTCGAGCACGACATCCATGCCGTAGCGCATCAGCGTGTTGTAGACCTGCTGCAGGCGCAGGTCCTCGCGCATGCGGTCGAGGGAGGTCCGCCTCACGGCTGCCCTCCTTCTCCGTCGTCCGGGCCGCCCTTGCCGACGATGTGCTTGAGCTTGTCCTTGCCGGTCACCGCCGCGGTGAGCAGCTCACCCTCCAGGTGCTCCGGCCTGGCGCGCGCGAGGCGGATCCTCAGCGCCTCCGTCTGGCCGAGGATGATGGGCGGCGTGATGCCGAGCAGGTTCTCGAAGACGGCGACCAGCACGCCGCTGACGAGCCCGGCCACCAGCGCCCACAGGATGTGATCCACGTGGAACCAGTCCGGGAAGATCCACGTCAGCATCCAGATGACGATGGTGTTGATCAGCACCAGGACGAGGCCGAACGACACGAAGATCAGGGGCAGGAGGAGCAGCTGGACGAGCGGCTTGACGAAGGTGATCAGCAGGCCGAAGACGGCGCTCACGACCAGCCACGCAAGGACCTTGTCGAGCGTGTCGGCCCCCGTGAAGAACACGTGCGGCACGATGATCGCGGTGAGCGCCAGGCTGATCGCACACACCAGCCAGCGCATGAGCACCGGCCGCACGCGGAAGTGCAGGCTGAGGTGACGTCGCTGCTTGGACTGAGTCTCCGGCACGGTGGTCCCCTTCACGTGGATCGCATGATGCTTCGTCGGCGGCGCCTGGTCTCCTCGGCCACGGCCCGGCACACCGGCAGCGCGAACCCGGCAGGCGTCTACTTCTCCGACCGTCCACAGCGCGTCGTCGGGCACCTCACCACGCAGCAGTTCGTCGACGAGTGGGGCAAGGGCGAGAACAGCTGCGCCGCGGATCCGCCCAACGCCCTCATCTCGTTCGTGGAGACCGGCGACGAGACGCCCGAGGATGCCGTCTTCGTGCTCAAGGACCCGCAGATCGAGGACGACTCTCTCACCTACACGGTGGACCTGCTCGAGGGCAGCCTGCCCCCAAGAGGCGAGCTCGTCTCCATCTTCATCGACCCCTTCGGCCGGCCACTCTCGCCCGTGTCGCTGGCCGGCATGAACCGCCGCGCCCAGCGCCGCCGCTGAGACACGCGGCGCGCGGACTGCTGTCGGGCGGCGGCCGCAGCGGCCGGGCTGGGCCGCCGCCGGCCACCACCACTATCGCATCCGGGTGACCACTCGGTTAGCATGGCCCGAACGCTCGAGCACGAGTGGCCGCAGAGGAGGCGTACGCATGGCGATACAACGACCTGTGGAGGAGGATCGGCTGCCGCACGGCGCTCCGCGCCCCGGCGACGAGCCGAGCCCGTTCGCTCCGCCGCCATGGGCAAAGGACACCGGCCGCTGGGGCTGGATCATCATCGCCGTGATCCTGGTCGCGGTCTGCGCGTTCGTGGTAGTGGCGCTGACCAAGCTCATCGTCCTCGCCGCCCTGTTCGCGGTGCTCATCGGAGGCACGTTCCTGCCGGTCGTCGACTGGCTCCAGCGGCATCACGTCAAACGCTGGATCGCGGCGTTCCTTGTGGTCATCTTTCTCCTCCTCCTCGCCGTCGGCATCTGCCTCGTGGTCCTGTACGGCCTCGTGAACCAGTGGCCCGAGATCCAGGACAATCTCCAGAAGGCCTGGGACTCGATCCAGAAGTCGCTCGACTCCACGAGCGTGTCCAAGGAGCAGATGGACTCGGCCAAGGACACCCTCCAGAACGCTCTCAAGAACGTCGCGAGCGGCGCGACCAGCGCGATCGGCGACTTGATCGGCGGCGTCGCCGGCCTCATCTTCGGCGTCTTCATCAGCATCAACATTCTCGTGTGGGTGCTGATCCAGGGACGCGAGATCGGCAACTGGGCCTCCAGGCACATGCCTCCGGTGCCTCAACCGGTCGCCTATGCCATGCTCGCCAACAGCGCGCACTTCTTCCGCGGGTACATCTACGGAAGCACCATCGTGGGCCTGTTCAACGGGATGGTGATCTTCGTGGGCGCGCTCATCATCGGCGTCCCGCTGGCGGCTACGCTCGGCCTCGTGGCCTGGATGACCAACTACATCCCGTACTTCGGCGCCATCATCAGCGGTGCGTTCGCCGTGCTCGTCGCCTGGGGCGCCGGCGGACCATCCATGGGCATCCCGATGCTGATCATCGTCATCATCGCCAACGGGTTCCTGCAGACGCTGGTCTCCCAGTTCGCCCTCGGGTCGGCGTTGAACCTGCACCCGCTCTCCGTGCTGTTCGCCACCACGGCCGGAGGCATCCTGTTCGGCGCCGTGGGCGGCGTGTTCGCGGCGCCGTTCCTGAAGATCGGGCTCGACTCCTACGGGCTCATGAAGGAGGCTGGGCTGTTCGGCGCCCAGGCGGAGCACGACGCCGACGCCGCTCCCGGAGACGAGCCGCCGGGCGACGCAAGCCCACCCGGCTCCCCGCCGGACGAGCCGCTTCCGGCGGAGGCCTGAGCGCTGGATGCGCCGGCGGTCGCGGAGCCGACGCGGCGGCACGCCGGGGCGGCGTCCGTGACCGGCAGCTGCGAGCTCCCGCCACATCGCGCCGCCGCGGATACGAGGTAGTGCGGCGGCGACTGGCACCGTGGGTGGCACATCCAACCATACGTTCGTACTTTGGGGCGTGCGTCCGGCGGCGCCAGTCCGCGCGGTACTTCAGGCCGCCGCCTCGCTGATCCACGAGCAGAGCGTGTCTTTCCGTCTGCCCGACGCCCCATCCCTGGATCGTCCATCGAAGCGGCGGCCAGCGAAAGCGCCCCGGCACTGGAAGGCGAACCGAGGCAGGACGTAGACTGGGCCGGGCAGGCGACCGGGGAGCGGCATGGCGGACGAGCAGGGGTTCACGTACAAGAAGGCCGGCGTCGACGTCGAGGCGGGCAACCGCGCCGTCGAGCTCATGAAGGAGCGGCTGAAGAGCACGCAGAACCCGCTCGTCCTCGGCGGCCTCGGTGGATTCGGCGGCGCCATGCGTCTGCCGCAGCTCAAGGACCCCGTTCTCGTCGCCGGCACCGACGGCGTCGGCACCAAGATCGAGATCGCCCGCCGCGTGGGACGGCTCGACACCATCGGCATCGACCTCGTGGCGATGAGCGTCAACGACGTGTCCGCCTGCGGCGCCGTCCCGCTCTTCTTCCTCGACTACCTGGTGGTCGGGAGCGTGGTCCCGGAGCAGGTCGCCGACATCGTCGCCGGCGTGGACGAGGGCTGCCTGCGTGCCCGTTGCGTGCTGCTCGGCGGCGAGACCGCCGAACACCCGGGCCAGTTCCCGGACGGCGACTTCGACATGGCCGGCTTCGCCGTGGGCCTCGCCGAGCGCGACGAGCTCTGGGGACCGCAGCTCGTCAAGGAGGGCGACGTCCTCGTCGGTATCGACTCCACCGGCGTGCACAGCAACGGCTTCAGCCTCATCCGTCACCTGCTCGAAGAGCATGCCATCGACCTCGGCAGCAACTTCATCGGCGGGGGCGGCGGCGTGGGCCTCTGCATCACGCCGGGCGAAGGCTTCGGCCCGTGCTACGACCCCAGGTCCACGGTCGGCGACGTCCTGCTCACCCCCACCGCCATCTACAGCCCGGTGCTGCACGACCTCGGCCACGCCGGGGGCGTGCACGCGGCGGCGCACATCACCGGCGGCGGCTTCCCCGATAACGTCGGGCGCGCCGTGCCGGACGACCTCGCCGCCGTCATCGACCTCGAGAGCTGGACGCCGAGCCCCCTCTTCGGCTGGCTGCACGGGCTCGGCGTGCGCCGCGCGGAGCTGCTCAAGACCTTCAATTGCGGGCTCGGGATGGTCCTGGCCGTGGATCCCGAGCACGTGCAGAAGGACCTTGCGATCGTCGAGAAGGCCGAGTTCTCCTGCCGCGTGGTCGGCGAGGTCGTCGCGCGGGGCGACGGCGCCGCCGTCCGCTACCGCGGGGAGCTGCGCGTATGAGGCCGGTCGACCTGATCGGCTGCGGCGCGCTCAACCTCGACCTCATCTACCGGCTCCCCCGCAGCTTCCCCCTGTGGGACGAGCTGGGGCCGCCCGGCACCGAGCAGATGATGGAGCCCTCGGTGCGCAAGGCCGTGGACGAAGCCCTGGTGCACGTCGACCCGGTGCGCGCCGCAGGTGGTCAGGCGGCGAACACGGTCAATGCGCTGGCGCGTCTCGGCTATGCCGCGACGATGGTCGGGCGGGTCGGCGCCGACGAGGACGGGCTGTTCCTTCTCGGCGAGCTCGCCCCGGCCGACGCCCGGCTCGTGCACCGCGAGGGCGACACCGGCCGCGTCTACGTGCTCCTCGACGAGGACGGCGAGCGCCGCAACCTCGTGTGGCCGGCGGCGAACGACGCGTTCTCGCCGGCCGACGTCCCGCGGCGGCTGCCGCGCACCCGCTACGCCCTCTTCACCAGCTTCGCCGGCGACGGGCCGCTCGAGGCGCAGCTGGCGCTGCTCGAGCGGCTCCCCGCCGGAGTGGAGATCGCCTTCGACCCGGGCGAGATCTACGCGCGCAAGGGCGTCAAACGCTTCCTCCCCATCCTGCAGCGCTGCGCGTACCTCTTCTCCACCGAGACCGAGCTCGAGATGCTCTGCGGGCTCTCGCTCCCCGAGTCCCTCGCCTTCCTGCTCAACACCGGCGTCGGGCTCGTGATCGTCAAGATGGGCGGCCGCGGCGCCAGGCTGGTGGGCCGTCGCGTGGACCTCTACGTGCCGCCATTGCCGGCGGAGGTCGTCGACGTCACCGGCGCCGGCGACCTCTTCGCCGCCGGCTTCGTCGCGGCGATGATCGAGCAGGTCGGCCTCGAGAGCGCCGGCCGACTGGCGGCGTGGGCGGCGAGCCGCGGCATCTCCGGGCTGGGCCGCAGCGCCTACCCGGACGCCGCGGCCTGGCGCGCGCGTCTGGCCGAGGAACGTGGCGAGCCCGACGCCGCAGTCAAGCGCAGGGGCGGCCGGTGAAGACGCGGGGCCGCGCCGGCCACCCAGGGCGGGCCTGCGCATGAGGATCGGCTGGCTCTCCACCGGCCGCGACCAGGCGGCGAGCAACCTGCTCGCCGACGTCGTCGCCCGGGCGCAGCAAGACGAGGTCCCGCTCGAGATCGGCGCCGTCTTCAGCGACCGCGAGCGCGGCGAGGCGCCGGAGAGCGACCGCTTCCTCGCTCTGGTCGAGCGCCTCGGCTTTCCGCTCGTGACGCTGTCAAGCGCCGCCAGCTGGGCCGAGGCGCAGAAGCTCGGCGTCTCGCGCGCCACATGGCGCGAGGAGTATCACCGCGGCGTCAACGACCTCCTCGTGCCCTACAGCCTCGGCGTGCTCGTCATGGCCGGGTACATGCTCATCGCCAGCCCGGCCCTGTGCCGCAGGTTTGCCATCCTCAATCTCCACCCTGCCCTGCCCGGCGGGCCCACGGGCACGTGGCAGCAGGTCATCTGGCAGCTGCTGGAAGAAGAAGCGGAGGAGACCGGCGCCATGATCCACCTGGCCACCGCGCAGCTCGATCGCGGCCCGGTGGTCAGCGCCTTCCGGCTCTCGCTTCGCGGCCCGGAGTGGGACCCGCTGTGGCGACAGTTCCGCGACAAGCGCGAGAGCATGAGCGTCGCCGACATCGCCGCGGCGGAGGGCGAGGACGAGCCGCTGTTCGCCGAGATCCGCCGGCAGGGCGAGATCCGCGAGATCCCGCTTCTGTACCAGACGCTGCGCGCCTTCGCCGAGGGCCAGCTCAACACCTCGCGCGGCGCCGTCTTCGCCGAGTCGACGAGACTGCCGCTCGACCTGAGCGAGCTCGTCGACGCGGAGGTGGCAGAGCGATGACCGCCGTGGAAGCCGAGCCGGCCGGCGCCGGCCGCATCTACGTCACCGACTGCGAAGGCCCGCTCACCAAGAACGACAACGCCCAGGAGATCGCCGAGCGCTTCATCCCGGACGGAGCGGAGCTCTTCGCGCGTCTGAGCCGCTACGACGACTTCCTCGCCGACGTCGTCCGCAGGCCCGGCTACAACGCCGGCGACACGCTCCGTCTGATCCCGCCGTTCCTCAAGGCCTTCTACGTCACCGACCAGGACGTGCGGCTCTTCAGCGCCGAGCGCGTGCTGCTCGTGCCCGAGGCGCTCAAGGTCCTCGACACTGTGAGCGCCCTGATGCCCGCCTTCATCATCTCGACCTCCTACACGCCCTATCTCGAGGCGCTGTGCGCGCTCGCCGAGTTCCCGCTGCACCGGGTCCGCTGCACGGAGCTGCACCTCGACGCGTGGACCGTGCCGGAGGACGAGGCCGCGTGGCTGCGTGAGGCGGCTGGCCGAGTGCTGGCGCGCCCCGTCATCGACATCCCGGACGGGGCGAGCTCTGCCGCCGACCTCTCGCCCGGGGACCGGACGACGGTGGCGGAGCTCGACGACCTGTTCTGGACGCGGATGGACGGCCGGGTGAGCGGCGACATGGTGGCCGCCGTCCGCCCCGTCGGCGGCGGCCAGAAGCTCGCCGCCCTTGAGGCGATCGTCGCCGCGGAGGGCGTCGCCGGCAGCGGCGTCATGTACGTCGGCGACTCCATCACGGACGCGCCGCCGCTCGAGGCCGTCAAGGCCTGGGGCGGCGTCTCGCTGAGCTTCAACGGCAACGGCTACGCCATCGCGGCGGCCGAGTTCGCCGCCGCGAGCCCGGACGCCGAGGTGCAGGCGCAGCTGGCGCGGGCGTTCGCCGCCGGCGGCCGGGACGCCGTCGAGGCCGCCGTCCGCGCCTGGCCGAAGCCCAAGCAGGACGAGCGCCCGCGCGGACGAGCGCGCGCCACGGTGGGCATCGTCGCCGAGGCGCGCGAGGCGCTCGCCGCGGCCTCAGCCGCCGCGCGGCGCAGCGTCCGCGGCGAGCAGGCCGCGCGCCTCGGCTGACCCGGGCCGCGCGCATGCCCATCACCACGTCCCACCCGGCCCTGCCCGACTCCGCCGCCGTTCACACCCCCGCTCTGCACCTCACCGGTGTCGATGTCTGGGAGTGGGACGTCCGGCTGCGGCAGCGGCAGCCCATCCTCGGCGGCATCGACTGGACGGTGGGATGCGGCGAGCAGTGGGCCGTGCTGGGGCCCAACGGCGCCGGCAAGTCCACCCTCCTCGACGTCGCCGCCGGCATGCGTCATCCCAGCCGCGGAGAGGTCGAGATCCTCGGCGAGACCGTCGGCCGGATCGACCTGCGCGCGCTGCGCGAGCGCATCGGCCACGTGGACGTGAAGACAGAGGAGGCGTTCTCGCCGCGGCGCACCGCCTTCGAGGTCGTGCTCACCGGCGTGACGGGCACCATCCAGCTGCTGCAGGACCGAGTCGACGACGCGGCGCGGCGGAGAGCCGTGCAGCTGCTCGCACAGGTCGGCTGCGCAGCCGTGGGCGCGCATGCCTTCGCCACGTGCTCCCAGGGCGAGCGGCGGCGCATCCTCATCGCGCGAGCCCTCATGCGGCGCCCGCCGCTGCTGCTGCTCGACGAGCCGGCCGACGGCCTGGACCTGCCCGGCCGGGAGGCGCTGCTGGCGGCGCTCGCCAGGCTCGCCGGCGAGCAGCCTGCCCCGGCCGTCGTCCTCGTGACGCACCACCTCGAGGAGCTCCCGCCGACGATCACGCACGCGCTGCTGCTTCGCGCCGGGCGCGCGGTCGCCTGCGGCGCCGCGCCCGGCGTCCTCGCCGACGAGCCGCTCAGCGCCTGCTTCGGCGTGCCTGTGGAGGTGACGCGCGCGGACGGCCGCTGGACCGCGCGCGCGACGCCGAGCTGGTAGCCGCCGTCCGCGCTGCGAAGCACGATCCACTGGTACCGCCAGAGGTGCACACCTGACGGCGCATCAAGTACTTCTGGACGTTCATCCACACGTACGGAAGTACATCCGAGCGTACGCGTCCGGTAGCACAGCACCCGCCAATGATCGGTGTCCGTTCACATCCGAACCGTACGTCTGTACGTTGACGGCCTCCTGCCGACCCCCGTACCGTACTTTGTAAGCCTTACCTAGTACGGTTCCGGCACCCAGCAGGAGGCCGCCATGCCCGTCGCCGAAGACACAACGCCCAAGCGCGCCGCCCTGACGCGGCCGCGGATCGTGGCCCTTGCCCTCGGGATCATCGACGAAGACGGCCTCGAGTCTCTCAACATGCGCCGCCTTGCGGCCGAGGCCGGCGTCAAGCCCATGAGCCTCTACCATCACTTCCCCAACAAGCAGGCGATCCTCGACGCCGTTGGCGAGACGATCGCCGCGGCGGCGCTCGGCGCCTCGCACCCGGACCCCCGTTGGCAGAACCGGGTACGCCAGCTCTTCATGGGACTGCACGCGCTCGCGGAAGCCCATCCTCGCGCCCTGCCGCTCGTTTCGACGGCCGTCGTGCGCACCCCGAGCGGCCGCCGCTGGATGGAGGAGCTCATGGGCACACTGCTGGATGCCGGTTTCAGTGAAGACCGCGCCGCGACCGTGTATCACGTGCTCGGGGCGTACACGCTGGGCCTCGGCTACGCGCGCATGCTGGGCGATGAGGTGCAGACGACCGAGATCGTCGCCCAGCTCGTCGGCCACTGGGCCGACTACCCCAGCATGATGCAGGTCGGCATGCGCCTCGCGGTGTGGGACCGGCCGGGCGAGTTCGAGACCGGGCTGGACGTGCTGCTCGCCCACTTCGCCGCCCAGCCGGGGGTGGGCAACCGATGACCCCGTCCCACCCGCTCCGGGTCAAGATGATCAGCCCGGCCAAGACGGCCGCCGACAGCCGTTACTGGCGCTCCATCAAGTACTCGCTGTTCCCGCCGCTCGGCCTCGCGACCCTTGCGGGGTATCTGGACCCGGACGACGAGGTCGACCTGCAGGACGAGCACGTCGAGACTCTGCGCCTCGACGACGAGCCCGACCTCGTCGTCATCGAGGCGTACATCACCTCGGCCGGGCGCGCCTACCGCTACGCCGACCACTACCGCGCCAAGGGCGCCTACGTCTGCCTCGGCGGCCTGCACCCGACGAGCCTGCCGGAGGAGGCGGCCCGGCACGCCGACAGCGTGTTCTGCGGGCCGGGCGAAGACACGTGGCCGGCGTTCTTGCGCGACTTCCGCGCCGGCCGGCCACAGCCGCTGTACCGCTCCACGGAGCGGACGCTGGCCGGCCTCCCGCCGGCGCGCCGCGACCTCATCAAGCGCGAGCGCTACCTCGTGCCCAACTCACTGGTCGTGAGCCGCGGCTGCCCGCACCTCTGCGACTTCTGCTACAAGGAGGCGTTCTTCCGCGGCGGCAAGTCGTTCTACGTGCAGGCGGTCGACGACGCTCTGGCCGAGATCGACCGCCTCCCGGGGCGCCACCTCTACTTCCTCGACGACAACCTCTTCGGCAGTCCGCCGTTCGCCGAGGCGCTCTTCGACGGCCTCAAAGGCATGGGCCGCCTGTGGCAGGCGGCGGGGACGGTCGAGGCCGTCCTGCGCCCCGGCCTCCTCGAGAAGGCGGTGGAGAGCGGGCTGCGCAGCCTCTTCATCGGGTTCGAGACGCTGAGCGAGGCGAACCTGCGCGGCGCCGGCAAGACGCAGAACCTGGCCGGCGCCGGCGCGCCGCCCTTCGACGCCGCCGTCCGTCGCCTCCACGACCTCGGCGTGATGGTCAACGGCGCCTTCGTCTTCGGCATGGACCACGACGACCCGTCCGTGTTCGCGCGCACGGTCGAGTGGGCGGTGAGCCGCGGCGTCGAGACGGCGACCTTCCACATCATGACGCCGTACCCGGGCACCCGCCTGGAGCGGCGGCTCGCGGCCGAGGGCCGCGTCACGAGCCGCGACTGGGACCTGTACGACACACGCCACGCCGTCTTCACGCCGGCGCGCATGACGGCAGAGCAGCTCGAGACCGGCTACTGGGGCGCGTACCGCGACTTCTACCGCTGGAGCAGCATCTGGCGCGCCGCCTTCGCCCACGGCGACGCTGCGCGAACACGCGCGCCACCTCGCCTACACGAGCGGCTGGAAGAAGCTCGAGCCCATGTGGGACTGGGCGATCCGCAGCGGCCAGGTGCACCGCTTCCTGCCGCTGCTCGAGACGGTCCTCGACCGCTTCGGCAGCGGCGGCGGCGCGATGCCGGGCCGGCTGCACGGCCCGCCGCTGCGTCAGGACCGGATGCCCAGGCGCTCCAGCTCGGCCGGCGACCCGATCCTGCTCAACCAGCCGTCGACCACCTTCTCGGGGTCGATCCTCTCGAACATCTCGTCGTCCACGTAGTCGAGACGCGCCAGCCCGGTGGCGAAGGCCAGGTAGTCCACCGCCGCGTGCTCGACATCGAGCCCCTCGCGGAGCGCACCTTCGGCGCCCAGGTCGCGGAAGATGGTCTGCGTCACGCGCACCCACTCGCGGTACCTGTGACGGACGGCCTCGGCAAGCTCGGGCTGGGTCCTGGCATGCACCGGGAACGCGCTGAGGACGTCGGTCACCAAGCGCTGCTCGGCGTCGGGGCGAGCGTAGGCGAGCAGGCGACGACGCATTGCCTCGAGCCCCCGCGAATCGCCGACGGCCCGCACATTGACGGCGACGGCGTGGTCGCTCGCGAGCTCGTACGCGAACAGCATGAGCTCGTCCTTGTCGCGGAAGTAGCGTTGCAGCACGCCGCGCGTCCAGTGGACTCCTCGGCGATGTTGCGGATCGAGGTGTTCTCGAGGCCCCGGTGCGCGATGGTGCGCCACACGGCCTCCGCGAGCTCCGCCCTGCGCTCCTCCCAGTCTACCTTCTGCTGCACTGCGCTCCTCCTGTCCCGGATCCTGGACGATCGTACTCGACCTGCCGGCTCGTCCCACCCGGTTCGTCCGCCGAGGGCTCGGCCGCCGCGGCCGCTGCCGCCGCGGCCTTGTCCGCCGCGTCGGCGTACTGAGACTGATAGAAGACCGGGTACGCGTGGCGGTAGTTGTGCAGCACCGCCACGATGAGCGCGGCCACGGGCAGCGCCATGAAGGCCCCCATGGGGCCGAACAGGGCGGCGCCGGCGATGGCCGCGCCGAACGCCAAGCCGCCGTTGAGCTCCATCGTCTTCGCGCTGATCCTGGGGCTCAGCCAGTAGTTCTCGATCTGCTGGTAGACCACGATGTAGGCGATGACGATGAGCGCCGGGACCGGGCCCGCGAGCGCGAGCGTCAGCACCGCCGGGACAGCGCCTCCGATGTACGTCCCCACGCTCGGGATGAACTCGGAGACGAACCCGCCGAACACGGCGAGCGGGATGGCCAGCCCGGTCGGGACGCCGACCGCGACCATCACGGCCAGGAACCCGAGGCCGTTGATGACGGTCAGCAGCAGGCGTGAGTACAGGTAGCCGCCGACCTGCTTGATCGACTGGTCCACCGTCCAGCCCAGGCGCTCCTGCTGGCCGGGCTTGAACCACGAGAGGAAGGCCCGCTGCAGCCGCGGGAAGTCGGCCGTCAGGTAGAAGGTGAACAGACCGATCGTGGCGACCTCGAAGACCAGGCCCGCACCGGTCGACACGAGCTTGCCCGCCGCCGGCATCAGCTTGCCGGCCCACTGCTTGAGAAACTCACCGATGGTGACAGTACCGTCCTTGTACGCCTGCTTGTCGACGATGTGGAAGCCGAGCTTCGAGGACGTCCAGCCGTCCAGACTGGTCATCCACTGCGTTCCGTTCTGGCTGATGTGCCCGCCGACCTTGGCGATCGCCGGCACGATCAGCACGAGCATCACGACGACGGCCACGATGCCGACCACGTAGATCACCGCGACGGCCAGGCCGCGGCGCCAGCCCCGTTTGGCGTGCAGGTAGTTGACCCCTGGTGTCATGGCGAACGCGAAGAACAGCGAGATGACCAGCATCATGACGAGGCTGCGCATCTGGTTGAGCCCCCAGAGCGCGGCCAGGGTAACGAGGACGATCGCGACCGCCCGCCAGACGGTACCGTTGGTGATCACGACTTGCCTGACGGTCGGCGGCCCCGCCGGCGGAACGTTCCCGGTGCTGTCGGCAGGCCGGACCTGGTCCGGAGAGTCCACGGTCAATCCCCTTTCACCTTCTCACAAGCGAGAGCCACAGTTTCCACTTGACACGTAGTGCATTCGTGGTGCACTATCGCGGCCTAGTCAGACGATGTCAAGTGGCACTGCCAATTGGCACTGCCACTTGTCATCTGGTCACACGGGAGGCACTTGTGTCACTTCCGAGTTCCGGGCTTCAGGCTACGGCGTCCGTCACACGGCCCGCCCCGTCCGCGCAGCCGGAGACTCCATGAGGCTGATCATCAAGGGCGCCTTCTGGCTCGGCCTGTACGCGTTCATCGTCATCCTGCCGCTCGTCGTCGGCGCCGTCTTCATCAGCTCCGCCGACGCCGCCGACTTCGGCGTCGCGCTTGCGGATGCCCTCGGCTACCTGGGGCTCGCGCTGATGGCGTTCGAGCTGGCGCTGGTCACACGGACCAACGGGGCGGCGGGGGCCTTCGGCGAGGACGCGCTGCTGCAGTTCCACCGCGAGATCGGCATCGCCGCGCTGCTGCTCGTGCTGGCGCATCCGGTGCTGCTCATCCTCTCGCACGCCTACCCCGTCGCGATCCTCTGGCCTGGGGGAGGGATGGCCTGGCCGGTGTGGATGGGCACGGTCGCCTTCATCGCCGTCCTGCTCGTCGTGGGTCTGTCGGTGCTGCGCAAGCGGCTGCACAGCCCGTACGAGCTGTGGCAGGCCACGCACGGCGTCCTCGCCATGGCGCTCGTCGCCACGGCCGTGATCCACATCGTGGCGGTCGGCCGCTTCGCGGCGATGCCCGTCATGCAGGCCCTCTGGGCCGTGTACCTGGTCGTGTTCATCGGGCTGTTCCTGCGCTACCGGCTCTTCAGGCCGCTGCGGCTCTGGCGGCGGCCGTGGGAGGTCGTCGAGAACCGGCCCGAGCACGGCAACGCCCGCACCGTGGTCGTGAAGCCCAGGGGTCACATGGGGTTCACGGCGGAGCCGGGGCAGTTCGCCTGGATCGGGTTCGGCCGCACGCCCTTCGCCATGACGCAGCACCCGATCTGCATCTCCTCCGCCAATGACGCGGACCAGCCGGGCGACGAGGTCTCGTTCACCATCAAGGCGCTCGGCGACTGGTCGGGCAAGGTGGTACCGGAGCTGAAGCCCGGCGCGAGGGCGTGGGTCGATGGTCCGCACGGCGTGTTCACCATCGACCGCGAGGAGGGCGCCGGCTACGGGCTCATCGGCGGCGGGGTCGGCATCACGCCGCTGCGCGCGATGGTCCTGGCGCTGGAGGAGCGGGGGGACGTGCGCCCCGTCGTGCTGTTCTACGGCGTCACCAGCGAGGCCGACCTCACCTACGAGGAGGAGCTCGCCGAGCTGGACCGGCGCATGGACAACCTCACCGTGGTGCGCGTGCTCTCCAAACCCGGCGACGACTGGACCGGGGAACGCGGCTACATCAGCGCGGACATCCTGAAGCGGCACCTGCCGGAGCGCCTCCTCACGCGCTTCCAGTACTTCGTCTGCGGGCCGAACGCGCTCATGGACGCGATGGAGAAGGCGCTGCCGCAGATCGGCGTCCCGCGCGACCGCGTGCACACCGAACGCTTCGACATGGTCTGAGGTGATGAGATGACGCACAGAGTCGTCTCCGCGGTCGTCGGCTTGGTCCTGCTCGTGCTGATCGTCGCCGCCTGCGCGTTCGCCTGGGCGGTCTCGGCCAAGGTCCCGGTCACGGCGGGTTCGCCCGCCGCCGCGCCGGCCATCCCGCACGGGGTGACCGGCGACAAGGCGGACTGCGTCAAGTGCCACGAGATCGCCAAGCTCCCGGCCTCGCACGCCGACTTCACCGTCGGCGACTGCCGCTCGTGTCACGGCCAGGCCGGCAAGGTCGGCATCCCGCACCCGGTGGACCGGGAGACCGCGGACTGCGGCACGTGCCACTCCGTCTCGGCGGGCACGCTGCCGGTGACCCACCGCAACTTCCCCACGTCGAGCTGCGAGGCCTGCCACGACGCGCTGCCGGCGCCCGCGGTGCCGCACGCGACGGCCGACCTGGAGGACCGCTGCGTGACCTGCCACGGTGACCCGGCCCTGGAGCTCGGCATGCCGGCGAGCCACCTGGCCTTCCGCGTGCAGCGCTGCGCGTTCTGCCACGCCGGGAACCCCAAGCAGATCCAGCAGCCGCCCGCCGCAGGTGTGGCGGCGTTGCCGGCGCCCAAGGTCACGCACCCCGTCTCGGGAGCCTTCGCCACCTGCCTGTACTGCCATCGCATCGGCGGCAAGCCGTCGCTGCCGGCCAACCACAGGTCGTTCGACGAGAACACGTGCCGCTACGTCTGCCACTTCCGGGGCGCCGGCAAGTGAGCCCGGATCAGAAGGAGACTCCCATGCCGATCAGAGGAGACTCCCATGCCGATCGACTCCCTGCTCGACCTCTCCGGCGAGGTCGCCATCGTCACCGGCGCCGGCGCCGGCATCGGCCGCGCCATCGCCGAGCGCCTGGCCGAGGCCGGCGCGTCGGTGCTCGTCAGCGACCTCGACGCGGCGACGGCGCAAGAGGTGGCCGACGCCATCGGTGCGGCCGGCGGGAGGGCCGCCGCGCTCGCCTGCGACGTCACCAGAGAGGACCAGCGCGAGGCCGTCGTCAAGGCCGCCGTGGACGCGTTCGGCCGCGTGACCATCCTCGTCAACAACGCCGGGGGCGGCGGGCCGCAGCCCTTCGAGATGCCGCTGGACACGTTCGAGTGGGCGTTCGAGCTCAACGTCTTCGCCGGCTTCCACTTCTCCCAGCTCTGCGCACCGCACATGGAGGCGGCCGGCCACGGCGCCATCGTCAATGTCAGCTCCATGGCGGGCGAGAACAAGGACCGCAACATGACGTCCTACGCCGCGTCCAAGGCCGCCGTGAACCACCTCACGCGCAACATGGCGTTCGACCTCGGACCGAAAGGCGTGCGCGTGAACGCCATCGCCCCGGGCGCCACCCGCACCCACGCCCTCGCGACCGTGCTCACCCCGGAGATCGAGGCGCAGATGCTGAAGCACACGCCCCTCGGCCGCCTCGGTGACCCGGAGGACATGGCGAACGCGGTGCTGTTCCTGGTCTCCCCCATGTCCTCGTGGGTGAGCGGCCAGATCCTCACCGTGAGCGGCGGGGGCACACAGGAACTGGACTGAGGAACGCACGACCTGACCGGAGGAGCACAATGCCCGACGACAGACCACAGGGCGGAGGCATCACCCGCCTCCTGCCGACCACACGACTCGAGGCGTTCTCGGACGGCGTGTTCGCCATCGCCATCACGCTGCTGGTCCTCGAACTGCACGTCCCACTCGACCCGGAGGCCCTGCTGCGCGAGCTGGCCGCCGAGTGGCCGAGCTACCTCGGGTACTTCGTCAGCTTCGCCTTCATCGGCGGCGTCTGGATGGCGCACAGCAACCTGACGCGGTTCACCAAGGCGGCGGACCAGGTGATGATGGGCCTCAACCTGGTCCTCCTGCTCTTCGTCTCGTTCCTGCCGTTCACGACGAGCCTGCTGGCCAATCACCTCGACGACAGCGCCGCCCACGTCGCCGTCGTCATCTTCGGCGTCAACCTGACACTGGCGTCGCTCATGGTGAACGTGATGTTCGGCTACGCGAGCCGCACGGAAGGCGTGGCGGCGAACGACGCCGCCGACGCAGAGCTCAAAGCGTTCGACCGACAGCGGCGCGTGGCCGTGATCATCCAGGCGGTGGCGACGCTGCTCGGGCTCATCCTGCCGGTCGCCGCCGTCGTCGTGTACCTGGTGATCTCGCTGCTGGTGCTGATCGACCCGATCTGGCGAGCCGAGCACGCGCGGCGCGCGGCACGGAGGGCGGCGTGACCACCCTGGCCCTGACCGCCGTGCATGCGCTCACGGCCGTGACGCCACAGAGCGTCGCCGGCTGGGTCTTCGAGATCCTGATCCTGCTCGCGCTGGCGGGCGTCGTCATCGCGCTCGCCACCGACGACCGCGACCCGAGCACCGTGCTCGCGTGGCTGTTCGTGATCATGCTGCTGCCGGTGATCGGCATGATCGCCTACTTCTTCATCGGCAGGAACTATCGGCGCGCTTCCACGAAGCGCGCCAGGGTGCTCGGCGACATGGAGGGCCTTGCCGAGAGGTCGCTCTACCGTACCTTGGCTGCGACCAGGCAGTTCTCGGAGGCCGCGATCCATGATCTGGAGGGCACGCCCGGCGGCCGCGTCGAATCCACCGGCCGCCACGAAGACGGCATCGTACCGCTGCCGGCCGACACCGTCGAGATCTACACGGCCGGCTCGCAGAAGTTCCCCGCCCTGCTCGAGGAGATGGCGACCGCCGAGAAGTACATCCACCTCATGTACCTCATCTGGGAGCAGGACGAGCTGACCGCCAAGGTCAAAGAGGTCCTGCTCGACCGTCTCAAGGCCGGCGTCAAGGTGCACATCCTCTACGACTGGCTGAGCTGCATCAGCTACAAGAAGGACGAGCTCAAGGAGCTCACCCGGGCCGGAGCGGTGGTCGTGCCCTGCTTCAAGCATCTCTCGCATATCAACTACCGCAACCACATGAAGATGGTGATCATCGACGGCAAGAGCGTCTACAGCGGCGGCATGAACATGGGCCAGGAGTACATCGACGGCGGCCCACGGTTCGACGTGTGGCGCGACACCTCGTTCCGCCTCAGCGGACCGGTGGTCGCGCCCTACCTCATGCTGTTCGCGTCGATGTGGCTACTCAACGGGCGCAAGGAAGACCTGGTGACCGGCTACGTCGTCGAGCCCGTGACGCACGGGCCGGGCCAGGGCACGCCGGTCCAGGTGCTGCACTCGAGTGTGTCGACCGAGTTCAAGACCATCCGCGACGTGTTCATCATCGCGCTCACCAACGCGCGCGAGCGCATCTGGATCCAGTCGCCGTACTTCGTGCCCGACGAGCCGCTGATCACCGCGATGTGCGCCTCGGCCCAGGCCGGCGTCGACGTGCGCTTCATGATGACCGGCGTACCGGACAAGAAGATCCCCTTCTACGCGGCGCACGCCTACTACCCCCAGCTGCTGCGCGCCGGCGTGAAGGTCTACCAGTACACGGCCGGGTTCCTGCACGCCAAGACCGTCACGGTAGACGACCAGTTCTCGCTGATCGGCACCTGCAACTGGGACATCCGCAGCTTCATCCTGCACGACGAGGTCGTGGCGATCTTCTACGACGCGGGCACCGCGCGGCGCTACGCGGAGCAGTACGAGCGCGACATCGAGGACTGCCGCGAGGTGACGCTGGACTGGGTGCAGTCCCTCAGCGCACCCGTCAGATTCCGCAACTCCGTCTACCGCTTGTTCTCACGACTGCTGTGAGGAACCCCCACGACCATCGCTCGCGCCCGTCGGCGCGACAGAGAGGAGCGACCATGGATGCCAAGGCATCGATCGAGAAGGGCAAGGAGGCCCGTGCCGTCGTAGGCCGGCGCGACCTCGCCGCCTACGAGCCCCCGGCCGGCCGGCGGGACCCCGTCGAGCTCCTCGTGGAACAGGGCGCCGACCGGCAGCCGGATCTCCTGCCCATCCGCTACGGGCGTATGGCGGCGTCGCCGTTCGCGTTCCTGCGCGGCGCCGCAGCCGTGATGGCCGCCGACCTGGCGCCGTCGCCCGTCACCGGGCTGCGCGTGCAGGCCATCGGCGACGCGCACATCTCCAACTTCGGCGTGTTCGCGACGCCGGAGCGGCGGCTCGTCTTCGACGTCAACGACTTCGACGAGACGCTGCCGGCGCCGTGGGAGTGGGACGTCAAGCGGCTCGTGGCCAGCGTCGCCGTCGCCGCCATGGAGAACGGCGCCGGGCGCAAGGCCGCCGCGGCGGCGGCCGAGCGTGGCGCCGCCGCCTACCGCGCAGCGACGCGCGACCTCGCCGGCAAGCCCACGCTCGAGACGTGGTACGCGCACCTCGACGTGGCCGACCTCGTGCAGCAGGAGGCCTCGCGCAAGCGCCGCGGCCGCGGCGAGAAGGCGCTCGACAAGGTCCGCCGGCGGACGAGCGCCCAGGTCGCCGGCAAGCTGACCGAGCGGGTCGACGGGAAGCTCCGCTTCAAGAGCCTCCCGCCGCTGGTCTCGCCGCTGCGCGACCTCGTCGGCGAGGACGACGCCGACCAGATGCGTGAGCTCATCCTGCGCGCCTACTCCGGGTACCGCTCGAGCCTCGCGCCGGAGCGCCGCCGGCTGCTCGACCGCTTCCACCTCGTGGACGTGGCCCGCAAGGTGGTCGGCGTCGGCAGCGTCGGCACCCGCTGTCTCGTCGGTCTGTTCGTCGGGCACAGTGACGACGACGTGCTGGTCCTGCAGTTCAAAGAAGCCGGGCGCTCGGTGCTCGAGCCCTACGCCGGGCGCAGCCAGTATCGCCAGAACGGCGCCCGCATCGTCAACGGGCAGCGACTGGTGCAGGTGGCGAGCGACGTCTTCCTCGGCTGGAACGCCCTCACGGAGGGGCGGCACTACTACTGGCGGCAGTTGCGCGACATGAAGGCCTCGGCGGAGATCGCGACGCTCGGGCAGAAGCAGTTCGACGCCTACGTGCGCGCGTGCGCCTGGTGTCTCGCGCACGCGCACGCACGCTCCGGCGACCCGATCGCGATCGCGGCCTATCTCGGCGCGGCCCCCGCGTTCGACAGGGCGCTCGGGGCGTTCGCGCTCGCCTACGCCGACCAGACGAAGGCCGACTGGAAGGCCCTGCAACACGCGATCAGCGCGGGAGATGTCATGGCCCGGGCGGACATCTGACCTGCGAGAGAAGGGAACTCCCTATGAATGCCTGGTGGTACGGCCTGATCCTGTTCGCCGTCGACGTCGCGTTCGCCCTCTTCTGCGGGCTGTGGGCGCAACGCAAGGGCTACAGCGTCTTCTGGTTCACGATCCTCGGCTTCCTCTTCAACATCGTCACCGCCATCGTGATCGCGGTACTCCCGAACAAGTACCAGAAGGGGACGTGGTGAGCACGGCGCGCGGAAGGTGAGCCCGCGTCCCGAAGGAAGCAACTCGCGGCCCGGCGGGTAGAGTGAGACTGCGAACAGGTTCGTGCACCCGTCAGAAGGGAGCGACTCATGGGATTCATGGACGACGCCAAGAAGATGGCGGACGACGCCGCGACCAAGGCCAAGCAGGCCGCGGCCGACGCCAAGGAGAAGTCGGGCCCGACGCTCGAGAAGGCCAAGGCGACCGCCGGCGAGTGGACGGACAAGGCCAAGGTCAAGGCCGGCGAATTCGGCGACAAGGCCAAACCCACCACAGACAAGGCCAAGGCCGAGGCGGCCGAGATCCTCGACAAGGCCAAGAAGGAGGCCCTGGACCTGATCGAGCGGGCCAAGAAGGAAGGGCCGGAGCTGCTCCAGAAGGCCATGAAGGAAGGCGCCGAGCTGCTCGAGAAGGCGCAGAAGGAGGCCAACGAGTTGCTCGAGAAGGCCAAGGGGAAGCTCGGCAAGCAGGATGACACGCAGTGATGCCCTCGCGGCCGGCCCCGACGGCCGGCCGCGCTGCTTCTGGGCGGTGGGCGGCGCCCCCGAGTACGTCGTGTACCACGACGAGGAATGGGGGCGCCCCGTCCTGACGGACGACGGCCTCTTCGAGCGGCTCACGCTGGAGGCGTTCCAGTCCGGCCTCTCGTGGCTGACGATCCTGCGCAAGCGGCCGAGGTTCCGAGCGGCGTTCGCGGACTTCGACGTCGCCGCCGTGGCGGCGTTCGGCGACGCCGACCGGGAACGCCTCCTCGCCGACGCCGGCATCGTGCGCAACCGGCTCAAGATCGAGGCGGCGCTGGCCAACGCGCGCGCCGCCCTGCCCGTGATCGAGGAGCACGGCTCCCTGGCGGCGTTCTTCTGGCGCTTCCGCCCCCGCGCTCACGAGGCGCCGCGCGAGCGCGCGGACTGGGTCGCGCAGAGTCCCGAGTCCAAGGCGCTGGCCAAGGCGCTCAAGCAGCGCGGCTTCCGCTTCGTCGGCCCGACGACCGCCTACTCGCTCATGCAGGCGGCCGGCATCGTCAACGACCACGCCGCAGGCTGCTGCGTGCGCGGCGCGGTCGAAGCCGCACAGGCAGAGGCGGCCGCGCGCTTCGCCTGAGGCGGGCCGCGGGGTCCGCGCGCGACCCGGCGCCGCCGGCCTCCTCGCCCCGCCATCCCGGCGTCGTCCACGCGCGCCGTTTGGCCGCTTGTGGCATTCCTCGCCAACCCCCTTTCTTGTAGGCTTGCGCACAAGGCAAGGCGCGACGCCGGGTGACGCGTCGTTCGGGGCAGACCGGCAGAAGGAGCACTCATCGTGAAGGTCAAGCGAGCACTTATCTCCGTGTTCAACAAGAGTGGCGTCGAGTCGTTCGCCAAGGGCCTCACCGACATGGGCGTCACCGTCATCTCGACGGGCGGCACGGCGAAGCTGCTCAAGGACTCCGGCATCCCGGTCACCCTGGTCGAAGAGGTCACGGGCTTCCCGGAGATGCTCGACGGCAGGGTCAAGACCATGCATCCGCGCCTCATGGCCGGCATCCTCGCGCGTCGCGACGTGCCCGACCACATGAAGACCATCGCCGAGCACGACATCGAGCCCGTCGACATGGTCGTGTGCAGCCTCTACCCGTTCGAGGAGGTCGCGGGGCGGCGCGGCGTCGAGGACGAGGTCGTCATCGAGAACATCGACATCGGCGGGCCGAGCATGATCCGCGCCGCCGCCAAGAACCACGCCGGCGTCGCCGTGGTCACCAGCCACGAGGACTACGACGAGATCCTCGACGAGCTCACATCGTCGGGCGAGCTCAGCTACGACACGCTCAGGGATCTCGCCACCAGGGCCTTCCACCGCACCGCGCACTACGACTTCGTCATCGCCAACTGGTTCAGCGAGGCCGAGGGGGACTTCCCCGACTACGTCATGCGCGACTACGAGAAGGTCCTCGAGCTCAAGTACGGCGAGAACCCGCACCAGCGCGCCGCCTACTACGCCGAGGTCGGCCTGCGCCAGCACCTGCTCTCGCAGGTGACGCAGCTGCACGGCAAGCAGCTCGGCTTCAACAACCTCTACGACCTCAACGCGGCGCGGGCCATCTGCGACGAGTTCACGCTGCCGTGCGTGACGATCATCAAGCACAACAACCCGTGCGGCTGCGCGCTCGCCGAGAACCTCGCGGCCGCCTACGACAAGGCGTTCGCGTGCGACCCCGTGAGCGCCTTCGGCAGCGTGATCGCCGTCAACCGCACCGTGGACGTGGCGCTGGCCGAGCGCCTGGCCGACCTGTTCGTGGAGGTCCTGTTCGCGCCCGGCTACGACGACGAGGCGCTCGCCATCCTCACGCGCAAGGCCGACATCCGCATCCTGCGCAACGAAGAGCGCCGCCAGGCCAACCCCGGGGAGTTCGACTACAAGCGGGTCACCGGCGGCATCCTGGTCCAGGACAAGGACGGCGACATCGAGGAGCGCGACGAGATGACGGTGGCCACCCAGCGCCACCCGAGCGAGCGCGAGTGGGGCGACCTCATCTTCGCCTTCCGGGTCGCCAAGCACGTCAAGAGCAACGCCATCGTGATCGCCCGCGACCTCGCGACGCTCGGCGTCGGCGCCGGCCAGATGAGCCGCGTCGACAGCACCAAGGTCGCGATCGAGAAGGCGCGCACCGACCTCGAGGGTGCGGTCGTCGGCTCGGATGCCTTCTTCCCCTTCCCCGACGCCGTGGACCTGGCCATCGACAACGGCATCACCGCCTTCATGCAGCCCGGCGGCTCCAAGGGCGACGAGACCGCAGTGGCCGCCTGCGACGCGCGCGACGCGGCCATGGTCTTCACCGGCCGCCGCCACTTCCTGCACTGAGCGACACCCGAGCGGCGGGGGCGGGGAGGCCGGCAGGGCCGCCCCGCCCCCCACGCGTTCCGGAGGCGTGATGCGAGACCTGAGCGAGATCGAGACGCTGCCGCGACTGACCGGCGGCCGCGTCGTCCTGCGCCCGTGGCGGGCGGACGACGCCGCAGCCGTCGCCGCGATGTGCGACGACGAGAGCGTGTGCCGCTGGATGCCGCTCATGCCCAGCCCGTACACGGTCGCCGACGGCAGGGAATGGGTCGGAGACGCCGCCCGCAAGTGGCGCGAGGAGCGTTGGGCCAACTTCGCCGCAGAGCAACCCGGCACCGGCCGCCTCGTAGGGTCCTGCGGCCTGCGCGTCGATGTGCAGAAGGAGAGCGGCGAGATCGGCTACCTCGTGCACCGCGAGTGGCGGCGGCAGGGCCTCGCCGCCGCCTGTGTCGAGCTGCTCACGGACTGGGGGCTCGACGAGCTCGGACTCGGTCGCATCTTCATCCGCGCCGACGTGCGCAACGTGGCCTCACGGCGCACCATCGCCGCCTGCGGCTACCGCTTCGAGGGGGTTTGGAACGGCGCCGACGTGGTGTGCGGCGAGCGCGTCGACGACGTGGTTCACGCCCTGACGCCGGGCGACCCGCGGCCGTGGCGGCACGACCCGGACGCGGACGTTGCCGGCGGTATGCCGCGCCGAACCTGGGGTTGGCCACGGCTGACCGACGGCCGTGTGGTCGTCCGGCCCTTCGAGCCGGACGACGCCGCGGCCGTCCAGGCCGCCTGCGACGATCCCGATGTCGCGCACTGGATCCACCAGCTGCCGAGCCCGTACACCCTGCGCGACGCCGAGCGCTTCATCACCGAGGCGAGACACCGCCTGTTGCTCGGCGAGCGCGCCCGGCTGGCGGTCACTCAAGCGGAGGGCGGCCGGCTGCTCGGCAGTGTCAGCCTCGACCGCTTCGCCGAGCGGCAGGCAGCGGAGATCGGCTACTGGGTGCAGCGAGAGGCGCGCCGCTCGGGCGTCGCCCTGGCGGCGGCGCGCCTCGTCATCGCCTGGGCGTTCGCCGACCTGGGCATCGAGCGCCTCGAACTGCTCACCTACCCCGGCAACGAGGCGTCGCAGGCGCTGGCGGGCAGGCTCGGGTTCACGCGCGAATGCCTGCTGCGCGGATTCCTCGAGCCGGAGCCCGGCAAGAGCCGGGAGGGGCGGGTCGTGCCGTCCTCGGACGCCAGCCTGCCGCCCCGCGACGACCAGGTGCAGTTCGTGCGGCTGCGGTCGGACCCGGCGCCGCCCGCCTGAAGACGAAAAAAGAGGCGCCGGACCTTGCGGAACCGGCGCCTCTTTCGGGCCTCTCACCCGAACGCTTCTCTCTCGATCCAGCGAACCTTCTCGATGAGAAGTCTCTCAGGGCTTTCACCTGACCCCTTCTCAGTGATCCGGCGAACCGTCTCTCTGAGAAGTCCCCGGGCCTCTCACCCGGTCGTTCCTCCCGATCCGGCGAACCGTCTCGATGAGGAGTGAACGAATCTTACCCGCCTTCCGGCAGGACGCAATCGTCAAGTAGCCTCAAGTCGTTTCAGGCTTCGCGCGAGGGTCAGCCCTGCGGCTTCGACAGGCCGCCTCAGGCCCTCACCGTCAGGCCAAACCATCAACCTCGACCGTAGGGTTACTGTTCAGGCCGGCTGCCGGTCGTCAGTGACGTACCTCGTTGTAGACGTAGCCCAGACCGAACGAGGCCCAGAGCGTCACCAGCAGCCAGAACGAACTGTCGCCGTCGTTGCCCTGCGCGGCGAACTGCCACGCCCAGTACGCCTGCACCGCCACAGCCATCACACAGAAGGAGAACTTCGTGGCTCTGCTCACGATGAAGTCCTGGCGCTCGTCCTGGGCCTCGTCCATGCGGCGGCCACGCCAGGCCATGAAGGCCGCCGCCGCCCCGGCGATCACCAGCAGGAAGATACCGCCCTGGATGAGCCGGCCGGCGTAGGGCCCGTCCGAGAGGACGCCGGTCACGAGATACGGCAGCGCGAGCACCACCGCGATCAGGATCGTCTGCTTTGCCGTACGCATGTCAGTCCGCCCTCCGCTGGGCCCTCCGGGCCGGTGGTCGCTCGATAGCGCCTCGTGCTCTTCGTGTCTCTGCGGGCATCAGTCCCCCTCCGGAAAGTGGAACAGGTCCTCGATCGTCGTGCCGAGCGCGCGCGAGAGCCTCCAGGCGAGCTCGAGCGACGGGTTGTAGCGACCGTTCTCGATGCTGATGATGGTCTGCCTGCTGACGCCGACGCGCCCCGCGAGGTCCTCCTGGCGGAGGCCCGCCGCGGTACGCAGCTCCTTGACGAGGTTGTCCATCCGCGGCTCCTCTGTAAAGCTACCTTTACATGGGAGTGTAGGACCCGCTTCCCGCTATGTCAAGCGACCTTTACATGCGTCGCGGCGGTACGCCGGAGATTCGCCGCTCGGCCCCAGACTGCCCGGTGGTACAATCGCGCCCCGTGGGCCGCTAGCTCAGTTGGTAGAGCAGGGGACTTTTAATCCCAAGGTCACAGGTTCGATCCCTGTGCGGCCCACCATCAGAACACGATAGGAGGTGCGCCGCGTCTCGTGCGCGCCACTCAACGGTTGCACTGCTCGCCGCATCGTTCGTGCTTGCGCTGGCGCTGGCCGGCTGCGGCGCCGAGCCGACGGGCACCGGCTCTCCTTCGGCCACCACCGAGCCGGCCGCTCCACCCGATGCCGCCGGCAACGACGTGAAGACCATCTACATAGCCGGCGGCTGCTTCTGGGGCCTGGAGAAGTACATCGGTCTGGTGAGCGGGGTCGTCGCTACCGAGGTCGGGTACGCGAACGGTGCCAACTCGTCGGCGACCTATGGAGACGGCAGCGGCTACGCAGAGGCCGTCAAGGTCGTCTACGACCCGGCCGTGGCCCCCCTGCCGTTCCTGCTCGACCTGTTCTACGACGCCATCGAGCCCACATCCGTCAACCGGCAGGGCAACGACGTCGGTACCGAGTACCGCACCGGCATCTACTACACGGACCCCGCCGACAAGGCCGTGATCGACCAGTCGCTCGAACGCCTGCAGACGATGTACACCGAGCCGATCGCGGTCGAGAGTGGTCCGCTCACCAACTACGCGCGCGCCGAGGACTACCACCAGGACTACCTGCAGAAGGACCCTGGTGGCTACTGCCACATCCCGCAGAAGCTCTTCGACGCGGCCGCGGCCGCACGACCCGAGTAGGCCGAGCTACCGGCACGCCTGCAGCAGGTCTCGAAAGAGCAGGCGTGCGTCGCACGAGGCACATGCGCACCCTTGGATGTGCCGCCAACGGTGCGGGTCGCCGGCGGCGACCCGCGCGGATCACACGGTCTTGCGCCGCGCGCGGTACAGCCTGGCCTTGTGCCGGCTGCCGCAGACCTCCATCGAGCACCAGTGGCCGGAGCGGTTCTTGGAGTGGTCGTAGAAGGCCCACCGGCAGGTGTCCTCGCGGCACGCCTTGAGGCGCGGCCAGGTGTCGTTCTCCATCGCCCGGTAGACGACGACGAGCAGACGGCCGAGGGCCGCGTCGACGGTGTCGCCCTCGGCCTGCAGATGGGCCAGCCCGCTCGCGTCCATGCGCAGACGCAGGCGGGCGCGGGCCGCGACGTCGTTCAGCGCCCGGCCGGCGTCCAGGGGGAGCTGGTGGCCGTCGTTGTTGCTCAGCAGGAGCTCGCGCAGCGCCTCGCGGAAGAGGACGGCCCGGCGCACGTCGCCCGGCCGGGCCGTCGCGTGCTCGTCGATCAGTCCGCGATCGGCCAGCCAGGTGACGAGCGCCTCCGGGGTGTCCAGCTGCTCGACCCCGTGGTCGATGTCCCGGGTGTTCACGAACGCACGCACGGCGGCCAGGTCGCCGGGCGCCTCCTTGGACTGCGTGGCCATCGTCCGCACCTCCCTCGAGATCACGTTCACCGAGCCGGTCACGACTCCGCTTGCTTTATACCACCAAACGGGGTTTACTAGTGACGCGTTACCGGTATACTGAATTCAGTGGTGACGATACGGTGAGTCGTCACCGACGGCGAGAGATGAGGGAGAGGGTGCACATCATGTACGACTTCGTGGCTCTGGAGCTGGTGAGGCAGCGCAGGGATCAGGTGGAGCGCGCAGCCGAGCGCGCCCGTCTGGTGCGCGAGGCAAGGCCGCGGAAGCGGCGCGGTCACGAGACGCAGGGAAGGTGAGGACGATGACGCAGTACGAACGGACGACGTGGAGCAGGCTCGGCGACGCGGCGAGGGCGCTGGGCGACGCCTCGCCACGCCGCGCGGCGCGGCGCCGGGCAGGGCGGACCGCAGCGCGGCGATGCGGCGAGCGCAGTCCTGACCGCGGCGCCGGTGGTCGGGCCGGCGCGAGAACTGGACGAGACGGGGCGGCTTCCCTTGCGGCGGCCGCCCCGTCTCGTCGCCTTCGCCGAGCTGTCGGGCGGCGCTCACGTGGTAGCGCGGTGCGTGAGCGGCAAGGGTACAATCGCCCGCAGACGAGAGGAGCTCTGTTGGCGCGCTACCACACCGTGCTGGGGACGCGACGCGTCCCCGACTCCCTGCTGCGGGCGATCATCCGGCGACGGCTGCGAGACAAGCTCGAGCAGCTGGAAGGAGCCGCGGGCGACGACGCGGCGGCGCTGCGCAGCTACGCCGCCGGGCTCGCCGCCGGGCCGTTCGCCATCCATCAGGACGCCGCCAACCGGCAGCACTACGAGCTGCCCACGGCCTTCTTCCGGGAGTTCCTGGGGCCGCGGCTCAAGTACAGCTGCTGCCTGTGGCCGGACGGCGTCGACGACCTCGCCGCCGCCGAGGAGGCGATGCTGGCGCTCACCTGCGAGCGCGCCGGGCTGGAGGACGGCATGAGCGTCCTCGACCTGGGCTGCGGCTGGGGCTCGCTCGCGCTCTACGTCGCCGAGAAGTACCCGGCCTGCCGCGTCACCGCGATGTCCAACTCGCGCACCCAGGGCGAGCACATCGCCGCCGCCGGCGCGGCCGCCGGCTTCGAGGGCGTCACCCCCGTCACCGCCGACATCGCGTCCTACGACCCGGAGCGGCGCTTCGACCGCATCCTCTCGGTCGAGATGTTCGAGCACGTGCGCAACTACCGCGAGCTCTTCGCGCGGCTCCGCGGCTGGCTCGAGCCCGACGGCCGCCTGTTCATGCACGTGTTCAGCCACGCGCGCTTCGCCTACACGTTCGCCGCCGACGACCCGAGCGACTGGATGGGGTCCCGCTTCTTCAGCGGCGGGCAGATGCCGGCGCACGACCTCTTCCTCCGGTTCGACGAGCACCTCGTCGCGGAAGAGCGCTGGTGGCTGGAGGGCGGGCACTACGCGCGCACGCTGGAGGACTGGCTGCGGCGCTACGACGAGCACGCCGCGGCCATCAAGCCGATCCTTGCCGCGACCTACGGCGAGGCCGCCGCGGACTGGTGGGTCGACTGGCGGCTGTTCTTCCTCGCCTGCGCCGAGACGTTCGCGTACGGCGGCAGGCCGGGAATGGGGCGTCTCACACTACCGTTTCGCGCCGCGGTGAGCGAGGGACCCCCCACGCTCCGGCCGGCGGCGAGACCGAGGGAGGCCGCTCGTGCCTGAGGGACCGCGCCGCGTCGTCATCACCGGGATGGGCATCGTCTGCCCCCTGGGCAACGATGTGGAGACCTCCTGGCGCCGGCTGGTCGCCGGCGAGAGCGGCATCGCCACGATCACCCGGTTCGACCCGTCGCGCTTCGACTCGCGCATCGCCGGGGAGGTCAAGAGCTTCGACCCGGCGGAGTTCATCGACCGGCGCGCCGCGCGGCGCATGGACGCCTACTCGCAGTACGCGGTCGCGGCGGCGCGCCAGGCCGTCGGGCACGCCGGCCTCGACGTCGCCGCCGAGGCCGAGGACATCGGCGCCGTCGTCGCCAGCGGCGGCGGCGGGCTCAAGACGTTCGAAGACCAGCAGCGCGCGCTCTTCGAGCGCGGTCCGCGGGCCGTCAGCCCGTTCTTCGCGACGATGATGATCCCCAACATGGGCGCGGCCAACGTCTCGCTGCACATCGGCACCAAGGGACCGCTGCAGGCGGTGACCACCGCGTGCGCCGCCGGCGCCGGCGGCATCGGCGACGCGTTCGAGATCATCAAGCGCGGCGCCGCCGTGGCGATGCTGGCCGGCGGCGCCGAGGCGCCCGTCAACGAGACGGGCCTCGCGGCCTTCGGGGCGATGCGCGCGCTGAGCACGCGCAACGACGCGCCGGAGGAGGCGTCGCGGCCCTTCGACGCCGGCCGCGACGGCTTCGTGATCGCCGAAGGCGCCGCGATCCTCGTGCTCGAGGAGCTCGAGCACGCCCGCGCGCGCGGCGCCCTCATCCTCGCCGAGATCGTCGGCTACGGCATGAGCTCGGAGGCCTTCCACGTCGCGCTGCCCGACGAGAGCGGCGCGCCTCAGGCGCGCGCCATGCTGGCCGCCCTGCGCGAGGCCGGCCTGTCGCCGGATGACGTCGACTACGTGAACGCGCACGGGACGGCGACGCCGGCCGGCGACGCCGCCGAGACGCGCGCGCTCAAGATCGCCTTCGGCGCGCGCGCCGCGCAGGTGCCCGTCTCGTCGACCAAGTCGATGACCGGGCACCCGCTCGGCGCCGCCGGCGCCATGGAGGCGGTCTTCTGCGTGCGCGCCATCACCGACGGCGTCGTGCCGCCGACGATCAACCTGACCGACCCGGACCCCGAGTGCGACCTCGACTACGTGCCGGGCGTCGCGCGCGCCGCGTCCGTCCGGGTCGCGATGTCCAACTCCTTCGGCTTCGGCGGCCACGACGTCTCGCTGGTCTTCAGCCGCTACGAAGAGGACGGCGCCTGATGGGCCTCTTCGACGGCAAGACCGCGCTCATCGTCGGCGTCGCCAACAAGGGGTCGATCGCCTGGGGCATCGCGCGGGCGCTGCGCGAGGAAGGGGCGCGGCTCGGCTTCTCGTACGCCGCGCCCGCCCTCGAGCGCCGCGTCCGGCCCCTGGCCGAGAGCGCCGGCGCCGAGCTCATCGAGGAGTGCGACGTCACCGACGACGCGGCGCTCGACCGCCTGTTCGAGCGCGTCGGCGAGACCTTCGGCACGCTCGACGTGCTCGTGCACGCCGTCGCCTTCGCGCCCTTCGAGGAGCTCGCCGGCCGCTTCTCCGAGACCTCGCGCGAGGGCTTCCACGCGGCGCTCGACGCGAGCACCTACTCGCTGCTCGCGCTGACCCGCCGCGCCGCGCCGCTGATGCCGCCCGGCGCGGCCGTCCTCACGCTCACGGCCATCGGCAGCAGCACGGTGCTCCCGCGCTACAACGTGATGGGCGTCGCCAAGGCCGCGCTCGAGGCCTGCGTGCGCTATCTGGCGGACGACCTCGGCCCGCAGGGCATCCGCGTGAACGCCCTCTCCCCGGGGGCGGTCAAGACCCTCGCGGCGAGCTCCGTCCCGGGATTCCGCGACGCCTACCGGCAGACGGCGAGGATCACGCCGCTGCGCACCAACGTCACCCAGGACGACGTGGGCCGCACGGCGCTGTGGCTGTGCTCCGACTGGGCGCGCGCGGTGACCGGCGAGATCGTCTACGTGGACGCCGGCTACCACATCCTCGGCGCGACGACCCGGCCGGAGGACGGCGGCGCTGCCGCGCCGCCGGACGAGCCGGCCGGCTAGGCTCCGCCGTCTCGCCCGCCGACTAGGCCGTCGCGCCCGCCAGCTGCCGCTTGATCTCGCGCTTGAGGACCTTGCCGACGGCGTTGTGCGGCAGGCTCTCCACGACGACCAGCCGCCTGGGGAGCTTGTAGGCGGCGATGTCCTTCTGCCTGAGGAAGTCGGTGAGGTCGCTCAGCTTGACCTCGGCGCCCTCCTTGGGCACGACCGTCGCGGTGATGACCTCCTCGCCCAGCTTGCGCCCGTCGGGCACGCCGACCACCGCGACCTCCTGGATCCCGGGGTGGTCGGCCAGCAGGTACTCGACCTCCTCCGGGGCGATCTTCATGCCCCCGCGGATGATGAGGTTCTTGAGCCGCCCGACGAAGCGGTAGCGGTCCTCGCCGTCGCCGGCGATGGCGAACAGGTCGCCGGTGAGGAAGTACCCCTCGTCGTCGAACGCGTCGGCCGTGATCTGCGGCCGCTTCCAGTACCCCGGGAAGACGGTGGCGCCGCGGATGGCGAGCTCTCCGACCTCGTCCGGCTCGGTGACCACCTCGCGCGTCTCCGGGTCGAGCAGCTTCGTCTCGATCATCTCGCCGACGCGGTTGGCCCACGCGTACCCGGGGACGCCCAGGCGCGGGAAGTAGAGCGCGCGCTCCTCCGGGTCGGGGATGTCGACGGGATCGCTCGCGAGCGCCGTGCCCTCGTTGGCGCCGAAGAAGTTGAGGATGGGGATGCCGTGACGCTCCTGCCACTGCGCGACCATCCAGGGCGAGAGCGGCGCCGAGCCCGAGCCGATGTTGCGGATGTGGCTGAGGTCGGCGTTCTCGAGCATGCCGGGGCGGAGCAGGAGGAGGTTGAGGAGGACCGGCGGCGCGACCGTGTAGGTCACCTGCTCGCCGCCGAGCTGCGCCAGGAAGACGGGCAGCTCGAGCGGCTGGTGCATCACGAGCTTGCCGCGGGTCAGCAGCCAGGGCACCAGCATGCCGCCGATCGCCGACATGTTCACGAGCGGGAAGGGGTTGAGCAGGGTGTCGCCCTCCCGGATCGCGGCGGCGTCGACGGTCGCCCAGGCGATGGCGATCCAGAGGTTGTGGCTGCGCGGCACGCCCTTGGGCTCGGCGACCGTCCCGGAGGTCCAGCAGATGGTGTACACGTCGTTGGCGGAGACGGGGTGCGCGGCAGCGTAGGCGTCCACCGCGCTCGTGTCGGCCTCGGTGGTCAGGATCGCGGTGAGCGACGAGACCCCCTGCGGGAGCTCGTCGCCGAGCGCCAGCACGTGCTCCACCGACGGGAACTCCGGCTGCAGCCCGCGGATCATCGCGACGTGGTCGTGGTCGGCGAAGGAGCTGGTGGTGATGAAGACCTTCGGCTCGGTGAGCTCGATGGCGTGACGCAGCTCGTACGTCCGGAACTGCACGGGCAGCGGCGTGAGGATCGCGCCGATGCGGGCGCCGGCCAGATACACGACGACCAGCTCGACGATGTTGGGCAGCTGCACCATGACGACGTCGTCGCGGCCGACGCCGGCGTCGAGCAGCGCCCTGGCGAGCCGGTCGACGGCCGTCTTCAGCTCGCCGTAGGTCAGGCGCTGCGGCTCGCCCGGGGCCAGCGCGGCGCGGTTCGGCGGGTCGACCACGGCGACCGCCTCTGGCGTGCCGCGCACGTTCTCCAGGAAGAGATCGGCGAGCGTCTTGTCTCCCCACCAGCCGCGGGCGGTGTACTCGGCGATGCGCTCCGGGGACTCGAGGATCATCACGCCTCCTGGGTCGGCCGGCGGTACGCCGGACGGGATTCGAGGGTCTGGACAGTCTCTATGCGGGAGTTGTACGCAGCGGCCGACGCGGCGAAACCTCGCGCGCGCGAGCCGAGGCGAGCGCGCGAGCGTCAGCCGGCGATGGCGCCGAGCAGGTCGCGCACCCAGTCGGGCAGGCGCAGGGCGCGCCCGTCCGCCGGGTCGATCACGGCCATGCGCGTGAAGCCGGTGGCGAGCAGCAGGCCGTCGCGCGCCACCTCGTAGTCGAACGAGAACGACGCGGGGCCGATGCGGTCGAGCAGGACGTCGACCTCGAGCAGGTCGTCGATGCGGGCGGGGCGGACCACGTTGACGCCCGCCTCGATCACCGGCATCGCCACGCCGCGTGACGCGAACTCGCCGACCGGCACCCCGAGCCCGCGCAGAGCCTCCACCCGGGCCACCTCGAAGTACATCAGGTAGGTGGCCGGGTGCAGCGTGCCCGTCGCGTCGGTGTCGGCGTAGCGCACGCGGATCGGCGTGGTGAATCGCTGTCGTGGCTGCTCGGCTGTGCTCACGCCGGGCAGTCTAGCATCCGGCCAGGTAGCTGGCCGTGGCCGGAATGGCGCGGCCCTCGATCGCAACCCGATCCGGCGTCACATCGTCTACCCACGGACGAAGCCCCGCTCTTGTTGCCTTCGCCGCAGCGCCACACCATCGACCCGCGGGCATCGTCGACAGCTCGGCTTCCCAAGCGTTACCACGCGAGGTAACATCTATCGTGACGAGAGTGCGGCGTGGCGGCTACGTCTTCATCACATGGGTGGGCGACCACTCCCCACGCCACGTGCACGTTCTTCGTGACGGCCGGCTCGTCCTCAAGTGGGATCTTGAGGGCCACAGGGCCATGGCCGGGTCCGCGGGAACCAAGGTGATGGCGATCATCCGTCAACTCGAGGAAGAGGGCCTTCTGTGAAGATCACGGCCGTGAAGGCAAACAACCGCAAGCGAGTCTTCGAGGTCACGACCCAGCGCGGTGTGTGGCCCTTCCCGTACGGCAAGGCCGACCCGCCGCCCTCGACCTCCGACCCCGTCGAGAGGCTGTTCGTCGACCCGGAACTCGGCGACGAGGGATTCACCTACGAGCTTGCTTCAGGAGCCGACGGCTGCGTCCTCACGGACCAGGTGCTCGACTACAACGAGGAGCCGGGGTACATGCGCGACCTCCTGCTCTACAAGCTGACCTGCGAGGCCCTCGACCGCCTCGAGGCGAGCCCGCTGTCGAAGCGCGAGATCATCCGCAGGCTCGGTACCTCGCCGGCGCAGTTCTACCGGCTGCTCGACACGACCAACTACCGCAAATCGGTCGACAAGATGCTGGCCCTGCTCCAGGTGCTGGGCTGCGAGGTCGAACTCATCGTCCGCGACAAGAGCGCCTGAGCCCCAGCGCTGCCGACGGCAGCCCGGACTTCGGCAGGGTATACTCCCCCGGCGGCACCCTCGTGCCCCCATCGTCTAGCGGCCTAGGACACCGGCCTTTCAAGCCGGCGGCACGGATTCGAATTCCGTTGGGGGCACCACCTTTTCCTTGCTGATCGGCACGTTCGTCTCGCCGGATGCGCCAACCGTACGATTGCTCCCCGAGCCGCCCTCTCGCGTGCGCTTCTCTGAGCGTCCGCTTAGCGCAGGAGCGGTCGAAGTCCGTGGCGTAGGCGACGACGTTGCCCCGAGTCGACTTCCGCATGCTCCCTCCCAGCCCCGGGTATAGGGAATCACAAGTGCAGAAGAGCACAAACGGAAAAAGGAGCGCCGGGAAGCCTGGTCGGCACCGACGTTTCACGTGTCAGAAGGGCGTCGGTCCGCACAGGTGAACCGGCGCCCTTCGCCACGAGGCCGCCGAGCATGTGGGTCGCCACGTATCGACGACGGACCTGCCCCACAGATCGAGATCTGAGCCCGAACAGTCCGGCGGGGACGGCGACAGGAGGGGTGCCCGATGAAGCGCTTCAAGGAGATCCTCTACTACACCGACGCCAGCGATCGCAGTTGCTCGGCGCTGGAGCGAGCGGCGGACCTCACGCTGCGCAATCGTGGGAGACTGACCGTGCTCGGGGTGGTGGAACTCCCCCCCGACCTGCACCTGCTGGCGCCGGCTCTGCCGGCGGCCGAGCTGTGGGACATGGCGACGCAGGACCTGCGCGAGCGGCTGGAGCAACTCGTCGAGCCTGTCCGCCGGAAGGACCTGCGGCTGGTTATCGAGGTGCTCGTCGGAACGCCGTTCATCGAGATCATCCGCCACGTACTGGACCGCGGGCATGATCTGGTGATGATGAACGCCGAGGGCGGACGAGGCGGCCTCAAAGGGCTGCTCTTCGGCACCACCAGCCTGCACCTGATGCGCAAGTGCCCCTGCCCGGTCTGGGTGATCAAGCCGGGGCCGCACCGTCGTTTCGAGCGCATCCTCGCCGCCGTCAATCCCCATCCTTGCGATGCTGATCACCCCGGCGTCAGCAACGAGATCATGCAGCTGGCCACATCGCTCGCGCGACTGGAAGGCAGCGAACTGCGGGTCGTCCACGCCTGGGACCATCCGGGAGAGGGAGTGCTGCGCGTGCACGGCCGCCTGCCGGCGGCCGAGGTCGACGAGATCGTGCGCGACACCGGCGCGACGCACGAGTCGTGGTTGAAGGGCCTGCTGGCCAGACACCCGCTCAGCGACATCCGGCACACCGCCCACCTGCGCAGAGGTGATCCGGCCGAGGTGATCATCGAACTGGCGGCCGCAAAGAGCATCGACCTGATCATCATGGGCACGATCGGCCGCACCGGCATACCGGGTCTCTTCATCGGCAACACGGCCGAGACCGTGCTGCGCCAGGTCGATTGCTCCGTGCTGACCGTCAAGCCCGCGGGTTTTGAGACCCCCGTCCGACTTGACCAGAAGAAAGCGGGCCCGTCGTGAGCCCTGGCCGGCGAGCGTCGAGTGCGGCGGCCTGAGGGCCGCCGCTCCGCCAGAACGAGGGTCCACACCGGATCGGGGATGGCACGATGAGCAGCCGCAACGCGCTCAAGCTCTTGCTGCTGGTCGCTGGGGTGCTGCTGGTTCATGGGCTGGACCGCGTGAGCGGTCAACTGCCCGACCTCACCGTGCTCTACCTTCTCCCCATCATCCTCGGCACCTATTGGTTCGGCCTCAGATTCGGACTGGCTCTCGGCGTCGCAGCGTTGGCCGCGGAGATCCTGGCGCAGCCGGTCCAGCGGCAACCGCTCATGGTCGCGGACGCCGCGGCCCACATGGCCGTCTTCGCGCTTGCGGCAGTGGCGACGGCGCGCTTGCTGGCGCAGTTGACGGCAGTCCGGGCTCTTCAGCAGCGTCATGATGCTGAGATCGGGATCGCGCGGGTCTTGCACGAGGCTACGACCGCCGTGGACACGCCCGACGACCCGCGGTTCGAGATCGCCAGTCGCCTCCTGGCCGCGCGGGAACTGGGCGGCGACCTCGTGCTGCTGCGGAAGACCAGCCGCGGCCTCTTCCTCTGCGTCTCCGACATCTCCGGGAAGGGGGTCCCGGCGGCGCTGTTCACAGCCCTTCTCCGGTCGGCATTGACCGATGCGCTGGAGGAGTCCTGCGACCCGGGAGATGTCGTTCGGCACGTCAATGCCCGCGTGCATGCCTCACTGCCGCCGGAGATGTTCGTCACGATGTTCTGCTGCCTGCTCTCCGACCCCGAGCTGACGTACGTGAACGCGGGGCACGAACCGGGGTTCCTGCTCCGCAACGACGGCGGCGAATCGAGTGACCTCGTGTCCAAAGAAGGAATGCCCGTGGGCATCCAGCCCACCCTCGTGATCCCGACCACATCTCTTCCCTTCAGGCCGAGCGACATCCTCGTGAGCTTCACGGACGGGGTGACCGACAGTCCGGCGTTCGACGGCGACCGAGACGCCGTGAGGCGAGTCCTTGAGACAGAGCGAGGGGGCACCGCGGCAGCTCTGGCAGACGCGCTTGCTGCCCGGGCGACGGAAGGACAGGCGGCTCAGCGCGATGACGTCACGGTGCTGGCGGTCAGACGCCTGCCCGCATGAGACGGCGGAACCGACCGCTGGGGGCGCAGAACGTCGAAAGGGAGTGCGGCTGCCCGCCGTGAAGCCCAACGACTTCAGAGCACGATCGCTATCGGAGCTTTGGGTGCTTGGTCGTCATCGCCTGGACACCCACTACCACGTGATGCCGACGCTCTTTGGCCCTGAGTCCCGGTCCGAGGCGGCCCACGCGAGTGGTTCGTCCATCTCGCCTACCCTGAACGCGCACATTCGGCCCGGCGCTTCAGTGACGTGCCGGCTCTCGGGACGCCGACTCCAGAGGACCGGTGACCGGCGGCGTGACTGGCCCGCTCATCTACGGCGGACGACGAACGCCGAGGGCGGCTGGACGTCTTCGGCGGCGACATCCTGCGGAGATACGGCGGCGCTGGCGCGATCGATCTGGGCCAGTACATGCGTCTAGGGGGGCTGGCAGATCGCCACCCCGCGCCGATGCATCCTCCTGGAGGCTCAAGCCAAAGGCAACGAAAAGATCACCACGTGAGCCGGCGGAGCGGGCCTGAGCGTGCATGCGAAGCGTATCGGTGAGCCGGATGATGAAGCGCCGGACCGCGCCCGTCCTCGTGGCGGGGCTCACCGCCTCGGCCAGAGAAAGGTGAGTGCAGCATGGAGGCCAGCCAGACGATGCCTGCTCTGACGGTGATCTCGGAACGCCGTCGTCGGCTCGGCGCTCTGCTCGTCGCTGACGGCCTGGTCAGCCAGAACCAGATCGAGGTCGCTCTCGCGCTCCAGCAGATCGACCGGCGGCGACTGGGAGATGTGCTCGTCCGCGAGGGCTTCGTCGCGGAGGCGGACCTCGTCGAGGCCCTGGCGGGGCAGCTGGACCTCGAGGTCGCCGACCTCGGCCAGGTGTACCTCTCGCCCGGTACGCTCGCCCTCCTGCCGCGCAACGTCATCATCCGGCGACGCGTGCTGCCGCTCTCGCTCGACGAGGACGGGACCCTGGTACTGGCGATGACCGATCCTCTCGACGTCGTCGCTCTGGACGAGGTCAGGCTGCGCACGAAGCGCAAGGTGCGGCCGGTCATCTGCGCCGAGAGCGCTTTTGAAGAGGCTCTCGCCACCTTCTTCAACACGCGGGGAAGGCTGCGCGAACAGAGCGAGGAAGAGGAGTCGCTTGCAGCCGGGGAAGCGGCCCTCGCCCACGACGCCTCGATCATCGAGATCGTCGACGGCCTCATCTCCGACGCCGTCAGCATGAAAGCGTCCGACATCCATCTCGAGCCCCAGGCCGAGGCGCTTCACGTCCGCTGCCGTATCGACGGCGTGCTCCACAAGCTGCGCGAGTTCTCCCCACAGGTCCAGCCGGGGATCATCAGCCGCATCAAGATCATGGGCAACATGGACATCGCCGAACGGCGTATGCCCCAGGACGGCCGCACCTCCTTCGAGACCAGCGACGGCAAGGCTGTCGACCTGCGTCTCGCTTCGGTGCCTACCCTCCATGGCGAGAACGTCTCGATCCGCGTCCTCGAGGTCTCGCCCCTGCCGCCGACGCTGGACTCACTCGGCCTCGTGGGGCCCTCACTCGAGCGCTTCAAGGAGGCCATCGGCCGGCCCGAGGGCGGCATCCTGATCTGCGGCCCGACCGGCTGCGGCAAGTCCACGACGCTCTACACGACGATCGAGTCGATCAAGTCGCCGGAGAGCAAGACCTACACGGTCGAGGATCCCATCGAGCGCACGCTGGAGGGGGTCATGCAGAGCGAGGTCAAGCATGCGATCGGCCTCGGCTTCGCCGGGATGCTGCGCTCGCTCCTGCGCAGCGATCCCGACTCGATCATGGTCGGCGAGATCAGGGACGCCGAGACGGCGAGGATAGCGGCCGAGGCCGCCATAACCGGGCACCTCGTCTTCTCGACGCTGCACACGCGTGACTCGGCCTCGGCCGTCCACCGCCTGGTCGAGATGGGCCTGCCGCCCTATTTCGTGGCGGCGGCCTTCACCTGCATCGTCTCGCAGCGTCTCGTGCGCCGGCTCTGCCCTCACTGCCGCAAGGCGAGAAACGTGCGGGCCGCAACATGGGAAGGCCTCGGCCTGGGCAAGGCGCCGCGCCGCCAGATGAGGGTCTATGAGGCCGTCGGCTGTCCTCGCTGCTTCGGTACCGGGTACCTCGGGCGAATGGGCGTGTTCGAGGTGCTGGCCGTGGACGAGGAGATGGGCGACATGATCGAGCGGGGGGTCCCGGTGCGCGACCTCCGCGAGGCGGCACGCGCGAGCGGCGTCGAGTCCGCGCGCGACGATGGCATGCGCAAGGTCCTCGCCGGGGAGACGAGTCTCTCGGAGTTGAAGCGCGTGGTCGTCTAGCAGTGCAGGAGACGCTCTCCTGACAGCGCCCTGACCCTTGGGGCCGATCCACACCACTGTGCACCACGCCCGTGCCGGTCGCGCCGGTCCGTTCTGCCTGTCAGGCCGGCGGCACGGATGCGCGTTCCGTGGGCGACCCCACTCGTCACCCGCTCACGCGCTGAGCGAGTGCAGCACCTCGTAGACGAAGTACGCCGGCCAGACGATCGACTGGAACACACCGTAGAGTCCGTCCCAGAACGACGTCGCGCTCCCGATGTAGTAGACGAGCGCGCCGATGAATCCGAGGCCGTACACGGCCCCGCCGCCGGCTCCCGCGGCGTTTCCCCTGCCGTCCGACATCTCTCCTCCTCGCTCCCCGATCGACCACGTGATTGATAGCACTCCCCGTGGCCGAGATACAGGCCTCGGTCCACTCCGTCGTTGACGCCGGGCGGCAAGCCCCCGTACGCGACTGCGGCGGGGCGCGAGTGTCGCGCCCCGCCGCAGGATGCCGGTGAGGGGGTGTCAGCGCTTCTTCTTGCCGCCCTGGGCGTCCGCGTCCTTGGGCTGCTTGTCTTCTTCGTTGAGCCAGGACATGAACCGGCCGGACTTCTTCTTGGGCTTGCCGGGCTCTGCCGCCGCGGGCGGCGCCTCAGCGGTGAGCGCGGCCTCCGACGCCACGCGTTCTGCGGCGTCGGGCGGCGCAGATGCGTCCTCCGGCGCGACGGGCGCCGCGGACTCGGCTGCGCTTCCGGAGGCCCGGGTCGCGGACGGCGCGGCCTCGGCGCGCACGGCGCCCGCATCGATGGCCGCGGTCCCTCCACCCGCCGAGGCTCCCGCCACCGCCGGCTCCTCCCCGCTCTGGCCGGCGTTCATCCAGCCGCGCAGCTTGGCGAGACTGCGTTCGAACAGCCCGTCGATGCCGGCCGGCCAGAAGGCGAGGACCAGCAGCAGCAGGGCGCCCTGCACGACCAGGCGCCACATGACGGTGTCACGCAGCAGCTCGCTGAGGATGGTGACCGCGAACGCCCCGATGATCGGGCCGCGGACCGTGCCCAGACCACCGACGACCACCATGATCACCAGCAGCCCCATCGGGCCGAGGCCCATGAAGCTCGGCGTGATGCCGTGGTAGAAGGTCGCGTAGAGCCCGCCGGCGAGGCCGGCGATCAGGCCCGAGATCAGCGTTGCCGAGACGAACTGCACGCGCCGGTTGATGCCCATGCCGATGGAGAACCGGATCGTCTCCCGCAGGCCGACCAGCCCCATGCCGAACGGGGAGTTCATCATGCGATGGATGAGCAGCATGACCACCGCCGTGAGCACGAGCGTGAGCCAGAAGTAGGCGCGCAGGCTCCAGGACGGTGAGAGGAAGTCGAACAGCCCCTTGACCCCGGTGAGCCCGAAAGGCCCCCCGGTGAACCCCGTGCTGTCGGCGATGATCAGCAGGCGCACGACCTCGGCGAAGGCGAAGGTGAGCATCGAAGCGTAGATGCCGCGCAGGCGGATGCTGGGGAGCACCATGATCACCGCCGCCAGACCACCGGCGACCACGCCGGCGGGAAGGGCGAGCCAGGCCGACATCCCGAGCTTGATCGTCAGCAGTCCGGTCGCGTAGCCGCCGATGGCGATGATCGCCAGCTGGCCGAAGTTCCAGATGCCGCACATGCCGATGGTGAGGTTCCAGCTCTGCGTCATGAGCGAGAACAGCAGCATCAGCACCAGCAGGCTGATGATGTAGTCGTTGCGCCACACGAGCGGGATGAAGGCCAGCACGATGACGATGACGATGACGGGGACGACCGGTGTCCTGCTCCAGCCCAGCAGACCGGCGAGTCCGACCTTGGAGGAGGCAGCCTGGGGAGTCTCGCTCACAGCCGCTCCTCCTCGGGCTTGCCGAACAGGCCGTAGGGCCGCACGACCATGAACACGACGATGATGGCGAAGAGCACCGGCAGCGACCACAGACTGCCCACGTAGGTCGCGACCAGCGTCTCGATGAGCCCGATGATGAAGGCCGCGTAGATGGTGCCGCGGATGCTGCCGAGCCCCGCCACGACGGCGACGGTGAGCCCCTTGAGGATGGGCAGGTCGCCGGCCGAGGGTGAGACGAAGTAGAGCGGCGCCAGCAGCACGCCGGCGATGCCACCGAGAAGGCCGGCGAGCGCCATGGTCACCCAGTAGACGCGTCCGGCCGGCACGCCCATGAGCTTGGCCGCGTCGAACTGCTGCGCCACCGCCATGATGGAGAGGCCCTGGCGAGTCCGGCTGAGCATGAGGCTCAGCCCGCCCAGGCAGAGGAAGGCGACCACCGCGACGGCGATCTGCTGCCAGGCCACCGTGACCGTGCCGAACACGGTCAGGCGTCCGTCGATGAGCGGCTCGATGGCCTTGTTGCGGGCGCCGAAGAGCAGGATGATCGAGGCCGAGAAGACGATCGCCACCACGAGCGTGGAGATGTACGCCGTCATCTCGAAGTCGATGTCCTTGCGGCCCACGAGCGGCTTGATCGAGATGAAGTGGGTGAGCATGCCGACGCCGGCCGCGGCGAGAGCGCCGACGACGAGCCCGACGATCGGCGGCGCGCCCATGTCCGTGGTGATGACCCAGGCGGCGTAGCCCCCGACCATGCCGAACGCGCCCTGCGCCATGTTCAAGGTGCGCAGGCAGCCGTACACGAGCGTGAGGCCCATGGTCATGATCGCGTAGATCGCGCCGAACACGAGGCCGCTGATGATGGCTTGTGCGAATGTGTCCATGCGTCAGCTCCCGCTGTTGCCGAGATAGGTGGAGGCGAGCACGTCCTCACCGAACTCGGCCATCGTGCCCTGGTGGACGATGCGGCCGGTATCCATGAGATAGACGTAGTCGGCGATGTCCTTCGCATTGGCCAGAGTCTCCTCGACGAGGAGGACGGTGGCTTCGCTGCGGGCGATCTTGTCCAGGGTCGCGTAGACCTCCTGGACGAGCACCGGGGCAAGGCCCAGCGCAGGCTCGTCGACCATGAGCATCTTCGCGTTGCTCATGAGGCCACGGCCGATGCCGAGCATGCGGCGCTCGCCCCCCGAGAGGGTGCGCGCCTGCTGGGTGCGCCGCTCCTCGAGGCGCGGGAACAGCTCGTAGACCCGACGCATGCGCTCGCGGCGGCCCTTCCAGGCGTCGCGGAGATACGCGCCCATGTAGAGGTTCTGCTCGACGGTGAGGTCGACGAACAGCAGGTCGCCCTGCGGGATGTGCACGAGGCCGCGGCCCACGATGCTGGAGGCGGAGCGCCCGTTGAGGCGCTCGCCCAGAAACGTGACTTCGCCGCTGTCCACGGGCAAGAGCCCGCTGAGCACCCGCAGCAGCGTGGTCTTGCCGTGGCCGTTCGGCCCGGTGACCACGACGAACTTGCCCTCGTCCACAGAGAGGCTCACGTCCTCGAGCACCGTGGCCGCGCCGTAGCCGGCCTTGAGGTTGCTGACGTCAAGCATCGTGCACCTCCGGCAGAGCTCCGAGATCTTCGAGCGTGATGCCCGCCTCGATGCCCACGTTGCCCAGGTACACCTTGATGACGTCCGGGTTGGCCTGGACCTCTTTGGGCGTCCCGGTGAAGAACTCGGCGCCCTGGTGCATCATCATCACGCGGTCCGAGACGGTCATGAGCACGCTCATGACGTGCTCGACGATCATGACGGTGGTGCCCTGCGCCTTGACGCGGCGGATCAGGTCGATGAGATGCACGCACTCGTCGTCGCTGAGCCCGCCGGCCGGCTCGTCCAGCAGCAGGAGGTCGGGTCGGGTCGCCAGAGCCGCCGCGAACATGACCCGCTTGCGGTCGAACGCCGAGAGCAGCTCGCCGGGGTCGCCGAGCGCGTCCTGCAGGCCGACGAACTCGGCGGCCTGCTCCGCGCGCTCGACGGCGCCGGCGTCGAAGCTGAAGCCCGCCCACGAGCGCTGCTTGTGACCGAAGTACGAGGCCAGCACGATGTTGCCGAGGACGGTCTGGGTGGTGAGCACCGAGGCGACCTGGTAGGTGCGCGCCATGCCGCGGTGGCAGATGGTGTACGCCGGCAGGTGCTGGATCTCCTGCCCCTTGAACCGCACGACGCCCTCGGTGGCGCGCCCGTGCCCGCTGACGACGTCGAAGAGCGTCGTCTTGCCGGCCCCGTTGGGGCCGGCGATGCCGAACACCTCGCCCTGCTCCACGGCGCAGGTGACGGCGTCGACGGCCGCCAGCGCGCCGTACCGCTTCGTCAGCCCCTCTGTCTCGAGGATCGCCATCTGCACGCCCTACTTGAGCTGCGGCGGCAGCTCGAACTCGCCCGTGAGGTAGGGGAACGGGTCGATGCAGATCTGCTGGCCGTTCTGGATCTGGAAGGAGAGCAGGGGCATGCCGAGACTCGGGTCGTTCACGTCGGACGGGTACGAGAGCGCCTGGTTGTCTTCGGGGTTGAACTGCGCCGTGCCGACGATGCCGCGCCGGATCGTCTGCTTGATCCACTCCACGACCTTGGGGAGGTCGTCGGCGTCTCCGGCCATGCCTGCGGCCTGCGCCCAGATCATGACCTGGTCGTAGATGGCGCCGGCGGTGCTGAAGCCCATCTTGACGCCGAAGGTCTCGTCGAAGCGGGTGCGGAAGTCCTCGCCCTTCTGGTCGGGCAGCACACCGATGGTGGTCGACCAGATGACGCCGTTGGCGGCCTCGCCGGCCAACTCGAGGTACTCCGGCGTGGAAGGACCGAACTGCTCGTAGAGCAGCGACGGTGTCGGTGAAGCCATGAACTGCTTGGTGAAGGCGGCGAGGTCGGTCGCCAGCCAGTCGGTGTTCACGACCAGGTCCGGCGAAGCGGAGCGGATCTTGGAGAGCACGGGGCCCCACTCGGAGAGCGGCGCCGTGACCTTCTCGTACACGACGACGTCCCAGCCCTCCTTCTTGATGCCGTCACGGAAGTTCTCGGCGATCAGCACGGAATAGGGGTCGGTGCTGGTGGCGATGGCCACGGTCTTCTTCTTGGGCGCCCACTTGCCGGTGTCCTGCAGACGGGCGAGCAGCCCGACGAGGTTGGGGCCGTAATGCGTCTCGTTGGGGCAGGACTCGAAGATCATGCCGCGCGTGGCCAGATCCTCGGCGACCCAGCCGGTGTTGACGACGGAGGCATTGACGTGGAACGTGGGCACGCCCTTGGTCGTGATCGGGTCCCACGAGCCGTTGGTGTACTCGGTGAAGACCATGGCGATCATGGAGACGTTCTCTTCGTTCACCAGCCGCTGGTGGACGTTGCGGATCTTGTCGGGGACGAGGTCGCTCTCGATGTCGAGGGCCACCGTCTCGACCTTGCGCCCGAGGACGCCGCCCATCTCGTTCAGGTCGTTGGCGGCCATCTCGAGGGCGCGCTTGGCCTCGACGCCGTCGCCGGCCGACACGCCCGTGAGCGGGAACGCGCCGCCGATGGTGATGGGCTCTGTGGTGGTGGTGCCGCTCGAGCCGGAGTCGCCGCCGCTGAGGGCGCCGACCACCCCGCCGCCGATGGCGAGGCCGGCCACGCCGGCCGCGCCGGCGAACACGACCTCACGACGGGTCATGCCTTCCTGGGACTTGGTCCGATCTGTCACTCTGATCCCCCCTTGTGTTGCGTCGACCGCCGGCTCACGCTGGCCGGCACGGTCCTCACCGGCGACGGTCGTGGCCCGCAGCGTGACGATGCCGGCACCACAAACGCCACTGACCGGTCAACCCCGTCGTTTCTTGGTTGACCGGTCAAACCAGATGTGCGATATGATACGTCTCGTTTGGTAGTTGTCAAGGCCGCTGTCACCGTTGTCGGCCATGCGGCCAGGGGAGCGAGGACGGTCTCTGTGGGGAGGCAGCGCAGCCCGCGCGACGAGGCGCCGGCAGCCCGGATGGACGGTCTGCCGGCCGACTACATCACCGTCGACCTCTCTCCCACCGCCCAGCGTATCCTCGCGGCCGCCCAGCGCGTGCTGCAGCGCGATGGCTACGCGGGCGTCACCCTGCAGCGCGTCGCCGCGGAGGCCGGCGAGCACAAGTCGCTCGTCCTCTACCACTTCGGGAGCAAGGCCGCTCTGCTGTCGATGCTCGTCGACTCCCTGTGGCACGACCTGGACGTCGAGCTGTTCCACTCGCTGCAGAGCCTGCCGGAGCGCTCCGAGCGCCGGATCCACGCCCTGATCGACTCCCAGCGCCGGCTCGGACACCTCACCACCCAGCAACAGATGTACATGGACCTCTTCCCCGGGCTGACACGCCGGGGCGACACGCGCCGGCACCTGGCCGACCTCAACCGCTCGTATCGCGACCTGCACCGGCGGTTCCTCTCGCCCACGGGTCTCGGCGACGACGAGCTGGCGGCGCTGGCCAGTCTCGTGCTCGCCATCGGCGACGGCATGGCGGTGTGCCTGCTCGTGCGCCCCGACGACGTCGCCGATGCCCGGGTCTACCGGCTCCTCGAAGACATGGTGCTGTCTCTGACCAGGAACGTGCGCAGGGGCGTGGCGGACCCTCCGGCGCCGCCCGTCACCCTGGACCGACGGCCGCCGGGTCCGCGCACGCGCAGCAGCTCCATCGCCGGCGGTCCCGATCCCCTCGCCGATCTGCCCCCGGTCGCGCGCAAGCTCGTGCGCGGCGCCCGGACGGTCCTGCGCAAACGGGGGTTCCAGGCGCTCACCCTCGACGCGGTGGGCCGCGAGTCGGGTGAGCCCAGGTCCTCCATCACCTACTACTTCGGCGACAAGCAGGGCCTGATCACGGCCCTGGTCATGATGCAGCTGCACCAGGAGCGCAAGATCGCCGCCCGGCTGCTCGCCGCCGCCGCCCGCAGCCAGGATGGCTCGGGAGAGCCAGTCTGCGCGGCCCGGGAGCTGCTCACCGATCTGGCGAGCTTCCGCACGTTCTTCGACCTCCTGCCGGTCATGCTCCGCGAGCCCCAGTACCGGGCGCTGCAGGCCGGGCACGACCGCTGGCTGGCGAGTGCGATCGCGGACGGACTCCGCGGCGGCGGCGACCCCGCGCTGGCGGCGAGCGCGGAGGCTCTCTCCGTCATACAGATCGCGGCCGCGGACGGCCTGGCCATGCAGATGCTCTCGGACCCCTCCGGCTACGACCCGCAACCCTCGCTCACCATCCTCGGGCGTCTGATCCGCCATCACGTGCCTGACCACGCGACACGACCCGCGGGCGTGCCCTCGGGCGCCGACTGAGCATCGCCGGCGCCCGCCGGCCGGCAGCGTGGGTGCGGCGGGGCACCGTGATCACCCCGGCGCCGCCAGCAGCTCGCGCATCTGGGCGTCCACCGAGACGCCCCAGCGCGAGAACTCGGCGAAGAAGGCCTCGCACGGCACGACCTGCTCCGGCACGAACACCCCGGGGCCGGCGATGTCCCCGCGCGCCAGCATGCGCGCGACGATCGCCGGCGGGATGCCCGTGTCCACGTCGCCGCCGCCGGCGCCGTACCGCTTGTGCGCCGGGATCACGGCGCGCACGCGCCACTCGACGCGGCGCCCGTCCTTGAGGCCGCGCACCACGCCGACCAGGTAGTCCACGTCGTCGAGCACCACGTCGGTGGGCCGCGGGAGCTCCGAGACCACCTTGAGGAGCACGTCGCGCGGCCGCACGTGCACGCCCTTGACCTCCACCTCGTCGGTGCGCGTCATGCCGATCGTGTTGAGAAAGCGCATCTGGCCGGTGAACTCGGCCGGCAGCGAGAGCTTGAACGTCGCGCTCTTCAGGCCCTGGTCCTTCCAGGTATGCCAGAAGGTGAACGGCTCCGAATGGATGGTGTAGTGCGCCTCGAGCATGCCGGCGGGTACGCCGAAGTCGATATCCTCGCCGCCCTCACCACCGGTGATGTCCATGACCCAGTGGCCGTCGATGAACTCGGGGGCGACCACGCTGAACTCGTCGCACAGCGTCTCCAGCGAGTACGGCACGACCCAGCCGTCGTAGCTGCTCCAGTCGGTGTCGTCGACGTTGCCGCAGAGCGCGTGCGCCTCCTCGACCACGTCGAGCCGCTCGGCGCCGTACCGGGCCAGGATGTTGGTGACGCCGGGGGCGCCGCCCATGGCGATGACGGCGGTGACGCCCGCCTTGCGGAACTCCTCGAACAGCTCGACCTGCTGCTTGGTCACGTGGAACAGGCCGCCCATGTCGGTGTAGTGGACGCCGGACGCGGCTGCCGCGTGCATCACGGTGATGTTCCAGAAGTGCTGCGTCGCGTTGACCATGGCGTCGCAACCGGCGATCGCCGTCTTCACGCTGTCCTGGTCACGCGCGTCGACGAAGCGGGCGCTCGCCTTGCCGCCGCCGTGGCTGACGGCAACCTCGCGCGCCTGCTCCTCGTTGTAGTCGCCCACCACGATCTCGGCGACCTCGGGGCTGAGCCCCAGCTCCTTGACGGCCCAGCGGCCCATGGCGCCCGCGCCGATGACGGCGATCCTCATGCTGGCTCCTCCTTCTCGCGCGCTTGACTGGCTTCTGTGGCAGTGAGCTGCGGAACGAACGCCTCGAGCATCTCACCCATCACCTCGTAGGCGGCGTCGATGACCACGTCGCGCAACGGGCCCTCCTGCCCCGGACGAGCTCCGTCATCGTCCCCGAGACACGCGAGCAGGCCGAGCCCGTCGCAGACGGCCGTGAGCAGCGCGGCGAGCCCGAGCAGGCGGCGCTCGTCTTCAGGGGTCCGCGCTTCGGCTCCGAGCGCCTCCTCGTTGATGCGCCGGTAGCCGTCGTACAGGTTGTCGAGCTTCTGCCGCAGATCCGGCTCGTTCAGGATGTGGGGCAGGAGCGACCAGAACAGGCGATACTGCTCCCGGTCTCCGGACACCGTCTTGAGGGCCGCCAGGTGTGCCGCGATGCGCTCCGGTCCCCGCTCGACCCCCATGGTCGTCGCGAACAGCGACGTGGAGACGGGGGTCAGTGCCGTCGAGTCCATGACCGCGGCGATCAGCCCGGCCTTGTCCCCGTAGTGGTAGCGGATCGCGGAGCGATAGTTGCCGGATTCCTCGGCCACCGCATCGAGAGTGAGCGCCGCGATGCCGCGCTCGGCCACGATGCGCTTCGCCGCCTCGAGGACCTCTCGCGCGGTCCGCGACGACCCGGTCTCCAACCCACCGCCGCTCCTTCTCGGCTTGCGCCCCGAAGCGTCTGGGCCCTCTGTCGATGCCATCGAACCCCCTTGTCACGACGACGGATGCATGCTACAACGCTGGCATTGATTCGTCCAGACGGATTATTCCGGCGCGACGGCGCCGCGCGGCCACGGAGTGTCGAGATGATGGGAGACCGGGCATGCTGAAGCTTGGGGTAGACGTCGGCGGCACGTTCACGGATGTGTGCCTGCTCGACGCCGAGAGCGGCGAGGTGTGGGTCGACAAGCTGCCGTCGACCGTCGGCGACCAGTCGATCGCGTTCGTCGAGGGCGTCCGCAAGACGCTGGAGAAGGCGGACCGCGGGTGTGCCGATGTTGACTTCCTGGTGCACGGGACCACCGTCGCGACGAACGCGCTGCTCGAGCACAAGGGCGCGCGGACGGCGCTGCTCACGACCCGCGGCTTTCGCGACGTCCTCGAGATCGGCACCCAGCAGCGCCGGGAGCTGTACAGCGTGGTCCAGTCGCGGCCGCCGGTGCTGGTGCCGCGTCATCTGCGCCGCGAGGTCACGGAGCGCGTGGCCGCGGACGGCGCCGTGGTGACCCCGCTCGACGAGGTCGAGGCGAGGCGCGTGCTCACGGAGCTCGCCGAGGAGGGCGTCGAGACGCTCGCCGTCTGCCTCCTCTTCTCCTTCATGAACCCGGCGCATGAGCGCCGCCTGGCCGAGCTGGCCGCCGAGATCATGCCGGCGGCCATGGTCTCGCTCTCCTCGGCCATCAGCCCGGAGTACCGCGAGTACTGGAGGATGAGCACCACGGCGGTGAACGCCTACGTCATCCGCCCCGTGTTCAGCTACATCGGCCGTCTCGAGGAACGTCTGCGCGACCACGGGGTGACCGCCGGACTGCACGTGATGCAGTCGTCCGGCGGCCTCATGACGGCGGCGACGACCCGGGAGAGGCCGGTCAACACGATCCTCTCCGGTCCCGTCGGCGGTGTCGTCGGCGGCACCTTCTTCGGCCTCTCCGCAGGCTACCGCGACCTGGTCACCTTCGACATGGGCGGCACGAGCTGCGACGTCGCCACCGTGGTCGACGCGGAACCCGGCCGCGCGCACATCAAGGAGGTCGAGGGGTACCCGCTGCGCACGCCGATGGTGGACATCGAGACCATCGGCGCCGGCGGCGGCAGCATCGCCCGGGTGGACGTCGGCGGCAGCCTCCGGGTGGGGCCGCAGAGCGCCGGCGCGGAACCGGGTCCGGCGTGCTACGGCAAGGGCGGCGACCAGCCCACCGTCTCGGACGCCGACCTCGTCGTCGGCGTGCTCGGCGCGGACACCGTCCTCGGCCGCGACCTCGGCCTGGACGCCGACGCCGCGCGCGCCGCCGTGGAGCGCGAGGTCGCCGGGCCGCTCGGCCTCTCGCTCGAGGATGCGGCCGCAGGGATCATCGCGCTCGCCAACACCAACATGCGCGGCGCCATCCGTGTCATCACGGTCCAGAAGGGCCTCGACCCACGGGACTTCGCCCTCGTCGCGTTCGGCGGCGCCGGCCCGATGCACGCCTGCGCCGTCGCCCGGGAGGCGAGCATCCCCCGCGTCGTCGTGCCGCCGCACCCGGGCATCACCTCCGCAGTGGGTCTCCTGATGGCCGACATCCGGCACCCGATGCTGGCCTCGTTCATCGTCCCCACGGCCCGCGCCGACTTCGACCAGGCCGAGCGCCTGTTCGCGGCGCTGCGCGCCGAGGCCGAGCGCAAGCTGCTCGAAGACGGCGTACCGGCCGGCGCCACCGCCTTCAAGCGCTCGGTCGACATGCGCTACCTCGGCCAGGCCTACGAACTGACCATCCCGTGCGACGGACCGCTCGTCGGGGACCGCGCCGGAGATGACGACGGAGCCCTCGCGGATCTCGTGGCGCGCTTCCACGAGACGCACGAGCGCGTGTACGGGCATCACTCGGTCGACGAACCCACGCAGCTCGTCAATCTGCGCGTGGAGGGCATCGGCACCGTCCCCCGCGGCGCGTGGCGTGAGCGGATCGCGCCGCGCCACGACCACGACCGGCAGCGGCCGGTGTACGTCCAGGGCGAGGGGTGGCTCGACACGCCCGTCCTCGACCGAAGCCGGCTGAAGGCGGGCGAGACCTATCCAGGACCGCTCGTCGTCGAGCAGCTCGACACCACCGTGTGGATCCCGCCGCGCGACGTCGCGCGGGTCGATGAGCAAGGCACGATCGTCGTGGAGGTGACCCTGTGAGCGCCAGGATCGACGACACCAGGGCCTCGAGGCCGGAGGGCCGGCGACGGTCGGCCGACCCGGTCACCCGCGAGGTCGTCGCCAGCAGCCTCGTGTCCGCGGCCGAAGAGATGAGCCGGGCGCTGCGCCGCAGCGCCTACTCGGCGATCATCTACGACATGCTCGACTACTCCTGCGCGATCTTCGGCCCCCGCGGCGAGCTCGTCAGCCAAGCCGAGAACCTGCCCGCGCAGCTCGGCGTCATGTCGTCGGTGATGGCGCACCTGTTGCGCAAGTTCGGCGACGGCCGGATCGAGGAGGGCGACGTCTTCATCGCCAACCACCCGTATCACGGCGCCACCCACGCGAACGACGTGATCATCGCGATGCCGATGTACGCGGAGGACCGGCTCATGGGGTTCGCGGCCACCAACGCCCATCACATGGACGTCGGCGGCAAGACGGCCGCGAGCGAGGCCGCGGACGCCACCGAAGTGTGGCAGGAGGGCCTCCTGCTCCCGCTCGTCAAGCTGTACAGGGCGGGCGAGCCCGACGACGCGCTCTTCGACGTCATCGGCGCCAACGTGCGCGTCCCCAAGGAGACGCTCGGCGACATCCGCGCGCAGATCGCCGCCTGCCGCACCGGCGAGCGGCGCTTCACCGAGATCTGCGAGCGTCACGGCGCCGACGCGCTGCAGGGCTTCATCGCCGACATGTGGGACTCCACCGAAGCCGTGGTCCGGGACGGTCTGCGGCGGCTGCGCTTCGGGACCTACCGCGCAGTCGGGCATATGGATCCCGACCTGTACGGCGACGGCCTGCTGCGCCTCGAGGTCGCGGTCACCGTGAGCGAGGAGGGCGTCCACGCCGACTTCACCGGCACGGCGCCGCAGGCTCGCGGGAGCCTCAACTGCCCGCTGGCGTCGACGGTCTCCTCGGTGTGGTACGCGGTCCGCTGCATGATCGAAGCCGACGTGCCCCAGAACGAGGGCGCCTACCGACCCGTCTCCACCCACGTGCCGGAGGGCTGCCTGCTGAACCCGATCTTCCCGGCTCCGGTGAGCGCCCGCCACCTCACGGAGCAAAAGGTGGCGGACCTCATGCTCCAGGCTCTCCGCGACGCCCGCCCGGAGCGGGCGGCGGCCGGGTGCTCGGTCGCGTTCCCCACGTTCAACATCACCGGGCCCGACCCCGAGACCGGCGCGCCCTATATGGCCGCCGACATCGTCGGCGGCGGCATGGGCGCCCACGCTGCCGGAGACGGCATCTCGGCGGTCGACACGCACATGGGCAACTGTGCGATGATGTCCGCCGAAGCGTTCGAGGTGGAGGCGCCGGTGCGTGTCCTCAGCACAGAGCTGGTGCCGGACTCGGGAGGCGCCGGGGAGCACCGCGGTGGCCTCGCCGTCGAGCGCCGATACGAGCTGCTCGCCGACAGCGCCAACGTCTCGGGCCGGTACGTGGACCAGACACTCGAAGAGACGCGCCCCTGGGGCGCCGAAGGCGGGCTCGAGGGAGCCAGAGCCGCCGTGACGCTCGATCCCGGTGGCCCCGACGAGCGCGAGATACCCGGCAAGGGTGTCGACCTGCCGCTGCGCCGTGGAGACACCCTCGCGCTCCGCTCCAGCGGGGGTGGGGGATGGGGCGACCCGAGGCGGCGCGACACGGAGCAGGTGCGCGCGGACCTGCGGGACGGCTACGTCAGCCGCCGCCAGGCCCACGAGCTGTACGGTTTCGCCGCTGACGACTGACGAGAAGAGGCTGCGACCACGTGGAGGCGCAAGGCATGACTGAGACGACGAGAGCCGAGGAGCGCGTGCTCGAGCGCGTCCGCGACGGCAGAGACGGCCTGGTCGGGTTGCTGACCGAGCTGATCGCCTGCGACACGACCGCCCGCGGCCCCGACGAGCCGGCGCGCGACGAGGCCAGATTCCAGGCGATCGTCGCGCAGCGCCTCGCCGCGATCGGCGCCGACGTCGACATGTGGGAACCCGAAGCCTTCGTCACCGGCGCGTCGCCGCTGATCCCCTACGACCTCGACTTCGACGGCCGCCCGCAACTCCTCGCCCGGCTGGCCGGCGCCGGCGGCGGTCGCTCCCTGCTCCTCAACGGGCACATCGACGCGGTGCCCGTCGGCGACGTCGCCCGCTGGCACAGCCACCCCCTGGCCGCCGAGGTACGCGACGGCTTCCTCTACGGTCGCGGCGCGAACGACATGAAGGGTGCGATCGCCGCGTTCGTCCACGTCCTGGAGTGCCTCCACGCCGAGGGCCTCCGGCTCCACGGCGACGTCATCATGGCGACGAACACCGACGAGGAGTCCAACGGCGCCGGGAGTCTCCGGGTCGCGGAGCGCGGCGTCACCGCGGATGCCGGCATCTGCGGTGAGCCGACCGGCTTCGACGTGTGGGTCGCCTGCCGCGGCACGCTCAACGTGCGCATCACCGTGCCGGGGCGCACGGGGCACGCCGAGATGCCGCAGCCCGGGTGGCGGGACGGAGGCGCCGTCAACGCCATCGAGAAGCTCGAGCCCGTCCTCGGCGCGATCCGCTCGCTGCGCGAGGACTGGCGCCAGAGAGCCGACGGGCGGCACCCGCTGCTGGCGCCGCCCGACATCGTCCCCACCGTGCTGCGCGCCGGCGAGTGGATGGTCACCTACCCGGACACGTGCGTGCTCACCTGCGACGCGCAGTACATGCCGGTGCGCGTCGATCCCGCCGGCTACGGCAAGGAGGTGCGCGAGGAGATCACGGCGAGCCTGCACGCGGCGGCGGCCGCGGACCCCTGGCTCGCCGAGCACCCGCTGAGCGTGGACTTCATCGCCGAGACGGCGCCCGGGGAGGTCCCCGGCGACCACGAGATCGTGCAGCTCGCCCTCCAGACGGCTGCGGACCTCGGCCGCCGCGGGCGAGTCTCCGCCCTCGACTCCTGGCACGACGCCGCCACCTACACGCGCTTCGGGACGCCGACGGTCTCGTTCGGCCCCGGAGGCTTCGAGACCGCCCACCGCGAGAACGAGCGCGTGCCCGTCCAGGACCTCGTCGACCACGCCTGCGCCGTGGCGCTCATCGCGATGCGCTTCTGCGGCGTCTAGGGCGGCGGCGCCCCGAAGCCGCCGCCGCCCCTGCTCACGCCTTTCGCGCCGCGAGGCGGCTAGAGCGCCCGGAGCACCTCCGCCGACCGGCCGAACGCCGCGCCGGCCTCCCGTGAGGCAGCGGTCACGAAGCCGTAGACGGCGTCGCGCTTCGCGCGCAGGCTCTGCAGCACCTCGGCGTCGGTCATGTCTCCGCCGGTGCGTCCCACGAGACTCGCGTACTCGTCGTGCACGTCCGTCAGTCGAGGGATGAAGCCGTAGCCCCAGAGCAGATGCGGGTTGTAGGCGATGTGCTCGAGCACCAGGTCGTACGCGTCACGACCCACGTACCGACCCCAGCCCATGGTGGTCACGCGCTCCAGGTGACCTGCGGCGCCCCTGGCGTTGCCGACCCTGAGTCGGGCGATCGCCTGGTTCATGGCCCTGAGGTCGTTCGCGTAGGTGTCGAACACGAAGATCCCCGTCCAGCCCGGGATGCCGCTCGAGTCCCAGTCGAACAGGTGCGGCAAGAGCTCCTTCTCGGCCTCGAGCTGGATGGCGTTGACGCGCGCCGTCTCGGCCGCGCCGGCGGCGCTCGCCAGCAGGTCCGCCTTGGCCTCGAGCGCGGCGCTGTAGGCGTCCATCCCGGCCTGCAGGGCGCTCATGTCGGCGCGCCCGGCGTCGAACACCCTCCGGTCGGCCTGCAGCAGGTTGGCGACGCCGATGTCCGCGACGACGAGGTTCTCGTTCAGGTCGTAGTCGACGACGCCAGACCTGTCGAAGCGCAGGAGGGCGAGGCCGTTGAACTTCATGTTGGCGCGGATCGCGACCGGGTCCAGCACCTCCGGCACGTCCCCGGTCGTGTGGTACAGCTTGTCGTAGACGGGTCCCCAGAACGCGATCTCCATGCAGGGGACGCCGGCCATGAAGAACTGCCAGTCGTCGTAGCTCGACGGCGGCCAGTAGACCCAGGTCTTGGCCACGTTGACGAGGCCGGAGTCCTTGGCGCACTGCTTGAAGAACGCGGTCACGTCGGGCGTACTCTCCACATAGACGGTCGCGTCCTTCACCCCGATCACGTCCATGTTGAGCATGGCGACGATCTTGCCCGGGCGCTCGCCGCGCAGCGCCGGCAGAAGGCCGGTGTCGTCCCAGACCTTGTAGGTGTCCGCGAAAGCGGGGTTGGAGCCGCCCGGGAGCCGGCCGACGATGTGTGAGAAGGAGCCGAGGCACCAGTCGTACCAGGTATCGGGCGGCCCGCCGAGCTCCTCGGAATCGAAGGCGATGAAGACGAGAGTCCGCTGCGGCTGCCAGCCCTCGGCCTGCATCTCCTTGATGGCCTTGGCGATGGCGAACATGGAACCGACGCCGGCGCCGTCATCGGCGGCCGAGGTGATCCAGTGGTCGAAGTGGCAGCCCAGGTAGACGTACTCGTCGGGGTACACGGAGCCGGTGATCTGTCCGACCACGTTGTGCGCGAGCGGGTAGTCGCCGACCTCGTTGTCCACGACGAGCCTGACCTCGAGCTTCTTGCCGGCGGCAAGGTCGGCCGCCAGCTGGTTCCACTCGATCTGGCGGACGTACAGCGTGGGGATGAACTCGGCGATCTCGTCCGTCTTGAGGATCTCGGGATCGGTGAGTGGGTAGTCCATGAGCGCGCCGACGGCGCCGCGTTCCCTGGCTTCGGCCAGCGACGGGCCGCCGTAGAACATAGGGTCGGCGCGGTGCAGCAGGACGATCTTGCCGCTGATGTCGCCGGCCTTCTCGAAGTCGGCCCAGCGGCCGTACCCGACGTCGACGAGGGGCGCGGTGATGCCCTCCGGGCCGGTCCCCGCGCCTTTGTACGCCTGTTTGGTGGGCGCGATGACGCGCGTGAACGGGCTGATGACCGTCGCGGACGAGCCCAGGTCCTCCCAGCCGTCGATCGGGAAGTCCTCGACGAAGGTGCCGTCGGCGGCGCCCGGCTCGAGGCCGAGCCGCTCCATCTCGGCCGCCAGGCCATCGATGGTCGCGCGGGAGGCCTCGGTGCCGCCGACGGTCTCGTTGAACCACGGCGTGTAGTTGGGCACGCCCCAGCCGTAGACCTGCTTGAGCATGATCTGCCAGGCGTAGGCGTCGTCGAGTCTGCTGACCAGGAGCTTCTCGTCGGGCGACAGTGTCGGCGTCGTGCCGCCGGGGCCGCTCTTGGCGAGGGCCGCGCCGGGGCAGGCCAGGACGGCCGCCGCCAGCGCGACGACGATTAAGGACCGCTTCCGCGTTGCGAACCTGCCGAGAAGCCTCATGATGACGGACCCCCTCCCCTCCGTGGCCGGTGCCACACGAGCATGGATCATGCTCCCGGAGTATACGGCCGGCGGTCGTCCACGGCCGTTGCGCGAAAGGCCAGGCGCGTCCGCCGACGCTGCCCTGCCGGCAGAGCCATCGTCGGCCTGCGCGGCAGGCGGGCCTCGTGCTACTCTCGTCGCGGCGATCACCGGAGGGGACATGCTCGTCGCGACGTTCGGCCCGACCACCGCCTGGGAGGGCCGCGAGATCATCTGGGACGTGGACCGGTTCATCCTGGTCGGTCACGGCGCCGTGCCGGCTGCCGGCGTGCTCGACTACGACCGGCTCGGGCAGCTCGTCTGGGCCTCGCCCGAGCTTCGTGCATGGGTCGCCTCCGTGGCGCGATGGGAGGCCGGAGGGCAACCCGCATCGCCCGGCGGTGCCGTGCTCTCCGCAGGCGGCGCCACGACGTCGGGCGGGGCGGCCGCCCCCGGTCGCCGCCGGCTGCCCGCCTGGGCCGTCGTCCTCATCGCCCTCGGAGCGGCCTTCGTGGTGCTGAGCATCGTGATGGCCGTCCTCGTCCCGATGATGATCGTCCGCACCACCCACACGCTCACCAACGACGCCGAGGTGCGCAACGGCGTGCGGACCATCCAGCTGGGCATCGAAGCGTACGCCGCAACGCACCAAGGGACATATCCCCCGGCCGACGAGGTGAACGGCGTCGGACTGGGCGGCTACCTGTCGACATGGCCAACGAACCCCTACACCAGCCTGCCGATGGCGCAGGGCGACGGACCGGGGTGCTTCCGGTACGAGTCCTCCGCCGGCGGCGCCTACCGGCTCACCGGCTATGGCCGCGACGGCGTCGTCGTGATCGACCTGAGGGGCGGCTCCGACACCACGGTCTGAGGCGTCGGCCTGCGGCGCGACGCCGGGCGCACGCTCCTCTGCCGCCTCAGGCGCGTCTGCGGAGCAGCGCGACGCCTGCGAGCACGACACCTGCCGCACCGACGGCGATGCCCACGTACCCGAGCGTCTTCGCGCTCGACACCTCGCTGCTCACCTCGTCGGCCACGGCGAGGCGCGGCAGTTGCGCGTCGAGCTTCTGCGCCACCTGCTCCGTCCCCGGCACCTTGACCGGGAACTGCACGGTCGATGCGTCCTCGACGGGGGAGAACGTCTCGGGCGAGCTCGTCACCTTCAGCGCCACCTTGACGCCCTCGACGGTCCCCGTGACGCGGAACGTGTAGTCGCCGGGGGCGGTCGGGATGACCAGCGCCGCGTACTCGCCCGGGATGCCTGTGCCGGTCCCGGCGTCATAGGTGGGGGTGAGGGCGAAATCCTGCTTCTGCTCGCCGTAGATGACGGTCGCCGTCAGCCTGGCGCCCGGGTCGTTGACGGGGTCGCCGTCCGCGGCATGGGTGACGATGAGCTGCACCCGGTTGAGCTCTCCGACGAACGCCGGCTCCGTGCTCCATCCCACTTCGAGAGCGAGGTCGCCTGCGGCGGCCGTCTCGTGAGCCGGCGCCGGTGCGGCGACGAGTGCCGCGGCGACGATCGCGGCCGCCATGAACGCCGTGAGCTTACGCATCGTCATCCCTCCTTGTCCGGGGACCCCTGCCCCACACGGCTCGAGCCGAGACTGCCCGGGTGCGTGTGGACCGAAACGGTGGGCGCGCGTGGACCCGACGGGCTCACGGGGAGCGCGCACCCGAGATCGTGAGTTCGAGTGGGACGACGACGCCCCCGGCCGTCTCCTGGACGTAGACGTCCACCTTCCACGGCGCAGCGATCGAGAATTCGAGACCACTGCCGGTCCAGCTGCCGTCCGCGGCACGCCGCAGCGTGATGGTCACCGGGGCCAGCGACGGGCGCGCCGGCACCGAGCACTTCATGCGCACACCGGTCACACCGGTCAGCGGGTCGCCGCTGTCGTAGTCGTCCGCCCGCAGCGCGTAGGCGTTGCGGCCCGCGGCCCCGGGGGTCACCGTCAGCTCGACGCGAACCGTGGTGGCGTAGTCGCTGCCGGTGGCGGTGACCGAGTCCACGGGCGGCCGCCGCTCCGGCGACGGATCCGCGGCGGCGGCGGCCGTCCGTGCGGGCGCCAGCCCGCTGAGCACGGCCGTCGTCGCCAGCACGCCCAATGCGACGGCCAGTTCGCCGCGCGAGTTGAGCGCGAAGCGCCGCCCCCCGCGCTCGTCGCCGCGGCGCACCGCCGGCGCCCAGAAGAAGTGGTTGAGCGCGCCCAGAGCCACCAGGCCGACGACGAGACCGCTCTTGACCAGGAGCATGATGCCGTAGTCGGTGTCCACGAGGGCCTCGGGAGAGCCCGCCTCGGAGAGCGCTCGCACCAGCCCCGTCGCGAGCACGACGACGAGGGTGGCCGTGGCGACCCTCGTGAACCGGCGCACGGCCGTGCCACGTTCAGGCCGGCCGCGGCCGCGCAGCCCGAGCAGCAGCCAGAAGAGACCGCCGATCCAGACGCCCACCGCCGTCATGTGGACCCACTGGACCACGATGCCGAGCACCCACGACGGCGACGAGGCCGCATGGCCGGCGGCGACGTGGACGAGGACCGCGGCGGTTCCTGCGGAGCCGAGCAGCCACAGGCTCCAGCGGGCGGGCCAGAGGTCGAGGGCGACCACCGCGCCGACGCACAGGAGCAGCGCCACGCCGAGGGCGAGCAGCAACTGGCCCTGCCGGGTGAGAAAGAGCGGCAGGAGGCTGGGCGCCCCGACGAGGGCCTTCTCCGCCCAGACGACGAAGGCGAGCGCGACCACGCCGGCGGCTACCGTGAGTCTCAGCACCGCGACGCCGCCGGGCGCCAGCCCGCCGCCGTACACGAAGAGGCTGGTCGAGGCCGCGCCGATCAGCACGACGAGCGTCACGTACAGCAGCCAGCGGCCGGCCACCGCGAGGGCGCTGGCCCACGGCGACGAGTGCAGGAGCTCGACGACCACGGCGCTGCCCGGCGCCGGGGTCTCGCCGACGCCGAACGCGAAGGCGCCCGCCTCGACGTGCCCGTCAATGGCGGAGACGACACGCCAGTTCACCGTGTAGACGCCGTCCGCCAGCGTCTGCGACGGCGTCACCCGCAGGGCGTGCGGCTCGCCGGCGACGGCCTCCGGTGCGCCGAGACCCGGCACGGTCGCGCCGCTCCCATCGAGCAGGCGCACCAGCGAGAGGTCGACGGCAGGGGCCTCGGAGAAGGTGAGCACGATGTGCTCCGGCGGGGCGGCGACCGACGAGTCCGCGGCGGGATCGGAGCTCTCGAGCACCGCGTGCGCGGCGGCGGCGGCGGGGAGCGCCGCCGCGCACACGAGCGCGAGCAGCAGCAGCGCCGCCGCGGTGAACGCGCGAGCATGCTCACCCGTCGCCACCGGTTCAGAGCAGGTAGACGACGACGAACACGAAGACCCACACCGCGTCGACGAAGTGCCAGTAGTACGTGCCGCCGTCGACCATGCCGGAGGTGCCGGGCGTCGGCTCCGGGAGCTGCCGCTCGCCCGGCCGCAGGCGCAGCTCGCGGCGCGCCCGGAAGAAGAGGTAGACGAGCGCCGCGATGCCGCAGGCGACGTGGAAGCCGTGGAACCCCGTGAGCAGGTAGAACGACGAGGCGATGATCGAGTCCGACACGCCGAAGCCGGTGTGCGAGTACTCCCATGCCTGGATGCCGAGAAAGACCGCACCGAGGACGATGGTGAGCACCAGCAGGGCGAAGAAGCGCCCGCGACGCCGGGCGCGGTACGCGGTCTGGGCGAAGTGCGCGGTCACGCCGCTGGTGAAGAGGATGACCGTGTTGACCAGTGGAACGGTGATCTCCACGCCGGAGCCACCACCGAACTGGGAGTTGTGGATGCGCAGATGGATCACGGCGGCGATGAGCGAGGCGAAGAACACCGACTCGGACCCGATGAACGCCAGCGTCCCGGCGCCGATGAACGAGAAGCGGTGGGTCACGTCCGGGGTCGGGGTCGGCTCCATCTCCGTCCAGCGCCCGTTCATCCACACGGCGAGCGTGGTCAGGATCAGAAGCGCGCCGACGACGAACACGACGGGCGCGCCGAGCATACCGACGCCGATGACGAGGATCCCGAAGGCCACCCAGAACGGCGTGATGGTCCGCTGCTCGGGCTCGGGCGGGAGTTCCTCGAACACCGCCGGCCTGTCCTCCTCGAGGGCGTGCTCGACGTCCCACAGCGGGCGTTCGCTGCGGATGACGGGCAGCCGCGTGAAGTTGCCGTGTGGCGGCGGCGAAGAGGTCGCCCACTCCAGGGTCCAGGCGCGCCACGGGTTGTCCCCGGCCGTCTCGCCGGAGCGCAGGCTCTTGATGATGTTGTAGAAGAGCAGCACGAATCCCGTCGCGAGGACGTAGCCGCCGATCGACGAGACCATGTTCAGGGTGTTCCAGCCGAGGTCCGGCGCGTAGGTGTAGACGCGCCGCGGCATGCCGAGGATCCCGAGCGCGTACATCGGGAAGAAGGTGAGCGCGAAGCCGACGGCGGTGAGCCAGAACTGCGCCTTGCCGACGCGGTCGTCGAGATGCCGGCCCGTCATCTTGGGGAACCAGTAGTAGAGACCGGCGAATGCCGCGAACACGGTGCCGGCGAGCAGCACGTTGTGGAAGTGAGCGACGACGTAGTAGGTGTCGGTCACCTGCCAGTCCCACGGCACCACGGCCAGCGTGACGCCGGTGATGCCGCCCACGGTGAAGATGGCGATCAGGCCGCAGGCGTAGAGAAGCGGCGTCCTGAAGCGCAGCGACCCGCCCCACATCGTCGCCAGCCAGTTGAAGATCTTCACGCCGGTGGGGATCGCGATGAGCATGCTGGTGCCGGCCATGATGGCGTTGAACAACGTCGGCAGCCCCGTGGCGAACATGTGGTGCGCCCACACGAGGAAGCCGAGCAGGCCGATCACGCCGAGCATCACGATCATCGACTCGCGCCCGAACAACGGCTTGCGCGAGAACACCGGCACGACCTCGCTCATGATGCCGAAGGCCGGCAAGATCAGGATGTACACCTCCGGATGGCCGAAGAACCAGAAGAGATGCTGCCAGATGATCGGGTCGCCGCCTCCCGTCGGATCGAAGAAGTTGGTGCCGAGCTGGCGATCGAAGTAGAGCATGGCGACGGCGGCGCTCAGGCTCGGGAAGGCGAACAGGATGAGGTACGAGTTGATGTAGGTGGCGATGGAGAAGATCGGCATCTGCCACAGCCCCATGCCCTTCGCCCGGAAGCGCAGGCAGGTGACGATGAAGTTGATCGCCCCGAGGATCGAGGAGCCCCCGAGCAACACCAGAGACACGATCCAGAACGTGACGCCGTCGTGCGGCGAGTACGCCTTCAGCGTGAGCGGCGCGTAGCTGAACCAGCCGGTATCGAGCGCGCCGCCGAACAGGAAGCTGCTGTAGAGCAGCAGCCCGCCGAACAGCAGCAGCCAGTAGCTGAGCGCGTTGGCGCGCGGGAACGCCATGTCGCGCGCGCCGATCTGGAGCGGCACGAGGTAGTTGGCGAGTCCGATGAGGATCGGCATGCCGAAGAGGAAGACCATCGTCGTGCCGTGCATCGAGAAGATCTCGTTGTACGCCTGCGGCGAGAGCAGCCCCATGTCCGGGCGGATGAGCTGCGTGCGCATCAGCATGGCGAACACGATGGCGATCAGGAAGAAGACCAGCGAGGTGCCGATGTACAGCAGGCCGATGCGCTTGTGATCCGTGGTGGTGAGCCAGGCGCCGATGCCGCCGCCGAGCGCGGGGCCGTGGGCCGCCGCCCCGCTCGAGACCCCGCCTTCGGCGGCTTCTCCACGGAGGCCGTTCACTTCAGCTCCTCGAGGTAGGCGACGAGCTCCTTCTGCTGCTGCAGCGGCAGAGGGACGTTGGGCATGTTGCACTCGGGCTTGACGGCCTGCGGGTCCTGGATCCAGCGCAGCAGGTTCGCGGGCGTGTTCCGCAACGTGTACGCGGCGATGCCGCCGCGGCTGCCGAAGTGCGTGAGGTCCGGCCCGAACGTGCCCTTGAGGCTGGTGCCGCGGATGGTGTGGCAGCTGCCGCAACCGACCGACGTGATGACCGTCTCACCGGCGACGGCGGCCGCGCCGGTGGGCTGCGCGGCCGGCCGCTGCTGGCGCTTGACCCACGCGGCATACTCCTTCGGCGGCACGACGACGAAGAGGAAGCGCATGCGCCCGTGCTGCGCGCCGCAGAACTCGGAGCACTCGCCCAGGTACGTGCCGCTCGTGAGCGGCACGAAGTGGATGTGATTGACGTGCCCGGGGATCATGTCCACCTTGCCGCCCATCTGCGGCACCCAGAACGAGTGGATGACGTCGGCGGACTCCACGTCGATCGATGTGGTGCGTCCTTCGACGACGTAGACCTCGTTGGGGGCCTTGAAGCCCAGCTCCTTGAACTCGAAGTCCCACCACCATTGGCGGCCGACGGCCGTGAACTGCGCCCCAGGGTCGGGCATCGCGATCTGCTCGGTGGTATAGACGGTGAGGATGAACAGGACGGTGACGATCACCGCCGGGATCGCCGTCCAGACGATCTCGATGCGGAGGTTGCCCTTCGTCTGAGAGGCCTCCGACTCGGGTCGCCCGCGGCCGCGGATGACGACGAAGACGAGCAGTCCCCACACCGTGAAGAGCACGATCGCCAGGATGCCGAAGATCCAGGCCGCCAGCGTCACGATCTCGTTGCCGGAGGAGCCCTCCGAGCGGAGGATGTCCGGCGACTCGCAGCCGGCGAGCACGAGCGCCGCCACCACGATCACGGGCGCGGCGAGCGCCGCGGCCGCTCCCCGCGGCCACGGCCGGCGAGTACGCTTGTGCGTCGTCCCGGCCACGCCTCCCCCTCGTCCGCCGGCGACCGTGCGCGCCGGCACGCGTATCATCACACGAATCGGCGGCGGTGCGGCAGTGACCGCCGTAGCCGGGTCGACCGGAGGGGCGCCGCAGGCACACCGACTAGAATGGCGTCGATGGATTACTTCAGGGCCGCCCAGCCGCGCATCGTCGCCTTGTTCCTCGTCACCGTGCTCGCCGCCATGCTGCTCAGCGGCAGCCCGGCGGCGTGGGCCGTGCTCGTCGTCCTCGCCGCGACGGCGCTCACCGTCGGGGGCGCGGCGCTGCTCAACAACGTCATCGAGCGCGACACGGATCGGGTCATGGAGCGCACGCGCCGGCGGCCGACGGCCTCCGGCATCATCGCGCCGGCGCGGGCGACCCTCGCGGGCCTCCTCGCCGTGGCCGCCGGTTCCGCGGCCCTCTGGGCCGTCGCCGGCGGCCTTGCGGCGCTCTTCTCGCTGCTCGGGGCAGCCTACTACGTGCTCGTCTACACGCTGCTGCTCAAGCCGCACAGCGCCCTCAGCGCGGTGCCGGGAGGGGTGGCCGGCGTGTTCCCCGCCCTCATCGGCTGGGCGGCGACCGGCGCACCGTGGTCCGGCGCCATCCTGTTCCTCTGCGTGCTCATCCCGGTCTGGTCGCCGCCCCACTCCTGGGCGCTGACCCTCGCCCTCCGCGACGACTACCGCGCCTCGGGCATCCCCACTCCGCCCGCGCGGTACGGAGACGCTGCGACGCGTCGCCTCATCACAGCCTTCGTCGCGGGCCTCACGGTCGTACTGGCGGCGCCGCTCGGCGCCGGCCTCTTCGGCTTGGTCTACGCGGCCGGGATGAGCCTCGCCACCGTGGTGGTCTGGGCGTTCACCCTGCGGCTCGTGCTGCGTCCCTCCACAGCCGCCGCCTGGGCGCTCTTCAAGGTCACCGGGCCGGTCCTGGCGCTGGTGCTCGCGGCCGCCGTCGTCGACGCGCTCGTCTGAGCGCGGGCCGGCGCCCTGCCGGCCGGGCCTGGCCGCGGCGCCGGCTACCGCACCGTCGAGGCCCACCGGCGAGCTCTCCCTCGCACGATCACGTACGTCAGCAGCGCGACCATCGGCGGCAGCACGATCACGAGGATCTGCAGCACGAGCAGCAGCCTCGGCTGGGACCACCCGAAGAGCACCGCGAAGACGTCGTTGCCGCCGGCCACCAGCAGGACGCTCAGGAAGGTCACGAAACCGGCGGCGAGGGCGGTGCGGATCGGATGCTGGCCGGGCAGGGCGAGCACGTTGTGGAAGGCGCCGTCCTGTGTCGCCACCCAGTCGATCCACGGCACGAGGAAGAGTGGGGTGAAGATGAGTCCGGGCAGCACCACAGCCGGCCAGAACACGGCCGGGAGCAGGAACCCGCCGATCTGGATGTCCCAGGCCGGGAACAGGCGTACGGCGCCCTCCAGCCACCCCATGTACCAGTCGGGCTGTGCGGCCGTCGTGGCGTCCCAGGCGCGGTAGGGACCGTAGAGCCACACCGGGTTGATCTGCAGGAAGGCGCCGAAGGCGGTGAGAACGCCGGCGCAGAGAAGGAGATAGCCGCTGGTGCGCAGGGCATAGGCCGGGACCATCGGCGTGCCGACGATGGTCCGGTCGCTCCGGCCCGGCCCCGGGAACTGCGTGTGGCGCTGCAGCCAGAGGAGGCCGAGGTGCGCGCCGAGCAGGCCGGCGATCGCCGCCGGCAGCAGGAAGATGTGCACCGGGTAGATGCGCGCGATGATGCCGCCGGTGGGGAACTCGCCGCCGAACATGAGCGATGCCATGGTGGGGCCGAGGAACGGGATCGACTCGGTGATCGCGTAGGAGATGCGCAGCCCGGTCCCGGAGAGCAGGTCGTCCGGCAGTGAGTAGCCCATCAAGCCGTTGAAGCCGACGAGGAACAGGAGGCCGAGGCCGATCAGCCAGTTGACGCGCCTCGGCCGGCGGTACGCGGCCGTGAGGAACATGCGCAGCAGGTGGATGATGAGCGCGGCGACGAAGACGAGCGCGGCCCAGTGGTGCACCTGGCGGACGAGCAGGCCGGCCGGCACCTCGAGGCTGAGGCCGAGGGCGGAGTCGTAGGCGGCCGACATCTCGGCGCCGTCCAGCGGCGCGTAGGGTCCGTGGTAGACGACCGGCGCCTCGGACGGCTCGAAGAACAGCGCCAGGAACACGCCCGTCGCCACGAGGACGATGAAGCAGTACAGGGCGATCTCGCCGAGGAAGAACGCCCAGCTGTCCGGGAAGATGTGGCGCAACTCGGCGCGCAGCAGCCCGCTGCCGCCGAGGTTGGTGTCCAGCCAGCGGGCCGCCGGCCGGATCGGCGAGCGCCGCACACCGAAGGCGCTCCCGAGACCTCTCTTGAGGTCGTGGTCGCGGCGCGGTGCCCCTTCGGCGCCCCCCTCGACAGGTCGCCTGCGGTCGCCGCTGAGCGGTGCCCCTTCGGCGCCCCCCTCGACAGATCGCCTGCGGTCGCCGTTCACGTCGCGTTCCAGAATCCGGGTCCGACGGACACGGTGAAGTCGCTCTGCGCGACGAGGTAGCCGTCGGCGTCGATCGCGAGCGGCAGCTGCGGCAGCGGCCGGCCGGCCGGGCCGGCGACCGGCTCCGCCCCGTGCAGAACGTCGAAGGTCGACTGGTGGCACGGGCACACCAGGACCTGAGCGACGTCCTCGTACTGGGCCACGGCACACCCTGCGTGCGTGCAGACCCGGGAGTAGGCGACGAAGTCCTCGGGGCTCCAGGTCTCACGGCCGGCCGGCGCCGTGTAGTCGCCGTTCACGAAATGGAGGAGGACGACCTGCGAGTTGGCGTCGTCCTCCCCGCCCTCGGGGAAGGCGACGAGGAAGCCGCCGGTGGCGAGCACGTCGCGCGTGACGGGCTCGCCGTCGGCGGTGACCAGCCGGCGTCCCTTGCGCCAGCCCGTGGTGAACAGGCTGTCGCCCGGCCACGGACCGAGTGCGCCGAGGAGGACGACCTGGCTCAGGCCGAAGACGGCCACGGCGCCGAGGAGCAGCTTGGTGAGGAAGCTCCTGCGTGTGATCACCGAGGCGTGGTCGTCGAGCTGCGTGGCCAGCGCGGCCTGCCCTCCGCGGTCGTCGGGGGGCACCGGGTAGGGGCCGGAGATGACCTCGTCGCCCGCCAGGTCACGCCCCCAGAAGGCGAGCGCGAGACCCAGGCCGAGCAGCGCCAGAGCCAGCGTGCCGCCGAGCCAGCCGTTGCCGGCGTCCATGACGAAGACGACGGCGAAGGCGATCGCCCCGGCGACGGTCGCGAGCAGGCCGATGGTCGCCGGCCAGGTCGGCGGACCGGCGGGCGGGCGCGGAGGCCTCTCCGACGGCGCCGTCACGGGGCCGCCTTGCGCGATGGCCACGCCAGCCAGACGGCCAGGAGGATGAGCAGCAGCAGGGCGACGGCGCCCACGGCGCCCTCGGGCACGGGTCCGAGATACCCGAGCCCACGCCCGCCGGGCGACTGTGGGTCGACGACCACGTCGGCCACGTACAGCGCAACGGCCGCCTGCTGCCGCACGTCCAAGGTGTTGCCGGCGAAGGCGGGCATGTTGCCGCGGCCGAGGATCATGGCCGCGAGCGCCTCCGCGGCAGGGTACCGGGAGATGTCGGGGGCGTTGTTGCCCTCGGTGAGGGCGCCGCCCCGCCCTGTGGCGCTGTGGCAGCCGGCGCAATAGAGGCGGTACGTGTCGCCGCCGGGGCTGACCTCGGCCTCCCGGGCCGCCGGATCGGCGAGTTCCTCGGCGACGAAACCGGCCACGGCGTCCACGTCGGCATCGCTCAGCACGCCCTCGAACGGCGGCATGCTGATGCCTCCCTGCGTGACCATGGGACCCACAAGGCTGGAGAACCCGGCCGCCGCGAGCGGCGGGCCGACGAGGCCCTCGCCCTGCGGCCCGTGGCACCCGGAGCAGTTCTCCGCGTACACCCGGCCGCCGGAGCCCGGTGGGAAGGCCGTCGCCGGCGCCGGGGCACCGGGGCTCGGCGCCGGTGTGAAGGAGCCCGATCCCTCCGGGGCGGCGACCTCCGCGGCCAACGACTGCGGGCCGCCGGAGGGGGACGGCGTGGGCGACGCGGCGGCCGGGGCGGTGGCGGCCGGGCCGGCGAGGACGACCAGCGCCAGGAGGCCGGCGAGCGCGGCGCGGCGCGCCCGCGTCCCGGCCGGTCGGTTGTCCGGTCCCGCTGGATGGACGAACGGTCGGCTCACTCCCTGGACCCCCGTCTTCGACCTCCGCTGCCCCTCAGCCCGTCTCGCCGTGCGCGGAAAGGGCGATCTCATCATGGACATGGGCCGTCCGGATTGATACTGATTGTTCTCTACCATGCATGCGTTGCGGCGTAAAGGACGGAGAAGACCGGGGAGCGACGGATGACGGGGGCGGCGTGAGCGGTTCTCTCGCAGCGGTTGCCGTATGGCCGGCGGCGCTCTACGCCGCGCTGGTGCTGGTGGTCGCGGCGCTCATCCTCATCCTGTCCCACCTGCTGGGAGAGCGGCAGCACCATGCGCCCGACACCGAGCAGTATGAGTCGGGCATCAAGCCCGCAGGGCCTCTGCCGCGCCGGCTCTCCGTCGAGTTCTACCAGGTCGCCCTGTTCTTCGTGATCTTCGACCTGGAGGCCGTGTTCATCTTCTCGTGGGCGGTCGCCGCGCGGCGGCTCGGCTGGCCGGGCTACCTCGAGCTCCTCGTCTTCGTCCTCCTGCTCTTCGCCGGCCTCGTGTATCTCTGGCTGGTCGGCGGGCTGGACTGGGGGGCCGCGGGGCGGCGGCGCAGAGCGGCGCGCGCCGCGGCCCACACCCTGCCGGCCCGGCCGCCCGCGCCGGGCGGCGGGGCCGAGGACGGGGCTGTGGGCGGCGGCGCCTCCGGAGGCCCGCGGTGAAGCCGCGCCGCGGACCCGGCCCCTCGCGCACGGCCGAGGCGCTCGGAAGGCTGCTCGACACCGAGGGCGCGCCTCTCGATACCGGGGACGCCCCGGTCGTCACATCCAGCCTCGAGCGGCTGGTCGCCTGGGGGCGCAAGAACTCGCTCTGGCCGTTCGGCTTCGGCCTCAGCTGCTGCTTCGTCGAGATGGCGACCAGCCTGACGGCCCGTTACGACATCGCCCGCTACGGCGCCGAGGTGCTGCGCATCTCGCCGCGGGAGGCCGACGTCATGATCGTCGCCGGCACCGTGTTCAAGAAGATGGCGCCCGTCGTCGTGCAGCTGCACCGGCAGATGATGGAGCCGCGCTGGGTGATCTCGATGGGCTCCTGCGCCAACTCCGGCGGCATGTACGACGCGTACAGCGTCGTGCAGGGCGTCGACTCCTTCCTGCCGGTCGACGTCTACGTGCAGGGCTGCCCGCCGGCGCCCACCGCCTTGATGGAAGGCCTGCTGCTTCTGCAAGCCCAGATCTCGATAGAGCGCCGCCCGCTCAGCTGGGTGGTCGGGGACCAGGGAGTCGTGAAGCCGCGCGGCATCTCGATGCGCGACCTGCGGCGCCCCCGGCTCGCGGAGATCGACAGGCTCGACGCGCCGGACGGGATGTGACGTGAGCGACGAACGCCCCGGGACGAGCGGAGCCGGTCCGGCGCCGGAGCAGGCGCCGGCACAGCCGAGCCAGTGGCCGGCGCGGGACGCCGGCGGAGGCGAAGCCCCGCCGCCGGCCGTGTTCGACGAGATCCGCGAGCGGTTTCCGGCCCTGCGGCTCACGCCGCAGGAGACGGCCGACGGCATCCCGACGCTCTGGGTACCGGCGGAGCGCGCCGCCGAGGTGCTCGCCTATCTCGGCTCCGAGGCGCCCGAGCCCTTCGCCATGCTCTACGACCTCGGCGGGGTCGACGAGCGCTCGCGGGTCCACCGTGAGGGCCAGCCCGACGCCGGCTTCAGCGTCTTCTACCATCTGGTCTCCTACGAGCGGAACGCGGACGTGCGCGTCAAGGTCGCGCTGGAGGCGGGCGCGCCGCGGGTCGACTCCGTCGCCCGTGTATGGCCCGCCGCCGCCTGGTACGAGCGCGAGGCCTGGGACATGCTCGGTATCGACATCGCCGGCCACCCCGGCCTCAAACGCCTCCTCATGCCGCCGTGGTGGGAGGGCCACCCGCTGCGCAAGGAGCACCCCTCCCGCGGCACCGAATACGGCCCGTTCGAGCTGCCGGATGAGCTCGTCGACGAGATGCAGGAGCAGCTCCGCTTCAAGCCGGAGGAGTGGGGCCTGCCGACCGCCGACGACGACCCGACGCTCATGTACCTCAACATCGGTCCGCAGCACGGCGCCACCCACGGGCCGTTCCGCGTGATCGTCGGCCTGCGCGACGAGGAGATCGTCCATCTGATCCCGGACATCGGCTACCACCACCGCGGCGCCGAGAAGATGGCCGAGCGACAGTCGTGGCACACGTACATCCCGTACACCGACCGTGTGGACTACCTGGGGGGGGTGACCAACAACCTGCCCTGGGTCCTCTCCGTCGAGAAGCTCTGCGGCATCGAGGTGCCGGACCGCGCGCAGATCATCCGGGCGCTGCTCTGCGAGTGCTACCGGATCGCGAGCCACCTCGTCTTCTACGGGACCTTCGCCCAGGACATCGGCGCGCTCTCCCCCGTGTTCTACATGTTCGAGGATCGCGAGCGGCTCTTCGACGACGTGATCGAGCCGATCACGGGCGGCCGCATGCACCCCAACTGGTTCCGCATCGGCGGCGTCGCCGAGGATCTTCCCGAGGGCTGGCAGCGGCCGGTGCTGGACTACCTCGACTACCTGCCGCCGCGGCTGGACGAATACGACAAGCTGGTGATGGACAACCGGATCATGAAGGCGCGCACCGTCGGCGTCTCACCGATCTCGGTGGACGACGCCGTCGCCTGGGGACTCACGGGCCCGATGCTGCGCGCGGCCGGCCTCCCGTGGGACTGGCGCAAGCAGCGCCCGTACAGCCACTACGACTGGTTCGACTTCGACGTGCCCGTCGGCACCACCGGCGACTGCTACGACCGCGCGGCCGTCCACGTCGAGGAGATGCGCCAGAGCCTGCGCATCATCCGCCAGTGCGTCGAGTCGATGCCGGACGGCCCGTACAAGGCCTTCCACCCCTTGGCGACGCCGCCGATGAAGGAGCCGCACACGATGCACGACATCGAGTCGCTCATCACGCACTTCCTCGGTGTGAGCTGGGGACCGGTCGTGCCGCCCGGAGAGGCCAGCGTCTATACGGAGGGCACCAAGGGCCAGTACAGCTACTACGCGATCAGCGACGGCGCCAACTCGGCGTACCGTGTCAAGATCCGCACGCCGTCCTACCCGCACCTGCAGGCGCTGCCGCTGCTCTGCACGGGCTACGAGATCGCCGACCTCGTGACCATCCTCGGCAGCATCGACTTCGTCATGGCGGACGTGGACCGATGAGCGGTATATCCGGTGTACCTCCGGCGCACCGCCAGTTGACTCGGCTACGCGGGTCAATGTCTTCGGTGTCCCGCTCGTATCCGCCGGAAGAGTGGGCGTCATGAGCCTGAGCGACGACGAGATCCGCCAGCTGGACGGCATCCTCGGGCACTACCCCGACCGGAGGGCGGCCGCCGCGACCGCCATGCGCGTCGTGCAGGCGCGGCGGCGCTGGCTCTCGGACGAGGCTCTCGCCGACCTCGGCGAGTACCTCGGGGTGACGGTCGCGGAGCTGGACGGCATCGCCACCTTCGGCAACATGATCTTCCGCAGACCGGTGGGCCGCCACGTCGTGCTGCTCTGCGACAGCTTCGCCTGCTGGAGCCTGGGATACGCGGAGTTGCGCGCCGCCGTGGAGGCGGAACTCGGCGTCGGCATGGGGCAGACCACCGAGGACGGGCGCTTCACGCTCCTGCCCATCGTCTGCCTCGGCGCGTGCGACCGGGGGCCGGCGATGATGGTGGATGCGGAACTGCACGGCCCGGTGACCCCGCCGCAGGTGCCCGGGATCCTCGGGGGCTACGCGTGAGCGGCCGGAGCGATGCTGCCGGCGGCGAGACCTACCGCGGCGCGGTCGACCGGCCGCTCACGCGCGCGATGCGCGCCGACGGCCGGCCGGCGACCCTCGACGACTACGTGGCCGCCGGCGGCTACGAGGGCCTCCGCCGCGCGCTCGGAGGCCTCGAAGCACCCGAGGTCACCGCGATGGTGACCGAGTCGGGCCTGCGCGGCCGCGGCGGCGCCGGCTACTCGACCGGGCGCAAGTGGAGCACGATGCCGCTCGGCGCGGACGCGCCCCACCCCAAGTACATCGTGTGCAACGCCGACGAGATGGAGCCGGGGAGCTTCAAGGACCGCTTCCTGATGGAGCGAAACCCGCACCTGCTGCTCGAGGGCATGCTGCTCGCCGGTTTCGCCACCGAGGCCGATGCCGGCTACATCTTCGTGCGCGCCCAGTACGATGGCTCGCTCGCCTCTCTCGAGCGCGCGATCGGCGAAGCCCGTGAGCACGGCTACCTGGGCGAGGGTGTGCTCGGCTCCCGGTTCTCCTTCGACATCGATACGCACGAGAGCATCGGGCGCTACATCTGCGGGGAGGCGTCGGCGATGCTGAACGCGCTCGAGAGCCAGCGCCCCAACCCACGCGCGCGGCCGCCGCACATGACCGGCGCCGGCCTCTTCTCGCGGCCCACCGTCGTCAACAACGTCGAGACCTTCATGGCCGTGCCCGCCATCGTGCGGCACGGCCCGGACTGGTGGAAGAGCCTCTCCGTGACGGATGAGGCCGGCACCAAGATCTTCGGCGTCGCCGGCCGCGTCCTGCGTCCCGGGTGCTACGAGCTGCCGATGGGGACCCCGATGCGACAGCTCGTGGATGTGTACGCCGGGGGCATGCTGCCCGGGTACGCGCTGCGCGCCGTCAGCCCGGGCGGCGCCTCCACCGCCTTCGTCGCCGCGGCGGACCTCGACGTGCCCCTCGGCTTCAGCACCATGAGCGCGGTGCACAGCCGCCTCGGGACCGGCACGATGGTCGTCCTCGACGACCAGACGTGTCCCGTCGGCATGACTCTCAACATGATGCAGTTCTTCGCCCAGGAGTCGTGCGGCTGGTGCACCCCCTGCCGGGAGGGGCTCCAGTGGGCCGCGGGGCTGCTTGAGGACGTGGAGTACGGCCGCGGCCGCCCCGGCGACCTCGACGTCCTCGCCGACCAGGTCTGGTTCATGGGCTCGGACAAGTGCTTCTGCGACCTCGCCCCTGGCGCGGCGCAGCCGCTGGAGGCCGCGCTGCGGCTCTTCCGCGGCGACTTCGAGCGGCACATCGCGGAGGGCGCCTGCCACTACCGCCGGCACGGCTCGGACGCCCCGGCGATGAAGGGGACGGTGTGGTGAGCGGCGGCCGTCAGACAGCCCCGCCGCGCCTCGTCACGGTGACGATCGACGGCCACGACTACAGGGCGCAGGAGGGGCGCAACATGCTCGACGTCGCCCTCTCGCTGGGCTTCGACCTCCCCTTCTTCTGCTGGCACCCGGTCCTGGGATCCGTCGGCGCGTGCCGCCAGTGCGCCGTGCGCCTCTACTGGGTCGACCGCGAGGGCAACGAGAAGAGTGAGATCGCCATGGCCTGCATGACCGAGGCGCAGGAGGGCACACGGATGGACATCGAGGACGAGGAGGCGATCCGCTTCCGCGCCGAGATGATCGAGCTGATGATGCTCAGCCACCCGCACGACTGCCCGGTCTGCGACGAGGGCGGCGAGTGTCACCTGCAGGACATGACGGTGATGACGGGCCACAGCTACCGCCGCTACCGCGGGCGCAAGCGGACCTTCGAGAACCAGGACCTCGGCCCCTTCGTCACGCACGAGCTGAACCGCTGCATCACCTGCTATCGGTGCACACGCTTCTACAACGACTACGCCGGCGGCCGCGACTTCGGCGCCTTCGGCCTGCGCAACCAGGTCTACTTCGGGCGCGCCGCGAGCGGCGCCCTCGAGAGCGAGTTCAGCGGCAACCTCATCGAGGTCTGTCCCACCGGCGTCTTCGGCGACAAGCCGTTCGCGGCGCGCTACGCGCGGAAGTGGGACCTGCAGACGGCGCCGTCGGTCTGTCCGCACTGCGGCCTCGGCTGCACCACGACGCCGTCGGCGCGCGGCGGCGAGCTTCGGCGCGTGCAGGGCCGGTTCAATCGCGACGTCAACAAGATGTTCCTCTGCGACCGCGGGCGCTACGGCTTCGAGTTCGTCAACGCGCCGCAGCGGGTGCGCGCGGCGCGGGTGGCGGCGGAGGCCGCCGCGGACCCGCCGGACGACCGCGGCGCAGGGGCGGCGGCCGACCGAGCGCTCGATGCCGCGGCCGGGCTGCTGCGCAGCGGCCGGGCCATCGGCATCGGCTCGCCGCGGGCGTCGCTCGAGGACAACCACGCGCTGCGCGCGCTGGTGGGGCCGGGGCGGTTCTACCGGGGCATGTCGGACGCCGACGACCGGCTGGTCGGCGCCGTGCTGGACGTGGCCGCCGACCCGCGTCTGCGCCTCGGCTCGCTCGCCGACGTGTCCTCCGCCGGCGCGGTGCTGGTGCTCGGAGAGGACCTCACCAACACCGCGCCGATGCTCGACCTCACCATCCGCACCTGGCTGCATCTGCGCCCGAACGCCGTCGAGGACCGCAACCACATCCGCCGCTGGAACGACGCGGGCATCACCCGCATCAAGCGGCGAGAGCCCAGCGCGCTCTGGATCGCGACGACCCACCAGACCAAGCTCGACGCGGTCGCCGCGGAGGTCCACCATGCGGCGCCGGACGACCTCGTGCGCCTGGCGCTGGCGCTGGCGCGCGAGGTGGATCCGGCGGCCGCGGACGTGCCCGACCTCGGCGACGACGAACGTGACGTTGCGCGGCGCTGGGCGAGCGCGCTCGCCGCCGGGGACGCGCCGCTCGTCGTCGCCGGCTGCTCGAGCGGCTCGCCGGACCTCGTACACGCCGCCGCCCGGCTCACGCTGGCGCTCCGCGGCGAAGACGAAGGACCGGCGCCGATCGTCCTCACGGTCCCGGAGCCCGACAGCGTGGGCCTGCGCATGCTCGGAGGCGGCACGCTGGTCCAGGGTCTCGCCGCGCTCGCGCGCGGGGAGGGGGACGCCGTCGTGGTCCTCGACAACGACCTCGACCGCCGCGTCCCCGCCTTGCTCGCGGACGACCTGCTGCGCCGGCGCGTGCCTGCGGTCGCTCTCGCCACGCTCGAGGATCGGCTCACCGCGCAGGCGGACGTCGTCCTGCCGGCGGCGACCTGGGCGGAGTCCACCGGCACCTTCGTGAGTCACGAGGGCCGGGCCCAGCGGTTCTTCTCCGTGCTGCCGCCGGCCGGCGAGACGCGCCCCGCCTGGCGCTGGGCGCGTGACCTGATGGAGCGGCTCGGGCGCAAGGAGGCCCACGGGTGGCGCACGCAGGACGACGTGCTCGCCGACCTCGAGGCGGAGTTGCCGGCGTTCCGCGGCGTGACCGCCGCGGCGCCTCCCGCCGGGTGGCGCGACGAAGGCCGCAAGGTCGCCCGCCAGCCGCAGCGCTCCAGCGGGCGCACCGCGCTTCACGCCGACCGCGACGTCCGCGAGCCGGCGCCCACGCCCGACCCGGATTCGCCGCTGGCCTACTCACTCGAGGGACTGTGGCCGGAGGAGTCACCCGCCACCCTTCGGGCCAGGGTCTGGTCCCCGGGCTGGAACTCCGTCAACGGGCTGCACAGGTTCGAGCAGGAACTCGAGGCCGTGCGCCCGGCGGCCTCGCTCGGCGCCCGCCTGCTCGACGACTCGCACGGCCGCGCACTGCCACCCGTGCCGGTCCCTCGGCGCTCGGCGAGCGCCGAGGGCGAGTTCACCCTGGTGCCTCTGCACCACATCTTCGGCTCCGACGACCTCAGCCTGTACGCGCCGGGCATCGCGCAGCTCGCTCCCGGCGCCTACATCGGCCTGAACGAGGAGGACGCCGGGCGTCTGGGGACCCGCGAGGGCGACTGGCTCCAGCTCTGGCTGCCGTGGATGGATGCCCGCGCCCGGTGCGCGCTGGTGCCGTCACTCGCCGCCGGCACGGCCGGGATACCCACGGGCATCCCCGGCATGCCCTACATCTCGCTGCCGGCGCGAGCCCGGCTGGCGCGCGTGGAGGGACCGGCATGAGCTGGTACTGGCAGCTGCTCACGGTCCTGCTGGTGCTCATCGCCGTGCTCACCATCGCCGCCGGCCTGATCTGGTACGAGCGTCGGCTCCTCAGTCTGGTGCAGGACCGCTACGGCCCCAACCGCGTGGGTCCCTTCGGCCTGTTCCAGGTGCTCGCCGACACCTTCAAGATCCTCTTCAAAGAAGACTGGGTCCCGCCGTTCTCCGACAAGCGTGTCTTCGTCGTCGCGCCGTCCCTGGTGCTGGTGACGGCGCTGCTCTCCTTCATCGTCGTGCCGGTCGCCGACGGCATCGTCGTCGCCGACATCGACGTCGGCCTCCTCTTCGTGCTCGCCATGTCGTCGCTGGCCGTGTACAGCGTCGTGCTGGCGGGCTGGTCGTCGCACAGCAAGTACTCGCTGGTCGGCGGCCTGCGCGCCGCCGCCCAGATGGTGAGCTACGAGGTCTTCATGGGCCTGTCCCTGATCGGCGTGGTGACGATGGCCGGATCGTTCGACCTCGGCGACATCGTCGAGGCGCAGAAGGACCTCTGGTTCGTGGTGCCCCAGTTCGTCGGCTTCGTCGTCTTCCTCGTCGCCGGGTTCGCCGAGACGCGCCGCATCCCCTTCGACCTCGTCGAGGCCGAGAGCGAGCTCGTCGCCGGCTACCACACCGAGTACTCGGGCATGAAGTTCGGCCTGTTCATGGTCGGCGAGTACGTCGCCGTCACCCTGATCTCGGCGCTCATCGTGACTCTGTTCTTCGGCGGCTGGCTCGGGCCGTGGCTGCCGGGGCTCGTGTGGTTCCTCATCAAGACCGGCCTGTTCATCACGCTCTTCATCATCGTGCGCGGCACGTTCCCACGGCCACGGTACGACCAGCTCATGGCTCTCGGCTGGAAGGCCATGCTTCCGCTCAGCCTCGCCAACCTGCTCGTGACCGGCGCGATCGTCGTGGCGAGGGGGGGCTGACGAGGTGACGGTGGACGACCACACACACCCGCCGCTCACCACCGACGTCGTGCCCGCGGGGCGCCTCGCGCGGCGCGGCCAGCCCCTGGTGCCGCGCATCGGCCGCACCGTCTGGTCCACGCTGGTCGGCATCGGCATCGTCATCAGCCACGCCTGGCGCAGCCGCGACACCATCCAGTATCCGGAGGAGATGGTGTACCTGCCGCCACGGTATCGCGGGCGCATCGTCCTCTCCCGCGATCCCTCCGGCGAGGAACGCTGCGTGGCCTGCTACCTCTGCTCCGTCGCCTGCCCGGTGGACTGCATCGCCCTGCAGGCGACCACCGACGAGACGGGGCGCCGCTACCCGGAGTGGTTCCGCATCAACTTCTCGCGCTGCATCTTCTGCGGCTTCTGTGAGGACGCGTGCCCGACGTACGCCATCCAGCTCACGCCCGACGTGGAGATGTGCGAGTTCGAGCGGCCCAATATGGTGTACGAGAAGGAGGACCTGCTGATCGCCGGCCCGGGCAAGTACCACGAGCACGACTTCTACCGCGTCGCCGGCCTCGCCATCGGCGGCAAGGGGAAGGGCGAGGCCGAGAACGAGGCGCCGCCCGTCGACGTGAAGGACCTGCTGCCGTGAGCGCCGGGACGGTCGAGACCGAGGGCCGGGGATGACCGCGCTCTTCTACATCGCCGCGGTGGTCGCCGTGCTGGCGACGCTGATGGTCGTGACACGGCGCAACCTCGTGCACGCGCTGCTGTACCTCGTGGTCTCGCTGTTCGCGGTGGCCGTCGTCTTCTACACGCTCGGGGCGCCGTTCGTGGCGGCGCTCGAGGTGATCGTGTACGCCGGGGCGATCATGATGCTCTTCATCTTCGCGGTGATGCTGCTCAACGTGAGCGCCGACTCGCCGCTTCGCGTGCCGCCGCGCGCGTGGCTCGGGCCGGCGATCCTCGCCGCCGTGCTTCTGGCCGAGGTGGTCTACGGCCTCGTCCTCGCGAGCCCGCCGCTCTCCGGCACGGAGGTAGGGCCGGTCGCCGTCAGCGAGGCTCTCTACGGTCCCTACGTGCTCGGTGTGGAGCTCGCCTCGATGCTGCTGCTGGCGGCGCTCATCGGCGCGCGGCACGTGGCGGCAAGGGACGGCGACCGCGAGACCGACGGAGACGACGACTGATGGCCGCCGTCTCGCTCGACCACGGCCTCGTCCTGGCGGCGCTCCTGTTCGCCATCGGCTTCGCCGGCCTGCTGGCGCGGCGCAACCTGATCGTCGTGCTGGCCTGCATCGAGATCATGCTGAACGCCGCCGGCCTCGCCTTCGTGGTGGCCGGCGCCCGCTGGGGCCAGGCCGACGGCCAGGTCATGTTCCTGTTCGTGCTGGCGATGGCCGCCGCAGAGGTCGCCGTCGGCCTCGCCATCGCCATCCGCTTCCGCCAGACGCTCAAGAGTCTCGACGTCGACGACGCCGACGAGATGAAGGGCTGACGATGCTCGGGCTGCTCTGGCTGATCCCCACGCTCCCCGCCGCCGGCTTCGTCGCGCTGGTACTTCTGGATCGGCGCCTCAGCCGCCGCGCAGCGGCGTGGATCGGCGCCGGGTCGGTGGGCCTCTCGGCGCTCGTCGCCGCGCTGGTCTGCGGCAGCTTCATCGTCTCGCCGCCGGCCGGCGACGCGTACCACCAGGTCCTCTGGACCTGGTTCGACGTCGCCGGCTTCGCCCCCACCATCGGCCTCTACCTCGACGCCGTCAGCGTCACCTGGGTGCTCGTCATCACCGGCGTGGGCTTCCTCATCCACCTCTACTCCACCGAGCACATGGAGCACGACGAGGGCTTCACGCGCTTCTTCATGTACCTGAACCTCTTCGTCGCCGCGATGCTGGTCCTGGTGCTCGCGGACAACCTGCTGCTCCTCTACCTGGGCTGGGAGGGCGTCGGTCTCTGCAGCTACCTGCTCATCTCCTTCTGGCACAAGGACCCGCAGAACGTGTACTGCGGGCGCAAGGCGTTCATCGTCACGCGCGTGGGCGACACGGCGATGATCGCCGGGCTCTTCCTGCTGTTCGCGCAGCTGCACACGCTGCAGATCCAGCCGCTGCTCGCCGCTGCCGAGAAGGACTGGGCGGCAGGGTCCGGCGTCGCCGTGGCCGCCGCCCTGCTCATGCTCGGCGGCGCCGTCGGCAAGTCCGCCCAGGTGCCGCTGCAGACGTGGCTCCCCGATGCCATGGCCGGCCCGTCGCCCGTCAGCGCGCTCATCCACGCCGCCACCATGGTCACGGCCGGGGTGTACCTCATCGCGCGCACCAACGTGCTGTTCACGCTCGCGCCGGACGCGCGCCTGACCGTCGCCATCGTGGGCACGGTCACGCTGCTGCTCGCCGGCTTCAGCGCGCTGGTGCAACACGACCTCAAGCGCGCCCTGGCCTACTCGACGATCAGCCAGATCGGCTACATGTTCCTGGCGCTGGGCGTCTCCGGCTGGGAGGCGGGCGTGTTCCACTTCATGACGCACGCCTTCTTCAAGGCGCTGCTCTTCCTCGGCGCCGGCGTGATCATCGAGGCGCTCGCCGACGAGCACGACGTCTTCAAGATGGGCGGGCTGCGCCGCGAGCTGCCCGCCGTGTTCTGGACCTTCACCATCGGCGCCGCCGCCCTCGCGGCCCTGCCCTTCGTCACCGACGGCTTCTACAGCAAGGACCTCATCATCGCCACGAGTCTCGGCTCCGTGGACGGCAGCGTGTGGTTCTACATCGGCTCGCTGGTGGGCGCCCTCCTCACGGCGCTGTACTCCTTCCGCCTCGTCTTCCTGGTGTTCTTCGGCGAGCGGCACACCGAGGTCAGCCGCCGGCCGCGCTGGCGGCAGTTGCTGCCGCTCTGGACCCTCGCCGTGCTCTCCATCGTCGGCGGGTTCGTGTGGATGCCCGGATGGCTGGGCGGGTTCCACCCGTTCGAGACCTTCCTCGACTCGGCGCTGCCGCCGATGGAGCTCACGGGCACATATGCCCACTTCGCCGAGAGCGCCGGCGCGGCGCTCGTCACGATCGCCATCGTGCTCGCCGGCATCGCCCTCGCCTACGGCTTCTGGATGCCGTGGCGCGCCGGCACCTCCCGCTTCGCCGCGTCGCCGGAGATCCGCCCGATCGCCGCCTTCTGGCTCGGCGGCTGGGGCTTCGACTGGGTGTACGAGCGCGTGTTCGTGCGGCCGGTCAAGTGGTTCGCCCGTGTCGCCCGCGACGACCTCGTCGAGCCGGCCGTGAGCGGCATCGCCTGGCTCAACGTCCGGGCGTGGCGCGCGCTGAGCGCCGGCCAGACCGGGCGCCTGCGAGCCTATCTTGCGGTCGCCGGCTTCGGCATCGCGCTCGTCCTCGCCGTCGTGGTGCTGAGGTGACGCCGTGATCCTCCTCTGGTACATCCTGATCCCGGCCGTCGCGGCGCCGGTCGCCTGGCTGCTCGGGCGCTCGCGTCCGGAGCTGGCCCGGTGGACGGCGATCGCCGGCACGACGGCTCCGCTGGCGCTGCTGGCCGGGCAGTGGGCGGCGAAGTCCGGCAGCCTGCAGGCTGCCTTCGCCGCCAAAGGGCCGGGTCCGGCCGGCATCCTCGAGGGCTCCTGGGTCGCCCACCTCAAGGTCCCTTGGATCGACTCCCTCGGCATCAGCTTCTTCCTCGCCGCCGACGGCCTCACGCTCATCATGCTGCTCCTCACCTTCGCGCTCGGCCTGCTCGCCGTGCTCGCCTCGTGGCGCGGCATCACCGAGCGCGTCGGCGGCTTCCATTTCATGGTGCTCTGGACCGTCGCGGGGCTGGCCGGCGTGTTCCTCTCGCTCGACCTGTTCCTCTTCTACTTCTTCTTCGAGATGATGCTCATCCCGATGTACTTCCTGATCGCGGTCTGGGGTCACGAGAAACGCGTGTACGCCGCGATCAAGTTCTTCATCTTCACGCAGGTCAGCGGACTGCTGATGCTGGTCGCGATCGTCGCCCTCGTGTTCATCCACGGGCGCACGACCGGTGACTACACGTTCGACTTCACGCAGCTGCTCGGCACGCAGATGTCCTCGGGAACGGCCTTCGTGCTCATGCTCGGCTTCTTCTTCGCCTTCGCCGTCAAGCTGCCGGCCTGGCCCCTGCACACCTGGCTGCCCGACGCGCACACCGAAGCGCCGACCGCCGGCTCCGTGCTGCTGGCCGGCGTGCTCATCAAGATCGGCGCCTACGGCATGCTCCGCTTCATGGTGCCGCTCTTTCCCGACGCCGTGCGCGACTTCCGCACGCCGGCACTGATCCTCGCCGCGATCGGCATCATCTACGGCGCGATCATGGCCTACGGCCAGAGCGACATGAAGCGCCTCGTCGCCTACACGAGCGTCAGCCACATGGGCTTCGTCCTGCTCGGCGTCTTCGCCTGGAACGAGCTCGCCCTGCAGGGTGTGGTGCTGCAGCTCGTCTGTCACGCCCTCTCCACCGGCGCCCTCTTCATCATGGTCGGCGGCCTGCAGGACCGCATCCACACCCGCGACATGGGCAGGATGGGAGGTCTCTGGCAGGTGGCGCCGCGGATGGGCGGCACGGCCATGTTCTTCGCCATGGCCTCGCTCGGCCTGCCGGGGCTCGGCAACTTCGTCGCCGAGTTCCTCATCCTGGTCGGCGTGTGGCAGGTGAGCCACTGGGCCGCCGTGCTCGGCGCCGTCGGCCTGGTGTTCGCCACCGTCTACGCGCTCTGGATGATGCAGCGCGCGTTCCAGGGGGAGGAGACGCACGGCTGGTCGTTCGCCGACCTCACGAAGCGCGAGGTCGGCATGTTCGGCGCCATGATCGCCGCGCTGGTGCTGCTCGGCTTCTGGCCGCAGCCGCTGATCACCACCGCGCGCCAGACGGTGACCGGGCTGCAGCAGATGACCGCGCAGAGCACGCTGGCGCAGCCGCAGCCCGTGGATGAGGCCGGCGGCCAGGCGGCGACGGCCGCCGCCGGGTCGTCCGCCGGCGCCGCCGAGACCGGAGCGCAGCAGTGAAGGCCGGCGACCTCCTCACCATCTCACCGCTCATCGCGCTGACGCTCGCGCCGGTGATCGTGATGCTCGCGGCCGCCATCCGGCGCTCGCACGCCCTGGCGTTGTGGCTGACGCTCGGCGGCCTGGCGGCGACGTTCGGCACGCTCTTCGTCGCCGCCGCCCGCGCCGGGCGCGTCGTCACGCCGCTCATCGAGATGGACGCCTACGCGCTCTTCTTCATCGGCCTGATCACCGCGGCCACCGCGATCGTCGCGGCGCTCTCATGGGGCTACCTGCCGCGGCTGCGCGTGCACCCCGAGGAGTACTACGTGCTGCTGCTCACGGCGACGCTGGGCAGCGCCGTGCTCGTCGCCAGTACGCAGTTCGCCTCGTTCTTCCTCGGGATCGAGATCCTCAGCGTGTCGCTCTACGCGCTCATCGTCTACCCGATCCACCGGCCGCACGTCGTGGAGGCGGCGGTCAAGTACCTGGTGCTGGCCGGCGCGACGTCCGCCTTCCTCATCTTCGGCATGGCCCTCGTGTACGCGGAGACCGGGACCATGACCGCGGCCGGCGTCGCCGGACTCATCCGGGACGGCCTCGGCGGCGACCAGGTCGTCGTCACCATCGGCATGGTCATGCTGCTCGTCGGCGTGGGGTTCAAGCTGGCCGTCGTCCCGTTCCACATGTGGACGCCGGACGTCTACCAGGGCGCCCCCGCGCCCGTCGCCGCCTACGTGGCGACGGTCTCCAAGGGCGCGGTCTTCGCCCTGCTCCTGCGCTATCTCCTGCCGGTCAGCGCCGACCAGAGCTCCACGCTGTTCCTCGCTCTGACCGCCGTGGCGATCGCATCGATGCTCGCCGGCAACCTGCTGGCGCTGCGCCAGGACAACGTGAAGCGCATCCTGGCGTACTCCTCCATCGCCCACCTCGGCTACCTCCTGGTCGCGTTCCTCGCCACCGGGGAGCGCGCCGGCGTCGCCGTCGGCTTCTACCTGATCGCCTACTTCGCGACCACGCTGGCGGCCTTCGGCGTCGTCACCGTGCTCTCGCCGGCGGACCGCGACGCCGACCGGATAGCGGACTACCGCGGGCTCGGCGCGCGACGGCCGGGCCTCGCGGCCATCTTCGCCGTCGCGCTCTTCTCGCTGGCGGGCATGCCGCTCACGATGGGGTTCATCGGCAAGTTCACCATCGTCGTCGCCGGCGCCGGCTCGGCGCTCTGGGCACTCGTCGTCGTCCTGGTGCTGAGCAGCACGATCGGTCTGTACTACTACACGCGCCTCATCGTGGCGATGTACGTCCGGCGGCCGGACGAAGCCGGGGCGATCGGATCCACGCGAGGTGGCGGCGCAGGCGTCGCGGTCCTCGCTGGGCTCACCGCGTTCCTGCTCGCCTTCGGCGTGTACCCGGCGCCGCTGTTGCGGCTCGTCGAGCACGCCGTGTCGACGCTGCCCTGGCCGTAGGCTACGGAGCCCCGCGCACCGGGCCGAGTGGTTGCCGATATACCCCTAGGGGTACCATGACCCACGATATCGAGTAGTCGCTTCAGGAGGACCGATGGCTTCAGCCGAGATCGAGAGCGGGATCTGCGGATTCTGCACCACGGTGAAGACGACCGCGGAGGGCCGTACGGTGCGCGTCGAGTTCGAGACGGATTGCGGGTACGTCGAGCAGCTCGCCGAGGCGCTCACCGAGGTCGACCCGTACCGCGAGATCAGCTACCGCGGCGAAGGCCCTGTGACACTGAGGCTCGCCGCCGAGCACCTCGTGCACCCGGCGTGCCCGGTGCCGAGCGGGATCATCAAGGCCATCGAAGTCGAGGCAGGCCTCGCCCTGCCCAAGGACGCGAGCATCAAGCCGGCGAAGAGCTGATGGGCGCGCGTCGGGTGCGTCTGCGGCGCTCCCGACAGCGACCCGGCCGCGTCGGTCAGTGTGAGGTGCGCCGTTCGGTGCCCCTCACGATGATCCGCCTGCGGCGATCATTCGCTCAGGCGAAAGCGCCAGACGGCGAGCGCGAAGAAGCCGGCGGCCCACGCCACCGACACCCAGAGCGCGGGCAGCACGTCGGCGACGTCGAACCCGCGCACCACGATCCCGCGCAGCCCGTCGAGGATCCAGGCCGTCGGCAGCAGGTGCCCGACCGTCTGGAACGCCTCCCCGGTCACCTCGAGCGGGAACCAGGCGCCGGAGAGGGCGGAGATGCTCATCGAGACGAGGACGGTGGTCGCGATGAGCGCCTGCTCGCTCTTCAGGACGGACGCGAGCAGCAGACCCAGCGTGCTCGCCACGAGCGACAGCGCGACCATCATCACGAGCAGCGCCGCCGGGTCGCGCAGGTAGTCCACGCCGAAGAAGATCTGGGCCACGGCGATGAGCAGGATCTGCTGCACGAACGTCAGCAGGAACATCCCGGCCGCCTTGCCGCCGATGAGCTGCCAGCGCCGGAGATGGGTGGTCATCAGGCGCTGCAGCGTGCCGTTCTGCCGCTCGACGATGAGAGCGATGCCTGCGGTGAGCAGGCTGAACAGGATGAAGTTCACCAGCATGCCGGGGGAGCTGAGGACGAACCCGCTCGGGATCTGGCCGGCGGCGACGCCGGCCTCGACGACGTCGGTGCTCACGGCCGGGCTCGCGAGTGCCTGCGCGATGATGGGCCGGGCCTGGGCGGCTACGTCGGCCACGACCTCCTCCTGAGCCCCGGCCGGCATGCTGCGCGTCGACCAGACCGCCTCGGCGGCGGCGCGGGAGGCCAGCTCGACGGTGACCTGCTCCCCCGCCAGCGTGCGGACCTCGCTGGCGACCGTCGAGGCGCCGCTCGAGCCTTGGATGGAGACGAGCGTCAGGTCGGCCCTCTCCCCCACGACCACGGCGGCGCTGTAGCCCTCCGGGATCAGCAGGCCGGCCGCGGCCCGCTCGTCGGCCATCCACGTCTCGAAGTCGTTCCCCTGTTTAGCCACCACGCGCACGACCGGCGACTCCTCGAGCGCCGCCACCAGCTGCGTCGCGGCGGCGCCCCCGTCCGCGTCCCACACGGCGAGCGGCAGCTGATCGACGCTGCTGCCGGCGCCGAAGAGCAGGCCGAAGAACAGCGTGAACGCCAGCGGCATCACGAGGATGAAGATGAACGACAGCTTGTCGCGCACCGTCTGCAGGAGGTCTTTCTGGGCGAGGATCGCGGCAAGCTTCACGGTGACCGCCTCACGCGAACCGCCTCCGTATCCGCAGCACGGCGAAGAAGAAGAAGGCAACGGCGAATCCGAGCGGCACGAGCAGCTGCCAGCGGATGTCGGCGGCGCCTCCGCCGCGCATGGCCGTGTCCCACCCGTGCAGGAGCCAGCCGTTGGGGGTGAACTGCTGGATGAACGCGTACGTCGTGCCGGTCTGCGCCGTGCCGGTGAAGTTGCCGCCCAGCAGGGCGAGGACGAGGTAGACGCCGGCGCCGATCGCGCCCGCCTGCGCCGCATTCCTGGTGAACGCGATGACGAGCAGCGCCAGACCGCCGGCGACGCCGGCCGTGACCACCGTCAGCAGCACGACCGCATCGAGGGGCCCCCACTGGATGCCGAAGATCAGGCGCCCCGCGACGAGCAGGACGACCGCCTGCGCCAGCACCGTGAGGACCGTGGAGACGAACTTGCCGCCGATGATGGTCCCGTGCCGCGTGGGCGTCGTGAACAGACGCGGCAGCGTGCCGTCACGGTCCTCGGTGAGGATGGTGCGCGCGACGTTGGCCGCGCCGAAGAACATGAAGAACACCATCATGCCGGCAAGGATGAGCCCGGTCACGCTGACCTCCTCCTCGGTCGCGCCGACCTTGGGGGCACGCTGGTCGATCTGCAGGCCGGCGGAGACGCCGCCGTCATGAGAGAACTGCTCGGCCGCCCGAGCGGCGAGCACCTGCGGGTCGATGGGGTCGTTGCCCGCCGCGGCGAGCGCGACGGCGCCGGCGGCCGCCGCCCGGGCGCCGTTGATGTCGGCGAGCACCTGCCCGACCACGCCCTCGACGATGGAGCCGCCGATCTCCCTGGTCGGGTTCTCGTAGATCTCCACCCGGGACCTCGCCGCCGGGTCGCCGCCGTACACGACGGCGCTGAAGTCCTCGGGCACGATGACCGCAACCGCCGCCTCGCCGTCGTCGACGGCCTGTCGGGCCGCGGCGGCCGAGCTCCGGGTGCTCGTCTCGAGTACGTCCTCGAGACCCTTGCTCGTGAGGATGGTCTGGATAGCGGCGCCGGCGTTCTGGCCGGCCTCGGCGCCGCCCCTGTCGAGGTTCGCCACCACGACCTTGGTCGCGGCGATGTCGAACCCGCCGCCGCCGCCGAAGGCGAAGCCGAGCAGGGCGGCGAGCGCCAGCGGCGCGGCCAGCATCATCACCAGCGCCGGCACGTTGCGCGACGTGCTGCGCAGGTCCTTCCAGGCGATGGCGAGGACCTTGGTCACTGGTCTCGCAGAGCCCGGCCCGTCAGGTGCAGGAACACCATCTCGAGGTTCGGCTCGCTCACGTTGATCTCGGTGATGCGCGAGCCTGCCGCGGCCGCCGCCTCGAACAGCCGCGGCAGCACTTCGTTGGGGTCCTCCGTGAGCAGCACGGCCTCGTCTTCCTCGATGTCGACCTGCTCGACGCCCTCGACCTCCCGCCAGCGCTCCGCCATGCCCTCGAGGCGGTGATCGACGCGCGCCGTGACGCGCGCCTCCTCGCCGACGATCTTGACCAGTTCCTCGTGGGTGCCGGTGGCGATCATCCTGCCGTGGTCGACGATGCCGATGCGGTCGCTGAGCTCCTGTGCCTCGGCCATGTAGTGCGTGGTGTACAGGATGGTCATGCCCTGGTCGCGGAGCGCGAGGATGCCGTCGAGGATCGACCGCCGGCTCTGCGGGTCGATCCCCACCGTCGGCTCGTCGAGGTACAGCACCTTCGGCTTGTGCAGCAGCGCCACGCCGATGTTGACGCGCCGCTTCATGCCGCCGCTGAACTTGTCGACGCGGTCCTTCTGCCGGTCGACGAGGGTGATGAGCTCCAGCACCTCGTCGACGCGCTTCTTCAGCTCGTCTCCCGACAGCCCGTACATCCGCCCCCAGAACAGGAGGTTCTCGCGCGCGCTCATGTCCGGATAGAGGGCGATGTCCTGGGGGACCACCCCGATCGTCTCCTTGACCGCCTGCGGGTCCTGGACGATCGAGTGCCCGGCGACGGTCGCGTCACCGCCGGTGGGATGCAGCAGGCAACTGAGCATGGAGATCGTGGTGCTCTTGCCGGCGCCGTTTGGGCCGAGCAGGCTGAAGATCTCACCCTCGTCGATGCCGAAGCTGACACCATCGACGGCGAGGACGCCTTTGGGGGGGTCGTACTGCTTGCGCAGCTCCTTGACGTCGACGATGCTCACCGGCGCACCCTCCCCAGCTCAGGACTCCTGCAGACACCTCCCTGTATACACCCTGAGGGCGGACGGCGGCCACGCTCGCGCGTCGCCGCCGTCCGCCCTCAGCGCTTCCACTGTGTCAGGCCGCGTGCTCTTCCCGCCGCGTCGGACGGTAGCCGGCGCAGACGAACTGGTCGCCAAAGACGATGGGCCCGGAGCGGTCCGGGTGAGCGCACAGCCGGAGTCCTCCGCCGAGCCCCTGCGGGTGGCAGTACGCACAGTGATGGCAGCGCGTGGCCTTGTGATGTCGGACGGCCGGGCCCGCCACGTAGACCGACGGGGGGATCCCCCGGTCGGACACCCTGAGTTCCATGGCCTCTCCCTTCGTCTCCACGCATCGCCCGAGCCCGGCGCAGCCGGTCTGGTCTTGCCACCCTACGGAGAACCAGGAGAAGCCGCCTCACCCTGTTCGGGTGAATCGGCGCGCACTGCCGCAGGCCGCGACCGCCGAGGGCAGAAGCGCGCCCGCCGGCGGGCGGCGAAGACGGGAGTCAGCTCTGGGAGGGCAGCAGACCGAGCGGGCGAAGGACGCAGACCGGCGTCTGCTCGTGTCCCTGCCCGAGCGGGTTGTCGCGCATGAGTCGCTTGGCGAGGGCCCGATCGGCGCCCTGGGAGGCGCCGAGCACCGTGGCCGTGAGGTCGTTGGCGTCGATGACGACGAACTCGACGCGGCCGTCGATGGCCTCGCTGAGCACGTCCGCGAGGTGCGCCGCCACGCCGTCAGGGTCGGCGGGCCCGAGCTTGGCGTGTGTGTTGTGTGGCGGCAGCGTGTTCCACGTAGGGCCGTCGATCGCCTCCACGTCGGCGCCGGCTACCTTGTAGAAGAGGCCGCGCTTGCCCACGACCTTGCCGGCGGCAGAGACCGCCGCGGCGGTGATGATGCGCGGCGCGCCGGCTTCGTCGATGGCGAGCTGCATGGTCTCGGGGATGCCGAGGCCGATGCCGTGCGGCGTCCTGGTCACCGCCCTGCTGAGCATCTTGGCCAATCTGGTCGGCTGGATCTCGTCGAGGGCGTAGCTGCGGCCTTGGCTGGCGGCGATGGGCTTCTCGGCCATGACCACCAGGTCGCCGGGCCTGATGTGCGGCACGACGTGCCGCTCCATGACCAGGTCGAGGTCGTCGCCGCGGGCGACGAGGTCGGTGTGCAGCGGCAGGCGCGCGTACACCGTGTCGTTCGCGACGGCGAACAGGTGCTTCTCGTCGTTGGGCGTGAACTCGGCGACGAGGCGCTCGGCCTCGGCGGCCGCGGCGGGGCCCTGCGGGCCCGCGGCCGCCGCGAGCAGCGCCGGCACGCGCGCGTCGCCCGGCTCGGCGATGCTCCCGCGGTGCACCGGGCCGACCCGGACCGGCGCACTGAGCGCGGCCTCGACGTCGGCGTCCTCGAGCACCACGCTCCTGTCGACGAACTCGCGCAGCCACAGCTCGACGTTGGCGGCGCGCCAGAAGAACATGCTCTCCTCCACCTGTCCCTTGCAGCAGGCGCGGAACGACTGCACAACGGCCTCGCCGTCCCAGTATGGCCGCGCCTGGAACGCCGGCGACTGGTACAGACTGGTGAAGGCCGCCCGCCGGGCCTTGATCCAGCGCATCTCCGGCGTGGTGAACCCGACCTTCCAGCGGCGCAGACGGATCTTCTCCGGCAGCGTGCCCTTGAGCGCGGCGCGCAGGATCCAGCGGCTCCAGCCGTGGCGCACGATGGCGTCCTCCGGCAGGCTCAAGATGTGGTCGACGAGCTCCTGGTCGAGGTAGGGGACGCGGCTCTCGATGCTGAACGCCATGGAGTTGCGGTCCTCGTAACGCAGCAGACACGGCAGACTGTAGGTGAGCAGGTCCTGGAGCAGGCGCTCCTTGAGGTCCGACTGGGAGCGACCGTACCCCGGGTCGGTGGTCCGGGCGAGGAACCCCGGGCGGAGCAGCGAGCGTGTCGGCAGCTGCTTGCGCCGCTGCTTGATGCGCCGCTTGGCCAGCGGCCAGAGCACGTCGCGCGAGGCCGCCGCCTCTCTGCGCAGCTCCTCGTACTTGCGTTCCTTGCGCAGCTGGCGCAGGTAGACGAGCTGGTACGGCACGTAGCCGGCGATCAGCTCGTCGCCGCCCTGGCCGTCGAGCAGCACGGTGACCTGCTCGCGCGCGGCGCGCATGACGCACCACTGCGCGTAGGGGCCGGTGCTGACGATGGGCTCTTCCTGGTGCCAGACGAAGTCGCGCAGCTCGCCGATGAACTCGTGCGAGGTCGGATTCGTATATGTCGTGTCGGCGCCGGTGCTCTCGACGGCCGTCTCGATGTACTCGCGCTCGTCGATGGGGTCGCCGTCAAAGACGGCGCTGAAGGTCTTCAGCTGGCCGCGCAGCGAGGCGGCGTCGGGCGCGTCCTCTTTGAGCAGCTCGCTCATGAAGCTGATGATCGTCGTCGAGTCCAGGCCGCCGGAGAGGCAGGAGCCGACCGGGACCTCGGAGACGAGGCGCCGCTCGACGCTCTCGCGGAAGCGGCGCCGGAAGTCCGCCGGGTCGTCGCCGCCATCGCGGGTCAGCGCGGGCGTCCAATACGGCGTGCTCCGGAGTGGAGCGGCGAGCGGGCCGGCCGCCGGAACGGCCTCGCCGCCGGCGCCGTCTGGCGCTCCGGCGGCCTCGTCCAGCGGCAGCTCGATCCAGCTCGCCGCCGGCACGTGGTACACGCCCGTGAAGAACGTCTCGGCGCGGTGGTCGTGGAAGCCGTGCTGCAGGTACTCGAAGATCATCTGCTCGTCCGGCTCGGCGACGAGCTCGGGATCCTGGAGCAGCGCCTTGATCTCGCTGGCGAAGAGCAGGCGGCCGCTCTGCGGCGAGCGGGCATAGTAGAGCGGCTTGATGCCGAAGTGGTCGCGGTTCAGCACGAGCTTGCCGCCGCGCCCGTCCTCACCGGCGCCGCGCAGGTCGGCCACGGCGAACGCCCACATGCCGTTGAAGCGCGCGGCGCACCCCGGGCCCCACTCCTCGTAGGCGTGGACGATGACCTCGCTGTCGCAGTGGGTGCGGAAGGCGTGGCCGGCGGCCTCCAGCTCGACGCGGAGCTGTCGGTAGTCGTAGACCTCGCCGTTGTAGACGACCCAGACGGTCTCGTCCTCGTTGGCGATGGGCTGGTGACCGCCCTCGCGATCGATGATGCTCAGGCGGCGGTGGCCCAGGCTGATGAGGGGAGACTCGAAGGCACCGGCGTCGTCGGGACCGCGATGCACGATGGCGGCGGCCATCCGCCCGAGAAGCTGCCGGTCGGGCGCGCCGGCGAAGCCGAAGATGCCGCACATGAGCGGGGACTCTCCTGGGGTTTGGGGCCGTTGACCGAGGCGGTGGCTCTGCCTGCCGCCGCGCCGGTCAACCCTACCACAGGCGACCGGATGGTCTGGTCCGGCGCCGAGCGCCGTCCGCCGGCGCCGGACGCGCCGGCGCCCCACGCGTCACATGAGCCGGGAGCGGTTCCCCGGGTGGGACATGCAGTGATCGTCCTCCGAGACCAGCGGGAACGCGCCGACCACGGGGAAAGCCCCGAACGGCAGCTCGCGGGTGGAACCGCGGAAGTAATGATCGGCCTGCAGCGCCACCGGAGGCGCCGCCCGGCAGGTGCCCGCGTCGCCGGGTCCCGGGAGCTTGCAGAACGCCGGACACGTACTGCAGCGCTGCATGCTCTCCTGGTCCATGTCTCCTCCTGTGCCGTGAGCGGGATCGGCGCGTGGGACTCATGCCCGCGCGCCGGGACCGGTCTTCTCTTTCCACGCCGTGCTCCCCCGCACCTGCCCGAACCCAGGACCCTCGGCCGAGGCGTCGTGCCGTTGCCGCCCCGGGGAGGCTCCCGATACACTCGGGGCCTTCCCCGCAGCCGACGTGGAGGTCGACGATGGCCGAGCGTGCAGAAGTCCTTCGCGAGGTGCGCCAACTGGACTACGTGTGGATCCCGCTGCGCGACGGCACCCGGCTCGCCGCCCGCGTCTGGCTCCCGGCCGACGCGGACGCCGACCCGGTCCCCGCCATCCTCGAGGCCGTGCCCTACCGTCTGAGCGACGGGATGGCTACCCGTGACGTGCGCATCCACCCCTACTGGGCAGCACGCGGCTACGCCTGCGTCCGCGTCGACCTGCGCGGCAGCGGCGAGTCGGACGGCATCCTCGAGGACGAGTACCACCCGCAGGAGCAGGAGGACCTCCTCGAGGTCATCGCCTGGATCGCCGCCCAGCCGTGGTGCGCCGGCGGCGTCGGCATGACCGGCATCTCGTGGGGCGGCTTCAACAGCCTCCAGCTGGCCGCGCGTCGCCCCCCGGCGCTCAAGGCGATCATCACCTTGATGAGCACCGACGACCGCTACGCCGACGACGTCCACTACAAGGGCGGCTGCGTCCTCGCCACCGACCTGCTGCACTGGAGCACGTGCATGCTGCACTGGCAGTGCCAGCCGCCGCACGAGGCGGCGGTCGGGGGGCGCTGGCGCGAGCTGTGGCAACAGCGGCTCGCGGCCAACCGGCCATGGATCCACACCTGGCTCGCGCACCAGCGCAGGGACGCCTACTGGAAGCACGGCTCCGTGTGCGAGGACTACGCCGCCATCGAGGTCCCGGTGTACGCCGTGGGCGGCTGGACCGACGGCTACACCAACAGCGTCCTCCGCCTCCTCGAGGGGCTCCCGGGGCCGCGCAAGGGTTTGATCGGCCCGTGGCCGCACACGTTTCCTCACTATGCCACGCCGGGTCCGGCCATCGGCTTCCTGCAGGAGGCGCTCCGCTGGTGGGACTTCTGGCTCAAGGGCAGGGACACAGGCATCATGGACGAGCCGATGCTGCGCGTCTGGATGCAGGACTCCGCTCCTCCCTCTCCCTGGATGGACGAGATCCCCGGGCGGTGGGTCGGCGAGGACGCGTGGCCGTCGCCGCGCATCTCGCCGCTGCGCCTGCGACTCGACGCCGACGGCGTGCTGCGCGACCCGGGCGGCTCGCCGCCGGACGTGGAGGCGGCCGCGGCGCACGGCGCGGCGGACGGCCGCCTGCGCATCCTCGGCTCCCAGCTCTGCGGCGCGGACGCCGGCGCCTGGTGCGCCGAGAGCCAGCCGAGCGACTTCGCGCCCGACCAGCGGGCGGCCGAGGGCCAGTCGCTCTGCTTCACCTCGGCGCCCCTCGCCCAGGCCACCGAGATCCTCGGCCACCCGCGGCTCAGGCTGCGCTTCTCGAGCGACCGGCCGCTGGCGCTGGTGGCCGCCCGGCTCGACGAGGTGTCCCCGGGCGGCGCCTCCCGGCTCGTGACGCAGCAGGTCTTCAACCTGACGCACCTCGGCAGCCACGAGGCGCCCACGGCGCTCGAACCCGGGCGCGACTCCACGGCGACCATCGCCCTCGACGCGATCGCCCACTCCTTCCCCGCCGGTGCCCGCCTCCGCCTCGCCCTCTCGCCGACGTACTGGCCGTGGGCATGGCCTTCTCCCGAGCCGGTCACGCTCGCCGTGGTCGCCGGGACGAGCGAGCTCGAGCTGCCGGTACGTCCGCGGCGCCCGGCGGACGCCGCGCTGCGGCCGTTCGACCTCCCCGCGGTGCCCGACGGCCTCGGAGAGACGACCATCGGCGGCGCCCGCGGCGGACGCTCCTACACGCGCGACCTCGTCGCGGACGGCATCGTCTGGACGTTCCGCTACGTCGACGGCGGCAACGTCGTGCTTCCCAACGGCTGGGAGAGTGAGGAGTGGAACCGGGTGAGCTACGCCGTGCGTGAAGGCGACCCGCTCTCAGCCAGGGCCGAGGTGGATGCGGAGTCGGTGCTCGTGCGTGGCCACCAAGGCCGGTTTCGCATCGTGACGCACGGGGAGATGACGTGCGATGCGGACACGTTCCTCGTCGAGGACCGCGTCACGGTCTTCGAGGGCGGGTCGGATTCGGAGCAAGAGGTGTTCGCACGTACCTGGCGCCATGAGGCGCCGCGGGACCACGTCTGAGAGGGAGGACCGGAGGATGTACTTCGGCGCGCACGTGAAATCGTCGGGCGGTGTGTGGCACGCGATCGAGAACGGTGTGGAGATAGGGTGCGAGGCGGTGCAGTTCTTCGCCGGCAGCCCCCGGACATGGGCGCCGACGGTCTACAAGGAGACGGACGCGGCGAAGTTCCGCGAGGCCCGTGCCGCGTCGCCGATCCGCTTCGTCCTCATCCACACGATCTACCTGATCAACCTCGCCAGCGAGAAGGAGGACTTCTACGAGAAGTCCGTGACATCGCTGTGTGGCGCCCTCGCCGCAGCGGAGCAACTGGGCGCCGATGCCATCGTCACGCACATCGGCTCGCACATGGGCACCGGCTTCGGGGCCGGCCTCGAACGCGTGCAGGCCGGCCTGCGGCGAGCGCTCGCCGAGAGCGAGGGCTCACGGGTCCTGCTCCTGCTCGAGAACACGGCCGGCGCCGGCGGCACCATGGGCGTCGACTTCCTCGAGCTCGGCATGATCATCGACGCCGCCGGCGGCGACCCACGCCTCGGCGTCTGTCTGGACACGGCACACCTCTTCGAGTCGGGTGTGGACCTGCGCACCCCTGAAGGAATGGCGGAGACGCTCGAGCGCATCGATGCCGGCTGCGGCCGCGAACGCCTCGTCGCGCTGCACCTGAACGACTCCAAGACGCCCCTCGGATCCAACCGCGACCGGCACGAGAACGTCGGCGAGGGCGACCTCGGCATGGACGGCTTCCGCACGATCGTGAACGAGCCCGCGTTCACCGACCTCCCCGGCATCCTGGAGGTACCGGGCTTCGACGGCGAGGGCCCGGACCGCGAGAACCTCGCCCGGTTGCGCGCCCTCGCGGGCGAAGACGCCGCGATCTGACTGGGTCGCGCACGGGGAGAGCCGCGCCTCGCGACGGCGCCGGGCGAGGCCGCCCGCCGGCCAGTGGGTATACTCGGGTTGCGCCGCACACGCGGTGCGAGGACCCGGACTGCGAGGTGACTTCATGGAACTCGTGACCGTGACCACCGTGAGCGATGCCGGCCTTGCCAACGTCGTCGTAGGTGTGCTCGAGCAGGCCGGAGTAGAGGCCGTCGTCGGCGGCCCCGGCGCCCCCGACGTCTACCCCATGCCGTCGGTACACCCCTTCCGCATCCTCGTGAACGAGACCGACCTGACCCGCGCCCGTGACGTGCTCGCCCAGTACGACACCGTGCCCGACGACGGAGACGACGACGAATGACCCGGCGCCGCTGCCGGCGGCGTCTGCTATCATGTGCCTTCTTGCAGCACTTTTTCGGCCCTGCGGGGCGTTCCTGACACAGGAGTGACGATGTTCGGACGCATCTTCGGACGCGGCAAGGACGACCAGGACCAGGCCGTCTGCGGCGACTGCGGTCGCACCCTACTCGCCGGCGAATGGACCCAGACCGTCGTGGACGAGCACGGCGAGGAGCGGCTCATCTGCTCGCTGTGCGGGCAGGCCTACGCGGGCGTGAGCGAGCCCGTGGCTGCGGCGCCCGCGCCGGCGAACAACGGACGCGTCCGCGAGACGCGCAGCGAGTCTCGGCCCGAGGTGCGTCCCGCGCCGGTGGGCAGGCCGCCGGCCCGCGACCAGCATGCCGAGAGCGACGCCTTCTGGCAGGCGCTCAAAGACAAGGACGCCCAGATCGAGAGTCTCAGGGCCGAGCTGGCGCGCGCCGAGGCCGAGCGGCAGGAGCTCGCCGGCAGGTTCGCGCGCCTCGGCGTGGACGGCCCGGCCGCAGGCGGCGCTGACGACGAGCCCGGCTCCTTGACCGGCGACTCCTCCGAACCGGGCGAGCGCACGTGGGGCGAGACTCCCGCGGAGTTCGCCACCGAGATGGCGGCGCTGCGCGAGGCCGAGGACGCGGTGGCCGCCGAGCCCTCCGCGGTCTTCGGCGACGTAGCGCCGGACGGGCCACCGATGGACGCCGCTGGCGCCGAAGCGGCCGTCGTCGACGCTGTCGTCGCCCAGTCGCAACGCGATCCAGAGCCTGCCGGCGACGACATCGGCGATGAGGTCGTCGATGAGGCCGTGACGCCCGCGACGGTCTTCGAAGACACGCAGCCCATCCCCACGGTCACCGAGGACGTGATCGAGGCGGCCGACGAGGAAGACGACGCGAGCACCGGAGAGATCACGGCGTCCGAGGCCGCGGCGGCCGTCGAGGCCGCGGCGGCCGTCGAGGCCGCGGCGGTCGTCGAGGCCGCAGCGGTCGTCGAGGACGCCGGTGACGAGCCCGCCGACGGCGAGCCGACGGCCCCCTCGGCAGCCGAGGCCGAGGCGGCCGCGGCGTCCCTCACGCTCCTGCAACGCGGCGTCGACCTGCTCAACGTGAGCCGCGTGCCGCGCAAGATCGCCGAGACCAACGAGCAGCTCGGCCTGCCACACGTCCACGTCGGCTTTGACGGCCAGGTCGTCGCCGTCACCTTCATGTGGACCATGGGCTGGTACCGCTTCCACGTGGATTTCGAGAGCGGCGACGTCACCATGGACGACCGCGGCTACGAGGAGCTCACCGACCTGCAACCCAACGCCGGCGTACGCGCGGACGGCACGGTGCAGCTGGCGCCGGCACAGATCAGCCGCGCCGCGGCGCAGCGCGCGCAGGGTGCGCCCCACGCGACGCCCGAAGAAGCGCCCGCGCAGACCCAGGCGCCGGAGCGGGCGCCAAGCCCGGCGGGCTCCGCGGCAGAGCCCGAGACCCCGCGAGAGGCCGCCCAGAAGCCGCCGGAGTTCCTGAGCAAGTCGCTGCTCGGCCAGAGGAGCGATGACGAGAGCGCGTCGTGGGAGCAGACCAAGGCCCGCGACTTCGACTGGGACCGCTGACGCTCCGCCGCGCCGACGCCGCCTGACGGCGGCCGTGCGCGGAACGTCTGCCTAGAAGGTCATCCCGCTTCCGCCCATCATCCCGCCGAACAGCTGGCTCATCAGCTCGTCGAAGGACTGCGCGTCCTTGGGCGGCGTGACCTCGACCGGCTCGTCGAAGCCCGACATCGTGACGGTGCCGTTCATCGACAGGCCTTCGACGCCCGCCATGTCCTTCTGGCTCGTCATGTCCATGGAGGCGCCGAACTGCGCCTTGTACATGAGCTGGTCCTCGACACCGATCCAGTAGTCGACCGAGGCCTCCTTCAGGCTCTTGGCCAGCTCCTCGGTCTGCTGCTTGTTCTGCGCAAGGCCCTCGCTGAGCTCGCCGAGCTGGCCACCAGACCCGCCCAGCTTGTCCTGGAGGCCCGGGTCCGCGGCGGCCTTGGCGATCGAGTCGGCGAGCTTCTGTGCGTCGGCGACGGCCGTGACGTGGTAGACCTCGACGCCGTTCAGCTGTTCGGTGCCGGCGAGCTGGTATTCCGTGCCCCAGGTCGAGGGATCGACGCCCAGGCTCTTGAGCTGTTCCGTGGGGGCGGCCCCCGTGGCGGCCTGCTTGTCGAGGGACTTGGCGTTCGAGCTGTCGAGCGCGTACCACGTTCCTTGGTACTCGATCCACGACTCGGCGCCCTCGCTCATCATGGCGAACTCGAGGTTCTGGCCCGCGATGCCGAGGCTCATCGTCATGTCGACAGCGGTGGGCTTGCTCGCGCTCGAACCCTCGGCGTGCAGCGTGATGCCCTGGGAGAGCAGCGCCTTGGCCGTGGGGTCGGTCATCTTCTCCGGATCGCCCTGGACCGCGAGCGAGAAGTCGGCGGCGAACGACGCGCTCGTCACCGCGGCCATCTTGGCCTCGCTCTCCTTGACGATCTGGTCCGCCGACATGCCGGCGGCCGTCGTCGGGGCGGCCGAACTCTCGTCCGACGATGAGTCGCCCCCGCAGCCTGCGACCACCGCGACCAGCAGTGCAAGCACCAGGATCAACGCCGGCCACGTTTTCGGGAACGTGCGATGCATGGGATCTCCCTCCCCTTGGACTGCGTGGACCCTGCGCGAGTGGAGGCCGCGCACCCTGCTAGTTCTCGGCCGAAGTCGGCCGTTCCTTTACGGGCGGCGAGCCGCCGTCACCGTCAACGCCGCTTCGGCGAGACCACCACCGCGCGGAACGGCTCGTTGCCCTCCGAGACCGTCTCCACGCGAGGGTGGTCCTTGAGGTGCAGGTGGATCACCTTGCGCTCGGCGGCCGACATCGGCTTGAGCGCGATGCTCGCCGACTCGCGACTGACCTTCTGAGCGGTGCGGTCGGCCAGGGCCGTGAGGGCCGCGGCACGACGGTCGCGATAGCCCTCGGCGTCGACGACCACCTGGCGTCGCTCGCGACGGTCGCCGTTGACGACGATCGCGGCGATGTACTGGAGCGCGTCGATGGTGGCGCCGTGGCGACCGATCAGAAGGCCGAGGTCGTCGCCGCTGATCTCGGCACGGACCCCGTCCCCGGTCTCGCTCGCGCTCACATGGGCCTCGATGCCCATGAGGTCGACGACCGTCTGGACGAAATCGCGGAGCTTGTCGGCTCCGGGAGGCAGATCCGCGTCGGCGCGTTCGTCCGACGGGCAGAGGCGCGCTTCGACCTGGGCCTCGGCTTTGCCGCGACCGAACAGGCCGCCCTTGCTGCCCTCATCGAGGACGAGGTACTCGACGTCCGCCGGGTTCACGTAGGGCACGATCTTGCGCAGCCGCTCGAGAGCCACGCGCTTGGCCTCCTCGATGGTGGCCGCGCTGGCGATGGTGGCGAACTCGGTCTCTTCTTCCTCTTCGTCGATCGGCTGGAGGTCGTCCGGCTCTTCCATCGCTTCTGCTCCCTCGTAGGGGTGAGAAGAGCGGGGCGGATCCTGCGGCTCAGTCGTCGGCCGCGGGACCTTCCGCGCTCGTGTTCGCTCCTTCGTCGCCGGCAGGCCCGGCCGAGCCGTCGCCGGCCGGCTGACCGGCCGGCTTGCCCTTGGGCTGCCGGCTGGCCGCGGCGCCCTTCGGCTTGCCCGCGGTCGTCTGGCCCGGCTTGCCGCCCTGGGGCTGGCCGGGCTTGCGCTTGCCCTTGCCGGGCGGCGGCTTCTTGGCGCCGGATGCGGCCTTCTTCGCGCCGGCTGCGCCGGCGCCTTGCTTTGCGGCGCTCGAGCCGGAGCCGCCCTTCTTGGCCATCTTCTCCTCGCGCTGCTTCATGGCCTCGCCCTGCGAGGTCATGATGGCCTCCATGAAGCGACTGCGCTTCTTGGGCTTGGCCTTGGCGCGCGCGGCCATGACCTCGGGCTTGGGCATCGTGCGGCGGATGATGAGCTGCTGGCCGATCGTCCAGATGTTGGTGGTGATCCAGTACAGGAACAGGCCGGCCGGGAAGTTCCACAGGAAGACGACGAAGATGATCGGCATCGCCCGCATGATCATCTTCTGCGTCTTGTCGGTCTGCGTCACCAGCATCAGCTCGGTGGAGATGATCTGGGTGATGACGTAGATGACCAGCAGCACGATGCTCGGCTCGCCCAGAGGGATGCCGAGGAAGGTGGAGTCGGCGATCGCCGGCTCGCCTTTGATCGTGTAGTACAGGCTCAGGAACACCGGCAGCTGGAGGATGAGCGGCAGGCAGGAGGCGAACGGATTGACGTGGTGCTCCTGGTAGAGCTTCATCGTCTCCTGCTGGAGCTTGCCGCGGTCGTTCTTGTACTTCTGCTGCAGGTCCTTGATCTGCGGCTGGATCGCCTGCATCTCCTGGGCCGACTTGTACTGCTTCCAGGTCAGCGGGAAGAGGATGAGGCGGACGATGATCGTGAGGCCGATGATGGCCTGGCCCCAGGTGAGCCCGATGCCGTAGAGCCAGTCGAGGATCCAGGTGAGGAGGTCGATCAGGGGGCCGAGGACGGTTTGCATGATGCTCTCAGGCTCCCGATTCCAGATGGTCGGTGCAGGAACGCCGCGGCGGCACGGGGTCGTACCCACCGTCGCTGAAGGGGTTGCAGCGCAGGATGCGCCAGCTCGCGAGGCCGACGCCGCGGATCACGCCGTGCTCGCGCAGAGCGCCGACGGCGTAGTTGGAGCACGACGGGTAGTACTTGCACCGCTGCCCGAGCATGGGTGAGAGGGTGTACTGGTACACCCTGATGAAGGCGATGAGGACCTTGTTCATCCCTGCTCCGCGGAGAGGAGTCCCGCGCGGCCGAGCAGCTCCTGCACCGCCGCGCTCACGAGGCCCTTCTCGCCCTCGCCTTCGCGCGTGACGAGCTCATTGAGTTGCGGGCGCGCGATCACGACCAGATCGTACTCCTCGGCGAGCTGCCCCGCGCTGGCCCGGAAGGCCTCGCGCAGCAGCCGTTTGATGCGGTTACGGACGACGGCGCCGCCCAGCTTCTTCGACACAGAGAGGCCCAGCCTGGGACCCTCGTCACCCGGCTCCGCCGGGCGCCTGAACCAGTAGAGCACCAGAAAGCGGGAGGCGGTGGAACTCCCCTGCCGGTAGATGCGCTGGAAATCGGAGGAGCGTGAGAGACGGGAGCGCTTCGCGGCCATGGGGCCCGCGGCTACGCGCTGAGGCGCTTGCGCCCCTTCTGCCGGCGGCTCTTGATCACCGACCGGCCCGCGCGCGTGCTCATGCGCTTGCGAAAGCCATGGGTCTTGCTGCGCTTACGGGTGTTCGGTTGGTAGGTCCTCTTCACAGCTTCCTCGCATGATTGCCGATACTCAGAACGTGCAGTATAGCGGCGCGGCGGAGGCCCGGTCAATTTGGCCCTGAGGGCCTGACGGGCCTCCGCCGCACTCACGAATCGCGTGACGTTGCCGATACGGGCTACTGGAACGACAGCGACAAGAGCGAGACCATGCAGCTCGAAGGATCGATCCACAGGTTCAACCTGGCGGGCGTCCTGCAGTTCCTCGCGCAGAACGCCGCCACCGGCGTGCTCGAGGTCCGCGACTTCGAGGAGTACGGCTTCATCTACCTCGTGGGCGGACGGGTCGAGGCCATCTCGCTGCCGATCACCGACGAGAAGCTCGGCACGCGCCTGCTGAAGGCCGGCTGCCTCACGGAGCAGCAACTGGCCGAGGCGCTGATGGAGGACGCCGGCCTCACGCACGACCAGAAGAAGTTCAAGCCGCTCGGCCAGCGGCTCATCGAGAAGGGCTATACGACCCGCGACGAGATCCGGCAGATCATGGAGAAGCAGACGCTGGACCAGGTGTTCGAGCTCGCGCACTGGACCACCGGCGTCTTTCTCTACGACGAGCCCGAGCAGATGCCTCGCTTCCAGGTGACCATCGAGAGCGACGTGCACTTCCTCCTGCTCGATGCGCTCCGCCGCATCGACGAAGGCGAGCGCGCGCGCAAGACCAAGAACGTGGTCGAGAACGAGGTCTGCTACGCATGCCCTCTCGGCGACGATTGCAGCGCCGTCATCAAAAGCAAGTACCTCAAGAAGGACGTCTGCCTGTGGCGCGAGATGGCGGCGGTCCTCGATGAGAGCAGCGAACGGCTGCGAGACGCGCGCCAGCTCTACCGCTCGCGCGCGGACGACGCCGGCGCGACACTCGACGCCTCCCTGGACTCGGAGTGACACCGGCCGCTCGGGGGTACTGAGAGGCCGTGGCCGATCACCAGGGCAGAGACGGCGGGTCCAGACACATCCTCGGCACGGCCGGTGACCGGGTGTGCGCAAGGACTCCCGGCCGCGACGGTCTCGCGGTCGTGACCGTCCGGGACGGGCGATGACGGCGCCGCACGGCGGCGGACTCCGCCGCAACCCGGTCAGCGGCAAGCTCGCCATCGTCGCGCCCGCACGAGCAGCGCGGCCGGCGGATGTGGAGCGTGACGACACGGCAGCGTCGCGGTGCCCCTTCTGCGCCGGCAACGAGGCGCTGACGCCCCCCGAGGTCGACGCGCTCCGTCCGGGCGGCGGCCCGGCGGACGGCCCGGGATGGACGGTGCGGGTCGTGCCCAACAAGTATCCGGCCCTCCCCGGACGCCACGAGGTCATCGTGCACGCGCCCGCACACGAGGCCGAGCTCGCAGACCTCGACGACCGCAGTCTCGCCGACGCACTCGGCATGTGGCAGCGCAGGATCGCCGCCCAGATGGACGGAGGCGCAGCGGCAGTGACGCTGATCGGCAACCTCGGCGCCGGTTCGGGCGCCTCACTCGAACACCCGCACGAGCAGCTGTTCGCCACGCCCGTCGTACCCTCACTGCTCCTCGACGAGCTCCTCGAGGCCGAGCGGCACCGCAACCGCTACGGCAGCTGCGTCTTGTGCGATCAGCTGGAAGCGGCCGGCGAGCGCCTGGTGATCGGCGGGGACGTGGCCGCCTGGGTGCCCGAGGCCACCCGCTTCAACGGCGAGCTGTGGCTTGCCCCCTCGGAGCACGAGCCCGACTTCCGCGCCGGCGACGCCGCGGCCTTGGCCCCGGCCCTGCGGCGCGCGCTCGTCGCGGTCAAGACCGCGATCGCCGGCGCGCCGCTGAACTTCTGGCTGCACACGGCTCCGGCGGAGCTGCGCGGCCCGTTCCACTGGCACCTGGAGCTGGCTCCACGGACGGCGACCATCGCCGGGTTCGAGCTGGGCAGCGACATCGCTCTCGTGACCAAGGACCCGACGGCCGCGGCCGCGGAGTACCGCGCGGCGCTGCCGCCGGCCTGATCTTCATCACGGCTACCCTCCGGGTCCGTCGCGACCGTTTCCCGCAGGAGCCGCTTGAGACCAGACACAGCCTTACGGTCGGCGCTCGCCCCGGCGCAGCGCCAGCTGGCCGCAGGCGGCCTCGATGTCGCCGCCGGGAGAGCGCCGTACGGTGACGCTCACCCCGGCGCGCTCCAGCCGGGCCTCCAGCGCGTCCATCTCCCCGGCGGCCGGCCGCGTGAAACTGCCGCCGGTCTCGTTGTACGCGATGAGATTGAGGTGGTAGAGGGGGCGGCGCAGGCGCTGCGCCAGCGCTACGACCTGCGCCGGCGTGTCGTTGACACCCCTCAGGACCACGTACTCGAACAGCAGCTTGCGCCGCGTGCGCTCGACGTACCGAGAGCACGCGGCGAAGACGTCGTCCAGAGGGTACGTACGGTTCAGCGGCACCAGACGGTCGCGCAGGTCGTCCGTGGCCGCGTGGAGGCTGACGGCCAGGTTCAGCTGCAGCGGCTCCGCCGCGAACCGGTCGATGCCGGGGACGACCCCCACGGTCGACACCGAGATCGCCCGCGCCGCCAGGCCGAACCCCGCGGGGTCGTTGAGCAGGCGACAGGCACGGAGCGTCTCGTCGTAGTTGTGGAAGGGCTCACCCATGCCCATGAAGACGACGTTGGTGACTCGGCGTTCGGCCTCCTCGCGCAGGACGCGGGCGAAGTGCAGCACCTGGTCGACCATCTCCTCAGCCGTGAGGTCCCGCCGCAGTCCGAGCCGTCCCGAAGCGCAGAAGCTGCAGCCGACGGCGCAGCCGACCTGCGTCGAGACGCAGACGGTGGCGCGGCCGGCCACCAGCATGAGGACTGCCTCGACCGGGTGGCCGTCCGCGGTCGTGAAGAGCGTCTTGCGCGCCGCACCTCGGGGTGCGGCGCGCGTCTCCACCTCCGCGAGTGAGACGGGCGTCAGCCGCTCCGACAGTGCTTCTCTCAGCGGGAGCGGGAGCGTAGTGACGGCATCGAAGTCGGTGACCAGCCCGCGCGTCAGCGCCTCGTACACCTGGCGCGCGCGATACGAGGGCTCACCCAGGTCGGCCAGCGTGGCCGTGATGACGGCGGGATCGAGCACGCGGCCATTCTACGCCGCGCAGGGAATACTGAGGTGGACGCGAACACCTAGCCGCCAGACGCGAACCACCCGGGACCCGAGAACATGACGACCGTGCAGATCATCGGGATCGCTGTCGCATCGCTTGCGGTGCTCCTGCTGGTCGTCGCCCTGATCGCCACCAGACGCCGGCACGAGGAGCCATCCTCGGCCGATGCGCGGCCGGATGGCGGCTCGTTTCTCGACCAGGCCCCCCAGGACACCTTCTCCGGGCTGGGCAAGGCGGAGCACCCTGTGGAGGACGTGACCTTCGACCCCGCCGTCGAGCGAGCCGCAGCGGCGAACCTCCAGGCCCAGAGCGAGCGGCCACCGCAGCCCGGCGGTCTCGGCCTGGATTGGGGGCCGGACCTCAGCGTGAAGACGACGGCGCTCCCCGAGGAACCGCCGGCGCCGGCGGAGTCCGCGATCGCTCCCGCGCCGGCGGACGACGAGACGCAGATCACCGGCGAGCTGGCGCCGGCAGACGTCGCACCCACGGCGCCCGAGCCTTCGCCCCTGACCCCCGGCGGGACGGGAGGTAGTCTGGTGCCGCTCTCGGACATCATCGTCACGACGAGCGACAAGATGGTCGACCTGCAGGACCCCGACGTGAGGCGCATGCTCACCGAGCTCGTCACCTTCGAGATCGACCAGGCGGCCGAGCTCCGCCGCCAGGGCCAGACGATCGACGCGGTGCTCCAGCTCACCGAGGCCGAGAAGGTCTCGCGGGCGCTCGGGATGTACGAGTCGGCCCAGCGGATCCACGAGATGATGGAGGAGATCCGCGGGGCGTAGCGGGATCGGCGTAGCCCTGTTGAGCCGCGCCTCTAGTTCGTCAGAGACTGAAGCGGGGCCGGAATCCGCCCGCCCCTCCGCACGAACCCGCTGTTGCCGGCGGTGCTCACCTTCATCACCGGCCCCTCGCCGAACAGCCCGCCGAGGGTCGCCCAGTCGCCGACCTGCTTGCCCGCGGCTGGGATGAGGCGGGCGCCGGTCGTCTTGGAGTTGACCATGCCGATCGCCATGACGTCGGCGATGGTGCCGGCGAGCGCGTCGCGCGGGATGTCGCCGGGCACGACGATCATGTCGAGGCCGAGCGAGCAAACGGCGGTCATCGCCTCGAGCTTCTCGATCGTCAGATGACCCTCCGCGGCCGCCCGGGCCATGGACGCGTCTTCGCTCACCGGGATGAACGCGCCGGAGAGGCCGCCGGTGGACGACGTCGCCATGGTTCCGCCCTTCTTGACCGCGTCGTTGAGCATGGCGAGCGCAGCGGTCGTGCCGGGGGCGCCGACCGCCTCCAGGCCCATGCACTCGAGGATCTCGGCGATGGAGTCTCCGACAGCAGGCGTGGGCGCCAGCGAGAGATCGATGATCCCGAGCTCGGCGCCGAGCATCTGCGACGCCTCCTGGGCGATGAGCTCTCCGACGCGGGTGATCTTGAACGTCGTCCTCTTGATCAGGTCGGCGAGCTCGATGAAGGAGGCGTCCGGGTTGGCGGCGACGACGTTGCGCACCACACCCGGCCCGGAGATGGCCACGTTGATGCAGGCTTCGGCCTCCCCGCTGCCGTGCATCGCGCCGGCCATGAAGGGATTGTCCTCCGGCGCGTTGCAGAAGATCACGATCTTGGCGCAGCCGATGGAGTCGTGCTCGGCCGTGCGCTTGCTGACCGCCAGGAGCACGTCGGCCATGCGCAGCACCGCATCCATGTTGATGCCGGCGCGGGTCGAGGCCACGTTGACGGACGAGCACACCCGCTGCGTGGCGCCGATGGCATCGGGGATCGCCTCGATGAGGGCGCTGTCGCTTCGCGTGAAGCCCTTCTGGACCATCGCGCTGAAGCCGCCCAGGAAGTCGATCCCGACCTCGGCGGCGGCGGCGTCGAGCGCGTGGGCCACCTCCACGTATGCGGTCGGGTCGTCGCTGCCGACCACGTCGGCGATCGGGGTGACCGAGACGCGCCGGTTGACGATGGGCACGCCGTACTTCTCCTGCAGCTCGGCGGCGACCTCGACGAGACGGCCGGCGCGGCGCACGATCTTGGCGTGGACCCGCTCGGCGGTGCGACGAGGCTCGCGGTCCGAGCAGTCGTCCAGCGAGATGCCCATGGTCACGGCGCGTACGTCGAGGTTCTCAGACCGGATCATGCTCACGGTCTCGAGGATCTCCTGGGCGGTGATGAAGACCACGGCCGCCGCCTACACGCGGTGCATGAACTTGAAGATGTTCTCGTGCTGCACGCTGATCTGCAGCCCGATACGTGCTCCCGTCGCCTCCAGCGCGTCCTTGAGCGCCGCGATGGTGGTCTCGCCCTGGTCGAACGACACGAACATGATCATCGTGAACATGCCGTTGGCGACGGTCTGACTGACGTCGTCGACGTTGGCGTTCTGCTCGGCGATGGTGGTCGCGACCTGGGCCAGCAGCCCGTGGCCGTCGGGACCGAGAGCGGTGACGATGACCGTTGTACGCATCGGGGACGTCCGTGGGGAGAAGGTGGCCGGGAACAGGCGGATAGTATACTAGACGCCGATTCTGATGCCCTCCGCCCCCGGCTCCACAGACGCCGCGCCGCCTCCTCCCCCCGGCCGCCTCGACAGCCTCGACCGCGACTTCTCGCGCCGGGCGGCGATCGGCTGGCCGCACCCGCGCTGGTTCACCCTGCCGCTGGGCGCGCTCTCGCTGACGGCCAACTACGGAATCCTCTGGTACGTGCTCTGTCTGCTGCCCTGGCTGCTCGGCGAGCCGCGGCCGCTGGCCAGGGCGCTCTACGTGGCCGTGCCGGTCACGCTCGTGGAGATGACCGGCTTCGTCATCAAGCACTTCGTCGCCCGTCCTCGCCCGCCGGTCGCCGACCCGAGCCAGCCCCGGCAGATCCCGCTCCCGCTCAGCAAGTCGTTCCCCTCGTCCCACGCCAGCATGGCCGTGGTCGGGACGTTCACGCTGGGCGCCGTGTACCCGGCGGCGATCCCCGTACTCGTCCTCCTCACTCTCGTGCTGTGCTTCAGCCGCGTGTACCTCGGCGTCCACTACGTGGGAGACGTGCTCGGCGGCCTCGCGTACGGGCTGCTGTGGGGCGCCGTCTGGGTCTTCTTCGTCCCTGCGCCGGTGTGACGTGCACGCCCTGAGCACACGTGGCGGGAAGATCGCGGTGGCCGCGGCCGCCGTCCTGGTGGTCATCATCGGCCTCGCCGCCGGAGGCGCCTTCGAAGGCTGCCGCGGGACCACGGCCAAGACTGGCCGGCCGTCGGCGGCCGTCTCCTCCTCGCCCTACGGCGGCGTCGCCTACGCGACCGCGAAGGTGCTGGCGCAGACCATCGGCGCGCGCCCGGCCGACACCTGGGGGGAGATCCATGCCCGCGAGTTCATCGCCGGCGCCTTCCAGCAGTACGGGTACTTCCCGCGCACCGACGAGTTCATCTCCGGCGCCGGCACGCGCCGCGTCCACTCGGCCAACGTCGTCGCCCTCAAGGAGGGAGAGTCGGCCAAGCGCCTGGTCGTCGGCGCCCACTACGACTCGGTCGAGGTGGGCGACGGCTACCTGGACAACGCCACCGGCGTCGGCCTCCTGCTCGAGGTCGCCGCCCGCATCAAGAACGTGCCGACGCCGTACTCCATCGAGTTCGTGGCGTTCGGCGCCGAGGAGAACGGCTCGCTCGGCGCCAAGGAGTACGTGCGTCGCATGAGCGAGGACGAGCGGCGGGCCACCATCGGCATGATCGACCTCGACGCGCCCGCCGGCGGCGACGAGCCGTCCGTCACCAGCCGCTTCGGCGGCCCGACGTGGCTGCGCGACGACGCCCTCAGCGCGGCCGACGCGCTGGAGATCCCGCTCGTCACCAGCCCGGAGGGCATCGCCCGGCCCGCCGGCGTGACGCTGGCGCCGGCCGACGACGTGCCCTTCGCGCGCGAGGACATCGCGACCGCCCTCTTCAGCTCCGTCTCGTGGGCCAAGAGCAGGGGACGGCGCATGGTCGCGACCGCCGACGGACCGCCCATCTGGCATACTGCCCGCGACACCGTCGCCTACGTCGACGAACGGTACCCCGGCAGAGTCAAGGCGCAGCTCGCCGACCTCTCCGAGGTCCTCGAGACCCTGCTCACCAGCGAACTGAAGAGGAAACCGTGAAGCTCGGTATCGTCGGTCTGCCCAACGTCGGCAAGACCACCCTGTTCAACGCGCTCACGCACGCACAGGCGGCCGCGACCGCGTACGCGTTCACGTCGGCCGAGTCCAACCTGGGCGTGGTCGCCGTCCCGGACCCGCGCCTGGACAGGCTGGACGAGGTCCTCGAGACGCCCAAGAAGGTCAACGCGACCATCGACGTCGTCGACATCGCGGGCCTTGCCGAAGGCGCCAGCCGCGGCGAAGGGCTCGGCAATCGCTTCCTCGCCGACATCCGCGGCGTGGACGCCGTGGCGCACGTGATCCGCGTGTTCGACAACCCCGAGGTGGCGCACGTGAGCGACAGGCTCGATCCCCGCGCGGACGTCGACCTCGTCGAGACGGAGCTCCTGCTGAGCGACGCCGAGCTCGTGGAGCGCCGCCTCGAGAAGACGCGCAAGGCGGCGCGCAGCGGCGACAAGGCGGCGAAGCACGAGCTCGAGGTGCTCGAGTCGCTGCATGCGACGCTCATGGACGGCAAGCTCGCCCGCAGCGTCGAGCGAGCCGCGGGCGACGCGCCGCTGTTCCGCGAGCTGGCGCTCGTCAGCGACCGCCCGGTGTTGTTCGTCCTCAACACCGACGACGACCAGAGCGCCGCGGCCGCTTTGGAGCAGCACGCCGGTTTCGTGGAGTGGGCGCGCGGCCGGGGCGACCAGGTGGTCGCCGTCGCCGCGCGCCTCGAGGCCGAGCTCGCCGACCTCGAGCCCGAGGACGCGGCCGAGTTCCGCGCCGAGCTCGGCGCCGACGAGGCGGGCACGCTCGACGTCGTCCTCCGCGCCGCCTACGAGGTGCTCGGCTACATCACCTTCTTCACCGGCGACTTTCGCAGCAGCGAGTCGCGCGCCTGGCAGCTGCCCCGCGGCTGGACCGCCAAGCAGGCCGCCGGCCGCATCCACAGCGACATCGAGCACGGCTTCGTGCGCGCCCAGGTGGTCAACGTCGGCGACCTCATCGAGCTCAAGTCGTTCCATGCCGCCCGCGAGAAGGCCTTGCTGCGCACCGAGGGCAAGGAGTACGTCGTCCAGGACGGCGACGTGATCAACTTCATGCACACGGGCTGACAGGCCGCGGCCGATCCGACTCACTGAAAGCAGCGGGAGCGGCGAACGGCGAGTGGCCGTCCGCTGGACCATACGACGACTTAACTCCCCCCCTCCCCGACTTCACGGCCACTTAACGGCCTCTGGCGTACCCTCCTCCCACAGGGGTCCACACGGGACCCCACCGGCAGCGGAGGATCTGCGTTGTTCTCACCCGGGGATGCGATGATCGGGCTCACGGTCGCCGCCGTCGTCCTTCTCACCCTGTTCCTGCTCGGCTTCTTCGTCGTCGCGATCGTGGGCGAGTGGCGCGGTCAAAGGCGCTCGCGCAGGGCGCAAGCCCAGCGGCGACAGACGGCCCGGCGCAAGAGGGAGGTCGCCGCATCGCGGCTGCGGACCCCCGCCACCACGCCCTCGACTCGTCCGGCAGCGGCCCCAGTGGTGACGGGGCCGAGCGCCGCGGTCCCTGGTACCCGCAGCGTCGGGCGACGCCGGGGCAGCAGGCCAGAGCGGGCCCTGCCCGTCCGTGCGAACGTGCCCCACGCCACCTGAGCTCCGCCGCTCGATGCAGCGTCAGAGCGGTGTGAGGATCCTGACGCTCCCGGCGGTCGCCTGGACCGGGTAGGACTCGGCGACAGGTCCGGAGAACCAGACGGCCACGCGCTGGCCGACGGCGAGGTCGGCGGCGTCTCCGCGCACACCCTCAGCCGTCCACACGACGGTGTCGGCCGTCGTCCGCACGGACGCCTTGTCCACCGAGTCGCCCGACCCGGGATCGGCGACGACGAGGAGGACCGGCCATCCGCCGTCGTCCGCACCGGTCCACGTGAGATCGCGGACGACCCCCGTGATGTCGGCCGGGGACGACGGCGGCGCGGAGGGCGACGGCGAAGCCGGCTGAGCTGCCGTCGCGCCCCCGCAACCACCGACGACGGCTGCTCCCAGCGCAGCGAGCACGGCCAGGGCCGCCAGCGCTCTGCCTGTGTGTCTCATGAGCGCACCTCCCTGACGCCGCGAGCGGCGCCGTCGTCTACACGCGGAGACGCACGCACTGCATGCGGGGTTCGACTCCGGGGGTACAATCCGCCAGCGACCGCATCGACCGCCGATGAACGACCCGTCCCGACATATCGCCCCGCCGCCCGGCTACAGCCTCCGCGCACCGACCTCGGACGACGCCGAGGCGGTCGCCGCGCTCAAGCGCGCCGTGGACCTCGACCGGCACGGCGACTCCGACGTGACCGTCGACGAGGTGCGCGAGGAGTGGGCGCTGCCCCGTCTGAGCATGAGCGACGACCTGTGGCTCGTGGAAGACCGAAGCGGGTCCGTGATCGGATACGGCCTGTGCTGGATCGAGGTACCCCCGAGGGAGGTCGTCGCCGACCAGATCGTGGCCCCGGGCCATCGCGGCCATGGTCTCAGCGGACTCCTGCTGGAGCTGGCCGAGGAGCGGGCGCGAGAGCTCCTTCGCGCCGGCTCGAAGGACGCCCCCGGCGGACTGGGCGTGTGGTCACACGAGCGCGACACACGCCGGCTCGGGCTTCTCGCCGCGCGAGGCTTCGCGCACCGGCGGACCTTCCTGCGCCTCGAGCGACGCCTCGACGAGAGCCTGGAGGTCCCGGTGTGGCCGGCCGGCGTCACGGTCGCCCGGTTCCGTCCGGGCGCGGACGATGCTGCGGTCCACGCCGCCCACGTGGAGGCGTTTCCGGACGATCTCGAGCCCGAGGAGACGGAGCTCGAGGGATGGCTGCGGACCCGGTCCGCCCACCAGGACACCGACCTCACCCTCTGGTTCATCGCCTGGGACGGCGACGAGCTGGTGGGCGGCATCGAGGCCACCGAGACGCCGGGCGGAGGCTACATGGGAGAGCTCTTCGTGCGCCGGCCGTGGCGCGGCCGCGGCATCGGCAGGGCGCTCCTGCTGCAGGAGTGCGCCGAGCTGCGTCGTCGCGGCGCGGCCCGCGCCTCCTTCGCCGTCGACACCGCGAACCCGACCGGCGCGCTGCGGCTCTTCGACTCGGTCGGGTTCGCGTCCACGCGCGGCGCCACCCTCTTCTTCGAGAAGCGGTTGGGCGCCGGCTAGGGAACCGGGACCGTCCGTGACGACACGGACCGGGAGCTTCGCGCTAGAATCGCCACGGTCGACCGAAAGCAGGGACGGCAGCATGATCTCGCGAGCCACCGGCGCATTCTCGCGTCACGGGTACATCCTCGCCGTCGCGGCGATCGCTCTGAGCACGGTCCTCTTCCTTCCCGGCAGGGATGTCTTCGCCAAGGGCCAGTGGGCGCTCCTGTACCTGCTCGTCATCCTCCTCGTCGCCAGCGCCGCGGGAGCCGGGCCGGCGATCCTGGCGGCCGTCCTCGCGTTCTTCACCTGGAACTTCTTCTTCCTGCCGCCGTACCACACGCTGATGATCCACGAGGCCAAGGACTGGCTGGCGCTCGTAGCGTTCCTCGTCGTCGGCGTCATCGTGGGCGTGCAGGCCGGCCGCATGAGGGAGAGGGAGGCGCGTGCCCTGGCGCGCGAGCACGAGACGGCCGTCCTCAACCGCCTCAGCGCCGCGATCGTCTCCCAGACGTCCACGCGGCAGATGGCCGAGAGCTGCCTCACGGAGGTGGTCGGCGCGCTCGGCGCACGGTCGGCGACGCTCTTTCTTCCCCACGACGGCCGGCTCCGGAGCTACTGCGAGGCGCCGTCCGACTGCCCGCCCGACCCATCCGTGGCCGAGCACGCACGGCGAGCCTTCGAGGCGGATCCGGCGGCGGCCGAAGCCGGAGCGGCCGCGGACGGCGGCCTCTACGTTCCGGTGCACAGCCCCTCGGGGGTGTCGGGTGTCCTCGCCGTGCGATCGCGCGAGGACGGGCGCCCCTACTCGGCCGGCGACATCCGCCTGGTGACCTCGCTCAGCAACCTCGTCGGCGCCTTCGTCGAGCGCGAGCGTCTGCAGACGGAGGCCAACACCGCGGCCGCCGCCCGGGAGGCGGACCGCCTCAAGTCCAGCCTGCTCTCCTCCGTCTCGCACGAGCTCAAGACGCCGCTGGCGGCGCTGACCGCCACGGTGAGCAACCTGCTCGAGAGCGACGTGGACTGGGACGAGGAGAGCGTGCGCGACGAACTGCGCGCGATCGTCGCCGATGTGTCGCGGCTCAACAACAGCATCAGCGCCCTCCTCGAGCTGTCGCGTCTCGAGGCTCACGCATGGGAGGGGCGACCGGAGCTGTACGAGCTCAGCGACATCGTGGCAGCCGGTATCGACACGCTGCCGGCGAGCCTCCGGGAGCGGGTCCGGCTCGACCTGCCGGAGGAATCACCGGTGGTCGACGTCGACTTCGAGCAGATGAAGCGAGCCGTCCAGAACCTGCTCGAGAACGCGCTCCTCCACGGCGGCGACGACGGGGACGTCACCGTGGGCGCACGCGGGTGGAACGAGGGCGTGCGCCTGTGGATCGAGGACCAAGGACCCGGTGTGCCGCCCGACGAACACGAGGCGGTGTTCGAGAAGTTCTACCGCGGCCGGCCCAGCGGGGAGCGTGTGGTCTCCGGCACGGGACTCGGTCTCGCGATCGCGCGCGAGATCGTCCACGCCCACGGCGGCGCGATCAGCATCGAAGACGTTCGGCCGCACGGCGCCCGGTTCGTGATCGTCCTGCCCATCGGGCCGCCGGCGGTCCGCCAGTCCGGCGAGGAGGAGTCATGACGATACCCGAACGACCCACGCGCATCCTCGTCGTCGACGACGAGGAACAGATCCGGCGAGCGCTCAAGTCCATCCTCTCGACGCGCGGGTATTCGCTGGACATGGCCGTCAACGCCCAGGAGGCGCTGATCAAGGCCATCGACTCCCCGCCCGACCTGGTGGTGCTCGACCTGATGCTCCCGGACCGCAGCGGCATCGAGGTCTGCAGGGAGCTCCGCACCTGGATGACGGCGCCCATACTGATCCTGTCGGTGCGCGCCGGCGAGGCCGAGAAGATCAAAGCCCTGGACGAGGGCGCCGACGACTACCTCACCAAGCCTTTCTCTGCGGGAGAGCTTCTGGCCCGAGTCCGCGCCTTGCTGCGGCGCGCGGCGGCGCTCACCTCGCCACCGCCGGTCGTCACGACCGGCGACCTCGAGGTCGACATCGCCCGCCGTCGCGTGCGTCTGGCGGGCGCCGACGTCGCCCTGACTCCGACGGAGTTCGACATCCTCGCCTTCCTCGCCCGGAACGCCGGCCTCGTGGTCTCACAGCGGATGATCCTCGAGCACGTGTGGGGACCCGAGTGGGTGGAAGATGCGCAGACCCTCCGCGTGCACGTGAGCAACCTGCGCAAGAAGATCGAGCCCCGCTCGGGAGGACCGCGGTTCATCATCACGGAGCCCGGCGTCGGCTTCCGCTTCGCGTCCGCCGACGAGGAAGGCTGAGCCGCCCCGCGATGCCGCTCGCAAGCGCGGGGCGCGTCTTTATGGAGTCTTTAGCCCGCGCCCTCCCGTGTTCACACGTCCTTGATGCGCCTCCGGGTAGTCTCCAATCAGGTTCGCACTTCTGCGGGCTAAGCGGAGCTCCCGGAGGCTCACGATGCTCACCACGATCGCAGCGATCATCATCGATCTCGTGGCCATCGTCGCCGGCCTGGGAGGCGTGGCCTGCTTCGTGTATCTCGTCTCCCTCGTCCTGTGGGAGCGGCACCAGGAGCGCGCCTTCCTCGACGACTACCGGAGTGCGAACGCCGCGCGTCGCGCCGGGTTCACGCTCGAGCTCGGACCGGAGCCGGGGCGCCCACGGAGCGTGCGCGCCCGCGCCCCGTACTCCAGCTCCCCAGGGTCGATCCAGCACCACGCCTGACGCGGGCGACCGACGCGCCGACGTCCGAGCGCCCGTCGTCGCCCGGATGCCGCGGCCGTCCGGGACCGCTCGACCGCCTCAGCCGATGCGATCACCCAGCCTTCGCCTGCACGGGATACGACTCCGCCACCGGCCCGTCGAACCACACGGCGACCATCTGCCCAGCGCCGAGGCCGGCAGCCGAGCCGCGGCCGCTCACGATACAATCCCGGGGAAGGCCTGGCCGCCATGACATCCCCTGACCCGCATCCTGCCGTCCCCGCGGGGTACCTCCTCCGCCCCGTGTCCCTCGCCGATGCCGAGGGCATCACCCGACTCAAGCGCGCCGCTGAAGTCGCGCGGCACGGCGACTCGGACATCACGATCGAGCACGTGCGAGAGGAGTGGGCGCTGCCGCGCCTGGACCTGGCCCGGGACATCTGGGTGATAGAGGATGCGTCCGGCGCGATCGCCGGCTACGGCTTCTGCTGGGTGGAGTCCCTGCCCGTGATCGTCGTCGCCGAGCAGACCGTCCATCCGGAGCACCGGGGCCACGGCCTGAGCGAGCTGCTGCTCGATCTGGCCGAGGCGCGCGCCGCCGAGCTCGCCGCCGCAGCCGGAGCAGCCGGCAGCCTCGACGTGTGGACCGCCGAGGGGGATTTGTCGCGCCGCGGACTGTACGAGCGCCACGGCTTCGCCCTCATCCGCACGTTCCTGCGGCTGGGGCGCGACCTGGCGGACCCCATCGAGCCGCCGGCCTGGCCGACCGGCGTGGAGGCACGGACCTTCAGGAGAGACCGAGACGAAGCGGCCGTCCACGCCGCCGGCGAGGAGGCCTTTCGCGACCACTTCCGCCCGACGGAGATGGATCTCCAGGAGTGGCTCGACTTCCGCTTCGTCCGCGGCGACCTGGACCTGGGCCTGTGGCTGGTCGCCTGGGACGGCGACGAGGTGACCGGGTACGTGCTGTGCTTCGAGACGCCGGTCGGGGGGTATGTCGATGAGCTCTGCGTACGGCGGCCGTGGCGCGGCCGCGGCCTCGGACGCGCGTTGCTGCTCGCAGCCTGTGCCGAGCTGCGGCAGCGGGGGCGGCCTCTGGCGTATCTCGGCGTCGACTCGGAGAACCCTACCGGCGCGATGCACCTGTACGGTTCCGCCGGCTTCTCGCAGCGCCGCCAGGCCATCTGCGTGTACGCCAGAGAGCTGCGCCCCGGCTGAGGAGCGCCCGCAGGTCGGCGCGCCGGTCACTTGACGCCGTGAGCCGCGCGGGTGTGTACTGGGCCGCGCGCAGTCGCGCCCGACCCCGAGGAGCAGCCGGTGGGAGACAGGCAGATCGAGACCCCGTGCCTGTTCCGCCGTGCGCGCTGTGGCCGCTACTTCGGCGGCCTCTGGTTCAAGGTCTTCTGCGAACGCGGGCCCTGCTGACCTCGAGTCGCAGGACAGGCCGCCGGGGAGCGCGCGCGAGCGCGCCGGACCGGCGGCGAACCTCGCCTCCATCGCCGGAGGACGACCGCGAAGGGGACCGCCGTGAACCGAGCCACGTTCAGGATCTGGGATGACGACGCCTGCCGCCGCATCCACGAAGCCTCACTGACCCTCCTCGCCCACACGGGCATCGAGATGAAGGACCGGCGCGCCCGTGAGCTCTGCGCCGCGGCGGGCGCCGCCGTCGAGGGGAGTCGTGTGCGCATCCCCTCGTCCCTGGTGGACGCCGCGCTCGCGAGCGCGCCGCGCTCCTGGATGCTGCCTCCACGGGGCGGGGATACGGCTCCGCTGGAACTGCGCGACGGCGCCGGCCACTCCGGCAGCGGCCCGGACTGCCTCTACGTTTCCGACCCGGAGACGGGCGAGCGGCGACGGAGCGTCCTCGCCGACGTCGAACGAGCCGCTCGCGTCGCGGAGGCGCTCCCCAACATCGATTTCGTCATGAGCATGGCCCTGCCGGACGACGTCGAGAACGAGGTGGTCGACGTCGTCCAGTTCGCCGCGATGCTGCGCAACACGCGCAAGCCGATCGTCGTGTCGAGCCCGTTCGGCGGCGAGACCCTCCACACCATGCACGCGATGGCGGCGGCCTGCGGCGAGGCGGCGAGCTTCGCCTGCCTGGCCATGAGCTCGCCGCCGCTCATGCTGGACGACGTCGCCTGCACCAAGACGCTGGCTTGCGCCGACCTCGACATCCCGCTGGTGCTGGCGCCGTCCGTCTCGGCCGGCGCGCAAGGGCCGGCGTCGATCACGGCGTGCGTGACGGTCGCCAACGCCGAGGTGCTCGCCGGACTCGTCGTCCACCAGCTCGGCAAAGCCGGGGCGCCGTTCCTCATGGGCGTGGGCACCGGCGTCATGAACATGCAGACCGCCGTGGAGGTCTACAACGGACCGGGCGTGTGGCTCGGCAACCAGGCGCAGCTCGACGTGATCCGCTGGTACGGCCTGCCGAGCTGGCACTACGCCGGCCACTCCGACAGCAAGGCCCTGGACGAGCAGTGGGCGCTCGAGCTCGGGATCGCCACGATCATGGGCTGCTTCTCGCGCGCCACCCTGCTGCACGACGTCGGCTACCTGGAGAGCGGCATGCAGAGCGCGCTCGAGGGCCTCGTGCTGGGCGACGAGCTCACCGGCTACGCGCGCGCGATCCTCGAGGAGCTTCCCGTTGACGACGAGGCGATCGCGCTCGCCGAGATCGAGGCCGTCGGGCCCGGCGGCAACCACCTCGGGACCAGGATGACGCGTCGCCAGCACCGGCGCTACTGGCGGCCGTCGCTGATCGACCAGAACACCCACGAGCGCTGGGTCGCCGGCGGCCGCACGACCCTGCTCGAGCGCGTGCGGGAGCGGCTCGCGGAGATCCTGGCCGCCGAGCCTGCCTTCGCGCTCGATGCGGCGACCGGGCGTGCGCTCGACGAGCTGTCGGGAGCCGGCCGCGCGTCCTGAGTGACCGCGGGGAGGGGCGCGGGGACGAGGAGAGCGCCCCGCGCCCTCGTGTAGACTCCCACGGAGCGTTCCACCTCGCCCACGACCTGGAGGGACCATGCCCGTCATCGAGGCCGAGCACCTGAGCAAGCGCTTCGGCAAGAAGGTGCTCGCAGTCGACGACGTGAGCTTCACGATCGAGGCCGGCACCATCACGGGCGTCCTCGGCCCCAACGGTGCGGGCAAGACCACCACGCTCCGCATGATCCTCGACCTCGTGCGTCCGACAGCCGGGTCCGTGCGGATCCTCGGCAGCCGCTACCGCGAGCTGCGCGCGCCCGCCGCCAGGGTCGGCGCGCTCCTCGACGCATCCGGCTTCCACCCCGGCCGCTCGGGGCGCAACGCGTTGCGCGTGATCGCCACGGGCGCCGGCATCTCCGACGCCCGCGTCGACGAGACCCTTGAGCTGGTCGAGCTCGAGGACTCGGCCAAACGGGCGGTCAAGGGCTATTCCACGGGCATGAAGCAACGCCTGGCGCTGGCGGCATCGCTGCTCGGCGACCCCGAGGTGCTGATCCTGGACGAGCCGGCCAACGGCCTGGACCCGGAGGGGATGCTCTGGCTGCGCACGTTCCTGCGCAAGCTGGCAGGCGAGGGTCGCACCGTCCTCGTCTCCAGTCACGTGCTCGCCGAGGTCGAGCAGACCGTCGACGACGTGCTCATCATGAGCAAGGGGCGGCTGCTCGCCCAGGGGCCCATCCAGGAACTGACGACATCGACCCAGCCGGTGGTGCGCGTGCGGGCGCCCCAGGCGGAGAAGCTGGAGGCCGCGCTCGTCGTCGCCGGGGCGGCCGTGAACCGCCTGGACGACGCCCTCGCGGTACGCGGGCCGTCCGCCGCCGAGGTCGGCGCGCTGGCCCACGCCCAGGGCGTCGTCCTCCACGAACTCCTCACCGAGCAGCCCAGCCTCGAGGACCTCTTCCTGCAGATCGCCGGCACGAGGAGGACCAAGTGATCGCCCTCGCCCGGGCCGAGCTGCTCAAGCTGCGCAGCACGCGCACGGCCCTCGGCCTCTTCATCGTCATCCTGCTGGTGACGCTCGTTCCCCTGGTCGGGCTGCTGGTCTTCCTCTCCCCGGCAGACCTCGCTTCGGGAGGGTTGGGCGCCATCGCCGTCTCACTGGTCCCGCTCGTGCTGCTCGTGTTCGGCATCCTGGGCATGACGAACGAGTACCGCCACGGCACGATCACGTACACGTACCTTGTGACGCCGCGTCGCTGGCAGGTCATGGTGACCAAGCTCGTCGCCTATGCGGTCGTGGGCATCGTCACGATGCTGATGACCGTCGCGCTGGTCTACGTCGTGCTCCGCATCGGCGGCGCCATCCGCGGGGTGGAGATCGACCCGCTGGACGAGGCGACCCTCGGCGACACCACCCGTCAGATCGTGGTCGCCGGGCTCATCACCACCTTCGGCGTCGCGCTGGGCGCGCTGCTCCGAGCCCAGGTGGTCACCGTCGCCGGCGCCCTCATCTGGGCCCTCTTCGTGGAGAACATCATCGTCGTGCTCAAGCCGGCGGTGGGCGCGTGGCTGCCCTTCACCGTGTTCCAGCAGGTGGGCGCCGGGCAGACCGTGGAGTCAGGCTCCCCGATCGCCGGTGAGATGCTCACGCGCCCGGCCGCCTTCGTCGTCAGCCTCGCCTACATCGCCATCGTGAGCGTCGCGGCCGTCTTCATCTCCCTGCGCCGCGACGTCACCTGAGGCCGTGGTCGGGGACGCGCAGACCGGCGGCCACGGCGGCACGCAGGACTTCGTCGTGCACGGTCCGCTGCGCGGGCAGGGCGCGGCGGCCGAGCGCATCCTCCGCGCCCTCCCCGGCTGGTTCGGCATCGAGTCGGCGCTGCGCGACTACGTCCGCGCGGCCGACGAGCTCGACACGCTCGTGGCCGTGGTCTCCAGACCCGCCTGCGGCGGCCGCGTCCACGAGATCCGACCCGACCAGGTCATCGGGTTCGTCACCCTGCGCGAGACCAGCGAGGAAGCCCTGGAGCTCCACGTCATGGGCGTCGTCGCGGCGTGGCACCGGCGCGGGGTCGGCCGCGCGCTCGTCGAGCGCGCGGCGTCGTACGCCCGCGCCGAAGGCTTCTCGCTGCTCCACGTGAAGACGCTGGCGCCGACCGACCCGGACCCGGGGTACGCGGCGACGCGCGCCTTCTATCTTGCCGAGGGCTTCCTCCCGCTGGAGGTCATCCCGGAGGTGTGGGGACCGGACGATCCCTGCATGCTGCTCGTCAGGCCGCTCTGACGACGCCCGAGCATCAGGCGCCTGCCGCAGCAAGCGGCGACGGGACGTTGTAGACGCGCGTCGCAAGCTCCTTGTCGAGCTGGTACAGGCCCGCCGGATGCTCGCCCGCCATGCGGAACTTCTGCACCATGTCGCCGGCGGTCTCTTCCTCCTCGACCTGCTCGGCGATGAACCACTGCAGGAAGTTGTAGGTGGCGTGGTCCTTCTGCTCGAGAGCGAGCGAGGCGAGCTCGTGGATGCGCCCCGTCACCTTCTCCTCGTGGGCGAGGGCCTCCTCGAACATGGAGAGGCCGTCGGGCCACTCCGTGCGCGGCTTCTCGATCGTCTCGAGCACGACGCGACCGCCGCGCGTGAGGACGTAGTTGAACATGATCTGGGCGTGCGCCAGCTCCTCCTGATACTGGACGGTCATCCAGCTCTGACCGCCGGGCATGCCGCTCTCGGCGAACTGGCTCGCCATCGAAAGGTACAGGTAGCCAGAGAAGAGCTCCCAGTTGATCTGGTCGTTGATCGCGTCCTGCATCCGCTTGTCGAGCATGGTGACCCTCCGTCGCTGTGTGCCGGGTGCGGCGCGCGCCGCGTGTCGACACCTATCTACCCGTTCGCGAGGGAGTGCGCTCACGCGCGTCGAAGGGAACACCCTGAGGACAATCCCGATCGGAGTCCCCATGAGCAGAGCGTTCGTCAAGGAGCCGGACGAGGGCGCGCCCGTCGAGGGCCTGCCCGAGCGGCAGATCAGCGATCATCCCAACTACGTCACGCCCACCGGCCTCCAGCAGCTGGAGGACAAGGTCGGTGAGCTCGAGACGCGGCGACTCGAACTGCTTGACGCCGAGGACGATGTCTCCCAGGAGCAGCTCGTCTACGTGGACCGCGACCTGCGGTACTACACGGCGCGGCTCGAGAGCGCCATCCCTGTGGCCATGAAGCGGCAGCCGCGGCGCAAGGTAGCCTTCGGCGCCGCGGTGACCGTGAGCCAGGAAGGTGGCAAGCGCCAGACGTTCACCATCGTGGGCGAGGACGAGGCGGACCTCAAGGAGGGCAAGATCAGCTACGTTTCGCCGCTCGCCGAGGCCCTGATAGACGCCCGCGTCGGCAGGACCGTGCTCTGGCGGCGCCCCGCCGGCAACCTGCAGCTCACCATCGAAGCGATCGACTACCCGGAAGACAGCGCGACGTAGCAGGCGCGGCAGCTCCCGCCCTACTCGAGCACGACCGCGAGGTATGCCGGCGTAGGCTCCCGCCCGAGCAGCAGCCCGGTGACGCCCTTCTGCGTGTCCCAGCCATAGGAGCGCGTCGGATTCTCGTCGCTCATCACCGCGAGCGCCCATTTCTTCTTGCCCTTCTCGAGCCAGGCGGCCTGGACCATGAGCTTGTTGTCCAGGCCCAGCCAGCCGCCCTTGAAGTACGTCTCCCAGCCCTCGGGCCCTGCGGCCGCGGGGATGCCCCAGCGCTGCATCGGCGTGATGCCGGAGAGAAGACGCCGCGCGAGTCCGCGTGCGTCGGCGGGCACGAGCGACTCGATGTCGTAGAAGAAGCGCGCCGCGTCCGATGCGGAGACGCGCGTGTCGATCCAGTCGGACCCTTGCTTGTAGTCCTCCATGCCGGCCGCCTTGGCCACGCCGCGCATGCCCCTGGCGCCGACGCGGTCGTAGATCGCGTACGCGGCGCCGTTGTCCGACTCGGTGATCATCTTCGTGAGCGTGGCTTGCGCAGCGGCATCCGGCGTCGGATCGTCGCGCAGGGATGCGACCAGCAGGATCGCCTTCGCGAGGCTGGCCGTCTGGAACGCACGGTGTTCGTCGAGGCCGCCGACATCCTCGCCGTTGGTGTCGACGACCGCGAGGGCGACGTCGCCGTCGCGGTCGTTCAGCCACTGCGCAGCCGCAGCGGTCGCCTTCTCGCTGGGGAAGCCCGGCGGCAGCGGCGGGAGGACCCGGAGATCGGCTGAAGTCGAGTCGCCTGGCGAAGGGCTCGGCGACGCGGCAGGCTCACCTTCGCCGAGCCGTAGCTCGTACGTGTACCGGCCGGGCGGCAGGTCGACGCGGACGACCGCGCGCAGCTTGCGGCCGGCCGGAGCGTCGTCGCTGAGGCGGCGAGCTTCGACCTGCGTGCCGGCGGCGTCCGTGACGACAAGGGTCACTGCCACGGTCGACCCCGCAGCGGCGACGACGCGATAGGCGATCACCGCCTTCTCGCCGCGATGCACCTCGACATCGGCGAGGCCGGCGAGACGCGTCCGCGGCGCCGGCGAGGGGGAGGCCGCCGGCGATACCGAGGTGGTCGCATTCGTGCCCTGCTCCCCTCCCCGCGTCAGCAGCAGCCCCCCACCGGCGGCGACGGCGGCCACGACCATCGTGAGCAGCGCCCCGAGGAGCACGCCGTGTCTCCGCCGCCGCCGGCGGCCACGTGCGCTGCGATAGATCTGTCCGGGTGCGATGCGGCGGGCGGGCGGCGGTCATGCCGACATCCTATCGTCGACCGACTACCCGCGGCGGACGGGAGCGGATCGAGCCGGATGCCTGGGACGAGGCGTCTGGCGGAGCGACATGGGAGTCGAACCCACCCAGGACGAGAGCATCGCCCCGCAGACGGTTTTGAAGACCGCGGTGGTCACCGGACCACGAGCCGCTCCGCTCTGAGACATCTTGTCACGCCCCGTTGCGGACGCAACCTCGAGGTCGCAGCGGACGGCGGGGATCCGACGAGGGCGGCGGGCGCACCGGCGCCCGCCGCCCTCGTCGCCCTACTCCTCCTCTGCCGCCTGGCGCCGCCAGCGCACGAGGAGCCACACCACGACGAGGATCGCCAGGACGACGACGGCCGCGATGACGCCGATCATCAGCCCGCTGGCGCCCCCGCTCTCCGCCGTCGCCGCGGCGGCCTTGGGCTTCAAGTTCAGATAGCTGTCGCGGATGAAGCTCGTGTAGAACGCGGCCCCCGTGCCGTCGTACATGCGCGTCCAGCCGTCCCAGTGCGCCGTGTCGATCGCCTCGAGCTTGTCCGGGTAGTCGACGGCGATCTCCGGCGACTCCTCGTAGAAGATCTGCTGCGCCCGCCAGACGAGTTCCTTGCGCTGCTCCGGGTCGAGCGTCGTGTTGGCCTCGTTCACCACCGCGTCGAACTCGGCGTTGGACCAGCAGGGCTCGTTCCAGTTCTCGATCTGCGAGGTGATGAAGCTGGCTAGCGTGTCGCCCGGGTCGGCGTAGCCGTCCCAGTCCCACAGGTAGAGGTCGAAGTCGGGGCTGTACGTGTTGCCCTCGTAGCCCCAGATACTGTCGTAGTAGACGCCGTCGTCCATGACCTGGTACTCGATCTCGAGGCCCAGGTCGCGGAACCAGCCGGTCATCAGGCTGCCGGTCTTCTGGCTCTCCGGCGACTCGGCGCGGGCCCAGAGCCGCAGCTTGATGGGCTTGCCGCTCTTATCCTCGCGGATGCCGTCGCCGTCGCCGTCCACGTAGCCGGCGTCGTCCAGCAACTGCTGCGCTTTGGCCGGATCGTACGTGTACAGGACGTCGGCCGGCGGCTGCCAGTGGTAGTCAGGGTCGACCCACGAGTCCGGCGTCATGATCGTGGTGCCGGGCTCACCGCGACCGGCCCAGGCCAGGTCGACGACCTTCTGCCGGTCGATGGCCCAGTTGAGCGCCTGCCGGAAGGTCACGTCCTTGAGGACGGGGTTGCCGCGGCTCTGCCCCTCGTAGCAGTTCATCGCGAGGTAGGTCCACGTGAGCAGGTTGTAGGAGATCGCCTCGAACCCCTCGGTGTTCTCCAGCTTGGAGAACTGCGCCGAGGGGATGCCCCACGCGGCGTCGAGGTTCCCGGAGAGCAGGTCCTGGGTCATGGTGTCCGGGTTCTGGTACGTGACGAAGAGGATCTCGTCGATGGTGGGCTTCTGTCCCCAGAACGTGGGATTGGCGACCATGCGCACGTAGTCGCCCTTCTTGACCTCCACCGTCTGGAAGGGCCCGGTGCCGATGATGGGTGGCTTTGTCTGGTAGGAGGTGCCGGCCGCCTTCGGACTCACCTTGCTCCACACGTGCTCGGGAAGGATGGGGATCCAGGTGCGGATCATGTTGGCCTTGGGCTTGCTGCAGCGGATCTCGACCGTGAGGTCGTCGATGGCAACGGCCTCCTCGATGAAGGTGGTCAGACTCGACAGGGCACCCGTCTCGCCCGGGTTGTCGACGATGTAGTTGTAGGTGAACGCCACGTCGTCGGCCGTGAACGCCTCCCCGTCCTGCCACTTCACGCCGTCGCGCAGGTGGAAGGTCCAGATCTTGCCATCCGGGGAGATCTCCCAGGAGGTGGCGAGCTCGGGCGTCGGTTGGAGGTCGAGCGAGTAGCCGGTGAGGAAGTCGTAGTTGAGCCGCCAGATCTCGTAGGACGAGGTCTCGGCGCCTATGAACGGGTTGAGGTTGTCGGGATCGTTGGTCCAGCCGACGTGCAGCACGACCTTGTCGCCGGCGGGTGAGGCGGTCGGGTCGGCGGCGAGCGCGGACCCGAGCCCCGACGCCAACCCGGCGGCCAGCAGGCCGACGAGAAGTACCAGCAGGAGAAGGCGCGGCCGCCGGTGGCGGGCGCCGGGCAGCGGCGCGAGGTGCGTCATTCGAGGTCCCCCTCTTTCGTCCTCCCGGGCGGCTGCGAGGCCGCCGTCCCTGACTCCGGTCGCCACGAGCCCGGCGGGCTCGCCCCCTGCGACCGGTCGACTCCCTTTGGAGTATGGCCCGCCACGGGCAGTGGAGCAAGGCCGCGCGGGCCTCAGGGCTGCGAGGCGCGAGGTTCGCCGCAGAATCCGCGCCGGGGCGCGCGAAGGTGCACGGGGGGGAGGTCGGCCGGACCCCTGGATACGAACGGCCGGCCGCCTCTCGCGAGGCGGCCGGCCGCGACCAAGAGCCTGGTCTGCGCCGGCGGAGAGCCGCGGCGCGGGTGCGCTGTCTTACTTCGCCAGGTCGAGCAGAGCCTGGCGGTCCTTGGCGATCTTGTACTCGGACTCCACCTCGAGCAGGCCGCCGGGGAACTCATAGGCGGGCATGAGCGCCACATAGTCGTCGGCGTTGAAGGCCTCGGGGTTGTGGACGCCGCTCGTGGGGTCGCCCGGCTTGCTGCCGAGGCTGCCCGTGGCGAGGAGCTCGATGGCGATGACGGGCGTGAAGGCGGTCTGCGCGACGACGACCTGGGTGCCGTATTTGTCCACGCACTCCTTGTTGTCGGCGACCTGGTACAGGTACACCTTGCGCTCCAGGCCGTCCTTCTTGCCGATCACGTAGGTGCCGGCGGCCGTCTTGCCGACGTACTGCTTGCCGATCTCGTTGGGGTCCGGAGCGGCGGCGGCGATGACGTCGCGCGGCGCGACCATGACGTCGCCGACCTTGATCTTCTCGGCCTTGTCGATGTTGATCGAGCGGAAGACGTCCATCGCGGCCATGAACTCGTCGCCGAGCGCGTACTTGAACTCGGCCTTCTTGACGCCCTTGAGCCTGTCGGCGTTGTGGCCGATCTGGACGACCTCTTCGTGCTCCACGTGGCCGACCTCGACCTCGCCGATGCCCTCGGGCAGCCAGAACTTCTCGAGCTCGGCGAACGGCTCGACCGTGTGGAAGTCGCCGTTCTCGAACACGATGGCCGGGTTGTTGCACTCCTCGATGGTGGTCCAGACGCTGAAGCCGAAGCTGATGCCGGTGGCGCCGGGGATCTCGAGGTTGCTGCCGTCGCGGATACCGATGTAGTCGATCTCGTCGAACAGGTGGTCGGCGGCGTAGCGGGCGAAGAAGTCGGCCATGCCGGGCTCGACGCCGAAGCCGGCGAGCGCGTACTTGCCGATCTTCTCGAACTCGGGGCTGAGCGCGTACTCGTCGTCGCCGAGCTTCTTGCCGGTCTTGTGGAACGGATCCGTCGGGTGCCACTCGCTCAGCGTCATGGCGGTGTCCAGGTAATGGACCTTGGCCTTGAGCGCGGCCTGCAGCAGCGGCGGGTTGAAGTTCGGCGCGCAGAGGTTCATGAGGATGTCGACGCCGTGCTTCTCGGCCAGCGCGGCCACGGCGTCCACGTCGCTCGCGTCGACCTGCTCGGCGACGAAGCGCGGGTCCTTGAGCGTGGCGACGAAGTCGGCGGCGCGCTTGCCGTCGTAGTCCGCCATCACCATCTTCTCGAGCCACTCACCCTTGGGGTCGCGACGCTTGGCGATCGCGGCGATCGACTGGCCCACACCACCGGTGCCGACAACCAGAGCCTTCATGACGTTCCTTCTCCTTGATGTGTGCTTGCGCGCGCCGAGAGCGGCGCGCCGCCTGGGCGGAGGCGCGAGAGTCAGCTCGGAGGCCCCTCCAGGACGCTGAATGAAAGAGATTGTATAAGATTATCGCGCGATTGCCAACGTCAAGTTAGCTATCGGCGAGGTTTGCGAGCGGGCGAGGCGTCAGACGCCGACCTTGTACATCGTGCGCTCGCCGAGCGACGTGATCACCTTGGCGTAGCCTCCGAGTCGCCCGTCGAGGACGGGGTCGCCGGTGTCGACGAGCAGTGGACGTCCCTCGAGGCTGAGCAGCTTCGTCTGCGTCGCGATCACGATGATGTGGTCCAGGCCGACGCGCCGGATCACGGCCGGGCTGATCTGCTGGTTGCCCCGGCCGAACACGTGCCCCTGCCCGCCGATGACGGTGACGACGATGTAGGCCTCCGGCGCGTCGGCGGCGAGGGCGACGAGGTCGCCCTCGGTCAGGTCCGCGCCGGCCAGCTCCCGGTCGCGGACGGCGTCGACGCCGAGCAGCGTCTTGGGAAGGCCGAGCCTCTCCATCACCGTGCGCGTGGTGGTCCCCGGGCCGAGGATGTAGAGGGCTCCGGGACGCATGCCGGCGACCACTTCGGTGGCGATGTCGTTGAGCGCGCGCTCCTCGCCGGCCACCCCGCCGGCCTTGGCGCTCTGGGTCAGGCCGCGGGCGTAGGGCACGGTCATGTAGCCGTACAGGTGCGCGGACACGCGGTTCTCGCGGAACGCCTCCTCGTCGATGTCCATGACCTCGCCCTGACGCAACTGCACGCCGGCGGGCCGCTCGTGCAGGTACAGGGCGGCCACGTCGCCGGCGGCGGCCGGCGTCGTGGCGTACACGGCAGAGTGGATCTTGACGCCGGCGGGGACGCCGATCACCGGCACGCGGTCGCCGACGGCATTGCAGATGTTGCGCGCCGTGCCGTCGCCGCCGGCGAAGAGGATGAGATCGACCCCGGCGGCGAGCAGGTCGCGCGCGGCCCGCTCGGTGTCGGCCGCCGTCGTGAGGATGAAGTCGTCGCCGGCGATCGTCGCCGGCTCGCCACCTGTCCGCTCCATCTCGCAATGCCTGTATGAACGGCGGCCGTCGAGCGACCCCAGCACGCGCGGCTCGAACCCGGCGGCGCGCGCTTCGTCCTCTCCCATCTCGCCCGGCCAGGTGAGGACCTCGATGTGGTCGCGCGCACGGGCGAGGCGCTCCAGCGCCTGCCGAGCGCGCCGCGGCGCGTCGCGCACGGCGCCGCGCTCGAGCGCGGCGCGCAGGACGTCGGGGCCGTCGCTGCCCTTGAGGCCGACGCGGCCACCCACGCCCGCCACCGGATTGACGATGAGGCCGAGCTTCTTCATCGCTTCACGCCCACCGCGCGCTTGGTCAGCGCCGCTTCTTGCCGCCGCGCCGCTGGCGAGCCTTGGCGGTGCCCGAGGACGCAGGCTGCCCACCGGATCCGCCTGCACGGCTCCGCGACGAAGCCTGCCTGGTCGCGTACGAGCCTGCGGGGCGCTTTCGCGCGATGAACAGGTAGGTGACCATCGCGGGACCGAGGATGACCACGAGCATGACGTTCTGGCCGATCATGCTCGCGGCCAACGCCCCCAGGACGGCGACGAACACCAGCATCCGCATCCGCTTGACGCTGAGGGGCGTGATGCGGCGGCCGCGCACCCAGAGGTCCGCGGCGTCGATGAGCATGACGAACGCGGCCACGGCGGCGCAGGCGGTCGAGAACGCCGCCGCCACGACCTCGTAGCTCCCCACGCCGCGCAGGAGCAGGGTGATGAGGAGCGCGGTCAGAAACGCGGCCGTGCCGAGGAAGATCGTCAAGCCGAGGGCCTCGGCCGCGCGGATGCCTCGTCTCGCTGGTTGCTGGGGCACGCCGCCCGCCTTTCGTCGTCGCCGTGGCCGGCCGCGGGACACGGCCGGCCACGCGCCATGATACCCGACCCACCGGTGATGGCCCGAGCGGCCGGTGGTGGTCGCGCGGCGGGCGGGGCGGCGTGGAGACGCCGCCCCGCCCGCCGGCCTGCTGTCGGACGCTGGTCAGCTCCGGGGTCTCAGACCCGGTCCTTGAACTTCTTCTTGTACTTGCGCCAGGTGAAGGCCCACTGGTCCGGGTCCTCCATGGCCTCGAGTGCGCCGCATCTGGTCGATGGGCTGGGCGTGCGGCGAGTCGAGCACGAACTGCGCGTCCGCGTAGGCCTCGTCGACGCCCTTCTTGATCACGGCGGCCCACTCGTCCAGGTCGGCCTTGCTGTAGGTCTCGCACGGCTCCGGCGTGAACGGCTCGGGCACCACCCACGGGTGGTGGCTCATCCAGTAGCTCTGGATGCCGAAGTCGACCATGCGGTCGCGGAGCGCCTCGGTGCCGACGCCCGTGTCCTCCTTGAGCTTCTCCAGGCTGTAGCGCACCTGGTCGAGCCGGCGGTGGCCTTCGGCGTACGGCCGGCTGACGCCCGGGATGGCCATGAGCAGGTTGTCGAGGTAGTTGTTGTTGAGCACGGAGATCTCGGCGACCTCCCTGAGGCCCTCGGGACCCATGCTGCGGATCCAGGCGTAGGCGCGGATGACGCCCATCCAGTTGCCCAGGAACCCGCGCACGCGGCCGATGCTCTCCGGCCGGTCGTAGTCGAGGTGGTACCTGTCGCCGTCCTTGACCACGAGCGGGACCGGCAGGTAGGGCGCCAGCTCGTCGGTGCACATGTAGGCGCCGGTGGCCGGGCCCTCGCAGCCGTGCGGGCTGCTGAACGTCTTGTGCAGGTTGAAGTGGCAGGCGTCGAACCCAGCGTCGCGCGCACGGGCGAAGCCGAGGATGCCGTTGGCGTTGGCCTGGTCGGTGAACGCCAGGGCGCCGGCGTCGTGCAGGATCTCGACGTACTTGTCGATCTGCGGGTTGTAGATGCCGGTGTCCTCGGGATTGGTGATCATGCAGCCGACGGTCTTCTCGCTGACCGCCGCACGGAAGGCCTCGAGGTCCGGGTAGCCGTTCTCGTCGGGCATGACGGTGATGACCTTGAATCCGGCCACCATGGGCGTCGCGGCGTCGCAGGGGTGCGAGAAGATCGTCGTGATCATCTCGCTCCGCTGGCCGAGCTCGCCCCTGGCCTCGAAGTAGCGGCGCATGACACACGCGTTGGTGAACACGGCGTGGGAGCCGCCGCCCGGCTGCAGCGTGAAGGCGTCCATGCCGCTGATCGACTTCAGGTACTGCCCGGTCTCGTAGACGATCTGCAGGAGGCCCTGCATGGTGTCCTCGTCCTGCCACGGGTGCACGTCCGCCGCCCTGTGGCCGCGGATGAGCTCCTCGTGCATCTTGGGCGAGTACTTCATGGTGCAGGTGCCCTCGCTGATGTCGCTGCCGAGGTCCATGCCCAGCGTCATCTGCGCGTACCGCAGGTAGTGGCGCATGACCTGGTACTGGGCCATCTCCGGCAGCTCGGGGGCGGCGGCGCGGGCCATCCCCTCGGGGATGTAGTCCGCCGCCGCGCCGACCTCCGCCGTCACGCCTTCCTCGGCGAGCGGCACGCAGATGCCGCGCTCGCCCGGCGAACCCTGCTCCATGATGAAGGGCTCGTCCCAGCGCGGCGCGCGGTAGTCGTGCAGCACGCCGCCGTCGCGGCGCAGCTTCGCCAGCTCGGCGACCTTATCGGCCGCGGCGTTCTTCATCGCGTCCGTCATGACGTCACCTCCTTGACCGCCGACACCAACGCGTCGATGTCGGCCTGGTCGTGGTACTCGGTGACGCAGTAGAGCGCGCTCTGGCCGAGCTCGGGGAAGTCGGCGGAGAGGTCCTTGCCGCCGAAGATCTCGCGGCCGAGCAGGGCCTTGTTGACCTCGGCCACGGTCTTGCCGGCGCCGTCGAAGTTGACGACGAACTCCTTGAAGAAGCTCGGCGAGAGCTTGATCTCCACGCCCGGCAGCTCGCCGAGCTTCTTGGCCGCGTAGTGCGAGCGGGCGATGCAGGTCTCGCCGACCTCCCTGAAGCCCTGCGGGCCCATGAGCGCCATGTAGACGGCGGCGGCGATGGTCCACAGGCCCGACGCCGTGCCGACCCAGTCCTTGCCCTGGTCGCGCATGCCGTAGCTGGTGCGCTCGGCCATGGCCTCGCCCACGGAGTACTGGCCGGGGGTCGCGGTCTCCATGACCGTGTAGAGCTCGAGCGGGCATTCCTGGGCGAACACCGGGTCGTCGTCCCTGAAGGCGATGAACCCGGAACAGCCGCCGCCGGCGTGCATGTGCATGCCGAGCGGCTGGATGTCGCCGCAGGCGATGTCGGCGCCGATCTGGCCGGGCGGAGCGAGCACGCCGAGCGTGATCGGGTCGACGCCGTTGATGGCCAGCGCGCCGGCCGCGTGCGCGAGCCGCACGATCTCGGCGCCGTTGGCCTCGATCGTGCCGAGATAGCCGGGGCTCTCCCAGTAGACGGCGGCGAACGAGTCGTCGAGTTTGGCCTTGAGATCGTCGAGGTCGGCCATGCCGGTCTCGCGGTCCCATTCGTAGAAGCGGATCTTGGTGCTGTTGGCCATCGACTCCGGCTGGCAGAGCGTGCGAGCCTCCATGAGCCGCATCGGGCTCATGTGCGCCGGCGCCAGCACCTTGTCGCGGCCGGTGATGCGCCGCGCCATGCGGAACGAGCGCCCGGCCACATCGCCCCAGTCGTAGATGGGGTTGGCGACGCCGTCGAGGTCGAGCAGCTCGCCCATCATGCTGTTGAACTCGTAGCGCGTGAGGTACTTGCCGAGGTCGCTGTAGTCCCCGCCGCAGTAGGCGCTGACGAACTCCGCCCGGTTGATGATCTCGTCCACGACCGCCGGCACGTGGTGCTGCCAGCACCCGGCGCCGCAGAAGTTGAGGAAGTCGACGGACGAGGAGTTCTTGTCGAGCAGGCCCTGCACGTGCTTGCGCAGCTGCCGCTCGGAGAGGATCGCCGGCGGGATGTCCAGCGTTCCCTTGAAGCGCAGGCGGTCGGGGATCTCGGCGTAGATCTCCTCGACGCTGCTCAACCCGAGCTCGTCGAGCATGGCCTGCTTGACGGCCGGCACCGAGTTCGGGATGTAGGGATGGACGAACGGTTTCTCAGCCATGGTGTGTGTGGCGCTCCTTCCCTTGCGCTTGAGTCAGGTGACGATGATCCGCCGGGCCGGCGGCGCGGCGACGAGCCGGGTCATCAGGCGTACCCGTATCCGGCGGAGGTCCCGAAGTCGATGGAGATGTTGGCGCCGGTGATGGGGGTGGCCGACGGCGAAGCGAGGAAGAAGATGAGCTCGGCCACCTCCTCCGGCGTGATGAAGCGGGCCTTCTCGCCCTGGAAGTAGCTGGCGAGCAGTCGCTTGAAGTAGCCCTCGGGGTCGCCGCCCCCGTACTCGTCGGCCTGGTACTGCAGCATGGGCGTCATGATGTCCGCCGGGCAGACCGCGTTGACGCGCACCAGGTGCGGCGCCAGCTCGATGGCCAGGGCCTTGGTCATCACGCTCACGCCGCCCTTGGTCGCGGTGTAGATGGCCGTCTCCGGCGTGCCCACCAGCCCGGCGTCCGAGCTGAGATTGATGATGCAGCCCTCGGTCCTCTTGAGCTCCGGGATGGCGCGGCTGCAGCAGAAGAACGTGCCTTTGAGGTTCACGCCCACGACCCTGTCCCACTCCTCCTCGGTCATGGTCTCACTGGGACCTTCGACCCAGAGCCCGGCGGTGTTGACGAGGACGTCGATGCGTCCTGTCACTTCCACGGCCTCGGCCATGAGGTTCTCGACGTCGGCGACGCTGGTCACGTCGCAGGCGACGCCGTGCACCTCGGCGAGCGCGGCCAGCCGCCCGCAGAGGTCCTCGAGGGCGACGGCGTTGAGATCGCCGAGCACCAGCGTCGCCCCGGCCTCGGCGAACCGGCGGGCGGTCGCCGCGCCGACCCCGCCGGCGGCCCCGGTCACCACTACGGTCTTGCCGCTCATGTCGGACGTCATACGCCTCCCCCTGTAGCACCCGAAGAAGAGCCTTCGGCAAACGCTGAATGCCCGTTCACTGTTTGCGTAGCATATCGCTCCGCGGAAGCAGTGGCCATGGGTCAGTAGTAGAGGTCGCTCGGCCCCTTGTACTCCTGGATCGTGTTGCCCCCGTCCACCACGACCAGCTGCCCGGTGATGTAGCTGGCGTCGTCGCTGCCGAGGAAGCAGACGAGCTTGGCCACCTCCTCGGGGTAGGCGGAACGCCCCATCGGCGTGTTCAGACCGCCGACGTCCTCGCCCTCGGCCTGGGAGCCCGTCGCGATCCAGCCCGGCCCCACGGCGTTGACCGTGATGCCGTGCTTGGCGACATCCAGGGCAAGCCCGCGGGTGAGGCCGAGCACGCCGGCCTTCGCGGCGCAGTACGCGGCCTCGTCAGGGTTCGCCACCACCGGGCCGGTGACCGAGCTCATGTTGACGATGCGCCCGTAGCCGCGCTCGATCATGCCCGTGATGACACTGCGCGTCACATTGAACTGCGTCTTGAGATTGATGGCGATACCGAAGTCCCACTCGTCCTCGCTGAGGTCCTGGAAGGCGGTGAAGTCCTCGTCCTGGCCGAAGACGACCATGCCGGCGTTGTTGACCAGCACGTCGATGCGGCCGTGGCACTCCGTCGCCTCGGCCACCATCGCCTTGACCTCGTCCATCTTCGTGAGGTCGGCCGTGTGCGCGCTCACGGTGGCCCCGAGGTCGCGCAGTCGCGCGGCGCAGTCGTGCACCGCGTCCGCGATGTCGCAGATGGCGATGAGCGCACCCTCCTCCGCGAAGACCCTCGCCGTGGCGAAGCCGATGCTGTCCGGCTTCGCCACGCCCGTGATGAGCGCGACCTTGCCCTCCACCCTGCCCTTGCGTGCCATGCTCGTTCGCTCCCTTGCTCGGACTCCATCCGGCGGGGGACCGCCGGCGGTGATCGACAGCCGAATGCTATGCCGCAGACCCCGGGGAGCCAAGGCCGGTGCCCGTCCGGAGCCTGAAGAGCCTCCGTCAGGGACGGGCTCATCCTCCCGAACCTCTCGCCGGATCGCGCCGGCGTGGGAGATTTGGTCAAGCTCCGCGCCCATGCTGCCGATGCACGGGGGGACCGTGCGGGCGGACCGAGGGAGACCATGGCCACGGTGAAAGAGGGGCCCGAGCTGGTGTGGATGCGCGTCGGCGACGTCGCCAACGCGCTCGGCGTGAGCGCGAACACCGTGCGCCGATGGACCGACGTCGGCCGCATCGCCGCACACCGTAGCCCCGGCGGCCACCGCCGGTATCTCGCCGACGACGTCCTCGCCCTGCTGCCCCGCGACGAGGGCGAGAGCGCCGCGCAGCCGGGGGATTTCGCGGCGCTGCGCCGGGAGACCCAGGACCTGCGCGCCGTCCTGCAGGCCGGTCTCGGCCTGGTGTCCCTGATGGTCGAGGACCCGCGCGCCGTCCCGGGGGAGACGGCGCGCGTCCTCTGCGCCCTCACGGGAGCCCCTCGCTGTGACGTCTACCTGACCGACGGCGACCGCCTGCGCCTCGCCGTCTCCGCAGACGGCGGCGACCTGGACCCGGGCCGCCAGTCCGCGGGATGGACGACGAGCGACTGGGTCCCCGTGGAGGGAGACCCCGTGACCGCCGGCACCCTCTGCGTCCAGGCGGCCGACAAGGGGATCGGGCGCCGCGCCAGGATGGCGCTGCAGCGTCGCGGTTGCCGGTCGCTGGCGTGGGCGCCCCTGGTGCTGCACGGCGAGCTCATCGGCGCGGTGGAACTGACCGACGCCGCCGAGCACGATTTCTCGCGTCACGCGGACGTACTCGAGGGACTGGTCCGCATCTGCGCCGAGGCGGTGGCCGTCCAGCGCACGTACGGGGAGCTGGCGCACCGCGACAGGACCGTGCGCGAACTCATGGACCTCTCGCGTGAAGTGGCGCAGACCCACGACTTCGACCGCTTCCTGCTGCGCTTCGCGGAGCGGATCCTGACCGCCGAGAACGCCGACTGCGTCGACGTCTACCGGGTGAACGGAAGCGTGATCCGGTCGGTCATCAGCTACACCAGGGAGGGCGTCGACCCGAGCCTGCGCGACACGATCCTGGACGCCGCGCGCTACCCGTCGCTGGCGCCCACCCTGCTCGATCTCGCGCCCGTGGCGCTGAACGACCTGAGCGACGATCGCCTCGGCGAGGGCGAAGCGGACCTGATGCGCGGCTGGGGCTACGCGAGCTCGCTGACGATGCCGCTCGTCGCCGGCGGGGAGCTGGTCGGTCTCCTGATGCTGTACGACGATGCCGAACGCGACTGGAACGCCGAGCTCGAGTTCCTCACGAGCGTCTGCCAGCTCGTCGCCGGCGTGTTCGACAGCACGGCGCTGCTCGGCGAGGCCGAAGAGAGAGCCCGGTTCCGCGGTGTGCTGATCGACCTCGGCGCCGATCTCGCCGCCGCCGAAGAGCTGACCGACATCGCCGAGCGGGCGGCCGCGCGCCTGCGAAGCGCCGCGGACTGCGCGGACTGCGACGTCTGGTGGCTCGAAGAGGGATACCTCCGCTGTCTCGCCAGCGTCGACGGCGACGGCGTGGATGAGAGCGTGCGCGGCAGGATCCTCCAGCTCGACCATTACCCCTCGACGCGTCAGGCGCTGCAGGATCGCGAGATCCTGGTGATCAGCTCGCTCGACGACGAGCGCCTCACGGACTACGAGCGCGAGGACTTCGGGGAGTTCGACTTCCGCAGCACCGTCTCGGTGCCGCTGGTGAGCAACGACGTCGTGCTCGGCCTGATCGACATCTTCGACGTGCGCGAGCGTGACTACAGCGATGTGAGTTCGTTCCTTCCGAGCGCCGCCCGCACGGTCGCCGACGCGCTGCGCAACGCCGAGCTGCTCGCCGGACTCCGGCGGGGCAACGCCGCGCTGCGCGAGCTGGTGGAGCTCGGTGACCGTCTCAACGAGGCGGGCACGGTGGAGGGGCTCTCGAGGGCCGTGGCCGAGCGGCTGCGCACCATTCTCTCCGCCGAGGACTGTGACATCTGGCAGGTCGACGGCGACGTGCTGCGCTGTCTCGCCAGCGTGGACAGCCGCGGCTGGGACGAGCAAGAGGCCGGGTCGGTCCGCGCCCTCGCCGAGTACGAGGCGACGATCAAGGCCCTGGCGGCGAACGAGCCCATCGTCGTCGGCGACCTCGACAGCACGGACCTCAGCGAGACGGAGATGCAGGCGTACCGGCGCTGGGGGTTCCGCAGCATGGTGTCGCTGCCGCTGGTCGTGGACGGTCGTCCCATCGGCCTCATCGACGTCTTCGACACGCGCGTGCGCGACTACACCGTCCATCTCGACTTCATCCGCAACGTGGGCCGCCTGCTCGCCGGATCGTTCGAGAAGGCGATGCTGGTCGAGCGTCTCGAGGGCGGCAACCGCGACCTGCGCCTGCTCGTGGAGTCCGGCATGGAGTTCGGGGCGACGCTCGATGTGGACGCCGTCCTGCGCACGGTGGCAGAGCGGATCCTGGCCGTCTCGGCAGCCGACGTCTGCGACGTCTTTCGTCTCGAAGGGCGCGACCTGTGCCCCCTCTTCTCCGTCGGCAACGGCTGGCCCGACGACCCGCCCGGCACCCTGTACCCGCTCGACGCGTACAGCACGTTGCTGAAGGCCATCGAGACGCGCCTCCCGGTGACCAGCCTCGACATCCTGAACGACCCCGAGATGACCGAGACGGAGATCCGTGACGCCGAGCGATGGGGCTACCGCTCCTCACTGGACGTGCCGCTCATCAGCCACGGCGAGGTCATCGGCTTCATCGCCCTGGCCAACCTCGAGAAGCGACCGTTCGCGCGCGAGGAGATGGTCGTCGGCCTCGCGCAGGTGGCGAGTCAGGCGATCGCCAACGCGGCCCTGTACCGCGAAGTCGACGAGAACCTCCGGCGCATGGCCCTGGTGAGCGAATCGGCGCTGGAGCTGGCCAGCAGTCTCGATCTGAAGGACACGCTGCTCGCCACAGCCCGGCGGCTGTGCGAGGGCGTGAGCGTGGGCGAGTGCGAGATCACCGTGATCGAGGGCGGCGAGCTGCACACGCTCATGCGCGTGAGCGACGGCGAGATCGACACGGCGCGGATAGGCCACCGCCTCGCGATCGCCGACGCCGCGGTGACCCGAGAGGTCATCGAGTCGAAGCAGCCGGCGGTGGTCGGGTCGCTGCGCGATCCGCGCCTCACGCCGGCCGTCCTCTCGCTGAGCCGGGCCTCAGGGCACAAGAGCTGGGCGACCCTGCCTCTGATCGTCAAGGATCGCGTCATCGGCGCCGTCGAGCTCATCGAGAGCGGCGACGAACGGGCCTTCACCCGGGCGGAGCTGGACACGGCGGCGGCGATCTGCCACGCCGCGGCCCTGGCGATCGACAACGCAGGGCTCTTCGAACGGGAGCAGCGCACGGCGCGGGAGACGAGGCTCCTCAACGACATCGCGGCGCGGACGGCCGCCAGCCTCGACCTCGACGAGGTCGTGGAGGCGGCCGTCGCGGAGCTCGGGCAGCTGGTGGCCTTCGACGGGCACTGCCTGCTGTTGCTCGAGGGCGACAGCATCGGGCGCGTGGTCTCCTCGCGGCCGCAGGCCGAGACGCTGACGGGCGTCACGCTGGGGGACCTCGGCGCAGGGATCGTGGAGCGCATCGCAGCAGAGGCGGTGAGCGTCCTGCGCCTGCCCGCGGACGTGCCGCTCCTCGCGGGCTCGCCGGCGATCGAGGGGATCGCCACGACCATCGCCATCGCCCTCCCCTCAGACACCGGCCTCCTCGGGGTCCTCGGGCTCAGCTCGTCGGAGCCGGGCGCCTTCATCGACGTCGATCGGCACCTCCTTGAGCGCGTGGGCACGCAGCTCTCTCTGGCGATCACCAACGCGCAGCTGTACGAGGAGATCAAGCGGATGCACCTCGGCAACCTCAGGGCACTCAGCTCAGCGCTGAACGCCAAGGACTACTACACGCTCGGTCACGCCGCCCGCGTCGCCGCGTACACCGTGATGCTCGGCCGCACGCTCGGGTGGCCGGAGGAGCTTCTGGAGTCGGTCGAGGAGGCCGCGTACCTGCACGACATCGGCAAGATCAGCATCTCCGACCGCGTCCTCCTGAAGGCGGGACGGCTGAACCAGCAGGAGTGGGCACAGATGCGCGAGCACCCCACCGTGAGCGCGGACATCATCAAGCCGCTGTTCCCGGCGGAGCTGGTGCTCGCCGTGCGGCATCACCACGAGCGATACGACGGCCAGGGGTACCCGGACGGGCTCTCCGGTGGCGAGATCCCCCTCATCGCGAGGGCGATGGCCGTCGTCGACGCCTACGATGCCATGTCGTGCCGGCGACCGTACAAGCCCGCCTTCACGTACGGGGAGTGCCTGGCGGAGCTGCACCGCTGCCGAGGCACGCAGTTCGACCCGGAGATGGTCGACGCCTTCCTCCCCGTCCTCGAGGACGTGGCACGGCGTCGGGCACAGGCCGAGGAGATCGCCGGCCAGGCGGCGTCGCGGATCCGCGGCGAGAACCACCTGCAGCTGCGCAGCCGCGATGACGAGGCGTCGGAGGCCTACCGTCAGATCGAGGAGGTGCTCCGGGAGGTCCGCGACGCGAACCCGCCCACGCGGTTCCTGACCACGCGCTCCCAGGTCGACAAGAAGTTCTTCCTCGGCGTCGACCCCGAAGAGGACGACTCCCTGAAGTCCCACGTCGGCGACGAGATCTTCGCCGACGACGAACTCCTCACCGTGCTCGCCGGGGAGCGCCCTCAGGTGAACACGCTGTACGCCGACGAGTTCGGCGTCTGGGTCACCGGGCTGGCGCCCCTGCGCACCGAGGATGGGCTCATCGTCGGGGTGACCGCCGCCGACCTGCCTGCGCTGTCCGAGTCCGAGAGCGAGTCGTTGCGCGGCGACGGTCGCCAGACCTTCGCCGCGATGCTCCAGTCGGCGGCCGTGCGCCTGAGCCGCGCCGAGATCGACGCCATCACCGACGCCCTCACCGGGCTCTACAACCACCGCTACCTGCATGAACGCCTGAGTGAGGAGCTGCACCGTTCGCGAGAGCACCAGCGCCCGCTCAGTGTGCTCTTCTGCGACCTCGACCACTTCAAGGGCTACAACGACGCCAACGGCCACAGCGCCGGCGATGCGGTGCTGCGTGAGGTCGCGCACATCATCGAGCAATCCGTGCGCAACATCGACATCGCGGCGCGATACGGCGGCGAGGAGTTCGTCGTCCTGCTCGTGGAGACCGGCCGCGAGGCAGCGCTCGCGGTCGCGGAGCGCATCCGCGAGCGCATCCGCGCGGCCGGGTTCACCGCCGATGAGGCAGCGCTCACGGTGAGCATCGGCGTGGCGGGGTACCCCGACGACGGCGACCGCCGCGAGGACCTCCTGAACCACGCGGACTGGGCGATGTACGTCGCCAAGCGCCAGGGCCGAGACCAGGTGGCGAGCTTCGGCGACGCCTGAAGGGTGCCGGCAGCGTCAGGAGCGGCGGCGGCGCGCAACGCGCACGTCGCCGCGCCGCAAGGTCAGGCCCTCCCGGTCGAAGAGCTCGAGAAGGGCCTGCGCGTTGCGGCGTCCGCAGCCGGCGGCGTCGCGGAAGCCGGCCAGGGACACCTCGCCGGCGCCGGCGAGGAGCTCCAGAAGCACCCGGCGCGCGCCCTCCACGGCGGCGTCCGTGAACCACAGGTCCTTGTCGACGCGGACGACTTCTCCGCGGCGAGCCAGGACGTCGAGGATCTGACCGAGCTCCCGAGGTGGGCGGCGCAGCTCCTCGGCGAGCGTCGCCAACGTAGGCGGCGCCATCGGCTCTGCGCCGAGCCGGTCCAGAAGCTCGCCGGCCAGCGCCGCCTGGTCGTCGCCGAGGACACCCGCGCCGGCGGGCGCATAGCCGCCTTCGCCGGCGACGAGCTCGCCCGCTTCGACCATGCTCTGCAGCAGCAGGCCGGCGCCGGGGGGCGGCAGCGCCGGGACCAGCGCGGCCAGTTCCGCGGCGCCGCTGAACGGCCGCTCCGGTCGCGCTGCTGCTCGCTCGGAGGCGCCGGCCAGCAGGGCCGCGCGCAGCGACGCCAGAACCCCGGCGCCGAACCAGCGCGCCGGAGCGCCCCCGGCGGCCGGCAGCTCGTCGAGCTGCCCTGCGGCGACGGCTGCCGCCAGCGCGGCGCCGGCCTCGCGGACGTCGAAGCCGGCGGCGGTCAGGTCGTCCACCGTCAGACCCGCCTGCCCGCGGTCCGCCGCCAGGGCCGCGACCGCCGCGGCCGGAGCGCCGCCGCGCACCGCGGCGAGGAAGGCGGCGTGGCGCTCGCGTGCGTGCCAGCGGCGCGCGCCGGCAAGCAGCACCTCGCCGCCGGCGATGGTGGCGACCGGAGAGAGCGAGCGCAGGATGAAGCGGTCGTGCGGCAGAGCGAGCGCGTCGGCGTCGAGCCGGACGACCGCCGGCGCGCCGGTCCCTGGAGCGATCTCACGCCCCTCCAGCGGCGCCACCCGGGCGAGCGACTGCGCCGTGCCGTGATGCAGCCGCACCTGGTCGCCCGAGCGCAGCGACCGGGTCCCCGGCAACACCGAGACCCAGGCGTCGAAACGTCGCCCCGCAGAGCCCGGCGAGCTCAGGCGCCACCAGCCAGTCGCCACGGGCGATGTCGTCCCGGGCGAGGCCGCGCAGGTTCAGACCGACACGGCTGCCCGCGTGCACCACATCCGCCTCGTGGTCGTGCACCTGCAGGCTGCGCACGGCGGCGCGCGCGCCGCCGGGTTCGACCGCGAGCGCGTCCCCGACCTTGATCTCCCCCGCCCACAGCGTCCCGGTGACGACCGTGCCGATCCCCTTGAGCGGGAAGACACGGTCGACCGGCAGGCGAGCCGCGCCGGCGCGGCGGCCGGACTCCGTCCGGTCCGCGGCGCGTTCGAGCGCGGCCAGCAGCTCCTCGATGCCGCGACCGTCGCGCGCGCTGACGGTGACCATCTCGCAGTCTGCGTAGCGCGTGGTCGCAAGGAACTCCCTCACGTCCGCCTCGGCCAGCTCGAGGAGTTCCTCGTCCACGATGTCCGCCTTGGTCAGCGCCACGACGCCGGCGCGCACGCCGAGGAGCTCGATGATCGCGAGGTGCTCGATCGTCTGCGGCATCACGCCGTCGTCGGCGGCGATCACGAGGAGGAAGAGGTCGACGCCGGTCGCCCCGGCCACCATCGTGCGCACGAAGCGCTCGTGGCCGGGCACGTCGACCACGCTCAGGCGACCGCCGCCCGGCAGCTCGAGCTCGGCGTAGCCCAGCTCGATGGAGATGCCGCGCTGCTGCTCCTCGCGCAGACGGTCGGTGTTCTTGCCGGTCAGACGCGTGATCAGCGCCGTCTTGCCGTGGTCGATGTGGCCGGCGGTGCCCAGCGTGAGCGGAGGACGCTCGCTCATCGGCGCATCCTCAGATGAGCGCGAGCAGCGCGGCGCCGGCGAGGTCCTCCACCTCGGCGTCGCGCACGGCGCGCACGTCGAAGAGCAGGCGGCCGTCCTGCACGCGGCAGACGACGGCCGGCGCGCCGCGGCGCAGCAGCTCGGCGCGCCGGTCGGCCTCGGCCGCGGGTATCGCCGCGGCGACGGCGACGCTCGGGACCTCCGTCACCGGGAGCGCGCCGGCGCCGGCGCGAGCGACCGTCTCGACGAGCTCGAGACGGTCCTCGGACACCCCGGCGCCGATCAGGAGCTCCCGCAGACGGCCGGCGCGGCCACGCACCTCGTCCAGAGGCGCGGCCAGCGCCGCGAGCGTCGGGATCTCGGCGACCGCGCGCTCGGGATCGAGGTAGAGGCGCAGCACCGCGTCCAGCGCCGCGAGGTCGAGCTTGTCGATGCGCAGGGCGCGCGCCAGCGGGTGGCGTCGCATCGCGTCGATCGCGGCGGCCCGGCCGACGGCGAGGCCGGCCTGCGGGCCGCCGAGCAGCTTGTCGCCGCTGAAGGTGACGATGTCGCAGCCGGCGGCGATGGAGTCCGTCAGCGCCGGCTCCTCGGAGAACAGATCCAGACCGGCGAGCGCCCCGCTGCCGAGGTCGTCCACGAGCACGGCGCCCCGGTCGTGCGCAAGCGCGGCCAGCTCGTCGAGCGCCGGCTCCGTCGTGAACCCGACGATGCGGTAGTTGCTCGTGTGCACGCGCAGGATCGCCTTTGTGCGGTCGGTCCAGGCGGCCTCGAAGTCCTTGAGATACGTCCGGTTGGTGGTCCCGACCTCGACCAGCTCGGCGCCGCTCTCGCGCAGGATGTCGGGGATGCGGAAGCCGTCGCCGATCTCGACCAGCTGGCCGCGGGCGACCAGCACCTCACCGCCGCGCGCCGTGGCGGCAAGCGCGAGCAGCACCGCGGCGGCGTTGTTGTTGACGGCCAGCGCGTCCTCCGCCCCGGTGACCGTGCGCAGGACGTCGTGGACGTGGTCCTGGCGCGAGGCGCGTTCACCGCGCGCCAGACTGTACTCCAGGTCGGTGTAGCCGGAGGCGGCAGTGACGACGGCGTCGACCGCCGCCTGGGGCAACAGCGCGCGCCCCAGATTGGTGTGCACGACGATGCCGGTCGCGTTGATCACGCGCCTGAGCGACGGCGTCACGGCCGCCTCGAGCAGTCGCGCGACCCAAGGGACGAGCTCGGCCGGCGTCAGGTCCGCCGCCCGGGCGGCGGACGCCTCGCCGGCCTCCCCCGCCGCGAGGATGTCCGCGCGCAGCCTGTCGAGCACCGCGCGGACCGCGTCGACGACGAGCGCGCGCGGGTAGCGCCCGAGCAGTCCTTCGACGCCCGGCTCTCGCAGCACCTCGTCGACGGCCGCCAGCGAGCGCAGCCGCGCCCGGCTGCCCTCGCCTCCATCGTCCTTCTTGCGCCTCGTCTCGCTCACGCGTCTTCCCCCCCGGGCGCACGTGGCGCCCTCCTCAGCCGAACGCCGGCGAGGATCATGCCGAACGCTACCACGCCCAACATGAACCACCAGTCGAGCGCCGAGAATCCCAGCTCCTCCATCCAGACCTGCCGCGTCCTGTCGACGACGACGAGAGCCAGGGCAGCGAGGCCCCAGAGCGCCTGCACCGCCGTCCAGAACGGGCGACCGGAGTCTTCGCTGAAGCCGCGGCTGGTCGCCCAGGAGGCGATCAGCGTGATGCCGACAGGGACGAGCCCGACGAGGACGGCCAGCAGGACTTGCCAGAGCAGTTCCGCAACGGAGAGCCCCCTCGCGACCTGCCAGATCGGATCGCCCGAGCCCACGCCCAGGACGATGATGAGGACCCAGCTGACGGCGCCGATGAGGCCGAGCGCCGCCGTGAGCACGAAAGGGATCACCGACAGTGCTCGTACCACGACGTCGGCCGAGGGTCCGTCCGGCCCCGCAGCGCGCTCCTCATCCGCGGGCGTCAGCGAGTCCGGGTCGACGCGGCCGTCCTCCCCGAAGGGAGAGTGCCTGTGCTGGTCCTCGGGCACGCCCTAGCCCTCGAGCACGAGGACGCCGGTAGGCCCGGCGAGGACCTCGCCGACCGTCCAGGCGCCGGCGCCGGCATGCTCGAGGGCGTCCAGGAGCAGGGCGTGCTTCTCGGGCGCGACGGCCATGAGCAGCCCCCCCGACGTCTGCGGATCGAAGAGCGAGAGGACGACGGGCTCCTGCCCGGCGACGGGACCGGCGAACCGGTCGGCTCCTGAGCCGCTCACCCCTTCTCCGGACTGCCCGATGAGCTCCGCGGCGCCGGCCGGGCCGACCTCACGGAGCCGCGGCAGCAGGAAGTCACGGTTGTTGCGCAGTCCGCCCGCGTACACCTGCTGCGCGATGAGGTCGAGGACTCCCTCGTGCAGCGGCAGCGCCGCGAGATGCACCACAGCGGCGGCGGCGCTCGCGTCGAGCACCTCACCGAGGTGACCGGCCAGCCCGAACCCGCTGACGTCGGTGCAGGCGTGCACACCGACCCGGGCCATGGCAGCAGCCGCAGCCGCGTTCAGCACGGCGGCCTCCTCGATGGCCGGCATCATGACCGCTTCGTCGATGATGCCGTTCTTGAGCGCGCTGGCGAGCACGCCGATGCCGAGCCGCTTGGTGAGCACGAGCCGGTCGCCGGGCAGTGCGCCGGCGTTGTACACGATCTCGTCGGGCCTGGCGACGCCGGTCACGGCCAGACCGTACTTGGGTTCCTGGTCGTCGATGGAGTGGCCGCCGGCGAGTTCCGCGCCGGCCTCCAGCACCTTCTCCATGCCGCCGCGAAGCACCTCGCCGAGGATGTCGAAGTCGAGAGTGGCCGGCCACGCGACGAGGTTCATCGCGGTGAGCGGCCGGGCGCCCATCGCGTACACGTCGCTGAGCGCGTTGGCGGCGGCGAGCCTGCCGAACCAGACCGGGGAGTCGACGATGGGCGTGAAGAAGTCGACCGTCTGCACGAGGCAGAGGTCGTCGCCGACCCGCACCACCGCCGCGTCGTCACGCGTCTTCAGGAGACGCGCGAACTCACCGGTGGCCTCGGGCATGGTATCGAGGACGGCCTGCAGGTCGCACGGACCCAGCTTGGCCGCTCAACCGCTCTTGGCCGCGAACTGCGTGAGTCGGATCTTCTCGGTCATGCGACAAGCTTACCGCAGGCGCCCGCAGACGACGCTCCGCAGGCGCAGAGCGACGGGCAACCACGACGGTGTGGGGCGGCGGCGAGTGACCTGTCTGGAGTGCTGGTGTGGGATCTCCGCGGCCGCCGGACGAACCGCCGGTGATGCCGCCCGCGGTACCGCCAGTCCAGGGGGGCGTCCGACCCGCGCGTCGGACCAGGCCGACCTCTCCACCGACGCGGTCCGGGCCCGGCTCCCGTCCCCGCTAGACCGCGTCCCTGGTCTCGTGCGATGCCACGATCTCGCGCACGTCGTTGTAGGCGCGGAGGCTGTCGATGTGGCCGCCGTGTACCGTCCACACGTGCGCGAACGGCACTCGGACGGCGCTCCCGGAGCCCTTGGGGCTCAGATTGAACACCCCGGTGACGATGACCGTGTCGCCGTCGCCGTAGAACTCGCGCGGCTCGAGGGCGAAGGCGTCGTTCATCTCCGGGATGGGCGCGAAGATCCTGCGCAGCACCTCGTCACGCCCACAGAAGTCGCCCGAAGCCGGCCCGTAGGTCCACTCGGGCTCGTGCCACTCGATGTCCTCGGCGAACATGGCGAGGGTGGTCTGGATGTCGCCGCGGATGAAGCTCTCGTAGCCGGTGCGGACGATGTCGACGTTGCTGGCCATGCCGTCTCCTGACAGGAGGATGAAGCGGGGGCGATGTGAGCGGTCGGATACCCCTGAGGGTACCCTGGTCCCTGAAGACGTCACCGTTGCGGCCGGCCAGGGCCGCCACGCTAGCGGACGGTGAGGCGCGCCGAGCCCAGCTGCTTCTGCCGGTTGCCGGCCTGGTCGGTCGCGTACACGAAGAAGCGGTAGTGGCCACGAGGCAGGGTGCAGCGCCACGTGGCGCCGCGGAGCGCGTTGGTGCCGCGCCAGCCGAGCCGCAAGGTCTTGCGCAGTGCCCCGCGGAGCGTCTTCACGACGATACGTACGTTCGCCCGTGGCGTGAGGTCGGCGACGCGGTACCGCAGGGTGACGCGCGCGCCTCTGCGGACGAGCGCCGCGCGCGCCGATGTCACCGGCCGCCCGGCGTCGATCTTCACCGTGCAGCCGCGCGCCTCCTCGACGTTGCCCTCGAGGTCGGTCGAACGATAGAGCACGGTGTGGACGCCCTGCCCGGCCACGGCGAGCGCGGCCGGCGAGCCGGCCAGCGGACTCCAGCCGGCGCCGTCGAGATCCGTCTCGATGGCGCCGACGCCGCTGCCCCCCGCGTCGATGGCCGAGAACGTGAGCGTCACTGCCGAGCGGTGCCAGAGGGCGTCGCTCCCGTACACCGTCGTCACCGGCGCGGTCACGTCCGCCGGATCCGGATCGGGGCTCGGCGAAGGGCTGGGGTCGGCGGATGCGCTCGCGCTCGGCGATGGGCTCGGTGACGGGCCGGCGTTGGCCGTGAGCGACAGCGAGGTCGCTCCGTAGACCCCCCAGTCGTAGCTGGCGGAGAGCCCTCTGAACTGCTGCCAGCGGACCGTCGCGTACCAGGTGTCCCAGCATGCGTACTCGGGATACCCGTTGGTCTCGCGATAGCCGATGCCGACCACCGCGTGGTCCGTCTTCCCGTCGCCCGTGCTGTCCACGGACAGGACCATCGGCCGACCCGCGTCGATCTCCTCCTGCAGCGTCGCGAACGTCAACGATGATCCGTAGTAGAGGTTTCCGTACCTCGCGGTCACATCGGTCAGGCGGGACCGGACGTAGGCGACGAACGCCGGTCCGGCCATGTTCGTGTAGCTCCAGCCGTAGGCCAGTCCTTCCGCGCTCCACGAGGTGTGCATGAAGTCGGCGACGCTGTCGCTCGCGTGCTCGTCGCCTGCCGGCGCCGCGCTCCTGTCCGCGAGGATCGAGCCGCCGGTGTCCTCGGGTAGCGAATAGTCCTCGTAGTGACGAGGATCACCCGCGCTCCCGTGCGAGGCGATCATCTGGCTGACAGCGGGGTTGACGCTCTGGCTCGAGGCGTCGCCGGCCACCAGGTCGGCGAAGCCGTGACCGTCGTAATACCCGACGACCATCCCGACCGACGTCGGACCGCAGCCGTCCCTCCACCTGTAGGCGGGAGCGCCGGCGACGACCACCTCTCCGGCGGCCGCGACCGCGCGACGGGCGCCGGTGGGCGCCTCTACCGTGGCCGGGGGCACCGGTCCCGTGGTCGTGAGGGCAGGCTCGGCCGCAGGGTCCGCGGCCGGCGCCGCGGCGACGTACACGCCGGCCGCAAGCGCCGCGGCAGCCAGCAGGACCGCCGCCGGGGTCAGTGCGGCGCGCCCGGGGGCGCGCCTTGATCTGAGCGCAGGTCGCCTCACACCCTGTCCATCGGTCGGCAGACGGAATGCCTGAGGCGAGCGGCCCTCTCCGCGTCGGCACGGTAGGCGACGCGCGGCGGGCCGGGCCTCACCGTCGGGCCCCGCACGCAGGCGTTTGAACAGCGCCCGCCCGTGGGCAAGTCACGGCTGACGGCGGGCGCCGCGCCCCACGCGCGGCGACCGCCACCAGCCATCCCGCGTCTGAGGAGGTACCGCAATGGCCGACGCACCACGCCGCGCCGACGCCGTCTGGACCGGCTCGCTGGCACAGGGGTCCGGGGAGGTCTCCCTGGTCACGAGCGCGGCGGCCGGCCCGTTGCCCGTCACCTGGTCCTCGCGCACCGCGCGTTCCGAGGGCAAGACGAGCCCGGAGGAACTCGTCGCCGCCGCGCACGCCGCGTGCTACTCCATGGCGCTCTCGCACATCCTGGGCGAAGCCGGCACGCCGCCGGAGAAGCTCGAGACCAGCGTCACGGTCACGTTCAAGGAGATCGAGGGCGGCTGGAAGACGGGCACCTCGGAGATCATCGTGAAGGGTACGGTACCCGGCATCGACGAGGCGGCCTTCAAGGAGGCCGCGGCGGCGGCCAAGGACGGCTGCCCCATCAGCGGCGCGCTCAAGGGCAACGTCGAGCTGAGCGTCACGGCGACGCTGGCGTAGGGCCGGCGCGCGGCGCCGACCAGGCGCCCCCCGAGGCCGGGGACAGCAGCCGCGGCCCGGCCGAGATCACGCGGGTGACGTGTTGACGATCACGGGCATGCTGCCCCGCCACGTCGCCCAGGCCTCCGCGTCCGTGGCCAGCTCGCACATGAAGTGGGCGACGTTGGCCCTGTTGGTCTCGCCGGGGCGGAACAGGCTGTCCACCAGTCCGTGGTGCAGCGCGTACCCCGTGACGTCGCCTTCCTTCAGCGTGTCGGGACGAACGGCCACCCACTGCGCGTACGGATCGGCGGCCTCGATGACGTCATGGAGGAAGTCCGCGGCGCGCTGGTTGTCCCGCGCCGGAGGGACGAGGCCACGCAGCAGCCAGAGGGCCGCCTTCTCGAGCTGCCCGCGCCGCGTGTCCAGGCCTCCGGCGCGGTTCACCGAGACGCTGCTCATGAGGATGAGCTTCACGGGCTGCGCCGGCCGCAGACTCTTGGCCGCCCGGTACACCCGCTCGATCGACCGGGTGACCAGGTCGCGCGGCCGCCCGAAGACCCCGTGCGCGCTGATGGTGTGGCCGAGACAGGAGATCACGACGTCGCAGCCGTCGACCTGCTCTCTGATCTGCTGGTCGCTCAGGGAGAGCAGCTCCGCCTCGACCACCGTCAGGTTCGGATCGTCCGCGACGCCCGCGGGGAGCCGCTTTGCCGACCGCACCACGGCGCGCACGCGGGTGCCGCGGCCCAGAAGCTGCTGCAGGACGCGGCCGCCCGTGCGCCCGGTGCCGCCGAGGAGCAGCACCGTCTTCTCGGTGTGAGTTGCAGAGGTGTGCATCACTTCTCCTTCGGATACTGGAACACGTCGTCGAGCGGGACGTCGAACACCCGCGCGATCTGAAAGGCCATCTCGAGCGACGGCGAGTAGCGGCCCTGCTCGATGGCGATGACGGTCTGGCGCGTGACGCCCACCCTGTCGGCGAGATCGGCCTGCGTCATCTCGCCGGCGGCGAACCGGAGCGCCCGGATGCGGTTGGTGACCCTGGTCGGCTTGCCCATGGTCAGAAGCCCCTGTGGTAGGAGACGATCTTGACCACGGAGCCGACCAGCGTACCGACCACGAACGAGAGGTAGAGGGTGCTGGCGATCCAGAAGTACTCGTACTCGAGCATGGTGAGGGCGAGCACGCCGACCATGCCGAAGGAGGAGACGGAGAAGCCGATCAGGTCGCCGTGACGGCCGATCTGCTTGTCCCGCTCGTCCTTGCGGTCGATCTCGGCGGAGGCGGATCGGCCGCGCAGCTCGGCCGAGATGCCGGTGCCGATGCCCGCCAGGATCGACCCGACGATCGTCAGGACGATCGACGTCCCGATGGCGATGAGGAGCGGCCACTGGTAGGAGATGTCGGCCGCCGACGTGTCACCGAGCCGGCCCAGCATGATCGCGAAGTAGGCCACCGGGACGATCGCCATGACCACCGCGTTGACCCACGAGATCTTCTCTTCGAACGGCATGACGGCCTCCTCGTTGCGACTGACGTGATGTCAGAGATGTTTGACATGGCACACTGTAAAAGAACGCAGACAGGATGTCAAATTTTCTTTACTCACCAGATGCGGGAGTGACGAGGGGAAAGCGTCGGGAGGCCTGCCGGGATGCGGCGACGGGAGGACGGGCCTGGCAGGCGGCCTTCGCGGAGTCCGCGGCGGCCGGGGGCGGCTGCCCCGTCAGCGGCGCGCTCAAGGCCGAGATAGGGCGAGCGTCAGGCGGCGCCGGGCTGATGGCACGTGTATCCTGTGCGGGTGAAGCACAGTTCAGGCAGCGCCCTTCGGCGACGGATCAGGTCCATCCTCGGCGTCCTCCGGCGGAGCGCATCAGCGTCTGGCGCCGCGGCCCTCAGTCCGGTCTGCACAAGAACGGCGCTTCCGGGTCTCGCCCTCGTCTGGGCTGTGGTGCTGCTCACGCCGGCTCCCGCGCACGCGCTCGAGGCGACCTCGCCCTTCGTACTCGATCCCATTCTGGGGCCAAGCGAGCAGTTCGGCTATCTCCCCGACTACACACGTAATGTGCCCTCGTTCGACGCGGAGGGCCGCGCGTACATCCGCAGCCGCACGTCGAGCGCGAACGCGACGTCCTACGTCCACACGCGTGAAGGGGGGTCCTGGGCCCCACTCGACTTCCTGGCCGCACTCCGCGACGCATATCCGCAGTTCGCGGGCACGTCGGCCGGCGGCGGCTTGCGCAACGACCGCATCGTGTTCGACCGCCAGGACCGTGCCTACAACCCGGTCACCCTCAAGCTGCGCGACGGCACCAAGCACAACGCGCTCCTGATCTCATGGGATCACTGCCGCACCTGGAGGGTCTACAAGCTGCCGGACGGGGACTTCACCATGGAGCACTGGGTGGGGCACAACGAGCTCGACGGTCCGCCGTTTCTGGCCTTCTGGCGCCGGTCGGGCTCCCCGGATGAGCCTCGCAGCCAACGCAACTGGCTCTTTGTCACGCAGCCACGGCTTCAGGGCGACGAGCTGATCCTCCCGCCGCTCGTGCGGGTCACCGGCATGTGCCTCGGCCTCAGCCGAGACTCGGGCGGCTCATCCTTCGCAGTGACCCGCGGCGACAAGACCTGGTTCGCCTGGTCCGAAGCCGCCCCGCGGGGGGTGGGAGGTACGTCGCACTACATCGCGACCTACGACCACCTCTCCGGAAGCGTGAGCACTCCCCGGCGCCTGGCCGTGTCGCCGAGCCGCAGCGACCCGCACAACAAGCCGGGCATCTGTCTCGATACCGCCGGCTACCTGCACGTGATCGCCGGTGGTCATTCGTCCCCGGCGCTGTACACGCGATCCCTCGCGCCGCTCAGCGCCGACGCGGGATGGACGAGGCCGACGCCCGCCCTGCAGACCGGCTGGATCTCACCCTCTGATCCGACGGTGCAGACGGGACGCCAGACCTATCCTGGGTTCGTCTGCGACAGCCAGGACACGCTGCACCTGATCACGCGTCAGTGGCGGCGCGGGGTGGACTCCTATCACGACGGCGCGGGCTACGGCGCCCTCGTCCACCAGTCCCGTCCCGCGGGAGGCGCGTGGAGCGAGCCCTCGCTCATCGTCGTCGGCGCCGACCCCGGCTACTGCATCTACTACCACAAGCTCGCGCTCGACGCTCGCGACCGGCTCTTTCTGTCGACCTCCTATCAAGGCGGTCCCGACCTCCAGAGAGAGCGCGCCCTCAAGACCACGCTCGCCTTGCTCGGCCGGTCGCAGCTCCGCCCGGGCAAGTACCGGCGCCGCATGCTTCTGGTCTCCGAGGACGGCGGCACCAGCTGGCGCTTCGCGACCGACACCGACCTCGACGCACCGGCTGCGGGCGAACGGACGGCGACAAGGAGCGCTCAGGCGGCGAGCGGCCCGTGGGACGACCGGACGGCGGTCGCGCCCACCAAGCTCGACTGGCAGTGGCTGAACCCGCAGCCCCAGGGCAACCAGTTCACAGGCGTGGCCTTCGGTGACCGGCGGTCCGGTTGGGCGGTGGGGACGCACGGCCTCGTGCAGCATTCCAGCGACGGCGGCGTCCACTGGTCGCCGCAGGCGGCGGGCACGTCCGCCGACCTCTACGGCGTCGCCGCGCCGGAGGCGGACTGCGCCTGGGCGGTCGGCGAGGCCGGCACGATCCTCCGCACGACAGACGGCGGCGGCACGTGGCGACGACAGGCGAGCGGGACCGAGTCCACGCTCTACGGCGTGTGCGCGGTGACCGCCAGGATCGCATGGGTCGTTGGGGCTCGAGGCATCCTGCTCCACACCAGCGACGGCGGCCGCTCCTGGAGCAAGCGCCGAGCGCCGCACTCGGAGACGCTGTTCGGAGTCGACTTCCAGAGCCGCCGCCGCGGACTCCTCTGTGGCGCCAACGGCTTGCTGCTCCAGACCCGCGACGGCGGCGCGCACTGGAAGCGCAGACGGACCGTGACGGCCAGTACGCTGTTCTCGATCGACACGCTCGGCGACGGGCACGCTGCAGCGGTCGGCGCGGATGGCGTCGCCCTCGTCAGCGTCGACGGCGGTCTCACCTGGCGACACGTGCGCTCGGGGATCGAGGGAACGCTTCGCGCCGTCAGGATGCACCCGTCCGGCCGGTCTTGGGCTCTGGGACCAGACGCCGTTTGGCGCAGCACCGATTTCGGCCGTCATTGGAGGCGGTCGCGTCTGCCGGTCACCGGCCCCTGCGGGGCACTGGCGGCGATCACCGGACGGGTCGTCTGCGCAGGCGGCGCGGGCGGCGCGCTCTGCCGCAGCGGCGACGGTGGAGCCACCTGGCGGCGGCTCGGCGGCGGTCGCGTCAGGGCCATCCGCGCCAGCGTGTCGTCGGGCGACTCCGTCTGGATGGCCGACGCCGGCGGCACACTGATCCGCGCGGGCATCTCGGACGGGAGCTGGGCGTCGACGACGATCGCGGGCGGCACCGCCATCAGCGGCCTCGCACGGATCGGCGCACGCGGATGGGTCGTGGGCGACGGCGGCTTCACCGCCACGACAACGGACGACGGCGAGACATGGTCGCGGCTGCAGCCGCCCACCACGGACGACCTCACCGCGGTGGCCGCCCCGGCGGAGCGGACGGTCGCGATCGCGGGCAAGGCGGGGACGCTGCTGACGAGCCACGACGCCGGCGCGAGTTGGGTGCGGCACGACGACGTCGCCGACGACCTCTTCTGCCTCTCGTTCGTGGATGCCGAGAACGGCTGGGCCGGCGGCGGTGCGCCATCGGGCGAGACGCGGGCCCTCATCGCACGTACCACCGACGGCGGCAGAAGCTGGAGCTCCATCGATCTGCCGGCGTGGGGCCGTGTCCGCGGCCTCTCGTTTCTCGACCCACGGATCGGCTGGGCCGTCGTGGAGGACTGGGGAGACGACGGCGACTGGCCGCACGGCACGATCTTCGCGACCGCGGATGCGGGGGAGACCTGGGTCGAGCAGACCACTGTCGCCGCCCAGTTGCGGGGCGTGTCGATGCACGCGGACGGCTCCGGCCTGGCGTTCGGCGAGCGTGGCTGCGTGCTGCAGACGGCAGACGCGGGCGTGTCCTGGGTCCCCGTCGACGTCGGCACCGACAGCGACCTCAATGCCGTCGCGAGCCACGCCCGCGGTCCTTGGCTGGTAGGCGCCGACGGTGCCGTACTCGAAGGCCAGCCGCCGGTCCCGTAGAAGCGGCGGGCGAACCCGACCCAGCCGTCGAGCGTCGTCCGTCAGAGGCCGAGCGCCGCAGGCAGCTCGGCCAGCGACTGGATGCGCGGGACGTCGGCGTCAGGTCGCCGGCCGCCGCGGTCGAGCAGGATCGCGCCGCACCCGCAGGCGACGGCGCCTTCGACGTCATCCTCAAGGCTGTCGCCGACCATGACCGCGTCGGCAGGCGAGACGCGGAGCAGCGCGAAGAGCGTCGAGAACATGCGCGGCGCCGGTTTCACGGCGCCGGTGTCGACGCTGGATATCGCCGCGGCCATGTACTCGTCCAGGGCGAAGTGGGCGACGATCTCCTCCACGGCGTGGCCGAGGGCGTTCGTGAGCAGCGCCATGCGGACGCCGGCCTCCCGCAGAGTCTCGAGACACGGGATGACGTCGTCGTAGAGGCCGAAGCTGTCCGCTCGTGACCAGGCATCGATGATCGCGGCGGCCGTCAGCTCGACGGCGCTTGCGTGACCCCCGCCGAGGCCGTCGATGATGGCGTGGGCGATCGCCGGCAACAGGCCGTCGTCGTGGATGAGACCGGTGCGTTCGCGACGCGCCGCGGCCGCCGCGTACGCGGCGCGCTCCGCCCGCGGCCAGCGCGCCGCGTCCAGGGCGAGCCCGAAACGGGCGCCGGTGCGGACGTAGCCGGGCGCCTCGAACTGATCGCTCGGGCGAAGAAGCGTGTAGTCGAGGTCGAAGGCCACGACCTTCGGTGTGGGCAGCGGGAGCACGCCCGCCATTCTATGCGTCCCCCCGAACCGGCCCGTGCGGACGTCCGCCGGCCTGCTCCAGAAGCTCGCCGGCGCGGTAGGACGAGCGCACGAAGGGCGCCGCGACCACCGTCAGGCCCAGAGCGGCGCCCCGGCGCACGTAGTCCTCGAACTCCTCCGGAGCCACATAGCGAGCCACGGGCACGCACCCGGAGTCCGGCCGCAGGTACTGGCCGATGGTCAGCGCGTCCACGCCGGCCGCGGCGGCCGCGGCGAGCACCTCGACGACCTCGTCCTCCGCCTCGCCGAGGCCGACCATGAGGCCGGTCTTGACGAGCGGCCGATCTGCCGCCGGCGGCCCGGCGGCCCCGTTCGTCTCGGCCGGCGGGTCCGCGCACCCGCGCGCCCACGCGGCGGCGCGGGCGAGCAGCTCGAGCGAGCGTTCGTAGCGCGCCTGGGGCCGAACCTCCGGGTACAGGCGCGGGATCGTCTCGAGGTTGTGGTTGAGCACGTCCGGGCCAGCGGTGAGGACGGCGCGCAGCGCCGCTTCGTCGCCGCCCAGATCCGGGATGAGCACCTCCACGGTCGCATCCGGCGCGGAGACGCGCACGGCGGCGATGGCCGCCGCGAAATGCCCCGCCCCGCCGTCCGGCAGGTCGTCGCGGGTGACACTGGTGATCACGACGTGGCGCAAGCCGAGACGGCGCGCCGCCTCGGCCACTCGCCGCGGTTCGTCTGGATCGAGGGAGCACACCCCCGCGACCTCGCCCTCGGCCGTGCCCGACCTCGCGGTGGGCCTCTCGCTCTCCACGGCGCAGAATCGGCACGCTCGCGTGCAGACGTCACCGAGGATCAGGAAGGTCGCCGTGCCCGCCGCGTAGCACTCGCCCTTGTTGGGGCAGCGCGCCTCGCGGCAGACGGTGTGCAACTCGAGCTCGTCGAGCAAGGCGCCGGTGGCGCGGTACTGCCGTGGCGCCGGCGCCTTGCGCTTGAGCCACGCCGGCTTGCGGCCGGGGACTGGGCGCGCCGCGTCCGGCATGGTCAGAGGCTGTGTGCGCCGCGCCCGACGCCGGCGAGCGCGGCCTCTCCGACCGCTTCGGAGAGCGTGGGGTGGGCGTGGATCGTGTCGGCGATGTCGGTCAGGGTCAGGCCGCGATGGGCCGCCAGCGCGAGCTCGTGCACGAGCTCGGTCACGTGCGGCCCGATCAGGCTGGCGCCGAGCACGCGCCCACCGCCGGGTTCGCAGACGATGCGCACGAACCCGTCGGCGTCACCGTCGCACACGGCCTTGGAGTTGCCGTTGAAGCGTACATGGGCCACCTCGTGGTCGATGCCCTCCGCCTTCGCCCTGTCCTCCGTGATGCCGCAGCTGGCCACCTCCGGAGAGCTGAAGACGCAGTTGGGGATGAGCCTGCGGTCGCAGTGCAGATTCGAGCCGGTGACGGCGTTCTCGGCGGCGACGGCGCCCTGGTGGTAGGCCCAGTGGGCGAGGAGCGGCGGGCCGGCGACGTCGCCCGCCGCGAACACGCCGTCCAAGGTGGTCCGGCAGCTCTCGTCGGTGACGACGAAGCCGCCGGGGCCGATCTCCACACCGGCCTCCTCGTAGCCGAGGCCGGCGCTGAGGGGCCGCCGGCCCACGGCGACAAGCACGCGTTCGGCGGTGACCTCGACGCCGCCGGCGAGACGCAGCGTCACGCCGGCGTCCCCGGCCACCGCCGCCTCGACGGCCGTCTTGACGTACGCGGCGATGCCGGCCTTCTTGAACGCCTGCTGCAACGTCCGACCCACGCGCTGGTCCTCGCCGGGCAGCAGCTGGTCGAGCATCTCGACCACGGTCACTGCAGTGCCGAGCCGGTTGAACACGCTGGCGAACTCGCAGCCGATCACCCCCCCGCCGACGATCGCGAGACTCGCCGGGACGGCCTCGATGCCCAGCAGCTCGTCGCTGGTCATCAGGCGCGGGTCGCTCCAGTCGAACAGGCCCATGCGCACCGGCTCAGAGCCGCTGGCGAGGATCACAGCGTCGCCTTCGAGCACGCCGCCGTCCGCCGGCACAACGCCGTCAGGGAGCGTCGCGCCGGGCGCGAGCGCCAGGCGGCCCGGGCCGGCGAGCGTAGCCCGCCCGGCCACCACCTGCACCTTGCGCGCCTTGAGCAGATGGGCGACCCCGTCGCGCAGCTGCGCGGTGACGGCGTCCTTGCGTGCCATGAAGGCGGGGAAGTCGAGGCCTACGTCGCCGACGAGGACCCCGTACTCCGCGGAGCGCCGCGCCTCGTGCAGGCGTGAGGCCCCTGCCACCATCGCCTTGGTGGGGATGCAGCCGCGGTTGAGGCAGGTGCCGCCGATCTCGCGCGCCTCCACGAGCGTGACCTCGGCGCCGAGCTGTGCGGCGCGGCCGGCGGCGACATAGCCGGCCGGACCACCCCCGAGCACCAGGATCTTCGTCATGCGTACCTCCTCATCCGGCCGCCACCAGGCGCAGGGCGGCCTCCAGACGCCGCAGCGTCGCGTTCCAGATCGTCTCCGGAGCGAGGACCGTGCCGGATCCCGCCAGTCCTTCTCCCTGCCACGGCTCGCCGAGCAGGGCCTCGGCGACGGCGACCAGCTCCTCCGGCGGCCGTCGCATGAGGACGGACCCGTGGACCAGCGTCCGTCCTTCCTTCTTCGCCTGTGCGATCGCGACGATCTTCTCGCCGCGGGCGCAGATGTCGTACCGCAGCGCGCCGGCGAAGCAGAGCGCGCTGCGCTGGTACGGCGTCTCGCCGGCGCCGTCGAGCGTGACCCCGAGCTCAGCGAACGCGGCGGCGAAGGCGCCGGCGACGATCCCGTAGGGTCCGCCGACGTCGACCGCGGCGCGCGGGCCGCCGGAGGGCACCCCGGAAGGGAAGGCGACGGCGAACGACCACTCGAACTCCTCGCCGTGCAGCACCGCCCTCCCGCCGCTCGGCCGGCGGACGACGTCGAACGGCAGGCCAGGCACGACCTGCACCTCCTGGAACTTGCCCAGGGAGAGCGCCGGCGGGGCCCACGTGTAGCGCCGGGCGATGACCTCGTCCACGGTCTCGAGCAGGCCGGCGTCCAGCGCCATCTGTGCTCCGCCTCCGGAGCGGAAGTCCGGCAGGATCTTGACGAGGCTCACGATGCCACGGTCATCACGGTCGCAGGACGGGCACGGGCGGCGCCGGGCGCAGCCTCAAGCGCCGCCCTCCCCATCTTCCTGGAATCGCTGCTTCAGCACGGGACGACGGGCGGCCTGCGCTTCGTCGAGCCGCCGCACCGGCAACGTGACGGGCGCCTCGTGCAGCAGTGCCGGCTGGTCCCCCGCCTCCGCCACAACGCTGCGGAACGCCCCGACCATGCGGTCGAGCGCGTCCTTGGACTCGGTCTCCGTCGGCTCGACCATGAGCGCCTCTTCGACGATGAGGGGGAAGTACGTGGTCGGCGGATGCACCCCGTAGTCGAGCAGCCGCTTGGCGACGTCGAGGGCGCGCACGTCGTGAGCCCGGAGCGGGGTCGCCGAGCCGACGAACTCGTGCATGCAGCGGCGGTCGCCGTAGGGCAGATCGAGCAGGCCGCGGACGCCCTCCATCACGTAGTTGGCGTTGAGCACGGCCATCTCGCTCACCTCGCGCAGGCCGTCGGCACCCAGTCCGCGGATGTACGTCCAGGCGCGGACGAGCACGCCGACGTTGCCGTAGAAGGTGCGCACCTTGCCGATGGACTGCGGACGGTCGTACTCGAAGAAGAAGCGACCGTCCTCGCCCCTCGCCACCACCGGTACCGGCAGGAAGGGCGCCAGCGAATCGCGCACCACGATCGGCCCCGCGCCGGGGCCGCCGCCGCCGTGCGGCGTGCTGAACGTCTTGTGCGTGTTGAAGTGGACGATGTCGAATCCCATGTCGCCGGGCCTGCTGATGCCGAGCACGGCGTTGGCGTTGGCGCCGTCGTAGTAGAGCAGGCCGCCCGCCTCGTGCACGAGGCGGGCGATCTCGACGATGTTCTCGTCGAACAGCCCCAGGGTGTTGGGATTGGTGAGCATCAGCCCCGCGATGTCGCCGCCGGCGATGACCTCGCGCAGGCCGTCCATGTCCACACCGCCGCGAGCGTCGCTGCGCACCGGAGCCGGCTCGAAGCCGCCCATGATCACGCTGGCCGGGTTCGTGCCGTGAGCCGTATCCGGGATGACGATCCGCTTGGGGTCGCGCCCCTCGGCGAGGTGCGCCGCGCGGATCACGAGCAGGCCGGTGAGCTCACCGTGTGCGCCCGCGGCCGGTTGCAGCGTGGTGGCGTGCAGACCCGCGATCTCGGCCAGCCAGCCCTCCAGCTCGTGCATCAGCTCGAGCGCCCCCTGGACCAGCGACTCCGGCTGGTAGGGGTGGAGGCCCGCGAAGCCCTCGATCCGGGCGGCCGCCTCGTTGACGCGCGGGTTGTACTTCATCGTGCACGAGCCCAGCGGGTAGCTGCCGCTGTCCACGCCGTAATTGAGCGTGGAGAGGCCGGTGAAGTGACGCAGCAGGTCGACCTCGCTCAGCTCGGGGAGGCGTGCAGGAGCCGTGCGGCGAAGCGCCTCGGGAACGAGCTCCTCGGCGGGGACCTCGGGCACGCCCGGATCGGGCAGCGTGTACGCGCGGCGACCCGGCCGCGACTTCTCGTAGATCGTCGTGCGGTCGACCGCCGCAGGGCGGCAGACGGGCGCGTCGCTGCGGTCAGCCACGGTCCACCTCCCCACTCTCGAGCGCCCGGCCGAGCGCGTCCGCGTAGGCGTCGAGCTCGGCGCGCGTGCGCTTCTCGGTGACGGCGACCAGAAGGACGTCGTCGAGCCGCACGCCGTGGAACTGGCCGGCGAAGCGGCCGGCCGGCACGCCGGCCAGGAAGCCCTCCGGCACCAGCGCCTCGACCACTCCGGCCGCCGGCAGCGGCAGCCGCACGGCGAACTCGCGGAACACGGGACCGTCGGTGAAGGCCGCCACGCCCGGGAGCGCCAGCAGGCGCTCCCGCAGATAGGCGGCCTTGCGCGCGCAGTGCAGGCCGAGATCGGGCAGGCCCTCCTTGCCGAGCCAGCTCAGGTAGACGAGCGTCGCCAGGGCGTTGAGCGCGTGGTTCGAGCAGATGTTGCTGGTCGCCTTCTCCCGGCGGATGTGCTGCTCGCGCGTCTGCAGCGTGAGCACGTAGCCGCGGCGACCTTCGAGGTCCACGGTCTCGCCGACGAGCCGGCCGGGGATGCGACGCATGAGCTTGGTGGTGACGGCCATGTAACCGACACCGGGCCCCCCGAAGCTCATCGCGTTGCCCAGCGCCTGCGCCTCGCCGACGACGATGTCGGCGCCCAGGCGCCCCGGCGCCTCGAGGAGACCGAGGGAGACGGGGTCGGCGACGACCACGAGGAGGGCACCGGCCGCGTGCGCCAGTTCGGCGACGGCGGGCAGGTCCTCGAGCGCGCCGAAGAAGTTCGGCTGCTGGACGACGACGGCCGCAGTCTCATCGCCGACGGCCGTCGCGAGCGCGTCCAGGTCGGTGGCCGCGCCCGCCAGCAGACCGACGGTCAGCGGGCGCGGGCCGTACCCAGCCGACTCGGTCTCGAGCACCTGCCGGTACTCGGGATGCACGCCGGCGGAGAGGACGACCTCCCCGCGATGCGTCTGCACACCGGCGAGGATCGAGGCTTCGGCCAGCGCCGTGCCGCCGTCGTACATCGACGCGTTGCTCACGTCCATACCGGTGAGCTCGCAGACCGCCGTCTGGAACTCGAAGATGGATTGGAGCACGCCCTGGCTGCGCTCCGGCTGGTAGGGCGTGTAGGCGGTCAGGAACTCGCCGCGGCTGACGACCGCGTCGACCACGGCGGGCACGAAGTGGTCGTAGACGCCCGCGCCGAGGAAGCTGACGAGCTGCGTAGCGGGGACGTTCCCGCCGGCGCGGCGGCGCAGCTCCGCGACGATCTCCGCCTCGCTGAGGCCGGCGGGCAACGCCAGCGGCTCCCGCCGGCGCACCGCCTCGGGGATCTCGGCGAAGAGATCGTCGACGCTGGAGGCCCTGACGGCCGCCAGCATCTCGGCGACGTCGCCGGGGCTGTGAGGGACGTACCCGGTCGCGGCCACGGCGATCAGGCCTCGTCGAGGAACTTCTTGTAGGCGTCCGCGTCCATGAGATCGCCCAGCTCGCCGGGAGCCGTCATGCGGATGCGGATGAGCCAGCCCTCGCCGTAGCAGTCCTCGTTGACGCGCTGAGGCTCGTCCTGCAGTGCGTCGTTGACCTCGACGACCTCGCCGGTGAGCGGCGAGATCACGTCGCTGACGGCCTTGACCGACTCGAGTTCGCCATAGGGCGTGCCGCCGGTGACCTGGTCGCCCACAGCCGGCAGCTCGGCGTAGACGATCTCTCCCAATGCGTCCTGCGCGAACCAGGTGATGCCGAAGACGGCGTCCTCGTCCTGGACGCGCACCCAGTCGTGCTCCTTGTAGTACCGCAGATCCTGAGGATACGTCTCGTCCGCCATCGTGCCTCCCGGTCGGTGCCTGTCGCACACACTGTCGACTCTCGAACCTGCCCGGGCCGCGCGCCGCAGAAACGCGCTGCCGGGGAGCCGCCGCTCCTGCGCCGGCAACAAAAAAGACAGGGTGGAGTGTCCACCCTGTCTGACGGCCGGCGCCGCGGCGGCGGCGCCATGTCATCCGGGGGCCCGTCGGGCCGCGCTCCGTTGGCCTGAGAGTTTCGGCGCGACCTGCGCCTTGCCCCTTCGGCGTCCGCCCACGGACGGACTCTCGCGCGGCTTTCTTCCGGGCTGCTTCGCACCGGCTCAGCCCGACCACTGTAGCACCGCGACGGGCGCCGGCACAACGCGCACCGCAGGACGCGAGCGGAACGCCACGGCGGTCAGAAGACCCAGGCCAAGCCGTTCCAGTACGCCTCGACGCGGCGGCGGCGCAGGGCGAACTCCATGGTCATGGGCCAGATGCGCTGCCGCGCCTCGAGGTAGAGCTCAAAGCCGTCCGCGGGGATGCGCCGGAAGTAGAGATCACCTGTGGCGGGGTACTCCGTCGAGGCCTCCAGCAGCGCCAGAGTGCAGCGGATGCCGCGATGCAGGGAGATCCAGACGAAGAGGCGCCCGCCGCGGGCCGCGACGAAGTCGCGCACGTCGGCGGGCGCTACGATCTCGACGTCCGTGGCGACGTCGGTGACGTCGCTGAGTCCGAAGCCCTTCTGCATCCAGGGAGTCACCGCTGGCTCCTCCGCGGCGCCGCTGATCCCGCCGTCCGACCCATCACCGCGAGTGTTCCCGCCGGCGCGGTCCTGACGCCGTCAAGACCGCTCCGGCGGGCTTCCTTGTGAGCCCGCTGGGGCTCTGGTACCTTCCACGAGCGTCGCCGGCGCGTGCTCCGCGCCGCCGGCCCCGCATCCGGCCGCACCGACACGGGGGGCTCCTCGATGACACACGACCGCGACCAGTTCGCCGCCGCGCCGGTCGACCTGCGCGAGCTGCTCGCCCTGGCGAGCGACCTCGCGCTGCAGGCGGCCCGTATCCACGAGAGGGGCCGCCGGGGAGCGCTCAGCGTCGAGACCAAGTCGTCCCCCACCGACCTCGTCAGCCAGGTCGACAAGGAGGCGGAACGCCTCATCGTCGAGCGGCTGCGCGCGGAGCGGCCCGACGACGCCCTCCTCGCCGAGGAGGGCAGCCTGATGAGCGGCGCCAGCGGCGTGCGCTGGGTGGTCGACCCGCTGGACGGCACGACCAACTACATCTACGGCTACCCGGCCTACGCCGCGTCCATCGCCGTCGAGATCGACGGCGAAGCGCGGGTCGGCGTGGTGCTCGACTCGAGCTCCGGACGCCTCTACCAGGCGGTCGCCGGCCACGGAGCGGTCTGCGGCGGGCGCCCCGTCCGTGCGCGCGCCCAGACGGACCTCTCGCGCGCGCTGGTGGCCACCGGCTTCTCGTACGACGCCGCCCAGCGAGAGCGCCAGGGCGCCGTGGTCGCCGCGGTGCTGGGCCGCATCCGCGACATCCGCCGCGGCGGGACGGCGGCGCTCGACCTCTGCCACATCGCCGCCGGCGAGGTGGACGCGTACTGGGAGCTCGACCTCTCGCCGTGGGATCACGCGGCGGGCGCGCTCATCGCCCGTGAGGCGGGCGCCGCGGTGGAGCTTCCGCCGGCGGCGCACGGACGCGGGCCTGCCGTCGTGGCCGCGCACCCGGGGCTCATGCCGGCGTTCCTGGGTCTGCTGCGGGACGCGGGAGCCCTGATCTAGAGGACGTCGAGCAGGCGGCGGCTCAAGGCGGTGCGCAGGCGCTCCGCGACTCCTCAGCCGCGCAGGCGGAGCAGTTCGAGCGGGTGGTCGATGACGACGCGCGCGCCGCTGTCGAGCAGCTCGTCCGGCGTACGGAATCCCCAGGAGGCGCCGACGGTCGGCATGCCGGCGGCCGTCCCCGTGCGCATGTCCACCAGGGAGTCACCGAGGTAGACAACGCGCTCGGGAGGGAGCCCGAAGCGGGCGGCGATCGCCAGCGCGACCGCAGGGTCGGGCTTGAGAGGCGCATCGGGCCGGGCCCCGGCGACCATCACGAAGTCGGCCGGATCCAGCAGCGCCGCCACGATGGCCTGCGTCGGCGCGTCGGCCTTGTTGGAGTGGACGGCCAGCGGCAGACCGTCCGCCCTGAGCGCGCGCACCAGCTCCGGCACGCCGTCGTACACGCGCGTCTTGACCATCGAGTGCTCACCGTAGTCGGCGATCATGCGCTCGTAGCAGCGCGCGATCCGCTCCTCGTCGCGCAGCTGCGGCGGCAGCGACTGCGTGACGAGGTTCCGGATGCCGTGACCGATCAGATACCGGTACTCGTCGTACGAGTGCCCCGGCGCGCCCTCCAACGCCAGGACCCGGTCCATGGCGTCGCCGATGTCCTCGAGCGTGTCGACGAGGGTGCCGTCGAGGTCGAAGATGACGCCGTCGAACGACAGGCGCCGGCGGGTGCCGGCCTCCGGTGCGCCGGAGCCCCCATCGAGCGCCGCCACGGCGGCTCAGCCCAGCGCGAGGATCGCGAACACGAGCACGAAGATCGCGACCGTCTCCACGATGCCGATGACGGCGATGTAGTTGCTGAACCCCTGCCCGGTCTCGGCGAGCGCGTCGGCGCAGCTGGCGCCGACCTTGCCCTGCCCGTAGGCGGACGTGCCGATGCCGAGACCCGCGGCGATCCCGATGCCCAGCAGCGCCCACGGGTCGTAGCCCGCGTCGGCCTTGCCGGTCATGGTGATCATCAGGATCATGCCGTAGATGGTCTGCGACAGCGGCGCCCCGACGAACGTGATCAGCGTGAACGGCGCCGGCTTGCCCTGGGCCGTCAGTTTCTTCCAGGCCCCGACGGCGCCGGCGCCCCCGAGGTACGTGCCGAGCCCGGAGCCGGTGGCCGCCAGCGCCATGGCGGCGACCGCCCCGATCCGCCCCATCTCGGCTGCAGCTTCTGGACTCATCGGCATCCCCTTCTGTGGTCGGCCGGAACGCGGGAGGTCATGTCGGCTCCCGTCGTCCGGCGAACGGCGTGTACAGGGTGTGGCCTTGCCAGGCCAGCCCCTTGTGGGTGGAGAACTCGAGCGTGTTGAGACGCACGGCGTGGACCAGCACGCCGAGCCCCGCGAGCACGATGTTGAGCGCGTTGGCGAAGAGCAGCAGCACGCTCGCGGCGACGGCGGTGAGCGGGGAGTCGAAGCCGATGTCCGCCGCCATGCCGTTGAAGGCGGCAAGCACGGCGACGGACGCATAGCCCACGGCGAACAGGCGGATGTACGAGAGGATGTCGACGAAGTTGCCCACCATCGTCAGCGGCAGCATGGCGTGGTCGATCCATCCGCCCTTGAGCTCCGCGGGCGTCTTCATGAAAGCCGCCACGACGACGATGCCGGCGAGCAGCATGAGCAGCAGGAACGCGGGCCCGCCACGTCCGAGCACGGCGGAGCGGGCGATGAAGAACATCGACCAGACGACGAGGAGCCAGCCCGCCTGGGCGATCACCTTGGTCCACGATCCGCTCCTGCCGCACGAGACCGCGTTCCAGACGTGGGCGATCGAGAGGTGGACGGCGCCGATGAAGAAACAGAGGTCGATGAGATTGTCGCGGTCGGCGAGCCAGGCCACCTGGAGCGCCTCCGCGTAGCGGGGCAGCGTCGGGATGCCGAAGTAGCTGCCGGTCAGCACGCCCCAGACGAGGGTCATGGCGCCGGCGATGTACATCATGTGGAAAACGTACGACGGCACCTTCTTGAGACGCCACTGGAGCACGGCGGTGAGCGCCAGCAGCAGCAGGGCGTAGCCGGCGTCCCCGACGATCATCGCGAAGAAGAGGCTGAAGAACGGCAGGAACACCCAGCCGACGTCGTCCTCCCAGTAGCCCGGGTAGATGTGGAGGAAGTCGAGCACGGTGCGGATGGGCTGCACCCATCTCGCCTGGTGCAGCTGGATGGGCACGTCCTCGCCCTGCTGCGGGTCGTCGAGCAGGAGACCCCAACCCTGCGCGGCGGCGGCCGCTCGCACCGCGTCCTGCTCCTTCGCCGGCACGTAGCCGGAGAGCAGCGAGAGCTCTCCGGCCTCTTCCATGCCGGCGCGGACCCCGGCGACGCGCGCCTCGTCGGCGATCCTCAGCACCACCTCGCCGACCGCGTCATGCGCGACGGCCAGTGACTCGAGGCGCGCCGCGGTCCGATCCAGCTCGGCCTCCGCGGCGGCGAGCTCGGCGCGGGCCTCGGCGAGCGGCCGATCCGGCCAGGGGACGACGTCGTAGTCGGCGCCCAGGTCCGGCCGGCCGTCGGGCCAGCCCCCGAGGGCGGTGAGGAGAAGGGCGCGCCTGCCGCCTTCGTGGCCGAGCTCGGCGAGCACGGTGCCCCTCGGTGCTGAGAGGCGCTCGGCCGCGGGCGCCCTGCAGAGCAGCGTCGCCACCCCTGCGGCTTGCAGCACGTGCACGTCGTCGAGCTCGAAGTCACCGAAGCCCGCGTAACGCGCGAGCTCTCGGCGAAGGCCCTCGGCTCGGTCACCGATCTCGGTGCGGCGGTCGAGCAGCGAGAGCACCTCCGCGACCACTTCGGAGACGTCGGGCGCCGCGGCGGCCGCAGGCGCGGCCGCGGCGCCCTCCTTTGTCTCCGGGAGCGCGTCGAGCGCCCGCTCCGCGGCGGCGAGCCGGGCGCGCAGCGCCTCGAGCTCGTCGCCGGCCGGCGGGCGCCGGTCGGTGACGTGCACCACGCCCAGCTCCCGCAGGGCCTCGAGCGCCCCGTCGCGGTCGACGCTGAGGCAGAGCAGCGTCAGCCGCTTCATGCGCACGATCATGCGCTCGCCCTCCCCGAGAGGACGCTCACCGTCTTGCTTTTCGCGAGCTTGGCGCGGGCGACCGCAGCGGTCTGGGCGTCGCCCAGGGCGATGCGGATCACGCGGAGGTTGTCGAGAGCACGCGGGATCATCACCTTCTCGAAGAGGTTCACGCGCTGAGAGGTGAGCCTCAACTCCTCGCCCAGCAGGTCGCGCTGCCGCTCGAGCACCCGCGACTCGGCGCGGAGCCGTGTCAGCTCGCCGAGCACGGCGATCGCGTCGTCGAGCCAGGCCGGCGTCGAGAAGAAGTCGACCGCGGAGGGCGCGAACCGCACGCCGCCGAGCACCGGCACGTTGACGCCGGCGACGTTCATCGTCTCGAGGTCGAGCCCCTCCACGCGCACGTACTCCCCCAGGTCAGGCAGCGTGGGGAGGAGCTCGGCCCACGGGCGCAGCCCATCGAGGAGCTCCCGCTCGCGGGCGAGGCACCGGCGCAGGGCCACCTCGGCGCGCCGGACCTCACGCTGGAGCTGCTGCTTCTTGAGCTCCAGCGTGGGCAGAAAGCGCTCGTAGCGCTGCAGCGCCTCGCGCTGCGCCTTGAGCTCGTTCTTCGTCTTCTTCAGCTTGGCCATGGCTCACGTGGCCGGCCCGGTCGCGGCGGCCGGCCAGAACCGCTCGACGAGGCTCGTCGGGATGCCGGTCTCCTGAGGGGAGAAGCAGTCGGAGAGGATGCGCCAGCCGAGGTCCAGCGCGTCCTCGAGCGGGATGTTGACGGCGAGGTCCATCATGCGCGTCTCGAAAAGGGCGCCGTAGCGCAGGAGCTTCTCGTCCCAGGCGCTCATGCGGAACCCCATGGACTGCTTCTCCTGGCTCTCCTTGAACCCCGCGTACAGCTGGATCATGGTGTTCATGATCGTGCGGTGGTCGTCGCGCGTGCGCGCGTTGACCTGCTGCTTGAGCCGGCTCAGAGAGCCGAACGGCTCGATGCGCCCGTTGCGCAGGTAGAACTGCCCCTCGGTGATGTAGCCGGTGTTGTCGGGGATGGGATGCGTGACGTCGTCACCTGGCATGGTGGTCACGGCGAGCACGGTGACCGAACCCGCGCCCTCGAAGTCCACGGCCTTTTCGTAGCGCGCGGCGAGCTGGCTGTAGAGGTCGCCGGGGTAGCCGCGCGTGGACGGGATCTGCTCCATGGTCACGGCCACCTCCTTGAGCGAGTCGGCGAAGTTGGTCATGTCGGTGAGCAGCACGAGCACCCGGCGGCCGGCGAGAGCGAAACGCTCCGCGACGGCGAGACACGTGTCCGGCACCAGGAGGCACTCGACGACCGGGTCGGCGGCGGTGTGCACGTAGAGGATGGCGCGAGAGAGGGCGCCGGCCTCCTCGAGCGTGTCGCGGAAGTAGAGATAGTCGTCGTACTTGAGCCCCATGCCGCCGAGCACGATGATGTCGACCTCGGCGTTGAGGGCGATGCGGGCGAGCAGCTCGTTGTACGGCTCGCCCGCGACCGAGAAGATCGGCAGCTTCTGCGACTCCACGAGGCTGTTGAACACGTCGATCATCGGGATGCCGGTGCGGATCATCGTGCGCGGGATGATGCGCCGCGCCGGGTTGACCGGCGGGCCGACGATGGGGATGAAGTCGTCGTCGAGCAGCGGTCCGCGGTCGCGCGGCACGCCGCCTCCGTTGAAGACGCGGCCGAGCAGAGCGTCCGAGAAAGGCGTCCGCGCCTCGTGGCCGATGAACCGCACCTCGGCGTCCGTGGGGATCCCGCGCGTCCCGGAGAAGACCTGCATGGTGACGTAGTCGCCTTCGACGCGGATGACCTGCGCCAGCGACGAGAAGCCCGGCGCCTCCACGCTGGCGAGCTCCTGGTTGCCGACCTCCGTGGCCTGCACGGTGATGACGTTGCCGGCGATCTGCGAGATCTGCTGGTAGACCTTACGCATCTGGGCTCACCTCGGAAAGCATGGTCGCGACGCGAGCCTCAGCGGCGGCGAAGGAGTCGTCGTCCATCGCCGCCCGGTTCCAGTCCCGGGTCGCCTGCGTGAGCGCCTGGAAGTACGAGCGCGCCGCGTCCTTGTCGGCGAACTCCATGTCGGCGCCGAGGACGCGGGCGATGGCAGAGAACACGTGCCGCTGCCGGGCAGCCGACGAGGCGCCGTCGACCGGATCGAAGGCGTCCTGCTGCAGGTAGACGGCGTCCAGGTACTCGGCCTTGAGGTAGACGAGGAAGTCGGCCATGGCCGTGCCTTCTTCCTCCACCACCTTCATCATCTCCTGGACCTCGTGCCCCTTCTCGAGCACGCCGCGCGCCAGGGCGAGCTGCTCGGCCGGGACGATGCTCCCGTACTTGCTCCAGCTGTCGAGCGGGTCGATCGCCGGGTAGCGGCGCGCGTCCGAGCGCTGGCGCGAGAGGCCGTGGAAGGCGCCGACGACCTTGAGCGTGGACTGCGTGACCGGCTCCTCGAAGTCGCCGCCGGCGGGGCTGACGGTGCCGCCGATGGTCACCGAGCCGAGGGTGCCGTCGTTGAGGCGCACGGCGCCGGCGCGCTCGTAGAAGGCGGCGATCACGGATTCGAGATACGCGGGGAAGGCCTCCTCGCCGGGGATCTCCTCCAGCCGTCCCGACATCTCGCGCAGCGCCTGCGCCCAGCGTGAGGTGGAGTCGGCGAGCAGCAGCACCTGCAGTCCCATCTGCCGGTAGTACTCGGCGATGGTGACCGCCGTGTACACGGAGGCCTCACGGGCCGCCACCGGCATGGAGCTCGTGTTGCAGATGATGACGGTGCGCTCCATGAGGCTGCGGCCCGTGCGCGGGTCGGTGAGCACCGGGAACTCGCGCAGCGTCTCCACCACCTCGCCGGCGCGCTCCCCGCAGGCGGCGATGACGACCACGTCCACGTCCGCGTGCCGGCTGGTGAGCTGCTGCAGCACCGTCTTGCCCGCGCCGAAGGGGCCGGGGATGCAGTAGGTGCCGCCCTTGGCCACCGGGAAGAAGGTGTCGAGGATGCGCATCTTCGTGACCAGCTGTTCGGTGGGCCGCAGCCGCTCCGCGTAGCACCGTATCGGCCGCTTGACCGGCCAGCGCTGCAGCATCGCGACCTCGATGCGCTCGCCGCCGGCACTCTGGAGCACCGCGATCCTGTCGGTGATGGTGTACTCGCCGGGACCGGCGACGTCGGCGACCTCGGCGGTCCCCACCAGCCCGAACGGCGCCAGGACCCGGTGCTCGAAGATGCCCTCGGTGACCACGCCCAGAGTGTCGCCGGCCCGAACGCGGTCGCCGGCGGCGGCCCGCGGCGTGAACTCCCATACCTGGTCGCGCGGCAACGCCTCCGTCTGCTCGCCGCGCGGCAGGAAGAAACCGTGCCGCTCGGCGATCACGTTGAGCGGGTTCTGCAGGCCGTCGAACACCCGCGACAGCAGTCCGGGTCCGAGCTCCACGGAGAGCAGCTCGCCGACGAACTCGACCGGATCGCCGACCTTGATGCCGGCGGTGCTCTCGAAGACCTGCATGTCGGCGTAGCGGCCGCGCACGCGGATCACCTCGGCGATCAGACGAAGGTCGCCGAGCAGCACGTACGCCACCTCGTTCTGGCTGACGGCGGCGTCGAACTCCACGGTGACCAGGTTGCCGCTGACGCCCATCACGCGGCCGGTGCGGGCGCGGAGCGGTGCCCCCGAGTCACCCCGCTCGGCGGGGCTCCCCGAGCGACCGCTCACAGCGTGACTCCTTCGAGCGCGCGGGCGGCCAAGCCGGCCGCGATGCGGAGGCCTTCGGCCCCGTCCATCGCGGCCCACTTCTCCGCCAGGCGGAGCTTGAGCGCGTAGGCCAGCACCGCCTGGAAGCCGAACGGTGGTGAGAGCGCGAGCTCATCCAGCAGCGTCCAGCGGAGGGTGTCCAGGAGGAGCTCGCGCTCCAGCGGGTCGTCCAGATCCATGGCTCGCGCCGCGACGTCGACGCAGCGCGCGTCGTACCCACGGTAGGGGTGCGCGCCGGTGTCGTAGGAGGCGCCGGCGCGCGCCGCGCGCTCACGGGCCAGCGCGTCACGGAGCTGGGTGTCCGCGTCGCGGTAGGACCTCAGGTGCGTCGCGCGGACGTCCTGCGGCCGGTCCTCGACGATCGCCCTGAGGTCTTCGAGATGATCGGCGCGCAGGATGCCGGCCGACGACGCGAGCAGCGTGGCGGACGAGATGCGAGGGACGGTCGTGAGCTCGAGCGCCGGCAGGCTCGCGACCAGGTACACGTACTCCACTTCAGCCCTGCTCTTCCGCTGCCCGGCGGACGATGTCGCAGAGCGGAGGCTTGAGGACCGGCGCGAGTGCCTCGGCCACGGCTCGAGCGCTGAAGTCATGGTAGAGGTTGTAGTCGACGAACGACACCTTGAATCCCCTGTCCACGCGCTCGTCGGGCCGCAGCGTGAGCCCTTGCCGGACGAGCTCACGGTACTTGTCCATCACGATGGCGCCGACCGCGTCGCGGTCCTGCGGCGAAAGCAGGACGTCGATCCTGCTCTCGTTCATGTCGTGGGCGGCGTACGCGTCGGCCAGCCGCACGAGGATCGCGGCCATGACGTCCGGCGTGAGCGCCGCGCCGACGGTGTCGCACAGGGTCTGACGAAGCACCGCCTCGATGCTCTTCTGGAGCGAGAGCAGGAAGTCGCGCGCGGCCTGCTCGAGAGCGATCCGACCGCGCTCTCCGCTGGCCGCGGCGTCGGCCTGCGCGTCGCGGCGTGTGGCCTCGGCTTGAGCCTCGGCCTCACGGATGATGCCGGCCGCTCGCTCCTGTCCCTCGGCGACGATGCGCGCGGCCTCCGCCTCGGCGCGCTGCACGCCCTCGGTCTGTATGCGCTCGAGCAGGCTCTGCAGTTCCTCTGTCATCGCGGTCCTCGAAGTCGGGACGCCGGCCGGCGGTCACGAATCACGGGGTGAGATCGTCATCCCGGACAACGTGACCCAACGGAGACCCTACGCCCTCAGTCGGCGACGCGGCAACACCGGTCACCGCATCTGCTTGAGCCGCCGCGTGCCCAGTGCTAGCGTGGCGACCGGGCGTACAGGACTCATCAAGAAGGATGACTCGACATCAGTCGATGAGCTGAGGCATGGCGCGACGGAGATTCCAGGAGGGCGGGGCGCATGAGGTCGGCTTCGGCGGCCTCCTCGGCGCCGCCTACGGCTACGTCGGCACGTCGATGTACTTCGTCCTCGGCGGCGTCGCGCTGTACGCCCTGGGCGTCACGCCCATCGTCCTCCTCCTCGTCGGCCTCGTCCTCCTCGTCACCGCCTGGTCGTACGCCGAGGCCTCCGCGGCCATGCCCGAGGCGAGCGGCGTCGCCAGTTTCGCGCGGCGCGCGTTCGGGCCTCTCCCGGGATTCGTGGCCGCCTGGGCGCTGCTCCTCGACTGCATCGTCGTCGTCGCCATCGCGGCGGCCTTCATCACCCACTACCTGAGCGTCTTCTGGCCGCAGCTGCAGGACCGCCCGTACTCCACGATCTGCGGCATCGGCGTCGTCGTCTTGCTCGCGCTCCTCAACGTCGTGGGCCTGCGGGAGTCGGTGCGCCTCAGTTCGCTGGTGGCCGTGCTCGGTCTCGCCACGCTCGTGCTGCTGATCGCCGTCGGCTTCCTCGTGGAGCTCAAGCCCGACGTCGTCGCCGAGCAGATCGCCTTGGGCACTGCGCCGACGTGGGGCCGGCTGATCTTCGCCGTACCACTGGCGGCGGCGGCCTTCGTCGGGCTCGACGCCGTCTCCAGCCGCGCCGAGAGCGCCCTGAACCCGGCCAGCGACGTGCCCAGGGCGATCAACGTCGTGCTGCCGCTGGTCGTTCTCCTGGGCATCGGCCTCGCGGTCGTCGCCCTCTCGGCGATGCCCGTGGCGTCGAACGTCGTCCCGGTGGACGCGGCGACGGGGCTGACGAAGCCGGTCCCCGTCGTCAAGACCGGCACGCAGGGAGTCTTCGCTCTGGCGGACGACCCCGGCGTCAAGGTGGTCGTCCCGGTGCAGCAGCAGGACTCGGGATGGACGATCCCCGCCCAGGAGCCGCCCGGCGACGTCTACGAGCAGGGTGACGGCCCGGTGACGCGGCTCTACGGAACCCAGCTGGGCAGCTCGTACCTGCAGGACCCGCTCATCGGCATCGCCGACAGCCTCCCTGCCGATCTGGCCTGGCTGCGCGACCTGCTGCGGCCGTGGCTGGCCGTCCTCATCTCGATCTCGCTGTTCCTGGCGGCCAACGCGGTCGTCGGCGGGTCTGGGCGCATCATCTACTCGCTGGCGCGGCACTCGCAGGTGCCCGCGGTCCTCGGGCGCGTCGATCCCGCCCGCATGACGCCGTATGTCGGCATCGCCCTGCTCGGCGCGGGCGCCGCCGTGCTGCTCATACCCCGGGACCCGGTGCTGCTACTGGGGCTCTTCGGGTTCGGGGCGTCCCTGGCGTTCACGATGGCCAACGTGTCCGTCGTCGCGCTCCGCTACCGGGAGCCAACGCTCTCCAGGCCGTTCGTCGTGCCGCTCAACCTGCGGTACCGCGGCGCGCTGCTGCCCCTGCCGGCCGTCGTCGGCGCCATCGCCACGGCCCTGATCTGGGCGTTCATGGTGGCCACACACCCAGAGGGGCGCATCCTGGGCTTCGCCTGGCTCGCGGCGGGCGCGCTGCTGTACGTGGTGCACCGGCGCCGCGCGCGGCTGCCGCTGGGCCGGCAGCCACACCAGCCGCGGCTGCCGTCGACGGCGCTCGTCGACGTGGACTACGAGCGCATCCTCGTCCCTGTCGACGGGACGCGGCTCACCGACGAGATGATGGTGCTGGGCTGCCAGCTCGCGGCCGACAAGGACGCGACCATCGACGTGGTCTACGTGGTCGTGGTCCCGATGAACCTGCCGCTCGACGCAGGCATGCCTGATGAGCGGAAGCGCGGCCGGCGCGTCCTCGACGCCGCCCTCGCCGTCGCCGACGACTTCGGCGTCGAGGCGTGGCCGCACCTCGTGGCCTCGCGCACCGTCGGTCGCGCCGTCGTCGAAACGGCACGGGAGTGGAACGCCGACGTGGTCATCCTCGGCGCCGTACGCAAACGCCGGCTTGACGACCGTGTGCTCGGCGACTCCACCCAGTACGTGCTGCGACACGCGCCGCGCGAGGTCCTTTTGAACTTCGTGCCCGAGGACTACCCGATGGAGGGATCGGCAGCGGAGATCGATGCGGAGCCGGCCGCGACTGCCGGGAACGCCACGGCGCCCGCGGGCGCCGCGAGGGAGTGACGGGAGAGATGTACGCCATCATCGCGGGGTGCGGGCGAGTGGGCTCGCGCGTGGCGCGCCGGCTCGTCGCCGAGGGCCACGACGTGGTCGTCATCGACGAGGACGCAGGGTCGTTCCGCCTGCTCGGCGACGACTTCCCAGGCCAGTGCATCGTCGGCGCGGCGATCAGCTGGGAGACGCTGCGCGAGGCAGGCATCGAGGGCGCCGACGCGTTCGCGGCGGTCACCGACGGCGACAACACCAACATCGTCTGCGCGCTCATCGCGGCACGGGCGTTCGAGGTGCACTGCTCAGTCGCGCGCGTCTATGACCCCCACCGCGCGCGCGTCTTCGCCCGACTCGGCTTGCGCACCGTGTGCCCCACTGAGGAGGCCGAGATGATGCTGCTCGACGAGATGCGGGCCTGCCCCGCCGCCCAGACGGAGGACTGAGCGATGTTCGTGCTCATCGTCGGCGCCGGCAAGGTGGGGCTCAATGCGGCACGCAGTCTCGAGCGTCTGGGTCACGAGTTCATCGTCGTCGAGCAGCGGCGCAGGCGCTTCGACCTGCTGCGCCCCGAGCTCGAGGACCGCCTTCTCTTCGGCGACGGCACGGAGATGTGGGTCCTCGAGGACGCGGGCATCACGCGAGCGGATCTCGTCGTCGCGGTCACCGGGGACGACGAGGACAACGTCGTCATCGCCCAGCTCGCCAAGCACGAGTACCACGTGCCCAAGGTGGTCGCGCGCGTCAACGACCCGCGCAACCGCCCGACCTTCGACCTGCTGGACGTCGACGCCACGATCTGCGCCTCGACCATGCTCGTCTCCATGATCCAGCATGAGCTGCCGTCGCACCGCTTCGTGCCGCTGCTCTCGCTCAAGCGAGAGAACATGGAGGTCGTGGAGGTCGAAGTGAGCGACGACTCGCCGGCGGCGCAGCTGCCGCTGCGCGAGGTACGCCTGCCCGACGGGGTGCTCGTCGCGACCGTCTTGCGCGGCGAGGACGCCATCGTCGCCGGAGCGGACACCATCCTGCTGCCCGGCGACCACCTGCTCTGCCTGCTGCCGCCGGGCAGGGAGAAGGCCCTCATCCGCGCGCTCGTCCCCGGCGCCAGACCCGAGGACGTCCAGGCGCAGGGCAGCATCGACATCACGGAGGAACTGTGACCGGCCGATCCCGAGCGCAGGGCGGCCTGCGATGAAGGTCATCGTCGCGGGCACCGGGACCCTGGGGTTCTCCGTGGCGCGCAGGTTCTCCGCAGAACGTCACGACGTCGTCCTCGTGGGCGAGGACGAGGACGCCCTGCGTCGCGCGCAGGACGTCATGGACGTAGGCGCGGTCGTCGGCAAGGCCAGCACTCCCTCGATCCTGCTCGAGGCGGGCCTGCGCAAGGCCGACATCCTGGTGGCGGTCACCAGCAGCGACGAGACCAACATCGTCGCCTGCCTGATCGCCGAGACCGTCTCCGAGCGCATCGCCCGCGTGGCGCGCATCCACGATCCCGCCTACCTGGGCGAGAGGGGCATCATCGACAAGAGCTCGCTCAGCATCGACCTCGTGATCAGCCCGGAGGAGGAGGTCGCGCAGGCGGTCTCCTCCTTGGCGGCCATCCCCGGCGCGGCGGACGTCCTCGAGTTCGCCGGCGGCCGTGTACAGGTGCTCGGCGTCGACGTCGACCCTGGATCGCCGATGATCGGCAGGCCGATCAAGGACCTCATGCGCCGGGCCGACGAGAAGCTGCTCGTCGCCGGTATCTACCGCGGAGAGCTGGTCAGCGCGCCGTCCGGCACCATCCGCCTCGCGGCCGGCGACACCATCTTCTTCGTCTCCGACCGTCCCTCCGTGCGCCACGTCATGACGCGGCTGGGCAAACGCTGGACGCGCACCCGCAACGTCATCATCGCCGGCGGCGGCTGGGAGGGCGTCTCGATCGCCCGTCGCCTCGCCGCCGACGGCATCCACACCAAGCTCATCGAGCGCGACCCACTGCTCTGTCAGAGACTCTCCGAGCTCCTGCCCGACACGCTGGTCCTGAACGGCGACTGTATGGACGAGGGCCTGCTCGTCAATGAGGGCGTGCGGCGGTCCGAGCTGCTGGTGACGGCGCTCGGCAACGAGACCGAGAACATCTTCGCGGCGCTGCTGGCCAAGCGCCTCGGCGCGCGCCGGGTGGCGGCACTCGTGGACACGCCCGAGTACATGCCGTTCGCCTCGACGATCGGCGTCGACGTCGTCGTCAGCCCCCTCCTCTCGGCGCTCAACCCGATCCTGCAGCTGGCGCGCCGCGGTCAGGTCGTCGCGGTCCGCACCCTGCGCGAGAACCTGGTGGAGGGCATCGAGTTCGTCGCCGCGGAGGGAAGCGGCATCGTGGGCCTGCCCCTCGCGATGCTGCACATGCCCCGGGGGTCACTGGTCGGCGCGATCGTCCGCGACGGCCAGGTGATCATCCCGGACGGCGCCACGGTCGTGCGCGAGCGCGACCGCGTGGTGCTCTTCTCCCGGCCCGACCTGATCCCACGTCTCCAGCGCCTCCTGGCGCCCGGCTGAGGCACCCTGCGGGGACATGGCGCAACCGTTCCTCATCGCGGACGCCGCGCGCATCGATCACGCCACGCTCAGCGGCCTGCGGCGCGTCGCGTTCCTGCTGAGCACTCTCCTGCTGGCCGCGACCGCGACCATGGCGGCGCCGCTGGCGATCTCGATCGGGTACGGCGAGCCCCAGACCGTCAAGTCGTTCGCGACCGCCATGTTCATCGGTGCGGCCATCGGCACCGTCGGGTACTTCCTCTTCCGTACCGACCTCGCCGGCCTCACGCGCCACGAAGGCATCGCGGTGGTCGCCATCGGCTGGCTCATGGTCTGCGCCGTCGGCTCCCTGCCGTTCATCCTCGACGGCGTGCTGGGCCCCATCAACGCGTGGTTCGAGACCGTGAGCGGCTTCACCGGGACCGGCTCGAGCGTGATCCCCGACGTGGAGGCCTTGCCCCGGGGCATCCTCTTCTGGCGCTGCTTCACCCACTGGCTCGGGGCCATGGGCTTCCTGGTCGCGTTCGTCGCCCTGTTCCCGCTACTGGGGTTGGGCGCGATGCAGCTCTACAAGGCGGAGGCGCCGGGCCTCGAGGTCGACCGGCTGCGGCCTCGCCTCAGCAGCACGGCGCGCGCCCTCTGGATCGTCTACCTCATCTTCTCGGTCACGCTCACCCTGCTGCTGCTGGCCGGCGGCATGGACTGGTACGACGCGCTCTGCCAGATGTTCGGCGCGATCGGCACCGGCGGCTTCTCGACCAGAAACACGAGCATCGCCTGGTGGCACAGCGCCTACATCCAGTGGGTGATCATCCTGTTCCTCTGGATGTCCTCCACCAACTTCTCGCTCTGGTGGGCGGTGCTGGGCGGCAAGCCGTCGCGGCTGCTGAAGGACGCGGAGTGGCGCTTCTACACCGCCGTGCTGGTCGCCTCGAGCCTCTTCATCGCGCTACTGGTCTACGTGACCTCATCGGTCTCCGTGAACACGTCGATCCGCGACGCCTTCTTCACCGTGGTGTCGCTGGCGTCGACGACCGGCTTCGTGACCGCCGATTACGAGAAGTGGCAGCCCGCGGCGCAGTACATCCTCTTCATGCTCCTGTTCATGGGCGGTTGCGCCGGCTCCACGGCCGGCGCCATGAAGGTCATCCGCGTGCAGCTCTTCGCCAAGCAGGCGGTGCACGAGTTCCACGACACCATGCACCCCTACGGCGTGTCGACCCCGCGCATCAACGGCAAGCCGATCACCCACGCCATGATGCGCTCGGTCTCGGCGTTCATGGGTCTGTACCTGCTCATCTACATCGTCTCCGTCAGCATCGTCTCGCTGACCGGCATGGACTTCGCGACGGCCCTCTCCGGCGTCGCGACCACCATGGGCGGCGTCGGCCCCGGTCTGGCGGAGCTGGGGCCCTACGACAACTTCCTCTGGGTCCATCCGGTGGCCAAGATGGTCTTCACCTTCGACATGCTGGCCGGGCGGCTCGAGCTCGTCACGCTCTTCATCATGCTGACGCCGGCGTTCTGGCGCCGGTAGCCGGCGCGGGGGCGCCGGCCGGCGTCAGAACCGCAGCCGGACGCCCCGACCCGTGGCCTTGCCGCCGCCCTCGACGGGGTGCCCGGCGGCGTCGAACGCCTCGTACAGGATCGCCGACGTGAACGTGTCTCCGTCGGCGGAGAGACTGATCGCCTCGGTGAACACGCCGCGGCCTGCCGGCAGCCAGCCGCCGCCCGAGGTGATCTCGTCGAGCCCGCCGGGGGCGCTGGTCGGGTAGAACTCGTACTTGGCCTCGAACCGGTCCGGACCCGTTCTCCGCCAGATGCCATAGGCGGGAGGCACCGGTGGTGCGGCATCGTAGTTGGACGACTCGGTCAGCGTGCCGCCGGCGTTGAAGACGTACATGAACTCGAGGTCGTCGACGGCGGCGAAGTCGCCGTCCTCGAACTCGAGCCGCGCGCGCCACTGGCCCACGAGCTCGAGGTCGCCGATCGTCGCACGTCCTTCCGAAGATGACTCCTGCTCACCCATTGCCGCTCCTTTCGCGTCCCAGCGTGTCCGCCGTGGCCCAGCGCCGCTTCGAAAGGGCGCTCCGCCGACGACCCTACACCACGAGCGAGGCACGCCGGCTCCCGTCCCTCCGCCGGAACGCTCGCGCCGCGGCAGGCTCAGGCACTATCATGGCGCCACGAGCGGCCGGGTCGACCTCGTCGGGCGGCCGCGGCCCACGAGAGCAGGAGAAGGAGCAGCGAGTGGACTTCTACCAGGGCAGGGTCCTGCGCGTGGACCTGGACGCGATGAACGTCTCGGTCGAGCCTCTGCGCATGGATTGGGCGGAGCTGTATGTGGGTGGCAAGGGGCTGCTCTTCCGCTACCTGCTCGAAGAGGTGAAGCCTGGTCTTGACCCATGGTCGCCCGACAACCCGCTCATGTTCTTCACCGGACCCCTGGCCGGCACCGGGGTCTCGACGTGCTCGCGCCTCGTGGTCGGCTGCAAGAGCCCGCAGACCGGCACCATCCTCGACTCGTACGTCGGGGGGTCGTTCGGCCCCGAGCTCAAGTTCGCCGGCTACGACGCGATCATCATGACCGGCCGCGCCGCCGAGCCGACGCTGGTCTGGATCAGGGACGACGTGGTCGAGCTGCGCTCCGCGGCGCCCTACCTGGGCATGAAGATCGGCGAGCTCGAGCGCACGCTGCGCCGCGACCTCCATCCGCGCATGCAGGCCATGTCCAACGGCCCTGCCGGGGAGAACCTGCTGCCGTGGGCGTGCCTCTCGACCGACCAGGCGCACAAGGCCGGACGAGGCGGGGCGGGCGCGCTCATGGGGGCGAAGAACGTCAAGGCCGTCGCCATCCGGGGGACAGGGTCGGTCGGGGTCGGCGACGCCAAGGCCTTCCTCGCCGACCTCTACCGCATCCACGAGGAGTACATCTTCACGCCTGCCAACATGTGGGCGCATGAAGAAGGCACGCTGGCGCTCGTCGACATGGTGGACGTCGCCGGCGCGATGCCGACCCGCAACTGGTCGGAGGGCCAGTTCGACGGCATCGACCAGATCAACTCGGCGGCCTTCCAGAAGGTGCGCCTCAAGAAGCGCGCCTGTAGCCAGTGCGCCATCGGCTGCCGCAACTTCCACGTCATCGGCGACGCTCACGGGGAGGGCCCCGAGTTCGAGACGGTGGCACTCTGCGGCGCCAACTGCGGCGTCGGCGACACCGAGGCCCTGTTCCGCTTCAACCTCGCCTGCGACGACCTCGGCATGGACACCATCTCGACGGGAGCCGTCGTCGGACTCGCCACCGATATGACGGAGAAGGGCATCGCCGACTTCGGCCTCCGCTTCGGTGACTACGACGCCTACGTCGCGGCCCCAGAACAGATCGCCCGACGCGAGGGGATAGGCGCTGAGCTGGCGGAGGGCGCCCGTGCCCTCGCCGCCCGCTACGGCGTGCCCGAGCTGGCCATGGAGGTAAAGAACCTCGAGCTCCCCGGCTACGACCCTCGGGGGACGTTCGGCATGAGTCTGGCGTATGCGACGGCGGACCGCGGCGGCTGCCACCAGCGCTCCTACGTGCAGGCCGACGAGATCCTCGGCGGCGACCTGCCGCCGGACTCGCTCGCCGGCAAGGCGCAGGTCAACATCCACTGGCAGGACTTCACCTCGGTGAAGTACTCCGGCATCTGGTGCGAGTTCTGGGCGCTGGAGCTCGACGAGATGCGGCAGCTGCTGCGCCACGTCTACGGGCGCGACCTCTCGGACGAGGAGCTCCTGCACGTCGGCGAGCGCGCCTGGAACCTGGCCCGGCTCTTCAACCTGCGCGAATCGGTCGAGGCCGACGACCTGCCGGCGCGGCTCTACTCGGAGGAGGGCGCCCACCGCGCCGGTCCGTCCGCCGGCCGGTCCATCGGCGAGGCGCCGTTCCGCGCCGCCCTGCAGGAGTACTACGCGCTGCGGGGATGGGACGAGAACGGCGTGCCCACCGAGGAGAAGCTCCAGGAGCTCGGCATCGACTACCGCCTGGAGGCCTGAGTGGCGAAGGTCACCGTCAAGCTCTCGGCCGCGCTCGTCTACCCCTCCGGGAGCACCGACCTCCAAGCGCATGGCGCGACGGTGAGCGAGGTCGTCGAGGACTGCTGCGCGTCCCGACCGGGGCTCGCCGGGCGCATCCTCGACGCCGAAGGCCGGCAGCTCGTCGGCATCTTCGTCAACGGACGCAGCGTGCGACAGCTCGACGGCCTGCAGACGCCGGTCGCCGACGGCGACGAGATCCGCATGACGCCGCCCATCGCGGGCGGCTGACGATCCGCGGCGGCGCAGGCGCTCGCAGGCGGCGACGGGGTGCGCCCGCGGCGGCTTCGCCCCGGGCGCACCCCGTCGCTTCTCCGCTCGTTCAGGCGGCCTTGCGCTTCCGGTAGTCGGTGCGCTGCGTCTGCGTCACGAACATGGTGCGAGGCTCGCCCTCCACCCCGGCCTCGGCCATCTTCTCCTTGAGCCTGGGGTCGGCGAGAAACGCGTCTCCGGACTCGCGGCTCGGGAACTCGAGATGGACGGTCAGCTGGTTGGCGTCGTCGGCGCCCCGGAAGATCTCGTGCCCGGTGCAACCGTGGCTCGTCCGCAGCGGCTCCCCGGCGTCGAACGCCGTCTTCCAGTCGTCGTAGTCGCGCACGTGGGTCCACATCACGAGGTACATGATCGCCTCTTCTGATCGAAGGAAGGACGCGCGGCCGGGGTCCGGACGCGCGCGTCCACATACTCCAGCGTCCCCCCCGGTCCGTGGCGACAAACCGCCCCCAGGCCTGGCCGACGAGCCATGCCCAGGTGCGCCGCTCAGCCCACCCAGGCCTGGTCGTTCCAGAACGCGACGACCGTGTGGCGCCTGCCGCGCAGCTCCAGCACGAGCTCGTCCGGCAGGCGCCGCCCGCCCATGGCGAGCAGCACCTCGTAGCCGCCGGCGTCGTAGGCGCGGAACGCCCGCGCCTCGCCCTTCGGCGGCTCAGAACCGGTCTCGAGAAAGACCAGCGGCCCGGTGCAGCAGCGGTGCGCGCTGGTCCACACGTAGAGGCGGCCGCCCCGCTCCCGCACGGCGGCCGCCACCTCGTCTGTCGCCCGGATCCTCATCGCACCCGGGATGTACCCCGCGTCTACTTCCTCCAGTACATCAGCGGGTCGAACCACAGCACCGGGTGCAGGTAGAACCCGCCGACGTTCTCGCTGCACATGGTTGTCATCTTGGGTGAGTACAGGGTCACGTACGGCGCCTGCTCCATGATGTGCTGCTGGATCTCGGTGTACGTGGCGAGACGCTTCACAGGGTCGGTCATGGCCTGCGCCTCGTCCGTAGCCTGCTCCACCCAGGGGTCGACGTAGTAGGAGGTGTTCAGCCCGCCCTGGACCGCGTTCGCCTCGGTGAAGAACGGGACTATCCAGTCCACCGGGTCGGGGAAATCGAGGAACCAGTCGCTGGTGCCCAGCTCCGTCTTGGCCGCGTCGCTGGAGAAGTTGTAGTACGTGGCCGTATCCATCGTCTCGATCGAGGCATCCACCCCCACCGCCTTGAGGTCTGCCTGGATCGACTGGACCAGCTTGGGCATCGGGTCCACGTTGCTGGTGTAGATCACCGTCTTGAAGCCGTCCGCGTAGCCCGCCTCGGCCAGGAGACTCTTCGCCTTGGCGGGATCGTAGCCGTAGTACACCTTGTCGGGCTCGCTGCCGGGAAGGTTCCGCGGATAGATCTGGTACAGAGCCACGGCCTGGCCACTCTGCAGCTTGACCAGCTTGTCGCGGTCGATCGCCCAGCTCAACGCCTGGCGGACCTTGAGGTCGTCGAACGGCTTCTTGGTCATGTTCATGAACAGGTAGGTCGTCGCGATGAGCGGTTGCGAGTAGACGTAGGGCTTCCACTGCGGGTCGCTCGTGACGCGCGCGACGTCGGCCGGCGGCACGTTGTCGCCGAGGATGTCCACCTCGCCTCGCTGCAGCTTCAGCAGGGCCCTCGACGGCGTGATGCTGAAGGTGAAGTCCACGCCGTCCAGGTACACCTTGTCGGCGTTCCAGTAGTTCGGGTTCTTGACGAGCTTGATCTCACGCGCCGCCGTCCAGGTCGTCAGGTAGAAGGGTCCCGTGCCCAGCGGGTGCCGGTTCACATCCTTGCCCCACTTGGCGACCCACTCCTTGGGCACGACGTCGCAGAACTCCATGCTGAGCGCGTACAGGAAGCTGAGGTCCGGGGAGGTCAGCTTGAACTGGATGGTCTGCGGGTCGATGACCTTGACGCCGCTGATCGTCTTCGCCTCCTTCTCCACGACCGCCGTGGCGCCCTCCACGCCCTCGTAGAAGTAGGTGGCCGGGCAGCGGGGCTCGGCCATCATGCGCTCGAAGCTGTACTTGACGTCCTCCGCCGTGACCACCCGGTCCACCGGCGGCGCGAACCTGGCGTCGGGACGCAGCTTGATGGTGTAGGTGGTGCCGTCCTCAGAGATCTCGGGCATGTCCGCAGCCAGGTCCGGGATGAGGACCGTGCCCTCGGCACCCGGTTTGGGCGCGTACCGGTAGAGGGCGTTGAAGATCGAGTCCTCGACGGTCCAGCCGGCCACGTCCCAGCTGATCGCCGGGTCGAGCGTGACCGGCTCGCCCTCGAAGGCGATGGTGATGGAGCCGCCGGCCTTCGGCGTCCCGCCGGCGGCCGCCCCGCCGGAATCCCCACTGGTGGCGGACTCCCCACCGCAGCCGGCGGCGACTCCGGCCGCGAACACCGCCGCGAGGACGAGAAACGCGTGCGCCAAACGGATGCGCCGAGCGTGCCTGCGTGGACGATCGCCCATGTGACCCCTCCCTGTGAGACTCCCCCTGTCCCGTGCGCCGTGCGGCGCGGGGCGGCACCGGCTCGAGCCTAGACCCGCGGCTGCGGCGCCGCAAGGCCCCTGGCCGTCGGCAGCGGATGCGCCGTCAGTGGGCCGCCGGGGCCGGCGCGCCGACGTCCGAAGGCTCTCCGGCGCGCTCGTCCGGCAGATCGACCTGCGGCAGCCACTGCAGCCACGTCGGCAGCCACCAGTTCCACTCGCCGAGCAGCACCATGGTCGAGGGGACGATCACGAGACGCACGATGGTCGCGTCCAGAAGGATGGCGATGGAGAGCCCGACGCCGAACTCCTTGATGATCGGATCGCTGGTCAGGGTGAAGCTGGCGAAGACCGTGACCATGATGATCGCGGCGGCGGTGATCACGCGCGCGCTGCTGCCCACGCCCTTCCGCACCGCCTCGTGCGTCCCCATGCCCTCGGCGTGCGCGTGGAAGATCTGGCTGATGAGGAAGACCTCGTAGTCGGTCGACATGCCGAAGAGCACGGCGAACATGATCAACGGCACGTAGCTGGCGATCGGCACGGTGCCGTAGGCGTTCTCGAGGCCGATCAGGCCGAGGCCCCAGCCCCACTGGAAGAACGCCGTGAGGATGCCGAACGCGGCCCCCACGGCGAGCAGGTTGCAGAGGATCGCCTTGAGCGGGACGAGCACGGATCGGAAGGCCACGAGCAGCACGACGAAGCTGAGCGCGAGCACGACGCCGATCACCAGCGGCAGACGCGATGCGATGACGGCGGCGAGATCGTCGTAGGCGGCCGTGACGCCGCCGACGTAGGCGGTGATCCCGGTCCCGCCGGTGACCTCCGGGATCACCGTCCCGCGTAGCCGCCCGACCAGGTCGGACGTGACCGGGTCCGCCGGCCGCGTCGTCGCCGTGAGCGCGAACACCGCGGCGCTGCCGCTCCCGTTGACGCTGGGAGGCGAGACCGATTCCACGCCGTCGGCCGCGGCGAGCGCGTCCTGCAGTCGCACGAGCCGCGGGTCCGTGGCGCGCGGCGAGCCGCCTGCATCCGTGAGCATGCGCACGAGGTCGCGCTTGAGGGCGCGCGCCCGCTTCGCCTGCCGCTCCAGCCGCCGCTTGTCCCGTTTGAGCGCGGCGGCGTCCTCCTTCAGGCCCGCGCCGCGCTTCTTCAACGCCGTGCCCTGCGCGCTGAGGCCGGCCGCCTGCGCCTTCAGGGCCTCACCTTCGGCGGTCAGCGCCGCGGACCGGGCCTGCAGGGAGCCGCCCTCGGCTTGGAGGCGTTTGCCCTGAGCCTCGAGCGCCGCCGCCTGCTTCGCCAGCGCTCTCGCCTGCCTCTCCAGCGCCGCCGCCCGAGCCTCCACGGCCCGCGCCTGCTCCAGCAGGCCCATCAGCTGCGCCTGCAGCGCGGCGAGCGCGGCCGGATCCGTGGTCTGGGCGATCTGCGCCTGCACGGCGGCGATCTGCCCGGCCAATGACTCGCCTTCGGCCTCGAGCGCGGCGCCCTGCGCCGCCAGCCGCTCCGTCTGCGCCAGGAGCCGCGCCTTCTCGGCCAGTAATTGGTCCTGCCGCGCCAGGAGCTGGTCCTTCTGGGCGAGCAGTGGCGCGGCATTCGCCTCGAGGGCCGCCTGCGCGAGCTTGAGCGCGGCGCCCCGCTCCTCGAGCGTCGCCCTCTCGGACTTGACGGCGGCTGCCCGGCGCTCCAGCGCCTCGCCCCGCCGCTTCAGCCGCTCCGCGTCCTTCTCCAGGCGGGCCGCGAGGCGTTCCGCTCGCTCCTTCGTGGCCGTGTAGGCCGCGCTGGGTTCGGCCGTGGGCGAGAACCGCGTCGCCACGAGCAGGCGGCCGTTGGCGCCGGGGCCGAGCCCTGCGCTGATGAGATCGTAGGCGCGGCGCTGCGTGGACGAGGCCGGCCAGGCGCCGATGTCCTCCTGGCCGAGGATGAGCGTAAGCGTCGGCGCCGCCAGGGGGAGCAGCACGGCCAGTGACGCGATGAGGGAGATCCAGGGGTGCCGGGTCACGGCGCCCGCCCAGCGCTCCCAGACGTTGTCACTCGCGGGCGCGCGATCCGGGCGCCGCCGCCACGGCAGCCGCAGGGCGTCGATGCGCCGGCCGACCAGGGCGAGCACGGCCGGCAAGAAGCTGATCGCCGTGAGCACGGCGACGAACACCGCCAGCGCCGACGCCCAGCCCATCGCGCCGAGGATCGGCACGCGCGCGACCAGGAGGGAGAGCAGCGCGATCACCACGGTGACGCCGGCGAAGACCACGGCGCTCCCGGATGTGGCCATCGCCCGCGAGACGGCCTCCCGCACGCTCGCCCCACCGTGCAACTCGTCGCGATAGCGGAAGACGATGAACAGCGCATAGTCGATGCCGACGCCGAGGCCGAGCATCGTCGCCAGCGTGGGGGCGACCACGGGGATGTCGGCGACGTGCCCGAGCAGCCCGATCAGGCCGAGCCCCGTCACGAGCGCGACGACGGCCGTGATGATCGGCATGCCGGCGGCGACCAGAGCCCCGAAGGTGACCGCGAGGATCACGACGCCCGCGGCGAGGCCGATCATCTCGCTGCGCCGGGAGTGCTCCTCGGACAGCCGGACGCCGAGCACGCCGCCGGCCTCCACCTGGATGCCGGCGACGCGCGCCGGGTCAGCGGCGGCCATGACCTCACGCGCGAGCTCGCGCGTGACCTGGCCGCCGTTCACATCGAGCAGCACCTGGGCGATGGCGGTCTTCTCGTCGTCGCTCATCAGCAGCGAGCGGGCGCCGCGGTCGAACGGGCTGGTCACGCTGGTGACGTGAGGCACGGCCTCCATTCGCCGCACGGACTCGCGCACCGCTCGTCTGGCCGGCGGATCGGTCAGGGCGCCGTCCTCCACGCGGAAGACGACGGCGCTCTGACCGTTCTGCTGCGGCGGGAACTCACGCGCGAGGAAGTCGGTGGCCTGCTGCGTCTCGGTCCCGGGCAGGCGGATGTCGTTGGACGTGCGCGCGCCGAGCAGCAGCCATCCGCCGCCGACGGCCACCACGACGCACGCCCAGGCGAGCAGCACGAGCCGGGCGCGTCGCGCACAGAGACCGCCGAGTCTGTAGAGTAGGCCGGACACGCCGCATCGCTCCTTGGGCCGGGATCCTGACGATACGTGGCCCTCCGGGCGTGTCAACCGCAGTGCCCCGAGACCAAGCCCTTCACCGGGCACCGATCGAGGAGACGAGAGTGAAGCAGAAGGTGCGAATCATCAGCGTGATCGCGACGGCGGTCGCCGCGCTCGCCATTGCCGCAGTCCTTGCCGGCTGCGGGTCGACGACGCCGGCCGAAGCTCCGTCGACGATCTACCCGGAGTCCTCACCGAGCACGGGCCCCGCCGCCGTCAAGACCTATCTGGAGAGCGCCAAGGTCGTGCTCACCGACGTCGGCGCCACGGCCGCCGCCCTTCCCGACGCCGTCGCGGGAATGAGCAAGAGGCCAGACGACACGTGGTCGACCGCGGCGGCGGACCTGCAGGACATCTCGACCCAGCTGGGCGACGAGACGACGGCGCTCGAGGCACTGCAGCCGCCGGAGTCGCTGCAGCCGGTCCAGGACGCCGTGGTCACGGGCATCCAGGCAGCGCAGTCCGCCGTGGACAAGCTGGCCGCCGCGCTGGAGAAGGGCGAGAGCACCGCCGCGACCAGGCAGGCGCAGATCCAGTCGACCGTCGACAGCGTCAAGAGCCAGCTCCAGAGCATGAGCGACATGCTCAGCAGCGCCCTCGGCGGCCTCTGACAAGCCCGGGCGACTCGCCGGCGAGCGGCCGACGGGTCTCTCGACCTGACGCACCGCTTCGGACGGGACGGGGGCTCCTCGCCGGGAGCGCCCGTCCCGCCGTCGTTCCGCGACGCCGCAGGTGCGTAAGCCGGCGTCGCGGCGTATTCTCCGAAGCATGACCGGCGGATCGCCACAGAGCGGCGTGCCGGCGATCCTCGCCGAGCAGCTGACCAAGAGCTACGGCAAGAGCCGCGGCATCGTCCGGCTCGACCTCGAGGTCCGGCCGGGTGAGGTCTTCGGCTTTCTCGGCCCCAACGGGGCCGGCAAGACGACCACGATCCGCGTGCTGCTGGACCTCATCCGTCCCACCCAGGGCCGGGCACTCGTCTTCGGGCTGGACAGCCGCCGCGACACCCTGGCCATCCAGGCACGCAGCGGCTACCTGCCCGGAGAGTTGAGTCTCTACCCGAACCTGACCGGGCGAGACACGCTGCTCTACCTCGCCCACTTGCGCGGCGGGGTCGACGCGGACTACGTCGCCGTGCTCGCGGAGCGGCTGGACTGCGACCTCGACCGCAAGGTGGCCGATCTCTCGAGCGGCAACAAGCGCAAGCTCGGCCTCATCCAGGCGTTCATGCACCGGCCCGAGCTGCTGATCCTGGACGAACCGACGTCGGGCCTCGACCCGCTCGTCCAGCATGAGTTCTACCACCTGATCGACGAGGCTCGCGAGGCCGGGCAGACGGTGTTCCTCTCGTCGCACGTGCTCCCCGAGGTGCAGCGCGTGTGCGACCGCGTCGCCTTCATCCGCGAGGGTGAGCTCGTCGCCGTCGAGGACGTCGCCGAGCTCACCGGCAAGGCCGTGCGCGAGATCGAGGTCGTCTTCGCCGAGCCGGTCTCGCCCTCGGCGTTCGAGGGCGTTCCCGGCGTGACCGCCGTCGTGGCCGACGGCAAGGATGCGACTCAGCTTCGGCTCACGGTCACCGGGTCGCTCGACCCTCTGGTCAAGAGGCTCGGCCGGCATTCCGTCGAGGACCTCACCAGCCGCCTGCCCGATCTCGAAGACGTCTTCATGACCTTCTACGAGGGAGAAGACGATCGTGCTTCGTGACCCGTTCTTCAAGGGCCTGCGCGACCAGCTGCGCCCGCTCGTCATGTGGTCGGCCGGGGTCGCCTTCTACGTCGCGCTGCTCATCTCGATCTACCCGAGCATCCGGAAGAGCGCCGGCGCCATCCAGGAGTACGTCAAGAACATGCCGGAGGGCATCAAGGCCGCGTTCATGGGATCGAGCGACTTCTCCACCCCGGTCGGCTACGTGAATGTGGAACTCCTCTCGTGGCTGGCGCCGATCGTGCTCATCGGGTTTGCCGTCGCCGTCGCCGCGCGCTCTGTGGCCGGCGAGGAGGAGAGCGGCACGCTGAGCCTGGTGCTGACGCACACTGTCCGCCGACGGCGCCTCGTGCTCCAGAAGTACGCCGCGATGCTCGTCGTGGTCATCGCCCTCGGCGCCGTGTTCTGGCTCTCGCTGAGCATCGCGACGGCGATCGCCGGCACGCCGGTCGGCGCCGGAGCCTTGGCCAAGGCGTTCCTCGGCCTGACGCTCCTGGGTCTCGCGATCGGCAGCATCACCTACGCCGCCAGCGCCGCGACCGGGCGCCGGCAGGTCGGCATCGCCGCCGGCGCCGGCGTCGGCGTCGCCATGTACCTTCTGAACACGCTCGCGGTCATGAACGAGACGATCCGGCCGTTCCGGTACCTCTCACTGTTCCACTACTCCGGCGGCGCGTCGCCGCTGGGCAAGGAGCTGGACGTGCTCGGCCTGTTCGTCCTGCTCGCCACATCGGCCGTGATGCTCGTTCTGACGCTGGTGCTGTTCGAGCGGAGGGACATCCGCGTCTAGCCGCCGGCGTCGCCGCCGGTCGGACCGCCGCCGTCGGCCTCTCGCGGCGCCACCGGGCCGCCAGACCCGGCTTCACTCCTGGGAGTGGAGCCCGACGGTGTTGCCCTCGCTGTCGGCGATCATCGCGAAGACGCCCGCGCCCTCCATGGGGATCACCGTCTTCGGCATCAGGACGGTGCCGCCGGCGCCTTCGACGCGGTCGAGCACCGCCTGCAGATCGGGATTCGCGTTCAGGAACACCGCGGTGCCTGAGGCGCTGGGTGTTGCGCCCTCGCCGCAGACGATGGCGCCGCTGATCTCGTCCTTCGAAGCGTCCGCGGGGAACGCCCACATCTCCATCCCGGGCTGCTCCGGCAGCGGCAGCAGGGAGATGGCACAGACGGTCTCGTAGAACTTCTTCGCGCGCGCCATGTCGGCGGCCGGGATCTGGAACCAGGTGATCGCGTGAGCCATGACCAGCTCTCCTCGGTGACGTTTCCCCGCACGGGGCCTGCCTCGTACATTGCCCCTGCGCACCGCCGGAAACCCCCCGGCATCGCCGTCAGTCGTCGGAGGCGCCCGGCTCCGCGACGCCCCTGGGCTGCCGGCCCGGCAGCGGCTGCGCAACCGCACGCCAGAAGACCACGTCGGCGATCGCGAGAGCCGTGCCCACGGCGACGTACAGGATGCCCAGGAACGTGCGGCCCCACCACGAGTCGACGAGGGCGGAGTGCCGCAGCAGCACCCCGCCGCCCATCATCACGATGATGAACAGCCACGAGCTCGGCGCAAAGAGTCCGAAGAACGAGGCGTGTCCGCGCGTGCGGATGCGCGTGACCGCTTTGTTCGCGTATCTGATGAGGATGAGGCGCGCCTTGGCGAGCCCGATGGCCACGGCGACGAGCGCGATCAGAAGGACCCAGTAGCCGAAACGCTCGAACTCGTCCGGGGCGACGATGTACATGACACCGCGGACGAGCAGGATGCTCGTGCCGACCAGCCACAGCAGCGCCGCCGCCACGAGCTGCACGCGGATGCCGGCGTGGGGGACGAGCTTGCGGCGGCGGAGGCGGGTCGGGTCGGGTACGGCCATGCCTCAGAGGATAGCAGCTGGCTCTTCTCCGCAACCCGGCGACGGCGCCGAAGCACGCCGATGCATCCGCCTCCGTCAGCGCAGCGCCGGCTCCCGCGCCGCTTCGAGCTCCAGCACGACCGACGTGCGCCCCGGCCCGGTGGCGAGCAGAACTCGCCCGCACAGCTGCAGCATGATGGTGAAGCCCATGCCGAGGCTGGCGGCGGTGGAGAACCCCGGCACGAGCGTGGCCCGGGGCAGCATCCTGAAGTCGATCCCCGGACCCTCGTCGACGATCGCCACCTGCAGAGCGCCATCCCTCGCGAAGACCTGGTACGAGCCGCCCTTGGCGTGCTTCAAGGCGTTGTCCAGCGCCTCCCCGGCGGTGCTGAGAAGGTCGGTGTGGCGGACGCGTCCGGGGAAGGCCCGCTCGGCGGCCGCCACCACGGACCGGCGAGCATCCGCGAGCTGCGCAGGTGAAGTGAACGGCGCGGCGGCGGCAAGCGGCTGGCCGAGCTCGGCGGCAAGCTCCTCATCCGTGAGGAGGATCAGCTTGCCGCCGGTCACCGCGTCGAGCACGTCGACGTAGGCCCGGCGGATGCGTTCCTCCTGCCGGCGAAGCGCCTGCCCCGCCTCCCGCAGCTCGGTCACGTCCACGACGGCCAGCGCCCACAAGTCGCGGCCAGCGGGGTACGCGGAGAGGAGCTCGTAGGCGTCGTCGGTCTGCAGGCAGACCTCGGTGCGGGCTGACTGGCCGGCGGCGATCGCGCCGCGGACCACGTCGAAGTACGCGTGGAGCCGCTCATCGCTCCCGTCGCACTCGCTGAGCCGGCGGCCGACGAGCCACTCGCTCGCCGCGTGCGTCCGTGCCGACTGGGTCGGGTTGATGTCGACGACGACCAGGTCGTTCACGTCTCCCCGGTGGCCGTGCTCGACGCGGAACACGATGAGGCCCTCCGTCGCGTTGGCGAAGAGCTGCCGGTAGCGGTCCTCACTCTCCTTGAGCTCAGCATGCTTCTGCTCACGCTGCAGGGCGGTCAGACCCATCTCGCCGAGCATGCCGACGAAGTCCGCCAGGAATCCGATCGACTTCTGCAGGCGGTCGTGCGAGATGACCGGCACACGCTCAAGCGCCTCGAGGTAGGCCGTCTCGTCGAAACCGAGCCGGCGCGCCCGCTCGGCGAACGCCGCCGGATCGACGTCGTCGTCGTCGAAGAAGAACTGCCCGGTGAAGACGTTGGCGACGTGCTCACCGGCGACGACGAGCGGGAAGGCCACGTCCCAGAGGCCGTTGCTGCAGCGGTAGGCGTAGTGCTCGCGCGGGCCGAGTCCCTCGACCAGCCGCTGATTGATGCGCAGGTCGCTCTCGTGGCAGCCACGCAGTGTCTCGGGGTTCTCGCGGTGGAAGCACGTGCAGATGTCCTGCCATCCTGTGGCGATGAGCACCGTGCCGTCTGTATCAAGCACCGCGAGCGCGATGTCGAAGGCGGCCGAGAGACCGTCGCAGAGTCGTTGCACGCGGTCGAGATCGATGAGACTCGCAAGCTCGAACCCGTTGGAACCCATCTGCCGATCCCCTCGCCCGCGCACGCCCGCCGGCGCCGCCACGCCCGGCGCGCCCCCGGGCCACGTGCACACCCTACTTCGTTACCCGGGCCGCGGGGCCTGCGAACCATCGCGGACGCGGCCGGTGGGCCGCAGGCGCGAGAGCATCCGTTGTCTGGGGCGACAACGACGAGAGCGCCGCGTCCTTACACGCCGAACCGCGCCTCGACGGCGCCGGAGTCCACCGCCGCGCGGAGGGCGCCGTAGTCCCGGAGGTTCTGCTCGGCGTACACCGCGGCGAAGTCGGCGACGGCGCGGTCGAACACGTCGCCGGCGCCGAGGTACGCGGCGATGGCGATGCGGTCGCCACTGCGCGCGTGCGCCCGCGCGAGGACCCATGCGCACATGCGGGCGTAGCCGTGCCACGCGTCCGCGGCCATGGTCTCGACGCGGAACGATCCCTTGCCGTCCCAGAGCTGGCGCACGTAGAAGTCGTAGTGGTGCCCGTCGAACCCGGTCACGTCGTACCAGCCCAGGAGGACGTCGCTCACCGCCTGCATGAGCCGCTGCCCTTCGACGACGCGCCGGCCGGCACGGCGATACCGGGTGCGGCCGACGAAGCGCTCCAGCACGGAGGCCTGCGCCTGCTTGGCCTGCAGGAACAGGGGGTCGCCGGCGTCGCGTCCGAAGAACAACATGACCCAGGCGCGCGTACCGACGCTCCCCACCCCGACGACCTTGCGGGCGATATCCTTGAAGCGGTACAGGTCGTGCATCGCCTGCCGGTCGGTCGGCAGACTGGCGCGGTAGCCGCGGAGCGCCTCCTCCACCGCGTGGGTGAACCGCGCCCGTTCGTCGCCGACGAGCAGTTCTGCCGCGGGGACGAGCAGCGGCGGCTCGCTCCGGAGCCGGATCCGCCCGTCCTCCTCCGTCGTGAGGCGCTCCAGCGCGCGCAGATCGTGCTTGGTCGCCGCCTTCGAGAGATCCTTGGCGATCCTGCGCGCGTCCCTGCCCGCGAGGTCGCGGCTCAGGTCGCCGATCAGGTCGGCGTCGAGTCGCGTGTACCAGAGATCGATGGCGCGCTTCTCGGCCATCTCCATCATCGCCTCACGGTACGCACGCACCCCGGTGAGGACGATCGCCCGCCGCGTGCTCGCGTCGAACGCACGATCCTGGCCGGCCACCTCGAGGCTGGCAGCCAGGCGCTTGACGTCCCACTCCCACGGCCCCGGCAGCGTCTCGTCGAAGTCGTTGATGTCGAAGACGAGCCGCCGCTCCGGCGACTGATACAGGCCGAAGTTCATCAGGTGTGCGTCGCCGCAGAGCTGCGCCGTCAGCCCGGAGTCGAGCGTGCCGGCGAGGTCCGACGCCATGAGCAGAGCGCCGCCGCGGTAGAAGGCGCCGGGTGAGGCGAGCATGCGCCCGTAGCGGATGGGGACGAGCTCGGGTGCACGCTCTGCCGCCTGCTCCTCGAGCAGGCGGACCGGGTCCGGCCGATCGACCGCGGGCATCCAGGCGCCGTGCGCGGAGCGAGGAGAGCGCTTGCGCGCCTCCTTGCCGCGCGCGGCGCGCTCCGCCGGCGTGAGCTTGCGGCGCTGGGCGATGTCGGGAAGCCACTCGGCCATGTGAGGACCTACCCTAGCCCTTCTGGACGACGGGGTCGCGCCCCATCGCCGTGGAGTCCCGCCCCACATCGACCCCGTGGATCGCCGCACCGCCCACGATCCCCTTCAACTCCACGATCGGCATTCCCTCCACGGTGGTGGTGATGGTCACCCTCATCGGCCCTCCTGATCCTTGTCGCTCAGGTCGTCCTCGGTCTCGCTCCGGTGCAGGCAGTATGCGTCAGCCGGAACGGGGCCAAACCCCCTCGGACCGGACGGGACTGATGGCGGCGGGATGCAGCGGCGCCCGCACGGCATCAGCCGGTGTAGCCCGTCGAGGCAACGCCTCGAACGGCCTCCCAGCATTGACGACCGTCCTCCCCGCTGCTAGACCGGGCGAGTCCACCCGGCCCTCGCCGACGCCGCCCGCGCATCCGCGCGGGTACGGGACGTCGCGACCGGCACGCCATCCTGCGCCAAGGAGGAACGCGATGTCCGACGACCACCATCCGGAAGGTCCCCGCCCAGAGGTCGCGGCCGACGCCGCACCCGGAGAGATCACACGGCGTCAGCTGCTGGTCGGCGGCGCGGCGCTCGGCCTCTCCCTGACCGCCGCGGGCTCCCTGCTCGCGAACGACGCGCTCGCGGGCGGGCGGCAGACCGGCGTGGGGCAGGTAGCTCCGCCGGGCCAGGTCTCCTTCCCGCACCTCGGCTACCCGATGCCCGGCGACCCGCGTCCGGACGCGCCGGAGCTCGCCTATCGCGGCCCGTTCCGCGTGGGCGTCCGCAGGTGGACGCTCACGAACCCAGACCAGCTGGACATCCTCAAGTACAGCGCCACCAACACGGACCCGCGCTACGACCGTCCGCTCCCGGTGCAGGTGTGGTATCCGGCCGTCATCCCCGGCAAGGTGCCGGAGCTGACCACCTACTCGGACTCCCTGGGTAGCGGCCCGGGCGACCCGGACCGGCCCGTCGTCCCGTTCGAGTTCCCCGGGCGAGCCCGTCGCGGGGCGCGCCCGGACGCAAGCGGTGGCCCCTATCCTCTGCTGATCGTCTCGCACGGCTACCCCGGCTCGGACGTGCTGCTCACCAACCTCACGGAGAACCTGGCGTCCAAGGGTTACGTGGTGGTCGCGATCTCGCACACGGACTCCACCCATGCCGACGCGACCGCGTTCTCGAGCACGATGCTGAACCGTCCGCTGGACATCAACTTCGTCCTCAAGACCATGGGAGAACTCGGCGCGGCGGGGTCGGGGAGCTTCCTGTCCGGCCTCGTCGACGCGGAGAAGACGGGCCTCATCGGCTACTCCATGGGAGGCTACGGGGCGCTCATCGCCGCGGGCGCCGGCATCACGCCCGGAACGGTGTACTGGGGCGCGCCCGGCGGGAACCTGAAGATCTTCCTGGCCGGGAGTCCGGAGTACGCTGCCCTGCTCGACCCGCGCGTCAAGGCGATCGTCCCGCTGGCGCCGTGGGGTGGCGGGTACGGCGTGTGGAACGCCGCCGGGCTGGCCGGGCTCAAGGTCCCCGCGCTGTTCGTGGTCGGCGACCAGGACCAGACGGCGCCCTACGCCGGCGTGAAGTTCATCTTCGAGAACGCGGTGAACTCGGACCGCTACCGGCTCCTGTACCACGCCGGCGATCACGAGGTGCCGGCCAACCCGGCGCCGCCGATCACGTTCACACGCTGGCGTGAATACGTGCACTACCAGGAGCCGGCGTTGGACAACACCCGGACGAACAACGTCAACCAGCACTTCATCACCGCGTTCCTGGGCCTGCACCTCAAGGGAGAGGACTACGCCGGCTATCTCGATGTGGTGGAGAGCTCCGACGCCAGCAACAACTACAACAACCCCGGCTACCCCGACGGCATCTGGAAGGGCTTCAAGATGTGGTCCGCCGTCGGTATGGAGATGAAGCGCCTGCAACCGTAGGCGCGGACCGGAAGCAGAAAGGGGTCGCCGGCCCCTGGCCGGCGACCCCTTTCTGCGCCCTGCGGCGCCGTCACGTCCCGGCAGGCGTCAGTCTTCTTCCGCGACGACGAAGGGGCACGTGGAGGAATACGGCTTCTTGTCCGCGAAGTGGGCGGGGCCGTCCATCGGCACGGTCGGGTCCCACCAGGTGTGATCGATGAACGGGTGGACATACCTGTAAGAGGCAGTCCCGGTGTAGGTCCCCGGCGGCAACTTGCCGACGTCGTACGACCAGCAGATCACCCACTGCTGGGCGAGCTCCTTGTTGAAGGTCGGCATCTCCCACCCGACCGGGCCCATCACCTTGCCCCAGTAGCGCTTGGCGGCCTTCGTGGTGGTTGACCACAGCTTGGCGCCGCCAGGGCGCTTCACGTTGGCGGCCAGCAGCAGGTTGCCGGGCATCGCCGCCATCTGACCCCTCGGAGCCGCCTGCATCCAGCAGCAGAACACGACCTCGTAGTCCGCCGGGATGGGCTTGTAGGGCCACCACTCCGGGGCGCCCTCCGGGGTCGCGCTCCACCAGAACCAGTTGGCGTCGGGTGAGGTGCTGTCGCGTTCCTCCCAGATGATCGGCTCGCTGCCCCACCAGAGATGCACATAGGCGGTGTGCGGCACCCCGACCGCCGGGAATCCATCCTGCGCCAGCGCCGGCGCGGCGGTGACGCAGAGCGCCGGCAGCGCGAGTGCCAGCAACGCCGCGACGATCAGTCGCTTCTTCATGACGAGCCCCCTTGAGTCGGACGACATCGGTCAACGCAGCATCAGTGTGCGGGCGCCGCGCGCCGCCGTCTTCACCGGAATCAGGTGATTGCGCCTGTCCCTGACGCTCGGTACATGTGTCTAGAAGGGGCTTGCACGGCCGCCCCCTCCCGCCGATGGACTGGTCCGAGAAGCTGGGTCCACGAGCCACGACGAGCGGGGCACGACATGTACGGACGGTACCTGCCCGAGCACGCGGGCGCACCACAGGCGAGAGCCGGGCGATGAAGCGCTGGACGGAGATCGTGCTCGTCGCCTGCGCCGCCGGCGTGGCGGTCGCCCAATGGCTCGTGCCGTCCGCGATGCAGAGCCTGCTGGGCGGGCTGCTCCTCGGCCTCGTCATCCTGACGATCTTCTCGCAGCGGAACGTGCTCAGCTCGCTCAACGCCGCCCACCTGGAGCAGCTCGAGGGCGAGCGCCGCTACCGCGCCCTGTTCGACGCCTGCAGTGACGCCATCCTGGTCTATCGTCTCGCGCAGGATGGCCGTCCGGGGCAGCTGGTGGAGGTCAACGAGGCGGCCTGCCTCGGGCTTGGCTACTCGCGTGGGCAGCTGCTGGCGATGACCGCCGAGGACGTCCACGCACCGGAGGCCCGGCGCCAGGTGCAGGAGCGTGGGCCGGCTCTCAGCGAAGCCGGCAGCCTGGCCTACGAGACGGTGCACATCACCAGCGACCGGCAGCGGCTGCCCGTCGAGGTCAGCGCGCGGCTGGTGCAGATCGGCGGACGCCGGCTCTGCCTGACCGTCAGCCACAGCATCGCCGCGCACAAGGAGCTGGAGGGATTCTTGCGGACGCTCTCGGACGCCGACGAGCTGACCGGCCTTCTCAACCGGCGCGGCTTCTTCACCAGGGTAGACGAGATCAGGCGCCGGGCACGACGCACCGATTCGCAAGTACTGCTCATGTACCTGGACGTCGACGGCCTCAAGCGCGTCAACGATGAGCTGGGCCACGCCGCCGGGGACAGGCTGCTCGTGGCCGCCGCCGACGTACTGCGCGCGGCCTTCCGCGACAGGGACGTCATGGCACGCCTCGGCGGCGACGAGTTCGTGGCGCTCGCCGTGCTGGGCCGGCATCACGACGAGCGCCTCGACCGCCAGACCATCGAGGCGCGCCTTCAGGACGCCATCAAGGCCAAGCGCGTGGAGCTCGGCGGCGACTACGACTTCTCCGTCAGCTTCGGGGCGATGGTCGCCAACCACGCCGAACTCGACGAGATCGACGAGCTCCTCGCACGAGCCGACCAGCGCATGTACACGGTGAAGCGCTCGCGTCGGCGCCAGCAGGGCTCCCTCACGCTCGCGGGCCACGACACGTGATCTGGCCTCCACTCCCCAGGGCCTGACGCAACGCGTGCGCGAACGCATATACTGACTGCCTATCTGAGGGTAGAACCACTGTGATGTCCTCGTCCCTTCCGGGCAGTCAGGCAGGGAGCCATGGTCGCGTCGACGGTCGCGATGCCCCGGACCTTCGGGTCGGCGCACGCGAAGAGCCTCAGGATCCGCCTCATCGAGCCGGCTCCGCCCAGCGTCAACATCCTCTCGTACGGCTTCTTCCCGCGCCTCGGTCTACCGCTCATCGGTGCGACGCTCAAAGCCGCCGGCCACGACGTGCGCATCTACTGCCCCCAGGCGGCGCCCATCGACCTCGCCGACGTGGCCGCGGCCGATCTCGTCGGCATCTCGACGACGACCTCCACCGCACCGGCCGCGTACGCGCTCGCCGACGAGCTGCGGGCCGCCGGCCTACCCGTGATCCTCGGCGGCCCGCACCCCACGTTCGTGCCCGACGACTCCCTGCCGCACGCCGACTTCGTGGCGCGAGGCGAGGGCGGCGACGGCCTGATGCTCGAGCTCGTCGAGGCGCTCGCGGGCGAGCGCGATCTCGAGAGCATCCGCGGGCTTTCGTTCTGGCGCGACCAGCGCCCGGTCCACAACGAGCTGCGCGAGCGCTGCGCCGACCTGGACTCGCTCCCGGCGCCGGACCTCTCGCTCATCGTGGGAGCGGAGCGCATGTGGCAGACGCCCATCATGACGAGCCTGGGATGCCCTTTCGACTGCACGTTCTGCACCGTGACCATGATGTTCGGCCGCGCCTACCGCTTCCGCAGTCCGGAGAGCGTGATCGCCGAGATCGAGGCCAAGAAGCCGCGCTCGATCTTCTTCTACGACGACAACTTCGCCGCCAACAAGCGGCGCCTCAAGGAGCTGCTGCGGTTGATGATCGACCGCGGCCTCGCGACGAAGTGGCAGGCCCAGGTGCGCGCCGACGTGGCTCGCGACGAAGAGTTGCTGGGGCTCATGCGGCGCTCCGGCTGCGACCGTCTCGCCCTCGGCTTCGAGTCGATCGACCAGACGACGCTGGACGGCTACGCCAAGTCCCAGACGGTCGAGGACATCACGTACTCGATCGCCGCGCTGCATCGCCACGGGATCAAGGTGCACGGCATGTTCGTGGTGGGCGCCGACAACGACACGGCGAGCACGGCGCGCGACACGGTCGCGTTCGCCGAGCGACACGGCATCGACAGCCTGATGCTGAACGTGCTCACGCCCGGGCTCGGCACCAGGCAGTACGAGCTCATGGACGGCGACAACCGGGTCTTCGAGCACCGCTGGCAGTTCTACGACGGCCAGCACGTCATCTTCACGCCGCAGAACATGACGCCGGTCGAGCTGCAGACGGAGATCGTGAAGGGCTATCGGCACTTCTACTCGGTGCGGCGCAGCCTGAAGTACCTGGCCCGTCTGCGTTTCGGCAGACTGCTGGAGCACCTCTGGGGCCGGCTCTACATCCACCGCTGGCAGAGAGAGCCGGCGAACCGCGCCTACGTGCAGGCGCTCGTCAGTCGAGGTACTCCTGGAGGCACTGGGCCTCTCGATACGCCTTGAGCTTGGCGAGCGTCTTCGCCTCGATCTGACGGATCCGCTCGCGCGTCACGCCGAAGACCCGGCCGACCTCGTCCAGCGTGCGAGGGCGGCCGTCCTCGAGACCGAAACGCAGGCGCAGGACGCTGCGCTCGCGGTGCGAGAGCAGCTGGAGCACGGCGACGATCTCCTCCCGCCGCACGATCTCCGCGACCTCCTCCACGGGCGCCGTGGACTGCGTGTCCTCGATGAAGTCGCCCAGCTGGGAGTCGCCCTCGTCGCCGACCTGCTGGTGGAGGCTCGCCGGCTCCTGGCTGATCCTCTGGATCTCCCGCACCCTGGCCGGCGTGACGCCCATCTCGGCGGCGATCTCCTCGGGGGTCGGCTCGCGGCCGATCTCCTGCACGAGCAGCCGCTGCACCCGGACCAGCGTGTGGATGTTCTCGACCATGTGGACGGGCACGCGGATGGTGCGCGACTGGTCGGCCAGAGCCCTCGTGATCGCCTGTCGGATCCACCACGTGGCGTAGGTGCTGAACTTGAAGCCGCGCCGGTAGTCGAACTTCTCCACGGCGCGCATGAGCCCGAGATTGCCTTCCTGGATGAGGTCGAGGAGCGGCATGCCTCTGCCCACGTGCCGCTTGGCGATGCTCACCACGAGGCGCAGGTTGGACTCGATGAGTCTCTGCCTCGCCGCTTCGTCGTGGCGCTCGATGCGTTTGGCCAGCGCGACCTCCTCGACGCCGGTCAGCAGCGGCACCTTGCCCATCTCGTGGAAGTACAGGCGCACGGGGTCGCTGCTCACGGTCTTCATCGAGAGATCCAGCTTCACCACGGGCTCGGCGTCGTCGCTCGCGTGGTCGCCCGGCCCCGACACGATGTGGGGCTCGTCCTCGACGATCTCGATGCCCATGTCGGTGAGCGCGAGGAGCAGCTCCTCGAGCTGCGAAGCCGTGACCTCGACGTCCTGCAGAGCGGCCACGACCTCCGCGCTGCTCAGGCAGCCCAGTTCGTGCCCCTCCTGGATGAGACAGACGACTTCGGCGCAGTCGATGAGCGCGACGGAGGGGACGCCGGTCTCGTCTGGTGATGCGGGTGAAGGCACCTGCGGTCTCCTGCCGTTGGTCCTGCCCCCAGGCTGAGGGGACGTCGAGTACCGTGAGAGAGCCGGGAGCCGGCACCCCATGCTCGCGGCGGGCGACGCGGGCGCCGTGTCGAACCGAAGGGACGTCAGGCGACGTGCGGAGCGAGAGGACCAGTGTAGCAGGGTCCTGACGGCGGCGCTGGCGCAGGCCGCGGACCAAACGCCCGCGCCGGCGCCGGCAGCGTCGGCGGCAATCTGCTATACTGCATGGGACGGGTCGAGTGGGCCCGCGGAATTGCGACGTGACACACCGCATTTCGACGCGGTTGTCACGTCTTTTTGTTTTGCCCCATAGAGGGCGAAGGGATTGAGAATCATGGCAGAAGGCAAGGTCAAGTGGTTCAGCGCTGAGAAGGGCTACGGCTTCATCGAGCAGGCCGACGGTGACGACCTGTTCGTCCACTTCTCGGAGATCCAGAGCGAGGGCTTCAAGTCCCTCGACGAGGGTCAGGCAGTGACGTTCGAGCCGGGCACCGGCAAGAACAACAAGCCGCAGGCGACGAACGTGCGCGTCAAGTAGTGACCGAGGCACACGCTTCGTAGCGCCACTTGAAGAGGACCGGGCGGCTCCCAGAGCCGCCCGGTCCTTTCTCTTTGGGCCAGGGGCTGCCGGGCGGCGTGTCGCGAGCTGCGGTGCGGCTAGGCGGCCGCGGGCACCGACACGGTCTTGCCGGCGAGCTCCGCCATCAGATCGCTGGTGGGGAGGATGCGATCGATCCTCGCCGCGGTCGTGCCCGCGGTGTAGAGGGGCTCTTCCTCGTCGGCGTTGTAGCCGGCCGCGCTGAACAGCCCCTCGCAGATACAGAAGCAGCGCTCGTTGTCCTCCCTCGCGGCGCAGCTGGTGAACCGGCCCGCCGCGTCCTTGAGGAGGACGTAGCCTTTGGCGCAGCTCGCTGGACGCCCGCGGACGAGGGCCGTCTGGTACATCGGGGACTCGCGCAGGACGCGGAAGGGCAGGCCACAGGGCGAGCCGGGGACGTTGGCCACCAGCATGTCCTCGGCGCGGGCGCGCAGGACGGCCTGCTTGTACGCGGCAGAGGCGCTGCTCTCCTCGGTGGCGAGGAAGCGCGTCCCCATCTGCACGCCGTCGGCGCCAAGGCCGAGAAAGCGGCGGATGTCCTCGTGCGAGTAGATGCCGCCGGCGACGATCACGGGGAAGTCGCCATGGGCCGACGCGACCTCCTTGACCAGCGGCAGCAGTCGCTCGAGGGTGTTCTCCTCGAGATCGACCTGGTCGGCGCGGAAGCCGAGGTGGCCGCCGGCCAGAGGTCCCTCGAGCACGACGGCGTCGGGACGGTAGTGCTGGCGCTCCCAGCGGCGGCAGATGATGTCCAGCGCGCGCGCGGACGAGACGATGGGGATGAGGGCGGAGTCTCCCGCCGGCTGGATCGCCGGCAGCGAGAGCGGAAGCCCGGCGCCCGAGACGATCGCGTCGGCGCCGGCGTCGAGGGCGCCGCGCACCGACGCCTCGAAGTCGCGCTGGAGGGCGACCATGATGTTGATCCCCGCGAAGCCCCCGTCAGCCTTCGCCGCCTCGACCTCCAGCCGCACGGCTTCGTAGGTGCCGACCCTGCGGCCGACGCGGCGGGAGACCATCCGGTCCAGACCGGCGCTGGAGACGAGTCCCAGGCCACCCGCGACGGCAACGGCCGACGCCAGCGGGGCAAGGGACACGCCGATGCCCATCCCACCTTGCACGACGGGAAGGGGAAGCTGCATGCCTTTGATGGCGAGGAACGGAAGCGGGGGAGGCAAACGTAACAGGACAACAATTGTAGGGTATCGCGGGCCGGGTGGCAATCAGCCGCGCCGTTGGCGGCGCGCGTCAGCCGACGACCGGGCTACGAACGACGCCGGGCAACACCGGCGGCGTCGTGCAGCGAACAGTAGACCGCGGGGTTGTAGGTCGAGAGCACGGTGTCGCACCTGGGCGCCTCGCAGATGCGCCCGCGCCCGTAGGCCGGGATCCGCTGGCTGACCCTGCCGGCGCACGGCGACAGGAAGGCGCCGATCACGCGCGACTTCACGAGGGGGGCGGAGCGGGGCAGGGGCGGTCCATCAGCGTGGCCTTCCGTAGACAGCTTCATTCTACGCTGATTTTCGTACACCCACAAACCCCGCCCCGGTCCCTCCGCCCCGGGATGGCTCCTCCAGCCGGCACGCGGCCCGGACCGCCTGCCGCGCGTCCGCGCCGCTGTCGCCACGGCGTCACTTCCAGCGGATGGTCCCCGAATAGTCGGCGCTGGAGTCGAAGCCGGAGCTGACCCACGTGCCGCTGCCGCTCACGTGCTTGAGCGCCTTCGTCCCCGACAGGATGACCCACGTGCCGGTCATCACCCAGGTGTTCGCCTCCTCGCGGATGGTGAAGTAGATCGTGGCCATCCCGCGCTTCCCGCCGATCGTGCCCTTGAACGTGGCCGTCAAGGTGCCCCAGGCACGACCCCACTCCTTGTCCGCCTCCGTGACCCAGATGGGCGGCGCGAAGGTCATCTCGAACACGTCGTAGGACGTCCCCTTGAAGGTACCCGTCCAGGTGCCGTACTCGTCCCCCGAAACCACCTGCTCTCCGGTGTCCAGGTCCGCCACGGTGGCGCCGTTGTTGATCCAGGTCCAGTGGCCACTCACGGGCGTCCTGGAACCTGGCGGTGCGGCGCCGGCCGCAGCCACCAGCACCAGGGCCAGCACCGCGGCGACGCATCCGAGCAGGACTGCCGCTCTTACCTTGGTCATCGCACGTCTCCTCTCGCGGTCCAACGATGCAGAGGTGGTGCGCTCCTGACGTCCCGCCTCTGCGGGGGCATCCCGCCTCGTCCTCCCCATGGCACCGCCTCCCTTTCACACCGGTCACGGCACGGCGCGGCATTGCGATCCGCGCGAAGCCGGTCGCTTCGTGAGCCGCATGGCCGGCGGCTCTCGCGTGTCACGCTAGACGCGCGGTGCACTGCTGTCTTCACCGGAATCGGGTGAATCGAGATCGATCGCCTTGAGGAGGGAGTCGGGCCCTCAGTCGGCGGGCGTCGCCGGGCGCACGGCCAAGAGGCCAAGCTCGACGGCGCGTTCGACCGTCGCCGAGCGCGACGTGGCGCCGAGCTTGCGGTGCAGCGATCGCACGTGACTGGCGACCGTGTTCGGCGACAGCGCGAGCCGCGCGGCGATCTCCGGCACCGTGAGGTACGTGGCGAGGAGCTCGAGCACGCGCTGCTCGGCGTCGGAGACCGGCTCAGCCACGGCGCGCTCGCGCAGCCGCCTTTCGAGCTCGCCGGCTCGTCGCGCCAGCCCGGGGGCGGACCAGCGGTCGAGCCCCTCTCCGGCTTCGAGGAGCCAGTGGTGCGACCGCGGTACGTCGCCATCCTGGAGGGCGACCTCGGCCAGGATGAGCGCGATCTGCGGGGCCAGCCACTGGCAGAACACCGGGTCGAGCCCATCGAAAAGCTCCTCGAGGTCCGCCACGGCGTCGGCGTCGCCGGCCCGCGCGCTGAGCCGGTCGCGTGCCATTCGCGCGGGCACGCTCGGGAGGTAGTCCTCCAGATCGTAGACCTCGCACTTGGCCGCCGCCTCCAGCGCGTAGCTCTCGGCGTCGTCCCAGCGCCCCTCGTCGGCAGCCATCAGGGAGAGGTGGCCGAGCGACGCCTCTTCGATGCTGCTCTGCACGCCGGAGCCGTGCCTCGCGGCGGCGTGCAACGACTCCACGGCCGGCCCGGCGTCTCCGCACAGCGCCGCAGCAAGGCCGGCGGTGTGGGTGGCGAGGGCCAGCCACAGGCCCGTCCTCGTGTTCCGGGTCTCGAGCGCGACGGCCAGGTCGGCCTGCTCGCGCATGCCGGCCGCCCCTCCGGTGCCCAGCAGGGCGGCGAGGAGGGCGGCGGAAGACCGCAGGCACGCCGAGCCGTCGGGAGACGACGCCTCGAGAGCAGCCGAGTCCAGCCGGGCGAGCAGGCGGCCCGCCGCGACCGGCTCCCCCGTCAATCCCCTGATCCAGGCGGAGGCGATGGTGAGCGGCGGGTAGGCGAGCTCCTGCCCCGGTCCGAACTCGTCCAGCCACAGCCGCGCCGCGAGCAGGCGGCCCGTGTCGTAGCGGGACATCCAGCGCGCCGCGACGAGGTCTCCGGCGCGCTCGAGCTCGCCGGCAGCGAGCCAGTGACGGACGGCCTGTCGCACCTGGTCCCGCCCCTCGAACCACCCTGCGGCGCGGCGCTGCAGCTGCGGGACGGCGCCGGGCTCCCGGCGCCTGAGCTCACCCTCGAGCAGCTCCGCGAACAGGTGATGGTAGCGGTACCAGCCCATCTCCCCGTCGAGCCTCACCACGAAGAGGTTCTCCTCCTCGGCGCGGCGCAGCATGTCGAGGCCGTCGCTGCGTCCGGTGAGCGCGTTGCAGAGCTCGGGCGAGAGCCGGTCCACGATGGAGGTGCGCGTCAGGAACTCGACGAGCTCGGGAGGCTGTTCCGTGAGCACCTCACCGGCAAGGTAGTCGGAGATGTCACGCCGCGCGGCCGCCGGGTTCGGCGGCCGGGTCGTCGCCCTCTGCCGCTTGAGCTCCGTCGCGACAAGATACAGCCCGGCCGCCCATCCCTCAGCCGTGGAGAGGAGGAGATCCACGAGCCGCTCATCCGCGGGCAACCCGCGCATGACGAGCAGCTCCGCCACCTCGGCTCGGTCGAACGCCAGCTCGTCGTATCGGTACGCGACCAGGCGCTCCTCGCCGCGCAGCCGCGGCAGAGGTACAGGCGGGTCGGTACGCCCGCACAGGACCACCGTCGAGCCCAGGGCGGGCGCCGAGAGGACGGGCCACAGCACGGCCCAGCAACGCGGGTCGCGGACGAGATGCACGTCGTCGAGCACCAGCACGAACGGAGGCGCTCTCGAAGCCGCTCCGGCCAACGCCGGCACGATCCCGTTCTGAAGCGGCGGCACGGGCATGCGCAACCAGGGTCCCACCGCGGGATCGACCGCCGCGACGCCGTCGAGCGCCCGGGCCACGTAGTGCAGCAGCGTGACCGGGTCGTTGTCGCCGCGGTCCAGGTGCAGCCACGTGGCCGGCCGCTCGTCGGCCTCCAGCCACTGACGGATGCCGATCGTCTTGCCGGCGCCGGAAGGAGCGGAGACCACGACGAACGGAGCCGTCTCCCGCAGCAGGCTCTCGACGAGCCTGCGGCGGCGCACGGCGCCCTGGCGCCATTCCGGTATGCGCAGCTTGGCCTCGCGGAGGACGAACGGGGAGGCAGGATGCGGCGCGGAGGCTCCCCCGAGTCGCCGCGTGCCCGCAGACTGCCGTGGTCGCGCGCGCGAAGCCGCGTCGCGACGCTTCGCGAGTTCGTCAGTCACCCGGTCATCAGCCTCGGCACCCGGACCGCATCCGATCGACCCCCTCGGAGCTTCCCCTCTCCGAGTGTAGTGCCGAAGTCTCCCGTCTGGAGCGCCGACCGCCGTTGCCGCGACCGCGATGTGAGACGCGCGGCAGCGCCGCGCGCCTCTCGAGGTCACGCGGCGATGAAGCTCGAGAGAAGCTCCGGCAGGGTCATGCCGGACGGCGGGTGATTGAGGTCGAGTCCCGTCGCTTCGTCGAGTTGCCGCTTGAACCACAGGTCGAACGGGTCCCTCGACCGAGAGAACGACGCGAGCGCACGGTTGAAGTCGGGGGACTCCATGTACGCGACGAGCTGGTCGCCGGACGGAGTGCGCGCCAGGTACCACGCTTCCTTGTCGATGCCGATCCGCCGCTCCGAGACCGCGTACTCCGCCTTGCGGTCGGTCTCCAGTTCACGCATGAAGTCGCGCGCCACGGCGCTCCTGCCCTCCTTGACGGGAAGCACGAGGCATATCTGGTCCATCCTTCCTCCTCTCACAGCACCACTCCGGCGGTGCACGATCCGCGCCTGCCGACACCCATGACTCGCTCGCTTCTCGACGACCCATTCGCAGCTAAGCATCAGTCTGCGGGAGCTGCGCGCCGGTGTCTTCACCGGAATCCGGTGATTCGCAGTGAGGGCCGAGGGCGTCTGCAAGACGGAGGCGGCGGCGGCCTCCGGCGGCGCCGCCTCCGTCCATGGCACTGAGGGTGCCGGGTCGACGTCGCTTGCCTCGGTCAGGCGGTTCCGCACATGGCGTGTTCGGGATGTCGTGCGCAGAACGCCACCGAAAGAGGCTCGCTGCGCCGCCGACGACGGCTGACGAGGGCCCATGCGGCCAGGCCGAGCATGAGCACGGCCAGGGCCGAGCCGATGAGGATCCAGGCGACCGTGTACGACGTGCCGGACGAGACGGGCTCTGCGCCCGTCGCCGGCGCGAAAGGCACCGCGGCGCTGCCGCCTCCGCCCTCCGTCCCGGCGGCCGGGGTCGCCGCCAAGCCGAAGCCGCCCCTGCCCACTTCGGCCGGGGGCGTCGTCGTCAGGAGCGCCGCGCCGCCCCTGCCTTCTGTCCCGGGGACCGCCGCAGCCCGCACGACGGGCGCGCCGACGGCGATCACCAGCAGAGACAGAAGTACGAGACCCGCGAGTCGCGCGAGTCGTTTCTGAGCTGTGGACTTCATGTTCTCACCTCTGGGCGGCGGCGCTGCCGGCACGGCAGTCTCCGTCGCCCCCGCAGGCCGGCGGGTGATCCCGCCTCCCCCGCCACCAAGGTACCCTTCTAGCCTGTCCCCGGCGGTCAGCGGTAAACACGTTCGACGCAGGGTTAACAACCGGCACGGCGACAACGCGTGCCGCGAACGCGCGCAGCATGGAAGCCGCATGAGGCCCGGCGAGCGGCGGGCCGTGGCCGGTCGCCAGGAGCCGGGGGTCGAGATCGGCGAGAGCGACGACTGACCTCGCCGCGTCTCCCCAGTCGCAGGTGACGCCCTTCGGGGGGCCCGAGAGCCGCGGCTTGTGGCGCGCCAGGTCCCAGACCCAGCCGAACCCGCCGCACCCCAGACGACTCGACCAGGCCATCGTCAGGACGGCATCGCCGGCGATCAGCGTCCTGTCGCCGGGCCGGAAGAAGGCGGTGTGCCCCGGCGTGTGCCCCGGCGTCGGTACACAGACCCAGTCGGAAAGACCGGGCGCGCCGGCCTCGGGATCGAAGGGCCGCACGGTGTCACCGAGATCGCTGCCGCGGACCAGCGCCTCCATGGCCCGCCGCGGCAGCACACGGGCCAGCCAGGCGACCAGCGGCTCGGGGTAGAGCCTCGAACCGTCGATGAACGGCATCTCGCCCGCCGGCGCCAGGACCGGCACGTTCCAGGATGAGGCCAGCCCGACGGCGCTGCCGACGTGATCGGGATGACCGTGCGTGATGAGGATCGCTCCCGGCGGGCCGGCCGCGCCGCACAGCCCTGATGCGGCCTCGGCGATGGTCCGTCCACTGCCGGGGAAGCCGGCGTCGATCAGCGTCCAGGAATCCCCCGCGCGCACGAAGTAGACGTTGGCGCCGTGGAGCCGCAACCAGTGCACGCCGCGGGCGATCTCGACGGGTCGATGGTGGGCGCGCGCGGACACCCCCGCCCCCCGCGGCGACTCAGCCCGGCAGCGGCTCGGTGTCCCACTCGGATGGCGTGAACGCGCAACCGGGCTCGGCGCCGACGACGAGCATGGAGGTGCCGGCCTCGAGCGCCACCGCTCCGCGCACGACGGCGGGGTCGGGCACGTAGAGGAACGTCCCCGCCGGGGCGTCGATCTCCTCTCCGCCCACGCGGTAGGTCGCGTGACCGGAGACGATGAGGAAGAGTTCCTCGTGGTTCGCCGCCACCTCGTCGTGATCGTGCGTCAGCACATCCCCGGCCTTGGTGGCGCGGGCGATGTTGGTGCCGAACGACTCGATGCCGAAGAAGCGCCGGACCGGCTTCCACTCGGTGGTCGGTGACGTGCCTTCCTCGAACGGGATGTCGTCGATATGAGCCGCCGTGTAGGCCGGACGAGCAGCTGCGTCGCCCATGTCAGAGTCCTCCTTGGATGCGGTCGGGTGTCTCTCGGTCCGCCACGGACTGTAGCAGGCGAGCGCCGAGGCGTGGCGATGTGCGCAAGGCGGCGGACGACTGGCTCCGGGACGCCGCCTCGGAGCGGCCCCGGATCAGCTGTATCGCCAGGGGCGGGTCACGAGCATGTAGATCCCCCAGACGACCAGCCCGATGATGCCGATCCAGATGAAGAACCGAAGGTTGGCGAACAGGATCCCGGCCAGCAGGAACGCGAGCAGCAGCGATCCGATGATCATCAGTACCGCCAGAAGGATACGCATCCCGGACCTCCACGTCGGTGAGTGCCACCACCACAGCCTAACCGCTCGGCAACGGCGCCGCACTGTGCAGCCCGCCCGGCAGCGCCGACGGCCGACCGGTCGGCCGCACGACGAGACGGCTCAGTCCGGCGGCGGCGCCTCGGGCTCCTCGCGGGGAGGCTGCGGCTCGCGGCGTACCCGCTCGCCGGTCGGAGGAGCGGACGTGAACACCGCCCGGAGGGCGTACTCCGCGCGGCAGGCGTTGCACACGGCGATCAATCGCCCCCGGTCCCGCACCCACACCGTCATGGGCCAGCCACCGGGGGCGGGCAGCTCGCGACCGCAGCACCCGCAGCTGTCGTACTCGGGGACGTCCCCGAAGTCGTAGTCGCGCTTGACGAGCTTGAGCCCGTGCTCTTCCCCGCAGGAGCGGCAGGCGGGCACGGGATGGTCGACGACGTCCTCCAGGACCCACAGAAAGACGTCGACCTTGCGACCGCAGAACATGCACCCGCGCATCAGATCCCCCCTCAGAGCGCCCGCTCGTCGTGGCCTCCTAGTATCCGCATACGCAAGCGTCCAAGAGAAGCCCCGTGGACAAGGTTGCGTCGCCTCGCTTGGCTACCCCTGCTCAGGGCGAGGCTCGCGCCGCGGGTGCCCCAGCGGGATTCCCTTGCGGTCCGAGGGGCCGAGCTCTAGATTGACTCGTGAGCGATTCGGTATGCGCCGCGGTCCATGATCGAGACGAAGGAGCAGCCATGAGCACGAGCAGCCTTGTCCGAGCACGCGTGGTCGCAGGCGTGCTGGCAGTGTCGCTGGCGATGGCCTGCCTCGCGCTCGCCGTGGCCGGCCCCGCGGGGGCGGGTCCCGCCGCCGCTCCCGGCGCGCCGGGCTACAGCCTCTACTTCGGCGACCTGCACGCGCACACCGGCTATTCGGACGGGGCCAGCGGCACGACCCCCTGGGACGCCTACCCGGTCGGCAGGGACGCGGGCGCCGACTTCATGGCCCTCACCGAGCACTATTCCACCTCGAACGCGTACGAGGCGTGGACCATGGACGAGTCGGAGTGGCTGGACCTCAAGAAGGCGGCTGCACACTTCACGTCGAGCAGCTTCGTCGCCATCCCGGCGTACGAGTTCTACCTCGTGGCCCACAGCGGCGAATTCAACGTCTTCAACGTCACCGAGCTCCCGCCGAAGATGGAGATCATGGGCCCGCAGAGGCTGGGCATCTTCTACGACTGGCTGTCGGTGCAGCCCGGGGCCGCCGGCCAGTTCAACCACCCCACCTACGTGGGTGACGAGTTCAACGACTTCGCCGGCCAGAGCTCTGCCAGGGATGCCGGCATGGGGATGGTCGAGGTCTACAACGACGGTTTCACCGAGCAGAGCTACATCAAGGCACTCGACGCGGGCTGGCACGTGATGCCTACGGCCAACTCCGACACGCACCACGCCGACTGGATCTGGGGCCGCGACATGCGGACCGTGCTGCTTGCCGAGAAGCTGACCCCGAAGCACCTCTACGCGGCCATGCGCGCCCAGCGGGGCTACGGGACCCTGGACAAGAACCTGAGCATCCGCTTCAGCGTGAACGGCAGCGTGATGGGCTCCACATTGCCCGGCGCCCCTCCTCCTACACCGCCGAGGTGAAGATCTCGGATCCGGACGCCCTTGCGGGCCGCACGAGCGACGCCGTGACGCTCGTGGAGATCGTCTCCGACCGGGGAGTGGTCGTGAGCAGCTTGCGTCTGAGCACCGCCGCAGGCTGCCGGGCCATCACCTGGACGGCGAAGGGCCTGCCCACGACGGCGCGGTACTTCTGGGTGCGCGTGAGCACTGCCTCCGACGACGTCAGCGGGGTACCGGGCGTCACCGCCTGGACGGCGCCGGTCTGGACGGGCCGGTAGCTGAGACGCGCGAGGACACTCCGCGAACGGCGCGCGGCGGCGGCGGCGTCGCGCGTCCCGCCGGCGTGTCAGCCGAGCGACACGACCCGGTAGGGGTTCTCGCACGGCCTGCCGGCGCAGACGTGCATGCGACGCTCTTCAAGCTCGATGATCACGCTGCCGGTGGTCGGCCCGTGGGCGGGGTCGTCGGCGATGGGGTGGGCGCAGATCGACGTGGGCGCGTTGGCGTGGTCGCTCAGCACGGCGGCGGCGACGTCGAAGGGATCGTCGCCGCGAGCCAGCCCGGCGGCGACCAGCTCGCGCCCTCGCTGCAGGCGCAGTCGCGAGCCGGACGACTCGGAGCGCTCGACGTCCTGCAGCTGGGGCGAGGTGAAGTGGTTGGTGTGCACCAGCCAGCCGTCGGCCTCGACGGTCACGTGGCGCGCGGCGGAGACCTCGACGTCCCAGATCCGACCGCCGGCCTGTGCGTTGAGGTGATTGGACCCGCGCGCGCGTCCGGGCATGAGCGCGCGCGCATCCGCCTCCGTCCGCGTGGCCGCCTCGAGCAGCCAGCGGTGCTTGAACGCGTTGGGCACGCCGGCTCGCTCGTCACGCGCGTACAGGGTGTTGCCGTAGAAGGCGAAGCCGTGTGAGTTGACGCCGCACATGGGCAGGTACGCGGCGCCGGTGAGCGCCAGGATCCGCGTGCCGTCGCGCGCCGCGATCGAGAGCAGGACCATGTTCTCGATGTCGTCCTCGACCCAGTCTTCGTTGTGACCCATGATGGTGCGGCCGGGAGCGGCGATCGCCAGACACGTGCAGTGGTCGGTGGGGCGTGGCTGGTCGTCCTCCGCGCCGGGCCGCGGGGCGCAGAGGACCTCCTCCCCGCAGTTGAGCACCAGCAGCCTCTCGAAGGAGACGCCGGCGCCCTCGGCCATACCGGCCAGCTCCTCGACGTACTGGGGCAGCGCGCGCTGGGCGAAGGGCAGCAGGCCCAGCGCGCGCTGCTCGGCGGCCGGGAAGCTCATCCCGGCCAGCCACTCGATGTTGTCCTCGTAGTAGGCGAGCGAACGCCTGATCCGGTCGCTCGCCGCTTCGCCGACCTGGCGCCCGATCTCTCGGTGCGTGCCGGAGACCTCGATCAGAGGGAGTGATGTCGGCGCGTCGTTCATCTCCTCCGATCCTACTCCACCGACTCCCGCGGAGGCGGCCCGGATCCCAGGCCGGGGTCCGGTGACCCGTCACGACACCAGGCGCGCGCCGGCCTAGACACTCGTCCCACCATCTCCGGCGGCTGCCGGTCCGATAGGGATGATGAAGCCCGCAGGGCGGTCGCCCGCGCGGGAGAGCACCACCGAGGTGGTCACCATGACCGGGATCGAGAGAGGCTCCACCGGCGCTCAGTCGGTCGTCGATGCCCGGGCGCGTCACCGCTACGGCAGTCCGGGCGCACGCCTGGAGACGGCCTTTCCTCCCCGGAGCGCATCGGCCGCTCAGATGCGCCAGGTGCTTCGCGCCTATCTCTCCGGGCAGGACCTCGATGCGAGTGTGATCGGCGACGTCGTGCTCGCTGCGGACGAGGCGTTCATCAACGCAGTGGGCCACTCCGGGGCTACCGACGACGTCATTCGCGTCACGGCGCGCGTGTCGCAGGGCGAGGCCTCGGTCGAGATCCAGGACGGCGGTGGCGGATTCACGCTTCGCCGTTCGGAGCCGCCGTCGGTGCCCGACGTGCGCCGCGTCAGGGGCCGCGGCGTCTTCCTCATGAAGAGCCTGATGGACGAGGTCAGCGTCAGGTCAGAGCGCCGGGGAACCATCGTCCGCATGGTGAAGCATCTCGCCTGAAGGCGCAGCACAGCGACGCCGGCGGACCACGGGGAGGCTTTGGAGACGTCGCCGTCCGGCACGATCAGATGACGCACAGGGGCGGCCTCGTCGGCAGGGCCGACGTCATGTGGATCGCAGGCCAGGGGTCACGGGCTCCGACTGACCGACCGGATGAACGCCCGCACGTGCGCGTTGAACTCCTCGGGCGCCTCGATGTTCGCCGAGTGACCCACCCCCGCGATGACGACCAGCTGCGAGGAGGGGATCCGTTCATGGAGTGCGTTGGCGACCTTCAGCGTCGATCGCTGATCGAGCTCTCCGTAGAGCAGAAGCACGGGGACCTCGATGCGAGGAAGGACGTCGCGGAGGTCCGCCTCCGCCATCGAGTGCGCCATCGCCCGATATCCGCCGGGCCTTCGGCTACCCGTGTTGTCCGCCCACATGACTGTCAGCTCTTCCAGCAGACCCGGCGGGGCACCGGCGCTGAGCACCCCGGGCATCGCCTCCAGCACCTCCTCGAGCGGCAGGTCGGCGGCGGCGAGGACGCCCTCGAGGCGCGCCGCCGTCTCTTCGGGGGTCAGAGAACCCGCCCATCCTGCATAGGCCGAGGCCAGGATGAGCGACGCAGGCACATCCGGATGCCGCCGGTAGAGCTCCAGCGCCAGTGAGCTCCCCCAGGAGAGGCCAAGCACGTGCGGGCGTTCGATCCCGGCGGCACGGAGCCACCCCGCCAGCGCGTCCGCATACTCGGGCATGCGCCAGCTCTCCGGCACGTCCGAGGAGCGGCCGCAGCCGGGGGCGTCCCAGGCGAGCACGGTGAACTCATCCGCGAGGTCATCGACCTGCCTGCGCCACAAGCGGCCGTCATCCATGCCGCCGTGGAGCAGGACGAGCGGCGGGCCGTCACCGGCCTGCGCGTAGGCGATCCGCACGTCGCCGAGTCGCAGCTCTCTCATTGCCTGGTCCTCCGCGTTGGGCTCTTCGATTGTTCCCGGCTGATGCTCGTTCCGGCGTTTCTGCCGGTCACCACCCGCCGATCGCAGCTCGCGGCCGACAGGCCCGGCAGGACCAGTGGGGACCGCGGGCCTCGCTACGGTCGTGCGGAGCGCGGAGCTGAAGCAGGAGCCTGACGGCCGGACCGAGGCTGAGACCCCCAAAGGCTGTCCTTGAGTCCCGGGCCGTCTCCCATTTGGGCTTTGCCGCGGCCGGGAACACTTAATGTGAGCCCGCGCGCGGCACTTGCGGGTGGCGCGAGCGGGATCTGCGGGACCAAGGGGGTGAGTCATGGGACTCAGGCTCTCGTGGGTGGCAGGCATCGTGCTCGCGGCACTGGGGGCCGCGCTCGTGTGGTTCTTGACCTATGGGGCGTCGGCGGTCGAAGCCGGAGGGTATCCGGTCCATCGCCCGGGACCCGTCACCGTCATCCCGGTGAGCACGGTTGAAGCGGTCGTCGCGATCCTCGTCGCGATCGCGGTCACAGTCGTAGCGCTCCTGATCGTGCGTCATCAACGCGTGGCGCGGGTGGCGCACATCCGCGTGCTCTCCATCACGCACGAGCGGGACCAGAAACGCAAGGCCGCATAGCCGCCCGGTGAGCTGCACCGGCTCGCCCTCTCTCTGGGAGCGCAGGGGACGGGCGAGCCGGGTGCAGGACTCGAGGCGCGGCATGAGGCCTCCAGCGGACGTCCGCGCCGCGCCGTCGGCACTCCGTAGGGGAGGAGCCATGAAACGTTCGCACGGAAAGATCCCTTGCCTGATGGCGGCGATCGCTTGCGTCCTCGCCGCACTGCTGTGGCCCGCGGCAGGGGCCGCCGTCACAGATCCGAGCGCCAGCCCGAGCGCCCTCTCCGCCGAGAAGGTGGTCCTGCGTATCGGCTGGCCGCGAGAACCCGACAACCTGAACCCGTTCATCGGCTGGGAGAACTCATCCTTCGAGGTCTGGGCGCTGCAGTACGACTTCCTCTTCGGGTTCGGCGTCGACGAACAGCCGACCCTGGACCTCGCGGCGGAGTTCCCGACCAAGGAGAACGGGGGGATCTCGCCCGACGGCAAGGTCTGGACGATCAAGCTGCGTCCGGGCGTGCGCTGGCAGGACGGAGTCCCGCTGACCGCGCAGGACGTCGCGTTCACCTACAACTACAGCATCAAGAACGAGCTCTTCGCCTTTGGGATCATGACCATCGGCATCGACCGCGTGGAGGTCGTGGACGACCACACCGTGCGCATCGTGTGTACCCGCCCCAAGGCGGACATGGAGCGCCTCTGGTTGCCGATCCTCCCCCGGCACATCTGGCAGGACGTGAGGCCAGGTGTGGTCCAGAGCTCCTACGCGAACCGGCCCCCGATCGTCGGCAGCGGCCCGTTCCAGGTGGTGGAGTTCAAGAAGGGCCGTTACGTCCGGCTGGTCCGGAACCCCGGCTACTGGGGCAAGCAGCCGGCGGTCGACGAGATCGTCTTCATCACCTACCAGAACCCGGACTCGATGACCCAGGACCTCAAGCTCGGGGCGATCGACGCCGCCTGGGGGCTTCCCCAGGCGCAGTTCCAGCAACTCTCGTCGACTCCAGGGATCGAGGCCCTGTCCTACAACTACCGCAACTGGGACTACATGGACATCAACTGCTATGAGGGCGCGGGCTCACTCGGGCATCCCGTGCTGCGCGACGCCGCCTTCCGCCAGGCGCTCAACTACGCCGTCGACCGCGAGCGCATCTGCGCCATCGCCTGGAGCGGCAACGCCGAGCCCGGCACCACGATCATGACCCCCGACACCTGGATCGACCCCGACTATCACTGGCAGCCGCCGGCCGGCCAGCTGTACACCTTCGACCCCGTGCGAGCGGGACAGCTGCTCGACCAGGCCGGCTACATCGACGCCGACGGCAACGGCGTCCGTGAGTACAAGGGCAAGGACATCACACTGCGGCTGTGGGCGCTGGCCGGCGACGTGCACGGGCAGGGTGAGGGCAAGCTGATCGCAGGATGGCTCCGGTCGCTCGGCCTCGACGTCGAGTTCTCGGTGATCGACGAGGGTGCGCTCGAGGACCGGCTCTGGAACTACAAGGGCGACGTCTACGCGCCCGACTTCGATCTCTACCTTTGGGACTGGGACGGGTACGACGATCCGGGTCAAACGCTCGCCACCCTGACGACCGTGCAGATCGAGGCCTGGAACGAGCCGTGCTGGTCGAACGCCGAATACGACACGCTCGCGGTGGAGCAGGCGGCGACGCTCGACACGCAGGCCCGGGCGAAGCTGATCCATCGCATGCAGCAACTCATCTACGAGCAGACACCCTGGGTGGTCCTCACGTACCCCGAGCACCTGGAGGCCTACAACACGGACAGGTGGACGGGTTGGACGCGCGTGATGAGCGGGCACGGCCCCGCGTTCTACACCGCCGGCAACATCGACACGTACCTGAACCTGACGCCGCGAACGGCGCAGCAGGTGAGCGGCGCACGCAGCGTGACGACGGCCCTCATCATCATGGGTGCGCTCATCGTACTCGGAGTCGGCGCTTGGCTCTACGTGCGGCGCCGGCCGCGCAAGACGGAGGAGGACGCGCCGGAACCTGCCGGCAAGCCGGTCGCGAAGTCACGACACAAGGTCGGGAGGTTGCGGCATCCTCACAGCCACGCGTAGAGGTGAGCCGAGGTGACCACCCCCCGCGCGCAGGCGCCGGTAGGGATACCCTGCCACGTTCAGCCCGATGACCACGCCCCGGTCGTCGGTGAGGAAGCGCGCCGCCTCTCCGGCCGGGCGCCCGCTGCGCACGGTCCACGCCAGCGCGTCGCCGGTGGCGACGAGCACGTCGGCGTCGCGCTCGCCGACGAGCGTCAACTGCCCGTCACGCCACTCGACGCGAACGATGGTGCTGGAGTCGTCGTCGTCCTGGTAGAGGCCGAGCAGGCGCTCCACCTCGGCCGGCGGCGCTGCGGGCGGAGCGGACGGCTCGGGCTCTGGCCGCCCACGCAACGCACCGGCGGCCAGCGTCGCGAGCTCCATGGCGAGCTTGCCGGCGTCCGCGACACCGTTCAGCAGGACGATGACGCCGAGGCCGTCATCGGGCCGGAACAACGTGCGGCTGATGAAACCGGGCACGCCGCCGGCGTGGCCCAGCCAGTGAGAGCCGTCAGGCGCGGCCTCCGAGTACCAGGCGAGCCCCTGGAGGGCCGGCGGCGAGTCGCCGGTGAGGATCCGGCAATCCTGCATCTCGGCCAGGGATCGCGGCGAGAGCACGGGATGGGAGGCGTCGCTCCAGCGCTCGGCAGTCAAGGCGAAGGCGAGAAAGCGCGCCAGGTCGGCGACCGTCGACCAGAGCATGCCGCACCCGGGCATCAGGTGCGGGTCGAGCACTCTGGCGGGGCGAAGCACATCGGAGTGGTCGCGGACCTCGTAGCCGACTGCACAGCGCTTCTCAAGATCTCCCGTGGGATGACAGGTGGTGGCGGTCATCCCCAGCGGCCGCAGCACGCGCCGCTGCAGCACCTCCTCGTAGTCGCCGCCGTTGAGACGCGCAACGACCTCGCCGAGCAGGTCGAAGCCGATATTGCTGTACTTGCCGGCGCTCGAAGGGGGAATGGCGACCCGCACGCGGTCGAGCGCCGCGAGCACCTGCTCGCGGCGCAGTTCGGCGGGTCGCGTGAGGTCGGTGAAGGGGTGCTCCCCCTGCAGGCCCGACTCGTGCGTCAGGAGGCGGCGGATGGTCACGTCCTCGATCGGGCCGAAGGGGTTGGTGACCGCGGCGACCTCCGGGAGGTGCACGACCAAGGGATCGTCGAGGCGCAGACGTCCCTCGTCACGCAGCTGCAGTACGCCGATCGCCGTGAAGACCTTGGTGTTGGAGGCGATGCGGTACAGCGTGTCGGCGTCCGGCCGGCGTGCCGTGACGAGGTCGGCGAAGCCGGCGGCTCCGGTCCATGCGAGGCCGGCGCGGGTGGCGACGCCCACGGCGGCGCCCGGCAGGCGTTCCTCACGCACGAACGCGCGGGTGCGGTCGAGCAGCTGCTCGGCGACCGTCGCGACGCTCTCATCCATGTCGGCTCCCTTCGCGGATGTCAGACCCGGCAGGATTGTCCGTCCTGCCCTGCCGTCGGGCAAGGCTGGTCGCCGTGATCCCGTGAACCGTCTGCGCATGTCGCGTGACCGCCGGCGGCAGCGCAGGGCCGCGGTCAGGCCTTCCGTGAGCCCCAGCCGGTCGGCCAGAGCGCTGACCAGGGCGTTGTTTGCGCGCGAGGTCAGGGCAGACGTCTCGGCGCACACTTTGGCGCCGGGCAGCGGCGTGGTAGCGTTCACCTGCGCGGTGATCCTCCTGAGCGGCATCCGCGCGCCTGGACATCTCGCATCATCCCTGCTCGGGAGGATCTGCAATGGCTCGATCGGCACCGCTGCGCGGGTGCTCGTGAAGAATCAGGGTCAGAGCGGGCGCGCATCGCACAGGCAACGCGCCGGACGCACCGGCCACCCAACCCTTGCACCTGATGAGAATCGAAGAGAACCGGTCACACCGGCCGTCAACGCCCGCTCTCGTGAGCATCGTGACCCCCGTGTTCAACAGCGAGGCGTTCCTCGCCGAGACCATCGAGGGCGTGCTCGCACAGACATGGACGAGCTGGGAGCTCTTCCTCGTCGACGATCGCTCGACCGACGGATCGCTCAAGATCGCCCACGAGTACGCCGCCCGCGACCCACGCATCACCGTCATCGCGCTCGCACGGACGCAGGGGCCAGCTGTGGCGCGAAACCGCGCGATCGACGCGGCCCAGGGCCGCTACATCGCCTTCTGCGACAGCGATGACGTATGGCTCAGCTCCAAGCTCGAACGACAGCTCGCCCACGCCGCCGAGAGCGATGCCGCGGTGATCTTCAGCTCCTACTACAAGATGAATGAAGACGGGTCTCACACATCCCGCATCGTGAAGGCGAAGCCGCTGGTCACGTACGACATGCTGCGCGCCTCGAACTACATCGGCTGCTCCACCGCGCTGTACGACACGGAGCGGTGCGGCAAAGTGCGGATGCCGGACATCATCAGACGGCAGGACTACGGGCTGTGGCTGACGATCCTGAGGAGCGGGTTCACCGCGGCCGGCATCCCTGAGCCGCTCGTGCACTACCGGGTCCGCAAGCACTCGGTATCGAGCAACAAACTACAAGCGGCGCGCTACCATTGGAGAGTGCTGCGCCAATGCACCGACGAAAGCCTGCTCTCGTCGCTGATCCTCGTCATGAGATACGCCTGGATAGGCTGGCGTAAGAGCCGAACCTGAGGTCTCCATTGTCTAATCTCCTCATCATCGGCGGCAGCGGGTTCATCGGGAGCCGCCTGTGCCGTCGTCTGCGCGACCGTGGCAGCGAGTTCACGATCCTCGACAAGGCGCCGAGCAATGCGTTTCCCGATGCGGTCACGCTCGGTGACGTGCGCTCACTCGGCGACCTGCGAGCGGCGATCCCCGAGGGGGCGGTACTCGTGAACCTCGCCGCGGAGCACCGCGACGACGTGCTGCCGGTCTCGCTCTACGACGACGTCAACGTGGGCGGCGCGGAGAACATCTGTACCGTCGCCGCCGAGCGCAACGTCAAGACGATCGTCTTCACGAGCAGCGTCGCCGTCTACGGAGCGGCGCTCCCCGGGACAGGCGAGGACGGCGTGATCGCGCACAACAACCACTACGGCCGCACCAAGTACGAGGCCGAACGCGTCTTCCGCCGCTGGCAGGCCGCCGCCCCGGACGAGCGGACCCTCGTGATCGTGCGTCCGACGGTCGTGTTCGGTGAGCGCAACCGCGGCAACGTGTACAACCTCCTGCGCATGATCGCGTCCGGCCGGTTCGTGATGGTCGGCTCCGGGGACAACGTCAAGTCGATGGCGTATGTCGAGAACGTCGCCGCGTTCCTGGTGCACATGCTCGCGCAACCGCCGGGAGTGCACCTGTACAACTACGTCGACGAGCCTGACCTCACGATGAACGAGCTCGTGGCGGAGGTGAGTCGTGTGCTCGGCCGCAAGGTCAGCCGGCTGCGCATCCCGTTCGCCGTCGCGTACCCGCTCGCGAAACCGTTCGATCTCGCAGGCCGGCTACGGGGCCGCGGGTTCGCGATCAGCTCGGTGCGCATCAGGAAGTTCTGCGCGAACACGAAGTTCACCACGGCGTCCGGTGAGACCGGCTTCGCCCCCATCGTCCCACTCGGCGAGGCCCTCGAGCGCACGATTCGCTACGAGTTCCTCGAGTCGCACGAGGACGAGGCTCTGTTCTACTCCGAGTAGCGGCCTTTGCAGGCCGTCGCCGGAGTCCTCGCGGAACTTGGCGACAAGCGTCTCCTGCCGGCCCGACGCCGGCTTGAGCGTGCCGCAGAAGCAGCGCAGGATCGGCGGCTTCCTCTAGAACTCGAGGCGGCCCACCAGCTTGCGGTTCTCGTACAGCCACGCCGCGCAGTTCCCGACCGCGTTCGTCAGCGAGCGTCTCGGGCACGCCTCGATCGGCATCACACTGGACACCTGCAGCCATGTGATGCGGGGCGGGACAGGGCTGAGCCGCGCCCTCTCAGCAGGTCACGTGGACGACGGCGTACACATCCTCGGCGTCGACGTCGCGCAGCAGCCGCAGCGCCTCCTTCGTGGGCGCGGCGACGATCTCGATCCCGCGTCGGTCCGCCTCCGCGCGAACGGCGGGCATGATCGGCAGGCTGCCCGACTCACCTGTCCCCACGATCAGCCGACTCCCACCCCAGGGGATCCTCTCCTCGGCTGAGAGCGGCGTGTGGCCGTACTCATCACGGTACTGCTTCGACGGCTTCTTGCGGCGCTTCTCCACCTGGCCCGCTTCGATGACGACGTCGGACGTGTAGCGCCGGCCCTCGATCTCGACCTCGCCGAACGCGATCCACTTGGCCTTCATGCGCGTCCTCCTCACTCCCAAGACGTGACTACTCAGAGCCTTGCCGGATACCGCGTCGTTCACGCGTGGTGGGCGGCGGAGAGACAGATGCGACCAGTCGGCGCTGGAGTCGAAGCCGGAGCTGACCCATGGGCCGCTGCCGCACACGTGCTTGAGCGCGTTGGTCTCGGCTCCCCGCCTCCCGTGTCGGAGCACGCGGCGTATGCACCTCGTCGATCCCGTCTAGCTGCGCGCCCGCCATTGAACCCGACGTGGCTGTCGGTCAGACTACCTGCCCCCATCGCATGGCTCCGAGGTCGAGGCGCGGATTGTGGCCCTGCGGACAGAGCACCCGAGCTGGGGGCGCTGGAGGGTGTAACGCATCTACCGGAGCCAGTGTCGCCCATCTACCGGAGCCGCGTCCCGGACCTGTGGCGCAACTATGGTGGGCGCACGTGGATTCGAACCACGGACCTCTTCCCACCGCCAACGGCCGCCGGCCTGAGTCAGTCAAGCTCCTCGGCTGGACCGAAGCCACCGCCCGTGGAGTGTTCCTGCCACGGCACGAGGAAGCATTCGACCTGCGTGCTGAAGAGGCGGTCGCCGAGTCTCCGCTGCACCGCCCGCAGGTCACGCTCTAGCACCTCGCGTTCGTCGTAGAAGAAGCCGCCGAGCCGCCGCTCGTAGGCGAGGCAGTGCTGATGCGCGACCAAATAGACCGTCCGTATCCCATGTCCGCGAACGATGGTCTCGATCCAAGCCGAAACGTGGTCGTGTTCGGGTGTGGAGGCTGCCAGCATGAGCGGCCCGCCGGGTATGAGCAGACGGTCGCCGTTCTCGGAGCCGATGCGCATCTCCAACTCGTGCAGGGTCTCGCGCAGGCGGCCGTCCACACAGGAGACAAGCAAGGTCGTCACGATGAGCGCCTCCCCTCGAGGATCCGCATGCGTTGATCGAGTCTAACCCCGACGCCACATGGACCCATGTGTTTCCACCCCTTCCCATGCATTTGGGCTGCAGAATGGCTGCAGCCGGCGGCTGGCGAGGGACTGGAGGGAGGCGATTTCGCTGCAAATCGCTGGTGGGCGCACCTGGATTCGAACCACGGACCTCTTCCTTATCAGAGAAGCGCTCTAACCGACTGAGCTATGCGCCCACAAGGGTCTAGGAGTCTAGCGAGGCGAGCGCGGAGGCGTCAACCGCGCGCGACGGGCGTGGCCGGCGTCCTGAGTCCCTGACGCACGCTCCTTCGCCCTGGCGACACGAAAAGGTCACCTCTTGCCGCTGCTATCTGACCGGTTTACAATGAGTGAACTGACTTGTTCTGTCTCTGGAAGAGGTCCATCATGACTTCCGTGAGCATCACTGAACTCAAAGCGCATCTCGCCGACTACCTGCGCCGCGTGCAGAACGGAGAGCGCCTCCACGTCACGGTACACGGCAGGGAGGTCGCCGATATCGTGCCGGCGGACCCAGAGCGCGCGGCCTTGTGGCGCATGGTCGAGAACGGTCAGGCGCACTGGAGCGGACGCAAGCCGAGGATACCGAAAGACCTGCCGATCAACACGGGCAAGCCGCTCTCGGACATCGTGCTGGAAGATCGCGGTCCCTACCGGGACGACCCGGACCCCGAAGCGTCGTGATCCTCTACGTCGACACGAGTGCAGTCGTCAAGGCCTTGCTGTTCGAAGTCGGCTCGGCCGATGTGGAGAGGTGGTACGCACGGGCGGACGAAGTGGCCAGCAGTGTCATCACCTACGCGGAGGCGTGCGCGGCTCTGAGCCACAGCGCGAGGATGCACAGGTACGACACGGCAGCGCTCTCCGCATCGGTCGCCGCCCTGGAGGCACAGTGGGACGAGTTCTTCGTCCTGCCGGTTCCCGAGCGAGAGGCCGGGCAGACCGCTCTGAGGCACGGGCTGCGCGGTATGGACGCCGTCCAGCTCGCGACGGCGCTCGAACTACGGGCGCTGGCGAGCGCGCACTCGCCCGGAGTCGAAGTCGTCGTCGCGAGCTACGACCGCCGGCTGCTCGAGGCCGCCGAGCGCGAGGGCTTCGCCACGCTCGGCGGCCCGCTCGCCTCTTGACCTGACCGGCAGGCGCACGAGTGGCGGGCAGTGCAGCCCGCTCAGGCGAGCGGGCGTAGCCTGACCCGCGCACGCCGAACCCCTCGAGACACGGTGTCAGCCTTCCGCCCTTGCCGTATACTCAGACCATGAACGAAGTCCAGGAGATGGTCATCTACGGCGTCAGCTTCGACGTCATCGGCAAGCAGCCCATCGTGCTGCTCAAGACGGTGGAGGGCAACCGCTTTCTGCCGATCTGGATCGGGCACCCCGAGGCCGCTGCCATCCTCATCAAGCTGCAGGGCACCAGCCTGCCACGGCCGATGACCCACGACCTGCTCACCAGCGTCATCGGCCAGTTCCACGCCGAGGTCTCGCGCATCACCGTGACCGAGCTCAAGGAGAGCACGTTCTACGCCCGGCTCACCCTCATGAGGGATGGCGAGGAGGTGGACATCGACTCTCGGCCCAGCGACGCCCTGGCCCTGGCGGTGCGCACCGACGCCCCCATCTTCGCCAGCACCGAGCTCATCGACGAGAACGCCATCGAGTTCGAGCGCGAGGTCGACGACACCGAGGAGATCATCGAGGGCTTCCGCGACTTCCTCGAGGGCGTCACGCCGGACGACTTCCGCACCGCCGAGGTCACCGCCGACGACGACGCCTTCTTCATCGACCACGACGTCGACGAGGACGAGGACGACGAAGACGTGGATGACGAGGACGTCGACGAGGACGCGGACGAAGATGACGACGAGTTCGACGACGAGGCGGGAGGCCCGCCGCAGAACTAGCCGCCGCCCGTTCTCCCGCCGCCCCGACCACCCGCACAAACGACGAAAGGCCCCCTGTGAGCACCCCCATCGACGACCCGGTCATCAAACAGTTCCGCGACCAGATCAGCGACAACGACCTCAAGATCGTCGACCTGATCAACAAGCGGCTGACGCTCGTCGACAAGCTCTGGCGCTACAAGGCCGAGCACGGGGTCGAGATGTACAACCCGGAGCGCGAGGAGTGGATGCTCACCTTCCTCTCGCGCGCGAACAAGGGCCCGCTCTCGCAGGACGCGCTCCGCGAGGTCTACCGGACCATCGTCGAGACGACCAAGGAAGAGGCCACGCGGCTCGGCGCCGGCTGAGGCGCGCAGCGCCCGGCCCGGCGCCCTTCCGGCCGGCCCGACAGGTCAGCCCTTGAGCACTCCCAGCGGCCGCATCCGCGCGACCTTGCGCGAGAGGCCGACGGCGTCCACGACGCCCACCACGCCGGCCACGTCCTTGTAGGCGTACGGCGCCTCCTCGGCGAGCGAGCCGACCGAGGCCGACTTGACGACGATCCCGGCGCCCTCCAGGTCGCGGCGCACGTCGGCGCCGCTCTTGACCTTGCGAGCCGCGTGACGGGAGAGCAGGCGACCCGCGCCGTGGCACGTCGAGCCGAAGGTCTCGCGCATCGCCTTCTCCGTGCCGGCCAGCAGCCAGCTCTCGGTGCCCATGTCGCCGGGGATGATGACCGGCTGGCCGACGTCCCGGTAGTCCGGCGGGACGTCGGGATGACCGGGTCCGAACGCGCGCGTGGCCCCCTTGCGGTGCACGCGCACGGCGCGCTCCACGCCGTCCACCACGTGCACCTCCCGCTTGGCGATGTTGTGGCAGACGTCGTACACGAGCTCGACGCCGAGGCGCTCCCAGCTCGCGCGGAAGACCCGCTCGAACGCGCCGCGGACCTCGTGCAGCATCATCTGCCGGTTGGCGAAGGCGAAGTTGCAGGCGCAGGCCATGGCCGCCAGGTACTCGCCGGCCTCCGGGGAGCCGAGCGGCGCGCAGGCGAGCTGCCTGTCGGGCAGCTCGATGCCGGCGCGCGCCGCCACGCCCGCCATCCGGCCCACGTGGTCGGTGCAGACCTGGTGACCGAACCCGCGCGACCCCGAGTGGATCATGACGACGATCTGGCCGGGGCCGATACCGTAGGCGCTCGCAGCCCGCTCGTCCACGACCGCGTCGACGACCTGCACCTCGAGGAAGTGGTTGCCGGACCCGAGGCTGCCGACCTGCGTGCGCCCGCGCTCCAGAGCACGCCGGCTCACGGCCGAGGCGTCGGCGCCCGGCATGACGCCGCCCTCCTCGGTGCGCGCCAGGTCGTCGTCGGTGGCCAGCCCCCGGCGGGCGAGGAACGCGGCTCCCTCTTCGACCAGCCGCTCCAGCTCGCCGTCCTCGAGCCGCAGGGCGCCGTGCGGCCCGGAGCCCTGCGGCACGCGCCGCATCAGCTCGTGCATGAGCGGCTCGAGCCGGGGGCGCACGTCCTCGATCCCGAGCCCGGTGCGCACCAGCCGCACGCCGCAGTTGATGTCGAAGCCGACGCCACCCGGCGAGACCACGCCGTCCGCTTCGTCCATCGCCGCGACGCCGCCGATCGGAAAGCCGTAGCCCCAGTGGATGTCCGGCATGGCGATGCTGGCCGTGAGCACGCCGGGCAGTGTCGCCACATTGGCGACCTGCTGCAGCGCCTCCTCGTGACCGGCCTGCTCGAACAGGCTCGCGTGCGCGTACACGCGCCCGGGCACGCGCATCTGGTCCTCGGGTGCGATCTCGTAGACGAACTCGCCGGTCTGCTCGATGCGCATGGCCGCGGCTCCGCTCCGCCGCTGTCTAGACGTCCAGGAGGACGAATCCCTCCCAGCCCTCGTCGCGCTTCTCGAGCGCCAGCTCGTGCAGCGTCGCCGCCTTGACCCCGCCGCAGAGCACGTGTCGGCGGAGGTCGAGCGGCTCGCCGGCGACGCGGGCGCGCAGGGACCGCTCGCTCAGCTCCCGCACCTCGAACTGGGTGAGCACCAGCTTGCGCGCCTCGAACACGTAGAGCAGCTCGTTCAGCCAGGCGGCGAGCAGCAGGTCCATACCCTCGGCCTCGAGCCTGATCTCCACGGTCTCGCGCTCGTCGACCTCACGGGGGTCGCAGACGAGGGAGAAGAGCGCCCGCGCGGCCTCCTCGAAGACCTGCTCCGGCGTCGCGCCCCAGGCGTGCACGCCGATGTCGGCGGTGTGATCGACGAGTTCGTAGCCGGCGCTCATAGACGGACTGTACCCGGAGGAGGGCAGACCCGCCCGCGGCGCTGTTGGAGGGCGGCCGGTGGAGCGGGCGCCGCTACGCGGCGACCGTGGCGCCGGCCGCCGACGCCGCCAGGCCGAGCGGGATCGCGGTCACGCCTTCGGCGGCGAACGCCTCGGCCATCACGCGCGCGATGCGCGAGGCGTCGGCGGCCAGGCTCACGAAGGCGATCAGGCTCGGCCCTGAGCCGGACACCGCGACCGCCGCCGCTCCCGCGCCCAGCGCCGCGAACCAGGCGGCGCGGCCTCCCGGGATGCGCTTGAGGCGGGAGGCCTGGTGCAGGCGGTCGTCCATCACCTGGTTGAGCAGCTCGTAGTCGCCGGTGCGCAGAGCCTCCACCACGAGTGGGGTGCGCTGCAGGTTGAAGACCGCATCGGCCATCGAGACATGGGTCGGCAGCTCGGCCCGTGCGGCGTCCGTGCTGACGGGCAGGTCGGGCACCGCCAGCGCCACGTGCACCTCGGGGACGAGGATCTTCTTGGTCAGCAGGCGGTCGTCCTTCTGGACCACGATGGTGAGGCCGCCGAACAGGGCCGCAGCGACGTTGTCGGGGTGGCCCTCCATGTCGGCGGCCAGCTCGAGGATGGTCTCCCGGTCGAGCGGCAGGCCCGTCAGCGTGTTGGCGCCGAGCAGGCCGGCCACGATCGCCGTTGAGCTCGAGCCGAGGCCGGACGACATCGGCACGCGGATGTCGCAGTGGATGCGCAGGCCGGCCGGCGCCGGCCGGCCGGCCTCCTCGCAGAGACGCAGATACGCCTGCGCGATGAGGTTGTGCTCGTCGCGCGGCAGACCCACCGGATCGGGCCCCTCGACGGTGACGACGACGCCCTCTCCCTCGAGCGAGAACCTGACCTCGTTCCACAGGTCGAGCGCGAGGCCGAGGCAGTCGAAGCCCGGGCCGATGTTGGCCGTGGTGGCGGGGACCCGGACCCGGCAGCTCGAGCCAGGCGCTTCGGCGACGGCGCTCACGCCTCGTCCCCGTACTCCTCGGGGCCCGGACCGCCCGGCTCGCGGTTCCTCCGCCATCGCACCAGCGCCCACACGGCGATCACGACCAGCGCGGCGACCACCGCGTAGTCCGCGTAGTGCAGGTACGGGCGGATGTCCTCCCAGTGCTCGCCGAGGCGCACGCCCAGCCAGCCGAGGAAGAACACCCAGGGGATGCAGCCGAGCAGCGTGTAGAGGGTGAACTTCCAGAAGGGCATCCTGGCGATGCCGGCCGGGAGAGAGATGAAGGTGCGCACGATGGGCAGGCAGCGGGTGAAGAAGACCGTCGCCGCGCCGTACTTCGCGAACCAGCGCTCCGCCAGCTCCACGTGGTGGTGGCGGAGCAGGACGTACTTGCCGTACTTGTCGATGAAGGGGCGGCCGCCGTACAGACCGACCGCGTAGGCGATCCAGGAGCCGACGACGTTGCCCGCGACGCCGGCCACCGTGATGCTGAGGAGCGTCATGTCGCCCTCGCTCACGGCGAAACCGGCGAACGGCATGATCGCCTCGCTGGGCACGGGGATGCAGGCGCTTTCGAGAAGCATCAGAAAGAAGACCGCCGGCAATCCCCAGTCGCCTATGAGCCCCGTCGCCCACTGCACGAGGATGTCGATGATCGATTGCATGCGCGTCAGCGTACCGTACCGCACGGCGCACGGGCGAACGTCCGCCCGCTTCACGCGCCGCCGGTGGCCCCCCTCCGGCGGGCTGTGGTAGGTTCCGGGCTCGACTTCCCCCGCCGCAAGGAGGCGTTCACATGGCCGTCGGACTCATGGACATCAAGGGACAATACGCCGAGCTGCAGGACCGCATCGAGACCGCCGTGCTCGACGTGCTGCGCAGCGGGCGCGTGATCCTGGGACCGAACGTCAAGGGCTTCGAGGAAGAGGCCTCGGCCTACATGGGGACCAAGGGCGCCGTCGGCGTCGCCAACGGCACCGACGGCCTCACCATCGCGCTGCGCGCCCTGGGGATCGGGCAGGGCGACGAGGTCATCACCGTGCCCTTCACCTTCTACGCCACGGCCGAGGCGATCGCACAGGCGGGAGCCAAGCCGGTGTTCGTCGACATCCTGCCGGACACGCTCTGCATCGACCCCGACGCGATCAAGGCTGCGATCACGCCGCGCACCAAGGCGATCATGCCCGTCGATCTCTTCGGCCTGCCGGCCGACGCCGACGCCGTGCGCAAGGTGGCGGAGGCCCACGGCCTGGCCGTGGTGGAGGACGCCTGCCAGGCCTGGGGCGCGACCTACGACGGCCGCCGCGCCGGCAGCCTCGGCGACATGGGCGTGTTCAGCTTCTTCCCCACCAAGAACCTCGGCGGCTACGGCGACGGCGGCCTCATCACCGGGCACAGCGAGGTCCTCGTCCAGCGCGCCCGCGAACTGCGCTTCCATGGCAGCAAGGACAAGAAGACCTTCACCGACATCGGCTTCAACTCGCGGCTCGACGAGATCCAGGCCGCGATCCTGCGCATCGAGCTCGAGGTCATCGACGAGTGGAACGGCCGCCGCGCTCTCGTGGCCGAGTGGTACGACGAACACCTGCCCGACGAGGTCGTCCGCCCGGCCGTGCCCGACGGCCTGACGCACGTGTACCACCTCTACGTGATGCGCCACCCGCGCCGCGACGACATCGCCGCCGCCTGCAGAGAGCGTCAGGTGGACTGCGCCGCGTACTACACCACGCCTCTGCAGCTCCAGCCGGCGTTCGCCGACCAGGGCCACAAGCTCGGCGACTTCCCGCGCACGGACGAGGCCGCGGCACAGAACCTCGCCCTGCCCATGCACCCCAACCTCACGGAGAAGCAGGTCAAGGAAGTGGCGGCGGCGGTCGCGGCCGGGCTCGCCTGACGGCTGCCCCTCGACCGCGCTCGCCTGACGGCTGTCCCTCTGCCGTCCCCTCCTCTGGCGACGGTTCCCGCAGCCGGCGGCAGGCGTGACGGCGATGGCGCCGAAGCCCTGATGCGGTGAGGATCTGGGTCGACATCACCGATGCCTCCGCCGTCGTCTTCTTCGCCCCGATCGTGCGGCGCCTGGAGGACGACGGGCACACCGTCACGCTCACGGCGCGCCGCTTCGCCGGCGCCGACCTCGTCCTGCGGCGCTACGGCCTCGGAGGCGTCCTCACCACGCAGCATCGCGGAGGCGGCCTCGGGACGCGCACCGTCGGCCTGGTGAACAGGACCGCTCAGCTCATCGGCTCCGCATCCAGCGGCCGCTACGACGTCGCCGCGGGCAGCCACGCCAGCGACTTCGTGCTCACCGCATGGACGCTGGCGATACCGCAGATGACCTTCTTCGACCCGGAACGCCCCGGACGCGGGAACCTCGTCAATCTGCACCTGGTCGACGAGGTCGCCGTCCCCGAGGCGGTGCCCGTGACGGCGCTGACCTCCGCCGGCGCCCCCGCGGAAAGGCTCTTTCGATACCCTGGGTTCAGGGAGGAGTACTGCCTGTACGATGCCCAGCCCGACCAGGCGGCACTGAGCAGACTGGGGGTGGGGCGCCGGCGCATCGCCGGCGTCGTGCGCCCGGCAGCGCCGCACCTGCGGCCGCCGGCCGGCCAAACCGCGCCGGCCGGGTCGTCGACGGCCGACGAGGCGGAGTTGACCGGCATCCTCGAGGGCCTCGCGGGAAGGCGTAACGTCACCCTCGTGGTCGTCGCCCGGGACCCGGCTCAGCGGTTGCGCCTTCTGGCGCTCGGCCTCCCTGACGTGATCGTGCCCGACGGCCCGGTCGACGGCGTCGGGCTCCTGGCCGCTGCCGACTTCGTCGTCGGAGCCGGCGGGACGATGATCCGCGAGGCGGTGGCGCTGGGCACGCCCTCGTACACGCTCTCGGCGTCGGCCGGCGCGGTGGAGGCCAAGCTGATCGCCGATGGACGCCTCAAGCGCGCCACGGGACCGGACGACATCCTGCTGCGCAAGAAGGACACGCGCACGGTCTCGACGCCCCCGCGCGATCCGCGGCTCTTCGCCGACCGGCTGCTCGAGCTGGCGCGCCGCCGCTCCCGACGGGCGCGCCTCGGCCGTCTCGTGCAGGACGCGTCCGACGACCCCCCGCCACCTCTGGTCTGACCGGCCGGGGGGCCGGCCTCGAACGACCATGATCCGCCTCAGTCGGCCGGCGTCGTGAACGTCGGACGCGACCGTCGCTCTGGCCAGGCGCTTCATCTCAGGATAAGCTTCGCTTATGGACATCCGCCAGATACGCCTCTTCTGCCGCATCGTCGACCGCAAGAGCTTCTCGCTGGCGGCCGACGAGATGCACATCACCCAGCCAGCTGCCAGCCAGCAGGTCCGCAGCCTCGAGCGCGAGCTCAAGACGATCCTGCTGGACCGCTCACGCCGCACCGTGGTCCCCACCGACGCCGGCGCGGTGCTGTACCGCTACGGCCGCGAGATCCTCGACCTCGACGATCGTGCGCGCACCGAGATCCTCGACCTCAGCGAGCTCGTTGCCGGCCGTATCATCGTCGGCGCATCCACCGGTCCCGGCGAGCACGTCCTTCCCGGCATGCTCACGCAGTTCAAGGGGGATTTCCCCGGCGTCGCCATCGCCCTGCACGTCGACGACACGCACGCAGTGATCGAGCGCGTGCTCTCGCGGGAGTTCGAGATCGGCGCGGTCGGCGCGGTGACGCCGCGCCCGGAGCTCGTCGCCGAGCCGTTGGCGCGTGACGAGATCGTCCTGGTGTGCGCGCCCTCGCACGCGTGGGCCACGCGCAACGAGGTCACGCTCGACGAGCTGGTCAGGGAACCGCAGCTCCTGCAGCAGCAGGGCGCCGGTGTGCGCATGGTCGTGGAGGACCATCTGCAGCGCGCCGGCATACGCCCGGAGAAGCTCAACGTCATCATGGAGATGGGACTCATGGAATCCGCCAAGCAGGCGGCGATCGCCGGCGGCGGAGTCACCTTCCTCAGCCGCTGGGCGATCGGCCCGGAGCTCGAGCACGACGCTCTCGTCGTCGTGCCGATCGAGGGCTTCCGCGTCCTCCGCGACTTCTTCACCGTGCGCTCCAGGACGCGAGTGCTCAGCCGGGCCGCCGAGGCTCTGCTCGCGTTCTTCCGCGAGCAGTACACGGCGGCCGGCTGAATCAGTAGCACTGCGCACGAACGCGGGTGGGTAGGCCGGGCGCGCCGACGGGCGGTACCACCGTGCCTGCCGGCGGTGATCTGCCGGCCTTCCCCGGCCCTGTCGCCTGAGATCCAAGGAAGGGACGCGAAATCACCCGGCATGGGTGACGCCGCCGGCCCGCGATGGATCCACAGTGAAGTCGTGTGGTACGCGGCGCTGACGGCCGCCCCCACGGCCCCGCCGCCCGCACGGAGGTGGGTCCATGAAACGCTCTGTCCTCATGTTCATGATGGCGGCGGTCGTCCTGCTGCTTGCCCTGGCCCCGGCCGCGCCGGCGATGCGTGCGTCGGGCTCGACGCCGAACGTGGGCTACGCGGATCCGGCGGAGATGGAGGCGGCGGAGATCGCCGCGTACGTGGAGGCGGTCCGGCCGGCGTACGCGGAGCTCTCCGAGTGCGCCTGTTGCTGTGCGACACTCGATCTCCCGTCACACCGCTGCGCCGCCTGCAGGACCGCCGCCGCGAACATCGAGCGCATCGTCGCTCGCATCCGGCGGGTGCAGACCGAGCTGAGCCGTCTCGACGTGCCGGCGTCGCTCGTCACGGCTCACGGCGAGCTTGTCTCGGCCGCCACCACGATCTGCGTCAGCGGCGAGTACATGGCGGCCACGGTCCTGAAAGCCCCGCGGAAGCTCGTCGTCGGCGAACGCGTCCTGATGGGAGCGCCTTCCGGACGGCCGATCGCCTGGCGGCCGGCGGCGCGCATCGTCGCCGACGCGCACATCGAGGCGCTCGCGCAGGCGCGGCCCGAAGGCCTGAGCCGCAGCAGGTTCCTCCAGGAGCGGTGCTCGCCGTTCACGGACGAGTGGCAAGCCACCCCGCAGGGCTCGCCCGGCGAGCAGGCGGCAGCCTACCTGGCCCTCTGGCGCGACGAGGTCGCCGTGCAGGCGCAGCTGGCCGGGGTCAGCCTGCCGATCGCGCCCACCGGCTGATCCGGACCGGCGGTGAGGCCGGCGGAGCGCCCTCCGGGCGCCTCTCCGGCCCCGCCGTCGCAGTGCCGTTTGGCATGGTTGCTGAGGAACCCATAAGCATGTCTTCTCACGAGAGCCTTGGCTCTTCCAGCGGCCACTGCAACCAGTAGCGGGATTCATGCCTCTTATTTGACAGATAAGAAGGGCGCTCCCATACTCGCGGCCATTCGCCTGCCGGGCTCACAGCGTCCGCCAGCGCTCCAGACCACGAGAGGACCGGATGCCCGAGAGCGAGAGCAACGCCGTCGCCGTCGCCGGGCCCGACGACGACATCTTCGACCCGGATATCGACGACACGCTCCCGCCGTTCCGCCCAGCCCCCGAGCCGTCAGGCATGACCGCGGGGGCGTGGCTGCGCCGCTGGGGCGCCGGCCTCGCCGGCTGGGGCGTCTTCGTCCTCGTCCTCTACTTGACGCTCGGCGCGAACCTGAACCCGTACCTGAGCCTGGCCGGCCTGATGGTCGGCTTCCTCGTCGGGCTCACGGGCATGGGCGGCGGCGCCCTCATGACACCGGTCCTCATCTTCTTCTTCGGCTTCGAGCCGACGATGGCCATCGGCACCGACGTGACCTACGCCGCCGTCACCAAGATCGCCGGCTCGTGGAAGCACTGGCGCCAGGGCTCGGTCGACATCCCCCTGGCGCTCTGGCTCGCGCTGGGCAGCATCCCGGCGTCGCTCCTCGGCGTCGCCACGATCGCCTACTTCAAGGCCAACTATGGCGACCTCATCAACCACATCCTGTACCGCGCCATCGGCTCCGCCCTGATGCTGGTCGGCGTGCTGCTCATCGTGAAGGTCGTGATGCACGTCGACCAGGCGCATCGTCGCGAGAACATCAGGATGACGCGCAAGCTCAAGATCATGACGGTGCTCCTCGGCGTGTGCACCGGCTTCATCATCGGCTTCACGTCGGTCGGCAGCGGCACGCTCCTCGCCGTGTTCCTGATCCTCTTCTATCCGCTCACCACCGACCGGATCATCGGCACCGACATCTTCCATGCCATGATCCTCCTGGTCGTCACCGGCCTCGCCCAGATCGGCGTCGGCAACGTCGACCTCTGGATGGTGGCGTCGCTCCTGATGGGCTCCATCCCCGGCGTACTGCTGGGCTCGCAGCTGACGGTCAAGGCGCCGACGCGCGTGCTGCGCAGCATCCTCGCGGCGGTGCTGTTCCTGAGCGGGCTGGCGCTGCTCTTCAAGGCGTAGACCCCGCTCCGACCGGTGACGGGGCCGGGCGGCCCCTGCGGTCGCCGGTCGCCCGTCCGTTGAGCCCGATCAGCCGTGATGCACTTCCATCGTGACCCGGCGGTCCCACCACGGGCTGTCGCCGGCCGGGACGGTCTCCGCGCCCTCACCGTCGAACGTCCGCGTCGCCCGCGGACGAACGTGCACGGTCCTGCCCGGCTCGAGCGGCGCCGCCGCCTCGCGCGTCGTCTGCGCCCACAGCTTGCGCCCGTTACTGAGCTCGAGCTCCACGCGGACCTCGAAGCCCAGGTAGGTGATGCGGTCGATGAGCGCCTCCGTGCTCACGCCGTTCGGCTCGAGCAGCAACTCCACGTCGTGCGGTCGCACGAGGACGTCGCCGAGCTTGTTGACCGGTCCGAGGAAGCTCATGACGAATTCGTTTCCCGGTTTCTCGTAGAGATCGCGCGGCGGTCCGATCTGCTCGATGCGTCCTCGGTTCATGATGACGATCCGGTCGGCGACCTCCATGGCCTCCTCCTGATCGTGTGTGACGAAGACGGTCGTGACATGCATCTCCTCATGCAGACGCCGAAGCCACGCGCGCAGCTCCTTGCGCACGCGCGCGTCAAGGGCGCCGAAGGGCTCGTCGAGGAGAAGGACCTTGGGCTCGACGGCCAGCGCCCTCGCGAGAGCCATGCGCTGGCGCTGCCCGCCGGAAAGCTGCGACGGGTACCGCTCCGCCAGCCCGTCCAGCTGCACCAGCTCGAGAAGTTCGTCGACGCGCGCGGCGACCTCCGCCTTGGGCCGGCGGCGGATGGAGAGGCCGAAGGCGACATTGTCGCGCACCGTCATGTGCTTGAAGGCCGCGTAGTGCTGAAAGACGAATCCCACGCCGCGCTCTCGCGCCGGCCGCGTGGTCGCGTCCTCGCCGGAGATGATGACTTCGCCGGCGTCCGCGTGCTCGAGACCGGCGATCACGCGCAAGAGCGTCGACTTGCCGGAGCCGCTCGGCCCGAGCAGCGCGGTCAGCTCGCCGCCCGCCACCTCCAGGCTGACGTCGTCGAGCGCCACGAAGTCCCCGAACCGCTTGGTGATGCCGATGGCGCTGATGGTCATTCGCCGGCCTCCTTGGGTTTGAGCAGCGTCATGCCGAGCACGATCACGAGGGCGATCACCGCAAGGACCAACGACGAGGTGTATGCCCCTATCAGGTCGAACTGCTGGAAGCGCTCCTCGACGTGCACGGTGAGCGTCGACGTCCGGCCGGCGATCTTGCCGCTCACGATGCTGACGGCCCCGAACTCGCCGAGTGCCCGTGCCGTCGTCAGGATCACGCCGTAGATCACGCCGGCCCGGATGGCCGGCAAGGTCACACGCCGGAACGTCTGCCAGGGGGTGGCGCCCAGCGTGTGTGCCGCCTGGTCCTGTTCGACGCCGACCTCCTGGAGCACCGGGACCACCTCGCGCACGACGAAGGGCAGCGACACGAAGATGGTGGCGAGCACGATCGACGGCCAGGCGAAGACCACACGCACCCCGGCGTCGGCGAGCCAGCCGCCCAACCACCCGGTGCGCCCATAGACCAGCAGGAGCGAGAGGCCGACGACCACCGGAGAGACCGCGAACGGCACGTCGATGAGCACGCTCAGGAACGACTTGCCGGGGAACGAGCGGCGGACGAGCAGCATCGCGCAGAACACGCCGAACAGCGTGTTGAGGGGGACGGCGACGGCGGCGACGACGACGGTGAGGATGAGCGCATGTTGCGCCATGGGATCGCTCAACGCCTCGATGACCGGCTGCAAGCCGTTCTCGAAGGTGCGGTAGAACACCATCCCGATGGGCAGCACGAGGATCAAACCCAGGTAGAGCAGGGCGATGGTCCGCAAGCCATACTTGCCGGCGCGGCCTCCCGTGACGCCCGGGCTCGGAGAGGTGGCCTCATTCCTCTTCATCACCCCTCCTTCCCCATCGCTGGACGAATGCGAGTCCGAGAAGGACGCCGAAGGAGATCAGGAGCAGAACGACCGCGAGCGCCGCGGCGCCGGCTGAGTCACCGCTCTCCACCAGCGCGAAGATGCGCACCGGAGCGATCTGCGTCTTGAAGGGGATGTTGCCGGAGATGAGCACCACTGAGCCGAACTCCCCGATCGCACGGGCGAACGAGAGCCCCGCGCCGGAGATGATCGCCGGCAGCAGGCTCGGCAGCACGATCCGGCGGAACACCGTGAGCCCGTGCGCGCCGAGCGAGCTGGCCGCCTCCTCCACGTCTCGCTCGAGTTCCAGAAGCACGGGCTGCACGGAGCGGACGACGAACGGCAGCGTGACGAACAGCAGCGCCAGCATCACGGCCGCTCGGGTGTACGCGAGGTTGACGCCGAACGCGCCCTTCGGACCGTAGAGCGCCAACAGTGTGAGGCCCGCGACGATCGTGGGCAGTGCGAAGGGCAGATCGATGAGCGCGTTGACTGCCGTCTTGCCCGGAAACGCGTCGCGCACGAGCACCCACGCGATGATGGTCCCGACCACGGCGTTGATCGCCGCGACCGCGAGCGACGCGAACAGACTGAGCTGAAGGGCGGCCCGGGTGTCCGGGCTGCTGATGACGCGCCAGATGGCGGCCGGGCCCAGTTCGGCTGCGTGCCAGAAGACGGCAGCCAACGGGATGAGCACGATGACGCTCAGGTACAGCGTCACGAGGCCGACACCGAGCCAGGTGCTGCGCCGCACCTTCGCGCGGCGCAGCACCAGGGGTGGCTTGGTCTTCGCGCCGGCCGCCGGGAGAGCGCCGGCGCCGCTACTGCTGGGTACTGATGCCAAGGCCCTCCTCGATGGTCGCCATGACACTGCCGTCAGGATCGAAGAACTCCGCGTTCACCTGCTCCCAGCCACCGAGGTCGTCGATGGTGAAGAGACTCGCGGGGGCCGGGAACGCATCCGCACCCTCGACGCCGTCCACGACGGGCCGGTAGCCCTTGGAGACGAAGATCGCCTGGGCCTCCGGCGTGTACAGGAAGTCGTAGAAGCTCTGCGCGTCCGGCACGGCTTCCTCGGTGACAGCGAGCGGGTTCTGGATCAGGATGGTCTCGGCCGGCACCACGTAGTCGACGTCCTCGCCGGCCTGCTGAGCGGCGATCGCCTCGTTCTCGTAGGACAGCAGCACGTCGCCCTTGCCGCCGATGAACGTCTGCAGCGCCTCACGCGCGCTCTTGTCCTGCACCGGCACGTTCGCGAAGAGGTCGGCGAGGTAGGCCGTCGCCTGCTCCTCGGTCCTGCCCTGCTTCAGCTGGGCGCCGTACGCGGCCATGATGTTCCACTTGGCGCCGCCGGATGTGAACGGGTTGGGCTCGATCACCTCGACCCCGGGCTTGACCAGGTCCGCCCATCCCTGGATGCCCTCAGGATTGCCCTTGCGCACCACCAGCACCACCACCGACTCCGTGACGAAGCCGTCATACTCGTTCTGGTTCCAGCTGGAGGCGACCAGGCCGGCATCGACGAGGCGCTTCATGTCGGGCTCGAGGGAGAACTCCACGACGTCCGCTGGGAGCCCGGCTTCGACCGCGCGGCTCTGCTCGCCCGACGCGCCGTAGGACTCGCTGAACTGCACGCCGCTACCGGCATCCGTCGCCTGGAAGGCGGGGATGAGGTCCTCGTACGCCTCGCGTGGTGTCGAATAGGCGACGAGGGAGACGCTTGGCTCGCCGCCGCAGGCGGCGAGCGCCGCAAGCGCCGCCGCCGCGATCCCGATCGTCGCAAGGACAAGCAACCTCTTCTTCATGATCCCTCCAGCACACACGATTCCTGATTGCGTGTATCGACATTGACAACTTAGACTGGCGCCATACTATGCATGAGCTTTTCGCATGATGCAAATCACCCCTGCTTATAGATAGGGCCTTGCGGATTCGCTGCGGGCTCCGCAAGGTGCCCGTCTGGTACCATCTAGCCAGCGCCGCGACGGTCGGCGCAAGATCGCCGGAGGACGACCGATGTTCGAGTTCCTGACGCTCCCCGAACGCACCACCAAGCCGCGCGACAGCGGCCTGACGCACGTGCTCGACAAGGGGCTCAGTCTCAATCAGGTACGCCAGTATCTGGAGGTCTCCGGCGACTACGTCGACATCGTCAAGCTCGGCTGGGGCACCGCCGTGGTCACCCCGAACATCAAGGAGAAGATCGCGCTCTACCGGAGCTTCGGCATCCCGGTCTGCTTCGGCGGCACGTTCTTCGAGGTCTGCCTGCGCCAAGGCAAGGTCGACGAGTACCTGGCCCTCGTCGACGAGTGCGGCATGGAGTGCATCGAGATCTCCAACGGTACGGTCGCGATGGACGAAGAGGACAAGCTCGCCCTCCTGCACAAGCTCAGCTCGCGGTACAGGGTGCTCAGCGAGGTGGGCAGCAAGGACAACGCCGTGGTCATCACGCCGTCCACGTGGATCGACTCGATCAAGCGCGAGCTCGAGGCCGGCGCCTGGAAGGTCATCACCGAGGGCCGGGAGAACGGGACCGTGGGCATCTACCGCCCGAACGGCGACGTCAAGGACGGCCTGCTGGAGGAGATCCGCGAGGCGTTCGACGCGTCCCAGATCCTGTTCGAGGCGCCGATCCAGAAGCAGCAGGCCTGGTTCATCAAGCACTTCGGCCCCAACGTGAACCTCGGCAACATCGCGCCGGATGAGGTCATCTCCGTCGAGACGCTCCGCCTCGGCGTGCGCAGCGACACGCTGCTCACGTTCCACTGATGCCCCACCGGCACGCGAACCTCGTCAGCCCCGGCTCCCCATGACGCTCCTTCTCGTCCGCCACTGCCAGACCGACTGGAACCGCGAACCGGCGCGCTGCCAAGGATGGGCGGAGGTCGAGCTCAACGAGATCGGCCGCGCCCAGGCGCGCGACCTCGGTCGCGCGCTCGTGGAGCGCGGCATCGGGCTCGTCGTCACCAGCCATCTCGTTCGCGCTCGCGAGACCGCGGAACTCGTCCACGCGGAGCTCGGCGACGAGCTCCCGTTCATCGTCGACCCACGGCTCGCGGAGACGCATCGCGGCGAGTGGGAGACGCGCCGCTTCTCGTCCATCATGCGCGAGGAGCCGGACGTGTGGCGGCACTACCGCGAGCACCCGGAGACGTTCCGCTTTCCCGGCGGGGAGAGCCTCGGGATCCAGCAGCGCCGCGTGCTCGCCTGCCTGCGCGACTGCGCGCTCGACGGGCGCACGGCGCTGCTGGTGACGCACGGCGGCAGCATCCGCCTCACCCGCTGCTTCCTCGAGGGGCACGGCATCGACGCGTTCCACACCACGAGGACGGCCAACGGCGGCGTCGACGCGATCGACACTGACGGGCTCGCCGAGCGCGTCGACGCCTACCTGGCGGGGAGGACCTGAGCCATGGCCGAGCGCGACGATCGCGGGCGACAGCCCGACGATGTGCTTTCGGGCACTTCGCCCGGCGAGCGGCTCCACCCGGCGCCGGCCGGCGGCCCCGCGGCGGCTCGCGCCGCGCGTCTGACCCGCGACCCGGTCTGCACCAGCTACGGCTGAGCTATCGTCGACGGCCTCCTCGGTCTGTGGAGGATGCAGCGCCGCTTCAAGAAGCCCGGGGGCCGCGCGGAGTCGTGAGCGGCCGGCGCCGGCGAGCGCGAACGGTTCGCCGGGAGAGGAGGGGGGTGATGGCCGGCGAGCGGCCGCCCATGTCGCCAAGCCGGCCATCGCTTGTGCTCTCGTGCGCCGCTGGAGGATACTCCCCCGTGACGACGGCCCACCCGACGAGCACGTCCGAACAAGGCAGGTCCGCCCCTTGCGCGCAGTCAGCCGAGCCTATCGGCCGGGCGACGAGATCGCCATCAACCGGCTCTACCGGTCCATCACGGGCAGAGACCGGAGCATCGAGGAGTTCTCCTGGGAATGGCTGAACACGTGGGCCGGGCAGGGGAGCATGAACCTGGTCTTCGACCTCGACCGCGACAAGGACGATCAGCTCATCGCCCAGTACAGCCTGATCCCCACGCCGCTCAGCGTCTGGGGCCGGCCAGTGCTGGCGGGCAAGACCGAGAACTGCATGAGCCACCCCGATCTCCGGGGTTCAGGCCTGTACTCCGCTCACGAGCGGGACTGCTTCGAGAAGGAGAAGGAGCGGTTCGGCTTCTTCTTCACGACCGCCGGCCAGGTGGCCGGCGGCGCCGTCGGCAGAGTCCGCACCAAGCTCGGCTACGTGGCCTTCGACGACTGGGCCAACTACACCGTCTGGCTGCAGAGGAGCGCGCTCCGCGCGGACCTCGACTCGATCCCGGCCAGGCGTGGATCCGGCACCAAGCTGTCGCCCGTGGTGAGCGAGCTGCTGGCGACGGTCCTGCAGACGTACGGCCGGCTGCGGCGACCACGCCTGTGCAGCTACGCGGTGGCGGTGCACGGCGCAGCCGATGCGCCGCTGGAAGAGATCGCGGCACTCTGGGAGCGCAATCGCAGGCACTACGGCATCACCGTCGACCGCAGCGCCCGCTACCTGCAGTGGAGGGTGAGCGACGATCCTCACGTCGAGCACGAGTACCTGACCATGCACGGCGATGGCGGGCTCCTCGGCTACGCCATCACCTTTGTCCAGGATGACACCCTTCACGTGGTCGACGTCCTCGTGGACGGCGCGCGCTCCAAGCTGTTCCGCAACCTTCTGTCTGCGCTGATCGGCCGGGGCAGGAGTCTCGGGCTGAAGCGCATCAAGTGCCTGGTCCTGAGGCGCTCCGTCCTTCTGCCGCGCCGTCTGAGCAGCGCCGGTTTCGTCGACACCTCCGCCCTCTCGCCGCGCGCCCTGCTCAGGAAGCCACCTCCGCGCCAGTTCTTCGTCTACATCCCGCAGGAGCTGCGCGGGGATCCGGCGGTCACGGACAACGCCAACTGGTACATCACAGCGCTCGTCCTCGAGGGACTGCCACGACCGACATCGCCGGCCTGAGACACGAAAGGACGCATGCATGGACGTAGTCGACTTCCGCATACGGTTCCGGACGGAACACATGCTCGGTCCCTGGAATCCTGACGACCCGGCACCCCATTTCTCGCAGTACATCGAGCTGTACAAGATGCGGCCGAGACTCACCGCGATGGACATGTCGGAGTACGTGGCCACCATGAAGAGCGGCGGCGTCTCGCGTGGCGTCGTGTGCGGAGGCTCCATCGAGGACAACGACCACCTCATGGAGGTCCACCGGTCACTCGACGAAGACCCCTTCTACTACATCGCCGGCGTGCATCCCAAGTACGGCGTCCGCCGCAACCTCGAGGAGCTGGAGCGGTGCCGTGAGGCCGGCTTCCTGGGGGCCAACATCAGCCCGTACATCTGGGGAGTCCCGGCCAATGCCAGCGTGCTCTACCCCATCTACGCGTACTGCGAGAGCCACAACCTGGTCGCCATCGTCCACGGCAGCCTGCACTACAACCGCTTCCAGAGCATGTGGCTCGGCGACCCTAAGTACATGGACGAGATCGCCATCGACTTCCCGGACCTCAAGCTGGTGATCTCGCACGCCGCCAACGGCTTCGGCCCGCTGGGCCTGGCCGTGGCGCAGAAGCACCCGAACATCTTCCTCGAGTTCAGCGCCCTCTGGCCTCAGTACCTGCCCGAGGCGACGGTCCAGGCAGTCAACTCCTACCTGAAGGACCGCTGCCTGTTCGGCACGGACTACCCGCTGGTGGAGTTCGGCGCCGCTGTGGAGGCCTGGAGCGCAGCCGTCAAGCCGGCGGTGCGGGAGCTGTTCTTCACGAAGAACGCGGAGAGGTGCCTGTTCGGCGAGCCACGATGAAGTGAGCGGTTTCGCCCGCTCGTCCCGGTCGGCGCGCCGGCACGAGCGCGAACGCCATCCGCAGTGGTACGACTGCGACCGCACGCGGAACGGAGGCGAGAGCCGGAGCCTGGCCGGCGTCAGAGCGCCTGGCTCAGCGCCGAATCGCGCAGGTCCCAGCGGCGCAGTTCGTGCTCCCGTGGCAGCCTGACCCAGAACCCGAAGGCCTGCTCGTCGCCGACGAGACTCGCCTCGTCCCCGTACTCGACCTCGATCCACCCGCGCCAGCGGCCGGCGAGGTCGAGCGGCCACGAGGCCGAGACCTCAGTCGACTGGCCGGCCGCGAGCGTGAGCGGAGCGTCGGAGACGAGGTCGCGCACCGAGCGGCCGGGACCGCGCACTGCCAGGCGGATGCCCTCGAGCTCCAGCGGCTGACCGCCGGAGTTGGTCAGCGTGAACCAGGCGTAGATGCGCTGGCCGACCTCGCGGTCGCCCTGGTCCAGCTTGACGGCGCCCGTGAGCGCGATCAGGCCGGGAGCGGTGGAGGGCGGTACAGGGCTCGGCGCCGGCGTACCGAGACGCGTGTCGTCCGGATTGCCACCGAGCGCGACCATGAAGGCCTTGACGTTGGCGACCCACTCGGCGGTACCGTCGGGACAGTACTTGGGGGCGATGGCGTCCACCGAGTACAGGCCGGACCCGTAGTACAGGTCGCCGCCCAGGCCGGCAGCCACACGGGCGATGGCCTCTTCCCACGACGTGAAGTCGCTTGTCGGCCAGGTGGGGCCGTAGAACCAGTTGAAGGCGTTGTACGTGCACTGGTCTCCATCCTGCGCGTACAGGAGCCTCCCGAAGCTGGTCTCGGCGCCGGCGATGGCCACGAGGAACGCGGGATCGACGCTGTGGGCCGCGGCCTCGGCGACGAACGTGTCGCCGGTCCCGGCCATGGGGGAGCCGTGTTCTACGAGGAAGGCGTCGATCCGGCCGGCGTCGGGAGCCGCTGTCGCTGCCGGCGCGGCCACGCTGATGACGGTGGCCGAGAGGAGGACAAGAGCGACGAGAACCCCCGCGCGTGGGATCGCAGGGCGGAGTGAGACGCGCAAGCGGGCGTTCCTTTCTCAGTGGCGGTGAAGCCCCAGTATAGAGCAGAGCAGGCATGCCGCCGACCCGGCATCGCCGCGGCCGTATGTGAGTAGAATGGGCGCATGGATGGAACGTCTGATCCCCGCCAGGCCTGCAACGAATCCTTTCCCGGTCGTCACGTGCTTCGACTGATCGGGCGCGCCGTCGAGCGGCACCGCCTGGACCTGCACGGCCTCCGCGTGCTGACGGAGGCGGGCGTCGGCTTCCGCCGCATCACGCCGGTGCTGGCCGCGCTGGCCGGCGCCGACGAAGTGTACGCCGTGGCCCGGGATACCCCCCAGTCTGCCCGTCAGGAGGCGGAAGAGCAGACCGAGTACCTGGCGCGGCTCGCCGGCAGCCGGGAGCAGGTACGCGTGTTGCACACCCGCCTGCAGGCGCCGCTCGCAGAGGTGGACATCGTGACCGATCTCCCCGGCGTGCGGCCGATCGACGAGGCCATCCTGCGCAACCTCGCCACCACGGCGGCGGTGACGCTGATGAGGAGGGCGGATCTCTGGCGGACGGCGGACGTGGACGTCGCCACCTGCCGGCGCCACGGCATCGCCGTCGCCGGGGTGGACGAGGACGCTCTCGGCCTGCATCGCTACCTGCCCATGGTGGTCGTGCGGGGACTCCTCGAGCTGGGCGTCGAGGTGGTCGGGGTCACGATCTTGGTTGCCGGAGGCGGGCGGGCCTACGCCCACGTCGTACGCGGCCTGGCGCAGCTCGGCGCCCGCGTTCTGGTCGCCGCGCCGGAGACCGCGGGGCGCATCGGGCTCTACGGCGGCGAGAAGACCGGGGATGGCCTCGGCGACGAGGCCGCGCTCGCCCGCCTCGCCGAGGCCGACGCGCTGGTACTGTGCCCGGCAACACCGGACGAGCGCTGGATCGGCCCTGGCGCCGCGGTCGACGCCCTCCGCGTCGTCACCGCCGCCCCGCACCTGGCGGTGGTCGGCGCGGATGCCGAGACCGACTGCCGCGCCTTGGCCGCCGCCGGCCTGCGGTGCTGGCCGGCGACGGAAGCCGCAGGCGGGTTCGGCGACCTGTTGCCCCAGCCGCTCATCGACCTGCACGCCGCCGGGCTCAAGGTCGGTGAGGTCATGACGCGGGCGCGGCGGCGCGGCTCGTCGCCCCTGGCGGCTGAGCAGCTCGCCGCGGCCGAGGTGCACGCGGACCTGCTGCCCAAGGATCTCAGCGCGCCGAAGCGCTGACCGTGGACGTGCCGATGAGAATCCTCGTCGTGGCCAACCCCTATCCGCCCATGGCGAGCGCCGGCACCACGCGTGTGGTGCGCTTCCTTCGCCACCTGCCCGAGCACCACTGGCACCCGACCGTGCTGGCCGCGGCGGCCGTCGGACCCGCCGCGGAGCCCCTCGGCGTGCCCGTGGTGCGCGCTCCCGTGCCGTGGCCCAAGCGGCTGCTCGGCGGAGGCAGGCGCAGCTCGCGCGTCAACAGCTGGGTCTGCGTCCCGGACGCCTACGCGGGCTGGATCGGCCCCGCCGTGTGCAAAGGGAGGCGCCTTCTGCGCGACGAGCGCTTCGACGCCATCCTCTCGAGCTCGCCGCGGGCCAGCGTCCACCTCGTCGCCGCGACGCTCGCGCGCACGAGCGGCCTCCCGTGGCTGGCCGACTACCGCGATCCCTGGTCCACCTACCAGTTCCGCAGGTACCCGACGGCGGCGCACAGGGCTGCTCACTTCCGCCTCGAAGCGCGGACGTTGCGCAGTGCGGCCGCTGTCACCGCGGTGAACCAGCCGATCGCCGACGACCTGGTGGCGCGCCACCCGTGGCTCCGCGGTCGCGCGTACGTTCTCCCCAACGGGTTCGATCGCGCCGAGCGGCCGGAAGAAGTGTCACTCGGCGAAGGCTTCTGGCTCGTACACACAGGACGGCTCTACGGACGCGAGCACCAGGTGCGCGCCTTCCTGACCGCCCTCGCCGCGCTCCCGCCGGACATCAAGGCGCTCTTCGTGGGAGTCGACGAAAGCCGCGTACGCCCGGAAGCCGACCGACTCGGCCTCGGCGAACGCGTCCGCATCCTTCCGCTCGTGCCGCTCACGCGCGCCCTCGGCTACCAGCGCGCGGCGGACGCTCTGCTGCTGGTGAACGGTCGTCGCCCGGAGAGCATGTCGAGCAAGGTCTTCGAGTACCTGCAGGCCGGGCGCCCGATCTTCGCCATCTCGCCGGCCGGCTCCGCCGCCAGGGCGCTCTTCGACGAGGTCGGCGGCGGCACATGCGTGCTGCCCGACGACCAGATGGCGGAGCCGCTCGCCGCCTTCGTTCACGAGGTTCAAGACGGCAACGCCCCGGTAGCCGATCCGGCGGCCATCGACCGCTACGAGCTGGGCCGCCTCACAGCCGAGCTCGCGGCGCTACTGGACGGCCTCGCCGCCGCCTCTCCGCGCCGCGCCGCGGCCGCTTCCGGAGACCCCGCATGAGCGACGCGCCAAGGACGCTCACTACCCCCGCCGCTCACCACTTCAGCGCGGCGGACGCCGCGCTGCTCGCCGGTGGCGGCGCCCTCACGATCGTCGTCGCAGCCGCCCTCACGCGCCGGCCCCTCGAGGGCATGGCACTCCTGGCCGTCCTCGGCGTCGCCGCCCTGGTCGTGCTCAACCGTCGGCGCCTCGCCGGCATCGACCTCGGCGCCCTCCTTGTGGTCGGGCTCGTCTTGCTCCCCGCGACGGCGCTTCTCGGCCCGTCGTTCGCCCTTCCGGGATACCCTCAGGCGTTCCTGTTCCGCATCGTGCTCGTGCTGGTGATCGGTGTGGGCGTCGCGTACCTCATCGTCCGGCGCGAGCCGCTGGCTTTTGCGGCGACTGAGGCAGTCCTTCCTCTCATCCTGTGGTTTGCCTGGCTGTTCATCGGGCTGACCTGGTCGGGGGACAAGGCCCGCGCCCTGGACTACATCGCCATCGTCGTCACGATGATCGCCCTGACGCTGGCGACGGCGGCCGCGGGAGGCAGCCGGCGGCGGCTGAGCTGGCTGTTCGCGGCGCTGGTGCTCGCCTACTGCTTCGTCGTCGGCTTCACACTGCTCGAGGCCCGCACCGGCATCCGCCTGCCCACCTCACGCTTCACCGCCGCGGCGGCGGGCAAGACCTACGCCGTCACCAGCGTCTTCGTCAACCAGAACGACCTCGCCACCTACCTGGCCTTCAGCTGGCCGTTCATGCTCGCTGCGTTCTTCTTCACGCGTAAGGCGCGGTGGCTCGCGCTGGACCTGTTGCTGATGGCGATCGGCGCGGCCGCGTTCGTGCGCACGGGTTCCCGCTCGAGCCTCATCGCCGTCGGGGTCTCCACGGTGGCGGCCGCCTTCCTCTTCAGGCACCTGAGCGCCCGTCTCTCGACGCGCTCGGCCAAGATCGCCGGCACGGCGGTCGCCGTGATCCTCGTCGCCTTCGCCGCCTACCTGCTGTTCAACGATTCGCAGAACGCCATGCTGCGTCAGTTCCGCCTGGAGGCACTGGTCAGCCAGGCGCAGAAGAACAAGGGCTCCGGCGACATGCGCGCCAACCTGACGACCCGTGGGCTGGAGATCGCCGGCGGCAGCCTCCTGCTTGGCGCCGGGCCGGGACAGGCGGAGAAGATCATCTCGTCGGGCCCGGAGGCGCTCGGCATCGCGAACCTGCACAACTGGTGGCTGGAGACCTTCGCCGACGGCGGCCTCGTCGGGTTCACGCTGCACGTCGCGTTCTTCATGATCCTGGTGTTCTCTCTGTGGCCCATCGCCCGGCACGACCCTGACGACCTCACCAGATACCTCGCCAGCGCCACGGTCCTGGCGCTGATCGGATGGACGATCGGGGCAGTCGGCCCCAGCAGCTCCGTGGGCTTCGCCCCCATCTGGATCCTCTTCGGGCTCGCCCTCGCCGTGATCTCGCGATCGCGGCTGGCGGCCGCCGAACGACGGCTGCCGGCGGAGGACGCCGAACCGGCCGGAGCCGGCCGATCCGCTGAACGCGGAGGAGCCGGCTCGTGAAGGTCCTCGTCGTGTCGCACCTGTATCCCTCCCCGGGCGTCGAGCGCCACCTCTTCGTCCACCAGCAGGTCCTGGCGCTCCGGGAGCTCGGCGTCGAATCGCGGGTGCTGTCCCCGACCCCGTGGGCGCCGCGCGTGCTCTGGCGCAGCGAACGCCACCGGCGGCGCGGCAGCAAGCCGCGGGAGGCGACCCTCGACGGCGTCGTCGTCGAGTACCCGCGCGTCCTGCAGCCGCCGCGGCGTCTCTGCTTCGACCGCCTCGGCGACCTTGCCTACCAGGCGGTCGGCCGGCTGCCGTCGCTGCGCTCCGGGGGCTACGACCTCGTGCACGCGCACCAGGCGCTGCCCGACGGCGCGCTCGCGCAGCGTCTGGCCGCCGACCTCGGTGTGCCGTGCGTGATCACCGTGCACGGCGCCGACGTCTACCAGCACCTGCGCATGAGCGGCGCCGTGGAGCGCCGCGCCAGGCAGGTGCTCGGCAGCGCCGCTGCCGTGATGGCGAACTCCAGTGTCGTCGCCGGCCTGCTCCGCGATGTCGTCGCGCCGGAGAGGCTGTCGGTCGTGCTCAACGGCACCACGGGTCTCGGGATGCGGGTCGAGCCGGCTTCCGACTACCTCCCCGGCGAACCGCTCGTGCTCTCCGTGGGCCAGCTGATCGAGCGCAAAGGCACCGCCGATCTCATCGCCGCCGTCGGCAAGCTGCGCCGCGCCGGCCGTCGCGTCCAGCTCGCGATCGTCGGCGGCGGGCCGTTGCGGCACGCCCTCGAAGAGCAGGCCGCGGCCGAGGGCGTGAGCGACGACGTCCACTTCGTCGGCCGCATGGAGCACGCGCGCGTGCTGGCGCTGATGGCGCGCGCGCAGCTCTTCGCCCTGCCGAGCTGGGACGAGGCCTTCGGGCTCGTCTACACGGAGGCCATGGCCCAGGGCACACCCGTACTCGCCATCCAGGGGGGAGGCCCGGAGGACTTCGTCGAGGACGGCGTGAGCGGCGGCTGGCTGGTGCCGGCGCGCGACCCGGAGGCCATCGCCGGCGTCATCGCCCGGGTGCTCGACGACCCAGGCGGAGCGGCCGCGATCGGCGCAGCCGGCCGCGCCGCCGCCCTCGGTCTCAGCTGGGAGCGCAACGCCCGCCTCACGCTCGAGGTCTACGAACGCGTGCTCACGGGCCGCTGAGGATGCCATGACCCTGCCCGCGCTCAAGCTCGTGCTCACCGCGGCCGGCTGCCCGGGCGCCAGCACGCTCATCCGCATGCTCAAGGCCAACGGCGAGCGCGAGATCGAGATCCACGGCGTCGACATGCGGCCGGATGCCATCGGGCGCTTCCTGTGCGACGGCTTCAGCCTGGTGCCGTCCGGGGACTCGCCCGAGTACATCCCGACCCTGCTCGACGTCGTCGGTCGCGAGCGTCCGCACGTCCTTCTGGTGCAGTCGTCCAACGAGGTGGAGGCGGTTGCGCGCTCGCGCCCGGCGTTCACGGACCTGGGCGCGGTCGTCCTCGTCGCCGGCCCAGACGCCATCGCGGTCTGCAACGACAAGGCCGCGATGCACGCGGCGCTGCAGGGCACGCCCGTCCTGCAGCCCCGGGCGATGACGCCGGCGACCGTCGACGAGTTCGTCGCCGGTGCTCGCGGGCTCGGCTATCCCGGCGTGCCGGTGTGCTTCAAGCCCTTGGTCGCCAAGGGGTCACGCGGCTTCCACGTGGTGGCCGAGGAAAGTCGCCCGGACCTGCTTCAGCGCCGCGGCGGCGTCTCCGTGCTCTCCCTGGAGGAGGCTGCCGCCGAGCTCGCCGCCGGCGGGGCGTTCCCATCGCTGCTGCTCATGGAGTACATCGACGCGCCGGAGTACGTGGTCGACGCGCTCGTCGACGACGGCGAGATCGTCCTCTGTCAGGTCAAGACGCGCGAAGCCGTCAGGGCCGGCCTCGCGATGTCGTTCCGCACGGTCGCCATGCCGGCGCTCGTCGCCGCCTCACGCCACATCTGCCGGCGTCTGCGCCTCGATCAGTTCGTCAGCATCCAGTTCATGGGGGAGCACCTCATCGAAGTGAATCCCAGGGTCTCCACGTTCGTCTACCAGGAGGACTTCATCCTGCCGTACCTGGGGATCAAGTACGCCTTGGGCGAGCTGGACGCCGAAGGAGTGGCGCTCGCCCAGTCGCGCGTGCGCACCTCGCGGCACTCGATCCGCTATTTCGACCAGGTGTTCTGGGACGAGTGACCGGCGGTCGGCCGCGTTCGCGGCGGCGGTGCTATACTGCCCGTTCACCGGACTCGCGTGCGCACGCGTGTGCGGTTTCGGCAACGTCAAGGAGGCGCGCACCGCATGTCGCCGTCGACCTCGATACACACTGAGTCCCGGATGGGGTACATGCCGCACGAGTTCGGCCCCCAGCTGCTCGGTGCGCGTCTGGCGCTCTACCGGCCGTGAGCGCCACCGCGGCCGCGGTGGCGCGGTTCCTTGAGGACACCGGACGGCTCGAGGCACTCCTGTCGGCACCCGGAGACGATCTCGGGAGCATCATCCTCGCCGGGGTGAACGTCGACACGGCGGCGGGGCCCAACGACATCACGTGGCGCCGCGCCCCGACCGGCCTCGCGGCAGAGGCCACGGCCGGCCTCGTGCTCTGTGCTGGGCCGGCCCCCCAGGACGACCCGCCGGCCGGTCATGCGATCGCCGTGTGCGCCGCGCCGCGACTGGCCATGGTCGAGGTCCTCAATCGCTTCTTCTCCGAGCTCGACGTCGATCGCGACCCCGTCTATGCAGAGCCGGGGATGGCAGAGACCGTCGCCCTGAACCACTCCTGGGTCAAGAACGCGACGGTCGGCCCCCGCGTCAGAATCGCGCAGCACGTGGTCATCGGCTCCGGCGGGATGGGCTACGAGCGCGATGCCGGCGGTCGCCTCGTCCGCTTCCCCCAGCTCGGCGGAGTGGTGCTCGAGGCGGATGTCGACGTCGCCGCACACGCGACCATCCAACGCGGGGCGCTCGGCGACACGATCGTGCGGCGCGGCGCCAAGATCGGCCCCCATGTGAACGTCGGGCACAACGTTCACATCGGCGAGGACGTGCTTCTCACCGGCCACGCACAGCTCGGCGGCAGCTGCCGCATCGGCGACCGCGTGGTCGTCTGGCAGGCGGCCGCGATCGCGAACGGCGTGACCATCGGCGACGACGCGGTCATCGGCATGTGCTCCTCCGTGCGCGAGGACGTGGGCCCGGGCGAGGTCTGGGCCGGCAACCCGGCCCGCCGTCTCCGCTGACCCTTCACGCCGGCTCACCGGCGCCCCTGGACCGCACCCGATTGGCGATGTCGAGGCTTCGGCTTGTATCATCGCGGCCGGTAGGCTCAGGCGCCTTCGGCCGCGCCGCGAAAGGACGAGCATGAGGTTCGAGCGTTTTCTTGAGAGGGCGGCGGCTCGTCACCCGGCGATCGTCCTGCAGGTGCGCGACGCGTGCGGCCTGGACATCATCCGCGATCTCGGGCGCCACGGCGTCCCGGTCGCCGCCATGGATCCCGACCCCGGAGCCCTGGGCCTCCGCTCGCGGTACGCTACCGGGCTCGTCTGCCCCGACCCACTCGACGACGAAGAGGCCTTCCTCGTCTTCCTCGAGGAGTTCGGGCGGTCACTGCCCCGGCCCGCCGTCGTCTTCCCCAGTCACGACGAGTACGTCTGGCCGCTGTCGCGTCACGCAGAGCGGCTGGAGCCTTCGTTCATCGTGCCCTTCTCACCCTGGGAGGTCATGCAGCGAGTCCACGACAAGCGCGCTCAGTTCGAGGCCGCATCGGGCTCCGGCGTGGACACGCCCAAGACGGTGTTCGTCGAGTCCGGGGAGGATCTGGCGGCGGCGGCGGGCGAGGTGCCGTTCCCGGCCGTACTCAAACCGGTGGACTCCCTGGCGTTCACGCTGCGCTTTGGCCGGCACATCATCGATGTGGACTCGCCGGCGGAGCTGCGGCGCGTCTACGACAAGGTGGACGACCTCGGCCTGCTCATGCTGCAGGAGCGCGTGCCGGGCGGCGAGGAGGAGCTCTGGACCGTCGGGTCGTACCTCGACGCGCAGTCTCGGCCGCTGGCCGTGTTCTGCGGCCACAAGCTGCGCCAGTACCCGCACTCCGGAGGCAGCTGCCTCGCCGGTGTGAGCGCCTGGGACCAGCACCTCGTCGATGCGGCACTCCGCCTGCTTCAGAAGTTGCGTTTCCACGGGGTGAGCCAGGTCGAGTTCAAGCGCGACCCGCGCGACGGGCGGTACTGCCTGATGGAAGTCAACGCCCGGCACTGGAAATGGCACGGGCTGGCGACTGCCAGCGGCGTCAATCTCTCGCTCGCCGCCTACCGCGACGCCACGCGCGATCCCTATCTGGCGCCACGTCAGACCGACGGGGTGAAGTGGATCGTGGCCAACACGGATGTCCCCCTGGCGATCCTGGAGATCGCGCGGCGCGAGCGGAGCGTCGGGGACTATCTGCGTTCTCTGCGCGGCACGCGCATGGACGGCCTCCATTCCCTCCACGACCCCGTGCCGGGCGCCGTGAACGCCTACCGGGTCGCGCGCCAGGCAGTGACGCGACGGCCGCGCGCCCGGAGCGACGCGTGACCCAGGTACCGGCGCCGCTCGCGAGCCTCGAGGTCTACATCGACACGCCGGAGGCGTTCGCGCCGCGCGCCGCCTGGGTGCTCGAGACCCTCCTGGCCCCGTTGGGTCACACGGTCGCGGTGATCCGTGAGGCCGCACGAGCGGGCGAGGCCGCTCTCGCCTACGCACCCGCCCCCGTCGCCGGCGTGCCGACCATCCCTCGCAGCGACGAGGCGATGGATCTCTTCGCCGGCGCGAGGCCGCTGCCCTCCGGCTCGTTTGCGCACCGCGCGTCGGCCGGGCCCGGTCAAGTTGGCATCGCCGGCGCTACGCCCACGGTCGTGGCAGCGTTCCCGGCGACGGATCCGGCCGGCTTTGCCGCTCCCTGTGATCTCGTCGCCTCGTCATTCGCGCTCCTCGCCTGCTGGGACGAGCGCACCGCGTCCGAGCGCGACCGCTACGGTCGCCTGCCGTACTCTGCCGGCGTGTTCGCCGCCAACCCTGAGCTCAGGATCGACGAACCCGCCGTCGACCGCTACGTGGAGCTCCTGCGCGCCGTCCTGCCTCCACGCCTCGCGGCCCTCGGGCTCGCTCCCCTGCCGCGGCCCGGCTGGATGTGGGGAGACGCGGGATTCGCGGTCGCGCTCACGCACGACGTGGACAATCTCTGGCGCTGGACACGGCGCGGGTTCGCCGCCGCCGGGTACCGGACGGCCCGCAGCGCCTACCGCCGCGACTGGGCCGCTGCGGGCCGCGAGCTCGGCGACACCGCGGACTGGCTCGTCCGTCATCTGCCACGCCGCACCGATCCCTACTGGACCTTCCCTCGGATCCTCGGCGGCGAGGACGTCCGCGGTGTCACGTCCACCTTCTTCGTCATCGCCCGTCACACCCACAGGCAAGACGGCAACCAGCCGGAGACGTACCGCCGGCGCATCCCCGAGGCTCTCACGCTGCTCGCCCGGCACCGGCGCGAGATCGGCCTGCACGGCAACGACGCCGACCGCCTCGATCTCGACCCGCTGGTCGACGACCGTGCGCGCCTCGCACGCGAGGCGCGCACCGAGGTGGATGGGATCCGCTACCACTACCTCCGCTGCCTCTATCACGAGACACTGCCGCTGCTGGAGCGAGCCGGGTTCAGCTACGACACGAGTCTCGCCTTCGCCGAACATGAGGGCTTCCGCTGCGGCTGCTCCTTCCCCTTCCGGCCCTACTCGCTCGCCGAGGAACGGCCCCTCGACCTGCTCGAGCTGCCCCTCGCGGTGATGGACGGGACGCTGCAGCAGCCGCACTATCGTGGCCTGCCGCCGCGCGAGGCCGAGCGTACGGCCGCCGCCGTCTTCGCGCGCGTGCGCGAGAGCGGCGGCGCGTCCAGCCTGCTCTGGCACAACAGTCGCTTCGACCCGCGCCTCTCCCGGGGCTACGACGAGGTCTACTGGAACCTCGTGGACGGGGTGAAGGAGCACGGCGGTATCGCCGCCTCGGCGGGAAGCATCGTCGCGCGCTGGCGTGAGGCCCTCCGGCTGCCCCAGCCCTCCTCTCCCCAGGCGAACGGACCGCCGACCCGGGCGTGCCGCGTCGACGGCACGGCCGATGCCCCGAGCACGGCATGACCCGCGTCCTGCATCTCAGCGTCGTCCACAGACCGGACGACCCGCGCATCCACGAACGCGAGTGCCGCACGCTGGCGCAGGCCGGCTACGACGTCATGTACCTGGCGCCCGGCGCCGAGCGCGGCCGCGACGCCGGAGGGGTCCTGCGGGCTCCGCTGCCCGTGCGCGGCCGCCGCACTCGCTTCCTCAGCTCGGTCGAGATCACCAAGGCGCTGCGTGCCCTACGGCCGGACGTCCTGCACGTGCACGACCCCGAGCTGCTCACGCTGTTCCCGGCAGCCAGGGCGTTGGTGCCGCGTCTTGTCTACGATATGCACGAGTACGTGCCGGAGGCGGTCGCCGGCAAGCCGTACATCCCGGCGAAGGCCCGGCCCGTGGCCTCCCGAACGACGGCCGTCGCCCAGAGACGCCTGGCGGCGCTCGGCTCCGGGGTCGTCGTCGTCACCGGCGACCAGCTGGCGGCCCTGGGAAGCACGCCGAAGCTGCGCCTGGTCTCACCGAACTACCCGCGGGTCGAGCGCTTCAAGGGTGCGCAGCCAGTCCCCGAGCTCGCCGCCGACCCGCGGCTCAAGCTCATCTACGTCGGCAGCCTGTCGCGCGCGCGTGGCTGCATGGTGATGCTCGACGTCATGGAGCGCCTCGAGCCGGACGAGGCCGTGCTGTATCTGGGCGGCACCTTCAACGACCCGACCCTCGAGACCGAGGTCGTCGCGCGACTCGCCGCCGGTCTCCACGACCGCGTCAAGCTGCTCGGTCGCATCGCGCCCGCGGGACTCCCGGGGCACCTGGCCGCGGCCGACGTGGTCTGGGTGCCGTCGATCCCGACCAGCCAGTACCGCCACCCGGCCGTCCCCACGAAGCTCTTCGAGGGTATGGCGATGCGGCTCGCCGCGCTGGTCAGCGACCTGCCCGGGCGCGGCGAGCTCGTCCGGCTGGAGGGATGCGGTCTCGCCGTCGAGCCCGGCGTGGAAGGACACCTCCGCGGCCTGCGGCGCCTGCTCGCCGATCCCTCGGCGCTCCCCGAGATGGGCGCTCGCGGCCGCCGCGCGGTCGAGCGCCGCTACTCGTGGGAGGCCGTGCAGGGTGATTTGGTAGACTTCTATGGTTCGCTCTGCGCCGGGCTGACGTAGCAGCCGCCCCGAGGCGGGTCGTCCCGTTGCGACAGACACCTCACCGAGGGGAGTGCCTCACGTGAGCATCGACGGATTCACCAACGTGCTCGTCCTGGCGCCGCACACCGACGACGGCGAGTTCGGCTGCGGCGGCACGATGGCACGCCTCATCGAGAACGACGTCCGAGTCACGTACGCGGCGTTCAGCACCGCCGCCAAGAGCGTCCCCGACGGCTTTCCCAAAGACGTCCTCAAGCACGAGGTGCGCGCCGCGACCGGCGTGCTCGGCATCCCCGAGACGGACCTCAAGGTCTACGACTTCGAGGTGCGCACCTTCCCGACCGTACGCCAGGACATCCTGGAGGAGATGATCCTCCTCCAGCAGGAGATCGACCCGGACTGCGTCCTCCTGCCGGCTCTGATCGACCTGCACCAGGACCACAAGACCATCGCCGAAGAGGGCCTGCGCGCCTTCAAGCGCACCACGGTGATGGCCTATGAGATCCCCTGGAACAACCTCAACTTCGAGCAGCAGGCCTACGTCCAGCTCGAGGAGCGCCACATCCAGAAGAAGGTCGACGCCCTCGCGTGCTACGCCAGCCAGGGCCACCGCAACTACCTGAACGAGGAGTACATCCGCAACGTCGCGTTCACCCGCGGCGTCAACATCGGCTGCGCGTTCGCCGAGGTGTTCGAGGTCTACCGCTGGATCCTCTAGGGCCGCTGACGGCCGACCGGGCGAGGCCGGCGCCGACCCCGGACCCAGACCAAACGGAGGCGTGCCCGGCGTGCACATCCTGTACCTGACCCACTACTTCACTCCCGAGAACAACGCCCCCGCCACACGCGTGCACGGCATGGCCAGGGAGTGGGCGCGCAGCGGGCACCGCGTCACGGTGCTGACCTGCGCGCCCAACGTCCCCTCCGGGATCGTGTACGAGGGCTACGAGAACAAGCTCTTCCAAGAGGAGTGGATCGACGGCATCCGCACGGTGCGCGTCTGGACCTGGCTGGCGGCCGACCGCGGCCGCGTGCGCCGCGGCCTCGACTACCTCTCGTATCTGGCCGCAGCCGGCGCGGTCGGTCCGCTGCTGCGGCCACGCGCGGACGTGGTCATCGCGACCAGCCCGCAGTTCTTCGCCGGCTGGGCGGGCTGGCCCGTCGCCCGGGCGCACGGGGCGCCGTTCGTGCTCGAGATCCGTGACATCTGGCCCGACTCCATCGTCGCCGTCGGCGCCCTCGAGCACGGCCGGATCGTCCGCGCGCTGGGCAGGCTCGAGCACGCCCTCTACGACGGCGCCGACCACATCGTCGCCGTTGACGACGGCTATCGCATGACCATGATCCGCAAGGGCGTCGGACCGTCGAAGATCTCGGTCGTCGCCGACGGCCTGGACGTCGAGCTGTTCGAGCCGCGTGAGCCCGACCACGGACTGCGTGCGCGGCTCGGCTTCTCGCCGGAGACCTTCGTCATCACCTTCGCCGGCACCATCGGCACGGCGAGTGGGCTCGAGGTCGCGCTGGGCGCGGCTCGGCGCTTGAAGGCGAAGGGCCGTGACGACATCGCTTTCCTGCTCGTCGGCGACGGCGCGGTCCGCTCGGACCTGCAGGAGCAGGCTCGCGCTGAGGGTCTGACGAATGTGGTCTTCACCGGCCTCGTGCCGCGCACCGAGCTGCCGGCGTACCTCGCGAGCAGCGACGCCTGCCTCGTGCACTTCCGCAAGGACGACCCCTTCGACACGATCCTGCCGAGCGAGCTTCTCGAGGATGCGGCCATGGAGCGGCCGATCCTGCTCGGGTTCGAGGGCGACGCCCGGGCGATGCTTGCCGAGGCCGACTGCGGCGTCGCCTTCGAACCGTCCAGCGACGAGGAACTGGCGGCGGCGGCCGAGCGCCTCGCCGCCGCCCCGGCCGTGGAGCGGCGGCGGCTCGGCGAGAACGGCCGCCGCTACGTTCTCGAGCGCTTCGACCGCCGCAGGCTCGCGCACGACTACCTCGAGATCCTCGAACGTGTGCGCTCCCGGCACAGGCTGGGCCGCCGGTGACCCCCGACTGCTGTAGGATGTCCGCGAGCGCCATCCCCCGGAGGAGTGCATGAGCAGCGACGAGAGCACGACCATCGACGTCGGATCGTGGTTCGCCACGCTCGCCCGCAACTGGTGGGTCATCGCCGGGTTCGTGGTCCTCGGCGTCGTCGTCGCCGCGGCTGTCACGCTGGCCCAGCCCAAGGAATACAGCGCCTCATCGGCCGTCTACATCGGCCAGACGACGGACGCGAACGGCAACGCCATGGCCGGTCTCAACTCCAACCCCAAGGCGTCCGTTCAGTTGCTCGCCAGCCAGGTGGTGCTCGCAGAGGCTGCCGAGCGCACCGGCATGGGCATGACGGCGAGCAAGCTCCGCAGGGAGACGGTCGTCGACACGCCCGCCGCCTCGACCGTGAAGGCGACCAGCTCGGCCGTCAACATCATCACGATCACCGTCACCGACACGAACAAGGTCCGCGCTGCGGAAGCCGCCAACAACCTTGCCGACGTCCTGCTGGAGCATCTGGAGACCGGCGTCGACGAGAAGATCGCGTTGTTGGAGGACCAGCTCACGCAGGGTCAGAAGGCCTACGCCGCGGCGGAGGCGCGCGGGATCGCCGCGCAACGCGCTCTCGTCGCCATCGCCGGTGGCGACGGTTCACCCGCCGACAAGGCCACGGCAGCCGCTCCATACGTGGCCGTCGCCCAGGCCGCGGCCACCGAGCAGGAGGCCCTGCAGGCGACGAATCAGAAGACGCAGCTCCTGCTGCTGACGGCGAAGCAGGTCGAGATGCCGCGGGTGCTGCACGACGCCGCCGTCCCCGACTCACCCAGCGGGCCGAGCTTGACCCTGAACGTCGCCGCCGGCGCACTCGCCGGCTTCGTCATCGGCGTCATCGTCGCCTTTGCACGGCGGAGACTGGCCGATCGCCGCCCCGAGGCCGCCTCAGCGAAGATTCAGGACTCGTAGGCGCGCGGACGACGGTTCTCGAGCGACGGGATCTGCCCGCGGACCTCATCCAGCCGCCCCAGCTCCAGGTCGGCGACGCAGACGCCCACGTCATCGTCGACCTGCGCCAGCACCTCGCCCCAGGGATCCACGATCATGCTGTGGCCGTGACAGTCGCGGCCGGGCAGATGCTCGCCGACCTGGTCGGGCGCGATCACGAAGCAGCCATTCTCGATGGCACGGGCGCGAAGCAGCACCTCCCAGTGCGCTGCTCCCGTGTGGGCCGTGAAGGCAGAAGGCACGCAAAGGACCTCGGCGCCCCGCAGCGCGAGCGTCCGGTACAGCTCGGGGAAGCGCAGATCGTAGCAGATCGACAGGCCGAGTCGCACCGTCGCGCCACCGGCGATGTCGACGTCAGCCGTGACGATGTCGTCGCCGGGCACGAGGTAGCTCGACTCGCGGTAGACGGCCGTGCCCGACACGGCGTCGAAGAGATGGATCTTGCGGTAGCTCGCCCGCAGCCGGCCGTCGGGGCAGAAGAGCGCCGAGACGTTGAACACGTGGTCCGGCACCGTCGAGGGCTCGTAGATGGAGCCGGCGAGCAGCCACAGGCCGCGGCTCGCCGCCCGATGGGCGAGAGCGGCGTTCGCCGGTCCGTCGGGTCGCTCCGCAGAGGCGACGATGCCCTCGTGACGGCCCTTGAACGCCCAGGTCTCAGGAAGCGCCACCAGACGCGCCCCGAGGTCTGCGGCCGCGTCGACGAGCTCCAGCGCGACGCGAAGGTTCTCGGCTACGTCGTCACGCGTGTTCATCTGCGCGCAGGCGACGCGGAGCACGCGGCTGGCCGGGGTGGCATCGCCTGCGGCTGCACCTGCGCTCACGCGCCGGCTCCTGGCCCGCAGGCGACAAGAGAGAGCAGCTCGTAGGCGACCGTCGCCGCGAAGGTCGCCGTCAGGTGACTGCTGCCCCCCTCCAGCTCGGGCACCACCTCGACCACGTCGGCCCCGGCGAGGTCGAGCCCGCGGCAGGCCCTGATCAGCGCGAGCGCCTGCATCGCGCTCGGGCCACCGACCTCGGGCGTGCCCACGGCCGGCGCGAACGCGGGGTCGACGAAGTCGACGTCCACGGTCACGAACGCCTTGACGCCGGCGGCCGCCTCCACCGCCGCCGCCACCACGCCCGTGCCGAGCTGGGCGAGGTCCTCCCAGGGCACGACCGTGAAGCCGAGCCCGCGCGCCTGGTCGTACTCGTCCGGGGAGTCGAGCCCGCCGCGCATGCCGAACAGGGCGGAGCGGCCCGGGTCGACGACGCCCTCTTCCGCCGCGCGGCGAACGACCGTGCTGTGAATGTGCCGCTCTCCCGCGCTCTCCTCGAGGCTGTCCGTGTGCGCGCCGAAGTGCAGGAGGGCGACCGGGCCGTACTTCTTCGCGGCGGCGCGTAGCCCGGCCAAGGTCACGGTGTGGTCGCCGCCGATGCCCAGCGGGACCGCTCCGGCGGCGTGCACGACGTCGAGGGCGTCCTGCATGGCCGCGAGGCTGCGGTCGGTGAACCCGGCGACGAGGCGCGCGTCTCCGGCGTCGACCACCGAGAGCCGCTCGAAGACGGCGACGCGCTGCGCCGGGTTGTAGGCAGGGCGGATCGTGAGCGAGGCCTCGCGCACGGCCCGAGGCCCGAAACGGGCACCCGAGCGCACGGCGAGCCCTGTGTCGAACGCCAGCCCCATCACGACGACGTCGACATCGTCGTACTGCGTGACGTGCGGGAGCCGCAGAAACGTGTTGACGCCGGCGACCCGCGGAGACCGCGCCCCGCCGTCGGGACCGTATCCCTTCATGGACGCCTCCTAGCGCGACGATCGGGTACCGGCGCAAGTCTACCGCCTAATCCTTCCGCGCACTCTGCCGATATCACTCTGTGCGCGGGCAGCCGCAGTCCTGCGAGTCTGTGCACGCGGCGCCGACGGGGGGAGAGGCATGCCGGGCGAGAAGACCCACGTTCTGGTCATCGACGACGACGCCGACCTGACGGCATCCGTCGCCGCAGTCCTCATCGCGCACGGCTACGAGGTGACCACGGCGAACAACGGCGAGCAGGGACTCGAGCTCGCCTTCACCCGGCACCCGCACCTCATCCTGCTCGACGTCGCCATGCCCGGCATGGACGGTCACGAGGTCTGCCGCGAGCTCCAGTTCGGCTACACCAAGGACATCCCCGTGGTGTTCCTCACCGCCCGGACGGACCTGGCCGACATGATGGAGGCGAGCCGGTCCGGCGCCTCCGCCTACATCACCAAGCCCTTCCGCTCCGAGATCCTCCTGCGCACCATCGTCGATGTCCTGCGCGACGCGAGCGTGTACCACGACGACGTCACCGGTCTGCCGACGCTCGCGAACGTGCAGCTCGAGGTGCAGCGCATGCTCTACGACCACGGCCAGCTCGGCGTCATCTACGTGAGCCTCGGCGGCGTGCACGCCCTGGAGCAGCTGCAGGGCTTCGAGGTCGTGGATGAGGTGTACCGTGTCATCGGGCAGGGACTCCAGCAGGCGCGGGGAGGGCTCATCCGCGGCGACGACTTCGTCTCCATCTCGAGCCTCGGCGACGCCTTCCTCATCATCCTCTCGCCGGGTCGCCAGAGCGGGCTCGTCTCCGAGGATGACCTGCTGGCGATCAAGCGACGTCTCAAGACGGAGTTGCTGGAGAAGCTCGAGAACGACCTTGAGTCCCGGCTTCTCACCAGCATCGATCTCTTCCTCGGCTTCTCCCGCCTCACCCAGTCGCCGAAGGTGCGGTTCAAGCGCGCGCTGCTCGAGGCGATCGAGCGCGCCACCCGCTCCATCGAGCTGGAACGCGACCAGATCCGCACGCGGCTCGGCGACGAGTTCGAGCAGGTCATCGCGTCACAGCGGCTGACCTGCGTCATCCAGCCGATCGTCGATCTCGATACCTACGAGGCGATCGGCTACGAGCTGCTCTCTCGCGGCCCTCGCGGAAGCGAGCTTCATCTCCCCGACGCGCTCTTCGAGGTGGCGCGCAGCCAAGGCCGTGTCACGGAGCTCGACCGCCTCTGCCGCACGACCGCCTCGCGCACCGGGGCGGCTCTCCCCCCGGACCGCCTGCGCTTCGTGAACACGGAGCCGGTCACGATGCTCCTCCACGCCCAGGGAGACGCTTTCGTGCGGGAGTTCGTGGAGGCGACACCCGAGGCTCTGCGCGGTCAGACGGTCATCGAGATCACCGAGAACAGCGTGATCGACGACTTCGACCGTATGCGGGAGATCGTGCGGCAGCTCCGCGCCTTCGGCTTCCGCGTCGCCGTCGACGACGCCGGAGCCGGCTACTCGGGGCTGCAGACGATGGTCGAGATCGAGCCGGACTTCATCAAGCTCGACATGTCGCTCATCCGCGGTCTGGAGAGCTCCATGGTGAAACAGAAGCTGGTGCGCACGCTCCGGGACTTCTGCGGCGACGCCGGCATCGGGCTGATCGCCGAGGGCATCGAGGCGCGGCCGCAGCTCGATGCCCTGCGCAGGCTCGGCGTCACGCTGGGCCAGGGGTTCCTGTTCGGCCATCCCTGCGCTCCCGAACCCCTCTGCGCCGCGTACCCACCGCTGGAAGCCGCTGCGGTGCTGTGATAGCATGCCGCGCACGATGCTGACCCACGACGCCATCCGCAGCACGACCGCTCGCGCCGACTGGCGTCTCTGGGCCTGGCGCGCCTAGCGCGCCCTTCTTCGACACCCCGCGCGGGCCCTGCCCGCACCCCGTGACCGCACCCCGTGGTCGTCCCGTCCCCTGAAACGGAGCGCAGCAGTTGTGCATCGTCATCACGAGAGCCCGTTCGCCCGAAGCGTCACACCGAGAGGAGGTAGGTCATGAGCGAGTACAAGAAGAAGTTCGTCCTTGACGAGGAGAGGATCCCCAAGACCTGGTACAACATCGTGCCCGACCTCCCCGTGCCCCCGCCGCCGCCGCTCAATCCGGCGACGCTTCAGCCGGCAGGCCCCGACGACCTCTCGCCGATCTTCCCGCCCAGCATCATCGCGCAGGAGGTCTCGGCGGAGCGCTACATCGAGATCCCCGAGGAGGTCCACCAGATCTATCGCATCTGGAGACCCACGCCGCTGATCCGCGCCACCGGCCTCGAGAAGGCGCTGGACACTCCGGCCAAGATCTTCTTCAAGCACGAGGGCGTCAGCCCGGCCGGCTCGCACAAGAGCAACACCGCCGTCGCGCAGGCGTACTACAACAAGCTCGACGGCACGACGCGCCTCGCCACGGAGACCGGCGCCGGCCAGTGGGGCAGCGCCCTCAGCATGGCCTGCCAGATGTTCGACCTCGAGTGCATGGTCTACATGGTCAAGGTCAGCTACCACCAGAAGCCGTACCGGCGCAGCATGATGCAGCTCTGGGGCGGCACGGTGATCCCCAGCCCGAGCGACCAGACCAACGCCGGTCGCGCCGTCCTTGCCGAGGACCCGGAATCGCTGGGCAGCCTCGGCATCGCCATCAGCGAGGCCGTCGAGGACGCGGTGACGCATCCCGGCTCCAAGTACGCCCTGGGCAGCGTGACCAACCACGTCCTCCTGCACCAGACGATCATCGGCGAGGAGGCGATCCTGCAGAGCCAGGACGCCGACGCCTACCCCGACGTCGTGGTCGGCTGCGTCGGTGGCGGTTCGAGCTTCGGCGGCCTGGCGTTCCCCTTCCTGCGCGAGAACCTCGCCGGGAAGACGAACACGCGCCTGGTCGCCGTGGAGCCGACCGCCTGCCCGTCGCTCACCAAAGGCCAGTTCCGCTACGACTTCGGCGACGAGGCCCAGACCACGCCGTTGTTCAAGATGTACACGCTGGGCCACGACTACATGCCGCCGGGCATCCACGCCGGTGGGCTGCGCTACCACGGCATGGCGCCGCTGCTCAGCCACGTGTACGACCTCGGGCTGCTCGAAGCCGTGTCGGTAGCGCAGACCAAGGTCTTCGAGGCGGCGCAGCTCTTCGTGAAGACCGAGGCCATCGTACCGGCGCCGGAGAGCGCGCACGCGATCCTCGCGGCGATCAACGAAGCGCTGAAGGCAAAAGAAGAGGGCGTGAGCAGGAACATCCTGTTCAACCTCACCGGCCACGGCCTGCTCGACCTCGGCTCCTACGACAGGTACCTCAGCGGAGAGCTCGAGGACTACGACCATCCGGAGGAGGCGATCGCCGCGTCGATCGCCAAACTCCCCAAGGTGTAAGACCCTCGCGGAGACAGAGGCCTCACGGAGGGCGGCGGGGCCCGGCGGCCCCGCTGCCCTCTCGTACGTACGGGCCAGCCGGCCGAGGTGCGTCCGTTCACACCCCGGCCCGGACCCTCGAGAGCGCTCAGAGCAGCGGACGGACGCGGGCGAGCAGCGTCTCCGCGAGCCGGGCGCGGCTGGTGACCACCACGCCCGGCACACGGCCGAGGACGTGCGGCCGCTCGCCCACGGCGATGCGTACGGCCGCGGCGGCGAGCAGGGACTCGTCCTGAGCTGAGTCCCCGCAGGCAGCCACCCTGCCGGGCGGCATGCCCAAGTGGTCGACCAGCAGCCGCAGGGCGTCGCCCTTCTGGGCGCCGCGATGGAACACGCCGACGAAGCCGGGGCGGATCTGCTCGATGCGCAGACGGCCGCCCCACTCATGCCGGATTCCGGCGATAAGCCGGGTAGCGGCGGCGGCCTCGCCGTGGAGGACGAGTCGGCTGACTCTGCTCCCGGGTTCGTCCTCAGGGTCTCCGCCGGCGACCAGCTCCCGCGGCTCGTCGTCGTCGTACACGGTCACGCCAAGCCCCTCCCGGAGAGCCCGGGCGGCGACGGCCCGCGCGGCGTCTCGCGGCACCGGCAGGTGCCGAAGGCGCTCGCCGGTGCCCGAGACGACCAGCGCCCCGTGGTAGCAGGCGAATCCGGCGGCGTCCACGCCCAGCGAGCCACTGGCCCCCCGGGCCGAGTGAAGCGGCCGGCCGGTGCAGACCACAAAGGCCGCACCGGAAGACACCAGCTCGGAGAGCGCCTCGTGGATGCCCGGCACCGGAGAGCCGTCGTCCTCGAGCACGGTGCCGTCGAGATCGCAGGCGACGAGCGCGCGGGCAGCTGCCGGATGGGCCATTGCGCGTGTCAGGACCGGTCGCCCGCGGACGGCAGCAGGACCGTGATCCGGGTCCCTCCGTCCGGTGCGACGCCGGCCGTGATGGTCCCGCCCTGAGCCTCGACCAGTGCTCGGCAGATGGCCAGGCCGAGACCGGCGCCCGGTGTGCCGCGCGACTCCTGCCCTCGGTAGAAGCGGTCGAAGATGAACGGCAGGTCGGACGAGTCGACGCCCGGGCCGTCATCGGTGACCGCGAGTCTGGCCCACTGCCCCATGGGCCCCGCCGGCGCGCCGGCGGGGCCCATGGGGCCGTCGCCCGCATCGACCCTGACGGCCACGTGACCGCCGGCCGGCGTGAACTTGAGCGCGTTGTCGAGCAGGTTGGCGACCACCTGGAGCAGCCGGTCCCGGTCGCCGAGCACCACGGCACGATCCATCTCCGCGGCCAGCTCGACGCCTTTGGCCACGAAGGCCGGGCGCAGACGGTCGACGGCGCCGGCGGCGACGCCGGCCAGGTCGACCGGCTCGTGTTCCACGCTGAGATCCTCGCTCTCCAGCTCGTTGAGACTGCGCAGCTGGCCCAGCAGGCGGCCGAGGCGCTCGACCTCCTCGCCGATCACGCGCAGGTTCTCCGGTGTGGCCGGCAGGACTCCGTCCTCGAGCGCTTCGACCCGGGACTGGATGGTCGCCAGCGGCGTCCGCAGCTCGTGTGAGAGATCGCTGGTCATGTCGCGGCGCCACTGCTCGTCGCGTGCGAGCCTGTCCGCCATCGAGTTGAAGGCGGTCGCGAGCGCCGCGACCTCGTCGTCACCACGCGGCGCGACGCGCACGCCGAGATTGCCGCCGGCGACGTCGCCGGCGGCGTCGGTGAGCTCCTCCAGGGGGCTGGTGATGCGCCGGCTGACGAGAAGGCTCACGAACAGTGCGAGGACGCCGGCGATGGCGCCCGCGATCAGCAGGTTGCGGGTGAGCGAGCTCTGGTACGCTTGCTCTGCGGCGGCTCGGGCGCCTCTCGGCGCGTAGATCTCGGCGGTCGCCACCTTCTGCCCGTCGACCACGATGGGCGCGCTGGTCACGGTGACGTCGGCGAAGCCGGAGACCGTCGTCCCCGGAGAGGCGGATGCGGAGCCGCCGCCCATCATGCCCTGGCCCCCGCCGCCCATCATGCCGCGACCCATGTGCCGTCCCTGGACGGTGTAGACCAGCTGACCCTCCGGCGAGTAGACGGCGACGTCGACGTTGTTGAACGTCGCCACCTGGCTGAGAGCGTAGATGGCGGTCGCGTCCCAGCCGTCCGGAGGCTCGTACGTGTTCTCCAGGGTGGTGACGACCTCCGCGATGCGCTTGGACCGCACCTGGTCCAGGTAGCTGTCGAACCGGCGTGAACCGGTGTAGGTGACGATGATGCCGACGGCGACGATGGCGAGCACGGCCATCGCCAGATGCGTCATTGCGAGCCGGAACCGCAGGCCGCGCTTCATCGCTGGTCCTCCGCAAAGGCGTAGCCACGGCCGTAGACCGTCAGGACGAGTCTGGGGGCTCGCGCGTCGTCACCCAGCTTGCGGCGCAGATTCTTGACGTGAGCGTCGATGGTGCGCTCGTACGGCTCGAACTCCATGCCCTGCAGACGCTCGACGAGCTCGCTGCGCGTGTAGACGCGCCCGGGGAAGCGAGCGAGCGCCTGCAGCAGGCGGAACTCGGACTCCGTGAGCTCCACCGGCTCGCCGTCGAGCGTGACGCGCCGGCGGGGACCGTCGACCTCCAGCCGCCCGCCGGCGCGCTCGAGCACGTCCGCCTGGGGCATCTCGTCGGCACGGGCGCGCCGCAGCAGCGCGCGCACGCGCGCCGTGAGCTCACGGGGGCTGAAGGGCTTGGTGAGGTAGTCGTCGGCGCCGAGCCGCAGCCCGTGCACCAGATCCTCCTCCGCGTCTTTGGCGGTCAGCATGATGATGGGGACGTCGGACTCTGCGCGAAGCCGCCGGCACACCTCTTCGCCGGGCATGCCGGGCAGGCCCAGGTCGAGGATGACGAGGTCCGGGCGGCGACTCGCAGCCGCGGCGAGGGCGTCTTCGCCGCTCGCCGCCCGGTCCACCGTGTGACCCTGCCCCTCGAGGTAGCCCTGGACGACCTCGGCGATGCGGGCCTCGTCTTCGACGACGAGGATGCGGGCGGGTACGACCATGCATCCATCATACCCGGCTGCCAGGGGCCAGGGCCCTCGGTGCCGGCCGGTCTCCGGCCGCCTGGTACGGACCATCTGATAGGATGCACGGCACGCCCGAGGAGGTCTCCCCTGCCCAACCTGAAGGTGTATCGAGCCGCCTGGGTGGTCGCGGCGGTGCTCGTCATCGTCTCCCTGTTCACGCTCGGCACCCCCGACACACCCAAGCTCAGCCAGGACCCGCCGTCCTTCGACGGCGAGCTGGCGTACGGCTACCTCAAGACCATCGTCGAGGACTACCCGCAGCGCGTCCCCGGCAGCGACCCCGACAACCGCCTCGGCATCTGGGTCGAGCAGCAGTTCAAACAGGATGGGCTCGAGACGCACATCGACGGTTTCGCCGCGACCGTCAACGGCCAGGCCGTCGCGCTCCAGAACGTCTGGGGGGTGTCCAAGGGCACCTCCCGCGGCACGATCCTGATCCTCGCCAACCGTGATGTCCCTCCGCTCGCAACGCAGGGCGCCGGCGACAACGCCTCCGGCGTCGCCGCGCTCCTGGCCCTCGCCGACGCCTTCACCGTCACCGCGCACGAGCACGACATCGTCTTCCTGTGTACTACGGGAGACGCGTACGGGGCCATCGGCGCCCGGCAGTTCGTCGAGGCCCATCAGACCGACGATCTCTACGCCGTGATAGCCCTGCGCGACGTGGCCAAACGGGCCAGCGACGGCATCGGCGTCGACGGCTGGAGCACCGAGCCATACGCCGCGCCACCCTGGCTGTGGCTGCTCACGTCGCCCGCCGCCCGGCGCGACGCCAACCTGGAGGCGGAGCTGCCGACGATCGCCGCGCAGGTGCTCCGGCTCGCCGTACCGGCCAGCGCCGGCAGCCAGGGACCGTTCGTGGCCGCGGGGGTACCCGCGATCACCGTCTCCGCGGCCGGCCCGTCGGCCTCAGCGCCGGGCGACACGCTCGATGCCGTCTCCAAGGAGACGCTGGCCAGGGTGGGTACGACCGTGCAGAACATGGCGATGGCCGTCGACGGCACCAGCGCGCCGGGGGCGCCGAGCGGCGGTACCATCTTCCTGACCCACAGGGCGACGCTGCCCGGCGGCTCGCTCGCCGCCATCCTCGCCGCCCTGCTCCTGCCGCTGACCGCCGTCGCCGTGGACCTGTTCGCCCACTGCCGCCGGGCGCGGGTGCGCCTGCGCCCCGCGTTCCTGCGCGCCGGGCTGCACCTCGCCCCGTGGCTGGTGCTCATGGCGATCGTGTACTTCGCGAACCTGGTCGGCCTGCTGCCGCACAGCCCGGACGCGGTGATCCCACCGGATTCGCGCATGGCCGCCAATCCGCGCTACCTCCGCGTCGTCATCCTCATCGCCCTGCTGGTGCTCGCGTACGCGTACGCCGTCGCAGTGGAACGCCGGCTGGAGAGGCGGATCGCCACCGATCCGCGCGCCACCATCTTCGTCTCGCACCTGCTGCTCGTGCTCATCGCGCTGCTGACGCTTCTGGTCGACCCGTACAGCGTCCTGCTGGTGCTGCCGGCCGCCATTCTCTGGCCTCTGGCCAGGCCCGGCGGCTGGGCGCGGTCCATCCTTCCGGTGTACCTCGGGCTCATCATGGTGCCGGTGCCGCTGGTCTACTACGCTCTGCAGCTGGATACGGGATGGAAGGTGTGGTGGTACTTCTTCCTGCTCTTCGAGAACCGCACCATCCCCGCAGCAGCCGTCCTGCTGGCGGCGCTGTTCCTCTCCACGGCAGGCGTGCTCGCCCACACCCTGCACGAGCGCGGCCTCGCGCCTGGTGCCCTCTCCTGGCCGGCCATCGACCGGCGCGGTCCCGAGCGAATGACCGACGAGGAATGGACCGCCGGCTCCGAGGTGGACGAGCGGCGCACGAGGCGCCTCGGACGTACGAGCCGGCGAGGCCGGGGGGCGCTCAAGCGCCGATGAGCCCCCCGGCCTCGCCGGCCGTCCGATCAGTACTCTTCTTGAGAGAGCGACTCGTCGATGACGGTGTCGGTCTCGGCGTCGAGCTCGACCGCGGCATCGTCAGCCGAGGGCACCGGCTTGTCGCCGCTGTCGCGCGACAGAAGGGCGGCCTCGCCGCTCATCATCGCGTCGAACGCCTTGGCCTTGAGACGGGCGCGTGTCTCCTCGATGCGGCGCCGCATCTCCGCCTGGTCGATGGCGCCGCCCTCGCGAGAGGATGCCTGCGCGGGGATCTCCTCGACGGCAGCCGTCTCCGCCGCACCGGCGTCCTCGAGGGCCGGCGTTTCCGCGACGGCCTCTTCGGCAGCCTCTTCGGCGACCACGGCCTCCTCGACCGCTTCCTCGGCCACGATCTCCGCCACGGCGGCGTCGACGACGGCCACTTCGGCGACGGCCTCGTCGACGACGGCCTCGACGACGGCCTCCTCGGCGACTTCCTCGGCGACCACGGCTTCCTCGACCGCTTCCTCGGCGACCTCTTCCGCGACCACGGCCTCCTCGACCGCCTCTTCGGCGACGATCTCCACAGCGACGGCTTCGACGACGGCCTCCGCGGCCACCTCTTCAGCGACCTCGGCCTCGGCGGCGGCGGCTTCGGCGACGAGCACCGCGGCGGCGGCTTCGGCAGCGGCCTCTTCGGCGACGGCCTCCGCGGCGGCGGCTTCCGCGACCGCTTCCTCGGCGACCTCTTCGGCGACCACGGCCTCCTCGACCGCTTCCTCGGCCACGATCTCCGCCACGGCGGCGTCGACGACGGCCACTTCGGCGACGGCCTCGTCGACGACAGCCTCGACGACAGCCTCCTCGGCGACCTCCTCGGCGACCTCGGCTTCCTCGACCGCTTCTTCGGCGACGATCTCCGACGCAGCGGCGTCGACCACGGCTTCTTCTGCGACTGCCTCGGCGACCACGGCCTCCGCGACCGCTTCCTCGGCGACGGTCTCGTCCGCGAACGACTGGGCCAGCTCACTCTCGACGGCGACACGAGTCTCGTCGATGCGCGCCCTCAGATCCTCGCTCGGCGGCTCCTCGAGGGGCGGTTCCTCGGCGGCCGGCTCCCACGACGAGGTCTCCGCGGCCGGCTCCGCCACAGCGGCGAGCTCCTGCTCGACCGCCGCCGGCTCCACCGTGGCCACGGGCTCCTCCTCGACCACGACCGGCTCGGCCACGGCCGTGGCCGGACCGCCCCAGTCCGCCGTGGGCTCTGGCTGCGGGTACTCGTCGGGCGCCGCACTCAGCAGCGTGCCGCTCGCTCCGCCGGCCAATTGCCGACGCAACTCGCGCCCGCTCTTCGGGGCAAGCAGCAGAGCGGCGCCTGCCCCGATCCCGAGTCCGAGCAAAAACCTCATCACCTTCATTGTTGCCTCCTTCACCGCTGCCGTGCCAGCCGCACAGGCGCGCGAAGCCGGCGGAGTGTACGTCGGAAGAAACGTGCCCGAGCTTTACAGTTTACAGCCCTGTATACGGTGGGCCCGGGCGCAGTCCTGCCGGGGGGCTCAGGCGAGTCGCTGCGCCGACACCGTCCCGTCGTCCGCCGCGCTGAGGAGCACCACCCAGCGAGGGCCCCACTGCTCGGACACACGCCCGGACGCCTCCGTGAGCGCCGCGCTCACGTCCTGGCCGACGAAGGCCATGAGTGGGAGCATGGGCCGGTGCTCGATCTGCACACGCACCCCCTCCTCACTCTGCTTGAGCAGGATCGGCTCGGCGCTCAGCTCGTGCAGTCGCGCGGCATTCGCCGGCGCCACGTCGAGGACGGCGCGCGCGCCGGCGACGGCGGTCGGCGACGTGTCGAGGTCGCGTTTGAGAGTGCGTGCGTAGAACCAGATGATGACGAGGGCGATCAGCGCCACCGCCAGAAAGAGCAGGATCCACACGTACACGCCCGTCACGTCTCGCTCACCCCTCTTCGTCGTCGCCCGTAGCCGCCCGCCGCTTGACCTCGTCCAGGCGGGCGGCGAGCTCGCTCTCGACTCCTCGTATCGGCACGTAGTAGCGGCGGCCTGAGAGCTTGTCCGGCAGGTACCGCTGCTCCACCCAGCCGCCGTCGGCGTGCGGGTACTTGTACCCCGTGCCGTGCCCCAGTTCCTTCGCGCCGCGGTAGCTGGCGTCTCGCAGATGCGCCGGCGGCGGCTGGTTGCCGTCCCGGCGCACGTCGTCGAGAGCGGCGTCGACCGCCTTGTAGGCGGCGTTGCTCTTCGGCGCGAGAGCAAGATAGGCGGCCGCCTGGCTGAGGTTGATGCGGCACTCCGGCAGCCCGACGAACTCGACGGCGCGAGCTGCCGCCACAGCCACCTGCAGGGCATCCGGGTCGGCGTTGCCCACATCCTCGCTGGCGAAGACGATCATGCGCCGCGCGATGAACTTGGGATCCTCGCCGCCGGCGATCATGGAGGCGAGGTAGTACACGGCCGCGTCAGGGTCGCTGCCGCGCATGCTCTTGATGAACGCCGAGATGGTGTCGTAGTGCGCGTCGTCGCGGTCGTACATGACGGGCGACTTCTGGGCGGCGTCCTGCAGGTCGTCGAGCGAGAGTGTGACCGGCGCTCCCGGAGCGGCCGCGGAGCGCGAGCGCCAGGCCGTCTCCAGCGCGTTGAGCGCCACGCGCGCATCGCCACGCGAGATCCCGGCGATGAACGCGAGCGCGCCGTCACCGAGCGTCACGCCCGCGCGGCCCAGACCGCGCTCCTCGTCCAGCAGCGCGATCTGCACCACCCGCTCCACCAGCTCCGGCGGCAGCGGCTCGAAGCGATACAGCTGGCAGCGGCTGATGAGCGCCGAGTTGACCTCGAAGTAGGGGTTCTCGGTGGTCGCGCCGATCAGCGTGACGATGCCGTCCTCGATGGCGGGGAGAAGGGCGTCCTGCTGCGCCTTGTTGAAGCGGTGGATCTCATCGATGAAGAGGACCGTGCGCGCCGCGCTGAGGGCACGCGCTTCGCGTGCGCCCTTGATCGCGGCGCGCACGTCGGCGGTGCCCGAGCTGACCGCCGACAGCTGCACGAGGCGGGCGCCGGTCTCCGCGGCGATGAGGCGGGCGAGCGTCGTCTTGCCGCTCCCGGGCGGGCCGAAGAAGATCATGCTGAAGAGCTGCCCGCCCTCGACGGCGGCGCGCAGCACGGTGCCGGGCCCGACGATGTGCTCCTGCCCGGCGAACTCCGCGAGCGCACGCGGCCGCATGCGCGCCGCCAGAGGCGCCTCGGCCGCCACCTGCTCGTCGCTCATCGAGAAGAGGTCCACGGGCTCAGTGTACGCCAGGGTCGAGCCCCCTCACAGGCGAAAGGCTATCTGCTACTATCGGGGCCGATGCGCAAGGTGCTGGTCCTGAACACCACCTACGAGCCGCTCAACGTGTGTTCGGTGCGGCGAGCCGTCGTGCTCCTGCTCAAGGACAAGGCCGAGGTGCTCGAGCAATCCGGCGCCGCTCTGCGCAGCGAACGCGGCGCCTTCGAGGTCCCGCTCGTCATCCGCCTCAACTCGTACGTCCGCATCCCTCGCCGCGCCGCCTCCGCCCGCATCTCGCGGCGCGCCGTCTTCGCCCGCGACCGGCACCGCTGCCAGTACTGCGGCAGCGCCCGCCACCTCACCGTCGACCACGTGGTGCCGCGCTCCAAGGGAGGCGCCGACACGTGGGACAACCTGGTCACGTCGTGCGCGCCCTGCAACCGCAAGAAGGGCGACCGGCCGCCGCACCTCGCGGGGCTGCGGCTGACGAACCCCCCACGGCCGCCCGGCCCGGCGGCGTTCGTGCTGCTCCACGTGGATCACGTCCACGAGAGCTGGCGGCCGTACCTCAGCTTCGCCTCCTGACGACAGAGAGGGCGGCCGGCGCCTGTGCGCCGGCCGCCCTCGTTCATCGCTCTCGTGTCGTCGCTGCGGCGCTCAGACCTCCGTCTCGGCCCTGCGGCCGCGCCGCCGCATGACGAGCACGATGAGGAGGATCACGATGACGGCCGCGACCACGATCGCGACGATGAGGCTCGTGCTCATTCCGCCTTCGGATTCTGCGGGGGCGGTACTCCCGGGATGTACGGCCACGTAGGTGTCCGGCTGGGTGTTGTACCACCACGCGCCCTTGTCGTTGTTGGCGCGCACCCAGCCGGTCCACTTGCCCTTGTTGGCCGCCAGGAGGTCCTTGGGGTACACGAGCGGGATGTACGGCGATTCATCGTAGACGATCTGCTGCATCCTATGGACGATCGCGATGCGCTCCTGCACGTCGACCGTCGTCTGCTGCTCGAGGAACAGCTGGTCGTACTCCGCGTTGGACCAGTTGCAGTCGCTCCAGCTCTCGATCGAGTCCGTGGTCATGATCGAGAGGATGAAGTTCGGGTCGACGTCGCCGCCCCAGCCCCAGATGAAGAGGTCGAAGTCGGGTGCGAACTGGTCGCCGTCGTAGGCGTACTGCTTGTCACCGAGCGCGGAGTCGTCGATGACCTCGTAGTCGATGTCGACGCCGACGTCCTCGAACCAGCCGGTGATGAGCTTTCCGCAGTTCTGGCTCTCCGTCGACTCCGCGCGTGCGTAGAGGCGCAGCGTGATGTCCTTGCCCTCGTACTCGCGGATGCCGTTGCCGTCTGCGTCGGTGTACCCAGCTGCGTCGAGGGCGGCCTTCGCCTTCTCGAGGTCGAACGTGTACGGGTCCTCGGGAGTGAGGTGGAAGTCCGCGTCGGGCGGATAGAAGTCCCTGGTCAGGATCGTGTCGGCCGCCGCCGCGTTGCCGTTGTAGCCGATGGAGACGATCTTGTCCTTGTCGACGGCCCACTGCAGGGCGCTGCGGAAGGCCGGGTCCTGCAGCACGGGATGCCCCGTCGACTTGGGGAACTTCTCCTGGTCGGCGCAATTGAAGCCGATCTGGTCGAAACCGATGGTGACCGCCCGGATGGCTTCGAGATCGGGCTCGTTGTTCAGCGCGTCGAACTGCGCGGACGGGATGTTCCAGCCGCTCTGGATGGCGCCGGTCTTGAGGTCCTGCGCCATGGTGTCCGCGTTCTGATAGGTCTGGAAGATGACCTCGTCGACCTTGGGCGCGCCGCGCCAGTAGTCTTTGTTGGCGACCATCCGGACGTACACACCCTTCTTCCACTCCACCGTCTGGAAGGGGCCCGAGCCGATGATCGGCGGGTCGTTCTTGAACTTTGTCTCGACTTCTTTCGGGTTGACCTTGCTCCAGATGTGCTCGGGCAGAATGGGGATCCACAGCCCGAGCATGTTCGCTTTGGGCTTGGAGCAGGTGAAGACGACATGGGTGGCGTCGGGGGCCTCGACCTTGTCAATGAACTTGACGTAGTCGATGAACATGCCCAGCTCGTTGTCGATGCAGTAGTTGAAGGTGAAGGCGACGTCGCTCGCCGTGAGCGGCTCGCCGTCCTGCCACTTCGACTTGTCGGTGATGGTGAACGTCCAGACCTTGCCGTCGGCGGACGTCTCCCAAGCTGTCGCCAGGCCCACCCCGGGGACGTTGGCGAAATCGCTGGCGCGAAATCCGACCAGCAGCTCGTAGTTGATCGCCCAGATCTCGTAGCTGGACGACTCGTAGCCGATGAACGGGTTGAGGTTGTCCGGATCGTTGGTCCACCCCAAGCGCAGGATGGTCTTGCCGCCGTCGGCGGCGGGCGATGGGCTGTCGCTCGACGCCATCGCGCCGGCGATGCCCCAGAGCAGCCCTATGGCCAGCAGCGCGACGATGACCGCCGCGAGCAGCCGGCCCTTATGCTGTACGGATACCGTAGCCACGCGTGCTCCTTCCGTTCCCCCAACGGGCAGATCGTGTCGATCGCTTCTACTAAAGCACGAATACCACCCCCGGGCCAGCCTCCCGTCGGGCCTCGCTTTGGGCGCCGGAGCCGCCAACACGTCCAACCACACCCATGCACACCCGGACCGCGGCGGGCGGCCGTGGTGCTATACTCCGCCGCGTGATCATCGACGACAGCAGAGAGCCTCGGCTGCAGCTTGACGACGCGGAGCCGTTCCGCATCGACGGCGCGGAAGTGACGCGGGACATCGAGCGGTCCACGCTGACCGGCATCCTGCTGAACGGCGACCCGTACCGGCTGCCGGTTGGAGCCCGCGTCACGCTCTGGGCCGGCCCCAACGTGGTCTTCGTCGGCAAGGCGATCGACGAGCACCACGTCCTCGATCTGCTCTCCACCGAGACGGACGACGAGCTGGCCGGCGACGAGATCATCTGACCGCGGGCGCAGGGGGTCACGCCCATGAAAGGCCTCATCCTCAGCGGCGGCGCCGGCACGCGCCTGCGGCCCATCACCCACACCGCGGCCAAGCAGCTCGTCCCGGTGGCCAACAAGCCGGTGTTGTTCTACGGGCTCGAGGCCATGCGCGCGGCGGGTATCGTGGAGGTCGGTGTCATCGTCGGCGAGACGCGCGCCGAGATAGAGGCCGCCGTCGGTGACGGAAGCCGCTTCGGTCTTTCCGTCACCTACATCCCGCAGGAAGCGCCGCTGGGCCTCGCCCACGCGGTGCTCATCAGCGAGGCCTTTCTCGGCCATGAGCCGTTCGTCATGTACCTCGGCGACAACCTCCTCAAGGAGGGCATCGCGCCATTTGTCAGGGCCTTCGAAGAGAGCCGCCCGGACGCGCTCATCCTCCTGCAGAAGGTCGCCGACCCGCAGAGCTACGGCATCGCCGAGCTCGACGGCGAGGGCAGGGTCTCGCGGCTCGTCGAGAAGCCTGCCGAGCCTCGCAGCGACCTCGCCCTGGTGGGCGTGTACCTGTTCACGCAGGCCGTCTTCGAGAGCGTCAAGGCGATCACACCGAGTGCCCGCGGCGAGCTCGAGATCACCGACGCCATCCAGCACCTGGTCGACCGCGGCCTGCGCGTCGAGCCGCACGTCGTCACCGGTTGGTGGAAGGACACGGGCAAGCTCGAGGACATGCTCGAGGCCAATCGTCTGGTGCTGAGCACCCTCGTCCGAGACGTGCGAGGCGACCTCGACGACAGCACCATCGAGGGCGCCGTCCAGATCGGCGCCGGCAGCAGACTGGAGCGCTGCACCGTGCGCGGCCCGGTCGTGATCGGCGCGGGCTGCCGGCTCACGGATACGTTCGTGGGGCCGTACACGTCGATCAGCGACGGCGTCGTCGTCGACCACGCCGAGCTCGAGCACTCGATCGTCCTCGAGAACAGCCGCATCTCGCACCTGGGCACGCGTATGACCGACAGTCTCATCGGCCGCGACTGCGTGATCGCCCACAGCGAGGCGCGCCCCGTCGCCTACCGCTTCCTGGTCGGCGACTCGTGCCGGATCGGGATCCTGTAGGCGCGGCCAGGCGCGCACCCGGAGGAGGAAGCACATGATCGACGGCGTCATGACCAAGCAGCTCAAGGTGATCCCCGACGACCGCGGCCGCCTGATGGAGTGCCTGCGGAACGACGACGAGCTGTTCATCAGCTTCGGGCAGTTCTACATGACGACGACGTTCCCGGGCGTGGTCAAAGGCTGGCACCTGCACGCCGCCCAGTGGGACAACATCGTCTGCGTCAAAGGCATGATCAAGCTCGTGCTGTTCGACGGCCGCGGGGCCGCGGGCGACGCGGCCGCGCCGGGCTTCAGGCCGTCGCCGACGGCCGGGCAGATCGACGAGTTCTTCCTCGGCGAGCACCGGCCGCTCCTGGTGCGGGTGCCCCCGGGCCTCTGGCACGGCTGGGAGTGCGTCGGCCCCGAAGAGGCGTACATCGTCAACGCGCCCACCGAGGTCTACAAGTACGACGACCCGGACCAGCTCGAACTGCCCCACGACACACCCGCCATCCCGTACGACTGGGGCGTCAAGCTGCGCTAGGCGCGGCCTGCGACGCTCATGCCGCGCTGGTTCGTCACCGGGGCCGGGGGTCAGCTGGCTACAGCCTTCTCGCGCATCCTCGAGGGCGAGGTGTTCCTCAGCCGCGAGGAGGCGCTGGATATCCGCGACGCCGAGGCCGTGCGCGCCGCGGTGAGGGGTTTCGCCCCAGACGCGGTGCTGCACTGTGCGGCCTTCACCGACGTCGACGGCGCGGAGACGGATCCCGCGACCGCCGAGGCCGTCAACGTGCTCGGCACGCGCAACGTCGTCCAGGCGGTGCGCGGCACCCACACCGCCGTCGTCTGCTTCAGCACCGACTACGTCTTCGACGGCGCCAAAGGCACGCCGTACGTGGAGTCGGACCGCCCGCGCCCGCTCAACGTCTACGGGCGCACCAAGCTGGCCGGCGAGAAGGAGGTGCTCCGTTGGGTGCACGGCACCGTCTTCCGGACGTCCTGGTTGTTCAGCGAGACCGGCCACAACTTCGTGAAGACGATCCTCGCCGCGGCCACGGAGCGCGCCCGGACCGGCGAGCCTCTACGGGTGGTGGACGACCAGGTCGGCTCGCCCACCTACGCGACGCACCTCGCCGCGGCGGTCGACGAGGCACTGCGGAGCGGCGTCGGCCCCGGCATCTATCACCTCGCCGGGAGCGGCTACTGTTCGTGGTGCGAGCTCGCCCGGGAGGTCGTCCAGATCGCCGGCCTCGAGGTGGAGGTCGAGCCGATCACCACGGCCGAGGCGGGCCGGCCGGCACGCCGGCCGGCCTTCTCGGCCCTCGACACCGAACGGCCCATCCCGCGCCTGCCGCACTGGGCCGAAGGCGTGGCCGAGGCCGTCGACAGGCTCATCCCGCTCGGGTAGAGAGAACCACAGGAGGCACAGCGTGAGACTCGTGGTCACCGGCGGCGCCGGGTTCATCGGCTCCAACTTCGTGCGCTACATGCTCACCAGGCACAACGACATCGAGATCGTCAATCTCGACAAGCTCACGTACGCCGGCAACCTCGAGAGCCTGCGCGATGTCGAGGACGACCCGCGCTACACCTTCGTGCGCGGCGACATCTGCGACGCCTCGGTCGTCGGCGCGGCACTGCGCGGCGCCGACGCCGTCGTCAACTTCGCCGCCGAGACGCACGTCGACCGCTCGATCAGCGGCCCGCAGGACTTCATCCGTACCGACGTGCTCGGCACGCACACCCTCCTCGAGGCGGTCCGCGAACTCGAGGTCCCGCGCTACCTGCAGATCAGCACCGACGAGGTCTACGGGAGCACGGAGACCGGGGCCTTCACCGAGGAGTCGGACCTCGACCCGTCCAGCCCGTACTCGGCCAGCAAGGCGGCAGGCGACCTGCTGGTCCGGTCCTACCACCGCACCTTCGGCACGCCGGTGCTCATCACGCGCTCCTCGAACAACTACGGCGCCTACCAGTACCCGGAGAAGATCGTCCCGCTCTTCATCACCAACGCGATCGACGACCAGCGGCTCCCCGTCTACGGTGACGGCCTCAACGTGCGCGACTGGCTCCACGTGGACGACAACTGCGCGGGCATCGACCTCGTGCTGCGCGACGGCGTGCCCGGGCACGTCTACAACATCGGCGGCGGCAACGAAGTGCAGAACCTCGCGCTCACGCGCCGCATCCTCGAGCTGCTCGGCAAAGGCGACGAGCTCATCCGCCACATCGCCGACCGGCCGGGCCACGACCGCCGCTACGCCATCGACTGCACGAAGCTCAGAGCGCTGGGATGGCGGCCGGAGGTCGACTTCGCCGCGGGCCTCGCTCGCACCGTGGCCTGGTACCGCGACCACCCGGAGTGGTGGCGGCCGATCAAGTCGGGCGAGTGGCGCGAGTACTATGCGCGCCAGTACGGCGAGCTGGGCTGATCTGCCGGCCGGCGCCATGCCGGCATTCTCGGATCAGGGCACGTTCCAGACCGGGGTCCCCACGTGCACGCGCGAGTACAGCCACGTGATGTTCGTGTTGGAGAGCCGCGTGCAGCCGTGCGAGTAGTTGCGCGGGAAGCGGTCGAGGAGCCAGGGCTCGTTGGTGCCGTGGATCGCGAACAGACCGAGGTACCGCATGCGGAACGGCCCATAGGGACCACTCATGTGCGGGTCCTTGGCATAGATCTTGAAGTGGCCCTTCGGCGTCGGGAGCCCGGGCCGCCCGAGCACGCACTTGAACACCCGCAGCAACACACCGTGCTCGTGGTAGTAGAGCTTGTACCGGCTCAGGTCGACGAGGATGAGGTGCGCAGGCTTCGTCGGGACGCCGTAGGGGTTCCGGCGGTCGTACACCGTGGTCTTCCAGGACCGGCTGTGACCCGGGAGATGTTCGGCGTCGGCCGCCATCGCGGCGCGCACAATCAGCTCGCCCGGCTTGCCGGCCGGCAGCACGACGGTCGCCCTCGAGTCAGCGCCCAGCGTGAGGTCCTTGAGGACCGTCCAGCCCTCCGCCGTCCAGCGGCGCAGCTGCACGGCTCCGCCGGGATGAGCCGGTCTCACGGTCAGCGTGTAGCGAATACGCCCGTCCTCGACCACGGGCGTGCGCACCGTCACGGCGAGCGTGACCCGCGGCCGCACGCCCACGCTCGCCTCCGCGGACGCCGCACCCCATATCTCGTCGCCGGCGAAATCGACGCGGAAGGTCGCCGATGACGGTGGCGTCCGCGTCCAGGAGACCACACCACTCCCGTCCGCGACGACCGTGTCGACCACGGTGAAGTCCGCCTCGCCGGAGCGCTTGCGGCTGAGACTCAGGGTGGCGCCCGGGACGCCTGTGGTGGCGGTGAGCGTCATGGACGCGCCGTACGTCAGCGTCGGCGGCGCAGCCGCGAGCGACAGCGGCGCCGGCTCCGCCGCCCGGGCGACGGCCGGCAGACACGCGGCCGGGACGATCGCGAGCGACACCACGACCATTGCAGCGATGAGCTTCCAATGAGCGCTCACGAGACCCCCCCCAGGTCGGTTCGTATGCAGCACCGAGTCTACGGCAGTGTGCGCGTGGGGAGCCAATCCCTGCCGATGGCGTCAGGGCTGTGCCGGCGAGGGGGACTCAGACGTGGGCGACTCGGGCGCCGGAGAGGCCGGTGACGGCGTCACGGCGTCCGGCGACGGCGTGGTCGCCTGCGCGGGCTGCGCCATCGCGGCGGCCGAGGGCGACGGCGAGGGCACGACGAGCTCGGACGGCGTGAGCATCCGGCGGCCCCAGGCGAACGCCGCCTTCCAGTAGCTCGACGTGTTCAGCGACGCCAGCGTGACGCCGTCGCTCGAGCCCGTCGAGTGGATGAACCAACCCTTCCCGAGGTACAGCGCCGCATGGTAGATGGATTCCACGCTCGAGCTCGGGCCCTTGGGCCCGAAGAAGATGAGGTCGCCGCACTTGAGCTGGCTCCGCGTGATGCGCGGCTTGGCGCGGGCAGCCATGTCGTGCGCGCCCCGCTCGTTCACTGTGATGCCGTAGCCGAAGTGCATCTTCATGATGTAGAAGACGTAGCCCGAGCAGTCGAACCCGCCGGCCTTCTGGTAGCCGTAGGGCGAGTTCCTTGTCGGGTACTCGCCCCCCCAGATGTACGGGTAGCCGATGTACTTGAGCGCGAACCCGACCACCTCCCTCTGGCGGTCGCTGAGCGCCGGAAAGACCACGCTCCTGAAGTCGGCGAGCCCGTAGAGCGTCCACTCGCCGGCCACCTTGTACGCGCGGTGGAACATGTAGGCGATCTCCGCCCGGTCGATGGCCTCGGCAGGTGTGACCTCATGGCCATCGCCGTCACTCGAGTGGTTGAACCGCAGCTGCAGCTGGCGCGAGGCGACCAGCGGCGGCAGATAGGAGGGCGCGCCCGTGGTCCAACCCGCGTTCGGCTGCCAGCGCCTCGGCTGAAGTGTGCCGAGCAGCGACCAGTCGAACGAGGAGTACCGCTCTTTGAGCCAGCGGATCATCGCCGTCTCCGCCCTGTATGCCGACACCGTCGCCGTGGGCTGGAAGTTGCCGTCCTTGTCCAGCGACATGTAGCCCCTGCGCACCGCCGTCTGGATCGCCGAGTAGTAGCGCGCGCCCACGGGAACGTCCCCGATCTCGATGGGCGTGATCTTCTCGCCGTAGTGACCGGAGGCAAGGACGATCGAGCGCGCCAGTTGTGCTCGCGTGATGGCGCGCTCGGGCCTGAACGCGGTTCCGAAGTCGTCGAGCAGGCGGTGGCCTTCCACCGACCGATTGGTCACCGAGGAGATGTACGAGAAGGCCCAATGGCTCTTGGACACGTCGCTGTACGACTTGGCGAGCGCCGGAGCCACAAAGACGAGCAGCGTCGCCGCCGTCAGCGCCGCGAGGGTGATGCTCTGGAGAGCGATGCGGTGTGGTCTCATATCTCGTACAGCTATCGGCGTGTCGGCCGGCTCCTTGAGCGTGGCCGAGGCCACCCATGCGCGCCCGTCCACGCTTTCGCCGCCGGGTCCGCCTTTCCCTACGCGAAGCGCTGAGGGTAGCACGAGCAAGCTGCCGGCGCCGCCTTCGTCGCCGGGATCCGGCCGAGCTCTGCCCGCCTCTTCGTGGCCGGTCCGGAGAGCGCTCGGTTAGGACGGGCGCCCCCTCCTGCGTCTCAAGCAGAAGGAGAAAGCGCCCGATGTCAGAAGCAGTCACGACCACCGCATGCGCGTTTGCCCCGTTCGTACGGGCCGCGTATCCTCAGCCGAGGAGGCACTGGTGCCTCAGAGTCCCATGAGCATCCCGCACCCCACATCTCCCCAGCCGCTCGCCGCGCCCGCGCGACCGCGCCGACGCGGGCGCCGGGTCAGGCCGGCGCTCGCCGTCGCCCTCGGCGCCCTCGTCCTTCTGGGCGCCGCAGGACCCGCGTCCGCGTTCACGACGCACTACGACTTCACGATCACCGGTCACGGCTGGGGGCACGGCATCGGCATGTCCCAGTGGGGAGCCTATGGCTACGCCAAGCATGGATGGTCCTACAAGGCGATCCTGAGGCACTACTACACGGGCATCTCGTTCTCGAACGTGGCCAACTCCACCATTCGCGTCCGCCTGCGCAGCGGCCTGAGCGCCGTCAAGGTGACCTGCCCAGACGACTTCACCGTCAAGGGCACCACGGTGGCGTCGACCATCCCCGGCGGCCAGACGGCGACGACGACGTACGCCGGCGGCGTCTACCGCGTCGTCGCCGGCGACTTCCGCAGGGACTTCAGCGTTGCCCCGACCTTCGCGCCGACGTCCAGGGCGCTTCGCATCCTCACGGCGACCGACCTCGGCGACACAGGCGCCTACCGCGGCACCATCAAGGTCGCCCGCATCGGCGGCGCTCTCATGATGATCAACCAGGTGCCGCTGGAGAGCTACTTGCGCGGCGTCGTGCCTCACGAAGTGTCACCGTCATGGCCAACGGCGTCGCTCAAGGCACAGGCCTGCGCCGCACGCGCGTACAGCCTTGGCAGCCGGCAGCCGGACCAGGCATGGGACGTCTACTGCGATGTCCGCGATCAAGCCTACGTCGGCGTCGGCATCGAGGACCCGCGCACCAATGCCGCCGTCAGCGAGACTGCCGGCATCTGCCCCACGTACGGCGGCAAGCCGATCTTCGCCGCCTACTTCTCCTGCTCCGGCGGCCATACCGAGAACATCGAGCTCGCCTGGGCCGCGGCCTCCCCCATCCCTTACCTCAAGGGCGTGAGCGATCCCTACGACTCCTACGGGTCGCTGCACGACTGGGGCCCGCTGCGCCGCACCGCATCACAGGTCGGCGGCCCCCTCGCGGCGAACGGCTCGCTTCGCGCCGTGTATACAGTCAAGCGCGGCACGTCTCCGCGCATCGTGAAGGCGGCGATCATCGGCAGCGGCGGCACCAAGTACATCGATGGCGGCTCGCTCCGCATGAAGCTGGGGCTGAACAGCGCCTGGGCGGCGTTCCGGAGCATGGGCATCAACCCGGCCGCCCGCGACAACGCAGGCATCTCAGCTGGCGGCAGGATCGCACTGAGGGGGCGCCTGTACCCGGCTCTGGCCGCGGGCGCCACCGTCACCTTGCACTCCTACTACGACGGCCGCTGGCGCTCGCGGAGCGTCGCGACCACGCGCACCGTCGAGAAGCTCCCCGACGGCTACACCGCCCGCTACTCCGCGTACAGCATCACGGTGAGCCCGGCGCAGACCACCAGGTACTACTTCTCGAGCGGCACGGCGAAGTCGCCGACCACGACCATCAAGGTCGACTGACCACAGAAGTGCGGCGGCCGGGGCCGGACCGGCACCGGAAGGGCGAGGCGGGCGCACGTCAGCCGCGGAGGTTCAGCACGCTCCGTCCTGGAAGCCGAGATCGCGCAGGCGCAGCAACTCCTCGGCAGTACCCGGCGCGACCGGCGGCATGTGGTGCCGCTGGATCTCGCCCTCGACCATGTAGAGCACGTCCTCGGCGATGTTGGTGGCGTGGTCGGCGAGCCGCTCGAGGTAGCGCGCGACGCTGAACAGCAGCACGATCGCGTCGAGATGCTCGACGTCGGCGCGGATGGCGGCCTTGAGCTCTTCGATGAGCTCCGCGTAGAGCTCGTCGATCTCGTCGTCGGCCGACAGGACCTCCCGCGCCGTCACCGCATCCTGGCGGACGAGGGCGTCGAGCGCCCTCTCGAGGATGGTCCACGTGCGATCGGCCATCACGGCGACGTGGTGAGGCACGGCCACCGGGTGCTCGTCCACGAGCTGGAGGGCGCGCTCGGCGATGTTGGCGGACAGGTCGCCGATGCGCTCCAGTTCGCTGTTGATCTTGATGACGGCGGCGACGAAGCGCAGGTCGCTGGCCACCGGCTGGTAGAGCGCGAGGATCTTGAGGCACTCCTCCTCGACGTCGACCTCGCTCTGGTCGATCAGCACATCTGTCTCGATCACGCGCCGCGCCTTCGCCTCGTCCCTCTGGTCGATCGCCTGGAAGGCGAGGCGGAGGTTCTCCTCCACGATCGCACCGAGGGCCAGTACCTTGCGCTTGAGCTTGTCTATCTCACGCTGAAGATGTCCCATCGTCCCCCCGCGCCTCAGCCGGGGCTTTCATCGGCCGATGCACTGTCTCTGTCCGGATGACCGCTGTCACTCATGCTGACTGCGCGCGTCTACGCCGCCACGCGTGCAACCTACCTCCCTGGTGTTAGCGAACGGTTAGCGCGGCGTGAAGCGGCCGCGAGACGGGCGCGGAGACACGATGGGCGCGTCGACCGGTCGTGGTGCGTCCGCCCGATTCACCGCGTCGTGGCGCCCCGCTCACGCCCTCCTCACCTGCCGCGAGCAGACTGTGGCCATGATCACCCGCGGCATGAAGATCCGGCGCCGGCTCCGCAGCGTGCGCGTCTCCGCGCTGTCGGAGGAGGAGCGCCGGCAGGAGCTGCGCGAGGCCGAGGCGAGAGGCGCACACGACGCAAGTGATGAGCCAGCCGGGCCTGCGGCGTCCCCCCGCGCCGCAGACCAGGACGGCACGCCGAGACCGTCCGACGCAGGGGCCGAGCGGGCCGGCGGCGACGAAGCCGGCTGACGGCGGCCCGCAGGCGACATCGGGCTTCGCGAGTGGGCGATGCTCATGGTGCTCATCCCTCGGACGCTCGAGCGCAGCGGGGACAACACCGTCGCTGTCAGGCAGTCCCGCGGCTGAGGCTCACCTCAGCCGAAGCGTCCGGTCACGTAGGCCTCGGTCCGGGAGTCGCTCGGGTTGGTGAACACCGTGGGCGTCAGGTCGAACTCGACGAGGATCCCGATCCGGTGGTCCTTCTCGTCCTGTCCCTCGGCCACCGTGAAGAACCCCGTGCGGTCGCTGACGCGGGCGGCCTGCTGCATGTTGTGCGTCACGATGACGATCGTGTACTCGGACACCAGCTCGTCCATGAGCTCCTCGATCCTGAGCGTGGAGACCGGGTCGAGCGCCGAACAGGGCTCGTCCATGAGGATGACATCAGGCTCGACGGCGATGCAGCGGGCGATGCAGAGGCGCTGCTGCTGGCCGCCTGAGAGCGCCATCGCCGAGGCCTTGAGGTTGTTCTTGACCTCATCCCAGAGCGCCGCCCGTCGGAGCGACCGCTCCACCAGCTCGTCCAGGTTGCCCTTGAATCCGCCCACCCGCGGGCCGAAGGCGATGTTGTCGTAGATCGACTTGGGGAACGGGTTAGGTTTCTGGAAGACCATGCCGATGCGCCGTCGGACCTCCACCGGCTCTACCTTCGGACCGTACAGGTCGATCCCGTGGTAGAGGACGCTCCCGTGGACCTTGGCTCCGTGGATGAGATCGTTGGTGCGGTTGAAGCAGCGCAGGACGGTCGTCTTGCCGCATCCCGAGGGGCCGATGAGAGCCGTGATCTCGTTCTTGCGGATGGACATGTCGACGCCCTGGACGGCGTAGGTGCCGCCGTAGGTCACCGACAAGTCCCGCAGTTCGAACACGATCTCCGTGTCGTCGTCGCTCTTGGTCTGGCGACGCCGCTCGCGCGTGATCTCGGCCAGCTTCGCGCTCTCCTCGAGCACGGCGTCGGCCTCTGCCCCGGCGCGGTCTCCGGTCTCGGGCAGCAACCCCGGAGTCCGGTCTGACTCTTCCGTCACGATCACACCTCTGTTCTCTCTCTCGGACCTCTCCTTCGTGCCCAGAGAGCTCCCGGCGTCGATCATCATGTCGTCATCCCTCACCATGTCTGCTGGAAGCGGTTGCGGAGCCAGATGGCCACGGCGTTCATCAGCAAAGTGATGCACAGGAGCACGATGATGGCGGCCGCGGCGGCGATGTGGAACTCCACGTTGGGTCTCGAGATCCAGTTGAAGATCTGGATGGGGAGCGCCGTGAACGAGCTGTTCAGCCCTGTCGGGTTGAAGGTGATGAACTGGAGAGCCCCGAGCAGCAGCAGGGGCGCCGCCTCGCCGATCGCGCGTGACACGGCGAGGATCGATCCCGTGGCGATGCCCGGGATGGCCGCCGGCAGCACCTGCCTGCTGACCCCCTGCCAGCGCGTCGCGCCGAGCGCCAGCGCGCCGTCCAGGATAGAGCTCGGCACCGCACGGAGGGCCTCCCTCGACGCGATGATGACCACCGGCAGGACCAGGAACGACAGGGTCAGGCCCGCGGTGAGCACGACCGGGCCCAGGTTCAGGAACCCGCGCGCCAGGAACGCCAGCCCCAAGATGCCGTACACGATGGACGGCACAGCCGCCAGGTTCTGGATGATGACGTCGATGAACCGGTTGAACCACGCCTCGGTGTCCGCGAACTGCTCCATGTAGACGGCTGCCCCCACGCCGATGGGGATGGCCACGACGAGCACGATGCCCACCATCCAGAAGGTCCCGAAGATGGCCGACTGGATGCCGGCCTTCTCCGGGAAGCTCGAGGGGAAGCTCGTGATGAGATCCCAGTTGAGCTTCGGCCAGCCCTCAACGAGGCTCTGCACGATGAGCGCGACGAGAACGGCCAGGCCGACCAGGACGCTCCCCGTGACGGCGCCGCGGAACGCCCCGTCCCTGGTGCGGTGCCACCGCCCACGCCGGCTGGTCAGCGAGACCGGCGGGATGACGGATGCGCCCTTCTGCGTCGTCAGGGTGCTCAATCGTAGACCTCGCGGTACTTCCTCACCAGCCGGATGCTGATGATGTTCATGATCAGGGTCATGGCGAACAGGCTGAGGCCGACGGCGAAGATCGTCTTGTAGCCGATGCTGCCGGTCGCCTGGTCGCCGAGCCCAGCCGCCCCGATGAAGGCCGTCATCGTCTGCATGGCCTCCAGGGGGTTGAACGAGAGATTGGGCATGCCGCCTGCGGCGATCAGCACGATCATCGTCTCGCCGACCGCCCTGCTGATGCCGAGGACGAACGCGGCGATGATCCCCGAGAGGCCTGCCGGCACGACGACGCGTGTGGAGATCTCGTACTTCGTGGCGCCGAGGGCAGCCGCGCCCTCGCGAAGGGATCGCGGCACCGCGTACATGGCGTCCTCAGAGATGGAGGCGACGGTCGGGAGGATCATGATGCCCATGACGAGACCCGCCGACAGGGCATTGAACACCTGGGGCGGAGTCGCGAACAGCCAGTTCTCGCGGAGCAGTGGCGTGACGAACGTCAGGGCGAAGAACCCGTAGACCACGGTGGGGATTCCGGCGAGGATCTCGAGGATGGGCTTGACGAAGCTCCTCGTCCTCCGCGCCGCGTACTCGCTCAGGTAGATCGCCGCCAGAAGGCCGAGCGGCAGGCAGATGAGTGCGGCGATGAGCGTGACGACGAGCGTGCCCCCGAGCAGCGGCAGGACGCCGAACTTGGCGTTCTTGAACAGGGGCGCCCACTCCGTCCCGGTGAAGAACTCGACCGGGCTGACCTCCCCGAAGAACTCGAGGCTCGGGATCAGCAGCGCGAGCACGATACCCACCGTGAGGACGATCGAGAGCGCCGCACACATGAACAGGCTGCCGACGATGACCTTCTCGCGATAGCGGCGGCGGCCCGCCTCCAGGCCCTCGAGGGGCATGGAGACGGGCCTTTGTGTGGTTGCGACCGCCATTCGGCTTCCTTACTCGGCGCTCGGCGAAGCTCCGCCGACGATCCCGTCGAGCACGGTCTGCGCGGCCGCCGTCTGCTCCGCCGTGATCGGCACGAACAGGGCCTGTTCGGCGATGCTGGCGGCGTTGTCCAGGTAGAACTGAATGAACGCCGCCATCTCCGGCCGCTGCAGCGCCTCGACCGACGGGTAGATGAAGAGAGGCCTGCTGAGCGGCGTGTACTCGCCGGACTGCACGGTCTCGACAGACGGAGTCACCGGCCCGTTCCCGCTGTCGATCGCCACGAGCTTGACCATCTCGGCGTTCTGCTCGTAGTAGGAGAGGCCGAAGTACGCCATGCCGCCCTTCGAGCCGGCCACGCCCTGGACCGAGACGTTGTCGTCCTCGGTGGCCTGGTAGTCGGTCCGGCTGACGCCCTCCTCACCGTTGACGGCTTCGGTGAAGTAGTCGAACGTGCCCGAGTCCGTGCCGGCGCCGAAGAGCTCCAGAGGAACGTCGGGGAAGCTCGGATCGACCTGGTTCCAGTTGTCGATCGTGCTGCCCTCGTCCCAGATCATCTGTAGCTGCTCCACCGTGAGGCTGTCGGCCCAGTCGTTCTCCGGGTTCACGACCACTGCAAGCCCGTCGTTCGCAACCTGGATCTCGACCCACTCGACTCCGGCGTCCGCGCAAAGCTGCTCCTCGTCCGGCTCGATCTGGCGCGAGGCGTCGTTGGCGTCGGTCTCGCCGGCGCAGAACTTCTCGAAGCCACCGCCCGTGCCGGAGATGCCCACAGTCACGCGCACGTCCGGGTTTTCCTCTTGGAAGAACTCCGCCGCAGCCTCGGTGAGCGGGCCGACCGTGCTCGAGCCGTCGATGCGGATGTCGCCTGAGAGGGCGCCACCCCCGGCCGGCTCAGCGTCGTCGCCCCCGCATGCCACTCCAACGAGCGCGATCGCCACCACCGCCGCGACGATCGCCAACCACCGCAAGTGCCTCATTGTTCCTCCTGTGCCTCCATGTCGCGATCCGCGGAAGGTATCTCGAGACTCGGTTGGAGCGCTGGGACTCAAGTAGCCTCCCTGGGCCGCTGCCCCGCGGGGCGTGGACAATACTCCCCGGCCAGTGTTAGCGCTCCGTTAGCGGACGATGTGGTTGCCGCAAGGCGCACGGCAGGTTGTCTGCCGGGCCTGGGCGGGTGAACGCAACGAGCCGGGTCTTGCGGAGGTGAGTCTGCACGCCTGTTGTTCGCGGCTGATGAAGAGGACGTCAACGTCGCGTGTGAGAGCATCTGGGTCGTGGCGAGTCGTGTCCCGTACCCGGCGGCTGTCCAGCGGCTCATCGTCGGCTCGAACAGCGGCGTTCGCCTCCGGTGTTCGGCGAAACGTCTGCGAGAGATCAGCGTCGCTCGCCCGCCCCGGTCCGGCCTGCTCAGCCTCGAGGAAGGTGGATGCGGAAGGTGCTGCCGCGTCCCATCACGCTGTCGACCGAGACGCGGCCCCCGTGGATCTGGGCGACGTGCTTCACGATCGCGAGACCAAGGCCGGTCCCGCCAAGGTCGCGGCTGCGCGCCTTGTCGACGCGGTAGAAGCGCTCGAACAGCCTCGGCAGGTGCTCTCGCGCGATCCCCTGGCCCTCGTCGGTGACGCTCACCACGACCTCGTCACCCCTCTCCTCGAGGGTGACGACCACGGTGCTGTGCTCGGCACTGTATTTCACCGCGTTGTCGATGAGGTTGACGACCGCCTGCTCGAGCAGAGGCGGGCTGACACGCGCGAGCAGACAGCCGGGGCAGTCCTCGCGCAGATCGATGCTCTTGGCCCCCGCCTTGGGGCCGCAGACCTCGAGCGCCACCGCGACGACGTCACAGAGGTCCGCTTCCTCGAGCTGGAGCAGCGGGCTGTCACCGGACTGCTCCAGCGTCGACAGCGCCAGCAGGTCCTCGATGATGGAGTTCAGGCGGTCGGCCTGGCCCGCGATGATACGCACGAAGCGGTGAGCCGCCGCCGGGTCGTCCAGGGCGCCGTCCTCGAGGGTCTCGGCGAAGCCCTTGATGGAGGTCACCGGTGTCTTGAGCTCGTGGGACACGTTCGCGACGAAGTCGCGACGCACCGCCTCGAGCCTCTTCAGGCGCGTCACGTCGTTGAGCACGACGACGGCGCCTACGTCATCCCCGTCGTCGTCCCCGTGCAGCAGGGTACCGTTGGCCTGGAGGTTGCGCTCCTCCGCACCGACGCGCATCACGATGTCGGCCTCCACCGGACGGTGACCTCCCAGTGTCTGCGCCACCACGTGCTGCAGGGCGGGGTTGCGGACGACCTCCTGGATGGCCTTGCCTTCCGCCGCCGCCGGATCGGTGTCCAGCAGGCGGGCGGCGGCGGCGTTGACGGCGATCACGCGCTCGTCGGTGTCCACGGCGAGCACGCCCTCGACCATGCTGGCCAGCACCGCCTCGCGCTCGTTGCGCTCGTGGGTGAGCCGTCGCAGCTTGTCGTCCAGCTCCTCCGCCATGCGGTTGATGCTCTCCGCTACCGAAGCGAACTCCTCGACGCGGGGGACGAACAGCTTGCTGGTGAAGTCGCCGGCCGCGAGGCGCTCCGCGCCCACCTTGATCTCGCGCATCTGGCCGCTGATGCGGCGCGAGACGTAGAGGCCTATCAGCGCCGCGATCACCGCGACCACGATCGCGCTGATCGCGATGCTCCCGTACAGGGTGGCGAGCGCGTCGTTGACACGAGTGAGCGCCACGGCCGCGCGGACGACCGTGGTGACGCGGCCGTCCTCCTCCACGGGCACGGCGACGTACATCATGTCCTGGCGCAGGGTGTCGCTGTACCGGATGGCCCGGCCCGGCCTACCCGTGACCGCCTGGAGGAACTCAGGGCGATCGCGATGGTCCTCCATCGCGACGGGATCCGAGTCCGAGTCGGCCAGGACCTCGCCCCGGCGGGCCCCAGGCCGGTCGGCGGCGATGACGGTGATGCGCGTCCCCGACGACCGGCCCAGACGCTGTACGAGCGCCTCGAGCTCCGCCGGCGTTTCGGCGGCGATGTCCGGCAGTATCTGCTCGCGCACGAGGGCGGCGCGAGCGGCCAGCTCGCTCTCCGTGTGGTCGAAGTAGAAGTCCCGCACCGAGCGCACCGCGTAGAACCCCACTGCGGCAGTGCACAGCACGACGATGACGAGGTAGGTGGCGTAGAGACGCCAGAAGAGCCGCGGCCTACGCAACGCTCACTGGTCCTGCAGGCGATACCCCACGCCGCGAACGGTCTCGATGTACGCGCCGCAGCCGCCGAGCTTGCGGCGCAGCGAGACGATATGCACGTCCACCGAGCGGTCGGTCACGAAGCGGTCGTTGACGAATGAGTCGTCCCCTTGGGCGGCGTCGACGATCTGCTGCCTAGTGAACACCCAACCGGGACGCTTCGCCAGATACTGCAGGATGCGGAACTCCGTCGCCGTGAGCTCGACGGGCTTGTCCGCCACCAGCACCTGATGTCGTCCCGGATGGATGGTGAGCTCCTTGATGTGGATCGTCGCCTCGTCGTCGGCGGTCTCGTCGCCGCGGCGCAGCACGGCCCGGATCCGGGCCGTGAGGACCCGCGGGCTGAACGGCTTGGTCACGTAGTCAGAGGCGCCCAGCTCGAGACCCGCGACGACGTCGGCCTCGCTGCCCTTGGCGGTCAGCATGACGATGGGGACGCCGCGCGTCTTGACGTCGGCCTTCAGACGCCGGCAGACCTCGAGGCCGTCCACGCCGGGCAGCATGAGGTCGAGCACGATCAGGTCCGGCATCCTGGCGCGGGTCGCCGCGAGGGCGTCCTCACCGCTGGCCACCACGGTCACGCGGTAGCCCTCCTTGTCGAGGTTGTACTTGACGAGCTCCAGGATGTCCCGCTCGTCGTCGACGACGAGCACGTTCTCTCTTGCCATCGTCACATCCGTGCCGAGAGTGCCGAAAGGGAGCGACACGCCGCCCCGCAGGTCGTGCCGTAGACTAGCAACGCGATGTTAGGACTTCGTTAGCGCACTGGCTACTCCGGCGACGGGCACGAACAGCGGCCGCCGCCGAGGAAGGGACGAGCGATGATGGCCCAGGGTGACGTCCTCGTGATCGGCGGCGGGCCGATCGGCGTCTGCTGCGCGCTCGAGCTGGCGCGAGCCGGCGCCAGCACCATGCTCCTCGAGAAGGAGCCGCAGGTCTGCCCTCCTGCGAGTGGCGCGCACGCCAACTGCGGCCTCCTGGTGCCGAGCGACGCGATGCCCCTGGCCGCCCCAGGCGTCCTCGGCCAGGGGCTTCGCTGGATGCTGGACAGCTCGAGCCCCTTCTACATCGCACCGCGCCCGAGCCCCGCGCTGGCACGCTGGCTGTGGCTGTTCCGGGCAGCCTGCTCCGCCGAGAGGGCCCAGGCGGCCATGCCGGTCTTGCGTGCCCTTCACGTCGCCAGCGCCGACCTCCACGACGAGCTCGCTCGGGACCACGGCGAGCGCTGGCACTTCCACCACGACGGCGTGCTGCAGGCGTACGAGACGTCCGCCGGCCTGAGCGCGGCGGCCGAAGAGGCGGCACGGGCGAGCACGCTGGGGGTGCGGGTCGACGAGCTCACGGCGGCGGAGTCCAGACGGCTGTTCCCCAGCCTGCGGTGCGAGCTGGCCGGCGCCTTGCTCTTCCCCGACGACGGTCACCTCGACCCGCTGCGCTTCACCGTGGGTGTCGCGGAGCTGGCCGCGGGCGCAGGCGCCCAGGTCGTCACCGGGGCCGAGGTGCTGTCGCTGGAACCCGCTCCCGGCGGGGTGCGCGCGCTCACGACACGAGGGGACTTCACCGCCGGCCAGGTCGTGCTGGCAGCCGGCGCCTGGTCTCCCTTCCTCGCGCGCAGCCTCGGGCTGCGCCTGCCGATCGAGCCGGCCAAGGGCTACAGTGTCGACGTCGGGCGGCCGGACGACTTCCCCGAGCTGCCGCTCTACCTCGGCGAAGCCCACGTCGTCCTGACCCCCCTCGGTGACCGCTTGCGCCTGGGGAGCACCCTGGAGCTCTCCGGGTGGGACATGCGCGTCCGGCCCAGGCGCGTCGCCTACCTCCGCGAGGGCGCGCGGCGCGCGATCGGCCTCTCGGCGGACGGCCCGGTGCGGCAGCGCTGGCGCGGCCCGCGGCCGGTCACACCGGACGGGTTGCCCGTCATCGGCCGTGTGCCCGGCCGCGATCGCGTGATCCTCGCCACCGGCCACTGCATGCTGGGCCTGTCCCTCGGCCCGGTCACGGGCAGGCTGGTCACGGAGCTGGCGGGAGGGCACGCGCCGGCGATCGACCTCGCGCCCCTCTCGCCTTCGCGCTGGTCGTAGCGGAAGGGATCGGCGCAGCCGCCCCGGCGTCAGCCGATGATGGCCGCGTAGGCGGCGCGCCAGTCGGAGAGGTCCTTGAAGAGGTGGTCCGGCGCGTGGGCGGCCAGCTCCTCCACGGCGTGCCGGCCTGTGGCGACCGCGATGGCCGTGACGCCGATGCTCGCGCCGCACTCGATGTCGGCCGGCGTATCACCGATGACCACGACGTCCTTGCCGACGTAGGGCCGGCCGGTGAGCGCCTCGGCTCGAGCCACGGCGACGGCGGGCAGGTCCGCCCGAAGCGCGGAGTCCGATCCGTAGGCGCCGATCTTGAAGAGCGGAAGGAGGCCGGTCGGTTCGAGCTTGAGACGGGCCCCCTCCTCCACGTTGCCCGTGAGCAGTCCGACCAGGGCGCGGCGGTCGGCGGCGAGCGCCGTCACGAGCTCCCTGATGCCCGGCAGCGTCTCCACCTCGCCGCCGTCGATCTCCGCACGCAGCACCTCGAGGTAGCGAGCGATGCACTCGTCGACGAGCCGATCCGTGAGACCGGCCGGGGCGCCGAGACGCTCCGCCAGGTCGTGGACGACCTGGGGTTGCGTCTCTCCCTCGTACCGGCCCATCACGACCTCTGGGTCACCGGCGCCCCAGAGATCCGCGAGATCACGGATGATCCCTGGGTCGGTGCGTCCGTGGAACGAGTAATCGCCTAGCTGGCCCTCGACGCCGTAGACGTCGAGGATCGCGCGCATGATCGCCCGGCCGCCGGCGCCGTGGGCGTCGATCAGCGTGCAGTCGATGTCGAAGAGGACGAGGCGGTCGGGCATGGTTCGGCCAGTATAGCGGGCGGTCACCGGCGCCTCGGCCGGCGCCGGTCAAGTCCCGGCGCCACCCCTGAGCAGAAGAAGCGGCACGTCCGTGTTGTGCCGCACGTGGTCGGCCACGCTGCCCAGCACGATGCGCTTGGCCCAGCCGTGTCCGTGCGTGGCCATGGCGATCAGGTCAGGGTGCAGCTTGGCGGCCTGCTGAACGATCACCTCCTGCGGCTCACCAGGCAGGATCTCTGTGCACACGGTGACGCCGCGGCTGCGCAGCACCTCCGCGGCACGAGCGAGATCGCCCTCGGCGTCCTCGAGCTCGCAGGCGCGCTGGTCGCGCGTATGGTAATGCGCCACGCGCAGGAGCGTGACGTCGGCGCCGCAAGCCTCGGCGAGCCGGCCGACGTGCTCCAGCACGGCGGCGTCGGTGTCGCCGCCCTCGAGCGGCACAAGGATGTGGTCGTACACGCCCATTCGTCAGCCTCCGAAGAACACCTGATACAACAGGAAGACGTTCAAACCGATGATGACCGCAGCCAGCACGACGCCGACCGCGAGTTGCACGCCGTTCATGCGCTGGTCGCTCATGACGCGACGGCTGCGAGAAAGCCAGAGGAGCGGGATGATGGTGAAGGGCAGCTGGATGCTCAGGAGCACCTGGCTGACGATCAGTGCCTTGTACGAGTCGACGCCGAGGGCGATGACCAGCATCGCCGGCAGCGACGTGACCACGAGCCCGATCCGGTAGGCGCGCGTGCGGGGGTCCTCGGCCTTGCCGAGGTAACCGGTGACCACGTTCGCCTCGGCCAGCGACGAGGTGATCGACGAGGCGATGCCGGCGACCAGCAGCGCCATGCCGAACAACAGCTGGGACAGCCCCCCGACGAGAGGCTCGAGCGTCTCTGAAGCCTGCTCGATGCTCGTCACCGTTACCCCGGCCGTGAAGAACACCGCGGCGGCGACGATGATCATCGCCGAGTTGACGAGCCATCCCATGCCCATGGCCAGGCTCGTGTCGATGAGCTCGAAGTTCATCAGCCGGCGGCGGCGGATCGGCTCGAGGTCCCAGTCGCGCGAGAGGATGACGTTGGAGTGCACGTAGATGTTGTGCGGCATCACGATGGCGCCGAGCATGCCGAGGGCGACGAGGATGCTGGCGCCGTCCACGGAGGGGATGACCCAGCGCGGCGCGGCAGCCGCCCAGTCGGGCTTCACCAGAAAGAGCTCGACGATGTAGCAGGCGGCGATGATCCCGAGGAAGACGACGATCATGCGCTCCAGCCGATGGTACTGCTGCCCGAGGATCGCCACGAAGACGATGCCCACGGTGAGCGGGGCGCCGATCCACAGCGGCAGGCCGAAGAGCAGGTAGAAGCCGAGGGCCGCCCCCAGGTACTCCGCGAGGTCGGTCGCGATGCACGCGAGGACGATGGTGACGCCGGCGACCCACACGACGGGCCTCGGCAGTTGCGAGCGGACGTTCGCCGCCAGCGAGCGCCCGGTGACAATGCCCAGCTTGGCCGAAAGATGCTGAAGGAAGATGAGCATGAGCGTGCTCAGGGAGACGACCCAGAGCAACGTGTAGCCGAACTCGGAGCCGCCCGCGATGTTGGTCGCCCAGTTGCCCGGGTCGATGAAGCCGATAGTGACGATGAATCCCGGCCCCAGGTAGCGGAGCAACTCCCGCGAGAACAGGTCCCGGACGAAGTCGCGGGCGCCGTTGGGCCGTGAGTCGGCCTCGAGGTCGGCCGGCGGTGTGCTGACGACCGGGCCCGGGCTCACCGGTCTGGGCCCCCGGCGGGCAGGTCGCGCTCGCTGTCATCCCGGCCGGTCATCATGGCGACACTCTACCCCGCGCCCGGGCGTGGTCCTGCATCAGAGAGGGCCGGGGCGGCACGCGCCACCCCGGCCCTTCGTCACACGGACGCGCTCTCGTCGCTCGCCCGCTCCTGGAACGGCCACTGGCCTGCGAGCAGGCTGAGGACGGCCTCGAGCAACAGGATGACGACGGCGATCAGGACGATGCCGAGCCACGACCACGTCACCAGCGCGAGCAGGATGAGGCCCACGACGAGGACCCCCCAGCGCACCGCAAGCACGTGGTTGCCGACCCACGACGTCACCGGCGAGTCGGGGATCCTGACCTCGCCGGTCCCGCTGACGGCGCGCCTGCCCACGGCGACGGCGGCGTTGCGAAGGTCGCGGCGGCCGAGGAACCAGACGAGGATGGCCGTCACGACGCCGATCACCACGATCCAGATGGTGATCGTGGTGAGTGGGCCGAGTGACGCGTCCACCACGTCCTTGGCTACGTGGAGCCCACCGCCCTCCTCCAGCTTGTCGGTGAGGGCGATGGACGCGCGCTTGATGATCACGCGCGTGACGATGATCGCGATCGCCGCGCCGATGCCGAGGGCGATCGCCGTCCGTCCGCGGCGACGCGAGAGCCAGATCGTCAAGGCGATGATTCCGAGGGTGACGATAGGGAGGATCCAGACCAGTCGGTCGAACCACTTGACGGCGGTCTGCGCCGGCCCGAGCGCATCCGACTGGAGCAGGGTGACCTGTCCGAAGTCGGAGGGCAGCGGTTTGCCGGACCAGTTGGCCACCTCCTGGATGGCGGCCTGCGGGTCGGTGCCGGGCTCGATGACGGGCGGGCTGAACCTGTCGGCCAGCCCACCCGGGAGCTTGGCGTCCACCCACACCAGGACCTGGCTGATCAGCGGCAGGAGGTCGAGGTTGACGTCGCTGCCCTGGACGTAGACGTTGGTCGTGTCGCCGCGAAGAAGAGCGACGACCTTCTCGTGAGCGACGCGATTGACCTTCAGCCACAGGTCGTAGGCCCGCGGCGTGCTCAGCACTTTCTGGGCGCCCTTGGTGATGAAGTCGGCCACGGCGGAGGTGATGGGCCCGGCGAAGAACTGCGCCTGCTCCGGCAGCGCATCCGTCACGCGCTGCTGCAGGTCGGCCGCGATCACGGCCTGGTCGCCGATGTAGCCGCTGAGGTTCTTGATCGCCTCGGGATCCTTGCCGATGGGCCCGATCAGGTTCATGTAGCCGTCGGTGTCCATCACCGTGTAGTGAGCCCAGATCGTGAGGCCGGTGACGACCACGGCCAGACACGAGAGCACGACCAGCAGGCCGATCAGGATGTGCCGCAGCCGGCTCGGCCTGCGCGCCGGGACGACGGGGACCGCCGGCGCCTCGTCTCCGCCGGCGTCGACCAACGTCGCGGCTTCGTCCGACGGGAGCGCCGTCCTGGGTCCGTCCGCCGGGCCGTCCATGGTCTTCGTCACCTCATCGGAGGCGTCCGCCGGCGCAGCGTCATCCGCCGACGGTGAGGCGTGCGTGACCTCCGTCACCTCATCCGGCTCGGGGGCCGCGTGCTCGCCGCCCTTGAGGTCGTCGTCCTTCATGGCACGTCCTCCATCTCTCCAGCGCGAGCGTCGCCCGCTGCCCCCTCATTCCCCGTTGCCGGGAGAAAGCCTACGCGACGGTGAACGCCTGCTCGAGATCGGCGATCAGATCCTTCGCGTCCTCGATGCCGACCGAGTAGCGTACAAGCCCTTCCGGAATCCCCATCGCCGCGCGCTCCTCCGCGGTGCACTCCACGTGGCTGGTGGTCGCCGGCACGCCGGCGAGCGTCTCGACGGCGCCGAGGTTGGCGGCAAGGTGAGCCAGCCGCAGGCGCGGCAGCACGCGCTTGACGGCCTCGAAGCCGTTCTGCAGCGAGAAGCTCAGCATGCCCCCGTACCCGCGCATCTGCCGCGCGGCGACATCGTGGTGGACGTGGCTCTCGAGCCCCGGGTAGTTCACCTCCGCCACGGCCGGCTGCTCCTGAAGCCAGCGCGCGATGGCCAGCGCGTTCTCGTTCTGCTGACGCACGCGCAGGGCGAGCGTCTTGAGGCTGCGCACGAAGAGGTAGGCGGCCATCGGGTCCAGGGACGCGCCGGTGATCTCCCGGTAGTGGTAGACCTTCTTGATGAGCTCGGCGGGGCCGCAGAGCACGCCGCCGAGCGCGTCGGCGTGGCCGCCGAGGAACTTGGTGGCGCTATGGAGCACGAGGTCCGCGCCCAGCGCCAGCGGGTTCTGGTTGATGGGCGTCGCGAACGTGTTGTCGGCCACGACGACCGCGCCCACCTCATGCGCGGCCGCCGAGAGGCGGGCGATGTCCATGACCTTGAGCGTCGGGTTGGTCGGCGACTCGAGGTAGACGAGGCGGCAGCCCGTGGCGATGGCCGCCTCGATCTGCTCGAAGTCGCTGGTGTCACAGAGCTCGACCTCCACGCCCCAGCGCGGCAGAAAGTCGACGAACATCTGGTTGGTGCCGCCGTACGTGTCCTTGACGCTCACCACACGGTCGCCCGGCGTGAGCAGGGCGAAGAGCGTGTTGCTGACGGCGGCCATCCCCGTGGAGAAGCTCGTGGCCGCCTGGGCGCCCTCCAGGATGCGCACCTTCTCCTCGAAGGCCGCGACCGTCGGGTTGGTGTTGCGCGAATAGATGTAGCCCTCAGTGCGGCCGAGAGCCGCATCCACCCAGGAGTCCACATCCTCGTAGCCGAACGCGGCGCTGTACACGATCGGCACCTGCGTACCGCGGTGCGCCCGCGCCGCGTCCTCGCCGCCGCGAACGGCCAAGGTGGCCGGCGAGAGCTCCGCGTCGGGTCGTCCGTCGGGCGGCTGTGGCGTGCTGGTCATCTCGAGTCCTCCTCGCGGGGCGCGTCCCGCCGCTGATCCGTGCCGAAGGCTCGATTGTACGGAGCGCCGACCGCGCAGGCCAGCAGCCTGAAGGCCGGAGAGGATCCGCGTGGTCGAAGCGAGAATCGCGGCGCTCGTCCGACGCATCACCCCGATCTGAGCTGGGTCACGCGGAACAGTCGACGCGGCAGGTCGCCCTCCTCGAACTCGGCCACCTCGAGAAGCTCGAAGCCGCGCCATGCAGTAGAGCATGTGCGAGAAGCAGGCGTCGAACGAGGCGTCCGGGAACGGCAGAGCCTCGCGGCAGTCGTGGACGGAGGCGCGCAGGGGGAGAGCGGGGACGGACGCCTGCGCCATGTCGCGGATGGTGGCGACGCCGCAGTCGGCGAAGTCGAGCGCATGGGGGCACTCATGCCTTGCCGCGCGAAGAAGACGCTGTCGCGTCCCTGGCCGGCGCCGAGCTCGAGGGCGCCGGCCGCCGCGAAGCGCTCGGCCGACGCGCGCGCGGGGGCGCTCGGCTCGACGCCGTACCGGTCGGCGCGCTCACTGAGGACGCGCGTCCAGTGCCGGCGCTGCTCTGCGCCGCCGGCCCGTGTCTGCTGACCGGCCTGCCGCCGGGGACCTCTGAGCTCACGGACGCTCCGCGCAGCCCCAGCCGATCCATCGCGCCGCGCAGTGTAAGAAGCCGCCCGCTCGCGTGTTGGGAGTCATGTACGGCAGGAATCCACCTCGAGGAGGCACCCATGAAGGCACTCAAGACGATCGTGGCCACGGCGGTGATCGTGTTCGCGCTCACCACCGTGGCCGCGGCAGGCGTCCGGCACCTGGGCGACCGCGACGGAGACACGCAGCATCCGCCGTATGCACAGACCGCGGCGCAGCCGGCCGGCAGCGTGACCCTGTCGGCGGAGCAGTTCGCCGCGCTCCTCAGGGCCGCCGGCGACGACATCACTGACCGCGCGAGGCACGCGACCCGGACTCATGAGAAGGCACAGAAGCGCAGTCGCACTCGCGCCTCCGAAGCCGATCACGACCGCGCCGGTGCCCAGCACTCCGGCGGACAGCGGCAGGGCTCTGGTGGCGAGACCCATCACGCCGAGACCGGCACCGCTGACGATGGCGGATCACGCGACGACGGCTCACACGACGGCCATAGCCACGAGGGTGGCACCCACGAGGTCGGCTCACACGAGGGCGGCTGCGACTGAGATGCTGAGGTGACGGATGCGCGGGTTGCGAGTACGCTGAGAGACGATACCGACTGATGATGACGCCGGACCTCCCCACCGATCTCGAGCTCGTCCGCGGCCTGCACGCGCGCGAACGCCACGCGTTCGCGCGCGTGTACGACGACCACCACGCGGGCGTGTACAACCTGTGCGCCCGCATCCTCGGCGATCGCGAGGAGGCGAAGGACGTGACGCAAGATGTGTTTCTCAAGGCCTTCGACCGGCCGCCCGCAGCGTCGGCGGACGTGCGCCTCCGTCCCTGGCTGTATCGGGTCGCCACCAATGCCTGCCTCAACCTCGTGCGGAGTCGCCGGCCCGGCGGCCCCCTCGAGGTGGAGGCGCTGCCGGCCGCGGGCGACCCCTACGAACAGGCGCGCTCAGTGAAGCTCATCGAAGGCAGCCTCGCCGCCATGAACGAGCGCTACCGCGCCGCCCTCGTGCTCAAGGACCTGCACGGCGTGGGCGGCAGCGAGCTGGCCGAGGTCATGGCCATCTCGCGCCCCGCAGCCGACGTGCTCGTGCACCGGGCGCGAGCCTCCTTCCGGCGCGCCTTCGAGGCGTTGGCGGGAGACGGCGCCGCGGCGCCCGCGAATCTCGCGCTCGTCCTGCCCGCTTTGAGCGTGCCGGCCGGCCTGCATGCCGTCCCGTTCCCACCCGCCGCGCTGGCGCCCGTCACCCACGGCTCGCCACCCGCCGGCCCCGGCCTCGCGGATCCGGCAGCGGCGGCGGCCGCCGGCGCCGGCCCCGCCGTCGGCATACTGGCCAAGATCACCGCCGGGCTGAGCGTCAAGGCGGCAGCGGTCGCCGCCGGCGCCGTCATCGCCGCCGGCGGCGGCATCGCGGCGGTCGAGCTCGCGGGGCACGGCACCACCGCTCCCGCCTCTGAAGGAGGTGTGCCGGCGGCGGCGACTCCGCACCGCACCGCCGCCGACGGGCACGGCCTTCGCCACAGCTCGTTCGACGACTGGGCGGAGCACCGCCGCGCGATCGCCGACCACTTCAGCGACGGCGGCCACTCCGCCCATGGCGCCCACACGACGACCAGCGGGCAGTCCGCCGGTCACGACGCCGGCGGGTCTGCTCACGATGCGTCGTTCGGCAGCGTCCACGCGACCTCGACGTCTTCCGCGACGACGACGCACGACACCCCGACCACATCCACCTCCACTTCCTCCGGGCACGACGGCGGAGAGACCACGCACGACGGAGGCGACTGAGCGCGAGGAGCCTGTACCGGCCGTCCGTCTCGCGCTGCGTCGCTCAGACGTGACCCGGTCGCCGACAGGTCCCGTGCGACACCAACGGCCATCCCTTGCCGACGCTTCTCGGCATGGGTATCATATGAACGTCTAGTCAGATGTTCAGATGTTCAGAGGAGAGGCTCCGTGACCGACGCGACCCCCATGGAACCCGTGATCTGCGGCAAGGACGATCAGGACGTGCTCGACCACTGCGACGTGCACGTCGTCGACCCACAGCGGGTCACGGCGGTCAGGGCACGTCTGGTATCCCCGCCCATCGCGGAGCAGATGGCGGTCGTCTTCAAGGTGCTCGCCGACCAGAGCCGCTGCCGGTTGATGGCGGCCATCATCGAGGCCGGGGAGCTGTGCGTCTGCGACCTCGCCGCGACCGTCGACATGAACGAGAGCAACGTCAGCCATCACCTGCGCGTGCTGCGCGCCAACGGCCTCGTGCGCGCGCGCCGCTCGGGAAAAATGGTCTTCTACTCGCCCGACGACGCCCACATCCGCGTCCTGCTCGACATCACGCGCGAGCACGTGGAGCACGGACCCGAGAGCCTGTCCGGCAGCGGGACGGCGCGATGACGGAGCGCAGTCTCGAGCTGTCGTTGCTGCTGCCCCGCGCCGCCGAGTGCAGCGGGTGCGTGGACGAGATGGGGCGCGAGCTGCTGCGTCTCGACGGCATCCACGGCGTCGAGACGGACGTGCCACGCGGCCTCATCAGCGTCCGCTTCGACGAGGAAGCGCTGAAGGGTGACGCCGTCGAGACCTTCGCGCGCCGCGCCGGCGCCCAGGCACACTGCGAGGACCATTGCCCGCTCGCCACCCACGAGCACGGGCCGCTCGACCTCTTGCGTCCGCTGCCCGGCGAGGACGCCGGCGAGCGCCGCATCCTACACGTCACGGGGATGGACTGCGCCGACTGCGCGGTGAAACTCCAGGGCGCGCTGCGCAAGGAGCGCGGCGTGCGCAGCGCCGACGTCAACTTCGGCGCGGCGACCCTTGCCGTCGCCATCGATCCGTCACAGGCGGGCATGCCGGACGTCTTTCGCGCCGTGCGCCGCCTCGGCTACGACACGGTGGAACGCCGCGCTCACGACGTGCAGCGGGACGCTTCAGCCGACGGAGATGCCGCCGGACGCGCCGGACGCGGCTTCTGGCTCACGGAGCCGCGAGCCATCGCCACCCTCGTCTCCGGCGCCTTCACCGCCGTCGGCTTCGCCGCGACCGCCGCCGCGCCCGCCGCGGCGCCCTGGCTCTTCGGCGCCGCCGTCGTCAGCGGCGGCGCCTACGTGGCACGCGCCGCCGCCTTCAGCGTGCGCGCGCGCCAGGTCGACATGAACGTGCTGATGACGCTGGCGATGATCGGCGCCGCAGCCATCGGCCAGTGGAGCGAGGCGGCGCTGGTGGCCTTTCTCTTCAGCCTCGGTACAGTGCTGCAGGTGGCCACGCTCGAGCGCACCCGGCGCGCGATCAGCGGCCTGATGCAGCTCGCGCCGCCGACCGCGATGGTGCTGCGACCGGCTGCCGGCGACGGCGGGCGAGCCATGCGAGAGACAAGCGTCGTCGTCGCCGACATCGCCGTCGGCGACGTCGTGGTTGTACGCCCGGGCGAGCGGGCGGCCATCGACGGCGTCGTCGTCGAGGGCACGGCCGCCGCCGACCAGGCGCCGGTCACAGGCGAATCGATCCCCGTCGCCAAGGAGCCCGGCGACCAGGTGTTCGCCGGTTCCATCATCGAGGGTGGCTCCTTGCACGTGCGCGCGACCACGGCCGCGTCCGACACGACCATCGCCAGGATCGTCCACATGGTCGAGGAGGCACAGGCGCAGCGCGCGCCCGCGCAGAGCATCGTGGACCGCTTCGCGAGCCGCTACACGCCGGTGGTGGTGACGCTGGCGGCGGCGGTCGCCTTCGTCCCGCCGCTGCTTGGAGCCTCGTTCGACACCTGGTTCTACCGCGGCCTCGCCCTGCTGATCATCAGCTGCCCCTGCGCGCTGGTCATCTCGACGCCGGTGAGCATCCTCGCCGCCCTCGCCCGCGCCACGCGCAGCGGGGTGCTCATCAAGGGCGGCGCCTACCTCGAGCAGATGGCCGGCATCAGGGTGATCGCCTTCGACAAGACCGGGACGCTGACGCGCGGCCGCCCTGCGGTCACCGACGTGGTGCCACTGAACGGGTCGTCCACGACACGCGTGCTCGAGGTGGCCGCGGCGCTGGAGCGCTACAGCGAGCACCCGCTGGCCAGAGCGATCGCGGACCACGTCGAGACTGCGGGCACAGCCATGGAGGCTGCCTGCTCCTGTGCGGCGCCCGGCTGCTGCACGGGCGAGGAGCCGGTCGGGCCGCACGAGCTCGACCCGGCCGGGGCCGGCGGGCACGACTCCGACCTCCGCCACCCCTCCGAGTCGAGCGGCCCGGACGTCGAGCGCTTCCGCGCCATCCCGGGTCGCGGGGTCCGGGCCGAGCTGGACGGCCGGCTCCATTTCGTCGGCCGGCCGGACCTCCTCGGCACGCACGCCGCCGATCCCGCGCTCGTGGACGTGGTCGAGCGGCTCGAGCGCCAGGGCAAGACGGCCGTGGTGGTCGGTGACGAGCACGGCGCCCTCGGCGTCGTCGCCGTCAGCGACCCGCTGCGTCCCGGAGCCCGCGAGATGGTGGCGGACCTGAGGGCGCTCGGCATCAGCGACGTGGCCATGCTCACCGGCGACAACCCCGAGACGGCCGCCGCCGTGGCCGGGGACGCCGGCGTGACCGACGTGCGTGCCGGCCTGCTGCCGGAGCAGAAGGCCGCCGCCGTCGCAGAGCTGCGAGACCGCGCGGGCGCGGTCGCGATGGTCGGCGACGGCGTCAACGACGCCCCCGCGCTGGCGGCAGCGACGATCGGCGTCGCCATGGGCGCAGCCGGCACCGACGCCGCTCTCGAGACCGCCGACATCGCCCTCATGGGCGACGACCTCTCGGCCGTCCCCGCCACGATCCGGCTGGCCCGCCGCACCACCCGCGTCATCTGGCAGAACATCGTCTTCTCGATCGCCGTGAAGGCGGTCTTCCTGATCCTCGCCCCGCTGGGCCTCGTGAGCCTCTGGCTCGCCGTGTTCGCCGACATGGGCACCTCTCTCATCGTGACGGCGAATGGGCTACGCTTGTACCGTCGCTGAGGGAGGGACCGTGACCACGATCATCTACACCAAGCCCGGCTGCCCGTACTGCGCCGCCGCGAAGCAGGACCTCGAGGCGCGCGGCGTCGACTACGACGAGATCGACGTGTACACCAGGCCCGGCGCCCGCGAGCAGCTCGCGGAACTCACCGGGGGCATGAACGTCGTGCCGGTGATCATCGGCGAAGACGGCGAGGTCCACGTCGCCGCCGGGGGTGGCTGAGGCATCTGAACGGCGCGCGTGACGCGCCTACCGCTTGACCGGAAGCCCCGCCTTCTTCCAGGCCATGAGCCCTCCGCGGACGTTGGTCACCTTCGAGAAGCCCATCTGCACGAGGACGTTCGCCTGCCGGGGGCTACGGTGACCACTCAGGCAGATGACGAGGATGTCGTCGTCGCGCTGGAGCCCCGTCTGATCCTTCTTGATGAGCTGCGGCGGCACGCTACGGGCGCCTTTCGGATGACCAGCGTGCGCGTACTCCCGCGCCGAGCGCACGTCGATGAGCTTGGCGCCGCGCTTGGAGCGCGCGAACGCCTCCTTCACCTCGATCGTCGGTATCTCCGCGGCGGGGGCGTCGCCCTCGCGCCGCCTGCTGCCGAACGGCCACATCGTCGCTGGTGCTCTCGCCGTCAGAGGGCGGCGGCGCTGTCGTGCTGCGGCTCCTCGACGACCGCGTCGTACAGCACCTCGAACGGACCGCTCGTGAAGATCGACTGCAGCGTGCCGTAGATCCGCTGCACGGGCGGGCTCTGGTAGAACTCGTCGTGAAGACGGAGCGACTCCCACTCGGTCTCGAAGATGAAGTGGACGTCGCCCAGCGTCGCCTCTCTGCCTTCGTCGCGGAGCGCGCTGCCGAGCGGCGACATCCCGAACGAGCGAAGCACGCGGTGGCCCGTGTGTCCCGCCGCACCCTGGAGGTAGCCGGCGAGCTCCTGAAGCGCGCGTTCGGCACGGTGCTCCGTACCTCTGCGCACGCTGAACATTGTCTGACCGATCAGCATCGGGTCCTCTCCTTTGCGGGGACTGCATAGGCAGTTGTACCCGCAAGCGCCCGGATGGAACGGGTCAGCGCACCACCTGGCGAAAGGCGGCGATGAGTTGGGCCGCCGTGAGCGCGGCCGCTCCCTCGCCGGTCCACACGATCTTGCCGGCGCGGTCGATGATGAACGCCATGGGCCGGGTGGTGCCGTCTGTGCGCAACGCGCCGTACTCCTGCGCGACGCCGCCGCCGTCCGGCAGCAGGGGGAACGCGAGGCCGGGGACGCTGTCGGCCAGCGCCTTGACGTCGTCGCGGCCGGCGGCGCAGACGCCGACGAGCTGGCCGCGGAGACCCCACAGCGTGTCCGCCGCCGAGCTCAGCTCCTGCAGCACCTGCGCGGCGCCCGGTGCCCGCATGGGCATGAAGACGAGCACCGCGAACCAGTCACCCCGGTACTGGTTGAGCCTGATCTCGCTGCCGTCGACGGCGCTGAGAGTGAAGGTCGGCGCTTCGCGGCCGACGCCGAAGTCGTAACCCACGTCGGGAACCTCCTGACGGTGTCGCGGGCGAGGCCCGCGCGTGTCAGGGGCGAGTGTATCAAAGGGTGCGGAGAGCAGGCCCATCGACCGCTGAGGGAAGCGGAGACGCGAAGCGACCGCGGTGGCCGCCTCGCGCCGCTCCCGCGCTCTCCGCCGTCTGTGCGGCCGGTGGTGCCCTGGCGAAGGGTCGCGCCACCGTCGTCGCGGCACGACGGGCGACACCCCCGATCGGAGCGGCACCCCCTGACATCACCGAGGTCGCGAACCGGTCCTGCGATGCGATCACGTCGTGCGCGACCCAGCTCGGACGGCCGGCACTCGAGGACGTCGCGGCGGGGCCCGTCGGCGGCCTGACGTCCTCTCGCGGTTCCCGGGCGCTCACGCTGCCGGCGCCGGCGCCGGCAGCGCCCGGCGCCTTGAGCGCGCCGGCATCGACGGCTAGCACCGTCGCCAGAGCGGCGGGAGCCGCCACGGCGGCGAGAACGACGATCGCTCTGCGCACGGGACACCTCGCATGCTTGCGGGACCGGACTCTGCTGCGACTCTGGCACGCGCGGCTTGGTCGGCCCTGAGCGACGCCTGTGAGCCGACTGTGTCTTGGGGCGAGCCCGGAGAGGGCGCCGGCGGCTCGCCGGCCGCCGTCCTGCCTACTCCACGACGATCACCGCGTGCATGGTGGCCATGGACGCGTGGATCGTGCACTCGTAGTCGTACGTGCCGGGTTCGTCGAAGGTGAACGAGAACGTGTCCCCCTGAGCCAGCCTCCCGCTGGCGAAGGTCGACGTGGTCGCCGCGTCGACGCCCGGTCCTTCCGTCGAGGTCACGTCGTGCGCCGTGCTGTCGTTGTTGATCCACGTGACGGTGGTCCCCGCGCTGATGGTGGCCGTCGCCGGCGTGAACGAGAAGTTCTCGATGCTGATCCGATCGGTCGTCGCACCGTCGCCTGCCGCCGACGAAGACGGCGTGGTGACGCTCGAGCCGCCGCCGTAGCCGCCGCCGTTGCCGCCGCCGCAGGCGACAAGCAGCAGAGCGGCGGCGGCCGCGAAGGCCACGACGAGGAGCCGCGGATGTGTGGGCTTCCTGGTCTTCATGCTCTTCCCTCCCTGGGGATGCTGGTCAGTCGTCGCGCATGCAAAGAGGGTTCCCCGCACGGCTTCGGCGCAGCGGGCCTGGGGCAGCCGCCGGGTTACGGGATGTTGCGCCCGTCGTCATGATCGACGAAAGGCACCTGCCGGGGGGCTGCGAACGCGCGACGGGGCCGGCCCGCCGTAGCGGCGGCCGGCCCCGTCGGGGTCGTTCGCTCTGTGCCTCAGCGCCTCAGAAGGTGCGGTACAGGTCCTTCGGCGCGGCGCAGTACGGGCACTTGTCCGGCGCGTCGCCGATGATCGTGTGGCCGCAGACGAGACACACGTGCACCTGCTGGTCGGCGATGTCCTTGCCGGCGAGAACCTGCTCGCGGGCGTCCGTGTACATGCCCTTGTGGTCCACTTCGGACTTGAGCGCGTAGTTGATGCTGCGCACGGCCTGCTTGTTGCCCTGCTCCTTGGCGATGGAGTGATAGGCCGGATACATCTCGTCGACCTCGAAGCTCTCGCCGCCGAAGGCCGCGGCGAGATTGTCGGCCGTGCCGCCGATCCCGCCCATCACGCGCAGGTGGTTGCGCGCGTGGCGTGTCTCGGCGAAGGAGATCGCCCGGAACAGCTTCGCCACGTTCGGGTAGCCCTCGTCGTCGGCCTGATCGGCCCACACGAGGTACTTCTCGGCCGCCTGGCTCTCGCCGGCGAACGCAGCCTTGAGGCTCTCCTCGGTCATGGCGCCGAGGTCCTCGGTCTTGGGGAGGCGCTTCTCCATGGCTTCGTCCATCAGAACTCCTTGAAGTACGAGCCGGCGGTGCCGCACTGGGGGCACTCGTCGGGTGCGTCGCCGATCACCGTGTGGCCGCAGATGGGACAGACACGCACGGCGTCGGCGCCCAGGTCGGCCTGGCCCTCCACGCCCTTGAGCGTGTTGTCGTAGATGGCCTGGTGGTCCATCTCGGCCTTCAACGCGTACCGGATCGACGTCTGGGCACTCTTGTTCTCCTGCAGCTTCGCGACCGCGTCGTAGGCGGGATACATCTCGTCGATCTCGAAGGTCTCGCCGCCCCAGGCCGCCTTGAGGTTCTCGGCGGTGGTGCCGATCCCACCGAGCACGCTGAGGTGGTTGCGGGCGTGCGTGCTCTCCGCATACGCCACGGCGCGGAAGAGGCGCGCCACGTTCGGGTAGCCCTCAGCGTCGGCGATATCGGCGAACGCGAGGTACTTCTGCGAGGCCTGGCTCTCGCCGGCGAGCGCGGCGGCGATGTTCTGAGCCGTCATCTCGCCCTTGGCTTCGGGCGCTGGCGGCGTGTTCTTGAAGGGTTCGGCCATGTTGCTGTGCTCCTCCTTTGCTGTAGGGCGCGGCCCGGCAGGCGGCCGCGCGCCCGGTTCACGGGTGGGTCAGTCCAGCGGACCCTTATGGTACCAGTGGATGCGGCGTTCGCCGTTGACTGCAGACGCTCTGCCGCAGGCCGTGTGCGCGCGGCATGCGCTTGGCGGCCGCGCGCCCGCTCTCGCGGGGCGCGGCCGCCGGGCTGCCGGAAGGCAGTTCGCGGACTTCGTCACGTTCCTGACGCCGATGAAGGAAGACGACGGGCCGCTCAAGCGGCTGCCGCGTGCGGCTCCAGGGCAGGGACGAGCCGATGCAGGACCGCGTGGACCTGGCGCGGGCTCGCGCGGTCGAACAGCGCGTAGTAGACGTCCGGTCGTGACTGGCTGCGCGTGAGCTGCGCGAGGTCGACGGTGAGGCCCGCGGCCGTGGCCGCCCGGGCCTGCTCACCGTCGATCGCGAGCAGCGCGGCCGTCGCGGGCACGCTCGCGTCACTACAGATCTCGGCGATGTCCTGAGGGTAGCTCCACAACGAGAACGCCAGCGGCGTGCCGCCGGCCTCGCTGAGCACGAGCCGCACGCCGGGCTCCACCTCGCCGGTGAAGTCGAAGTGATGGCGGTCGGCGCTCCTCGCCGTCGTGACCGCCATCTGCACGCGCCGGATCTTGTCGCCGAAGGTGGCGGGGACAGGTCGTGCCATGATAGCCCTCCTCGCAGTCCCCGTGAGCCTTCCGGAGCCTTGGGGGTGTCGCTCGCTTTCGCGACCCTTCTTCCCGCGGAGAGAGTCAGGTAAACCGCACGAAGATAGTGTTAACCTGACGCGTCAACCGGCCCCGAAACCGCCCCCGCCACCTCCACCACCGCCGCCGCCGGAGAACCCGCCGCCGCCGCCGGACCCCGAGGAGGACGAGGATGTCGCGACGGAGACCGCTTGGCCGAAGCTCTGGTGCAGCTCGCTGAAGGCCGACAGGCCGCTACCGTCACCCGGTATCCCCCACCAGAGGATGTACGGCGTGCGGAAGGCCGGGTCGTTCACGACCTCGGGGATCTTGACGCTCATAGCTCTCGTGACCTGGTCGGCGATCCCGAACACCACGGCATAGATGAGGAACTGCTCCCAGAGGACGACCGCGTCGGGCGGCTTCTCGTCGAGCCGGCCGAAGTCCTTGAGGTACCGCTCCAGGGCAGCGTACTGGGCGTGCAACTCCGCGGCCTCCTGCGAGCGACGCTTCACAGCTCGCGCGACGAAGATGAGCACGACGCCGACCGGGATGCCGAGGAAGAACCACCAGAAGCCGCTGAAGACGGCTGCCGCCCCTGCGGCGACGATGGCGACGAAAGCGAAGGCCGACGCCCCGAACGCCATTCGGTCCGCGCGTGCATCGAGGAAGTCGCGCGCCTCCGCCTCCTTCCCGACCTCGTGCTTCCAGGTCTGGAAGCCCTTGGCGAACTCGGCGCGCTGGGTCTTGGCGAGGTCCTTGAGCTCGCTCAGCACGAGCTCCGGGCCGCCGGCGATCCGGTGGAAGAGGAACGTGATGAGGTGCCGCTCGTAGGGGAGCAGCTGCTCGATCCGCTCGTCGTGCAGCGCGAGCTTGTACGAGGTGGTCTCGTCGTCGCCGAACAGCTTCTCCCTGCGCACCGTCACACGCTCGAGGTCTATCACCTTGCGGTTCACCAGATCGAGCAGCGTGGCGGTGACGTCGTCGCTGCCGACACTCCCCATGCGCCAGATGAAGGCGGCGAGGGCCGGCGGCAGCTGCGGCTCGGGCAGGTCGCGCAGGTACTGCGCCTGGAACCGCGTCTTCGGCTCGCGCCCGTAGCGGACGTAGAGGAACACGATGAGCACCAGCGCGACGAGCGGGACGCCGACGCCGAGGATGCCCCAGAGCCCGACCTTGGCACGCGCCCACAGGCGCGAGCGGTTGGCGTCGTCGGCGAGCTTCTTCTCCTCGGCCAGCACCGTGTCGAGCCTGGACGTCGAGCCCGCCGGCGCCTCAGAGAGAGCAGCGGCCGGGAACAGGATGCGGCCCTCCACGAACGTGTTGGCCGGCAGCGGATCGACCTTCATGACGACGCTGGCATCCGGCGCGATCGTCACCGTGCCCCAGAGCGGTCCGTGCGCCCAGGCGCGCACCTGGTCCGCGTCCACACCAGCGGGGAGATGGACGACCACACTCACGTCGCGGGACTCGACCGCCGTCTCGGCGCCGATGAACTGCCAGTACAGCTCGGCCGTGTCCCTCCAGCGTCTGGCGGCGCCCCTGGCGATGTACGTCACCGTGAAGGCGCCGCCGGTGTCGGTGAGCTCGAAGTTGAGCTGCACGCGTACCGTGGCGCCCTGATCGGACACGCCGTAGGTCTCCGTCTCGCCGGTAGCGCTGCCGAGACTCCAGGCCTGGGAGGGCTCGTACGGCACGGTGGTGGACGAGTCCGTCGTCGACGGGCCCTCGGCGCCGGTGACCTCGATGCCCTCGGAACCCCGGGTCGAGAGGTCCCAGTACACGAAGTGGAAGGTGCCGGAGAAGTCGAGCGTGCGCGTGTCGGTGACGCGCACGTCGCCGTCCGGCAGCACCTGCGCGTCCACGCTGACGCTCGTGATCGAGAAGTCCTTGGCCGACGCGGGGCCGGCCGAGAGGGCGGCCAAGCCGGCGGCCACGGCCACCAGCGCGCAGAGCGTGAGCAGCAGGCGGGCCGCTCGCGGCCTGCAACGCCGTCCATCCCCGGACCCGACCACGCGCACCCGTCCTCCCGCAGTCGGCGCGCCCCAGCGGCGCGCCTCGCCGTGACTCTACCACCGGGGATGTGACCAGGACGGAGGCATCGCGGCCCGGTGACGCCGCGGAGATCGTGGCTACCTGAAGAGTCCGATCCGCTCGAGCTCGGCGTCGGCCAGCGCCCGGTACTCCCCGCCGGCGATGTCACGCCAAGGGTCGGGGCTGATGACCCGCAGGCTGTCCCACGGCAGGGTGTCCGCGGCCCGGCGCGCCAGGTACTGCTCGAACGCCGGGTCGCCGGCGGCGCCCGGCAGCGCCGCCGCGATCGCGCCCACGTAACGCTTCCAACGGACCCGCGCGGGGAGGTACAGGAGCAGTACGAGGGTCGCGGGCAGGACGCCGACGCACAGGCCGGCGATCACCGCGATACGCTCGATGCCGTCCTGGCTGTCCCGGCCACTCGTCACGACCTCAGTACCCATCGACTCGATCCTGTCGGCGAACTCACCGATCCGGTCACCCACCAGCGGCAGGCCGCCGACGACGCCCAGCGCCTGACCCGTGTCTCTGACCGCCGTCCCCGCCTTGATCACATTGGCGCCGAGCTGCGCCTGCGCGCGGATGTCGCTCCAGATGAGCACACCCAGCGCAGCCCAGACGACGACCCAGACGACGACTCCGACGTCCAGCCAACGCACGGAGCGGGCACTGAGCAACTGCGTTTCGGCGCGCATGATCCCTCCCGGTCGACGGGGCTACTCTACCCGTTGGGCGCCGAACGCCTCAGCGGGAGACGCCCCGCCGGCACGACCCTGAGGTATGCTCGGACGGACCTTGGAGGTGCCCATGGCGACGCCGCGCGAGGCGGGCTTCTTCATGCCGCCGGAGTGGGCCAGACATGCCTGCTGCTGGATGGCATGGCCCTGCCGGCCCGAGAACTGGGACGACATCGAGCGGGCGCGAGCGACCTACACCTCCGTCGCGCGCGCCATCGCCCGTTTCGAGCCCGTCACCATGACCGCCAACGCCGAGGACGCCGGCGCTGCGCGGCGCGCGCTCGCCGGCGTCCCCGACGCGGACGTGGTGATCGTGCCCAGTGACGATTCCTGGGCGCGCGACACGGCGCCGACGTTCGTCGTCGACGGCCGCGGTGGTCTGGGCGGTGTGGACTGGGGCTTCAACGCCTACGGCGGCATCTACGAGGAGTACGGGCGCACGCGCACCATGGCACGGAGGATCCTCGACCTGCTCGGGGCGAGACGGTTCGCCGCGCCCCTCGTCCTCGAGGGTGGCGCCTTCCACGTCGACGGCCAAGGCACGGTGCTGACGACGACCGAGGTCGTGCTCGACCCGCGACGGAACCCCGGACTCGAGAAGGGCACGGCCGAGCGGATCCTCTGCGACCATCTCGGCGCCGGGCGGGTGATCTGGCTGACCTCAGCCCTCGACCACGACAACACCGGCGGCCACGTCGACAACCTCGCCTGCTTCACGGCCCCGGGAGTCGTCGCGGCGCTCGGCTGTGCCGATCGCGACGACCCGCAGCACGCCGCCGTGCACGAGAACCTGGCGCGGCTGCGCGCGGCCACAGACGCCCGCGGCCGCGAGCTGGAAGTGGTGGAGCTGCCGATGCCGGCGCGGCCCCAGTACAGGGGGCGCCGGCTCTCACCCAGCTATGTCAACTTCTACGTCGCCGACGGGGCGGTCCTGATGCCGGCCTTCGGCGACCCCGCGGACGACGTCGCCCGCGACATCCTCGCGCGCCTCTATCCCGGCCGGGCGGTGATACAGGTCCCCACGCTCGAACTGGCGAAGGCGGACGGCAACATCCACTGCGTCACCCAGCAGCAGCCGGTCGTCTGATCCGGCGACGGCGTAGACTCCGCTCATGCGCATCGCATTCCTCGGTGACAGCTTGACCGAAGGGTGGCCTGGCGCCGCCTACCTCCCGCTGCTGCAGTGGCGCCTCCCGCGCCACGAACTCCTCAACCGCGGCAAGGCCGGCGACACCGTGGCGGACCTGTGGGCACGGATGCAGTACGAGGGGCTCGGCCCGGTCGACCTCGCTTTCATCTGGGTCGGCGCCAACGACGCGGTGATCGGCGCCTGGGACGCCTCCGCCCCGGGGAGCGGCTGGAGCTGGCCGGAGCGGCTCGCGCGGCTCGCCGGCGACTACGACGAGCTGCTCGAGTGGACGGAGGCGCGGGCGCCGCGGCTCGTCGTCGTGCGCCCGCTCATCCTCGAGGCGGAGGGCTCGCTCTGGGAGAAGCGGGCGGCTGAGGTCGGCGAGGCGCTGGCGGAGCTCGCGGCCATGCGCGGCACGTGCCGCGTGCTCGACCTGCGCCCCGCGTTCGCCGCCGAGCGGGAGGACGCGGGCCCCTTCACCACCGACGGCGTGCACTTCACGGACGCCGGAGCGGACGTGGTGGCCCGCGCGTTCGCCTCCGCCATCGCAGAGATCGAGACGGAGGCCGACGAGGCCGGCAGCACTGCGCCCGCCGGCGCCGCCGACCGGGAACCCACCGAATGAAGCGCCGGCACAAGACCGCCCTGGCCGCGCTCACCGCCACGGCGCTCGGTGTGGCCCACGTCTTTCTCGTCCTGCCTCGGCTGCGGCGCTGGGGCGCGACCGCCGACGAGGCGTCGCGCACCCTGCCCGGCGACGATCTCGTCGCAAGTCCCCTGTACTCCACCACCCACGCCATCACCGTGCGAGCGCCGGCCGCCGACGTGTGGCCGTGGCTGGTGCAGATCGGCCAGAACCGAGGCGGCTTCTACACCTACGACACGCTCGAGAACATCGCCGGGCTCAAGGTGCGGAGCGCCGACCGCATCCACCCCGAGTGGCAGGACCTCCGCGCCGGGGAGGACTACCTGACGCTTGATCCGGACGAGACCATGAAGATGACCATCGCCGTCTTCGAGCCGCCGCGCGCGTTCGTCGTCCGCAGCGGTGCGCCCGGCGAGCCTCCGCAGGAGGCGGGCGACTTCTTCCGCGGCGAGCTCGCATGGACGTGGGGGTTCTATCTGGGGCCCGAGGACTCGGGGGCGACGCGACTCATCGTCCGCTCGCGAGCCGCCTGGCGGCGGACCGTGCCCACCGCCTTCGCCCGCGCCCTCCTGCTGGAGCCGGCGCACTTCATCATGGAAGAGGGCATGCTGCGCGGCATCCGCGACCGGGCGGAGGGCGCCGCCCGCAAGGCCTGAACGGCGACCGGGCAAGGTATCGATGCCCTCGTTCACCTGGGAAGGACATGCGCTTCACTACCGCGAGGCCGGGCAGCCCGGCAGGCCGCTCCTCCTGATCCTGCCGGGCAGCACAGCGTCCTCGGCGAGCCACCTGGGCGACCTCAAGCACTTCGGGCGCAGCCATCGGGCCGTCGCCCTCGACTACCTCGGCACCGGCCGGTCGGACCGGCTGGAGCACTGGCCACTCGACTGGTGGGAGAGCGGCGCGGCGCAGGCGGCGGCCCTCGCCGCCCATCTTGGCGTCACGCGCTACAGACTCCTCGGCTGCAGCGGCGGCGGCACCGTCGCGCTGCTCGCCGCCGCCGCCCGCCCGGATGAGGTCTCGGCGGTGATAGCCGACAGCTGCGCGGAGTATCTCGATCCCTCCGATCTGCGGCGGATCGTCGGCGGGCGGCTACCCAGCGTGGTCGCCAACGAGGCGACGCGGGACGACGAGCAGGCGGGCGACGACGGGGAGGCCGGTCAGGGAAGAGCAGCAACAGGCGGGACCGGTATCGTCGAGCAACCCTTCCCCGGCTCTCTCACCGAGTGGATGTGGCGCGAGGGCCCGCGGCAGCTGCGGAGGTTGATCGCGCCACCGCGGCGAGGCTTCTGGAGGCAGGCGCACGGCGACGACTGGGCGGACGTGGTCGCCGCCGACAGCTCCCTGCTCATGGAGCTCGCCGAGCGGGGCGGCTGGAAGCCCCTGCAGGGCCGGCTGGGCGACATCCGCTGCCCGGTGCTGCTCACCTCGAGCCTCGGCGACGAGGAACTGCCGTCTGTCGTCCCGAGCCACCAGCGGATGGCCGTCGGCATCGCCGACTGCCGCCTCTGGGTGACGCCGCGCGGCGGCCACCCCGCCATGTGGACCGACAAGCGCGGCTTCCGCCGCCGCGCGGACAGCTTCCTCGCGGAGCTGTGAGTCCCGGGCCACAGGGCCCGGCTTTCATGCCTGCGCGAACCCGTTGTACACTCGGAGTCCCTCCCCGCGCGCCGGGGAGGGACCGTCCGTAGACGCGGCGGCCCGGTGGGCGACCGGGCGCTCGATGCCGCAGTGGAGGCTCGGGCCGCGGTGGGAGCGGCCCACGTTGCAGCAGTGGAGCAAGCGAACGGAGGCGGCATGACCGGTCCTGCAGGCGCAGAATCGACGGCGACCATCCAGGCGACCATCGACGGTCACGAGGTGCGCGTGCCCGCTGGCACGACCATCCTCACGGCCGCGCGCGACTTGGGCATCGACATCCCCACCCTCTGCCACCACGAGACGCTGAGCCTGGCTGCGTCGTGCCGCATCTGCGTCGTCGAGGTGGAGGGCCGTGCCAACCTCCTGCCGGCGTGCGCCACCGAGCTCACCGACGGCATGGTCCTGCAGACCGAGTCCGAGGACGTCGTCGAGGCCCGCCGCCTGATCCTCGACCTGCTCCTGTCCGACCATCCGATGGCCTGCATCACCTGCGAGCAGGCAGGCGCCTGCTCCCTGCAGGAGTACTGCTATCGCTACGGCATCGAGCAGAGCACGTTCGTGGGCGAGAAGCGCGACCTCCCCATCGAGAGCGACAACCCGATGATCGAGCGCGACATGAACAAGTGCATCCTCTGCGGCAAGTGCGTGCGCGTCTGCCAGGAGGTGCAGGTCACCGACGCCATCGACTTCACGGAGCGCGGCTTCGAGTCGCAGATCGCCGGCTCGTTCGACCACGCGCTCGACACCTCGTTCTGCCGCTTCTGCGGCCAGTGTGTCGACGTCTGCCCCACCGGCGCCATCGCCAACAAGCAGCTCAAGGGCGTGCGCACCTGGGACCGCCGCAAGGTGCGCACCACGTGCCCGTTCTGCGGCGTCGGCTGCAACTTCGACCTCAACATCGCCGGGGACAAGGTCATCGGCGTCACGGCGGCCTACGACGCCCCGGTCAACCAGGGCTCGCTGTGCGTCAAGGGCCGCTTCCACACCGACCTCATCACCAGCCCGGACCGCATCACGACGCCGCTGATCAAGAAGGACGGCGTCTTCGAGGAGGCGACCTGGGACGAGGCCCTCAGCCTGGTCGCCACGCGCCTCCGTGAGATCCGCGACGAGCAGGGCAACCTGTCGGTCGGCGTGCTCAGCTCGGCGCGCTGCACCAACGAGGAGAACTACCTGCTGCAGCGCCTGACGCGCGCGGGACTCAACGTCAACAGCATCGATCACTGCGCCCGCACCTGACACGCTCCCACGGTGGCCGGTCTGGCCGCCACGTTGGGCTCCGGCGCGATGACCAACTCGATCGGCGAGATCGAGCACGACGACGTCCTCTTCATCATCGGGTCCAACGCCACCGAGGCGCACCCGATCATCGGCAACAAGATGAAGCGCGCGGCGCTGAACGGCGCCAAGCTCATCGTCGCCGACCCGCGCCGCACCGAGCTCGCCGAGCGCGCGCACATCTGGATGCGGCTCAAGCCGGGCACCGACAACGCCCTCATCAACGGCATGCTCCACACGATCATTTCGAACGACTGGCACGCCAGGGACTACATCGAGGAGCGCTGCGAAGGCTTCGACGATGTGTGGGAGACGGTCAAGGACTACCCGGCCGAGCGCGCCGCGGAGATCACCGGCGTGCCGGCGGAGCAGATCCTCGCGGCGGCCGAGCTCTACGCCACGACACCCAAGGCCGGCATCTTCTACACGCTCGGCATCACCGAGCACACCGTCGGCACCGCCAACGTGATGAACCTCGCCAATCTGGGCATGATCACCGGCCATATCGGCTTCGAGAACGCCGGCGTCAACCCCATGCGCGGCCAGAACAACGTCCAAGGCTCATGCGACATGGGCGCGCTGCCCAACTCCTTCCCCGGCTACCCGAGCGTCAACGACGAGGCCGCCAAGGAGAAGTTCTCCAAGGCCTACGGCGTCCCCATGCCGGACGAGATGGGCCTGCGCATCCCAGAGATGATCGAGCTCGCCGCGCACGGCACGCTCAAGGCGATGTACATCATGGGCGAGGACCCGGCGCTCACCGACGCCGACGCCAACCACGTGCGCAGGGCGCTGGGCAACCTCGAGTTCCTCGTGGTCCAGAACATCTTCATGACCGAGACGGCCAAGTACGCCGACGTCTTCCTGCCCGCGGCGCTCTACGCGGAGAAGGACGGCACCTTCACCAACACCGAGCGCCGCGTGCAGCGCGTGCGCAAGGCGGTCGACCCGCCGGGCGACACACGCCCCGACTGGCAGATCATCCAGGACCTCGGTAAGCGGCTGGGGATCCCGTGGCACTACGACTCGCCCGAGGAGATCTTCGAGGAGATCCGCACCGTGGTGCCGCAGTATGCCGGCATGACGTACGAGCGCATCGACAAGGAAGGCCTGCAGTGGCCGTGCCCCGCTGAGGACCACCCGGGCACGCCCGTCCTGCACAAGGGCACGTTCACGCGCGGCAAAGGTCTCCTGCAGGGCATCCCCTTCCAGGAGCCGGCGGAGCTCACCGACGACGAGTACCCGATGCTCCTCACCACCGGGCGCATGCTGTACCACTACAACATCATGACCCGCCTCTCGCAGAACCTCGAGTGGCTGCGGCCGCACGAGCTCGCGGAGGTCAATCCCGCCGACGCCGAGCGCCTGGGCGTCGCCGATGGGGAGATGGTCCGGGTCACATCGCGCCGCGGCTCGATCACCACGCGCATCATCATCACCGAGCGCGTGCCGGTCGGCACGATGTTCATGACCTTCCACTTCAAGGAGTCGCCGGTCAACGAGCTGACCAACGCTGCCGGAGATCCCGTGACGATGACGGCGGAGTTCAAGGTGTGCGCCGTCCGCATGGACAAGGAGCCGGCCGCCGCGGAGCAGCGCGGAGCGGCGGCGAAGTAGAAGCCGGGGCTCCGCTCCGGCGGCAGCCCTACCCCCCGGGGGGGACGACACGACGACGGGCGGCGAGGCCGGAGCGCCTCGCCGCCCGTCGTCGTCCTCGTCGCCTTTACCACCCTCGGGTGACCCGCCTCCCGGCGGGGTAGCCGCAGGCTCCCTCCACGGTGGCCCCCGGCGGCAGGGGAATATCCCTCCGCCGCACACCTCCATTCACCACCGGTGGGCGATTCGCCCGCAGGGTGCCCGCCGTAGCCTCTCTTCAGGCAAGTCACCCAGGAGGAGACATCATGCGGACCACCACCGTTTCTGAGCGCGAACGACTCGATCAGACAAGTGAGACGCTCGCCCGCCTCGAGCGCGAGTTCACGGGCGAGTCCCTTTTCGCGCAGCCGGACACCGGCCGGCGCGAAGTCGTCGTGGCGCGCGGCGTCACACGCGTCTACGGCAAGGGCGACGCCGCCGTGCACGCCCTGGCCGGCGTCGACATCGACATCACCGAGGGTCGACTGACGGCCATCATGGGCCCGTCGGGATCCGGCAAGAGCACCCTGATGCACATCCTCGCCGGCCTCGACCAGCCCACCGGCGGCCGGGTCAGCATCGACGGCGTCGAGATCACCCGGCTCAAGGAGAAGAAGCTCACGCAGCTGCGCCGCGACAAGATCGGCTTCATCTTCCAGAGCTTCAACCTGCTCGCGACCCTGACGGCGGACGAGAACATCGTGCTGCCGCTCTCACTCGCCCGTCGCAGGGCGGACGAGGCCTGGCGGCGCACCGTCATCGAGGCCGTCGGTCTGCAGGATCGCCTGACCCACCGCCCGGCCGAGCTCTCCGGCGGCCAGCAGCAGCGCGTCGCGGTCGCCCGGGCGCTCATCACCCGGCCGGCCGTCCTCTTCGCGGACGAGCCCACGGGCAACCTCGACTCCCGCACCGGCGGCGAGGTCCTCGACCTGCTCCGCCGCAGCGTCGACGAGTTCGGCCAGACGGTGATCATGGTCACGCACGACGCCAACGCGGCGAGCATCGCCGACCGCGTCGTCTTCCTCAAGGACGGCCGCATCGAGCTGGACGAGGACCGCATGACCCGCGACGCCATCTACGACACCATCAAGAACCTCGAGGTGACTCGATGACCCGCCTCGCCTTCCGCAACCTGGCCAGCCGGCCGCTCCGCACCGTCCTCACGCTGCTCGCGATCCTGCTCGGCGTGGCGATGATCACCGGCACGTACGTGCTGACCGACCAGATCGACAACGGGTTCGCCAACATCTTCGAGACCTCGTTCAAGGGCACGGCCGTGCAGGTCGAGCCGAAGACCTCGTTCACCAGCATGGAGGGCGACGCGCCCCAGACGCTGAGCGACGGCCTCGTCGCCGACGTGCTCGCCGTCCCCGGAGTCGACAAGGCCGACGGCGTCTACGAGACGGTGGGCGCCGCGATCGTCGACGGCAAGCCCGTCGAGACCGGCGGCGCCCCCACCCTGCTGACGACCAGCACGGGTGAGCCGTTCAACCAGGCGACCCTCGTCGCCGGCGGCGAGATCCAGGGCCGCAACGAGGTCGCGATCATCAAGAGCTTCGCCGACAAGGCCGGCCTCCAGCCCGGCGATACCTTCACCGTCGCCGGCCCGGCCGGCCTCGAAGAGGTCAAGGTCGCCGGCGTCTTCGAGTGGGGTGAGTCCGGCTCCATGGGCGGCACCATCGTCGTCGCCGGCCGCCTGCAGGACGTGCAGCGCTGGGGCGGCGAGCCGGGCAGGATCAGCGGCATCTCCATCTCCGCCGACCCCGGCGTGACGCCCGAGGAGCTCGCCACGGACGTCAAGGCCGCCATGCCGGCCGGCGTCAGCGTCAAGACCGGCGAGCAGGCCGCCGCGGACGCGACCGCAGAGACGGCCGACGCGATCGGCTCGTTCCTCACGCCGGTGCTCCTGGCGTTCGCCGGCGTCTCCGTCTTCGTCGGCGCGTTCATCATCTTCAACGCCTTCAGCATCACCGTCGCTCAGCGGCGCCGCGAGTTCGCGATGCTGCGCGCCCTCGGCGCCAGCCGCCGCCAGGTGCTGACATCGGTGGTCGCCGAGGCGCTCACGCTCGGCGTGCTGGCCTCGGCCATCGGCATCGGCGCCGGCCTCGGCGTCGCCAAGGGCATCAACCTGCTCTTCAAGGCCCTCGGCGCCGACATCCCCACGGCGGGCATCGCGCTCGAGCCGCGGACCATCCTCATCGCCGTGCTCGTCGGTGTGGGCGTCACGCTCCTCTCGGCGCTGGCCCCGGCCCTGCGCGCGACGCGCGTTCCCCCAGTGGCCGCGCTCCAGGAGGGCTCGACTCTGCCCCCGACCCGCTTCACGAAGTTCAGCACCGTCAGCGCCCTGGCCGTCACGGCCCTCGGCGCCGGCTCGCTCGCCTTCGGCATCTTCAGCGGCGGCGGGACCAACGGCCGCCTGCTCTTCATGGGTCTCGGCGCGCTGCTGCTCTTCGTCGCCATCGCGATGCTGGCCAAGTTCGTCGTCCGGCCGGCGAGCCGGGTCATCGGCTGGCCGATGGAGAAGCTCGCGCCCACCAGCGGCCGCCTGGCCCGCGACAACGCCGGCCGCAACCCGAGCCGCACGGCCGCCACGGCCGCCGCGCTCATGATCGGCCTCGCCATGGTCGTCTTCGTCGCCGTGTTCGCCCAGGCCATGAAGGGCTCGTTCGGCGACGCCATCAGCAAGTCCACGCGCGCCGACCTCGTGGCACAGGACCAGAGCGCATTCCTGACCGTGCCCCAGAAGACGGTGCGCGGCCTCGAGAGCGTGCCCGGCGTCGAGTCCGCCGCCGGCGTCGCGTTCGCGGCCCTCAAGGTCAAGGGCGGCGGCGTTCTCACCGCCAACGCCGTGGACTCCGCCGTGTGGACCGAGGTCTGGGGCCACGACTGGCGGCGCGGCGGCGGCGATGAGCTGTTCGCCAAGCTCGACGCCGGCAGCGTGATCCTCGAGGACGGCTCGCCCATCGCCGCCAAGGTCAAGGCAGGCGACATGATCTCCGTCACCGCCCAGAGCGGCGAGAAGACCAAGCTCACGGTGCTCGGGTTCTACCGCGACCAGATGGCCTACACCGGCATGATGGTCAGCCTCGACACGCTCAAGAAGCTCGACGTCCCGACGGCGGCCGGCATGATGCTGGTGCGCACCGACGGCAGCGAGGGGACCCAGGCCGCGGTCCAGAAGGCTCTGGCCGAGTTCCCGACGCAGAAGGTCCAGACCAAGACCGAGTACCTCGACGCCATCAACAAGCAGGTCGACCAGATCCTCATGATGTTCTACGGCCTGCTGGCCATGAGCGTGATCATCTCGATCTTCGGGATCGTCAACACGCTGGTGCTGAGCGTGCACGAGCGCACCCGCGAGATCGGCATGCTGCGCGCCATCGGCGCCACACGGCGGCAGCTCGGCCAGATGGTCCGCTACGAGAGCGTGATCACCGCCGTGATCGGCGGCGTGCTCGGCACGCTGGTCGGCATCGCCATGGGCTACGTGCTGGTCACCCAACTCGGCGGCGACGGCCTCGTGTTCAGCCTGCCGTGGACGCAGCTGGGCATCTTCCTGGTGCTGGCCGTGGTGGTCGGAGTGGTCGCGGCGGTGCTCCCGGCGCGCCGCGCCGCCAACACGCGGATCCTCGAGGCCATCCAGTACGAGTGACCGAACCGCCGCCGGACATGCGACCGGCGAACGGCCCGCCCTTCCCCCCTGAGGGCGGCCGACACAAGAGAAGGGCCGGGGCGGCCTGAGCCGCCCCGGCCCTTCTCACTCGGCGGCTGCGAGAAGTACGGCCGCCCGGCCCTCACGTCTCCGCGTGATCACGCAGGTCCACGTCGCCACCGGGCTCTACCTCGATCTCTCCGGCGGCCACGCGGAAGACGGCCTCGGCGACGCGCTCCGGCGACATGCCCCGCATGTCGTTCATGCGCGTCGCCGTCACCGTCGGGTGCACGCTCACGATCCGCTTCTCCGGATGCTCGAGCGCCAGCGCCTTGACGAAGCCGCGCAGGCCCCATTTGGTCGCGCAGTAGGTGGGCGGCGTACGCGACTGGTGCAGAGTCGCCGTGCTGCCGATGGTGATCACCGCGTCGGTCACCACCGGCAGGAAGCACCAGGTGAGCTTCATCACCCCCAGCAGGTTCACGTTCACCTGCTCGTCGATCTCCCCGAAGCCCTGCTCCAGGAAGGGCTTCCAGCTGATCACCCCGGCGTTGTTCACCATGATATCGACGGCGCCGAAGCGGTCGACGACGCGCTCGAGCAGCGTGCACTCGCTGTCCTCGTCGGCCAGCTGCAACGAGGCGGTGAGGACATCGGGAGCGCCTAGTCGACGGCAACACTCGGCGACCTTCTCGGCCTCGGCGCGATGCTCGAAGTAGGTGAGCGCCAGGCGGCACCCGGCTGCGGCGAAGCGCAGCGCGATCTCGCGCCCGATGCCGATGCTCGCCCCCGTTACGAGGACGACTCTGCCCCCCAGGTCCGTACCCACGACCTCATGCTACCCGAGAGGGCCGGCGGCGGACGCTCAGAGCCGCCGCCCGCTCTGGCAACGCGGGCGCTCCTCCGAGCGACCGGCCGCCGGGGATGGGCATCGGATCGCCCTGGACGCGCGATCGCCCGCGTCTGGGTACCATGCAGACATGAAGGTGCTCATCGTAGGTGCGACCGGCCGCACCGGGCGGCTGCTGGTGAAGGGCGCGCTGGAGCGCGGCCACGACGTGACCGCGCTGGCTCGCGCCCCGGAGAAGCTCGGCGACCTGGCCGGCGGGGTCCGCATCGTCGCCGGCGACGTCCTCGACGGCGGCGTGGTGAGCGACGCGGTCGACGGCCAGGACGCGGCGCTCGTCGCCCTCAGCGCGACGCACAAGAAGAGCGAGCCCGCCGTCAACGCCCTCGGGACGCTCAACGTGATCCGCTCCATGCAGCGCTACGAGGTGAGACGCCTCGTCGTCTTGTCCGCCAGCGGGACCCAACCCGGGCGGGACCCCAACCTCCCGTGGGCGTACGAGCGGGTCGTCAAGCCGCTGTTGCTCAAGCACGCCTACGCCGACCTCCGGCGGATGGAGACGAGCGTGCGCCAGAGCGAGCTGGACTGGACCATCGTGCGCGTGTCGGGAGCCCTGACGGACGGACCACCTCGTGGCGAGTACCGCGCCGAGCCGGGCTACTCGCTTCCCGGCGGCCGCCGGATCTCCCGCGCGGACGTCGCCGAGTACATGCTCGACCAGCTGACGCTGCGCGGGGACGTCGGCCACGCCGTGGCCGTCGCCTACTGACGACGTTCAGAGGACCGATGTCGACGACCCCGGGCGACCCGGCGGCGCCGGATGGCGGCAGGTTCCGGTCCGCTCAGCCGCGGCCCAGCTCGTAGCGCAGCGCTCCCTCGAGCTCGGGGAACGCGAAGTGGAAGCCGCGTTGCTCGAGGCGCTCGGGGAAGGCGCGCTGACTGGCGAGAAGCATCTCCTCTCCCATGCCGGCCGTACCGCGTCGCAGGACGAACGCGGGCGCCGCCAGCGCAGCCGGGCGCCGCAGCACATGGCCCAGCGTGCGGGTGACTCCACGGTTGGTGAGCGGTTCGGGAGCGGTGAAGTTGACCACGCCTTCAAGCTCCTCATCGTGGAGCGCCCACTCGAACGCGGCCAGCAGATCGTCGAGAGCCACCCACGACCAGTACTGGTCACCGTCACCCAGCCGGGCGCCGAGCCCGACTTTGAACGCGGGCAGCATGACAGGAAGGGCGCCGCCAGCGGCGCTCATGACGATCCCCTGGCGGGGGATCACCAGGCGGACGCCGGCGTCCCGCGCGGGGATCGCCGCCGCCTCCCAGACCCGACAGACGTCGGCGAGGAACCCCTCCCCAAGAGGCGTCTGCTCGGTGATCGCCTCACCGCCTCGGGACCCGTACGCGCCGACCGCCGAGGCGCTGATGAAGACCGACGGAGGCGAGTCCATGCGCGCGATCGCCTCCGCAAGCGTCCGCGTGGTCTGCACGCGACTGTCGACGATGGCCTGCTTGCGCGCCGAGGTCCAGACGCCGCTGAGCGAGACGGCCGCCAGGTTGATGATGGCGTCGACGCCTTCGAGGGCGCCGTGGTGGAGCGCCCCGGTCGCGGGGTCCCAGGGGATCTCGTCCGCTCCCGCGTCCTTGTTGCGCACGAGCCGGACGACCCGATGGCCCGCGGTCGTCAGGTAGTCCGTGAGGTGCGACCCGATGAGGCCGCTCGCGCCGGCGATCGCCACGGTCAGACGCGGACGGTCGGCCCACTCCGCGTGCCGCTTGAGGTCCAGCCGCGTGCGCTCGTGGCGGAAGCGGAAGAGGCGCTCGAGGGTCTTGCCGGCCGGGCCTGCACCGACGGAGTCGGTGAGCCCACCGGCCGGCAGGCTGAACTCGATGTGATCGAGCAGCTCGCTGTGCCGGTCGTCGATCGGCACGAACCGGTGCACGTGCTCCCACGCGGCGAACGGCCCTTGCAGCTGCCGGTCCACGAACTGCCGTCCCGGTACGGCACTGCCCATCTCCGCGAGCCAGTGCCGCTTGACCGGTCCGAACCACACGTCGAAGGCGACGCGCCCGCCGGTCACGTCGCCGGTCTCCTCCAGCACGCGCATCTTCTGCCACGGCGGCGCCAGCCGCCGGAACGCGCCCGGCCGCGCGTGATAGGCGAAGAGCTCGTCGGCGGCAGACGGCATGACGCTGCGCCACTCGAAGATCGGCATCAGACCCCTCCTCGTTCGTCAGAGCAGGTGATACCCGTGCACCGCCGCGACTAGCCCGAGGAGCCGCCGCCGTTAGTCCACGCGCCTCTCCGGGAATGCCCCCCGCACTGGTTGCGCACTCAAGGGGAGGAGGGGCCTCGTGCCCACGGCTGACGACAGCCTCGACAGGAGCATCACCGCAGAGTCACTGCACCGCGATTTCGGGCAACTGCACGCCGTCGACGGTGTGGACCTCGAGGTGCCCGGCGGGCAGATCTTCGGCTTCCTCGGCCCCAACGGCGCCGGCAAGTCGACGCTGGTCAAGATCCTGACGACGATCCTGAACCCCACCGCAGGCAGCGCCACGGTCGCCGGCTACGACGTCCAGCGGCAGGGCGGCAAGGTGCGTGAGGCGATCGGCGTCGCGCTCCAGGACGTCGGCCTCGACCCGCTCATGACGGCGCGAGAGCTGCTGATACTCCAGACCCAGCTCTTCGGAACGCCGCGCGACGAGGCGCGCAAGACGGCGGAGCGGCTGCTCGTGACGGTCGGCCTCGACGACGTCGACCCGAAGAAGCGAGCCGGCGCGTACTCGGGCGGCATGAAGCGCCGGCTCGACCTGGCCCTCGCGCTCGTGCACGACCCGCGTATCCTCTTCCTCGACGAGCCGACCACCGGTCTCGACCCGGCCAGCCGGGCGGCGATCTGGGAGGAGGTGCGGCGTCTCAACGACGATCTGGGCATGACCATCTTCCTGACGACACAGTATCTCGAGGAGGCCGACCGCCTCGCCGATCAGGTCGCCATCATCAACAGGGGCAGGATCGTCGCGCAGGGCACCCCCGAGGAGCTGAAGCGCCAGGTCGGGGATGAGGTCGTCGAGCTGCAGTTCGACTCCTCTGATGACGCCGAACGCGCCCACGATGCGCTGGCGCCGGTGGCGCCCAACCGCCAGCGCTCCAACCGCGAGTTGCGGCTGTACTTCGGACGCGCTGCCGAGAACGTGCCCGAGCTGGTGCGCGCCCTCGACGGCGCCGGCATCCGGCTGCACGCGCTGACGATCGAGCAACCGAGCCTCGACGACGTCTTCTTGCGCGTCACCGGCGAGGCCCTGGAACATGAGGTCGACGAGGGCGCCGGGGACGTCGCGACCGGCGCGGAGGTGCGGTCGTGAACGACACCCTGCTCCTCATCGGCCGCTCGCTGCGCAACACCCTGCGCGAGCCGGCGACGGTCCTGCCCAACATAGCCATCAGCGTCTTCTTCCTCTTCGTCTACAACAGCGGCCTCTCGTCGGTCGCCCAGCTGCCGGGGTTCCAGGGGACGTATCTGGGCTTCATCCTCCCGGTCGCCATCGTCTCGGCGGCGGTGGGCGGCGCCGGCCTCGCCGGCCAGACGCTGATCAAGGACATCGACAACGGCTACTTCACCAAGCTGCTCCTCACACCCACGCGCCGGCTTTCGGTGATCTGGGGGCCGATGATCGCGAGCGCGATCGTCCTCACGGCGCAGGTCGTGCTGGTCATGCTGATCGCCCTGGCGCTGGGGCTCAAGGTCGCGGCCGGGCCGGCAGGGTTCGTGCTCGTGGTGGTGCTCGCCTTCCTCTGGGGGATGGCCTTCGCCGGGTACGCCGCCTTCATGGCGCTCAAGACCAAGAACGCGGCCGCGGCGCAGGCAGCGACCTTCGCTTTCTTCCCGCTCATCTTCCTGAGCTACACGTTCGTGCCCAAGGAGTACGTCACGGCCGGCTGGCTCAAGGTGGCGGCCACGATCAACCCGACGACCTACGTCTTCGACTCGATGCGCTCGCTGCTCAACACCGGCTGGGACTGGACCTCGCTCCTCGTCGGCTTCGGCGTGACCTTCGGGTTCGCGACCGTGACGGGGATCATGGCCCTCTGGGCGGCGCGGGGCGCGACCAAGATGTCGTAGGCGGCCCGGGCGCCGGCCCCTGTAGACTCGGTGCATGCGCCTCTCCCGCCTCATCCCAGCGCGCCTTCGCGAGGGTTCCGGTGCGCTGCGTCGGCGCGACTTCCGCAACGTCTTCATCGCGCAGAGCGTCTCGGTGTTCGGCGACGGCATCACGCCGGTCGCGCTCACCTTCGCCGTGCTCGACCTGACCGGATCGGGCACCGACCTCGGCCTCGTGCTGGCGGCGCAGAGCGTGCCGCTGGTGCTGCTGGCGCTGGTCGGCGGTGTGTGGGCGGACAGGCTGCCGCGCGCCGCCCTCATGATGGGCAGCGATCTCGTGCGCGCCGCAGTGCAGATCACCGGCGCCGTGCTGCTGCTCACGGGCACGGCGCAGATCTGGCAGCTCGCCGTGCTCGCCGCCCTTCACGGCGCGGCCGAAGCGTTCTTCCGCCCCGCGGCCGGAGCCATCCTGCCGCAGCTCGTGCCGCCGGGCCAGCTGCAGCAGGCGAACGCGCTCATGGGCATGAGCGACAACTTCGGCTGGATGGTCGGTCCGGCGGTGGCCGGCGTGCTCGTGGCCGTCATCGGTCCCGGCGGCGCCATCGCCATCGACGGCGTGACCTTTCTCGTCAGCGCCGCCTTCCTCGCCCGACTGCACGTGCCGGCAGTGACGAAGACGGCGGCGGCCGTGCGCGGCTTCGGTGCGGAGCTGCGCGCGGGCTGGCGCGAGGTGAAGTCGCGCACGTGGCTCTGGGTGATGCTGCTGCGCGTCTGCCTCGTGCTGTGCATCGTGATCGCGCCGTTCCAGATCCTCGGACCCCTCGGGCTGCTGGAGGAGGGGTACGGCGCCGTGGTGTGGGGCTGGCTGCAGGCGGTCTTCAGCGGCGGCATGATCGTCGGCATGGCGATCGCCATGCGCTACAGGCCCAAGCGGCCGATGATCACCGTCACCCTGACCGGCAGCACCGCCGTTGCGGCGCCGCTCGCCCTCGCCATCTTCGGCGATCCCTGGGTGCTGGGCGGCGTGTACGTCCTGCGCGGCGTGGCCGTCGGCATCCTCGTCGCGGTGTGGAACACGACACTGCAGACGCAGATCGCCAAAGAGTCGCTCGGCCGCGTGACCGCCTGGGACTGGATGGCCTCCCTGGCGCTCTGGCCGGTCGGACTTGCCGTCGCCGGTCCGCTCGCCGAGCGATTCGGCGTGACGACCATGTGCTGGGTCACCGGCGGCCTCGGCCTGCTGGCCGCCTTCTGGGTGCTGCTCGTCAAGGACGTGTGGCGACTGCGACCGGCGTCGGTGCTGGCCGGCGGGGCCGGCCCTCGAGCGCCGGGCGACCACGCCGGCTCTCCGCCGCCGTCCGGCAGCGCCCCGCCGCACGCCGGGGCCTAGGTGGCGGAGGCCGGCGAGACGGCCTTTCCGGAGGAGCGCCTGCGCCTCAGGCGGCGCGCCGCTCCTGCCGGCCCCGGCGGCCGCTCGCGTAGAGCAGGATGTCGAGCGCGATCCCTGCGGCGAAGACCACCGTGCCCCATCCCCGCAAGCCCCCGAACGAGTTCTCGGCGATCGCGTAGGCGATGGTCGTGCACGGCACGAAGAGGAAGCCGATGAAGCCCCACAGGAAGGGGAGGCCGATGCGGCTCAGGTAGTCGGTGAAGAGCCAGAGGCCGAACAGGATGATGCGCGGCGAAGCCGCGAGCACGCCCACGATCAGACAGCAGCCCAATCCGGTTCCCTTCTCCCGTCCACGCCGGCCGGCGAGGAATCATCGCCGTCTCTCCGGAATCTCACGCAACGCTAACACGAGGGCGCGATGCTGTGCCTGCCATGATGACTCACCGCATGAGGATCAGACGGCAGCTGCGCTCGGCCCGCGTCTCGGCGCTGACCTTCGAGGAGCGCCGGGAGGCCCTCCTGGCAGCCGAGAGAGCGCGCTCGCAGAAGCGCAAGCCGCCCCGACCGGTCGACGAAGCGGGGCACGGCCCCACCCCCGAGCCGCGCGTCGGCAGCGGGTGAGCACGGCGGCGGGCCTCCCCCACTCGCCTCGCCGGCCTGCGGCCCGCCGCCGTGCGATTCCCTCCTGGCATCGGGTGACCACCCCATAACGCCCCGGGGGCAGACCCTGTTCCGGACCCGGATCTCCCCCTTGCCCCCGCAACGGGGAATACTCGGAATGCGCGGCACCGGCCGCGACCGCACGTCGAGAAAAGGACGAGTGCCATGTTCGAGGTATCGTGTCGCGATCTCGGCCTGACCGACTGCGACTTCGATCTCATGGCCTGTTCGCTCGAGCGCTTGGAGCTCGGCGTCGTCGCGCATGCGCGCTACGCGCATCCGGACGCGTGCGCGGCCGTGCTCGCCGACCCCGACTCCCCCGAGCGCAAGGCCCTGCGCCAGCGCATCGCCGCCGCGGCCCACGAGGTCGTCGTCGCCTAGGGACAGGGGCGCGGGGCGCGTTTCCCGGGTCTCCGCCCCGCCGCCTGCTCATCGCTCGCACACGCTCGTCTTGCTGTCTTCTTGCACTCGCAGTGTAGAAGGTCTCCACGGAATGACGAGAGGAGAAGACATGAACAAGCGGGTCGACCTCGCCTGCACTGTATGCGCCGAGGAGTTCGAGATCCCCATCGGCGTGTACAAGGCCCATTCGAGCGTCGTGCTCTGCCCCTGTTGCGGCTGCACCGACCTCGTCCTGCTTGGAGAGGTCGAACACGCGGAGGCGGACGGCGCGGCGGCCTGAGGGCACCGGCGCCGGCGACCTGACAAACGGAAGATGGGCCGCGGCGAGCGCCTTGCGCTCGCCGCGGCCCAGAGGGGCCAACGGCGCCCGGACGCCAGGAGGAAGGCGCGCCGGGCTGGCGGGTGGCCGGCTCGGTGGGGGCGCACCGTACTACAGCCGGACCCTGGGACGGTCGGGGGGGCAACCGTCGCAGCCGTTCTTGGCTTGAGCACACTCTCTCAAGTGAATATGAAGCTCGTGTTCAGAGAGCGTTGAGCGACGTTAGGACGTGGGCTCCTCCCCCGAGACGTCCCCCGAGGCGCTTCCGGGCTCTCCGACGGCGCCTCCGCCGGCCTCCCGCTCGAAGCGACGGAGGAAGTCGTCGTAGGCGCCGTCGACGAGATCCTGGTCCGGGCCGGCCGGCCGGCCTCCGGTGGCCGGCCCCGGGTCGTCATCGGCCTCGGTCTCGTCCCCGGCGCCGTCATCGGGCTCCACGCCCTCGGTGTCATCGTCGGCGGGGGCGTCGCCGTCAAGGTCCTCGTCGTCGTCCCACTCGTCCCCGTTCTCGTCGACGATGGCGTCCGGATGCTCGCGCTCGAAGCGGATCTGCTCGAGCGCCGCCTGCGCCCACTCTCCGCCGGTGAGATCGCCAAGCGCGACTGAGAGGTCTGGTTCGGCGACCGCGCCGAGGGCGACGAGGGCGTCCACAGCGGCTCCCTTCAGCTGATCGTCGCCGCCGCCGCAGAGCACTTCAGTGAGCCCTTGCGCGGCCTCGCGGCGATCCATGAGGTCGAGGGTCTCCGCCGCCCGCTCCGGCGCCGGGCCGTCCGGGTCGTAGACGTCACCGAGGGCGGCGGACAGCAGCCTCTCGACCACGGCCGGGCCGCGGCGCGCGAGCGTCGACTGGGTCTCGTCGACCAGCGGATACGTCTCCGCCGTCAGCGGCAGGTCGAAGATCGCGACGAGAGCCTCAGTCGGGGCATCCAGCCGCTGGGCGGCGAGGAAGGCGGCGATCTCGTCGCACGCGTAGTCCTGGTCGTCGCGCGTGCGCGCCTCGCCGTAGGCGTCGGTGAGCTGACGGGCGAGACCGATGAGGGCCTCGTCCTCGTCGTGGTACTGGCCCATGCGCCGATGGTATCGCGGCGGCAGGCCGGGATGGAACTGCCGCGCCCCCAGGCGGACGCTCGGCTACTCCCCCTCGCCGGCGAAAAGCGCCTCGTACTCGGCGTAACCCTCGGCCTCGAGCTTCTCCCGGGGCACGAAGCGCAGCGCCGCCGAGTTCATGCAGAAGCGCTGCCCGGTGGGCGTGGGACCGTCAGGGAAGACGTGACCGAGGTGCGAATCACTCACCGCGCTGCGCACCTCGGTGCGCGAGCTGAAGAGCTTGCGGTCCTCGCGTGTCGTGATCGCATCGTTGCGAAGCGGTCTGGAGAAGCTCGGCCATCCGGTGCCGGAGTCGTACTTGTCGCGACTGCTGAACAATGGCTCTCCGCTGACCACGTCCACGTAGATGCCGTCGCGGTGCTCATCCCAGAACTCGTTGGCGAAGGGAGGCTCCGTGCCCTCTCGCTGGGTCACCTCGTACTGCAGTGGCGTGAGCTTCTCGCGCAGCTCGGCGTCGTCCTTGTCCTTGGCGTTCACAGGGGCCTCCCGGGAGTCACTTCTGATGGGTCTCCATCCACTCCTCGTGGGACGGCACGGGCTCCTGCACCACGTAGAGCAGGTAGTACGCGCCCATGTCGCCGAGGAAGCGGAACTCGCTGCGAAGGGCGGCGACGGTGGCGTCGAACTCGCCGCGCGAGCGCAGCCAGCCGACGAACCCTCCGGGCTGGGCGTCGAGGGCCAGCAGGGCCTCGGCGTTGGTGATGGTCGCCTCGATCTTGCGCCGGTTGCGGATGATGCGTGTGTCGGCAGCCAGCCGTTCGACGTCGTCGTCGGTGAAGGCCGCCACCGTCGCCGGGTCGAAGTCGGCGAACGCCGCGCGAAAACCGCTCCACTTGGCCTCGACCACGCGCCAGCTCATGCCGCTCTGGAAGACGGCGCGAGTGAGCACGTCGAGGTAGTCCGCGAGTCTGGCCGGTTCGATCTGGGTCGGTGCCTGCATGACGAGAACCCCCGCACGCTCGTGTGCCGGTCCGAGGGCGGATCCGCATCACGTCAGATGCCGCCCTCGCGCCAACTATTCCCGCGCGAGCCGGTCCTCTACGCCCGGCCGGCGGTCAGTGCGAGCAGGTGGCGTCGTGCCCCACGGGCTCGAGGTCGGCGTCCACGAACGCCTCGATCACCGAGCGGACGTCGGGCCGGTCCTCACCGGCGAGGACGCGCATTCCCGCCTGCAGGCAGTTGAGCAGGGGCCGGCGCCCGATCCCGGCGACGATCACGACGTCGACGAGGTTCTCACCCAGGGTGAGGATCGGCGTGATGCAGCCGTCGCCCTTGCCGTGCCGGTCGTTGGCGACCACGAGGACGTTGACCATCACGTCGTCGATGAGGTCGACGATGGTGAAGCAGGGGCTGCGCCCGAAGTGACCGGAACGCGCCGCGTCCAAGCCACCGGGCTCATCCGACGGCACCGCGATGCGAAGGATCTGACGTTCCTCGTCGCTCATGGTCTCATTCACTCCTACCCGAATGGAGTGGCAAGCCTACACCGCCGATGACTGACGGCGCGCCCGCGCAGGTGCCTTTCTCGGCTGCGCGGGCTATCCTGAACTCGAGACGCGCAGCACCAACGACCCGCAAGGGGGCCCCACATGCCGCTCGGCGGCTACTGCACCGCCTGCCAACGCTGGGTCTGGCTCACGCCCTACGGCGAGTGCCAGAACGGTCACCCTGCGCTCGCCGTCAAGGACGTCCAGCAGCTGAGGCCGCAGAGTGAGCCAGACGTCCTGGTCGGCGAGGTTGTCGACGAGGGCCCGCGGCGGGCGCGGTTCCGCTGGTGGTGGCGCCACTCGGCCTGGATCCTCTGGACGTTCACACTCGGTTTCATGAACTGGCTGGGCTTCGTGTATGTGGGCGTCCGCGCCCGGCACACACCGTGGACCCTGTTCGGGTTCGCCTACCTCGTGCCGCTGCTGCTGACGATCACGGCCACGGCCACGGCCCTGCCGATCTGGCCGTTCTTTCTGCTGCAGCTGCTGGTATCGGTGGTGTCGGTCGCGCACGCCCTGGCCATCCGCCCCTACTACAGGGCGATCATGTTCGGCGATGCCTCGCCGCGGTCGCTGCCGGCCCAGCCGCAGCCACCGGCGCTGGCGGCGGGAGCGCGGCCGCAGCTGCCGAAGAACATCGACGAGCGCGCCGCAGAAGCTCTGCAGCCGGCGCGCCGCCAGGTCGACGCGATCCTGCGCACGGCGGGCTCCATCGGCAAGCCGGCCGTGCGCGACGAGGTGGTCGGCCTCTGTGCCACCGCCGACCAGATCATCGCCGAGCTCGCGGCGCAGCCGCGCAAGCTCGACGCCGCGCGCGGCTTCCTCACCTACTACCTCGACGCCGCGCAGCGCATCGTCGACGGCTACGTCAACCTCGGCCAGCGAGGCAGCTCCACCGCCGAGATAAATCAGACGCTGGACCGGGCGGAGGCGTCCCTCAAGGTCGTCCAGCAAGCTTTCGACCGGCAGCTGGCGAACGTGCTCGAGGACCGCGCCATGGACCTCGACAGCGAGATCGAACTGCTCGAGCGCACCGTGCGCAGCGAGACCATGTACACCCAGACCGGGGAGCTGCAATGAGCGGGCTGCCTGCGGCGGCCCGCTCGTGTACGCCGAAAGAGGAGGCGTCATGAGCGACGACATCCAGAAGCAGGACTCGGCGCCGGCGCCGCCGCCTGTGCCGGCGGCGCCGGAAGCCGCCGCGCCCGCCGGCGACCAGCCGGCAGTCGGCCCGCTGACCTCCGCCGACCTCCAGCGGGTCGCGGAGATCAAGGCCGCCGTCGACGTCAGCGATTCCCAATCCGTGCTCGCCTACGGCCTGCCGGCCCAGAGCCGCATCGCCAACTTCGCCGACTCTCTGCTCGGCGACGTGCGCAACCGTGACGCCGGCTCCGGCGGCGAGGCGCTCACCGACCTGCTGAAGAAGGTCCGCGAGCTGGACGTGGACGCGCTGAGCGCCGGCACCGGAAAAGCGAAGATCCCGATCCTCGGCCGCTTCGCCAACACCTTCGAGCGCTTCTCCGCCCGCTACCAGAAGGTCGCGACCAGCATCGAGAAGATCATCGACGCCCTCGAGCGCTCCCGCATGGCGCTGCTCAAGGACATGACCGTCCTCGACAAGATGTACGAGCTCAACCTCGATTACCTCAAGCAGCTCGACGTGTACATCGCCGCCGGCGAGCAGGCGCTGCAGGAGCTGCACGCCGTCAAGATCCCGGCGCTCGAGGCGGAGGTCGCGGCCACGAGCGACGTGATGGCCGCGCAGCGGCTGGCCGACCTGCAGCAGGCCGCGACCAGGTTCGAGCGCCGCATCCACGACCTCAAGCTGACGCGGATGATCGCCATCCAGACGGCGCCGCAGATCCGCCTCATCCAGGGCAACGACCAGAACCTCGTGGAGAAGATCCAGAGCTCGATCCTCACGACGATCCCGTTGTGGAAGAACCAGATCGTCATCGCCATCAGCCTGTACCGCCAGCAGAAGGCGGTGGAGCTGCAGAAGCAGGTGACGGACACCACCAACGAGCTGCTGGCCAAGAACGCCGAGCTGCTCCGTGACGGCTCGGCCAAGGTCGGGCGCGAGGTGGAGCGGGGCGTCGTCGACGTCGAGACGCTGCAGAAGGTCAATGCCGACCTCATCGCGACGCTCGAGGACACCATCCGCATCCAGGAGGAGGGCCGCGCCAAGCGCTTCGAGGCCGAGGGCGAGATCGGGCGCCTGCAGGTGGAGCTCCGCCAGAAGCTCATCGAGCTCCGCTCCCAGGCGCCGCAGATCGGCGGCCCCGACGCACCTCAGCGGCTGACGGACTACTGATCGGTGCCCGGCGCGAGGCGCCGGAGGCGGTAGAGAGCGCGCCGACTACCAGCCGGCCGTGCCCGGACCACCCTTGAATGGCCCCTCGATCTCGGCGGTGATCCAGCCGCCGTAGAAGTCGCCGGCCTGGGCCTGCACCTGCTCGTCGTCGACGAAGGCCGCGTCGACCCGGCCGGGATAGAAGGCGACGTAGTCACGGATCGCCACGAAAGGCGACGTCGGGTCCGGGTAGTACCAGGCGGCATCGCGGACCGCTCGCTCGCCGACGACGAGGTCGTAGTAGCTCGCCCTTCCCTTCCACTCGCAGAAGCTGTGCTGCCGGCTCGGGCGCAGCGTTTCGCTGCGCACGTCCTCCGGCGGGATGTAGTACACGGGCGGATGGCTCGTCTCGAGCACTCGATAGGCACGCGTCGTGTCGGCGATCAGTTCGCCGGCGAACTCGACGCGCACGCGCCGTTGGCTTGCCTCGAGACGCGGCGGTCGCGGGTAGTCCCATACAGATTCCATCAGATCGCCTCGTCCACGGCTCCGGGAGGCCGACGACATCGCGCGGAGAAGCCCACCGTCAGCGGGCGGGCGGCGCGATCGCGCCCCCGAGCCTTTCGAGATAGCGGCCGATCACCGTTCGCTCGGCGGCCGGTAGCTCTTCCGAGATCGCCACGACCTCGTCGGCCATGCCGTGCACCTGGGTGAAGATGCGGTCGCGTCCGCTTCTTGTGAGAGTGACCGTGATGCGACGGCGGTCGGTGGCGTGGGGCTCGCGAACGACGTAGTCGCGCTCCGCGAGCCTGTCCAGCATCGCCGTCATCGCGCCCGTCGTGATGTGCAGCCGGCGGGTGAGCGCGGTGGGTCCGAGCGGGCCGTCGACCGAGAGATAGGCCAGCGCCAGCAGTTCTCCCGCGGACATGCCGAGGCGCTCGCTCATCTCGAGATGCATCTGCGCCATCATGAGGTCGAGGTGGCGCACCGCCATCGCGACGTCCTTGGCCGAGTAGTCACGTTCAGGGTCGCCCACCGGGACTCCTCCTCAAGAATGTAACTTTAGGATTGAGATACTTTACAGAGGGTACATAGTGCTTGTCTAGTGCTTCTCAGGAACCGCGCCTCCGGCGCAGCGCCGGAGGAACCAAGGAAGGATGTATCACAATGAAGACCTCATCGATAGAGATGCGGCGACCTGCAGGCCTCGGGCTTCTCGGGATCGCCGTCGTGCTCGCTCTCAGCCTCTTCGTCCTGGTGGCTGCCCCGCAGGCCCAGGCGGCCAGGGTCGATCTCGACGGCATGCGCACCGCCCTCGTCACCGACCCGGTCACCACCTCGGCGCTCTTCGGTGCGGGCATCATCCCGCTGCCGATGGCGCCGAGCACCGTCGCGCCGACGTCCGACGCAGCCCGCTACACGTTCCCGATCACCACGGGCAGGGTCGACGCCAAGACGCTGGCGGGCACCATCCGCCACTCCGGCGGCATCCTTCTGGCCCAGCGTGACGGCATGGGCTGGAAGGCGCTGAGCCTCGCCAGATTCAACATCCGCATCACCGACAAGCCATACCTCACGGCCATCGTGAACGGCGGCGACAGGCTGGCCATCGCCAACCTGGATCTGGGCAAAGCCGAGATCAAGAAGTACACCCGCAACGGCCGCGCGTTCGTCAGCATCAAGAACGTCGGCGTCACCCTCAACGCCACCGCGATGGGCGCCCTCAACGCGACCTTCGGCACGGCTCTGCCGGACGAGGTCAAGCTCGGCACAGCCAACGTCCTGGCTCGCGTCGCCCACTGACGTCCTTCAACCACACCGCGCACTAGACAAAGGGCGGGAGGCCGGAATGGCCTCCCGCCCTCCTTCGCTCTCGGGACGCCGGTCGTCCCGCGCGCCGAGCCGCCGCGCGACTCCCGCGTGTTCAAGCCGATGTGGTGGTGGCCGCCGGCAGAGACGAAGGAGGAGTGGTCGTCTTGCCTGCCGGTGAGTGGTGGACGAGCGGTCGTGCGCAGACACACTCACGGACGCCACGATGTGGCGGAGAGGCCGCAGAGCCCCCGCCCCATCCATGTCCGGCTCCCGGCTGACGAACGGCAAGGCCGTCGCCGTGACGTCCGCGCGTCACCCGGCGCCGTGGCCCGGCTGCGGTTCAGACGGCCTGACGCAGTCCGACGGCCGAGAGGTGCTGCTGGCAGAGTCGGACGGCGACCGCGCCCTCGCCGACCGCCGAGGCGACGCGCTTCACCGAATCGGCACGGACGTCGCCGGCGGCGAACACACCGGGCAGGCTGGTCTCGAGACCAAGCGGCAGGCGCTCGAGGGGCCACGGACGCGAGAGCCCGGCGCCGAGGATATCGGGGCCGGTGAGCACGAAGCCTTCTTCGTCCCGCGCGATTTCCCCGGGCAGCCACTCCGTGTGCGGATCGGCGCCGATCATGACGAAGAGCGCGTCGGCCGGCACCGTCTCCCGTTGGCCGCTGTCGCGATGCTCCAGCGTGAGCTGCCGGAGGCGCGTGTCGCCGTCGCCGTCAACGATGAGAGTCCGGCTGCGCACCTCGACCTTTCCGAAGCCCTCGAGCATGCCGAGGAGATAGCGGGACATCGTGTCCGAGAGCGCCTGCCCGCGCGTGACCAGCGTGACGCGTCGGGCGTACTTGGCGAGGTGCAGAGCCGCCTGGCCTGCCGAGTTGCCGCCGCCAACGACGAAGACCTCCATGTCGATCAGCGATCTGGCCTCGGACGAGACAGACCCGTAGAAGACGCCCGCGCCGCGGAAGTCCTCCAATCGGGGGACTGCGAGGCGGCGGTACGTGACGCCGGTGGCGAGGATGACGGCGCGCGCCCTCAGCGACGAGCCGTCGGAGAGCTCGACGACGTGCTCTCCGTCTTCGCAGCGGAGCGCCATGGCCTCGTTGGCGAAGAGGAACTCCGTCCCGAACTGCCACGCCTGCTCGTAGGCGCGGAACGTGAGCTCGTCGCCGGAGATGCCGGCGGGGAAGCCCAGGTAGTTGTGGATCATCGTACTCTGGCCGGCTTGGCCGCCCAGGGCCTCACGCTCGAGCACCACGGTGCTGAGGCCCTCCGACGAGCCGTAGACGGCCGCGGCGAGGCCGGCCGGCCCCGCGCCGACTACGAGCAGATCGCACTCGTCGGCGGACGGCCGGCTGCGCACGCCGAGCGACTCCACCACCTCCCGGTTGGACGGATCCTCGAGGATCCGGCCGCCGAAGATGACGGCCACCGGCAGCCGCGGCGACTCGTCGACGCCGGCCTCCCGGAGGATCGTCTGGCCTTCCTCGGAATCGGCGTCGTAGAAGCCGTAGGCGACCCCATTGCGCCCGAGCAGGTCGCGAAGCTCGTTCGAGCGCCGCGCCCAGCGCTCTCCCACGATCCGTACCGCCTCGTAGACCGGGCGCTGGAGGCGTGCCCACTCGTAGAGGAAGTCGGCGATCTCGCGGTGGAAGCGCTCGTCGGGTGCGCTGTGCCACGGCTTGGTGATGAAGAACTCGATCTGACCGACGGCGCACCCGTCGAGGATCGCCTGGGGCGAACTGCGGTCGCCCCACGAGACCAGCATGACGCGCTTGGCGACGGGATCGATGAGGCGCGCCTCGCCGAGGAACTCGGTGCCGGGCATCTCGGGCATGAGCTGGTCGGCAAGGACGAGGGCCACGGGATGCCCGCCGGCCTTGAGCCGGCGGAGATCGTCGAGCGCCGCCGCCGCCGACTGCCTGGCCAGCACCCGGTAGTCCTGGCCATAGCGCTTGCGCAGCTCCTGCTCGGTGATTGTCAAGCTCGACATGTCGTCATCGACGACGAGGATGACAGGCTGTTCGGTCACATGAGTCCTTCGCGACGCACTTTACCTCTGCATGCCCCGGACTCAGGATTTCACGCCGTAGCAGCCCGGAGCATGGCCGCCAGGCTGCGCTCCACGTCGTCGTCTGTGGTCGACCAGCCGGAGACGCTGATGCGCATGGCCGTGCGGCCCTGCCAGACCGTGACGCCGGCCCAGCAGGTGCCGTCCTCCTGGATCGCGGCGACGACGCGGCGCGTCGTCTCGTCGTCGCCGAACGCGACCAGCACCTGGTTCAGGACGACGTCGTTGAGGATCTCGAAGCCGGCGGCGCTCAGCCCCTCCGCGAAGCTCGTCGCGTGGCGGCAGTCTCGCTCGACGAGGTCGGCGAGGCCCGAGCGACCGAGCGCGCGCAAGACCGCCCACACCTCGACGCCGCGCGCCCGGCGCGAGAGCTCGGGCGCGTGCGCCGCGGGCTCGCGCATCATGCTGTCGGGCAGGTACGCGGCCGTGACGCCCATGGCGGCGCGCAGGGGCGCGGGATCGCGTACGAACGCGAGCCCGCTGTCGTAGGGCACGTTGAGCCACTTGTGCGCGTCGGTGGCCCACGAGTCGGCGGCGCCGACGCCGCGCACGAGGTGCGCGCGCTCGGGCGACACCGCCGCCCACAGGCCAAAGGCGCCGTCAACGTGCACCCAGGCCCCGGCTTCGTGGGCCTGGGCGGCGATCTCCTCCACCGGGTCGAAGGCCCCGGTGTTCACGTTTCCGGCCTGCACGCAGACGATGGTGGGCCCGGAGATGGCCGGCAGCGCGTCGGGGCGCATCCGCCCCTGGCCGTCGACCGGCACCCGGACCGCTCGCCCTCGTCCGAGTCCGAGCAGGCCGAGGCCCTTGACCAGCGACGGGTGCACCTCGTCGCCGACGACCACCGTCACCGGCGGCGCCCCGGCGAGACCCTGCTCGTCCACGTCCCACCCGGCCGCCGCCAGGACGGCGTGACGGGCGGCGGTGAGGGCCGTCAGGTTGGCCATGGTCGCGCCGGTCACGAAGCCGGCGACCGTCGTCTCGGGCAGGCCGAAGAGATCGACCAGCCAGCGCTGGGCGACCTGCTCGAGCGTGGCCGCCACCGGAGAGGCCGTGAACGCGCCGGCGTTCTGGTCCCACGCCGTGGCCAGCCAGCTGGCCGCCACGGCCACCGGATGCGACCCGCCGATGACGAAGCCGAAGAACCGGGGGCCGGCCGAGGCCATGGTGGCCGGCGAGCCGGCTTCGTCCAGCAGCGCGATCACCTTATCCGGGTCAGACGGGCCGTCTGGGAGGTGCTCGTCGAAGCGCTCCAGCCCGATGATCGCGTCCTCCTCGGGCGCGACGCCGCGCTCAGGCAGCTCGCGCAGGTAGCGGATCGACCGCGCGGCGGCGGTGTGAAGGAGCTTCTCTTCCTCTCTCACGCCGCGGCCTCAGTCCCCCGGCGGCGTGGCCAGCTCGTGCGCCAGCCGGTGGTAGCGCTGCGTCACCGCGGCGGCGCCGGGCGTCGAGCCCAGCCGGTCGAACTCCCCGGCGAGCATCTCCTGCTCCTGCACGCTCAGCAGCTCGTCGGTGAGCGAGAAGAGCAGCGTGTCCTCCTTACCGATGTGCAACGGCAGCAGGAAGGCATACAAGCGGAGGTTGTCGACGATGATGCCGCGCGCCGCGGCGGCGCGCTCTTCGTCGTCACCGACAGCGTCCGGCAAGGCGCTCTCGATGGCCCGGATGCAGTCCCGCGCCACCTCGTGCTCGCTCAGCAGAACGCTGATCGTCCCGCCGGCGGCGGAGCTCCGCTCCTCGAGCAGCGGAAACAGGATGTCCTCCTCTTTGGCGTGGTGGTCGCCGTCCGTGAAGTTGCGCGTGAAGTCCACCATCTGCGTCACGCGCTCCACGTGCACATGGCCGGTGCGTTCGATCGAGGCTGCCTCGGCCTCCATCGCGCCCACGACGAGCATGACGTATTCGTGTTCCTCGGCCAGCTGACGCGTAGGGGTCTCGGCCATTCCCTTCTCCTTCCGCTCTCTGCTCCAGCGATTCCCGCAGCACAGCGGACGAAACAGATGGGCGCAGACGTCGGCTCAGAAGTCGGCTAAGACCCCAGCTCAGACCCCGGCTCGGCCCTCGTCTCGTCGCGCGAGCGCGCCGGCCTCACACACCCGGACGCACGCGAGGCAACCGGTGCAGGCGTCCGCGTCGGTGATCCTGGCGTGCCGGTGGAACCGGCCGAGCGCGACCCTGCCGAGGACCTCGTTCGGACAGGCCTCGACGCACTCCCAGCAGGCCTCGCACGCATGGGTGTCGAGGGTGATGAACCGGGTGGCGCGGGGGTGCTGCCGGCGGTCCGGGTGGCGAACGAGCGACATCATCATCCCTCGACCAGCGCGTGGACGACGGTCGCGGCAAGGACCACCCCGACGATGCCCGCCGCGGCGACGGTCTCCCTGGCCGGGAGGCCGCGGACCGCCCCCGCCCGGTCGCTGGCCGCCCGCAGATACTTCTGCAACGGGCGACGGTTCAGCACGATGTGCCAGGTACAGAAGCCGACGAACAGGGAGCTGACCGACACGTGGGCGATGGACCAGCCGACGGCGGACTCGCTCGCGCTGCCGCCGGCGACGTGGTCGAGCAGGCCGGTCGCCGGCAGCGCGAGGCCGGAGAGCACGGCGCCGAGGACGACGAACGCGCGCTGGTTCCAGGCGGACTGAGTGGACATGGGATCCTCCCGAAGGTCGTCAGACCCGGCGCCCGCGGGCGCCGGGCTCGAGCACGCCCCTGATGGTCCGGAGGATCTCGGTGGCGGTCTCGAGGTCTGTGGGGTCGAGCCGTGTCTCGAGCGCGCTCTCGCGCGCGTGCAACTCCGCGTGCAGCCGCACCATGAAGTCGCGGCCGGCGGGCGAGAGCACCACCGGCCGGCGGCGCCGGTCGCGCGCGTCGTCCACGCGCCCGACCAGCCCGAGCTCTTCCAGGCCGGCCACGAGCCGGGTGACGGCCGCCGGGTCGACGTCGAGCTCTCGCGCAAGCTGCGACGTCGTCGAGCGGCCGCCGGCGAGCGCCATCTGCCGCAGCAGCTCGAACTGTGCCCCAGAGACACCGGTCTGCGCGGACATCCGGCGCAGAAAGGCCCGGTACGAGAGCATCACCTCCCGAAACAGGTGGAGGTAGTGCCCCCCGGGCTGGTGCTCGAACAGGCCCCGGTCGAACTCGGTCATGTCGACGCCGTCAGTGCTCACGGCTCTAGTAATTGACCATATCAATGACTTTGTCAAGTACACGACCCGCGAGAGGCCGCCCGGGCCTTTCAGGGCCCGGGCGGCCTCATTGACCGCAGCAGGTGCGACCTCAGGCGCTCAGGTCGCTCGAACGCAGGCACTCATGCTGCCGCATCCGGCTCGCACGCCAACTCGCCTTCGACGACCGAGCGGCCGCGGCTGGGGAGTTCACGCTCGCCGAGGTCGCGCAGCGACGCGGACTCCAGCACGAGGTCCTCCTTCGGCGGGATCGCCACGGCGGCCACGCCGGCGAGGGCGACTGCTGCCGCCCCGACCCAGATGGCCGGGACCATGCCATCGACGAACGCCTGCGGACTCAGATAGCTGCCGGCAGCCGAGAACACGCTCGCCAGCACCGCGACGCCGAACACGCCGCCGACCTCGCGGATCGTGTTGTTGACGCCGCTCGCCTTGCCCTCTTCCTTGCGCCGCACCGTGCTCAGGACCAGGTTGGCGACCGGCGCGAAGTACAGGCTCATGCCGACGCCCGCCATGACGAACGCCGGGACCAGCTCACCGTAGGCGACCGTCGGGCTGGTGACGAACGCGATCCACGCCAGCCCCGCCGCCATCAGCGCCATACCCGCGACCAGGAGCGGCCGGGCGCCGATGCGATCGCTCAGGATGCCGGCGATCGGCGCGACCAGAATCGGCATCGCCGTCCAGGGGAGGGTGCGGATCCCCGCCTCGAGCGGCGAGTAGCCCTGCACCACCTGGAAGAACTGCGCCAGGAGGAAGATCGCGCCGAACACCCCGAAGCTCATCAGCAGCGAGGTGACGTTGGCCGCGGAGAACGCCCGGTTGCGGAAGAACCGCAGCGGCACCATGGGCTGAGGCGTGTGCCGCTCCCAGAGCACGAACACACCCAGGAGAGCGATGCCGGCGACGATGGGACCGGCGACGCCGAGGCTGGTCCAGCCGTACTCGTTGCCGCGCACCAGACCCCACACGATGCCGAGCAGGCCGACGCTGGCAAGAGCCAGACCGGGCAGGTCCAGCGAGCGGTTGGGGCCCTTGGATTCGGTCAGCCGGGTCAACGCGATCGGCAGCAGGACGAGACCGATGGGGACGTTGATCCAGAAGATCCACTGCCAGGAAAGACCCTCGACGATGGCGCCGCCGACGACGGGGCCGAGTGCAACGGCCAGGCCGCTGACGCCGCCCCAGATGCCGAGCGCCATGCCGCGGCGGGCCGGAGGCACTGCCGCGGAGAGGATCGTCAGCGTGAGCGGCGTGACGATCGCCCCGCCGACGCCTTGCAGAGCCCGGGCAGCGACCAAAGCGTCGATGCTCGGCGCCAGGGCGGCCGCGGCCGAGCCGGCCGTGAAGACCGCAAGGCCCACCAGGAACATCCGCTTGCGCCCGAATCTGTCTCCGAGTGCGGCGCCGGTCAAGAGCAGCACGGCAAACGTCAGGGTGTACGCGTTCACCGTCCACTCCAGCCCGGAGAGCGACGCGTTCAGGTCGTTCTTGATGACCGGCAGCGCGGTGGTCACGACCAGGTTGTCGAGCGACACCATGAAGACGGCGACGCTGGTGACCACGAAGGTCCAGAAGGCCGCTGCTCGTGCACTCATATCTCTCATCTCCTTTGCGGTCCTGGAGCCTCCGGCCCGCAGACCCTTGTTATGACTTAGCACTCACTTACTTCTTGAGACCTGAAGAGAGGCGGGTCCGGCCCGGAGCCGGGCACCCGCCCGTCGTCTACTCGCTCTGCGCCCTCACTCCCGTGCGGTCCATCTTACCGACGGCGTCGATGGCCATGGCTACGATCTCCGTGCCGTCGACCGGGCACATGATGCGCGCCCAGTCAGCGTCGACCTTGGTGAGGTCCATCACCGCGACCACGTTCATCAGCATGCCGTAGGCGAGCCACTCGCGGATCGCCGCCTCCGGCGCGCCCGACGCCGACTGCACGAAGCTGACCAGGCGCAGCATCTCGTCGCGCACGACGTCCCGGATCTCCTCGTCGCCGCACGCCGCGTAGGCCTGCATCTGCATGCGCAGGAGGCTGCGGTCGTCGAGCAGGTTGCCGTATGCCACGCCCATCGCCATCAGGATGTCGGCTTGGCTCGCGTCTTCGCCGGCCTCAGCCGCAGCGGTGCGAAACACGGCGACGGTGCGCTCGAAGGTGCGGTGCACCGTCGCGATGAAGAGGTCCTTCTTGGTGCCGAAGAGCTGGAAGAGATACGGCTGCGACACGCCGACCTGCTTCGCGATCGCCTCGACCGGCGTGCCGTGGAGGCCGCCGATGGCGAACTCACCCATGGCGGCCTCGATGATCTCCCGCCGGCGCTCGTCCTTGCTGCTGCGTGTCGTCGCTCTCATGATGACCACCGTTCCCTTACTTAGTGGTCACTAAACAACACGTGTCGGCGTTTGTCAAGATGACGCTCCCGGGTCGGCGCCTGGACCTCGGCAGTCCGTGGCGCGGCGACGCCCGACAAACCTTCGGATGGACTCACGTCATCTTCAGGGAAGGTGGAGGCTGACGCAGCGCACGTCCGCACGACAGCGGGGCACGAGCGGGTTCTGCCTACGCCGAGGCAGGCACGTACAACCGGCATCGCACTGATGGGGCTTGCGCCGCTCCGCGGCCTTCACGTCGCCGGCACCATCACCCTGGTCAGAAGCCCCGCAAGCTCCCGTGCCCAGGCGCGGACCGCGCCCCAGTCCCGTTCGTCATGCGCGATCTCGCCGTGCAGCGGCGACGCCGGCAGCGCGGCGATCATCCTGTCCTTGAAGCCGAGCCGCGCCGGGTCGTAGGCGCCGACGAAGACGGCCGTAGAGGCCGGAGTCGGCACCGGAAGCTTGGCGAGCGCGGTGAACAGCTGCTCGCGCGAGCCGTCGAGGCCGTCGTCGGCCTTGATCGGGCCGAGCGCGAAGAGCGCGAACGGCGTGTGCTCGAGCACCGCCTGGTTCTTCTCGAGCAGGGCTCGTACGTCTTTGTGCAGCGCGCCCAGGTAGAGCGGCGTGCCGAGCACGACGGCGTCGTAGCCGTCCAGCGACCGCACCTCCCTCGCCTGCTTCACGTCCGCTTCGGCGCCTTGCTCCCCGAGCGTCTCAGCGATGGTCTCGGCGACCTCGCGCGTGGAGCCGTACCGTGTCCCATATGCGACGAGCATCCGGGTCATCGTCCTCACCTCATCGACTCTTCTTCGCCTTCTTCTTGGTCTTCTTGGCCGGCACGCTCGCGCTGCTCTCGCCCGTGATCAGCCGGCGGATCGCGTGGGCGGTCGCCGCTTCGGGGTGGCTCGCCGGGTCGTCGTGGATCAGTCGCACCGCCTCCATGCCGATCGCCTGGACGAACCTGCTGGTCAGGTCGACGTCGTCGACCTCGAACTCCCCTGCGAGGACGCCCTGCTCCAGCAGGTCGCGGACCATGGGGCCGTACACGCGGTCGTTGACGCGCGCCTGAAGATCGGGCGGCCCGGCGATCTCCAGGCCGGGATTCAGCGCGAATGCCGCGCGCGCGTCTGCGAGCGCGATGCTCGTGACTTGGAGGGCGCGGCCGAGGGCGGTGGTCTCCGTGAGCAGCGACTCGACGCGCCGGCGCTGCTCCAGAGCGGCCAGCTCCAGCGCGTATTCGAGCAGGGCGTCCTTGGAGGGGAAGTACTCGTAGATGGTCTTCTTGGAGATCCGCAGCTGACGTGCTACGTCCTCGACTGCCGTGCGCCGGAAGCCGAGGCGGACCGCCTGGGCCATGAAGGTGAGCGCTATCTCGTCCCTGGTCGCCGGCATGCGGATGCTCCACGAGAACCGGGTAAACGACTATGGTTTCCGCGTTTATTCTGAAGGCACGGCGTGGCGCTGTCAAGTGAAGTCGAGGCCTGCCTCACGTCCGGTCGTGTGGATGTGCCGCTGGTCCTCGGGGCGCCCTTGGTGCGGAGGCCGCTGGGGTTGAGGGAACGTCCGTCAGATGCCGGGTTCCCGCTCCCAGCCGCGATCGTCGTACACTTCTTTCGGGCTGAGGCGCTTGACGTGCATCGTGGTCTTCACGTGGACGGCCGGTGTGGGGTGGAGCGGGTCGACCTTCTCGTTCCTCACGCGGGCGTACACGTGCCCGCACTCCACGACCCTGAACGGGGTGCGCGTGCCGCCGAAGCCGAACGCCTGCTTCTTGGAGTCCCCTGTCACGTTCCTCGGCAGATGGATGATGTCGCCGGCTCGTGGCAACGGCGCGTCAGCAGGGAGGTACTCCAGCGGGACCGTCTTGTGGCCGAATGGTGGGCGCTTCTGATCCGGGTCCCACAGCCAGACCTCGATGAGCCCCGGACCCTCTGCGCCGGGTCCAGGCTTCTTCTTGACCGGCATCACTGCCTCCTCTCATGGACCACTCGCGACCACAGCCGCGCGGGGATGTGTCGCTCCGTGTCCTCCGTCGCCTGAGTTCCTTGCGGTGAGTATATGGCCCTGCGGCTCGGATGGGTGCATCCTTCAGACATGGAAGAGCAGCGGACGCGCCTCCCGTGCAGGGAACGCTCTTCTGACCTCGGACCAGCCCGAGGGGCGCCCACCCCGGCGGGGCTCGCCGGCCGCGGAGCGCCCCGCGACGCTCAGCGGCGCCCGCGGGACTCGAGAACAGCGCCAACGACGACACCCATGCCGGCGCCCACGGCCAACCCGGCCGCGAGGTTGCCGATCAGGGTACCGAGCGCGATGCCGATCCCGGCGCCGATGCCGATCGTCGCGCCCATGCCGAAATGGAGAGGGCCGTTGAGCTTCTGCTCGGCGGGCGGCAGGGGCAGCCCCTCGTCCCCGGACTGCGCGGCGTCGGCCGGCTCCCCTGCGTCCACCGTCTGCCCGGAATCCGCCGGCGGCACGGCGATCGGTGGTTCATGAGGCGTCGTGTCCGACGTTGTCACGGAGGTCCTCCAGTTCGTTCCGCCATCAGCCTACACCCACGCACGTGGTCGCCGCCCCGCCGCGCCGAGCTACAGCCCGCCGCGCCACGAGGTCGTCAGAGCCGCGCGAGGTACGCCTTCCAGTAGGCCTTCCAGCGGTCGATACCGGCCCTGCCGGCGAGCTTGCCGGACTCGACGGTCAGGAGCGAGGCGTCACCGCCCGGCTTCTCCGAGATGGAGACGGTGACCCTGGAGCCGTCGGCCAGCCGGACGCGCCAGTAGCGCCACTTCTCCGTGCGGCTGACGCTCGGGTCCTCGGCGAAGGGGACGCCGTCGAAGGCGGGGGCGACATCCCTCGCCGGCAACAGCGCCAGCCAGCGGCCCAGCGCCTCGTCCATCGTGCCGGGGAGCGTCCTGCTCACCGTGGTCGTGTACTCCCCGCTCTGGCGCTGACCCGCTTCGCGGCGGCCGATGTGCTTCTCGTACTCCACCGTCACGCTCTGGCTCCACCAGCCAGACACGTCGTAGTCCTCTCGCAGCAGGCGGGCGATGTCCTTGTGCGACAGCGACGGCGCCCCACGCCGGTCAAGGATCGCGAACCACGCGTCCCAGGCCTTGCCGGTCGCCTCGATCACCGCTGCGTCGTCCACACCGCGCCTCCCACCGTCCTCGCCTTCCGGCTCCTCGTCCCGCCAGCGCCCACGCCTCGCTCGGACCCTTGCGCTCACTGTCGCCGCCGTCATCCTTGTCTCGGGGTCATGCCCCGCGCGGCGCTGATCCGTGGCCGGGGGCGGTCAGGGCGCGAGCCGGTCCAGTTCCGTCAAGAGCAACCGCCGCAGTTCGGCGAAGAAGGCGTCCCTGACCCGCTGGGTATGCACGGCCTCACCGGCCGCCAGCGCGGCCTGATCCTTGAAGCGGTGCGCAGCCGGCTCCACCTGGAGCACGTACGAGTTGACCCATTGGTCCCAGAACCAGTCGGCGGAGCCGAACTGGATGGAGGCCGGGTCGACGGCCGGGATCCTCGACAGCCTTTCGAGGATCGCCCGGCCCGGCTCACCGTTCTCGACGCAGAAGGCGAGGTAGGCGATCCGGTAGCGTACCGACCCGCTGTGACCGACGGGGATCGCTGCCAGGCCGTGCTCATCCTGCCCCGCGGCGGTCACGAAGTGCCCGTAGCAGCACTGGAGCGTGAAACAGTACGGCAGCAGCTCGAAGGCCTCGACGATGTCGACGATCGGCTCGTCGACGGCGGACAGATCGAGGGCATCGAGAGCCGCCCGCCGCTCCTCGGCGTAGCGGACGTTCGCGACCAGCGCCCTTGGCTCGGTGAAGGTCTCCATCAGTCCATCCATTACACAACGCGACGCCGGTTCCGTCACGTCCGGGAGAGGTCGGTACGAATGGCTGCTCCATGGAATCCGGTGGGTGGACCAGACCCCTTGTGGCGGTTCCCGCTGAGGAGGCGGCCGGCGCCGGATCTACTTCATCAGCACCAGACTGACCGCCATCACGAGCATCCCGGCCACGAGGCCGTACAGGCTGTCGTGGCCCTTGCCGTAGGCCCGGCTCGTAGGCAGGAGCTCGTCCAGGCTGATGTAGACCATGATGCCGGCCACGCCGGCGAACAGGATGCCCATGAGCCACTGCGGCACCTCCGCCCCGCTTCCGCCCAGCAGCATGATGAGCACCAGGTAGGCGATCACTGCGCCGACCGGCTCTGAGAGGCCGCTCAGGAGGGAGTAGGCGAACGCCTTCATCCTGTTCCCGGTCGCGTAGTAGATCGGCACCGAAACGCTGATGCCCTCCGGGATGTTGTGCAACGCGATGGCGATGGCGATGGCGAGACCCAGCCCCGGGTCCCTCAGCGCCGCGAAGAAGGTGGCGAGGCCCTCGGGGAAGTTGTGGATGCCGATCGCGAGAGCCGTGAACAGGCCCATGCGCATGAGCTTGTGGTGGTGCTCGGTATGGTCGTGCATGCCCTCCTCATGCGCCACACCGGGGATGACGCAGCTTTCGGGCACCTCGGCGGTGGCGTCGTGCAGCGGCGCCATCTCGGCCTCGGCGTGCGTCTCGTGCGGGTTCTCGCCGGCCGGGATGAGCGAGTCGATCACGAAGATGAGCGCCATGCCGCCGAAGAAGGCGAGAGTGTTCAACGCGTAGCCGCTGAAGTCCCCGTACTCTTCGGTGAGAGCGTCGGCCCCCTTGACGAAGATCTCGACGAACGAGACGTAGAGCATCACGCCCGCCGAGAAGCCGGTCGCCACGCTGAGGAACCGGTAGTTGGTGCGCTTGGCGAAGAAGGCGATGGCGCTGCCGATGCCGGTCGCCATGCCGGCGAAGGTGGTGAGCCCCAGCGCTATCCAGACGTTGCTCAGCTTGCCTCCCTCCTGGATGCACCTTGCTGATCGCAGCATACCGCCCGCAGGCAGCAGGGGGCACGCTAGCCCAGAAACGCGAGCACGTCCCGAGCGAACAGCTTGCCGCGCGCCGGATGACCCATCCCCGGATACAGCACCAGCCGCGCGCCGGGGATGCCCGCGGCCGTCTCGCGGAAGAGCGCCTCGGAGTAGAAGGGGTCCTCGGCGCCGGCGACCACCAGCGTCGGCGCCGTGATCTCGTGCAGGCGGCCGAACCGGGACAGCAGCCGCGAGACCGGCCACACGATCAGCGGCCTGGCGCGAGGCGGGATGCCGCGGCGCGGCACCACTGCGTCCACCAGCAACTCGCTGGCCTCTGTACAGCGGCGCTCGCTCGCCAGTTCGGCGACCCGCAACTGCAGGTCCCGGGCCGCAGGGCTGAGCGCGCAGGCGCTTGAGTGAATGACGAGGCGGCGGACGACGTCGGGGTGGTCCGCCGCCAGGTGCTGGACGATGGATCCGCCCGTGGAGACGCCGATCACGTCCACGGGCCCGCCGAACTCCTGCCGGATGGTCGTCGCCACGTCGGTCGCCATGTCGGCAATGGAGTAGCCGTACGGCATGCCCGGCAGCCGCAGCAGAACGTAGACCGTGAAGTCGTCGCCGAGGAACGAGTACGGCCCAAGGGCGAACCGGGGCTGCGGCTTGTTCTCGAACAGCAGCCCCTGGACGACCACGAGCGGGCGAGGGCCGCGCCCCAGCCGGTTGTACGGCAGCCCGGTGTGGAAGTAGCCGGAGGCCGGGCGCCGGGCGGTCGCGCGCGACGATGGGATGATCACGTCACGCCGCCTGTCCGCCGCCGGCGCTCATCTCGGCGAGCGCGCGGACCGTGCGCCAGTTGCGCGTGGTCGCAGCCACGCCGAGCCTGCGCTCGAAGTAGGCGTTGTTCAGCTTCGTGCGTCCGTATCCTTGCGGCAGCTTCAGGTAGACGACCGGCTCCGCCAGGGGCGGCACCCCGACGAACGCTGCTTCCTCGCCCTCGGCCGCCGGCAGCTGGAGCTTCTTGAAGGCGGCCTCGTACACCGCGCTGTAGGCCGCCTCCGACGCCTCGCCGAAGTCGGCATCACCCCCGGAGCCGAAGAGGAAGGTCGCGTGCAGGATCCCCTGATCAGGCGTCGCGGCCGTCGCGCCGGCTCCGCTCAGGAACGGATTGGCCGCCGCGACGTCGGCCATCGACTCGCCCGGCAGCACGAGCACGCCGACCCGCGGCCCGACGTCCCGCTCGATGCGCACCTCGATCGCGGTCGCGATCGCCGCCGCCGCCTCGTCGTCTCTGCCGTCGAACACGGCGTTGCCGCTCTGCAGGTACGTGCGCACGTTCGTGAGCCCGAGTCCCTCGAGGAGGGCTCGCAGGTCGGCCATCGGCAGCTTGGTTCCGCCGACGTTCACGGCTCGAAGCAGCGCGACGTAGCTCATGCCCTACTCTTCCCTCGCCGGCGCCGGAGCAAGTCAGCTGAGCCTCCGGCGGCGATAGGATGTCGGCGACATGCTCACCCGCCCCATGACAGACGCCGACGCCGAAGAGGTCTCGGCACTCATCCTGCGCAGCTACGATCGCGTGCTCGTGCACTACCACTCGCCCGAGATGCTCGCGCGCTTGCGCGAGCACGCGACGCCCGAGTCCCTGATCGAGCAGCTCGGGCGCAAGGAGGTCTTCGTCGTCGAGGATGCGGGACGCATCGTGGCGACCGGCGGGCTGGGCTGGTTCGACGACCCGGTGCGCCCGCGTGCCGAACAGGCGAAGGTCTATGAGCAGGCCGCCGATCGCCGCGTGAGCAACCTTTTCGTCGCCGTCGACCTCATCGGTCGCGGGTTCGGCCGGCGACTGCTCGACCACCTCGTGCGGCTGGCGGCGTCTGAGGGCGCCCAGCACCTGCGCGTCGCCAGCAGCCGCAACGCCGTGAGCTTCTACGAGCGCGCCGGCTTCGCCCTCGACCCCGATTTTCCGGGCGACAGCCCTGAGATCACGTGGCTGGTCCGGCCGGTCGACGCAGAGAGTTGACAGCCCGTTGTTCTTCTCCTATACTTCGACAAGTATCGAAGTATATGACCGCTCCGGAGTACTCTCCGGCGGCTCCTCAGGAGGCAGTGCATGACCGACATGGCGAAGGTGTTCAAGGCCCTCAGCGACCCCACGCGCCTCGCCATCTTCGAGCTCGTGCGCGACTGCGACAGCGACGGCTGCAGCGACTCCCAGGTATCGGACAGCCTTTCCGAGATCGCCGAGCGCTTCGGGCTCTCCCTCTCGACGGTCTCGCACCACGTCAAGGAGCTGCGGAGCTCGGGCCTCATCACCTGCGAGAAGCGCGGCCAGCGGCTGCACTGCTGGGTCGACCCCGAGATCCTTCGGCAGATGGAGACGTTCGCGAAGGGGCCGGCCAAGTGACCGGCGCCGGCCTTGCCCATCCCTTTTTTTCGACTCGTACTTCGATACTCATCGAAGCATCGAAGCAAACTCAGGCACAACGACAAGGAGCATGAGATGAAGGCGGGATCCGTGTGGTTCGGAGCAGTGCTGGTGGCGGTGGGGTTCTGCGGCTTCCTGGACGCGGCCGGAGTCGTGGACTCCGCGCAGACCATCGGGCAGTGGTGGCCGCTCGCGATCGTGGGCTGGCCGCTCGTGGAGATGGCCGCCGCGAGACGCGTCACCCTCGGCGGCGCGATCTGCGCGGCCGTCGGCCTGACGCTGCTCGCCGACGTGCAGGCGTGGGCGAGTGACATGATCGTATGGTCGATCCTGGCCGCGTTCGTCGGAGCGGCGATCCTGGTTGCCGCCGTCGCCCGGCGCCGGCCGCACGATGGCGGCTCGCCGGCGAACGGCGGCACGCCCCTCAACGGGACGGCGTCATGAAGGCCGGCAACGACGCCACGCTCGGCGACGGGTCGCGCGCGCTGGCCCCGGCGGTGGGCTCCGCGAGTCGCCTGCCGGCGCTCGGCCGGCGCGGCGGCGGCTGGGTCGCCGTCCAGGGAGCTCTGCTGGTGGCGGCGATCCTGACGGGTCTGGCCGGCGCGGCCTGGCCCGCCGCCGCGGGTCCTTGGCTCGCGGCGGCGGGCGGCGTCGCCGCGCTCGCCGGCGTCGTCCTCCTCGTCGGCGGCGGCGCAGGCCTGGGGAGCCAGCTCACGCCATTCCCGAAGCCGCTGGCCGGCGGCGAGTTGCGCCGGAACGGCGTCTACCGCTTCGTGCGTCATCCGATGTACGGAGGCGCCCTCCTCGCGATGCTGGGCTGGGCGCTGCTCTCCTCGCCGTGGGCCCTGCTCCCGCTCGCCGCGGCGGCCCTGTTCCTCGACGCCAAGAGGCGCCGGGAAGAGGCATGGCTGGTCAGGAGCCTCGCGGGCTACGAGGACTACCGCCGGCAGGTGCGCCGGCGTTTCATCCCGCTCGTCTGGTAGCCGCAGCCGAGAGGCCGATGCCGGCGCCGAACGCAGCGTGCCCGAGCAGCATCGAGCACACGAGGCGCCGCGCGTCGCCGCTCCGCCGTCCGCCCAGGCCGTAGCCCATGGACGGGTACATCAGGAGGAGCGGCAGCACGCCGGTGGCCACTCCGTAGGCGACGGCTCCAGGCACGCCCGGCCGCCGGCCGCCGCGGCCCGCAGCCGCGAGGTAGACCTGCGTCAGGACGATACCGGTGAGATAGTGCGCGGCGAACCCGAGCCACAGTTCGCCGCGCACCGGCTGCTCCGCGGAGATGTCCTCGTGCCGCCAATGGCCGCGGGCGAGACCGGCGGCCCAGCGGCCGATCATCTCGGGGCCGATCCTGTCGGACGCCAGCGTCTCCGGCGCGAGCCAGGCGCCCAACACCATCCCGGCATCCATCGTGACCGTGGCGACGACCCCACCCGCAACACCGGCGGCGAGGGTCGCGCATCTCCCCTTCGGCATCCTCATCACGCAAGCATTCTACGCACACACAACGACGGGGAGCGGCGGTGCCCCGGATCAGCGCCCGAGGCCCTCCCGATAGCGGGCGCAGAGGTCGACGTAGGTCTGCTTGAAGCCGCGCCAGGCGGCCCGGTACTCGTCGTCGACCTCGCGGTCGAGGAGGCGCGCCGGGACTCCGGCGGCTATCCTCGCCGCCGGCACTGCGGCGCGCTGCCGCACCACCGCGCCCTCGGCGACCACGCCCCACTCGCCGACCTCCGCCCAGTCGCTCACCACGGCGTTCATGCCGACGACGGCATAGTCGCCGAGGACGGCCACGTTGTGGACCACGCAGCCGTGCCCGAGGGTGACCCAGTTGCCGATCGTGCAGGTCTCGCCCGGACGGGCGTGGACGACGGCGTTGTCCTCCACGGCGCAGCAGTCGCCGAGGACGATGGTCCCGTAGTCGCCGCGCAGACGGGCGCCCGGCCCGATCCAGCAGCGGGCGCCCAGCACGACGTCGCCGACGACGTCGGCCGACGGATGCACCCAGCAGCCCTCGCCGAGTCTGGGCGTCTTGCCCTCGAAGCTCTCGACGGTCATGTCAGGAGAGGCCCTCGGCAAGCTCCGCCTGCTGGGCGAGGCCGCCGAGGAGCACGGCGCGCATGGTGTCGAGCGCCGATATGACGCGGTCGTCGGTGAGCGAGTAGCGGATACTCACGCCGTCGCGCTCGCCGTAGACGAGGCGCTGCTCGCGGAGCATCTTGAGGTGCCGCGACACTGTCGGCTGCGGCACCTTGAGCGCCTCGGTGAGCTCCGTGACCGTCTTCGGCCGCTCGTGCAGTTCGTACAGGATGAGGATGCGCTTGGGGTCGGCCAGCGCCTGGCAGATGCTCGCGTGCAGCTGGTTCACTTCGCGTTCGAGGCGTTCTTCCATGTGGAGCTCCTCGCCGGTCATGCGGCTATGCGACCGTGCGGATGGACGACCGCGCCGCGCACTCCGATTGTCCGGCCCGGGGCCCCGCGCCGTCAATCACTCCCGCGACCGCTTGCGCCAATCCCGACAAACCGGACCGCCTCGATCTCGGTTGACTCGGCCATTCGGATAGGCGTATATAAGCAAGTATGCAAATTCACAAGCTCGCACAGACGCCCTCGCAGGCCGGCCAGACAGCAGACCTCAAGCCCCTCTTCCGCATGCATGCGGAGCTGTGCAAGGCCATGGCCAACGAGCACCGGCAGGCCATCCTCCACGCCATCTGCAACAACGAGAAGTGTGTCGGCGACCTCGCGGCGGAGATCGGCATCTCCGTCCACAACGTGTCGCAGCACCTGCGCGTGCTCAAGGAGCGGCGGCTCGTGGCCTCCCGCAAGGAGGGCCAGACCGTCTACTACCACGTGACCAACCAGAAGTTCATGGAGGCGTGCGCGCTCATGCGCCAGGCGCTGATCGAACAGCACCTGGAGCAGGGCGAGTCCCTTCAGGCGGCCGAGCTGTACGACGCCCGGCTGCGCACAGCGCCGGCGCCCCCGGCGTAAGTCAGCCACGCAAGCCAAGGGAGCAGCGACCAGAGCGTGATCCACCAGGCGGCGATCCCGGTCCCCGCTTGCGAAAGAAAGCACAAACACAAGCGTCCAAGAGGAGCAAAGGAGACCACCATGTCAGAGGACCTCAGCACCATCCAGGCAGAGAAGATCGTCGATGCTCGCGGCACCAGCTGCCCCGGCCCGATCCTCGCCGCCAAGAAGGGCATCCCCAGCGTCTCCGTCGGCGGGATCATGGAAGTCCAGGCCACCGACAGCGGCACCACCAAGGACCTCCCCGCGTGGTGCAAGAAGATGGGCCACGACTACATGGGCGTCGTCGAGGAGCCCGGCTACATGCGGCTCTTCGTCAAGAAGATGAAGTGACCATGTCTGAGGCCGCGGTCACCGAGGACCAGGCGTACTCCCCGCGCATCCTGGTCTTCAGCACCAACAACATCTCCGATCCGGGCATCGACCTGGCCGGCAGCTCGCACATGCACTACTCACCGAACGTCATGGTGATCAGCGTGCCGTGCACGAGCGGCATCAAGCCGAGCTGGATCCTCTACGCCATGGAGCAAGGCTTCGACGGCGTCTTCATCGCCGCCGACGGGGAGGAGTGCGCGTACCTCCCGGACTGCGGCGAGCGCACCGCCGGCATCATGACCGATGCGCAGGCGCTGCTCGTGGAGAAGGGTTACGAGCCGCAGCGCGTCCGCATGGCCGCCATCTGCTCCGTCTGCGCGGAGCCCTTCACCAAGTACATGCACGAGTACTCGACGTCCCTGTCCGGCCTGGGGCCGTCCCGGAAGGCGACCGCATGAACAACGAGTCCACCAAGTACGACGCACTGGTGGTCGGCAGCGGCATCGGCGGGATGGAGTCGGCTCTCAAGCTCGGCGACATGGGCTACAAGGTCCTCGTCGTCGAGAAGGACGCCAGCGTCGGCGGCAAGATGATCCTGCTCAGCAAGGTCTTCCCCACCCTCGACTGCGCCAGCTGCATCTCCACCCCCAAGATGGCTGCCACCATCCATCACCCCAACATCGACGTCCTCACCTACGCTCAGGTCGAGGGCATCCGCGACAACGGCGACGGCACCTACCACGCGAAGATCACGCAGAAGCCGAAGTTCATCGACGAGGCGGCCTGCACCGGCTGCCGCCAGTGCGAGATGGCCTGCAACGTCGCCGTACCGGACGAGTTCAACGCCGACATGGTGTCGCGGCGCGCGGCCTACATCGCGTTCCCGCAGGCCGTGCCGAAGAAGGCCGTGATCGACCGCGCCGGCGTCTCGCCGTGCACCTACGAGTGCCCGGCGGGCATCAAGGCGCACGGCTACGTAGCGCGCGTGCGCAGCGGCGAGTACGAGGAGGCCTTCGGCCTGGTGCTCGAGACGACGCCGCTGGTCGGCTCGCTCGGGCGCGCCTGCTACGCGCCGTGCGAGGAGCAGTGCACGCGCGGCGAGCTCGAGGGCCCGCTGCCGATCCGCCGCCTCAAGCGATTCATCGCCGACACGCACTACGGCCGGGACGGAGTCACGCCGCTGGAGAAGCCCGAGCAGAACGGCAAGAAGGTCGCCGTCGTGGGCTCGGGCCCGGCCGGCCTCACCGCCGCCTGGCAGCTCGCCCGCCAGGGCTACGGCGTCAAGATCTTCGAGTCCGCGCCGCAGGCGGGCGGCATGCTTCGCCTCGGCATACCGGCATACCGACTCCCGAACGACGTGATCGACGACGACATCGCCAACGTGACGGCGATCGGCGTCGAGATCGAGACCGGCAAGCGCGTGGACGACGTGGCCGCGCTCAAGAACGACGGCTTCGACGCCGTCCTGCTGGCGACCGGCACGCACAAGGCCGTCCAGCTGCGCGTGCCCGGAGAGGACCTCGGCGGCATCCAGAGCGCCCTCGCCTTCCTCGCCGACGTGAAGCTCGGCAACCCCGTGGACCTCGAGGGCAAGAAGGTCCTCGTGGTCGGCGGCGGCAACGTCGCCATCGACGCGGCGCGCTCCGCGCGCCGCCTCGGCGCCGCGTCCGTCGACCAGGTCAGCCTGGAGTGCTGCGAGGAGATGCCCGCCCACGACTTCGAGGTCGATGAAGCCAGGGCCGAGGGCATCACCCTGCACGACGGCTGGGGCATCGACCACTTCGAGGGCGACGGCGCCGTCCACCACGCCGAGATCAAGGTCTGCACCTGCGTCTTCGGCGACGACGGCCGTTTCGCGCCCGAGTACGACGAGACCCAGCGCGACACCATCGACTGCGACGTCGTCATCGTCGCCGCGGGCATGCTGGCCGACACGGAGACGTTCGGCCTCGAGACCAACCCGAACCGGACGCTGATCGCGGACGCGGAGACGCTGCAGACGGCGACGCCTCACGTCTTCGCCGCCGGCGACGTCGTCACCGGGCCCGACCATGATCAACAGCGCCGTCGGCCACGGCCGCCGCGCCGCCTTCATGATCGACAGGTACCTTCAGGGCGAGACGCTCGACGCCTCGCTGTTCGACGAGGCGCTCGGCGTGGTGGACAAGAACGACGTGCTCCGTCGCCAGGACGTCTACGACCGGCGCGAGCCGCTGGAGTCCAGCGCCGTCATGAGCGCCTCGCCGACCGACTTCGCGGAGACCGAGGGCCCGATGACCGAGGACGAAGCGTTCCTCGGCGCCGCCCGCTGCCTGGACTGCGGCGTCTGCTCCGAGTGCCACGCCTGCGTGGACGTCTGCCCCGCGGACTGCATCGACTTCAGCATGCAGGAGAAGGAGATCGAGGCGGAGGTCGGCAGCTGTCGTCCTCGCCACAGGCTTCAATCTCTTCCCGGCGGACGCCAAGCCGCAGTACGGCTTCGGCCGCTACAAGAACGTCATCACCGGCATGCAGATGGACCGCCTGCTGGCGCCGACCCGGCCGTACAACGCCGTGATCCGCCCCAGCGACGGCAAGGTGCCGGACAACATCGCCTACATCATGTGCACCGGGTCGCGCGACGAGACCGTCGACAACCCGCTGTGCTCCAAGATCTGCTGCATGTACTCGGTCAAGCAGAACCAGCTCATCATGGGCGCCCTGCCGCTCGCCGACGTCACCGTCTACTACATCGACGTGCGCTCGGTCGGCAAGGGGTACGACGAGTTCTACCAGCAGGCCAGGGACATGGGCGCCAACTTCGTCAAGGGCCGTGTCTCGGGCATCACCGAGACCGACGAGGGCAACCTCGTGCTGCGCTACGAGGACATCGAGAACGGCAGCGCGCTCGTCGAGACGGAGCACGACATGGTCGTCCTCGCGGTCGGCGTGCAGCCGAGCCACGGCGTCGCCGAGCTCTTCGGCGACGGCGAAGGCGCCCTCGCCCTGGACGACTACTACTACGTCGGCGAAGTCGACGAAGACCTCGACCCCGGTCGCACCAACCTCCCCGGCGTGTTCGTCGCCGGCGCGGCCGCGGGCGCCAAGGACATCCCCGACTCGATCCTCCACGCGGGAGCGGCGGTCGCACAGGCGGCCGCTCACCTCGAGCGCGCGAAAGTGGCGGACGAGGCGAAAGCGAAGGTGACATCATGAGCGGCCGCAAGATCGGCGTGTACGTCTGCCAGTGCGGCGGCAACATCGGCGACTACGTCGACGTGGACAAGGTCGTCGAGGACATCAAGGGTGATGACGACGTCGTCGTCGCCCGCTCGGCGATGTTCACCTGCTCCGACGCGACCCAGCAGGAGATCGTGCAGGACGCCCAGGAGCAGGGCCTCGACGCCCTCGTGGTCGCCTCGTGCTCGCCCAAGCTGCACACCCTGACGTTCCGCGACGTGGCCAAGCGAGCCGGCATGAACCCGTTCCAGTACACCCAGGTGAACGTCCGCGAGCAGTGCTCCTGGACGCACACCGACGACAAGACCGGCGCGACCGAGAAGGCCACTCGCCTCGTGCGGGCGGGCATCAACCGGACCCGCCTCACCGAGCCGCTCGAGCCGATCGTGGTCGAGACGGTGCCCAAGAGCCTCGTCGTCGGCGGCGGCATCGCCGGCCTGCGCGCGGCCCTCGGGCTCGCGGAGCTCGGTCTGACCGTCTTCCTGGTGGAGAAGGAAGCTCAGCTCGGCGGTCGGGTTGCCGGCTACGGCCCCATGTTCCCCAACGACCGCAAGGGCTCGGACCTCGTCGCCACACTCGAGGAGAAGGTGCGCGCCAACCCGGCGATCACCGTGTTCACCAACGCCGAGCTGATGGCCAAGGGCGGCAGCTTCGGCAACAACCAGGTGACCATCGCCATCCACGGCGACCAGCTCGAGACGATCCAGCTGGACGTCGGGTCGATCGTCGTCGCCACCGGCTTCGACGACTACGAGCCGGCGGCCGGCGAGTTCGGCTACGGCCTCGACGGCGTCGTGACGCTGCCCGAGTTCAAGAAGATGGTGGACGAGGCGCCCGGCCTGCTGCAGTACCAGGGCAGGCCGGTCAAGACCGTCGCCTACATCTACTGCGTGGGCAGCCGTCAGGACGAGAGCCTCGAAGGCGCGCACACGTACTGTTCGCGCTACTGCTGCACGTCCGCCGTGCACACCGCGATCGAGGCCCAGAAGCTGGCCGGCGACATCCGCCAGTACCACCTCTACCGCGACATGCGGACCTACGGCAAGTACGAGCTGCTGTGGAACGCCTCGCGCGAGAAGGGCTCGCTCTACCTGCGCGTGCCCGACGACGAGCCGCCGGCGGTGGAGAAGCTCTCCTCCGGCGGCCTCAAGGTCACCACCAAGGACCTGCTCACCGGCGGCGAAGAGATCGCGATCCCGGCCGACCTCGTCGTGCTCGTCACCGGCATGGTGCCGCGCGAGAACGCCGACCTGGTCGGCGTGCTCAAGCTCCCTGTGGGCAACGACGGCTTCTACAACGAGATCCACCCCAAGCTGAGACCAGTCGAGACCATCGTCGACGGCGTGCTCATCTGCGGCGCCTGCCAGGCTCCCAAGACGTCGTCAGAAGCGGTCGCCAGCGGCCTGGCCGCCACCACGCAGAGCGGGGCCATGCTCAAGCGCGGCTTCGCCGAGCTCGACCCCATGGTGGCGATCGTCGACAACGATGCCTGCACCTGGTGCGGCAAGTGCCTGGATGCCTGCCCCTACGACGCGATCGAACAGGTCGAGGTCGACGGCAAGCAGGTCGCCCAGGTCATCAGGACGGCCTGCAAGGGCTGCGGCGGCTGCGTGCCGGTCTGCCCGACCGACGCCGTCGACCTGCAGGGCTACACCGACGCTCAGATCAGAGCCATGATCGACGGCCTGATGGAGGTGAGCTGCTCATGACGCCCACCGACAACGCAGCCACGACGGTGCGTCCCGTGATCAGGGACGCCGTCCCCGGCCAGCGCGACGTCCGCGAGGTCGTCCGCGACGAACAGGTCATGCGGCGTCAGATCCTGGCCGTCCTCGCGGACGGGCCCCTCACGGTGCCCGAGATCGCAGCCGCCGTCGAGCGGCCCACCCACGAAGTGATGTTCTGGGTCATGGGCCTGCGCAAGTACGGCTGGTTGATCGAGGACAAGGAAGTCAACGACGACGGCTACTTCCGCTACGAAGCGGTGGAGAGGGAGGGCTCATGACGGCTCTCGTGAACCCCGGGCTGGCGGCGGAGCTGGCGCGCTCCGACGAGTTCAACGCCGACGCCTGCATGAACTGCGGGGTGTGCTCCGCCATCTGCCCCATGGGCGTCGACGTCGAGGTGCGCAAGCTGTTCCGCTACGTGCTCCTCGGCATGGAAGACAAGGTCAGGGCGGAGACGGAGAGCGTCTTCTCCTGCCTGCTCTGCAAGATGTGCGAGGAGAACTGCCCGGCCGGCGTGCACATCGCCGAGAACGTGCGCACGCTCCGCCACCACATCGTGCGCACCACCTTCGGCCCCGGGGAGGGGTGACCATGCCTCTCGCAACCGGAGACGTCATCGGCATCCTGGGGGACAACCTGCGCTTGAGGAAGTCCGTCCTCCCGCTGCCGGCCAAGGTGACCACCAAGTGGACCGAAGGGCTCGGCCTGCCGCGCGGCGGTGAGACGGTGCTCTACACCGGGATGATGTACCAGCTCATCCCGTACATCGAGGGCCTCGTGAAGGCCGAGATCAAGTTCGGCGACTCGTGGATGGGCAAGTACACGAAGCTCGGCCGCAAGGTCAACCAGTTCATCAATGTCTCGGCGTTCATGGCGCGGCCCTCGGCAGAGGAGCGCGCCGTCTACGACCAGGTGCCGATCAACGTCGTGCACCTGCTGCGCAAGGCGGAGGTCAAGTTCGGCGCCCTCTACGAGGACGACCTGTACTCGGGCGCTCTCGCCTACGACCTGGGTCTCGACGAGGTCGTGGTCGAGCACGCGAAGAAGGTCCACGCCGCATTCAGGAAGCATGGCGTGAAGACCGTGATCACCATCGATCCGCACACCACGACGATGCTGCGAAGCGTCTATCCCAAGATCCTGAGCGGCTACGACATCGAGGTGAAGAGCTACCTCGAGGTGCTCGCCGAGAAGGGCTTCGGCTCGAACGGCCACAGCGCCAAGGCGCTCTCGGGCGACGTCGTCATGCACGACTCGTGCGTCTTCGCCCGCTACGAGGGCGTCGTGGACGAGCCGCGAGAGTTGCTCGCCGCCGCCGGCGTCACCGTCCGAGACCCGGAGAACACGGGCCGCCAGACGTGGTGCTGCGGCGGCCCCGTCGAATCGCTCTACCCGATCAAAGCCGCCGCCAACGCCGCCAATCGCGTCGCGCAGCTCCGCGCCACCGCTCCCGACTGCGTGACCATGTGCCCGATGTGCTTCGTCAACCTGAGCACCGCAGCGGGCGACACGATGCGCTTCAGGGACATCTCGGACTACCTGCGCGAGGCATACGCCTCCTGACAAGGCCACCGAAAGGCACAACCTGACAGCACTGGAGGTGCTGGAGTGGACACGACCAAGAAGACCATCATCCTGTTCAGCGGCGACTTCGACAAAGTCATGGCGGCCCTGATCATCGCCAATGGCGCCGCCGCAATGGGCGACGACGTCACGATCTTCTGCACCTTCTGGGGCCTCAATATCCTGCGCAAGACGGAGAAGATCCAGTCCGAAGCCAAGAAGACCACGCTGCAGTCGATGTTCGGCAAGATGATGCCCAAGGGCACGAAGAAGCTCGGCCTCTCCAAGATGAACTTCGCAGGCGCCGGCAGCCCCATGATGCGGAAGGCCACCAAGGACGCCGGCGGCATGTCGCTCGAGGAACTCTTCGACAGCGCGCGCGAGATGGGCGTGAAGTTCGTAGCCTGCACGCTCTCAATGGAGATCCTCGGCTTCACCGAGAATGAGCTCATCGACGACGTCGAGTACGAAGGTGTGGCCGCCTACCTCGGCAAAGCGGACGAAGCCAACGTCAACCTGTTCATCTAGGCGTCGTTCGGCCGCCAGCCCCGGGGGCAGGCGGCCGCCCTCGCGAGTCCCCACCCGGGACGGCACCGCGTGCCCGGCGCCGAGTGGCCCGCGACCGTCATCACGACGGTCGCGGGCCGTTCTGTCGTACTCTGCCGGCAACGTCGCGCGGATCCCCCTTCGTACCACCGGCCTCCATGAAGGTGCCGAAGAAGCCCTCGGGGTCCTGGCCACGGAGTATCCTAGGCTGCAGCCACGTGGGAGGTACGCTTGGAGAGGCTCACCCTCGAGCCCGTAGGGATCATTCGCAGCGACCATCGCGATCATGCGAACACGCCTATCCAACCCGTCTGCGCTGAAGGCAGCCGCGGCCTGGTCGAGGTCTTCCCCCAGTTCGCCGACGCGCTCGACGACATCGAGGGCTTCTCACACCTGCACCTGATCTACTGGCTGCACCGGGCCGGCGAAGTCGTGAGCTCGGTCGCCGGCCCGTCACCGCTGAAGGTGGTCCCCTACCTGGACAACGTGCCGCGAGGCGTCTTCGCAACGCGGACACCGGTGCGCCCCAACCCGATCGGTCTGAGCCTCGTACGCCTGGTGGAGCGGCGCGGGAACGAGCTCGTGGTCGAGGATCTGGACGTGCTTGACGGCACGCCGCTCCTCGACATCAAACCCTACATCGAGAAGTTCGACCTGCGTATGGACACCCGTGGTGGCTGGACGGACCAGGTCAGCGACACGACCTTCCGGCAGCGCGGCAAGCGACTGGAAGACGCGAAGTAGACAGGCTGGCGCGGGGAGAGCGGGCCGGGTCAGGCCGGGGCGCGAGTCAGGCGCCGGCCACATCTGTGTCGTCCGCCTTCGGGAACAGCCTTTCGCAGTAGTAGCCGTCTGCCATGTAGATGGCCGCCAGCGGGTTGTGGCCCAGCACCCGGTCCTTGGCGGCAAGCACGGTCACCGGCGCCACCGAGTGCTTCATGAACAGGCTGTCGTGACCGACGCAGAGACCGAGCAGCAGATTGAGCTCGGTCCCCGCTTGGTCCAGAGCCCGCGCCTGGCCCAGCGGGTTACACATGCTCTCGAACTCGCCCGCGTGGATCTTGTCGTCGTCGCTCAGACCAAGCTCGCTCTTGGGAAGGCTGCCGTTCTTGCAGGCGACCGAGTCGACCGAGAAGCCGTTCGCCCTGAGCACGCGGCTGGTGACGGCGGCCTCGGCCTGCAGGCCGATGCAGAAGGCGAGGCCCAGCTTCGAGTAGCCGCAGCGGTGGGCGAAGTCCATGATCTCCTCGATGCGGGTGAGGCGGCAGTAGCCGTGCGCCTCCACGAGGCCGGCGTTGCGCGCCAGATGTGCGTCCTCCCCCTCCTGGTACAGGCCGAGCACCTCGGACTCGAAAGGCTTCCGTGATGGACAGCCGCGAGGATAGGACGCCGTGTCAGGGCTTTCGCAGCACGCCGCCGGACCACACTCTGCACACGCGTACATGTCATGCCTCCGTCTCATGCGAGTTCGGATTCGCTGACGACTTCCGTCTTGATCTGGGAAACGAGCCGCTGAAGGACCTCAAGGACGTGCTCGCGGATGTCCCCGGCGACGACCAGCTTGATGATGTCGTCGCCCACCGAGAGCTCCCCCTCGTTGACCCAGCCAAGCACGGCGAAAATCCCAGGCCACGTGCCGGCCTCGGCGAGCACCTCCTCGAACCTCGTCAAGTCGGCGGAGAGAGACATCCCGTTCGCCGGCTCGCCGGACCGCGAGGTCCCGCGCACGATCCCCTGGTGGGCAAGGATCATGCCGATCGCGGCTGATCCCGGCTGCGACTTCACATCGCGTATCCAGTCGTCGATGTCAGGAGCGCCCATGGTCTCCCATTCTTGTCCGTCGTGGCGACCCGGTCCATCTCCAGTCTCCTGCCGAGTACCGAGCCCTCTGCATGCAGCCGATCGTAGCCCAAGCGAGCCCGTCAGCTCCAGCACAGCGAGACGTCGCTGGCTCGACAACGAAGCGCCCGGTGCTGCGTTGTTGACTCATCAACCTATGTGAGCATATGCTCATAACTGTCGGCTGGCCAGCTTCCCTGCTGGCCTGCTTCAAGGAGGAGGGGAGGACTGCCAGGACCCTATGGGACAGGACCACTGAGGCAGGGGCGGAGCCCAGCGCGCAGGATGCTGAGCGCGGCTGCGTCGCCGGATCGCCCTACGGGCGCGTGACCCTGGTTGAGCCACCGAGATGTATCCGCGGCATCTCGGCCCCCCGCAGAGCTGGGGCGGACGAGCGCGTATCACGGGACCCTGCGGCGACACCATGCAGTTCTGGGTCACCCTCGAGGACGGCTGCGTGAAGCGTGTATGGTTTACGACCGACGGCTGCGGATCCTCGTTGGCATGTGGGAGCATGGCGACGACGTTGTGCCGCGGTCGGCAGGTCGGCGAAGCGATGGAGATCGCACAGGCAGACGTCCTACAGGCACTCAGTGGCATGCCGGCCGAGTCAGAGCACTGTGCGCTTCTGGCTGCCAGCACCCTGCGAGCGGCCTGTGAGAACGCCGGCAGAGAGAATGCGCAAGCGCCCGCCATCATCGTGAGGAGGCGAACACCATGACGAAGATCGGCATCATCATCTGCGACCGCTACCACAGGTGCGCCGGAGGCAAGTGCCTGCGGGCACTGCGTCAACGTGAGGGCGCTTTCGCCCGCTACCGGGACCAGGAGGTCGAGCTGGTCGGCTACACCACCTGCGGCGGCTGCCCCGGCGGCAACGTGGAGTACGCCCCGGCAGAGATGAAGAAGAACGGCGCCGAGGTGGTGCATCTCGCCACTGGCCTGGTCGTCGGCTACCCGCCGTGCTCCAGGCTGGAGGCGTTCGACGGCTTTCTCGGCGAGAAGTACGGCCTGGAGGTGGTCGTCGGCACCCATCCCATCCCCGAGAACTACTACCAGACGCACCAGGAGCTGGGCACGTGGACCTCTCCGCGCTGGCAAGAGCTCATCCGGCACGTAGTGACCGACGAAGAGACGCGACGCGCCTACGACTGACCCTGCGCATCTGCCGCTCGGCCGCCACCTGGGAGTCGAGCTCCTTGCACTTCATACGCTCGCAGGTGTTGCCTTCGACGGCGGACTGGGTATTGTGAGCATATGCCTGTAATTGGGTGTGGGGGACGCTGCCCGCCTCGTCTGGACGGAGGTAGACCATGGGACCGGTGCAGACGCCTGATCTCTCCAGGGATCAGGACGCGTTCGAGACCGTTGTGAGCGATCCCTGTCACGTGCGACGCTTTCAGGACGAGGCAGTACCCCGCGAAGACATCGAACACATGGTCGCCGTGGCGACCAGCGCGGTGACCGCCTGCAACTGGCCGGTGTGGCGCTTCATCGCGATCCAGGACCGCGAACTCATCGCCTCCATGCAGGCCGCGGTCCTGGAACGCTTCGATCAGCTCGCCCTGCGGCCGGGGCTGGCGCTCCAAGAGCAGAAGCGCATGGTGGCGCGGCAGCAGGCCCTGCTCTTCGCCAAGGCCCCGCTCTGCATCGCGGTGCTGACCACGCCGCACGACTCGCCGATGGAGGAGCTCATGAGGCTGGCCGGCATCGGCCAGGAGGAGCACGATCGCATCTGCGCGCGGCCGGAGCTGCAGAGCGCCGGAGCGGCGGTGCAGCTGCTGACCTCCACCGCCCACGCCATGGGCTACGGCGCCTGCTGGACGTGCGCGCCCATCGTGGCCGGAGAGCGCCTCGAGCAGCTGCTGGGCATCGAGCCGCCGACACGGCTCGTCGCGCTCGTACCGATCGGCCGCCCGGCGGAGCTGCCGGCGGCCCACAAGCGGCGGCCGCTCGAGCAGGTACTGAGCTTCCGCTGAGTATCCGCTGGGCTGGACGGAGCAGGTGAGCGGCGAGACCTTCGTTAGCCGCGGCGAGCGCCGACGGGAAGGCCGCTAGGCACGAAGGCGTTTTCGATGAGCAGATCGGTGCGAACGACCCTCAAGGGTAGCGGTTCCCCGGTGACAGCCGGCGACCACGCAGCCACAAACCGCGCAGTGAGGCGCGTCGCCACGTGGGGCGTCATCGTCAGCGCCGTTCTGGTGGCGCTCACAGTGATCATCGCCGCCGTCTCCCACAGCTTCGCGCTGACCGCTACGGCGGTGGACTGCGTCGTCGACCTGGTCGCGGCGCTGGTGCTGTGGCTGGGCCTCAGGCTTTCCGAACGCAAGACGGCGGCCTTCCCCTACGGCCTCTACAAGATCGAGAACCTCCTGCAGGTGAGCGTCGCGCTGCTCATCTTCATCGCCTCCTACGAGATCGCGCGAGAGGCGTTAGCGGCCGGTCGGCAAGAGCCGAGCATCGACGCGGCGGTCATCGTCGGCGTCGTGGTCACGATCGCGGCGACGTGGACCTACGGCTGGTACGCCATGAGATGGGGCAAGCGCGTCTCGTCGCCGGCCCTGGTGGCCGACGGCAAGCATCGCCAGACCGACGTGCTCTCGACGTCGCTGGCGCTGGCCGCCGTCGTCTCCACCTACGCAGGCTTCAACATCGATGTGCTCATGGCGTTCGTGATCCTGGTATTCGCCGTCTACTCGGGATGGGGACTGCTGGCGAGTGGCATGAGGGTCCTGCTGGACGCGTCGGTCGACGCCAAGACACTCGCTCAGATCGACCGCATCCTCGGCTCGGAGGCACTGATCGAGCAGGTCGGCGCGCTAGCGGTGCGAAGCGCGGGCCGCTATCTGTTCCTCGAGGCCACGCTTCGCCTGCGCACTGACGACCTCGTCAAGGCTCATGCGGCCAGCGAACATCTGGAGGCGCAGATCCGGGCAGCGCTGCCTGCCGTGGAGCGGGTCAACCTGCACCTGGAGCCCCAGCGCCGCGATATCCGTCGCATTGCCGCGCCGTTGGCTTCGGCCGACGGCGAGATCTCGAGCGAGTTTGGCGAGGCTCCCTACTTCGGCCTCGCCGAGGTCCGCGCTGCCGACGGTGACGTGCTGCGCCTGACGGTGCTGGCGAATCCGCACCTCGGCGCTGAAAGACAGAAGGGGATCGTCGTGGCCGAGTGGCTCGTCCGGCAAGGCATCGACGTACTGATCACCGTGCGCGACGTCAACAAGGGACCGAGCTACGTGTTGCGTGAGGCAGGTGTGGAGACGCGGCGCGCAAGTGCGGGGCGGCTCGCCGACGAGCTGGCGCTGCTCCGGCGCGAGATCGTCACCGGCGACGCCTGAGCGGCCGGCCGCCGCCCTCAGCGCCTGGGAGGAGCGATCCTGTAGACCCCTGCCGACGACTTCGCCTGCACGCGGCTACGAGCGCATCGGACTCACCCTCTGCATCGGCTTCACGCTGATAGACGCCCAATCAGGAGTCCGCGGTTGCATTCTCAGGCCACGGGCATAATATGGGCATATGCTCATAACAGTCAGTGGCGGATCGACTGCCGCCGCGCTCCGAAGGAGGAGCCATGCCAGCTAGAGACGGTACCGGGCCGATGGGGTACGGCTCGATGACAGGAGGTCGCAGGGGCTTCTGCGCAGGCGCTGCCCCGACCCCTGGCCGCGGCGGTCGCGGCTGGAGGAATCAGTTCTACGCTACAGGGCTCACCGGGTGGCAACGGGCCGCGCAGGCCGACGCTCAGGCGACGGCTCCGATGGGCGACGCGCCGGACGCGCTCGCGCACGTCGAGGAGAAACTCGCCCAAGTGCTCGAGCGTCTGGATCGCCTCGAGTCGGCGACGCGGGACTGACATGGACGGACGCGGAATGGGCGCCGGTGGTCGCGGCGGTGGAGGCGGCCGCGGTCAAGGGGGCGGCCAGGGCATGCGCCAGCGTCACCACGACGGCAGCGGGCGCGGCACGTGCCTCGGCCCTCATGCCGGCGCCGACATCACGGACAGCGGAACGGCCGCCGTCATCGCGTCGGCGCCGGTCGCGGACGCGCCCGCGGACGCGCCCGCCGTCATTTCCCGAGCGCGTATCGTGGCTATCGTCGCCAAGCCCGAGTCCTGCATCGCCTGCGGCACATGCGTTGAGACGTGCCCACGAGATGCAATCACCCTCGAAGAGACGGCCGTCATCGACCAAGTGCTCTGCACCGGCTGCGGCATGTGTGTCGACGACTGCTCCTATGGCGCGCTTGCGCTCGCGGAGGTCTGACACCATGCGCGTCGCCATCGCGAGCGGCAAGGGCGGCACCGGCAAGACCACGCTCGCGACCAACCTCGCGGCGATGCTCGCGGGCCGCGGAATGATGGTCCGGCTCCTGGATGCCGATGTGGAGGAGCCGGACTGTCATCTCTTCTTGCGCCCCTTGGTCGAGCGCCGCGAGCCGGTGAGCGTCCTCGTGCCGACGGTCGACGACGAGCGCTGCACGGCCTGCGGCGTGTGCGCCGAGGTATGTGCGTTCAAGGCGATCACGCTGATCGGGTCGACGGTCCTCGTGTTCCCCGAACTCTGCCACTCCTGTGGCGCGTGCTCCCTGCTCTGTCCCGAGCACGCGATCGCCGAGGAAGGCCGTGACACCGGAGTCGTCGAGTACGGCTCGGTCAAGGCGGGCGACAGGCCTGTGTTCCCGCTGGTCACCGGCGTGCTCTCGATCGGAGAGGCGAAGGCCGTGCCGACGACTCGCACCACGATCGCCAGCCTCGAGGGCGTCGACGAAGACGTCATCCTGATCGACGCCCCGCCGGGCACCTCGTGCCCGGTGATCGAGGCGGTTCGCGGCTCCGATCTCGTGGTACTGGTCACGGAGCCGACGCCGTTCGGACTGCACGACCTCACGCTCGCCGTCGAGATGGTGCGCGCGCTCGGCCTGCGCTGCGTCGTCGCGGTGAACCGCGCCGACATCGGAGACGACGGCGTCCGGCGCTACTGTGCCGCGGAAGGCCTCGAGATCGTCCTCGAGCTACCGAACGACAGGCGCATCGCCGAGGCCTACGCCCGCGGCGAGCTGCTCCTCGACGCGGTCGACGGTCTGGAGGACACGCTGAGTTCCGCGTGGGAGCGCATCGTCGCCGCGGCGCAGGGAGCCAAGGTGGCCTCGTGACGCCGCGGGAGCTGGTCGTGATCAGCGGCAAGGGCGGCACCGGCAAGACGAGCGTCGTCGCCGCGTTCGCCGCGCTGGCCGGCGGCGCCGTGCTCGCCGACTGCGACGTCGACGCCGCCGACCTGCATCTCGTGTTGCGCCCGGAGCTCGGCGTCGAGCACGAGTTCAGCGGCCGCCATCAGGCGATCATCAATCCCGACACGTGTACGGACTGCGGGCGATGCGCTGAGGTCTGCCGCTTCGCGGCCGTGCTCGGCTCCGCCGATGACGGGTACGCCATTGACTCCATCGCCTGCGAAGGCTGCGAGCTCTGCCGACGTGTGTGTCCCGCCGACGCCGTCCGCATGGAGCCTGTCGTCAACGGCGCCTGGATGGTCTCCGAGACACGCTTCGGCCCGCTGGTCCACGCCCGTCTCGGCGTCGCCGAGGACAACTCCGGCAAGCTGGTGACCTTGGTCCGCAGCGAGGCCCGGCGCGTTGCGCAAGAGCGCAGCCTGCCCCTGGTCATCGTAGACGGCTCGCCGGGCATCGGCTGCCCGGTCATCTCCTCGCTCGCCGGCGCCGACCTCGCGCTCGCGGTCACCGAGCCGACCGTCTCGGGACGTCACGACCTGGACCGCGTCCTGCAGGTCGTGCGTCAGTTCCGTCTGCCGTTCGCCGTCTGCGTCAACAAGGCGGACCTGAACCCGGAGCTCGGCGACCAGATCGCCGCTGAGGCGACGGCGGCCGGCGCGGCATTCGTCGCCAGCGTCGCCTACGACCCTTCGGTGACGCACGCCCAGGTGGCCGGCACCGACATCATCGACTACGGAGGTCGCGCCGCGACCGAGATCACAGAAGTATGGGAGGCCGTCGGCGACGCACTGCTCGCGGTCACGGAAGGAGATGTACTCGATGCCTGAAGGTGCTACGCGCAACGTGCAAGCTGGCCACGGCTGCAGCCAGGTGGACGCCAGCACCCAGCCACGGCAGGACGAGCTTGAGGTACGGATGATGCTCATCCGACACAAGGTGCTCGTGCTGTCCGGCAAGGGAGGCGTCGGCAAGAGCACGGTGGCGGTCAATCTGGCGACCGCGCTGGCTGCTGCCGGACGCCGCGTGGGGCTCCTCGACGCGGACCTACATGGCCCCAGCGTCCCTTCCCTGCTCGGTCTCGACTACGATCCGCATCCCGGCCGCGCCGGAGGCATCGCTCCCGCGCCCGTCCGCGAGAACCTCTGGGCGATGTCGATCCAGTTCTTCCTGCCGGAGGACGACGACGCGGTGATCTGGCGGGGCCCGCGCAAGTACTCGGCGATCCGCGAGATGCTCGGCGCCGTCGACTGGGGGCGCCTCGACTGCCTCGTCGTCGACGCCCCACCGGGCACGGGCGACGAGGCGCTGGCGCTGGTCGAGCTGCTCGGCTCCGACACGGGCGCGGTGATCGTCTCGACGCCGCAGCATGTCGCCGTCAACGACGTGCGCAAGGCCCTGCGGTTCTGCGAGGCGCTCCACCTGCCCGTGCTCGGCGTGATCGAGAACATGAGCGGCTTCGTCTGCCCGCACTGCGGGGTGACGACCGATGTCTTCCTGAGCGGCGGAGCCGAGGCCATGGCCGGCGACGTGGGCGTACCGTTCCTCGGCCGCATCCCGATGGATCCGGCAGTCGTACAGGCCGGAGAGCGCGGCATCCCGCACATTGAGGCTTTCGCGGACTCGCCGACGACAGCGGCCTTCTCGGCGGCGATCGGACCGCTGCTCGCGCTGACCGAACGCCCGGCGCCGACCCGCGCCGTTCCCGTCGCCGGCGGCGCGGGCGCGCCGGGTCCCAGCACGATCGACACGGACGGATGAGGCGGACGATGTCACCCACGGCCGCACAGCAGAATGTGTACGGACCCGTCCCATCGCGGCGACTGGGTCGCTCGCTTGGCGTCGACCTCGTCCCCCTCAAGACGTGCACGTACGACTGCGTCTACTGCCAGCTCGGGCGCACGACACGCAAGACGGTGCGCCGGCAACGCTGGGTCGACCCCGCCAACGTGGTGGCGCAGGTGGGCACCCGGCTGGGGGCGGGACCCGATATCATCGCCCTCGCGGGATCGGGCGAACCGACGCTGCACTCGGGCCTCGGGGAGGTCATCGCCGGCATCAAGGGCATCACGGATGTGCCCGTCGCGGTGATCACCAACGGATCGCTCCTCGGCCGCCCGGCGGTGCGCAGGGGGCTCGCCGCCGCGGACATCGTTCTGCCGTCCCTGGACGCTCCCAGTGAGAACCTGTTCCGGAGGGTGAACCGACCTCACGAGTCGCTTCATCTCGCCGCCCTGGTCGAGGGGCTCGTCTCGTTCCGCCACGGCTACAGGGGCGAGATTTGGCTGGAGGTAATGCTCCTCGCCGGCGTGACCGATCCGGTGGCCGAGGTGAACGGGCTCGCGGGGCTCGCGGCGCGCATCGCTCCCGACCGGATCCAGCTGAACACGGCGGTGCGTCCGCCGGCGGAGTCCTTCGTGGCCCCGGTCGACGGGGCCGCACTCGATGAGCTCGCCTCTCTGTTCACGCCGCACGCGGAGGTGATCGCCGACCTCCCGGCGTCGACCGGCGACGGAGTCGCCGCCCAGGCGGACGTACTCGAGCTCGTGTCGAGGCGACCGTGCACAGTCGCCGACATAGCGTCCGGGCTGGGAATCCACCACGGCGAAGCGCTCAAAGCGGCGACCGCGCTCGTGAACCGGGGTGCGGCGCAGCTGCACGCCCACGAAGGCCGGTCGTTCTACCTGGCGGCAGCCGCCGCCGATCAGAGCCAACCAGAGGAGAAGCCATGAAAGTCGCGATCAGCGCACAGAGTAACGACATCGATTCGCTCGTCGACCCGCGGTTCGGTCGCGCTCGCTGGTTCATCATCGCCGACTCGGAGACCCGCGAGTGGCAGGCGCACGACAACTCGGTCAACGTGGATGCAACCGGGGGCGCGGGCGTACAGGCAGCCAGCAAGGTCGCCGCGCAGGGCGTCCAAGCTCTGATCACCGGAAACGTCGGCTCCAACGCGCACAAGGCACTGGCGGCGGGCAACATCGCCATCTATCAGGTCGGGAACGGCGTCACGGCCCGTGGCGCGCTGGACGCGCTCGGGCGCGGCGAACTCGCTGCGGTCGGAGGTCCGACCGTGAGCGGCCATTGGGCCTGAGGAGCTGAGGAACCGTGAATGGAAACGGCAGCCCGAGACAGCGCCGGCAACGACGCGGAGGGGCGGGATGCGACGGCAGCGGGGCAGGTCGCGGCCGCAGCGGACTGAGCAGCCGCAGCGGACAGAAGACCCGCGGCGGTGAGAGCAGTCTGGGCGGGCGCACAGCGACCCGAGCCTTGATCGCGGTCGGCACCTACGTGGCGCAGGACCTGCGCGACGCCGAGGGGCTGACGCGGCCGATGCTTCGCAGGGCCGCGCTACGGCTGGCCCTGAGCCGCCGGGAACCGGCCCGCCGGCTGGGCAACGCGTACCTGCGTCTGGACCCACCGGCGCCGGATGCGTTCCCCGCAGGCGTCGAGGTGATCGACACGACCAGGGCTTCATCTCTCCGCCCTGCCATCACCTCGGCGCCGGACGGGAGCGCACAACTCCCAAGCGGCGAACAGCCGCCGATTTGAAGTCGGCTGCCTCGCCCTCTACCATGAGCATATGCTAATAACCGCTAAGGAGTCGGATGTCGCGCCCCCCCATTGAACGCGCCGTCGGCAGCGTGCCGCGCGTGACCTTGTTCAAGCCCGCAGGCGTCCCAAGACGGGACCTTGAGCAGCTGGACTTGGCCATCGAC